>NZ_AADV02000124.1 GCF_000167195.1 Crocosphaera watsonii WH 8501 | reverse complement strand
CCTCCCTCTTCATCCTGTTCTTGACTCTCCATACTCCACCTCTTCCCCCCCCATTTGCAAATGATTATTATTATCGTTCATTCTCAATAAGCTCTCTGGTTGCCGACAATTGTTTAGGGTCGGGTAACAGAGAAAAACCGCTCTGGACTTACTTTTCAACCTACTTGTCACCCCGTGAGATCTTCAATGCTAGTTCATTTTAGGAAAAGAATTGATGGAGAATTGATAAACAAAATCAATAAAAAAATAGTAAAAAGAGAAATAGACAAGAGTGATAAAGAAGTAAAAAAAAAGGATTGTCTCCAAGAAAAAGGAGAAAAAATAAAAAATAAAGGTAAACTAATTTTAGATGCGACTTGTGCGCCAGCAGACATCAAATACCCAACGGATTTAGGCATATTCAATCAAGCCAGAATTGAGACAGAAAGAATAATAGATAATCTTTATAAACCATTAAGAGTGAAATTGAGAAAAAAACCGAGAACTTCTAGAAAAATTGCTAGAAAGGAATACTTAAAAGTAGCTAAAAAACGAAAAGTATCTTATCAAGAAAGAAGAAAAGCTATCGGGAAACAGTTAAAATACCTTAAGAAAAATTTAGGAGATATAGAAGACTTAATTCAAGCTGGGGCTTCCCTGGAAAATCTGTGTAAAAGACAGAAAAATTGTCTAGAGACTATCAAAAAAGTTTATGAACAACAACAGTCAATGTGGGAGAATAAGACCCAGAGTGTTCCTCAAAGAATTGTAAGTTTAACTCAACCGCATATTCGTCCAATAGTGAGGGGAAAAGCAGGAAAACCAATAGAGTTTGGAGCTAAACTTTCAGTAAGCTGTGTAGATAACTATGTGTTTCTAGACAAAATAAGTTGGGAAAACTTCAATGAATCTTGTCATTTTAAAGAACAAGTAGAAAAGTATAAAGAAACGTTTGGCTATTATCCCGAATCCGTCCATGTAGATAAAATTTATCGAACTAGGGAAAACAGAAATTGGTGTAAGGAAAGAGGGATAAGAATCAGTGGTCCGAAGTTAGGAAGACCTCCGAAAAATGTCAGTGAAGAAGAAAAGAAACAAGCCCACTCCGATGAATGCTTCCGTAATGCTATTGAGGGAAAGTTTGGACAAGCTAAACGAAGATTTAGCCTAAATCTCGTGATGACAAAACTCCCTGAAACCTCCATTACATCTATTGCTATTACATTTTTAGTTGTCAATCTTTGTAAACTTCTGAGGCAGTTTTTGTCGCTTTTTTTGTCCTTATTTACTAATAATAGAACAGGGGAACTCATTAAACCGCCTTTCATTAATTTTGATTATACTTTAAACAATTTTTATGTACTAAAACTTATTGATTTGTCAGAAAATTCTTGGTCAAAAGTGGCATAAATTTTGGAGAAACTTTTTCAGCAAACCCTATTTAAAGGCCAATAATTGATTTTTTTCGTTCTTATTATCGTAAGCCCAAATCACCATACATTGAAACCCTTGATACTCAAATATTTTGGGCGCACGAGTAGGAACATAACGGCCTGGATCACCGAAACTATTATCAAGAAATTCTTGAATCGTACTATCTTCTACCGTTGCATAAGCAACTTCTTCCTCAGATGCAGGTTCCACATCTTCCTCAGTATCAGGAACTTCCTCTTCCTTGTCACGATTACGAAAATAATCCACAGCCATTTTAGTCCCAATACCACCCACCACAGCAATACCAGCACCAATTAACATATTACGAAGTTTAGGCATTTTTTTCTCCTAAAATTTTGTCCATTTTCATTATAAAAAAGACGCGACAAATCGCGCCTTTTTTTATGAAAATTTAGGAAATGATCATTAAATTAACCACCCACTTTAACCACAGGTTCAAAACTAGGAACTACCAACTCCTGATCCTGTTTGGTTAACTTGTTATACAAGCGTTCGGTGTTGGGGAAGTTGGCGGCAGGAAGGGTGGGGAAACGACGATAGGGAACCGTATCTTCTCCGAATAATTGGAGATATTCCATACTGTTGACCATTGCCCCAATAAAGCCCCGAATACCCTCAGTGGCTAAAATTTGGTTGTATTTTTGAATCTCTTTTTGAGTTAAAGGCGCACGACCTAAGAAATGTTTAGTTCCTAGTTCGATAACCTTCGTGTTGGGATAGGGGGCGTAGAACTCTTTGATATAGAGATCAGAACAACCTAAACCTTCAATAAACTCTTTAACGGTAATTTCTTCGTTACCTAACTTACTTTCAAGACTGGTAAACTCAGCTTGAATAATATAAGGGTCGAGATCCCGCTCAAAAATCTGACGATAAGCAGCACGAATGGCATTTTGTAGAGCTACTTTATCGGTTGTAGTTAACAACTTAAAGATTTTCGTTTGCTGACGCTGGGTACTAACCCCTTGGTTAACACGGAACTTGAGTTCAGGTTCGGTGCGGTTATTAGAAACTTGACCTAGTTCCACAAATCTTGGAGTTACTTTCTTATCAACCCGTTGACCAATATCTTCTCGAATGCTACCAGGACGAGCCATGCGTAACTGCATTCCAGCAGGTGTCAAATACCGTTCATAGGGAACCGTATCTTCTCCAAAGGCTTCCGTGTACTCCTGACTATCGATCATGGCATCAACTAAGGCATAAAAGCCCTTCTTAGAAGCCAAATCAAAGTAAGGGTTCATTTCTTGGCGGCCGTAGGTAGGACGACCTAAGAGACGACGGTGGATGTATTCGATCGCCTTAACCACATAAAAAGGAGTCCAGTAGGTTTTCAGGAACACCTCAGACTTAGCTAAAGCTTTGATAAACTCCCGTAGGGTAATATCCCCATTTTCCAGTTTATTTTCCGCTACTTTTAACCGTTGTCCATCATAGACATCCCGGCCAAACACCTGACGGTAAGCAGCACGAATCACCGCTTGAGTGGAACTCTCACCAAACTTAACACTGGCTCCGTTACTGCTACCAGGTAGTTCGTTATTGAGACGGAAAACCTTCGCCCCTAAACTACCTGGCAATTCAGGCCGGGCAGCCGGGTTACTGTTTTGGTTATTGATACCAGGACCACGGTGAATTAAAATCCGCTTGGTATCTTTGCTAAAGGGAGCAGGACTCTTACTGGGGTCACGGGTTTCTTTCGGGAAAATTGCCCCAAATTGAATTTCTAGGGGATCATTTCCAGAACCGTAAACGTGCTGATCCGGTAAGGGTTGATTATATTTGGCAAAAGTGGTGATGAATTGAGGAATCTTACGGAAGGGCGCACTATAGTTAAATAGGTCTTGCTGCATTCCCCAGTTACGACATTCTTGGGCTTCTTGTCCTAAACCACGCAGATAAGGTACGGTTTCTTCTCCAAAATAATCGGCGTATTCTTGAGAGTCTACTAAGGCATCCACTAATGCTGGAAGTCCACCGTCAGAAACGATGGAAAAGTAGTTCTGCACTTCTTCACGAGAACTAGGACCACGGCCTAAAATATGACGGAAAGCCAATTCTAAAGCCCGACTATTGATAAAGGGTTCAAAGAACTGCTTACGATAAAGAGGGGACTTACAAAGACGACGGACAAACTCTTTCATGGAGATGTCCCCATTTCTTACCTGAGACTCTAGGTAAGATACAGATTGACTGTAAGCCTTGGTAATATCTCTCTCAAACAGTTGACGATAGGCTGCTCTGACGATTTCCCCTTTCTCAGATTCGGATAAGCCAGGCTTCATCACGAATTTTTGACGGGTTAAAGCAGCGTTAAAGTAGCTTTGAGGTAGTTCTAAGCCTTGTAGATCATCAGAAGAACGTTGACGTAACTTGTTACCAGGGGTTGGTGCTTTGAGTTCTGTGAGGAGAATGTCAAAGTATTCGGTAACAATGGTTTGTGCTTCTGCATCTTCGCGGAAATACTCCCGAGAAGCAGCCCGCATTGTTTGCAGTGCTACGATGGTCGCATCGATAGAACAAGCTCTTTCTAGGACTTGTTTTAAACCACGGGTGTTAACCACAATGATGCTCGGATCACCAGCCACAATAGCGTATGTAACATAGCGCAAAAACCAAGACATATCTCTCAAGGACTTCTGCATATTGCTCGGTCCATAACGAGAGATATTAATGGGGCGAAACCCAGGGGGAATAGGTCCAGTAGAAGAGGTCAACAGGGCGCGTAAACCCCCAAAAATTCCACCGCCACCACCGCCGCTTTCTACGTAGGTAACTGCTCCTGGTTGCACTGTTTGGGTTGCTCCTGCCATAGCCATCTCTCGGGGAGCCTCCACTGGGGGTTTTTCTAGATACGCCATGGGCGATCCCCCAGTGAATATCTTATTAGCTGCCCGTGACACAATTAAATCTGAGTTGGCTGTTATGATTTGGGCGATCGCCAGTCTCTTCTGTCCAGACTGGAAATAGGTAACTAATTGATTGAGTTCTGTCTTTCCTAAAAAGCGATCCTGTTGCTCAGCTTGACTGATGGCTGAGACGGGAACGGTTTGATACAGTTGAGGGTTGGCTGACGAGCTTCCACCACTTGTTTTTACACTCATTAGATTTCAACTATCTCCCATGAAAAAAATTGCTATTACACTCCATTATCGGAGTTTATATATTGGCAACATCTTGATTAAAACCAGATGTTTTGTGAAGTACCCCAACTAAACTCTGTTTTGGTTGGGACTTCCAACTAACAAAGACTTAGGACGGTTTTATTCGTCTTCGGAGCTTCCCGCTTCATTGGCTGTTGCCTCAACCCCCCTTACATCCCCCCTATCAGGCGGACATGGGGGGGTTCGGTCTTACTAAAGCCTCCGCAGGCAGTCGCCCTGCTTCCCAAGGCGATAAGGTTTTATCTTTAAAAAGTTAATCAGCCTCTAGATTAAACTGTTTCGGAACTTTCTGAGTACGTTTGTAACAAAATGTATCCTTTTTATCTTCTTGATTTTTTATCTTGACAAAATACCATTTCTGTGCATTGGTGACACTCAATACACTTCATCGTGAGAACCAATATCAACCAGAATAATTAAAGTTTCTTCCGACTCTATATCTTGACTGAAAGTAAAAATAATACGGCAATTATAACTCACAGAACATGACCAATATCCCTCTAAATTCCCTGTTAATTTATGAGATTTTAAAGAAGTAGTAAAAGGATCTTTTTCTAAGATATCTAAAATACCTAATACTTTATCCTTTAGTTGAGGATTCTTTTTAACTAATCGTTTAAAAGCACGTTTAAAGCTTTTATCAGCTACTAATCTCATTCTTCCTCATCTTCTAACAAATATGCTTTTATTTCTTCTGCTGTTCCTTGTTTTGCTTTTCCTGATGATAAAGCTTTTAAGGTTTCTTCCCCATTTCTAGCAATTTCTTCTCGTCTATTATCAATTCTTCTTTTACGAATTAAGTCAAATAAATAATCTTGATCTTCTATGGATAAACTTTCAATTGAATCAATAATTTCTTGAAATGATATAGCACTCATCTTATCTCCTGGAAGTATCTTGTATAAGTATATCTAATTTCTATAATACTTACAAGTCATAGGCTATAAACCTAAACAATAACGAATAGCTGTTTCAATTTCTTGCATTTTTTCCTCTGACAATTTACCAACTGGTGCAGAAGAAAAACGATTTTTATCAATTGAACGAATTTGAAAACAGAGAAATATTGTTTCTAACGAAAGTCCACTTTCATCAGGAGAAACCCTAACATTTGTCGGATAATCTTGGCGAATATTTTTACCCTTAGTACCTACAACCACTGTGACAACTAAAGGTAAGTCATTGATAGAATTAATGGATAATACTAAAACAGGACGATTTCCTGCTTGTTCTTTACCTTGAATGGGGTTAAGATTAACAAAATATATTTGACCTCTTTCAATCTTCATGCTCTCTTAATCCATCCATTTCTGTTGACATAAATTCTTCATTAATCATGTTCATTGCTTTGATAATATCAGGATCTCTTGCCATCATTTTTAGTTGTTTTGTGTCCGTTAGTTGAGTTTCAATAGTTAGTGTTACTTTTGTATTGGGTTCAAGATTAAAAGCTTCTATTGGGTAAAAAGCTTCACCATTGAAAATAGCAGTAATTTTTTGCTTCATCATTGATTTTAGAAACTAAGGAAATTAAGTTAACTTGATCGTTTGATTATATTCTACTATAATTCATCATCATCGGGTAAATTTTCCATTTCTTCTGCAATTAAATCTTGAAAAGCTTCTCCACAATGAACCTGTAAATGAATGGTTGCTGTTAACAACTCGGCTAAAATTTACGCTTTTTGTTTAGGGGTAATATCAAGTAATTGCAGTTGATTAATTAAAATATTTACATTGTTACATTCCTCTGACAATTCTGATAATAAAGTGTTTAGTGTTGTATTTTTGATTGGTAAAATATGTTCTGTTAGTTGCATAATTGTTTATCTTACTAATTTCCGTAGGGGTCAACGGCCGTTGACCCCTACAACATCCATATCTATAGTCGAAGTTGATGAAAATGGGACCTAAATGTTCTTATTTTTCCAGAATTATGCCCAAAAACTAACATGAAAGCTATACTAAAAAGCGTCAACTTTTTTTGGAATTATACCACGATAAGTTTAGCAAAACTTATCATTTTTTTGGGTGAGGTAAAGCATAGCTTATCAATTGCTGGTGCTACCTTTGCCATTTTAACCCTATCTTCTGCTGCTAATGCTGCTACAGTTGTTATTGACTTTACTGACAACACAGGTTCCGTAAGCACTTTCCAAGAAACCGCCGGAACAGCAACTGCAACCTTCTCTAACCCAAGTCCAGTGAATTTTGACTTTCTTGTTGGTGGATTAGTATTTGGAGATGGCAGAACCACATCATTTGATGTTAGTTTTGACCAAGATGTAGAACTTCTCTCCTACATTTCAGTCCTTGATTTTGGAACTATTAACTTTGATATCACTGGTCCTGGTGTATCTTCTTTGGGAAATATACAGACATCCAGTGATTTTGTTGGTCAACCCCTACTATTTCAAGCAGGGGAAACCTATACATTTATAGGTAATACTACGAATAATGCTGATGGGACTGTTTTTGGTAGCTGGACGATTAATGATGCTCCTGTTTCTCAATCTGTTCCTGAACCCTCATCTATTTTAGGATTATTGAGTTTGGGAGGTTTAGCTATTAAGAAAGTTTCTAAGAGTAGTAATAAAAAATAAATTTAGGTGAGTTTTATAATTGTCACCGATAATAAAGATAGTCCTCTAGAAACAAACTAGGGGACTTTTTTTAAACCCATGAAATCATTAGAAACAACTCGTCAACAACTAATGTCTGGAAAATTTAATTTAACACGCCATGCTTTCAAGCGTGTCGTTGAACGAAATATATCTAGACAGGAAATTATGGAAACAGGAAACAATGTTATTATTATTGAAGATTATCCCGATGATAAATATACTCCTAGTTGTCTTTTGTTGGGATTTACTCAAGCAAATAGACCTTTACATCTTCAGACATCTCGGTTAGATTCTCCTATAACAACTATTATTACTCTCTATGAACCGAATGAAGACGAATGGATTAATTATTCACAACGGAGATAAAAAAATGTTTAACTGTTATAATTGTGGCTCAGAAAAATTTACATCTCAACTGGTTAATGAAACTTTTGAGATTGAAGGAAAATTAATTTTAGTAGAGAATATTCCTGCACAAGTTTGTAGTCGTTGTGGAGAAATTATTTTTAGTAGTGAAACAGCAGAAAAAGTTCGTTTAATGGTTCAAGGAGAAACTAAACCGATAAAATCAATTCAAGTGGATGTTTTTGCATATCAAGGATAAAAGATGAAACCTGATTTTAGTAAAAAAAAGAGCAAACAAGAACTTAAAGCTTATGTTTTAATCCATATAATTGATTATCACTAACTAATTTAATTATGGTTAATATTCCTAACATACGTCCCCCCACCACTCCTGGTGAAATGTTGCGAGAAGAATTTTTAGAACCAATGGGTTTAACTCAACAACAACTTGCTAATGAGATTGGTGTTAGTTATCAAAGAGTTAATGAACTCATTAATAATAAAAGAGGTATTACTACCAGTACCGCTTTAAGATTAGGAAAATACTTTGGTACATCTCCTGATTTTTGGCTTAATTTACAACGAGCTAATGATCTTTACGCTGTGCTTAAAAAAGAGCAAGATGAAATTGATAAAATTCAACCTTTATCTTTATCCAGAGAAAAATAACCTAAGTTAAATTTGCACCCTTTCCTCCCTTCGGCATAACCGAGGGAGGAAAGGGAGTAAAAAGATGAAAAAAGAGGTAAACCTAAAACAGTTTACCTCTTTCGATGCAGTCTTGATTGTTATCAAAACTTAAAGATACTTTTCCAAAGTAGAAGCGAGGGTTGTTTTAGGAACAGCACCCACAACCATATCCACTCGTTGACCTCCCTTGAAGATCATCAGAGTGGGGATACTACGAATGCCATATTGACTAGCAGTGTTAGGATTTTCGTCCGTGTTGAGCTTAACAACCTTAACCTGACCGGCGTATTGGTCTGCTATTTCCTCTACAACGGGAGCGACCATACGACAAGGACCACACCAAGGCGCCCAAAAATCCACGAGAACGGGAACGTCGCTGTCTAAAACATCTGCTTTAAAAGTACCATCTGTAACTTGAACTGCAGCTGACATATCATGAATTCCTTTGATTGCTCATGTTTATCTAGAATACTCTAGAATTCTACCATACTAAAAACTTTCTGGACTTTTACCCATTAAAATGAAGTGCGGTTTTCTCCCATAAGAAACCGCCCGAACTAATGCCGGGCGGAGTGTGGTGTGAGGAGTGAACGGAAACGTTTGTCTCCGCTATCTCTATTGTAAGGGAGAATTTCCATTTTGATACACTAAATTTTGCCTAATTGAAAATTTTTTTTTCCTTAATGTGTTAAGCTAGGCAGTTATACTTGATCGCTATTTTGGGCATAGTCCCTAAAAACTCTGTTTTTCCTAAGTTTGAGAGGGAGACAATGGCTTGAAATGCCTGGAAAATGATTGTAAGTCAATCTCAGTTCTGGAATGCTTAACGATAAAATCAAGATAGTTCCAGTGTGTCACCCAATTGTAAAGTTTTATGACTGCTTCCGTCAATTTTCTCTCTCAACTTAACCCCTCACAACGTATTGCTGTTGAACACTTCTGTGGACCCCTTTTGGTGGTAGCAGGGGCAGGTTCGGGCAAAACTCGCGCTCTCACCTATAGAATTGCCCATCTGATCACCCATTATCAAGTTGATCCTGAGTCAATCTTGGCTGTCACTTTTACCAATAAGGCAGCACGGGAGATGAAAGATAGACTGGAGAGGTTATTTGCTCAAGAAATGGCTTTAAAGCAGCAGGGACAACCGTTTAATTCTTTGCCAGAATACGATCAAAAACGTTTACTTTCTCAAGTTTATAAGAAAACAACGAAAAAGTTATGGATCGGGACTTTTCATAGTTTATGTGCTAGGATTCTCCGCTACGATGTTAACAAGTATCAAGACGAAAAGAAGCGACAATGGGAGCGTAATTTTTCTATTTTTGATGAGTCTGATGTCCAAAGTTTGGTTAAAAATATTGTTCTCAAACAGTTTAATTTAGACGATAAAAAGTTTAATCCTCGTACTGTTCGTTATGCCATTAGTAATGCTAAAAATTTGGGTTTATCTCCCGAAGCTTATTTAAAAGAAAATTCCTATGCCAAGGGTCGTGTCATTGCGGAAGTTTATAACGAATATCAAACTCAATTAGCTGCTAATAATGCCCTAGATTTTGATGACTTAATTTTGGTTCCTGTGCGCTTATTTCAACAAAATGAATCTATTTTGGGTTATTGGCATTCCCAATTTAAACATATTTTAGTGGACGAATATCAAGATACTAACCGTATTCAATACGAGTTGATTCAATTGTTAACAACCAATGCAGAACCTCGTAAAAGCGAATGGAACTGGGAAAATCGGTCTATTTTTGTGGTAGGAGATGCGGATCAATCTATTTATAGTTTTCGTATGGCAGACTTTACTATTTTATTGAATTTTCAATCTGACTTTGGTGATGGTTTGCCGGATGAAGATACAAGAACAATGGTTAAACTAGAGGAAAATTATCGCTCTACAGAAACTATTTTACAAGCAGCTAATCAACTGATTGAAAATAATAGTCAACGTATCGATAAAATTTTGCGTCCCACCAGAGGAGAAGGGGAAGAAATTTACTGTTATAAAGCAGAGGATGAACGCATAGAAGCGGATTTTGTTATGGGTAAAATACAAGAAATGGTTGAAACAAACCCAGAATTAAATTGGGGAGACTTTGCCCTATTGTATCGGGTTAATGCTCAATCTCGACCATTTGAAGATAACTTCATTCGTAATAATATACCCTATAATATTGTGGGGGGCTTTAAGTTTTATGACCGTCAAGAAATTAAAGATTCTATCGCATATTTAAGGTTAATTGTCAATCCTTTTGATACGGTTAGTTTACTGAGGGTGATTAATTCTCCCCGTCGAGGTATCGGCAAAACTTCCATTGATTCTTTACTGAAAGCGTCCCAAGAATTAGAAATACCGTTATGGGAAATTGTTAGGGATGAAACGTCGGTGAAAACCTTAGCAGGAAGGGCAGCTAAATCAGTCAATAAATTTGCTAGTATGATTAAAGAATTACAGGGTAAATTGAAAGAACTTTCAGGAACAGAGATATTTGATCAGATCATGGAATTATCAGGATATGTGGATGATTTGAAGACAAAAGGAACCGAAGAAGCAGACAATAGATTAGAAAATATCTATGAATTGTACAGTGCAATCGCTCAATATCAAGAAGAAAATGAAGACACAAGTTTACAAGGTTATTTAACTAATGCTTCTCTTGCCTCGGATTTAGATAACCTGGATGAAGGACAAGAAAAGGTATCGTTAATGACCTTACACTCTGCAAAAGGGTTGGAATTCCCCATTGTCTTTTTAGTGGGATTAGAACAAGGAACTTTCCCCCATGTTCGGAGTTTAAATGATCCTTTGTCCTTAGAAGAAGAACGAAGATTATGTTATGTGGGAATTACCCGCGCCCAAGAACAATTATTTATTAGTCATGCCAGAGAGAGATATGTTTGGGGTTCAAAAGAAATGAAAATGGTGTCACAATTTATCCAAGAAATACCAGAAGAATTAATCAATAGTAATCTGCGACCAACCGCTAGAAAAGTGCATCGCAAAAAAACAGTTTCTAGTTCTGCAAATGATAAATGGTCAGTAGGCGATCGCGTCATTCATCATAGTTTTGGGGAAGGAGAAATTACCCATATTTTAGGGTCAGGAAAAAAAACTAACTTGGCCATCCAATTTGCTGGACTTGGTAGGAAAATTGTCGATCCGAGAACCAACTCCATTACTAAAATTGAATAAGATAGCTAATTTGAAAACCTCAGGTTCAGCGTAGCAACCTGGGGTAGTTTATTAATAACTGTGATTTTTTGATACACTGATGAGCAAGTTATCTCAAATGTCGGGGTGAAGACCCCCGTTACACGAATGTTAACGGTGGGATGAAATCCCGACCAACAAAAAAAGGTGAGTGCATCGACACTTTCAAAAAAAGTTGTGCTAGACTAGTGATGTCTTCAGGTTGAAACACCGCCGAAAAGCGTGAAAATCTGCTGAAACAGTGCAGCACCGTCGAACGGAAAAAAGGAGGACAGTGGGTAGCGAAAACCACGAAAAACATGAGGTCGCGTCTTTTGAGGTTCCCTCAAAAGCTTGTGACGACCGTAAGCGCAGTAACCGATAAACATTGGTGAATGAAAAAGCAAAAAGCTTTTGTCGTAAGACAGGTAGGGTCGGGCAGCCCCAAACCTTGGCTGAAATGCCAAAACGCTTGGAGAGTGAACCACAAAAAGGGTGTCTAGATAGCAAGTGATATTCTAGTAAGCTCGGTTCAGACATAATCGTGTAAGACCTAAGTAGAGGTAACTTGAAAGGGCGGTGATTAGCTCAAGAATCTCCCGTTACAGCGACGATAGGAGCTTAACGGCGAGAGTGTCAACCCCATATTTCTCTAGAGTGTCAATACCTTGTCTTCTTCACAAGAGTCTCCCCAACTGCCGCCTACCTCAGCTATCACCCCGAAAAACCCTCTCAAAGCAACCACGGAAAAGTGGTTTGAGTATTCTCTTAGGGTACAACCCCATCATACCGACTATGCAGGAGTCGTCTGGCATGTTACTTATGTTAGTTGGTTAGAAACTGCTAGAGTGGAATGTCTTCGTTCCATGGGCATAGATTTTGCAGAATTGGTAAAATTAGGATGTGAACTACCCGTGGTGGAATTAGGTGATTTCCAAGAAAAAGTTTTCCACCCATTCTCAGAATCTGTTTGTAGAACATCTCAAATAA
>NZ_AADV02000125.1 GCF_000167195.1 Crocosphaera watsonii WH 8501 | reverse complement strand
AAAAGAAAAAAAAAATAATATGAAAAAAGAAGAGATAAAAAGAAGTAAGAAAAGAAAGAAGAGTGATGATCAAAGTTAATAAAAAAAAGAGAAGATATAAAAAGAAAATTAATAAAAGAGAAGAAAGGTGTAAGAGAGAAATAAAAGGATGAAGAAATTAAATATTAATAAGGAATATAATAGAAATATCAAAAAAAAAAAAATAAGAAAAAAAAATAAAGAGAAATTAAAAAAGATATAAAAATTAATAGAAAATTAAAAAAAAAAAAAAGCATAAAAGATAAGAATAAATGTAAAGTGATAGAATATAATGAAAAAAGTGATTATGAGATATAAAAAAAAAGAAATGGAGTATTAAGTTAGAATACAAGAGAAAAAAATGAAAAGAGAAGGATAAAAGAAGAATAAACATATATAAAAAATAACAAAAAAAAAAAGAAAGAAAAAAAAAGATATAAAAAGATAAATAAAAGTATGTTGTAAAAAAAAGAAAAATTAATAAAAATGTAATTAGAGAAAAGAGAAAAAAGAAATAATAAAGAATAATAAAAAAAAATAAGAAACAATGATATATAAAAGAAAAAANNATNCACCCCCAAACAGGGCAATCGCATTAAAATCTGAGATGCGTGATCCAGTAAAGATTTTAGAGTTTCAGTACAAATGAACGGCAATCGCGAAACCTCTTATGCAGTCAGCTTTTCAAAAATTAAATGCGATTGCCCTGCCCCCCCAAACTGTTTTGATGCGCGAGCGTCAACTCCTAAAAGAGAGAAAACAATCCGATTTTATGCTAATAATAATCAGATTGTCCTTAATCGTTTTATAACTTAAATCATGAGCTTTTTAGCAGTTTATGAATCTCATTTTACCAAACATTTAACACAAACACAGTTCGAGGCTTTTAGAATTTTACTGTGGTTGCTGACAGTACATAAACAGGTTAGAATAGAAAGGTTAGCAGCTTGTTTTCCTTTACCAATCCTTTATCAAAGTCGTCGTAAACATATCCAGAGATTCCTAGTTTTGTCAGCTTTAGCCATTCCCAGATTCTGGTTTCCTGTGATTAAAGCTATTATTTGTAAAGAATTTAAGACTGGCTCTCGTCTGATTATAACAATTGACCGAACCCAATGGAAAGATAAAAATGTTTTCATGGTTGCTGTTATCTGGAAAAAGCGGGCTTTACCCATCTATTGGACACTTTTAGGGAAAAGAGGAGCCAGCAGATTATCTGAACAACAGGCATTAATTCAACCTGTTCTTTGTCTTCTAAAAAACTATGAGTTAGTCATTCTTGGAGACCGAGAATTCCACAGTGTTAAATTAGCTTATTGGTTGAAACAAAAAAGTAAAAAACAAAAGTTATTCTTCGCTTTTCGTCAGAAACAAGGTACAAACCAGAAAAAAGATGATGAAGATTATCAAACTTTTTCGCAGTTAGGAATGAAACCTGGGATGAAGATGTTTTTAACTGGGGTTTCAGTCACTAAAAATAAAGGGTTTGGAAACTTTAATGTGGGAGCATATTGGAAAAGAAAATACAAGGGCAAACAGGAAAAAGAGCCTTGGTTTATTCTTACCAACTTAGACAGTTTATCAGAGGTCTTGAAAGTCTATCGAGCCAGGGCAGGTATTGAAGCTATATTCAAGGATTGTAAGACAGGGGGTTATAATTTGGAGGGAAGTAAAGCCAATAATAAACGACTAAATTCCTTGATTTTATTAATAGCGATCTCTTACACTGCTACTTCTTTAAAAGGCAAAACATTTCGACAAACCAATCAAGGAAAATATATTGCTCGTCTAACTGAAAAATCAAGACGTGACCGAAGACATAGTAATTTTTGGATAGGACTTTATGGCTCTCTTTGGATTCACGCTTGGGAATTTTGCTCTGATTTTATTTCAATTATGATGAGCAATAATCCCCAGAAACTCAACAATTATAAAAAAGGGTTACAAGCCATATCCATAATAGATAAGACGGCTTAATTCCCCTATTTTATCTTAACATAAAATAACCAGTGGAAGATGATTTATTTTAGATGTAACTATCCAAAATAAACCAATTTTTATTATTTAATAAAAACTAATATTGCCCAAGGGGTTGATTTTGAGCATCAACCCTGTGGGGGGGAGGACGGGGGAGGACGGTGTAACCCCTCCTCCCCCCCACACACACGGCAAGAATGATTATCATTATTGTTTATTCTCAATAAGCCCTCTAGTTTTTGACAATTTATAGAGCGATCGCCACGGCTGAAACCCTCTTTCAATCAGGGTTTTAACGGGCTTGTCACCCCGTGAGGTTATAATGTTTTGAAGTGGGAGGAATTGTTCTCGATACCGCTGAAAATAAAGTCTCAATTCTCTGTTCATAATTAGGGTCAGTTTGAGTGGGTAAAAACTCTTGAATTCCTCTATATAAACTGTTATAATCTCTTCTAAATAAAGGATTGAGAGACAATTCAACGACTGAGTGAGCTTGTTGGTTACTGGAGAGGGCATCGAGTAATTCTATAATAGTTTCTTTTCTAGCTTTTAGTCCTTGGAAGAGGTTAGACCTCCACACCAGGAATTCCTCGACAGACGTAGCCGTTTCATTTTTGGTCATTTTTAAAATTTATTACCTTATAAATTAGCGGAATATATACGCTAACATCAAAAGAGGTTGTTTGTTACAGTTAAGGCTAATGTCATCACATTCCGAACTTAAGACCAGTCAAGATGTCCACCTGAGAGCCAAACAAATTAAGAGTCTAATTCGCTCTCTTAAACAGAAAATAAAGAAAATTGAACGGGAAGGGGAAGTAGCACCAGCTAATTGTCATATTATTCGTTATCAGGTTAATCGAAAGGGAACAATCTACTGGTATTATAAACTACAGGCTGCTGAATCAATTTTTCCTATGGCCACTAATAATGAGAAAAAAACCAAATATAAATATTTAGGACGAGCCGGAAGTTCTGCTCATATTGATGCTGTAGAAAAACTCACTAGAAGAAATCTCATTGATGAATTAGAACGAGTCATTCAATCTCTAACTGAAAGCTACTTAGATATCTATATTGGAACCGAAACTGAATGAAGCTATTTAATATTTAAAATCCCCTAAAAAGATGGAAAGAGAGTTTTTAAAATCACCTTAATTCTCTATTTTAGCTCTGGAGATATGTTTAGCGTAAAATTTACGCTAACAATTGTTTTTTATCCAAAGTCCAAGTTTTTAAGAGTATTGGAATAATACTAGCGGTTGCACTTTCTGCTCTTAACTCTTCTGGCCACCAAATGGCGGCCACATCCCTAAGTTCGTTAATGTTTCTCTTATATTTTTTAAGGTTTTTATTGGCCATTAACTTAATAGATAAATTCTCAACTCTAACCCTTAAATCTAATTAAATACCCACAATTATGTTCCCCTTCATTAATCCAGTGGGTTCGTTCTATAATACAATCAGGCAGAATGTCGGCAAACATTTCTAGCTCATGACCACACACTGTAGGATAAGATTCGGCCACATCAGAAATGGCGCAATGATGCTCAGCCAAGAGATAACCCTCATCTTGACCATTTAAGCCATTTTTTTCGTTGGCCTTGTGCATTTCAGCCATATAACCCTCTTCCTGTCGCAGTTTAACCAACTTATCCACCCTATCTTTTAAAGAACCCTCGCCAATACGTCGTCGGTACTCATCAGCTTTGCGTTGCCATTGCTTGCGTAGTACCTCTTTTACTTGAGGCTCCCCCAATGTTTCCATTAACGTCTCCAAAAAAGACACAGCAAACTCCCCATATTGGTTAGGAAAACGATCGCGACCCTGTTTACTGAGAGAATAGACATATTGGGGTCGTCCTAACCCTTCCTGCATCGGATGATGTTCTAGCAACCCGTCCCCTTCTAGATCCTTCAAATGACGACGGGTAGCTTGAGGGGTGATATTCAGGGTTTCTGCGAGTTCGTGGGCGGTAGCTTTACCTTGCTTGAGTAAATGCTGTAAAATGTCGTCTTTTGTGGAAGGGGGCTGTATAGTAGTCATTTTTTAAACTTACAATTCAGATATATTACAAATGTAACGATCGCACTTTAGAAAAGGTTACACAAAATTTTAGAAGAATGTGACTTTGACAACAATTCTGTTGTTAATCCATTGTAAGCTATAATAAAGAAACATAAATGTTGTTTTATTAACCCGATCCAGGAGACACAAGTTTGTGGGGCTAAGAACTCATCCCCCATATAACTATTTTGTTTAAATCACTTAATTCTCCAGATACTGGAGAAAAACCTTGAACTAAAACGGAGAACACAAAATCTAATGAGTGCAACCACCGTCAAAAACCTAGTCAACCAACCTTATAAATACGGCTTTGTTACTGACATCGAAACCGAAACTATCCCTCGGGGTTTAAGTGAAGATGTAATTCGTCTTATTTCCGCTAAAAAGAACGAACCAGAGTTCATGCTGGAGTTTCGTCTTAAAGCCTATAAACAATGGTTGAAAATGACGGAACCTACCTGGCCTCACGTCCACTACCCAAAAATTGACTACCAGAATATCATATACTATTCTGCGCCTAAACAAAAGAAAGAAAAATTAAAAAGTTTAGACGACGTTGATCCCACTTTAATAGAAACCTTTGAAAAGCTAGGTATTCCTTTATCTGAGCAAAAACGCCTAAGCAATGTGGCTGTAGATGCTATTTTTGATAGTGTGTCTGTGGCAACCACCTTTAAGGAAAAATTAGCCGAGGATGGGGTTATTTTCTGCTCTATTTCTGAAGCATTAGAGGAACATCCTGAGTTAGTAAGAAAGTATCTTGGTAGTGTGGTTCCTGTTGCGGATAATTTCTTTGCTGCGTTAAATTCTGCGGTGTTTAGCGATGGCTCTTTTATTTTCATTCCCAAAGGGGTAAAATGCCCCATGGAACTGTCGACTTATTTCCGCATCAATACAGGAGATACAGGGCAGTTTGAACGCACTTTAATTGTGGCGGAAGAGGGAGCATCTGTCAGCTATTTAGAAGGGTGTACCGCTCCCATGTATGATAGTAATCAACTTCATGCTGCAGTGGTTGAATTAGTAGCGTTAGATAACGCAGATATTAAATATTCTACGGTACAGAATTGGTACGCAGGGGATGAGAAAGGTAAGGGCGGAATTTATAATTTTGTGACTAAAAGAGGACTCTGTAAAGGGGTTAATTCTAAGATTTCTTGGACCCAAGTAGAAACAGGTTCTGCTATTACTTGGAAATATCCCAGTTGTGTGTTAGCAGGGGATAATTCTGTTGGGGAATTTTACTCCATTGCCTTAACTAATAATATGCAGCAAGCTGATACGGGAACCAAGATGATTCATCTTGGCAAAAACACCCGTAGCACCATTATTTCTAAAGGTATTTCTGCTGGTAACTCTAAAAATAGTTATCGGGGTTTAGTACAAATGGGACCCAGGGCAAAAGGAGCAAGAAACTACTCCCAATGTGATTCTATGTTAATTGGGGATAACGCCGAAGCTAATACCTTCCCCTACATTCAAGTTGATAATAATACGGCTAAAGTTGAACACGAAGCATCTACTTCTAAAATAGGAGAAGACCAACTATTTTACTTTGCTCAAAGAGGTATTTCTGAAGAAGATGCTGTCTCAATGTTAGTCAGTGGTTTCTGTAAGGATGTCTTGAGTGAATTACCTATGGAATTTGCTTCAGAAGCCGATAAGTTATTGAGTTTGAAGTTAGAAGGAACCGTCGGCTAGACAGTTATCGGTTATCGCTTATCAGTTATCAATCTTAAAAGATGGTAACTGATATTTATTGACAATTAACAATCAAGAAAAAAACATGAGTGACGTTATCTTATCCATCAAAAACTTGACTGCTAATGTAGAAGGAACTCCTATCTTAAAAGGAGTTAATCTGGATATAAAAGCAGGTGAAATCCATGCTATCATGGGCAGAAATGGTTCAGGAAAAAGCACTTTATCCAAGGTTTTGGCAGGACACCCTGACTACGAAATCACTGGGGGTGAGGTGATTTATAAGGGAGAAAATATCTTAGATAAAAGCCCTGATGAAAGAGCATTAGAAGGTATATTTTTAGCCTTTCAATACCCTTTAGAAATTCCTGGGGTCAGTAACCTAGACTTTTTAAGAGTAGCCTACAACGCCCGTCGTAAGCATTTAGGTTTAGAGGAAATAGATACTTTTGATTTTGAAGATTTAGTGGAGGAAAAATTAGAAGTTGTTAAAATGAACTCTGCTTTCTTAGAAAGAAGCTTAAACGAGGGATTTTCTGGGGGTGAAAAAAAGCGTAACGAAATCCTACAAATGGCTTTATTAGAACCCACATTAGGTATTTTAGATGAGATTGACTCAGGGCTAGATATCGATGCTTTAAGGATTGTTTCTAATGGGGTCAACCAGTTAGCAACTCCTGATAATGCTTTCTTATTAATCACCCATTATCAACGCTTATTAAACTATATTGAACCCCATCATATTCATGTTATGTATGATGGTCAAATTGTTATCAGTGGTGGTAAAGAATTAGCCCTAGAATTAGAAGAATCAGGCTATGACTTTATTGAAGAAAAATTGCTGGCACAAGCGTAGATTATTGGTTTTACAGAATGAACTATGCTAAGTAATGAAAGAGCTAGACAGGAGAAGAAGCGCAAGTTTTTAACTAATTATTAGGCTTGAATTATCTATCCTGTCTGGTTTTCATTGAGTTCAAACTATTTTTCAGCATAGAATACACTGGAAAACCGAATGAGAAATAAATTATCAACCAGCAACGCCCGTCAACTTGCTTTAAAAATTTTACTAAAAATTGATCGCAAAAATAGTTATACCGATGTTGCTTTAAATAGGGCTTTAAATCAAAGTAATCTTAGTTCTAGCGATCGCAGTCTATGCACAGAATTAGTTTATGGCATTATTCGTCATCAACGCACCTTAGATAGTTTAATCGATCAACTAGGTAAAAAAAAGGCGCAACAACAACCCCCAAACTTAAGACGTATCCTACACATTGGACTCTATCAACTACGATACCTCGATCATATTCCCCCTTCTGCTGCTGTTAATACCAGTGTGGACCTAGCCAAAGACAACAAATTGCAACGACTTTCAGGGGTAGTTAACGGCATTTTACGGCAATATATTCGTAGTATTCAAGGCAACCACGACCCTTTAATTTTACCCAATGATACCCTAAAAAAACTCGCTATTCAATACAGTTTCCCCGACTGGATCATCGAAACTTGGCTGCAAAAATGGGGGGAAGAAACCACAGAAAAAATGTGCCATTGGTTTAATCAAAGCCCTAACATTGACATTCGTGTTAACCCCTTAAAAACCAATTTGGAAACCCTACAAACTCAACTAACCTCAGCAGGAGTTAACGTCACCCCTTTAGGCCGTTTTCCCTGTGCTTTGAGACTAAAAGGGAAAATAGGAACTATCCCTACCTTACCAGGGTTTAGCCAAGGTCATTGGACAGTACAAGATACTAGCGCGCAACTGGTGAGTTATTTCCTCGATCCCCAACCTGGAGAAACCATTATCGATGCCTGTGCTGCACCAGGGGGAAAAACAACCCATATCGCCGAGTTAATGGGGGATCAAGGCACCATTTTCGCCTGCGATCGCACCCCTTCCCGTCTCAAAAAAGTACAAGAAAACGCCCAAAGACTAGAATTAAACTGTATTGAAACAGTTGTGGGGGATAGTCGTTATTTGCAACAGTTTATCAATAAAGGAGATCGAGTCTTAGTGGATGTTCCCTGTTCCGGCTTGGGAACCCTGCACCGACATCCAGACATTCGTTGGCGACAGACTCCTGAGAACATCAGAGAATTAACCAGTTTACAACTAGAGATTTTAAACCAAGCCGCCCAATGGGTCAAACCCCAAGGAACCCTAGTTTACTCAACTTGTACCCTTAACCCCCCAGAAAACCAAGAAATCATCCAAACCTTTTTAAGCACTCATTCCCATTGGAAGATCGAACCACCTAACCCCCATTGGGCTTTTTCTCCCTTTGTGACATCATCACAGTGGATACAAATGCTCCCCCATAAACAGGATAGTGACGGTTTTTTCATGGTGAAGTTGAAGAAAGGTTAATAGAATACCTATTTATACCAAATATATTTCATGATAAAGACAGGAAAAAACACCTCGGTGATTAACAATGAATGAGCAAAATAAAAATAAACAATTGCTAAAAATTCTCATTGGTGCAGCTTGGATCGATGGCATTATTCAGGCAGAAGAAAGGGACTATCTAAAACAAATGGCTCAGCGTCATGGTTTATCTGAAGATGATGATCTCAAGGATCTTTTATCAGAATTGAAACCCGTTCAACCCCATCAATGTTATCAATGGTTAGAAGAATATTTAGGGGATAATCCTAGCAGAAATGACTATCAAAAATTATTGGAAACCTTAAGTGCTTTAGTTTATAGCGATGGGGATATTCAAATGCAAGAGGCACAACTTTTAACTAAATTACAACTACTTGATCCCGCTCAAGATTCACCTCAATCAGCTTTTGATAAAATTCTCAAAACTATTCAAAAAGTTTATAAAAAAGCGGTTGATCAAAAGATTTAACTCTTTTAATACAAATTGTACAATGAACAATCTGCCAATCTCTTAATATGAAAACCTTAGAGGATGGTTCCAGTAATACCCGTTTAGCAGTTTTAATCGACGCTGAAAATGTCAGCGCAAATATTATTGAACACTTATTACAAGAAGTTGCTAAGTATGGAACCGCTAATGTAAAAAGAATCTATGGAGACTGGACAAACAGTCAATTAAATAGCTGGAAAAGTAAACTCAATAAATTAGCACTACAACCCATCCAACAATTTCGATATACAACGGGAAAAAATGCCACTGATAGTGCTTTAATTATTGATGCAATGGACTTACTTTATACAAATAATTTTGATGGCTTTTGTTTAGTTTCTAGTGATAGTGATTTTACTCGTTTGGCCTCTCGCATTAGGGAATCAGGACTTATTGTTTATGGATTTGGAGAAAAAGTCAAGACTCCAGAAGCTTTTGTCGTTGCTTGTAACAAATTTATTTATACCGATATTTTAGCTTATAAACAACCTTCTGGCAATCAAAAAATAACAACAAATAAACAATTATTAGAGTTGTTGAAGAGTGCCTATGAATCCGTAGCAGATGAAGAAGAATGGGTTCATCTTGGTCCCTTTGGTTCACAATTAACTAAATTATCCCCTTCCTTTGATTCTCGAAATTATGGCTATAAAAAATTGAGTGAATTAGTCCAGTCACTGGGAATTTTTACAGTCAAAAAAAATCAATCTCATATCATGATAAAACTAAAATAGGAATGATAAATGAAAAAAATAAGACTAGCAAACTTAGAAGACTTGGAAAAAATTGTTAATATTTATAATGATAGTATTCCCAGTCGTATTGCCACAGGAGATTTACAAAAAATAACGGTAGAAAGTCGCTTAAAATGGTTCAAAGAAAGAGACACTAACCATTATCCTATTTGGGTGATGGAAGATCATAACCAGTCGTCAACAACAGGGGTTAAAAATCAAGTGGTTGGTTGGATTAGTTTACAACATTTTTATTGTCGTCCCGCTTATAAAAGTACAGCAGAAATCAGTTTATATATTGCTGAAAAATACCGAGGTCAAGGAATTGGTAAAAAACTATTAGAATATGTCATAGAAGAAAGTCCAAAATTGGGATTAACTAACTTACTAGGATTTATTTTTGCCCATAATAAACCCAGTTTAAACTTATTTAAAAAATATAACTTTCAACAATGGGGTTACTTGCCAAAAGTAGCTCAATTAGATAGGATTGAAAGAGATTTGATTATTATGGGACTACATTTAGATTGTAGAAAGAACAACATATAACTGAAAATAAATTATGACTCAATCCCCCATTACTGAAGACCAAATACTCAACCCTGAAGAATTAGAAAAAGAAGAGGAGTCAGATTATTTTGATTACTTTTTTGATGAACCTGGTAGCGAACCTGGAAAGTTAAATATAGAACCAGATGCGAAACCTTCTCGTATTGTTTTAATTGATTACGATCAGTCCCATGCTATACGAAAAGTAGATGTTACCCCCAACGCTTTAATCCCCTATTTAGGAACAAATACCATTTCTTGGATGGATATTCAAGGGTTAGGAAGTGAGAGGGTTCTTAAATAAATTGGAGAAATTTTTAAGCTTCATCCCTTACTTTTAGAAGACGTGGTTAATGTTCCTCAAAGACCTAAACTAGAAGATTATAACGAGCAATTAGTATTAATTGTACAGATGGTTCGCCCCAAGGACAATGAAGAGGGATTTGAAAGCGAGCAAGTTAGTTTTGTTTTAGGAACTAGATATTTACTTACTTTTCAAGAAGAAGAAATAGAAGATTGTTTCGATATTGTTAGAGAAAGAATTAAGGCAAATCAAGGCAAAGTCAGACAACAAAAAGCAGATTATTTAATGTATTTATTGTTAGATTCTATTATTGATGGTTATTTCCCCGTATTAGAAGACTACGGCGATCGCATCGAAGATATAGAAGACGAGTTGGCTATTAGACCTAATACTAATCAACTAAAAGAAATTTATTTAATTCGTCGGGAATTATTAGCCTTACGTCGTGCTATTTGGCCTTTACGAAATGTGAGCAATATGTTAGTCAGAGGAGAAAGTTCTTTAATTAGCTCCGAGGCACAAATTTATTTTAGAGACTGTTATGATCATTTTATTCAAATTTTAGATATTGTAGAAACTTATCGAGAGTTAGCCTCTTCTTTAATGGATGCTTATCTATCTTCTATGAGCAATAAAATGAATGAGGTGATGCAAGTTTTAACCGTTGTTTCGACGATTTTTATTCCTCTGACTTTTATTGCTGGGGTTTATGGGATGAACTTTGAATATATGCCAGAATTAAAGACTCGTTGGGGTTATATAATTTGTTTAGGGTTCATGGGAGCGATCGCAGGAGGTTTAGTCTTATTTTTTTGGCGTAGAGGTTGGTTTGAACCGTTTGCCCGTCCTAACATCCCCTTATCAAAAAAAGATTAGATTGACACTCTCGCCGCCCGCGCTACGCGCTCAACGGGAGATTCTTAAATTCACATTTAAGAGTTCCTGTTTCACAGATTGGTAACTAGGCGTTACCGCCCCCGTCCCATCATCTCCACAGGCATTTTCTAACACGCTATGCCCTAGCGCGTATCCTTCTAAACCTTTGAGGTCTGCTTTCCACCTGGAATCTCAGTCCAGGTGGGTCAGACCTCGATTTCTGATAACTTGTGCGGAGGCCACGTCTCGATGGGTTGTGTAACCACATTCGGGACAAATATGTTCTCTAACATCAAGAGTCTTCTTACCTGTCTCACAGGAGCACTGAGGGCAAATTTGGGGAGTGTAGTTCTTGTCCACTTCAGCAACGAAAACGTCGCGCTTCCAAGCCACCCATTTAAGGATGGTCACAAATTGCCCAAAGGCAGCGTCAAGACAATGCTTAGACAGCATCCCCCTAGCCCACGACCTAAAATCAATATCCTCGATAAATATTGATTGTGCTTGGTCACAGAGGTGATGGGCTAACTTAGGGTTTGCTGAATAAAAGCAAAACCCTATTCTTTAAAAGGTTACACCCATATTCGCGATCGCAAAAAAGATCAGCTTTGTCGGCTACAAACCGCTATAATTGGTAGAAACACCTCCCAGTTGTTGGTCAAGAACAAATGTATCGAAAAGAGGAGCAACCTTTACCGCCCCCAGAAAAATTTGAATTACCTTTCGAGGGCAAATTGTCCCCCAATAATCGTTGGGTAATCATGGCAGAGTTGATACCTTGGGATGATTTTGAGGAAGAATATGCTAAACTTTTTTCAGCAGAAAAAGGTGCGCCAGCCAAACTATTTAGAATGGCATTAGGGACATTAATTATTAAGGAAAAATTAGGAACAAGTGATAGAGAAACTATAGAACAGATTAGAGAAAATCCCTATCTACAATACTTTATAGGTTTAAATTGTTATCAACAAGAGCCACCACTGGAATCTTCAATGCTAGTTCATTTTAGGAAAAGAATTGATGGAGAATTGATAAACAAAATCAATAAAAAAATAGTAAAAAGAGAAATAGACAAGAGTGATAAAGAAGTAAAAAAAAAGGATTGTCTCCAAGAAAAAGGAGAAAAAATAAAAAATAAAGGTAAACTAATTTTAGATGCGACTTGTGCGCCAGCAGACATCAAATACCCAACGCGATTAGGGCTTTTTAAATCAGGCCAGGATTGGACCGCACGATTATAAATATCTTTATAACCATTTGAAGTAATTTGGAAAAAAGCGAGAACTTCAGAAAAATTGTTAAAGGGAATCTTT
>NZ_AADV02000126.1 GCF_000167195.1 Crocosphaera watsonii WH 8501 | reverse complement strand
CTGTTTACGCCATGTAAGATTACCCCCATAGCCAAGCCAGCCCACGATGCTACTTAATCGCGCCCCATAACGGAATCCTTCTTTAACTCCCAATGGAACAGGACTGTAATCTGACCATCCACAACTAGGACATTTATAGAATCCGCGACGATATTCCCTGATTTCTATGGGTTGGTCTACTACTTCAGCCACTTGCTGGACTTTTTCGGGAACTACTTCATCTCGTTCCACTGAACCCCCACAAACAGGACAGTTTTCTAGTTCTAAAGGGACTATCTTATCGGGCTGACCAAAACCATTACGGGTCTTCCCTAGGTGGTCATATTTTGGTCCGCGTTTAAATCCTTTTTTGCGTTTCTTTTTGTCAGAAGGCTTTTTTAGTGGGTCTGATGATGGGGGGACTGAACTGTTTTTTGAGTTACGGTTTTTTAGCTTATCTCTCTCTTCTTTCAATTTTTCAATTTCTTGCTGTTGTGTAGAGATTTGTTGTTGTTGCTGGTCAATCAGTCTTTGTTGAAGAGATAACTGTTGTTGTGCCTTGACTAGCCACTCAATCATGAAGACATTGTTCGCCAACTGTTCATCGGCGATAGCTCTAACTAGCTTTGAATCAATGGTAGCATTTGTGGTCATAACCCCCACTATACATAAAAATCCCCGATTTTACCTTTATGTTGTCAAGACAGATTCTTTATTGCGGTGAGCAATTACCCCAAAATAATGAGCCAGTCAGTAATTATTCCCGATGAATTAGGGGAACTAATAGTAGAAGTCAGAGAATTTTATCAAGAGAAGAAAAGAGATTGTGTTAAAATAGGAAGAGAGTAAAAAGAGAGTTATCAGAAAAACGAAAGTCAAGAAAATAGGGGAGGGTCAGGTATTGTCTATTCATTTAGCTCGACAAATTTCTTATAATGAATTAATCGAAAAACTAGAAATAGAAAAAGAGAAAAATAATGTCTACGAAACTCGTTTAGGAGATTTAATCCTTTACTGCTATACCAAACATTGTGTTTATAATGCCAACTGGAATCAATGGAATACTCAAGCTAGAGGCTTAATTATTGACCAGAGAACTCAAGAAATTGTAGCCACTCCTTTCCCAAAGTTTTTTAACTATGGAGAACAAGCTATTTCTCTTCCAGATGAACCTTATGAAGTGTGGGAAAAACTAGATGGCTCTTTAATTATTTGTTATTATTACCAAAATAACTGGCAAACAGCAACCAAAGGGAATTTACAATCAATTCAGTCTCAGAAAGCTAAAACTCTCTTAAACAAGTTAAAGACAAAATACTTGGACAAAGGAACTACTTATCTGTTTGAGTATATTTCTCCTGAGAATCAAATTGTCATTAAATATCCATCAGAGCAATTAGTATTGTTGGGAGCTTACCAACAAGAAGGTCAAGAATTATCCTTATCTCAATTAGATTTGTTAGCTGCTACTCTGGGAGTAGAAATACCCAAACGATTGACCGATACTTCTGTAAAGGAACTTTTAAAAGAGGCAGAAAGTTTAGATAAAAATAATGAAGGCTTTGTCATTCGTTATCAAAGTGGATTACGGTTAAAAATTAAGGGAGGTGAGTATCGTCGTCTCCAGAAACTTATCGCTGGTGTTACGCCAATCGGTTTGTGGGAATTAATGAGAGAACAGTCAGATTTATCCTTAATTAGACAAGAAATTCCTGAAGAATACTGGACAGATTTTGATAATATTCATGAACAATTAACTCAACAATTAAATGACTTGATTGATGAAGTTGAAACTTATCATCTCAACTACCAACATTTATCAGATAAAGAGTTAGGACTCAGTCTTAATTCCCTGCCGACTATTCCTAAAGCCTATCTATTTCAGCGTCGAAAGAAAGGAGAAACTTGGTACAAGATGCCTAAAATTAGAGGGAGTTTATTTAACCAGTTTCGTCCCGTCAATAATCAATTATTGTAGAATTAATTAAATTGCGCTCATTACCGAATAATTAATTTTAATTGTTGTCATACCAAATCAGCTTATGATACTAGATAAATTCAGCTAATTGAAAGTCAAACAACTTTTCAAAAATCAAGGTCATCCTCATTCTCGTTATTGACTATAGGGCGACCAATGATTTTTGTTGGAGTTGGAGCAAAAGTAAATTGAACATGAATAGGATGTTGAAAAACATAAGTCAAAGCGGATTCGGTTTGGGTTCTTTTATCCTCGCAACACCGTAACAATTGACGGTGTTTAACTTCGATGGTAGCCCAGTGGGTATAGAGTCCTTTAAAATGAGTATGAATTTTGAATAAACCTTGAGTTAACGGAGGTAATTCTTGAAGAACTTGGAGCCAGATTTGTTGAAGGATTTCAGGAGAAAGAGGTGAAGGAGGGTTAAGAGATTCAAATTGGTGAGTAGCCCATTGACGATGATAACTGCGAAGATGTGCATATTTTTGCCAGATAAATAAGGGGGGATTGAGTTCTTTAAGTTGATAGTAAATCCAACCAATAGAGTAGTCATGATGACGTTGTTGCTTGAGTAAGTCATAATAAATTTTTTCCCAGTGAGAAAGTTGTGGAGAGGGGGGAGAAGGGAGATTAGATGGATCTGATGCTTGCATTTTGGCAAAGAGATCTAACTTTTGAGGAGGAGGTGAGGGAGTAGGAGTAGGAGTAGGAGTAGGAGTAGGAGGAAAAGTCTGTTGTTCAACGGCTTCATCAATATGAGTTAGGGTAGGGAGTAGAAAATTTGTGAAATTGCAAAAAAATGAACACAACTTTTATGTCGTAGTAAAAGGAGAATTAATACTAAGAAAATTTGTTATTGGAGAACAGACTGTTACGTTTAGAAAGCATGGATTGACCAAAAGTAGAATCAACCCATTGGGATAAATCAGAGTTAGTAATAGTAGTTAAGGCATCATGAATAAACTGTTTAGTGAGATTAACAGTGCTGAGGGGAATAGTAAGAAGGAGAGAGAGAAGTTCTTGAAGAGGAGAACGTTGTGAAAAATGTTTATAGCGACCAAAAATAGATTCAAGAATATCAGAAGATGTAAGGATGGTATGAGAAATATGAGAGGGTAATTGTGAGTGTAAATAGTGAAAAATTTGGTGTTGAAAAGGAAGAAAAGAAGAAGGCAGATGAAGAGAAGAAAGATATTGATGATAAAGGTAAATAGAGGCAGAATTTAAACCGTAGGTTTTAAGAAGAGTTTCTAACGAGCGAGTCATGTGTAAAAGAAGAGACCAAAGTTTAATGTGTCTTTGATAACGAAAAAGCCAGGAGAACTTAGCAAAAAAGCGACGAGAGATGCGATCTCGATGATAATTAGGGAGAAGTTTAAAGAACTTCAGAAGAGGAATAGAAACAAGAGTAGTAGCCCAACGAAGTAAGGGATCAAGGTTAAAGAAACGGGATTTCCTGCGTTGAGGAGGAGGGGTAGCAAAAGCAAATTCAGTTTGTTGAATTTCAAGACGACATTGATGGCAATCAGACAAAAAATTAGGAAAAAGCTCATCAGCAAATAATTCTTTTTCTAATAATTTGGCCATGGCATGGGTAAGATCGTAAGTATAGATAATAGAAGGATGATGGGATTGGAAAAGTTGAATACCTTTTTTAAGATTAGAAGCGTGGTCACTGATGATTTGAAAAGGAATACCTACCCTCGAACTAACAGAGTTGAGAACAGATTGAACCCACTCACCAGTAGGAGAAGTCGTAATTTCAAGAGCCAAAATTTGACCATCAGTATATTTTAAAGCACGGCGTTGGGGCAGGATATTATGCAACCAATACTTAGGGTTTGCTGAAAAAGTTTCTCCAAAATTTATGCCACTTTTGACCAAGAATTTTCTGACAAATCAATAAGTTTTAGTACATAAAAATTGTTTAAAGTATAATCAAAATTAATGAAAGGCGGTTTGATGAGTTCCCTTGTTCTATTATTAGTAAATAAGGACAAAAAAAGCGACAAAAACTGCCTCAGAAGTTTAGAAAGATTGACAACTAAAAATGTAATAGCAATAGATGTAATGGAGGTTTCAGGGAGTTTTGTCATCACGAGATTTAGGCTAAATCTTCGTTTAGCTTGTCCAAACTTTCCCTCAATAGCATTACGGAAGCATTCATCGGAGTGGGCTTGTTTCTTTTCTTCTTCACTGACATTTTTCGGAGGTCTTCCTAACTTCGGACCACTGATTTTTATCCCTCTTTCCTTACACCAATTTCTGTTTTCCCTAGTTCGATAAATTTTATCTACATGGACGGATTCGGGATAATAGCCAAACGTTTCTTTATACTTTTCTACTTGTTCTTTTAAATGACAAGATTCATTGAAGTTTTCCCAACTTATTTTGTCTAGAAACACATAGTTATCTACACAGCTTACTGAGAGTTTAGCTCCAAACTCTATTGGTTTTCCTGCTTTTCCCCTCACTATTGGGCGAATATGCGGTTGAGTTAAACTTACAATTCTTTGAGGAACACTCTGGGTCTTATTCTCCCACATTGACTGTTGTTGTTCATAAACTTTTTTGATAGTCTCTAGACAATTTTTCTGTCTTTTACTCAGATTTTCCAGGGAAGCCCCAGCTTGAATTAAGTCTTCTATATTTCCTAAATTTTTCTTAAGGTATTTTAACTGTTTCCCGATAGCTTTTCTTCTTTCTTGATAAGATACTTTTCGTTTTTTAGCTACTTTTAAGTATTCCTTTCTAGCAATTATTCTAGAAGTTCTCGGCTTTTTTCTCAATTTTACTCTTAATGGTTTATAAAGATTATCTATTATTCTTTCTGTCTCAATTCTGGCTTGATTTAATATGCCTAAATCCGTTGGGTATTTGATGTCTGCTGGCGCACAAGTCGCATCTAAAATTAGTTTACCTTTATTTTTTATTTTTTCTCCTTTTTATTGAAGACAATCCTTTTTTTTTACTTCTTTATCACTCTTGTCTATTTCTCTTTTTACTATTTTTTTATTGATTTTGTTTATCAATTCTCCATCAATTCTTTTCCTAAAATGAACTAGCATTGAAGATTCCAGTGGTGGCTCTTGTTGATAACAATTTAAACCTATAAAGTATTGTAGATAGGGATTTTCTCTAATCTGTTCTATAGTTTCTCTATCACTTGTTCCTAATTTTTCCTTAATAATTAATGTCCCTAATGCCATTCTAAATAGTTTGGCTGGCGCACCTTTTTCTGCTGAAAAAAGTTTAGCATATTCTTCCTCAAAATCATCCCAAGGTATCAACTCTGCCATGATTACCCAACGATTATTGGGGGACAATTTGCCCTCGAAAGGTAATTCAAATTTTTCTGGGGGCGGTAAAGGTTGCTCCTCTTTTCGATACATTTGTTCTTGACCAACAACTGGGAGGTGTTTCTACCAATTATAGCGGTTTGTAGCCGACAAAGCTGATCTTTTTTGCGATCGCGAATATGGGTGTAACCTTTTAAAGAATAGGGTTTTGCTTTTATTCAGCAAACCCTAAGTAGCATCGTGGGCTGGCTTGGCTATGGGGGTAATCTTACATGGCGTAAACAGGAACATTTTATAGAGTATGTCTTTGGCATTCCCATTTCTCAAGGGAGCCTTGCCAAAATGCACAAATGGTTTCAAGAAAGTTTAGAACCCTTGACCAAACAGTGGTTAAAGTACATCCAGCAGCCAGGAATCCGATGTGTTGACGAAACCAGTTATTGCATCGATGGCATCAAGTATTGGGTTTGGGTAGCCACATCAAATGAGGTCTGTGTGTTGATGTTGGCTCCCACTAGAAGCTCCGCAGAAGTCGAGAAATTGTTAGGAGCAGATTTTAAGGGCATCCTCACCAGTGACTGCTATAGTGCCTACTTTAGACAAAGTGCGATGGCCAAACAGAAATGTCTGGCACATTTAGAACGAGAGTTAGAGTCCCTTAAAACCAGTCGTTTTCAAGCGAATCGAGAATTTGCTGCCGATGTACAGCAAGTTTTAGCAACCGCCCGTATCCATTATCGTCATTATCATGCTCGAAATTTAACCCTTGAAGACTTAGGCTCCAAAAGAACAGAAGTCGAGAACTCACTGCAAAAGATTTTTAAAGCAACTCCCAAAAAAGGATGGCCTTATGATGCACAAAGATTGATTAACCGTCTCAAACGTCATTGGGAAGAGTGGTTCACCTTTCTAACTTATCCTGAAGTCAAACCAGATAATAATGATGCTGAGAGAGCTTTACGTCCCATTGTCATTCACCGCAAAGTAAGTGGGGGAGCAAGAAGCGACTGGGGTGCAGAGTTAGTCACCCAAATGTTCAGTTTTTTAGAGACCATGAGATTACAGGGGCAAAATGCCATTGTCCAATTATGCGAATTATTTTCATTAGCTGGTCGGAGTCCCCCAGGATTAGAGATGTAAAAGGCTCCGGAGCCGATGGGGGATAGATGTTTCTTGATCCCCCTATCTCTCTGCACAAAAATACACAGGGTTAGCGGATGATCTCCGCTAACAAAAAACTATCTTACTATTCTTTTTTTTCTCATATTGTTGTTTTTATTTGAGGTTTTTAAAAGACTTGATTCTGGGAATGTTAGTCATTAAAATAGCCGTAATAAATTAGCTTAAATTTTACGCTAAATCACAGGGCTTATATTTTTGTTGACTCAACTGATGTTGTTTGTAGTGCTTTTCAATAAGACTTTTTTGTTGCGGTGAGCAGTTACGCTAAAAGTCCTAAAGTTGCTAAAATACTAGCACAAATTAATAATAAAAAGAAGCCGAAAGAAGGAATAGATGCTGCTTCACGAGCATGGGCTATTTCTGCTTCAGGAACTGGTGTTTCCAGATAAACTCGCCAACTTGCTGTTAATGCTTTCCAGAAAACCCAAATTTGACGAAACAGAGGAATTTGTAAAAGTGATTGTAATAACTGAGGGCGTTTTTTCATACAAATTATCAAGGTTGCTTATAATACAAGATTAGTCTCTTATCTTAATTTAGTCCAGATGGGAAAAATGGTTAAATTAAATTAGACTGCATAGTAATAAATTGTAATAATCTGATTAACTGAAGTTAAACAACCAAAATATGAAACCCTACCTCAGCAATTAGTAATTACTAACATGAGTTCGGAGTTCGGAGTTCGGAGTTCGGAGTCATGATTTTTTAATGAGAGAATGAGGGGTTTATACTTCTTATTTTAGTCAGTTTTCTACAAATTTGCTTATATATAGCAGTCAGTAATGATTCTAGAAGTTTCGCATTGACAGAAAATAAAAATTATGCTGTCAAAGAATTAGTGGGAGATAATTGTTCTAAAAGAAACTCCCGTGCCACTTTTAAAGAAAGCTCTCTTTGGAGAGAATACCAAGACTCTATAGTTGCTTTAATTCTCATCAGTTCCAATTGACAAAATGCTCTTAAAGAACAGAAAATATGAGTAACAATAGCTTTTGTCGTTCTTACTTGAAACTTAGATAATCCACACAATTGTTTTAAAGCTCTATGATAGCATTCTATTCCCAAATGAATAGTTTGTAACTCTCTAAAATCATCGCGCTTCCAATCCATAAGTTTAGATTCATCATATAGAAAAGTAGCATAATAACGACAACTTCCGTGTTTAAAAGTCCTCTTAAATATTTTTACTTTTCCGAATTCTTTGATAATTACTATCAATCCATTATTAGGAATTTCCAACTCCTCTACTCTTTGATATTTACCTCCTTCTACTTTTACTTGTCTATTTTTGGCTATTCCTACTTGAAAATTCAGTTCTTTGTCTCTAAAAAATCTTAAATTCTCTTTAGAAGAATACCAACAGTCTGTCGTTATAGTAGAAGGTTTTACCCCCCACTTGATTACTTCTACGATCATCTCTCTTAAGTAATCATTTTTTGTTTTATTATCTAGAGGATCATAAAGGCGATAATTAATAGGCATTGATTTTCCATCATAGTCAGTATAATACAAAGTAATTAAGTTAATTCCTTTGATGGCTTTTTGATGTTTTCCTGACCAATAATAGTTGATTAAATGAGCTTTTCCTACTTGAGAGTAGTGTTTTTCAATAACGGTATCATCCCCACTTAACACTCCTCCAATCAAATTAAGGTTTCCTTGAACTTCTCTAAATAAATCTATTGGTTCATATTGCTCTCTTAGTAAGAATCTATTGGTGCTATGACGAGAAATTTCTAAAATCTCAGCTAAACGGCAGCAACCTGTGTATTTTGGCTCTGAGAGCAAGAAGTATGTATATTGATCTAGATTACATTGGGCTGTTGATGGTTTACTCCGAAGTCTTATGATTTTTCTCCTTCATTAGCGATCACCTGAAAACATCATCTGCATATTTACGCTCTTTTGTCAATGCGAAACTCCTAATATTTCTCAAAAGATAGGCGATCGCTCTTTAAACATGAGGTGATTAACTGTTGCGCTCTAGTAAGCTTTTCCAGAAGATAGGCGATCGCTGTGCAAACATCAGGTTGTTAACTGTTCCGCTATAGTAATATTTCTCAGAATATAGGCGATCTCTTGAGCGTGTATTAGATTTAATGGAGTGCAAGCATCTTGCAAGCTATTTTTGCAGCTAGTGAGCAAGATGCTCACATTCCTATTACCCCATTCTAGCTCAAACAGTGCGATCGCTTTTTTAGGTTGGGTTAAGGGAACGAAACCCAACAAATCAACTATTTTCTTTAAAATAACGTAACAAAAAAATAAAATATATCATTATCGTTAATTATAATAAGAAAAGATAAAATCAAACTATAATGCCAACCGAGTCACAATTATTAAAATGTCTTGTTCTCTGCCAAATTCTCTCCAATTGTTATCAACCCATCCAATTAATTCGATATGATGAAACAAGAAAAGAGCTATTTATTATTGCAAGAGGAGAAGGAACGATTGAAATAACTATTTTTCAACAAGGACAATGGAGATATGGTGTCACCGAAACCTAACTTTAAATAGATGAGTCTTCACCAACTCAAAAAGTATATTTTATCCCACAGAGATGATCAAGAAGCATGGCTTGAATTTACCCATCGAGAACGGCCTAATGCTGTCTATTTTGACACAGATGTACCTTTAGCAACACAGAAAAAAAGACTACAAGAACTGATAGAAAGCGATCATTTGTAGCGATCACTCCTCATGTAGTGCGATCGCCGATCTTGTAGTTGGGTTTCGTTCCCTCAACCCAACATATCAAGTTTTTTCTACATCGGGTTTCTAACTGTTGCGCAATAGTAACATTTCCCAGGAGATAGGCGATCGCTCTTCAAACATCAGGTTTCTAACTGTTGCGCAATAGTATGATTTTTCAAAAGATAGGCGATCGCTCTTTAAATATCAGGTTGTTAACTGTTGCGCAATAGTAAGATTTCTCAGAAGATATGCGATCTCGCTCTTTAAATATCAGGTTGTTAACTGTTGCGCAATAGTAAGATTTCTCAGAAGATAGGCGATCGCCCTTCAAACATCAGGTTTCTAACTGTTGCGCTATAGTATGATTTTCCAGAATATAGGCGATCGCTCTTTAAATATCAGGTTGTTAACTGTTGCGCTATAGTAAGATTTTTCAAAAGATAGGCGATCGCTCTTTAAACATCAGGTGATTAACTGTTGTGCTATAGTAAGATTTCTCAAAATATAGGCGATCGCCGATCTTGTAGAACGAAACCCAACAACTCAAACTATTTTCTTTAAAATGTGGTTATACTGAGTCTAGTTTAATGAACTAAGTTCTAACAAAGATGGAAATCATCAATATTCACCAAGCCAAAACACAACTATCGCAACTATTACTGCGAGTACAACACGGGGAAAAGATCATCATTGCCAATCGAGGCAAACCAGTTGCATTATTGAGTCAATATCAAGAAGATAAACAGCCAAAGCGTCTGCCAGGACGTTTACGGGGTCAATTCACTGTCCCTGACAATTTTAACGAACCTGACGAAGAGTTGATTAGCTTATTTGAAGGAGAAGAAGATTGAGATTATTACTGGATACTCACTGTTGGTTATGGTGGTTAGTCGAACCAGAAAAATTGAGCCAAACAGCGCTTGATGAGATTATGGGTTTCAATAATGAACTTTTGTTATCTGTAGCTAGTATCTGGGAAATCGGCATTAAATACAAAATAAACAAGTTAAAACTACCCCAAACTCCAGAAATTCTGATTCCTCAGCAAATGCAAATGGATGATATAGAAACTTTGTCCATTAAAGTATCTCATGCACTCAAAGCAGCTGCCCTTCCTCTACATCATAAAGATCCTTTTGATCGGATGTTAATCGCTCAAACTCAATTAGAAAAAATTGTCATCTTGACTAATGATATTGCTTTTGCTTACTACGATGTCGAGACTTTGTGGTAAAGTGCGATTTTAAAGCCAAAGTAAAACTATAAATTTTTACAATACAGAAAAAGCTAAAACCGAACTCAGATAATTAAGGTTGTTCCACCAATCGATCGCGGTTCCCTTTGACTCTTTCTTCCAAATCATCCACCTGTGCTTCCCTCTGTTTACTGGGTTTCTCAAAATCCGTGTCTGGGGTAAAACTGAGAAAAATATTATTAACGTAAGTACGAGCGTTTTTACTCGCGGTACTTAGGGGTTTAGGCAAAAAAGTATCCCCAACAGCCACAAAAATTAAGCCTAAAACTAATATAATTGATCCAATTGGTTTCATAGGTAAGTTCGGGTAACGACAACTCTACTATTATTAATGTTCCCAAAATGCTAATAAAACACTCCTCACACAGAAAAAGAAGTTACAAACTAACATTAAAAGCGCGACGATAGGGACTCGTTTGTTGTTGTCTTGGAGAGTTGGCAAGAAGGGATAGATCGGAGTTAAGGGTTAAAGTCAGATCACGCTTGGTATCGATAACCACCTCTCGATGCTCTCCACCCCCAATAATTTGACCTTCTGGTAAACCCCATCCTAACAGAGTTCCTAAGGCCGCACCTCCTAAAACTTCTAAAGGAGCAATTCGGCGATCGCCTGTAGTTCCTGCCAAAATGGTAGCTGTACCAGCACCAGCAAAGGTTCCTGATAAAATATTACCAACGGTTGCTCCATCGTTGACTATTTCGGTTCGAGAAACCACTTGAGAGGTGGCATCCAGGGGAACCCATTGATTATTAAGCACCATTTCTCGTGCTACAAAGCGAGTTCCTTGTCTAGTGGGTTCGAGTTGCCCCCTAATTTTTGTCCCGGCAGGAATTAATAAACTACCATTACTATCCCGTAGATTAGTGGATATTTGTAACTCTAAAGGTAAATATTCTCCTTGTTTAACACGAATTTGTTGTGATTGAGGATAAGTAACGGGAAGTAAGGTTCCTTCGGGAACACGAACCCGATAAGTGTCTGTTGCAGTGGGGTTAGGGGTGGGAAAACCTTGAGCAGAAACGGTTGTTACGGGTAATAACGATGTAGTCGTCGTAATAGCAACTAACAATGCACTCACTGTGGAAAACCCTGTTTTTTTCAGCTTAAGTGTTAGCATTTTTGTTTCCCTCCTAATACTTTCTCTATTTTCAGCATAACTCTTACCTCTAGAGATGTCAGTCCCAAAAATAAGGGAAAAATGGATAAGCTTTGAGGAAAGATTAGGAGAAAAAAGTAGAAATTAAGGGACACATTTCCATAGAGGTTAACGGCCGTTAACCCCTACTAAAATATTGAACTAATTCTTTGGTCAATCCTTCTAAGGTGTATTCTTTAGCTTCTAGATTCACTCTGTCTAATAATTCATGACAAGTTTTTGAAGTTTGGGGACCAATGGAGGCAAGACAAACATTATCTAGCAAGGATAAAATATCGACTTTACTGCTAGTATTGAGGGCTTTTTGTAATAATTTATAAAAGTTTGTTACTGTTTTGGAACTGGCGAAAGTAATAATATTAATTTGCTTATTTTGTAAAGCTTCCCATGCTTGAGCATCAATCTTATCTGGACATCCTGACTGATAGGCAGGAACTTCAATAATATTAGCTTCTTGTTTTTGTAATTCTTTGACTAAGAATTTCTCTTCCTCCTGTTTCTACACGGGGGAAATAATATTTTTTGATGCTTTAAAGCTCTCAGGAAAAATGGTCCAATTATTGATCGGCGATAAAGTTGGGAGGAATAACTCAGGAGTGAGATGATCTTGTTGGTAACAGAAGCTGTGTTTTAACTACTACAGGGATTTTAATATTACCTAAAAGCGGATTTTTTTCCTAAATCTTTTACCGTGAAGGAAAGTTTACCCATAGCTGGGTTAATTACCGATCAGGGAGG
>NZ_AADV02000127.1 GCF_000167195.1 Crocosphaera watsonii WH 8501 | reverse complement strand
TTACCGCTTCTTATGACCGTTTCCCGCGTATTCTTTGTCTATTTAACCCCCATTTACCCAGATATCTGTGGACCAACTAAGTGACCAATTTTTCAGCCGATCTCATGGGCAGACTACGGATCGACTCTTCACGGACCCACTACAAGGGCAAATTAAGGATACGATTTTACTTACTACTTTTCTCGATGTTACTTAATTCTGCCGATTTACGGGGGCAGACTTAAGTGGGCAACTCTTACTGGTGCTTGTCTCAGGGGGGCAAATATGCGTCAGGAAAAAAAGAGCTACTACACTAACCTCCAAGCTGCCAACTTAGCTAGGACCGATTTTCAAGGGGCAAACATGAAAGGGGTTGATTTGAGTCGGGCTAATTTGATGGGGGCTAACCTCAAAGAAGCTAAGGTGATTTCCAAGAAAAAGTTTCCCACCCATTCTCAGAATCTGTTTGTAGAACATCTCAAATAAGCGAAAAGGGAAAAATAAAAAGTTGTTCGCGGATACTTTCCGCGAACAAAAACCTCCCTATCTAAAAGAAAGAAATACGCTAACTTTTAAATTAGCTTTGACTATTTTTAAAAAGGAAATTCACTTAATTTTACACTCTTATTAACTTTTTAGACTAACTGGGTCTAATCAAAATATCCCATTTAGGTAAGTGAGGATTACGTTCTAAACGTTTCTCAATTTCCTTCATCTCTTTTTTCGTTAAAGAAATGCCTTTTTGATAAACTTTTTTACTTAACTTAACTATCGGATTTAAGCCTTTCCATGTCATAGTTTTTACCCAAGCTAACATCGTTTGAGCATTTCTCAGAAGTGTTCCGTTCCAATGCCTCTCTAAAATTCCCCAACATCTTTCTATGGGATTATATTTACTGTGATAAGGAGGAAAATATAGTAATTGAATAGATTTCTTAGTTTGGTCGGCAAACTCTACCATTCTCTTCAAAAATTGCTTTCTTATTCCACTATTTTCTGGTCCATTATCAACTTTAATTTGGATGTTCTCTAGTTGCTGCTTTTCAGTTATACTCAGACTTGTCCACCATTGCTCCAAGTTATCTACCATGAAATCACTCGTTTTATAAGAACTTCCAAAAGTTACATAAAGTTGCCCTGTCTCTTCATCTACAATCCCACAAGGAACGTATTTTTCTTTAGTTCCCATATCATGATCTTGAGCTTGATTATAACCTCTGGTTTGTCCGCCACGTGAATATTCTCCTATTTCCACAGTTGCTTTACAATCCATACTTAAACGTTTCACAGAAGGGTCTTTTTTTCTATCTTTTTTCTCTATATTCTCGAAGATAGCGTCCGTCTCCGAGATTTTTTTTTAGGTTTAGCTTTTACCACTTTTCTTAATCGATAGCCCAAACGATTTAAAATATCTGCCATTGTCGAAGCAGCAGGAACCTCCTCTCCATTATATCCTAGATTTCTTAATTGTTTAATGGCTTCAGCCGCCGTTAATCTTGTATAGGCAATGGGGTTATTAAATGTGGGGTTTTGTTGTGCGTGAGCTTCGGCTATTTCTTTCAATGATTGGGCAACTATTGGGTATCTTTCCTCCCATTTTTTACATCCACTATTGACTGATTGTAATCCTAAACACACTATCCCAGTTCGTTTTTCATGTAATCCAAGTTGAACATTTTTTCTCCCCCAACCAAACACGATTTCGGTTTGTCTGGCACTTCCTCCACAATACTTGAGACACATTTCAGCTTGAAATGAACGACGCTCTGCTCCCGTCATTTTTGAGGCTGCTAAACGTAAATCATCGACCATCGACGGGTTTAAGGGATTATTTGTCTATTTTAGCTTCAATTTACTCTCTCTAATCTTTTTACCTCTTCATTTTAATCTATTTCTTCTGTTTTTTCAGACAAGCCAATTATGAAATTTTAAAGTTGTGTACCAAGATCTGCTAACTCTCTGTTCCTTTTATTTCTTGAAAGCCTTTAGTCCAAGCTATTACCCCCTATGGGAAAAGCTTTCTCGGAAATCACCTAAAATGGTTAAGGGAAGGTCTAATTCTTCGGACAATTGACGCAGTAATTTGACCATTTTGCCATGATCTTCGTAGCTTCCGTGAGAAAAGTTTAATCTAGTGCAGCTTGGCGAAAGTAATCCACCAGATTTTTACAGAAACTTTCGTGACTAGCCACGACAATGTGTTTCAATGAAACTAACGGAAGAATCTCGAAGTTGATGTCCATGATAAAAGCATTGCCAATTAACCTCTCCAACCTACAGAAAACAGTACTCCAACAAATAGTGAGAGGGACAACAAACCCCTATCGCCTTGTTAGACGAGCCAAGCTAATCTTAGCCGCAGCATCAGGAGAGAGCAATAGTTCGATTAGTCGAAGATTAGAATTAGACCGAGTACAAGTGCGTCAGTGGCGATCGCGATGGTTTGAGGAGAGAGAAAAACTGAGTGCCGCCGAAGAACAACAGGTAACGGAGAAAGCATTAATGGTCTTGATCAAAGGAATTTTAAGCGATCGCCCAAGACCTGGAACAACAAAATCCTTTACGGTCGAACAAGTAGTCCAGATTGTAGCGATCGCTTGTGAAGAATGTGAAAAATCAGACAGACCAGTGAGCCATTGGACACCTTCAGAGTTGGCGGATGAAGCCATAAAAAGAGGAATTGTCGAAAAGATTTCCCCCCGTAGTGTGGGGCGTTTTTTAAAAAGAAGCGACATTACAAGCACATCTCGTTCGGTACTGGTTAAATGGCAAAATTGATGATCCCTTAAAATTTAAAAAGCAAGTCAAATATATCTGTGAACTTCATCAAGAAGCTAAAACTTTGTTAGAACAAGGAATTCATTTAATTAGTACAGATGAAATGACAGGGATTCAAGCTCTTGAGAGATTATTTCCGAACAAAAGAATCAAGCCTAAACAAGTAGAAAAAATCGAATTTGAATATGAAAGACACGGAACTTTAAGCTTGATTGCGAACTGGGATGTGGCAAGAGGAAAAGTTGTTAGTCCCTCTATTGGACCGACAAGAACAGAACAAGATTTTTCTGAACATATCCAGAGAACGATTAAGATTGATGAAAAAGCAGAATGGATTTTTATTGTAGATAAACTCAACACTCATAAATCGGAAAGCTTAGTCAAATTAGTAGCAGAAAGCTGTGGAATTACTATTGATTTGGGGAGAAAAGGAAAGGAGGGAATTTTGCAATCTATGGACAGCAGAGCAGATTTTTTATCAGATGAATCTCATCGAATTCGCTTTGTTTATATTTCCAAACATACATCGTGGCTTAATCAAATTGAGTGTGGGTTTTCGATCTTAGTCCGGCGTTTACTCAAAAGAATTACTGTCCGTTCAACTGAAGAACTATCCCAAAAAATTCTCAATTTTATTGATTACTTTAATCAACATTTTGCTAAGCCGTTCGTTTGGAAATTTAAGGGCTTTAAAGATCATAAGTGACTGGTAGATTATTTTTGCTAAGCTGCACTAGTCAAGGCACAACAACAGTTATCTCTTCAACAAAGACTGATTGACCAGCAACAACAACAAATCTCTACACAACAGCAAGAAATTGAAAAATTGAAAGAAGAGAGAGATAAGCTAAAAAACCGTAACTCAAAAAACAGTTCAGTCCCCCCATCATCAGACCCACTAAAAAAGCCTTCTGACAAAAAGAAACGCAAAAAAGGATTTAAACGCGGACCAAAATATGACCACCCAGGGAAGACCCGTAATGGTTTTGGTCAGCCCGATAAGATAGTCACTTTAGAACTAGAAAACTGTCCTGTTTGTGGGGGTTCAGTGGAACGAGATGAAGTAGTTCCCGAAAAAGTCCAGCAAGTGGCTGAAGTAGTAGACCAACCCATAGAAATCAGGGAATATCGTCGCGGATTCTATAAATGTCCTAGTTGTGGATGGTCAGATTACAGTCCTGTTCCATTGGGAGTTAAAGAAGGATTCCGTTATGGGGCGCGATTAAGTAGCATCGTGGGCTGGCTTGGCTATGGGGGTAATCTTACATGGCGTAAACAGGAACATTTTATAGAGTATGTCTTTGGCATTCCCATTTCTCAAGGGAGCCTTGCCAAAATGCACAAATGGTTTCAAGAAAGTTTAGAACCCTTGACCCAACAGTGGTTAAAGTACATCCAGCAGCCAGGAATCCGATGTGTTGACGAAACCAGTTATTGCATCGATGGCATCAAGTATTGGGTTTGGGTAGCCACATCAAATGAGGTCTGTGTGTTGATGTTGGCTCCCACTAGAAGCTCCGCAGAAGTCGAGAAATTGTTAGGAGCAGATTTTAAGGGCATCCTCACCAGTGACTGCTATAGTGCCTACTTTAGACAAAGTGCGATGGCCAAACAGAAATGTCTGGCACATTTAGAACGAGAGTTAGAGTCCCTTAAAACCAGTCGTTTTCAAGCGAATCGAGAATTTGCTGCCGATGTACAGCAAGTTTTAGCAACCGCCCGTATCCATTATCGTCATTATCATGCTCGAAATTTAACCCTTGAAGACTTAGGCTCCAAAAGAACAGAAGTCGAGAACTCACTGCAAAAGATTTTTAAAGCAACTCCCAAAAAAGGATGGCCTTATGATGCACAAAGATTGATTAACCGTCTCAAACGTCATTGGGAAGAGTGGTTCACCTTTCTAACTTATCCTGAAGTCAAACCAGATAATAATGATGCTGAGAGAGCTTTACGTCCCATTGTCATTCACCGCAAAGTAAGTGGGGGGGCAAGAAGCGACTGGGGTGCAGAGTTAGTCACCCAAATGTTCAGTTTTTTAGAGACCATGAGATTACAGGGGCAAAATGCCATTGTCCAATTATGCGAATTATTTTCATTAGCTGGTCGGAGTCCCCCAGGATTAGAGATGTAAAAGGCTCCGGAGCCGATGGGGGATAGATTTTTCTTGATCCCCCTATCTCTCTGCACAAAAATACACAGGATTAGCGGATAATCTCCGCTAACAAAAAACTATCTTACTATTCTTTTTTTTCTCATATTGTTGTTTTTATTTGAGGTTTTTAAAAGACTTGATTCTGGGAATGTTAGTCATTAAAATAGCCGTAATAAATTAGCTTAAATTTTACGCTAAATCACAGGGCTTATATTTTTGTTGACTCAACTGATGTTGTTTGTAGTGCTTTTCAATAAGACTTTTTTGTTGCGGTGAGCAGTTACGACAAAACTCCCTGAAACCTCCATTACATCTATTGCTATTACATTTTTAGTTGTCAATCTTTCTAAACTTCTGAGGCAGTTTTTGTCGCTTTTTTTGTCCTTATTTACTAATAATAGAACAGGGGAACTCATCAAACCGCCTTTCATTAATTTTGATTATACTTTAAACAATTTTTATGTACTAAAACTTATTGATTTGTCAGAAAATTCTTGGTCAAAAGTGGCATAAATTTTGGAGAAACTTTTTCAGCAAACCCTAAGTAGAAAGACTAAAGAAGCAGGAAAATTTATTTTAGCAACTAACTTAGTAGAGGAAAATAAATTAGAAGCTAGTGAAATTCTGATAACTTATAAAAACCAGCAATCTACGGAAAGAGGATTTCGATTTTTGAAAGATCCCTTATTTTTTACTGATAGTTTCTTCGTTGAAAAACCAGAAAGAATAGAAAAAATGTTATTTTTAATGTCTTTGTGTTTGTTGATTTATAACTTGGGGCAAAGAGAATTAAGAAATTGTTTAAAAAGAGTCAAAAAAGGAATAAATAATCAAGTAGGGAGAGTAACATTGCGTCCGACTTTGAGGTGGATATTTCAATGTTTTTAAGGTATTCATTATGTGATTTTAAACGGAGTTAACCAAATTGTCAATTTAACAGAAGAAAGGCATTTTATATTGAGTTTGTTACCTGCATCTTGTCAAAGATATTATCTATAAATTGAATTGGATAAAGCAAAAATAATAAAAGAATAAGAGTCTAATGATATCAAATGAGAAGAGGAAACTCTCCTTCGTTTGTGCTGAGTCTTGCTAAGTTTTCAATGAGTATAAATCTTCTTAATTTGATTATTTTTCCTAAAAATTTAATGAAAAGAGAAATATTCTTGCCCAGGTATGATTTTCGGACTTTTTAAAACTATGTATTTTTTTATACTACATTTTGAAGTGCGGAATCTGGGTTTTAGTGCTTAACTCACGTCCGTAGTAAACCCTTTAGGGTTTTTTTGGACTTTTAACCCGAATAGGGCTAAAGCCCATACTACGGAACGGAACGGAACGGACATTTTAATCGTCCCATCCTTTTCCATAATCTCTAACAGGATAGTTTACCCATCCATCCCTCAACCATTCTCGTCCATAAACCTCTAAATACCAATGAAGACTACTCTCATTCCAATCATAAGGAGAATCTACGCAATTATGTTTAACCGGATTATAATGAATATAATTTAAGGTAGCTTGATAATGTCTTTCTGAACGGATAGCTCTATCAGAAAAACGGTACCATACTTTACGACCTCGTTGTTTATCTTCTAAATTCCATTGATAAGAAGTAGAACCATGAATTTTCTGAAAAATTGACCCAAGTTCTTGAAAATCATGAACATAAACTAAGAGATGGTAGTGGTTCATTAAAATAGCCCAGGCTGTAATTTCAAACCCACGATTAATAAATTGTTCAAATATCAGGTTTAATAATTGTTGACGACGGGATGAAGTGGTTAAAATGGATTGATGTCGATAACAAGCAGCCGTTAATAAATAAAAAGTTTCTATCTGAATGGGATGAGGAGGAGAATGAGGAGGAAAACCCCGTTCTAATCTTTGGTTAACCAGTTCTCGTCGCTCTTGTAAACTTAACTTATTATATTCATACATAATTGTCCGTAGTAAGAGCTTTAGCTCTTATCTTAACAGAATATAAACCCTAAAGGGTTTACTACGGACTATCACTAACTACATTGTCTATCTAATGATATTCTAATCTTGTAAGTTATATTTTTCTGCAACAGCACCAACCAAAGAAAGAGCAACCAAAGGTGCAGTAACAGCACGAAGAACCCTCGACCCAAGGTTAACCGGAATAAACCCCAAATCCTCAGCTTGATCTATTTCTTCTTCTGTCCAACCTCCCTCACATCCTGTCGCAATAATAACGGAATTAGTGATTTCTGGAAGTAGATAAGTTAGTAAATGTTTTGCTTTTTTTCTTGCAACACAAATATAACAATTTTTATTAGTGTTGTCCATATTGTTTAACGCTTCAGAAAAAGACATAGGTTCCATAATTATAGGAACTATTTGTCTTTCTGATTGTTCCGTCGCTTCTTTAACAATTTTACGCCAACGTTCTATTTTATGGGAACTAGGTTTTAATAAAGTTCGTTTAGTAATAATAGGAATAATGGTGTTAACTCCTAATTCTGTACAACTACGAATAACCTCATCAAATCCTTTATTTTTAGGTAAAGCTATCATCAATGTGACAGTAATAGGTAATTCTGTTTGTTCTTTTAATTCTTTGATGATTTCACCCTTATCCTGATTAAGTTTGACAAGATAGGTTTGATTGTGACCATCAATAACAATAAATTCACTGTCCTCTTTTAAGCGTAAAACGTTTTTTAAATAATGTTTTTGTTCAGGGGTAAGGTTAATAATTTTTCCCTGTTTTTGTCTTGGTTCAATAACAATACGATAGGTCAATGATTTATAATTTACTTATTTAAAACACGACAAATTAACTTACCAACCCCATCAGATTTAAAGGGAATAATCTCCCCTTCTTGGGTAATACGATGACCTTGACGACAATTATAAATCTCTATAGGTCTTGTTTCTTGATCAATTTTAACAGCAGCACGATATTCCCAATAATTTTTAGCACTTCGCTTGATTTTAGTAATACAAATTTGCTGACCATTAATTTGACGACAAAACTCAGCTTTAGCCGATGAAGTCATTATAGTCCAATTAGTGACTATTAAACCAAATATCATAATAATTTTTAACACTTTTTTCTCCTAAATTGACTAAAATAAAATTATTCATTGTTTAGTTTCTCATGAAATCCAATTTAACACAATTAACTCATAATTTAGTTTTGATCGGTGGGGGTCATAGTCATGCTATTGTTCTAAAATTGTGGGGAATGAACCCTATTCCTGGGGTACATTTAACCCTAATTACTGATAGAACTCATACTGCTTATTCGGGGATGTTACCGGGTCAAGTTGCCGATTTTTATAGTTTTGAAGACACCCATATTGATCTACGGTGTTTAACTCAGTTTGCTCAGGCTAATTTTTATTTAGATACTGTTAAAGACTTAGACTTAGAAAATAAGCAAATTATTTGTGAAGAACATCCCCCTATTGCTTTTGATTATTTATCTATTGATATCGGTAGCGTTCCGGCAAAAAACAGCATTTTAGGAGCCTCGGATTACGCTATTCCTGCTAAACCAGTTAGTCAGTTTTTAACTGCATGGGAAAAGATAAAAACAACCGTTGAGAGTCATCCTAAACAACCATATAACCTAACAATTATTGGCGGTGGTGCAGGGGGGGTAGAATTAGCTTTTAATATGAGAACTTGTCTGACTAATATTCTAGAAAATGTCAAGGAAAAGATAGATAAGTTAACCATTACTTTGATTCATAAAGGTGATGGTTTATTAACAGGACATAATCATTGGATTAGTGAACGATTGCAATTCCTTTTATTAGAAAATGGCACTAATATTTATCTCAATGAAACTGTGATCGAAATCAAGGCTAATTCTTCTCGTAATTATACAATAAATTGTAGTTCTGGACTAGAAATACGATCAGATTGGGTATTTTTAGTTACTCAAGCTTCTGCACCTCAGTGGATAGAAAAGACGGGACTAAGGACAGATAAAAAAGGATTTATTTTAGTTAATAATTATTTACAATCTGTATCCCATTCTTATATTTTTGCGGCGGGGGATATTGCCACAATAGAGAACTATTCTCGACCAAAAGCAGGGGTTTTTGCTGTCCGTCAAGGTCAACCTTTATTTAATAATTTACAGTCTATTATTTTAGATAATAAGTTACAAGCTTATTCTCCTCAAAAATTATATTTAAGTTTAATTGGGACAGGAAATAAAAAAGCGATCGCCTCTTGGGGAAAGTTAAGTTTAGAGGCAGATTGGTTATGGACTTGGAAAGATAATATTGATCGAAAGTTTATGAAGAGATTTAAAGATTTTTCTCCTATGGAATCTCAGATAAAAAATAATAATTTTATACCTTGTAATGGTTGTGGTTCTAAAGTGGGAATTTCTATATTAGAAAGAACATTAAAAAGATTGAAAATTGATCAAAATTCAGAAATTGTTATTGGTTTAAACTCTCCTGATGATGCAGCCATAATTGATATTAGTAAACAAGAATTATTAGTACAAACCATTGACTATTTACCCATTTTTGTTAGTGATCCTTTTATTTTTGGACAGATTACTACTAATCATTGCTTAAGTGATTTATGGGCAATGGGAGCTAAAGCTCATAGTGTTTCTGCTGTGGTAACATTACCCTATGGGTTTGATTCTATTATTGAAGAAATTTTATATCAATTACTACAAGGATGTCTCAAAATTTTGAGTAAAAACCAAATTTTTTTAACGGGAGGACATACCTTACAGGGAGAAAAATTAGGCTTTGGTTTATCTTGTAATGGCTTTATTTTACCTAACCAAATTTTACAAAAAAGTGGGATGCAAACCGATGAGAAACTCATTATAACCAAACCATTGGGAACTGGAACATTATTAGCAGCAGAAATGAAATACAAAACGAAAGGATACTGGATAGATAATACCATAAAATCTATGTTATTATCTAATAAAAAGGCCTCAGAAATCTTCTTAAAATTTGAAGCCTCTGCTTGCACAGATATAACAGGATTTGGATTAGTTGGTCATTTAATAGAAATGATGAAATCATCTCAAGTTTCGGTAGAATTAAACTTAGATAAAATTCCAACTTTAATAGGGGCAATAGAGACGAGTAAACAAGGTATTACCAGTTCTTTATACCCGAAAAATTTAGAAAATAACACTTATTTAAACAGTGAGCAAGATATGGAAAATAACCCTAAATTTTCTCTTTTATTTGACCCTCAAACCTCTGGTGGTTTATTAGCTTCTATCCCCGAAAAAAATAGCGATCGCTGCTTGCAAGAGTTAGTCAAAGCTGGTTACACAGATAGTCAAATTATTGGTAAAGTTGTCAAAAAAAGTAATAATATTAGTTGTTTATTAACTTGAACTATTTATTATGATGTTGTCTTAATTCATCCTGTTAAATGGGATTTATAACTTAGTTTCTCAATGAACTTTAACCATAACCACCCCAATAAACAACCGATTATATAATGAGGAAAATCCCACCAAGAAAAAGTAGTCCCTAATAATAATTTACCCAAAATATGAGAACGGATTAAAGCCAATATAGGAGGATTCCACAGTTGTAAAATTTCTAATAGACAGGTAATAATAAAAACATAAATAGGAATAAGTTTAATAGCTTTTTTGCTAGAAAAGAAATAAAAGGCCAATAAACACCAAAAAACTTCATACCAAATAGCTGCACCATAATCATTTACCCAGACACTACCTATTCCTTGATAATACTTAGAATATAAACCTATGGGAACCACCAAAAAGATTGAGAGAAAAACTAAGAGATGTTTCCTGGTTAAAGTTTTCATAAGTTAATCGGATAAATTTACCACAATCCCCCGTCAAAACTCAGGAAAATGAGTCATTCCTGCTTCAGCTTGCAAATGTAAAGCACCTTGCTTTATATTAAATTGTTCAACTTTGAGAGAAAAACCATCAACTTTGAAATTTTTTAAATTTAAGATATTTTTTGCTTCTTGTAAAATTGGATTGAGTAAAATTGACGATAAATTAGGTTCTTCTAAATATTCGATCTCATCAATAATAATTCCTTGCCCTGAGCGACAAATTTCTGGTTTAATTTCCAAGCTAACATTCTTATTATCTTGATTATCTTCTCGTTTAACTATCCCTTGAATAAGTATCTTTCCTGTGTCTAACAGGTTACATTTTACCTGTTTTAAGCTAACCTTAACAACTTGCTCATCAATAACAATCTCATTCTGTTTTTTTCTTAGAATTGCTCGATCTAATACCCTTGTAATATCTTTTTCTTTCAACAAAACACAAGCTTTTCCATGGCTGGGTTGGGTTAACTGAATGTTACCTGTTAGAGCTTTAAAGGGACTAACAGCAATACTATTCAATGTAATATTAATACTTTCCATTCTCAAGGCATTTTCGACCATTAACCCTTGACAATCAATAACCAATGATTCGAGGGTTCCTTTAGCCAATAAATTCGGATCAGTTTTAACTTTTACCGCTAGTTTATCTCTTTTTTCTAGCTTAGTAGATAAAGCAACTTCGGCAATTTTATTAATGGTTTTTTCCCCTAAATTATCAAGCTTGAAAAACATAGGTTTAAATTCTTCTTTGGGTGAATAAGTTAAAAAGAAGCCCCACAAAGGGGGCTTGATATTATCTAATTATTAAACAACCTGTATGTTTCTTAGAGAGCGTTACCGCGAGGTAATACTTCTTCAGGGAATACAAAGTTTTGATGGGGTTGGTCTTGAGGAGCCATCCAAGCTCTGAGACCTTCGTTTAATAAAATGTTTTTGGTGTAGAATGTCTCGAATTCGGGGTCTTCTGCTGCCCGTAATTCTTGAGAGACAAAGTCATAAGCACGTAGGTTTAAGGCTAAACCAACGATACCAATGGCACTCATCCATAACCCTGTTACAGGTACGAATAACATGAAGAAGTGTAACCAACGTTTGTTGGAGAAAGCAATTCCGAAAATCTGAGACCAGAAACGGTTTGCAGTCACCATGGAGTAGGTTTCTTCTGCTTGAGTAGGTTCAAAAGCACGGAATTTGGTAGCGTGTTCACCATCTTCAAATAGGGTGTTTTCTACTGTTGCACCGTGAATAGCACAGAGTAATGCTCCACTTTTCGGAAAAGCTAATACCATTATTTAGAAAGGGTGTGATCTTACACCTGTGGATCCTTCGTTACCACGAGGATGCGACTGAAAATTCACGGTACTCCTGAAGCTCAGGCGGCAAAGAACCACGCTAGACGGACACGAGATCGATTCTATCGATC
>NZ_AADV02000128.1 GCF_000167195.1 Crocosphaera watsonii WH 8501 | reverse complement strand
GGTCCAAGAAGGCAGGTTTTTTAGTTGAGAGTTTGTTATTGTGTTCGGCGCTGTTCTTCACTTTAATTATTGGGGGCATTTGGGGAGGACTAGGCTAGTTGATGTTATTAAGATTCTTGGCCGCTAATATAACCCTTCTTAATAGATGTAGGGGTTTGCCTTGCTAAACCCCCTTCCCCCCATATACATCAGTGTCAGTTGGAGAATTATATTAGTAAAAGGGAAAAGCAGATCCCCCCTACCCTCTTNNATAAGGGGGGGATCTGCAAGCTCGTCAATAAATCATTACTGATTGCTATATTTTAGGGTTTGCTGAAAAAGTTTCTCCAAAATTTATGCCACTTTTGACCAAGAATTTTCTGACAAATCAATAAGTTTTAGTACATAAAAATTGTTTAAAGTATAATCAAAATTAATGAAAGGCGGTTTGATGAGTTCCCTTGTTCTATTATTAGTAAATAAGGACAAAAAAAGCGACAAAAACTGCCTCAGAAGTTTAGAAAGATTGACAACAAAAAATGTAATAGCAATAGATGTAATGGAGGTTTCAGGGAGTTTTGTCATCACGAGATTTAGGCTAAATCTTCGTTTAGCTTGTCCAAACTTTCCCTCAATAGCATTACGGAAGCATTCATCGGAGTGGGCTTGTTTCTTTTCTTCTTCACTGACATTTTTCGGAGGTCTTCCTAACTTCGGACCACTGATTCTTATCCCTCTTTCCTTACACCAATTTCTGTTTTCCCTAGTTCGATAAATTTTATCTACATGGACGGATTCGGGATAATAGCCAAACGTTTCTTTATACTTTTCTACTTGTTCTTTTAAATGACAAGATTCATTGAAGTTTTCCCAACTTATTTTGTATAGAAACACATAGTTATCTACACAGCTTACTGAGAGTTTAGCTCCAAACTCTATTGGTTTTCCTGCTTTTCCCCTCACTATTGGACGAATATGCGGTTGAGTTAAACTTACAATTCTTTGAGGAACACTCTGGGTCTTATTCTCCCACATTGACTGTTGTTGTTCATAAACTTTTTTGATAGTCTCTAGACAATTTTTCTGTCTTTTACTCAGATTTTCCAGGGAAGCCCCAGCTTGAATTAAGTCTTCTATATTTCCTAAATTTTTCTTAAGGTATTTTAACTGTTTCCCGATAGCTTTTCTTCTTTCTTGATAAGATACTTTTCGTTTTTTAGCTACTTTTAAGTATTCCTTTCTAGCAATTTTTCTAGAAGTTCTCGGCTTTTTTCTCAATTTTACTCTTAATGGTTTATAAAGATTATCTATTATTCTTTCTGTCTCAATTCTGGCTTTATTTAATATGCCTAAATCCGTTGGGTATTTGATGTCTGCTGGCGCACAAGTCGCATCTAAAATTAGTTTACCTTTATTTTTTATTTTTTCTCCTTTTTCTTGGAGACAATCCTTTTTTTTTACTTCTTTATCACTCTTGTCTATTTCTCTTTTTACTATTTTTTTATTGATTTTGTTTATCAATTCTCCATCAATTCTTTTCTTAAAATGAACTAGCATTGAAGATTCCAGTGGTGGCTCTTGTTGATAACAATTTAAACCTATAAAGTATTGTAGATAGGGATTTTCTCTAATCTGTTCTATAGTTTCTCTATCACTTGTTCCTAATTTTTCCTTAATAATTAATGTCCCTAATGCCATTCTAAATAGTTTGGCTGGCGCACCTTTTTCTGCTGAAAAAAGTTTAGTATATTCTTCCTCAAAATCATCCCAAGGTATCAACTCTGCCATGATTACCCAACGATTATTGGGGGACAATTTGCCCTCGAAAGGTAATTCAAATTTTTCTGGGGGCGGTAAAGGTTGCTCCTCTTTTCGATACATTTGTTCTTGACCAACAACTGGGAGGTGTTTCTACCAATTATAGCGGTTTGTAGCCGACAAAGCTGATCTTTTTTGCGATCGCGAATATGGGTGTAACCTTTTAAAGAATAGGGTTTTGCTTTTATTCAGCAAACCCTAATAAGATACGAAACTCTCCTAATAATTGAGAACCGTCTTCAATGGGAACTAAAAAAGTTGGTTTCCAAGCCCTAACATTGGTTAAATCTAATTGTATTACTTTCATAGCTGACCATTGAGCGATCGCAGCAAAAATACCACTTCTCACATCAGTAGAACGTTTTTCTTTGGGTACGCTAACTAACTGTAAATAGATACCAAAAACGATAGTAATAGCTACTAAACTCAGAAAAGGACGAATCACTAACATAGCCAAAACACAGCCAATTATTCCATATAAAGGAACAATGATTGGCACTCTAAATGGTGGTCTAAAATTCATTAAACTCAAACTAGATTCCACTAAAACCACTAAGTTTATAGTGGCATAAGTTAGAAGAAAAAATAAGGTTATTAAAGGAGCAATTGCATTTTAGTCCCGTAATAATAAAGCTAGTAAAACCAGGGTCGCACTTACCAATAAAGCCCGACGAGGTTCCCCATTTTTAGAGAGTTTAGCTAAGCTATTGCCCCAAGGAATTACCCCATCTTTAGCCAGGGCCATTAAAATACGGGGTGCGCTCACTAGAGAAGATAAAGAAGCACTAAATGTTGCTGCTAGTAACCCCATTAATACTAAAGGTTGCCAACGAGATTTTTCGATTAAAATAGTATAATTATTAATAAGTTCTTGAGGGCTGGCTGCACGGGCTACCCACCAACACAAAATAATATAAACAATCGTACTTAGTCCAATAGCAGAAAGGGTTCCTATAGGAATATTTTTACGACTATTTTTTAGTTCTCCTGACATATTAACCCCCGACATAATACCAGTAGTTGCAGGAAAAAAGACGGCAAAAACACCCCAAAAATTAGTGTTAGGGAAATCACCCCAATCTTACCAAGTTCCGGTAGTTTCCCAAGTTATAGAACTAGAAAAGATAGAAATTAAGGATAAAATAATCAAAATCAGAACTAAATATTGAACCCTAAAAGCGAAATAAGCGCTGATATAAGCAATAATAAAAATGAAAAAAGGCTACTAAATCAATTACTAAAGGGGAATGATCCCGAAACAAAAATAACCATCCTTCTCGAAACCCAAAAATATACATAGCAGCAGCTAAAGCTTGGGAAACAAATAAAGGAAGACCCACACTTCCCCCTATTTCTAACCCCAAAGACTTAGAAATCATGGCATAGGGTCCCCCCTCTCCCATACGAGTATTTGTAGCAATAGAGGCAATAGAAAGCCCAGTGGCTAAGGTAATACTCACGGATAATAAGACAATTGCTAACCCTCCAAATAAGCCAGCGTTACCTACAACCCAACCGATTCTTAGGTACATAATTGCCCCTAAAATAGTGAGCAATGTGGGCTTAAAAACTCCTTCAAAAGTATCGTATTTTTTGGGAGGATAGGTTGGGCTATTAAATGATAATGGGTTAAGGAATCTAATCAATTTCTTAAGTCTTAGAAGCATATTCAAATGAAATTGTCAAATATCTTAACTAATTTTATAAATTTAAACACTTAATTTTAGTGCGTTAACAGGAACCTCATCCCAAGAGTCCACAGTTCTTAAAGTCGCAACCCATCCTTGTTGTTTTTGTGCTTCCGTCAGGTTATTCAACCAGGTTTCGTGACAATCTTCTGCTGACTTTTGATCGCAGCAAGCAATACAGGAATAGACTATTCCAGACGGATCAATTTGTTCGTTTACCCAAATGGTCATCATCTTTTTTATTTTTTGATAAAATAAGTTGTAAACTGATTGTATTATTTTTATTCATTTTCCACAGAAAAAACAATGGTTGCACTGACACAAGTTGAAGATATGATTAAGGCCCAACTCCCAGATGCTCAAGTCGTGGTTAGGGATCTAACTGGTGGAGGCGATCATCTTGAGGCGATCGTTGTCTCTGCTGAGTTTGAAGGAAAAACCATGGTTAAGCAGCATCAATTGGTCTATGGCGCAGTTCAAGACGCTATGGCATCTAATGTCATTCATGCCCTAGCCCTCAAGACTTACACCCCTCAAGCTTGGGAAGCTGCCCAATGATAAAACGATACTATCATTAAAATAAATCAGTTAAGCATAAGGAGTAAAGTATGACCCCAGAACTCAAAGACAGAATCGACCAACTTGTTAACAATAACAAAATCCTGGTCTTTATGAAGGGTGCTAAGTTAATGCCTCAATGTGGTTTCTCTAATAATGTAGTACAAGTTCTTAACAGCCTGGGGGTTTCTTATGAAACCGTGGACGTTTTAGCGGATGAAGAGATTCGTCAAGGAATTAAAGAGTATTCTAGCTGGCCAACCATTCCCCAAGTCTATATCAACGGAGAATTTATTGGCGGTGCGGATATTGTCTACGAAATGTACCAAAAAGGTGAACTACAGCAAATGATAGAAGTGGCTTTAGCTTCCTAAAAAAATAAGCCCGCTCATGCGGGCCAACATATAAATTGAAAAAAGTCTATAATAATAATTGCATTTTCTTTGAACATACTGAGAACAAAGCGGGTGTTTAATAATAATCGGTTTCCGGTTGTAAAGCAGGTAACTCAAAATTAGAAGGATCTCGGAGAAAACGCACAGCATCTTCTTCTAAATGATGGATTAAATAGGGTTCTAAAACGTCTATCTGACGCAGACAGGCCAGGTAACCGTCCATGTAACACTGAATTTCATCAAAGCGGCGACCTCTGTTCCACAGATCTACCATGCTGTCTGTAAGGTTTTGATAATAACGAATTGCCAAAGGATGTTGTAGCATAATCAATCGAGAGAAATGACCTAAAGAGATGTTGATAACAGATAAATGTTTTGATTTTAATAAATCATTAACGGGAAAACAAGCGACAATCTCAGATGGACGAAAAATTTAAGAAAATTTTACCGATTCGTCACCTTGTATTCTACACTCGTCTCACACATTTGAAAACCATACTGACAAATCGGACAACAAAGCAATAAATTTTGCAAAAACTTAAGATTTTCTTAGGAAATGCCCAAAAACCAGGTAACAGATGTTACAAACTCCTGACAATACGTTTGTTAGGCTAATGACTGTCAAACTAGAAGGACGAAAACTAAGGTGAGTCTCATTTATACCGCTATTGTTGAGGGGAATCCTCATCTACGCTCATTATTAGGCTGGCATCTGCAACAAGCAGGTTACACCGCCCAACAATGTGCTAATCTGCAACAGGCCCGTAGTGTCTTTAACCGCCGTCAACCCACCTTAGTGATCCTTGACGCTGATCTATCTGACGGAGATCCCCTGGAGTTGTGCCAATGGCTCCATCAACAAAGGCAGTCCATGATCCTTATTTTATCGGCAAAGAGTACAGAAAAAGATATTGTCAAAGGGTTGAAAGCTGGTGCCGATGACTACCTGACTAAACCCTTCGGAATGCAGGAATTTATGGCTCGGGTGGAAGCTTTGATTAGACGGGTGCGTGTAGCTTCTGCTCCTTTATTTCTCGATTATGGTGACCTCAAAATTGATCTGGTACAACGTCGGGTGCAGTTTAGGGGTGATTTTGTGGATTTAACCCCTCAAGAATTTAGCTTACTTTACGTCCTGACACAAGCTGAAGGAAACCCCCTCAGTCGCTCAGAATTGCTACAACGGGCTTGGCCAGAGGCGATCGATAACCCTCGTACCATCGATACCCATGTCTTGTCTCTACGCAAAAAAATTGAAACAGATCCCCGTCAACCCAGTTTAATTCAAACGGTTCGCAATGTGGGTTATCGCTTCAACCCAGAAGTGATTCAAGCTTCTTCCGCTTCCCCTGTCACCTCATCTGCAACTCAAGCTGCCAAAGTGGCTGAGGTTGAACCCCTCAAGTTTAATAAAATGTCTTCGTGATCAGTGGTTTAACTTTCATTTAATAGTAATTCTGCTGCTTCTAACATATCCTCGGCAATATCTTTGATGTCTTCTCGATTATCAAGATAGGTTTTCAACGCTTCGATGGGATCTAAACTTTTCCCGATTCCTAATTCTGGAAGACGAGGACGAGATAATTGACTGATAATTTCAGGACGAATGGTATAGTTATGGGCAGCTTTTAAAGCTTCATGAATTACAGCATTATTAATTAGCTCTAATTGTTCGGAACGAATCTGATAATTAACCCTGATAACTGCTTCTTCAATGGTCTTTTTTTCGATGGCTTTAACCAATGCACTTTGGGGATCTTCTGCTTGAGAAATATCAGCCTTGATCGTCAGAAAAGGGCGAGCAGGTAAGGGGGAAAAATTCCAATCAACTTCTCCTTTTTTTAGGGTTAATAAAACATAGCCCTTTTCTTCTTTTTCTTCGCTAAAATCAACCCTTTCAATGCTACCTGGATAAATTACAGGGGGATCATTATTAGGATTAAGATTTTGGTGTTTATGGACGTGGCCTAGGGCGACATAATCAAACTCAGAACGAATTAATAAAGAAATAGGAATGGTAAAACCTCGTCCCACAGCCAAAAATTGTTCTGCCCCAAATCTAGCACGACTAACCATTAAATGACCTAATAAAATGGTGGGGATATCGGGATCTAATTTCCTAATTTCTTCTTCTAAAACTGGTTCTAAGGCTTTGATTAATAACTGATTAATTTCGTCTAAAGATAACCCTTCTGTTTTGGATTTTGTCAACAAAGAGGAGCGAGTTAACCAAGGTAAAGTAATGACTTGTATATCACCGTTTTTAGTGGCTATTTTATGGGTAATTAAGTTATCGCCAACAATAAAACCAGGAACCGCTAAAGTACGATAAATACATAAACTGGCCCCTCCATTTCCTTGAGAATGTTGATCGTGGTTTCCTACTAATAAAATGGTGGGAATATCCGCATCAGCTAAGCGTCTAAATTGAGCAGCAAAAGCTTCTTGAATATAAGGAGGTGGAGTGGCATCAGGAAAGGCATCACCCCCAAATAAAACGAGGTCAACGGGTTCATTGATGGCCCGATCAATACATAAGCTTAAAGAGTTAACAAAGTCTTCTAAACGGGTATTTAAACCAGTTTGAGGGTTAATTTTTCCGTGAGAAAATCCGCTACCGAGGTGAATATCTGAAAAGTGAAGAACTTTAATCATAGTTTAAATGACATTTTACCCTGTTAATTAATAATTAATCAGAAAGGGTTAAGATTTCTACTCCTGTTTCTGTCACAGCAATAGTGTGTTCAAACTGTGCGGATAATTTACGATCTTTAGTAATAGCAGTCCAACCATCTTTTAAAATAACTGCTTCCCAAGTACCTTCATTAATCATCGGTTCGATAGTAAATACCATCCCACTGCGTAATTTTTTACCCTTTCCTCGTTTACCATAATGGGGGATTTGGGGGGCAGTATGAAAAACTTTACTAACACCATGGCCTACAAAATCTCTCACCACAGAAAAACCTTGGGGTTCAGCACATTCTTGAATAATAGCACCAATATCCCCAATCCTTGACCCTGGTTTAACGGTTTTAATGGCTTCCATTAAACATTTTTCAGTCACTTCTACTAATCTTTTCGCCAAAGGAGAGGGAGTCCCCACAAAAAAAGTTCTGGAAGTATCGCCATGATAACTATCTAAAATAGGGGTAACATCGATGTTAATAATGTCCCCTTCTTTGAGGATCTGTTTTGCATTAGGAATACCATGACAAACCACATGATTAACACTGGTGCAAATTGATTTGGGAAAACCATGATAACCTAAAGGCGCGCTGATTGCACCGTGTGCTTGAGTCCATTTTTCCGCTTCATCATTAAGTTCTAAAGTAGTAACCCCTGGTTTAACCATGGGGGTCAAATGGTCCAAAAGTTGTGCTGCTAAACGTCCGGCCTGACGCATTTTTTCAATTTCTCGTTTCGATAATAAGGTGATGGTTTCTCCCATATTTTGGATCTGAAATTAACTAACAATGGTTTCTCTTCCATAATACCAAATTTCATAACCTAGAAACTTGTTAAGGTGAGAGAAATAGACAAGAATTATGCAAATAAATTGAGAGGAAAATGCCCGTAGGTTCCCACTAAATTATGGTTATCAGATTGGCAAGAAATGAGGACTCCCCGATAACTTCCTGCGTAATAATCCACATAATAGGACATGGTTTCTGTATTAAATTTGATATAAATAGGAGTTCCTCGGGGGGCAGTAGGCAATTTTTCCAATTTTTCACATAATCCTAAAGCTTTCAGGTAACTTTCGAGGGTTGTAAATCCTTCTTGAAAATTATCTGCACAAATACCAATATTTTCTGTTTCACATAAATCTGAAACGATTTTGATTGCTTGGCGTAATTTATGTTTATCGGCTGCAAAATCCACAATTTTAATCTGAAGACAGCTATAATCTTTGAGAATTTTGAGAGCCTCATCAACGCTTAAATTAGAATTAGCTTGAGTCATTATAATCCTTCTGATGAGTTAGTTAAGGAAAAAATTAGTCATTGGCGGTTCCTGATCTATCCTACGACGTTTAGGGTAATCAGGGAACGACTTGCTGATGTTTTTAACATTTGATCTATAAAACTTAATTTATTATCAGCAATTTTGGGTAAGATGTTTGTTAACCCTTAGTATCCACTCAGGAGATATCCTTCGCTGTAATAGCAGTCTTGGACGCAACATTAAAATCAAAGTTAACCTCTAGATTAAACTTAGATTCTCAAACAAACTAAATATATCAAATGCCAAAAGTTTCTCAACAAGAATTAATTGTAGGGGTAAAACAAGGGAAAGTGATTAGTTTTCCCACAGATACGGTTCCTGCTTTAGCTGCTTTGCCTAACTATGCTTCTCTGATTTTTGCCACCAAAAAACGTCCCCCCGATAAACCTTTGATTTTGATGGGGTCATCCCCTAAAGCTATTTGGAAATATGTTCAAGGAACCCCGGAAGAATTCCGCATCTGGCAAGAAGTAGTCCAGAAATATTGGCCAGGCCAATTAACCTTAGTTTTACCAGCTTCTGAGTTAGTACCCAAAGACATGAACCCTCTTGATAATAGTACCATAGGAGTCCGTATTCCTGATTCTGTTATTGCCCGAAATATACTGAAAGAAACGGGATGTTTAGCCACAACAAGTGCAAATCTATCAGGAGAACCACCTAAAGAGAAATTAAGGGAAATTGTGGTTAGTTTTCCTAATGCTTTGGTCTTAGATAAAGAACCTTTAAACAATGGTAAAAAATACGGTAGTGGTTTGCCTTCAACTGTGGCAAAATGGACAAATCAAGGATGGATAATTTTGCGTCAAGGCAGTATTCAATTAACAGGAAATGACTAATGGAAAAGATACAAACAATAGAACAAGAACTAGAAGCAACTAAATTAGCTTACTTGATGACAGCACAAATTAGTCAGTTTAAAAGTGGTTATTTAGCGAAAACTGCACACGAATTACGTTCTCCTTTGAGCAGTTTGATGGGTTTACATCAATTAATTTTAGGCGATTTGTGTGAAGATACTCAAGAAGAAAAAGAGTTTTTACAACAAGGGTTTGAAGCAGCAAAAAAATTAGTAGCAACTATCGATAGAATTGTCACTATTTCTAAGATCGATTATGGAAAAATTGAGCTTACTATTGAAACAGTTTGTTTGAATGATATTCTTGAAGAAGTTTCTGAGTTAACGGAATTTCAAGCAATAAATTATAATTATAAAATCGAATTAAAGCAGCCCGAAACAAAGATTTTTATTCAAGCAGACAAAGCCCGTTTAACTCAAGTATTAACTACTTTGGTTGATACCGCACTCAATCTGATAGAAGATGGGAAAATTATAATCACAAGTCAATTAAATGAAAGAGAAGATTCTGCAACACTTCTGATTGATATTCCCTGTTCTTTTCGGCAGTGGGAAAAAGAACAAGAAGACTTACAAACTTATAATTTAACCTTAGCTTCTCTTAAAAAATGGAATGAAAACTTACAATTATCACCAAGGATGACCTTGATATTATGTCAAACCTTATCAGCAAAAATGGGGGGAGACTTAACTCTTTTAGATATCTCCCCCCAAAGTAAACCAGAAACTCTTACACGGTTACAGTATCTAATTCCTTTGGTTCGGTTATCATAGAACTATCCCCTAAAGAAATAGGATTGAGATCATAGGTATTTTGTAGGACCATTGTGGTAGACTGGTTTTCTTGAAAGCCGATTTTTTGGTAGAATTTTTGTTGATAAGTTGTCATTAAGTAAACTCTTTCTACTTGACTCATCAAAGGATGACTTAATGCAGTTTCAACCAACTTACGACCTAATCCCAATCCTTGGTATTCTTTATGAATAACCACATCCCAAATAGTAGCGCGATAAACCCCGTCAGAGGTTCCACGACAAAAACCAATCATGGTTTGATCATCCCAAATTGTTACCACGGGATTACTATTTAAAACAGCAGTTTTCAAGTCTTTTATGGTTCTTTCTCTAGCCCAAAATGCTGCTTGATTAAACAACATTTGTAGTTGTTGATAATCGATTTTTGATTTTTGTAGAGAAAACTGAATATTACTACAATCCATTGTTAGTAATGCCTAATAATGTTTAACGAGAGAATAATGGGTTTAGATAACAACCCAAGCTGAAGGAACTGAAACGATTATTTTTGAGACGCTAAGAAAATTGTAGCGAATTTTACAGAAAAATCAATAAGTTTTTGGGTGAGTTTATCTGTATTTCTTGACATTTTTGGAACATCTAACAATCCTTCTCTGTCGTTGTCTCTGAAGGTGCTAATAGTTGATTAAAGGTCTGATAACTCGGTTTTTAGCGAAAAACTAGAATAGAGACCTAATGCCACGGTGACAGTTTTTCGGGCTGGATCTTGTCCTTGTGCTTTGAAACTGAGTCGAAATTAAGTGTGTTCAAAATCAAAATATTTAGTACCATCAAGGCGAAACCCTATCCACATTTATTTTATCTTATCGGTTCTGACGAGGATATGTTAGTATTGTCTTCCCCTGTAACGTCTCTAGAATTATTAGCTTCATCGACTTCTCGCGAGTATTATTGTCCTGTTCCCCTCAATTTATACAATTCGCCAACGGGGGAAGAGTTGGCTACCCAAGCAGCCACCCAAAGACATATTAAGCTACTAGAAAAAACCATTACTAACCAATTTATACAGGTTCAATTATGTGAAGATGGTTACTTGGCTTGGTTGTCTTTAAATGATTTGCCTACCTTAAAATCTGCTCCAGAAAATTATAAACATAAAAAAATATCTCGTCAGCAAATTGCAAAGTGTATCCCTAAAATTATTGCTTTTACTAAGACAGCAATGGCACAACCTAATTACTATTTTTGGGGTGGTACAGTTGCTCCTAATTATGATTGTTCGGGACTTATGCAAGCTGCCTTTTCTGCATCAGGAATCTGGTTACCGAGGGATTCTTATCAGCAAGAAGACTTCGTACAAAAGATTTCTGATGAGGAATTATTACCAGGAGATTTGATATTTTTTGCTAATAAAAGAGTGGATCATGTTGCCCTTTATTTAGGAGATAACTATTATATTCATAGTTCAGGGCAAGATGTAGGAAGGAATAAAATTGCGATCGATACTTTATCCGATAAAGGGGATAAAGTTAGTACCTACTATTACGAAAAAATTTATAGTTTTGGACGAGTAATGGAAAGTTATTGTCCTTAGATAGATTCAATTTATCAGGCAAAGGGCTTAGGTAATGTTAAAACCCAGATTCCGCACTTCAAAATGTAGTATAAAAAAATACATAGTTTTAAAAAGTCCGAAAATCATACCTGGGCAAGAATATTTCTCTTTTCATTAAATTTTTAGGAAAAATAATCAAATTAAGAAGATTTATACTCATTGAAAACTTAGCAAGACTCAGCACAAACGAAGGAGAGTTTCCTCTTCTCATTTGATATCATTAGACTCTTATTCTTTTATTATTTTTGCTTTATCCAATTCAATTTATAGATAATATCTTTGACAAGATGCAGGTAATAAACTCAATATAAAACGCCTTTCTTCTGTTAAATTGACAATTTGTTTAACTCCGTTTAAAATCACATAATGAATACCTTTAAAACATTGAAATATCCACCTCAAAGTCGGAACGCATGTTACTTTCCCTACTTGATTATTTATTCCTTTTTTGACTCTTTTTAAACCAATTTCTTAATTCTCTTTGGC
>NZ_AADV02000129.1 GCF_000167195.1 Crocosphaera watsonii WH 8501 | reverse complement strand
AGGGGCGAAGAGAGGAAGGCTAGAGAGGGAGGAGAGAGGAGGAGAGGGAAGGCGGAGGAGGGGCAGAGGGAGAGGGGTCCGGGAGAAGGGAAGGACGNCNGGTNGGNGGATTGAATCGAGCTCGGTACCTAAAATTAGTTTACCTTTATTTTTTATTTTTTCTCCTTTTTCTTGGAGACAATCCTTTTTTTTTACTTCTTTATCACTCTTGTCTATTTCTCTTTTTACTATTTTTTTATTGATTTTGTTTATCAATTCTCCATCAATTCTTTTCCTAAAATGAACTAGCATTGAAGATTCCAGTGGTGGCTCTTGTTGATAACAATTTAAACCTATAAAGTATTGTAGATAAGGATTTTCTCTAATCTGTTCTATAGTTTCTCTATCACTTGTTCCTAATTTTTCCTTAATAATTAATGTCCCTAATGCCATTCTAAATAGTTTGGCTGGCGCACCTTTTTCTGCTGAAAAAAGTTTAGCATATTCTTCCTCAAAATCATCCCAAGGTATCAACTCTGCCATGATTACCCAACGATTATTGGGGGACAATTTGCCCTCGAAAGGTAATTCAAATTTTTCTGGGGGCGGTAAAGGTTGCTCCTCTTTTCGATACATTTGTTCTTGACCAACAACTGGGAGGTGTTTCTACCAATTATAGCGGTTTGTAGCCGACAAAGCTGATCTTTTTTGCGATCGCGAATATGGGTGTAACCTTTTAAAGAATAGGGTTTTGCTTTTATTCAGCAAACCCTACTTAGGGATTTAGTAACAATGAGATCATCAATGAACTTATGGCGTTTTAAACAGATGGGAATTGCTATTTGGACTTATCTGAATCAACCTTTATTTGATCCTAAACAACCTATGGTTTGGGAAATGAGACGTTTCTGGTACTTATACAAAATTCAACTATTAGAAAATTGTTTTCTTAAGGACGGTACGTCTAAAACCCATTATACTCAATAATAGAGTAAGGGTTTTGGCTATTTTTTATGAGTATTGATGCTGAGATTAGCCGTTTATTAGATATGATGCCTGCTTCTGGGAGAATGTTAACTAAGATTATTAGTCAACCCCAGCAGTCTAAGGTCATTGATGCACCATTTGCGCCCCCTTGGAATCGAGAAAGCCGTCCTATTTATATTAACTTTGATTTATGGCGACGGCTACCAAGAGGCCAACGAGACTTATTAATATTAAGAGCTACCAGTAGTTTAATTAATATTCGTTGGTTTAAACCTGATATTAATCAATTGATTGTTTTAGCTGGAACCATAGGCTTAATGGTAGAAACTGGTCAAGGTGATGCAGTTGGAATATTGATTGCAGCAGGTTTAACCGCCATTTCAATAAGACAAATTTGGCGAGATAATCGCAATATTCAACGAGAATTAGATACGGATGAAGCTGCTATTAAAGTTTCTTTAAGACGGGGTTATACCGAGGTAGAAGCAGCCCAAAATCTTTTACAAGGCATAGAAAACGCTGCTAAAATAGAAGGACGTTCTATTTTAAATTTTACCGAACTTATTCGCAGTCAACATCTTAAATCTCTAGCTAATCTTTCTAGTATTGATGTTCCTGAGAAAATTGATTTTTAATTTAAAATAATATTAAGTTTGTTTAAATTAGTATCAGTACACCCAGTAATCATCCCTCCTAGTTTTTGTATTTTCTTTAAATAGGCGATCGCTTCACTGGTAATGATTTCTCCTGGCATTAATACAGGAATACCAGGGGGATAAGGACAAATTAATTCACCGCTTATTTTACCGATACATTGTTCAATGGCGACTGATTGTTTAGGAGCGAAAAAAGCCTCACGGGGGGATAATTTGAGAGGAGATGGGTGAAGGGGATGTGGCGCTGAAGATAAAGGTAGATCAGGAGATGAGGAGAAAGAATGATTGAGTATTCGGAAAGCATTAATTAACTGATTAATATCCTTTTTTGTGTTACCAATAGAAATAACAAAAGCTAAATGAGACAACATTGGTAATTCAGCAGTAACCTGTAATTTTTCCCGAAAAATATCATCAACCTCTAAACCACTTATACCTAAAGCCGTGACATTAACAGTCAAGCGAGTAATATCTAAATCATGAAATCCTGGCCGCTTTTCTGTGAACTCTAAAACCCCTAAATTATCAATCTTCTTGATATTTTCAACAGCTATTTGTGCTAACTCAAGGGTGTGAGTTAATAATCTTTCTCCCTGTAAAGCCATTTGTTGTCTCGCCCCATCCAAAGAAGATAATAATATATAGCTAGGGCTGGTAGACTCCACTAACTGTAATGCTTGACTAATCTTTTGGGGATCAATGCGCGCGCCCTGTATGTGTAACATAGAAGCCTGAGTCATAGCTCCTAATACCTTATGGGTCGATTGTACAGTCAAATCTGCCCCCAAGGATAAAGCAGAAGGGGGCAGAGCGTCATGAAACTTAAAATGCGCCCCGTGTGCCTCATCCACCAATAAGGGTATGTTGTAACGTCGGGTAATAGCAACTATAGAGCGAATGTCACCACAAACCCCGTGATAGGTGGGGTAAACCAAAAACACGGCTTTGACATCAGAATTCTCTTTTAAAACTTTTTCTAAAGAGTATGGGGTGATACTGAGGGTAAGATCCCATATTGGATCATATTCAGGATTAAGAAAAATGGGAACCGCCCCAGAGACAATTAACCCCATAATGAAAGATTGATGAACATTACGGGGTACAATAATCTTATCACCAGGGTTACAAGTTGCTGCTATTGCAGCAATAATGCCACAAGTTGACCCATTAACCAGAAACCAAGTTCGATCAGCCCCAAAGGCTTCAGATGCTAGAATTTGGGCTTTGGCCATAGCCTCATCGGGGGCAAACAAGCTTCCCAATTCTGGTAATTCTGGTATGTCGGCTTGAAACACCCCCTCCCCTAACAAGTACCGTAACGAATCGCTAATTCCTTGTCCCCGTTTATGGCCGGGAACATAAAAAGCAGCATCGGGTTTGTTTTTTAAGGTGGTCAAAACATCAATAAGTGGTGTACTCTCTTGACGAGAAAGGAAAAAGTCTGATGATCTTGTCATAAGGTCATTTTACTCACATCCAGGTTCAAAAATCATAAAATTTTTTAAAAAATTTCTTTCTTGTAGGCAATGTATGAGCAATTAAATTCTTATTGATCTAGTGCCTAAACTTTTTAGCTTATGACCATTAATATCCCTCACTTACAAACATCTATGTTAGTCAATTCTTCTCAATCTAAAATCCTAATTGTTGATGATGATCCTGCTGTTCGTCAGTTAATTTCAAGATTTTTTAGCTATAATAACTATGAGATTGAAGCTGCTGCTGATGCTAAAAACGCCAGGCAAATCTTTCAAAAGTTTAACCCTGATTTGGCTATTTTGGATGTTAATTTACCCGACGAAAGTGGATTTAATCTCTGTAAAGAAATTCGTCAAACAGGTACCCTAGTGCTGATGTTAACCTGTATGGCAGACACAAATTATGTTTTAGAAGGTTTTGAACAGGGGGCTGATGATTATTTGACAAAACCCTTTAATTTAGAAATTCTTAAGACCAAGATTGCTGCTTTATTAAAACGTGGTATTGGGCAAGAATTCAATCTTAATACACCCAATAACTCTGTCAAGATTAAAGGATTAACTATTGATCCCAACCGATGTGAAGTTAGTCTTAATGATGAAGTTTTACCCTTAACAACTTTAGAGTTTGAATTATTGTATTTTTTGGCAACCCATCCTAACCGAGTTTGGGAAAGAAGCGATCTAATTTCTGCTGTTTGGGACAATAATCATGAGGTAGGAGTTGAAAGAAAAGTAGATGTTCATATCGGTCAAATTCGTAAGAAAATTGACGACATCCACGGTCAGATGATCAAAACCATTCGAGGAAAAGGTTATCTGTTTGAACATTCGTAAACTGATTAATTTTCAAAGGGAATTTAGAATTTTTTCTAAATTCTGCATTCCTACACCCATCAAGACTTGTTACAATATGGCTCATATATTATGTTTGATGTTAATCTATGATTTGGCCATTCAAACCCAGACCCAGTAAGCAAATAGCCCGCATTGAAATTACAGGGGCGATCGCTTCAGAAACTCGTAAATATGTTCTTGATGCCCTAAAAACCGTCAAAGAAAAGAAATTCCCAGCTTTATTGCTACGCATTGACTCCCCAGGAGGAACCGTCGGCGACTCCCAGGAAATTTATGAAGCCCTCAGACGACTGCAAGATGAAGTGAAAATTGTGGCTAGTTTCGGCAATATTTCCGCTTCTGGTGGGGTTTATATTGGTATGGGCGCACAACATATCATGGCTAACCCTGGAACCATCACTGGCAGTATTGGAGTGATTTTACGAGGCAATAATTTAGAAAGATTATTGGACAAAGTTGGGGTGTCTTTCAAAGTTATTAAATCTGGTCCTTATAAGGACATTCTAGCCTTTGATCGAGAATTAACCGACGAAGAACAGCATATCCTTCAAGAGATGATTGATGTCAGCTATCAACAGTTTGTTACTACCGTAGCCCAAGGTAGAAACCTAGACGTAGATAAAGTCAAAACCTTTGCCGATGGTCGTATTTTTACAGGACAACAAGCCCTAGAATTAGGGTTAGTGGATCGCTTAGGTACAGAAGAGGATGCCCGTCTTTGGGCTGCTGAGTTGGCAGGATTAAATCCAGACAAAGCCACCTGTTATGATCTTGATGAACCAAAACCCTTGTTAAGTCGGGTTCTCTCTCGTAATCAAAGTAAATCAAAACTGAGGACAACCATGGACTGGTTAGAGTTTGAGTTGAAAACCAACGGTCAACCCTTATGGTTATATCGTCCTTGAATTTAGATTAAACCAAAGGAAAAAATGGGTCGATGGGTGAGACAATGGGGGGCATAAGTAACAGCCAATATTGTTGGAGGTATGCGATCGTGGAGTTGAAAGTACGGGGAGTTAGAGGGGCAACCACAGTCACAGAAAATAGCCCAGAAGCAATAGGAGAAGCCGTCAGTGAATTGTTAAATGTCATCGAAACCCAAAATCAACTCAACCCTGAAGATATTGTTAGCGTCACCTTCACCGCTACTCAGGACATTGATGCGATTTTTCCTGCTGCGATCGCCCGTCAACGCCCTCATTGGGAAGATGTTCCCCTCTTAGATGTCCAGCAAATGTCGGTTCATAATAGCCTAGAACGCTGTATCCGGGTTCTAATTCACTTTAACACCCCAAAACCGCAAAAAGAGGTTTCTCACGTCTATTTGCGTGGGGCTTCTAATCTTCGTCCTGATTGGCGTTTAACCCATACTAGCTCCTCGGTATCGACTCATTCTTCAAGTTTCAAGGATTAAAACAATGGCATTAGTAATTAGTACCGTTAATATGAAAGGTGGTGTGGGAAAAACTACATTAACCGTCAATTTAGCCACCTGCTTAGCCAAAAATCACGGAAAACGCGTATTAGTTCTCGACTTAGATGCTCAAATTAGTGCCACCCTTAGTTTAATGTCCCCCCATGAATTCGCCCAAACCAGAAAAAAACGGCGTACCCTTAGTTATTTATTAGATAATATTATTCAACCTAACCCTTACAGTAAATTGGATATTCATGATATTATTCAACCCTATATTTGTGGGATAGAAGGACTAGATTTATTACCAGGAGATTTGGAATTATATGATGAGTATATTGTTTCAGAAACCCTGCATAAACAAGCAGAAATTATAGAAAATCCTGATTTTGAAACAGTGTGGAATCATTTTGAACGGGTTTTGGTTCAGAAAATTTTAGAACCTGTTTTAGAGCATTATCATTTTGTAATTATGGACTGCGCTCCGGGTTATAATCTCTTGACAAGAAGCGGATTATCTGCTAGTGACTATTATTTATTACCAGCACGACCGGAACCTTTATCAGTAGTAGGAATGCAGTTATTAGAAAGAAGAATTGCTAAATTAAAAGAAAGTCATCAAAACGATCAACCTTTGAATTTGAATCTATTAGGTGTGGTTTTTATCTCATCGGGAGGGGGTTTATTAAGTCGTTATTATAATCGAGTGATGCGAAGAGTCCAAACAGATTTTACTCCTCAACAACTCTTTAAAACCTCAATCCCTATGGATGTTAATGTGGCTAAAGCAGTGGATAATTTTATGCCTGTTGTTACGTCTATGCCTAATTCTAGTGGTTCTAAAGCATTTAACAAACTAGCTGAGGAATTTTTAAGTAAGTTACCTTCTTAAGCAATTATCAATTATTAATTTTTAATTGTCACTCGCAAATTATTAGCCATGAGACGATCATCAATTTTTTGTTGCCAAATATATAACTCTTGCTGAAATTCAGGATATTGTAAACCTTTACGCCAAAGAACTAAAGCATCTTCTCCTGTGGTTTTATAGTATCCTTTTCGTTGTCCTGCCACCTCGAAACCAAATTTTTGATATAAACAGAGGGCTGGTTGATTAGAAACCCTGACTTCTAAGGTAGCACGCTCAAGATCCCGATTAACTGCATCCCTCAGTAAACCATAAAGTAATAATTGACCCAACCCTTGACCTTGGTATTCAGGGGTAATCATTAGTAGAGTAATATGAGCTTCTTCTAAAATTTCCCAAAAACAACCAAAACCAATAATAGTCTGGGTTAAATCGGAAGACAAAACCCAAAAATGACTATTGTTACTGCTTAACTCCCGTTGATACCCATTTTTTGACCATAAACCTCCAAGACAACACTGATCTAAAGCGACCAGTGCATCGAGATCCGTGAATTGAGGTTGATGAAGTCTAATTGATAAAAATGACATTGAAAAATTTACATTCAGTGAACAGTAATAATAACTGGTAACTGGTAACTGTTAACTGCTCACTGTTCATAGCACTGATATTGTCAAGATAGAGACACTAATGCCCCAAGTTAGGCCAATCAAAACTTGGAAGGGAGTATGTCCGAGTAACTCTTTCAATCTCTCTTCTGTATTCAGCTGATGACTGTCTTGTAAAAACTCATCGAGTAATTGATTGAGAATACGCGCTTGTTTTCCTGCTGCTTGACGGACTCCGGCCGCATCGTACATGACAATGACGGCAAATAAACAAGCAATAGCAAACTCTGGACTTTCCCATCCCTTAGTCAGACCTACCCCTGTGGCTAAAGCCCCAACTAGGGCTGAATGGGCGCTCGGCATTCCCCCTGTGCTAACCAAGTAACGGAAATTAATTTTGCGGTGACGGATCAACTCAATAATTAATTTCAATCCTTGGGCAGAAAAACAGGCTATTAGGGACACTAACAGTATTTTGTTCTGAAAAATTGCTTCAAAATCCTGCATAATTAACGGTGAAAACGTTTAGTTTTTGCGAGCAACAATAAATTGGGCGATCGCTTCTAAGGGTTGGGCTGCTTGGCCGTAGGGACTCAGTTGGGCGATCGCATCGTCAATCAGGGCTTGAGCTTGTTTTTGTGATTCTTCTAAGCCCCATAAACTGGGATAAGTAGCTTTTTGCGCCCGTTCATCTTTTCCGGCGGTTTTGCCTAATTCTTCACTGCTGGCAGTTACGTCTAAAACATCATCGATGATTTGAAAGGCTAAACCAATGTTCTGAGCGTAACGAGAAAGCCTTTCTATATCCTCTGGCTTAGCTCCGGCTAAAATGGCTCCAGACACCACAGATGTCTCCAATAATGCCCCTGTTTTGTGGATATGGATGAATTTTAAGGTATCTACGGTGACATCGGTTCTACCTTCCGATTCTAAGTCTAACACTTGACCCCCGACTAATCCCGCTGCCCCAACGGTACGTCCTAAACGGGCAATGACATCGATGAGGTTAGGGAAATCTACATTACAGGTTTGGGTGGCAACATATTCAAAGGCGTAGGACAATAAAGCGTCTCCTGCTAAAATAGCGATGTCTTCTCCATAAACCTTATGATTGGTCAATTTTCCCCGTCTATAATCATCGTTATCCATAGCAGGGAGATCGTCATGAATCAAAGACATGGTATGGATCATTTCTAGGGCGCAAGCTGTAGGGAGTGACATTTCTACGGTCCCACCCATCAGTTCACAGGTGGTTAGGCAGAGAATGGGGCGTAATCGTTTTCCCCCTGCCAAGAGGGAATAACGCATAGCTTCGTAGATTTTTTCGGGACGGGTAATGTGAAGGGATTGATCCAAGGCCGCTTCAACTAACTGTTTTTTCTCTTTAAGATAGGACGCAAGCTCAAAATTCGATGCTTCTGTATGCGTCACACGGTCTTCACCTGTCATAACCATGTCTGATTGCCTGTAGTTAGGGATTATTTTGTATCATTTCTATCAGTTTACTTTATCAAAAATCGTATCCAACATGAAAGCTTTAGGGTTAAAACAGAGAAATTTTTGCTCTACGACTCCCATCGTAAATCCAACTCAGGTTAAGTTTTCCTAAATTTTCATGGATGTTCCTCAATGAGTTGTGCTATAACCTTTGTGTGAAGATGAGGATGAAAATTAATCAATGAAAACAAACTCAAATTTGAAACATCTATTGACCGCAACTATTATCGCTGGAGTCTTCGGCGTAAGTTCCTCTGCCCAAGCCGGAGAAGGTGGCGCTGCCGGTGCGGCTGCCTTTAGTATTGATGCTGGTGCCGTAACTGGGGTCGCTGTAGCTGCGGCTGTGGGTAAGCAAGATGCTTTTGCCGCTGCTTTTAATGTTAATGATACAGGTTTTAATCTTCCTGCGGCTGCTTTAGCTAATAACCCAGATTCCGCACTTCAAAATGTAGTATAAAAAAATACATAGTTTTAAAAAGTCCGAAAATCATACCTGGGCAAGAATATTTCTCTTTTCATTAAATTTTTAGGAAAAATAATCAAATTAAGAAGATTTATACTCATTGAAAACTTAGCAAGACTCAGCACAAACGAAGGAGAGTTTCCTCTTCTCATTTGATATCATTAGACTCTTATTCTTTTATTATTTTTGCTTTATCCAATTCAATTTATAGATAATATCTTTGACAAGATGCAGGTAATAAACTCAATATAAAACGCCTTTCTTCTGTTAAATTGACAATTTGTTTGACTCCGTTTAAAATCACATAATGAATACCTTGAAAACATTGAAATATCCACCTCAAAGTCGGACGCAATGTTACTTTCCCTACTTGATTATTTATTCCTTTTTTGACTCTTTTTAAACAATTTCTTAATTCTCTTTGCCCCAAGTTATAAATCAACAAACACAAAGACATTAAAATAACATTTTTTCTATTCTTTCTGGTTTTTCAACGAAGAAACTATCAGTAAAAAATAAGGGATCTTTCAAAAATCGAAATCCTCTTTCCGTAGATTGCTGGTTTTTATAAGTTATCAGAATTTCACTAGCTTCTAATTTATTTTCCTCTACTAAGTTAGTTGCTAAAATAAATTTTCCTGCTTCTTTAGTCTTTCTACTTATCTCTTCATCTTTTTTGATGATCAGACTAATCATTTTATAAATCTTTTCCTTTTTTTTCGAGTAAGTTTCAATCAGTTCAACTTCTTTTATTTCCAACAATCTCAATTTTTTATTAATAGCTTTTAATTTATATCGAGCAGCTTGAGGATGTTCAAATTCTTCAGATTGTATTTCTTTAAGAAATTTTTGGGATTTCTTCTCTTCTTGGGAAAGTTGTTTTTCTAGTTTTTCCAAATCACTTTTCTGTCTTTTTTCACTCAAGACTATTAACCAAGTTTGCTTGATTCCACCATAAGTAACAATTTCTTCTTTCCAGGTATAACTTTCTAAATTTAGGTCACTTCTTTTTTCTTTATCTTCATCTTTTACTTCTTCCACCTCTATATTTTGCACTAATTCTTTTGCTTTTTTTATGGTCATTGGAACTCTCGTTATCCATTTTAAATGTTGGATTAGTTGGAGATTTTCTTGACCATATAAAGCACTATCACAAACCATGATACTATCAAACTTTATTTGCTTTTTGAATTCTACTAAAACTTTTCCAAATACAGCTTTATCAGATTCATTTCCATCTCCTACTCTCACAAATAATGGAATATCTCCATCTTGGCTTGTTATTAAATCCAAGACACATTGTTTTAAGTCTGGTCTATGATCCCGAGAATATCCTTTCTTAATAAGAATTGGTCTTTCTTTAATAATTTTTTCTTCTTCCTGTTTCTCTTTATCTTCTTCCCTTTTATATTCTCCATCTAAATGAAATGATGTGGAATCTAAATGGGAGTATTTAAGGTCTATTTTAAATTTTTTAATTACTTCTAAAACTACTTCAATAAAAATATCATTTAGTCCATATTTATATAATTCATCCATTACTCTCCCAATTTTATCATCATTAAGGTAATCAGGTTTAATTCTTTCTCCTAACAATTTCTCAATGGCTTTATCTTGAAAAAACTGACTGAATAAATATAGAGGTCTTGAAACAAATCCTAGTCCATTGATTAAAATAGACTTAACTACTGTACCTGCTGAGATTTTTTCTCTAACATCTATTCCTAATTTATTATTAATTATTTTGACTATTCCTATTTCATCAATTAAACCAGCTACTATCCCTAAATGGTCTAAATTTTTAACTTGTATTTCTTCTAAATAAGACATTTTTCGCTCTTTTTTTACAGAGGAAACAACTTAAGCAATTATCCCACTTTTTTGTCTTCAAGAGCTTAAGCAATTATACTTAATTATTAACCCCAGGCTTGTAGTATTTAATGCTACTTTTTGAAGTGCGGAATCTGGGATTAACCGAGGTGAACATGGTTAGACACAAAATCAAAGATTTTAGTGAACTTTGGAAGAGCATTCCCTGGAAGAAATTCCGCAAGAATCTCTTTCGTCTCCAAAGAAGATTGTTTAAAGCCATTCAAGCAGAAGACAAAAGACGAGCTAGGAACTTACAGAAACTTATTCTGAAGTCCTTTGCAGCTAGACTACTCGCAGTCCGACAAGTATCACAGCTAAACACTGGTAAGAAAACCGCAGGAATAGATGGAGTCAAATCCCTCAACTTCAAACAACGGTTCGCCTTGGCAGAAAGGTTGCTCACAGCAAACGAATGGAAACACTCCAAGCTAAGAGAAATCCCCATCCCCAAGAAAGATGGAACCACCCGAATGCTCAAGGTTCCAACTATGGCAGACAGAGCATGGCAATGCCTCGTTAAATACGCCCTAGAACCTGCACATGAAGCACTATTTCACGCCAGAAGCTACGGGTTTAGACCTGGACGCTCGGCACATGACGCTCAAAAGATTCTATTTAGGGTTTGCTGAATAAAAGCAAAACCCTATTCTTTAAAAGGTTACACCCATATTCGCGATCGCAAAAAAGATCAGCTTTGTCGGCTACAAACCGCTATAATTGGTAGAAACACCTCCCAGTTGTTGGTCAAGAATAAATGTATCGAAAAGAGGAGCAACCTTTACCGCCCCCAGAAAAATTTGAATTACCTTTCGAGGGCAAATTGTCCCCCAATAATCGTTGGGTAATCATGGCAGAGTTGATACCTTGGGATGATTTTGAGGAAGAATATGCTAAACTTTTTTCAGCAGAAAAAGGTGCGCCAGCCAAACTATTTAGAATGGCATTAGGGACATTAATTATTAAGGAAAAATTAGGAACAAGTGATAGAGAAACTATAGAACAGATTAGAGAAAATCCCTATCTACAATACTTTATAGGTTTAAATTGTTATCAACAAGAGCCACCACTGGAATCTTCAATGCTAGTTCATTTTAGGAAAAGAATTGATGGAGAATTGATAAACAAAATCAATAAAAAAATAGTAAAAAGAGAAATAGACAAGAGTGATAAAGAAGTAAAAAAAAAGGATTGTCTCCAAGAAAAAGGAGAAAAAATAAAAAATAAAGGTAAACTAATTTTAGATGCGACTTGTGCGCCAGCAGACATCAAATACCCAACGGATTTAGGCATATTAAATCAAGCCAGAATTGAGACAAAAAGAATAATAGATAATCTTTATAAACCATTAAGAGTAAAATTGAGAAAAAAGCTGAGATACTTCTAGAAATTGCTAGAAAGGATACTTAAAGTAGCTAAAAACGAAAGTATCTATCAGAATAGAAGCTGTCGGGGATCCTTAGATGCACCA
>NZ_AADV02000130.1 GCF_000167195.1 Crocosphaera watsonii WH 8501 | reverse complement strand
CCTGAGATGCGTGATCCAGTAAAGATTTTAGAATTTCAGTACAAATGAACGGCGATCGCGAAACCTCTTATGCAGTCAGCTTTTCAAAAATTAAATGCGATTGCCCTGCCCCCCAAACTGTTTTGATGCGCGAGCGTCAACTCCTAAAAGAGAGAAAACAATCCGATTTTATGCTAATAATAATCAGATTGTCCTTAATCGTTTTATAACTTAAATCATGAGCTTTTTAGCAGTTTATGAATCTCATTTTACCAAACATTTAACACAAACACAGTTCGAGGCTTTTAGAATTTTACTGTGGTTGCTGACAGTACATAAACAGGTTAGAATAGAAAGGTTAGCAGCTTGTTTTCCTTTACCAATCCTTTATCAAAGTCGTCGTAAACATATCCAGAGATTCCTAGTTTTGTCAGCTTTAGCCATTCCCAGATTCTGGTTTCCTGTCATTAAAGCTATTATTTGTAAAGAATTTAAGACTGGCTCTCGTCTGATTATAACAATTGACCGAACCCAATGGAAAGATAAAAATGTTTTCATGGTTGCTGTTATCTGGAAAAAGCTGGCTTTACCCATCTATTGGACACTTTTAGGGAAAAGAGGAGCCAGCAGATTATCTGAACAACAGGCATTAATTCAACCTGTTCTTTGTCTTCTAAAAAACTATGAGTTAGTCATTCTTGGAGACCGAGAATTCCACAGTGTTAAATTAGCTTATTGGTTGAAACAAAAAAGTAAAAAACAAAAGTTATTCTTCGCTTTTCGTCAGAAACAAGGTACAAACCAGAAAAAAGATGATGAAGATTATCAAACTTTTTCGCAGTTAGGAATGAAACCTGGGATGAAGATGTTTTTAACTGGGGTTTCAGTCACTAAAAATAAAGGGTTTGGAAACTTTAATGTGGGAACATATTGGAAAAGAAAATACAAGGGCAAACAGGAAAAAGAGCCTTGGTTTATTCTTACCAACTTAGACAGTTTATCAGAGGTCTTGAAAGTCTATCGAGCCAGGGCAGGTATTGAAGCTATGTTCAAGGATTGTAAGACAGGGGGTTATAATTGGGAGGGAAGTAAAGCCAATAATAAACGACTAAATTCCTTGATTTTATTAATAGCGATCGCTTACACTGCTACTTCTTTAAAAGGCAAAACATTTCGACAAACCAATCAAGGAAAATATATTGCTCGTCTAACTGAAAAATCAAGACGTGACCGAAGACATAGTAATTTTTGGATAGGACTTTATGGCTCTCTTTGGATTCACGCTTGGGAATTTTGCTCTGATTTTATTTCAATTATGATGAGCAATAATCCCCAGAAACTCAACAATTATAAAAAAGGGTTACAAGCCATGTCCATAATAGATAAGACGGCTTAATTCCCCTATTTTATCTTAACATAAAATAACCAGTGGAAGATGATTTATTTTAGATGTAACTATCCAAAATAAACCAATTTTTATTATTTAATAAAAACTAATATTGCCCAAGGGGTTGATTTTGAGCATCAACCCTGTGGGGGGGAGGACGGTGTAACCCTCCTCCCCCCCACACACACGGCAAGAATGATTATCATTATTGTTTATTCTCAATAAGCCCTCTAGTTTTTGACAATTTATAGAGCGATCGCCACGGCTGAAACCCTCTTTCAATCAGGGTTTTAACGGGCTTGTCACCCCGTGAGGGGGGTGACACCTTCTACGGTTGGGCAAATATCAACATTGATACCGCAACAGATGGCGGTACTGTAACTATTACAGAATGGGCTTATAATAATACTCCCAATGGTTCTATCCTAGTGGGACAAACAGAAGACGAGGAAGTGGCAACTACCCCTGAACCTTCTTCATCCTTAGCTTTATTAGCATTTGGGGCTGCTGGTGTTTACCGTTGGCGTAAAAATCGCAAATCAAAAACTGTTCAAGAAAAGCAAGCTGCTTAACTGTAGGGTGCGTTAGACAGTGTTAATTTAGGTAACTTAACCAAGATTTAGAAATTTGTCGTAACGCACCATAAGAACTCTCTAGGGGGATAAAATGTAAGTAAGTGCAAGAGGTGAAACTATTCTAACTAACTCCTTCCTTGCCATAGGAAACTTACTAAATTTGCTTAATAATTATGAAACAATCTTCGATTCCATCCCCATTGTCCTCCGAAAAAATAAAACAAGAAATTCAAGATCACTTATCAAGACTCTCCCTAGATCATAGAAAAAGACAAAAGACTATATAGTATTGCCAAAATTATTGCCGAATGTTCCTCAATTCATGCCGCAGCAACTGGGTTAATGCAGTTAGAACCATGGGATTTTATGGCAGTTTATTATGATGCCATTGATCACTTTGGTCATGGTTTTATGCGCTACCATCCGCCGCGATCACCTTGGATCAGCGAAGAAGATTTTGACCTGTATAAAGACGTGATTGAAAGTGCCTACAGATTCCATAACATGATGTTAGGAACTTACATGAATTTAGCAGGAGAAGATACCACTATTATTATCTGTTCCGATCATGGTTTTCATCCAGATCGCCTGCGTCCCCAACATATTCCCAACGAACCAGCAGGACCTGCTGAAGAACATCGTCCCTTTGGAATTGTGGCTATGAAGGGACCGAATATTAAACAAGATGGGGTTATTTTTGGGGCACACCTACTGGATATAACCCCAACAATTCTCAGTCTTTATGGCTTACCAGTTGGGCGAGATATGGATGGAAAACCCTTAGTTTCAGCCTGGAAAGATGAAGTTGCCATCGACTATATTGACAGTTGGGAGCAACAAGAAGGAGATGCCGGAATGCACCCCCCTAACCTAAGAGTTGATTCCGTAGATTCTCAAGCAGCACTTGAACAGTTAGTAGAGTTAGGTTATATCGAAGAATTAGACGAAAATGTAGAGGTTCAAGTGGCTAATACCATACGAGAATTACGTTATAATTTAGCCCGTTCTTATATAGGTGCAAATCGTCACCGAGAAGCCATCCCGATCTTAAATGAACTATGGGAAGAATATCCCGAAGAAAGTCGCTTTGCAATCCAACTTTTTCAGTGTCATTTAGCTTTAGATGAGACAGAATCAGCAGAAAAAATAATGGAAAAAGCACTAGGTGATAAACGAGAAGTTATGGAACAAGCGAGGGAAGAATTAAATCAACTTGTAGAAGAATTAAAAGATAAAAAAAGTGAAGATTATACAGAACAAGAAATACATAAACTGCGTAAACTTCGCATGAAAGCAACCCTTAACCCTGATGCGGTTTCCTTCTTCCGAGGATCATTATTATTTGCTCAAGGAAACTATGAAGAAGCAATCAGAGAATTGGACAAAGCTAAAAAAGCTCAAACCCATAATTTACCAAGTTTGTATCTGAAAATGGGTTATGCTTATTTAGGCTTAAAAAAATGGTTTGATGCTGCTTGTTATTTCATGCAAGTATTAGAATTAGATCCGGCCAACCCCGATGCACATTTAGGGTTATGTAAAACCCACCTTAAAGAACATCGAGAGGATAAAGCCTTAGATGAAGCTATGGCTGCATTAAGTCTAATTTATCACAACCCTCAAGCTCATTTCCTCTGTGGGCTTGCCTTATATCGCTGTGAACAAATAACAGACGCTGTTAAAGCTATAGAAACAGCAATTAGTCAAAATCCCATTTTTCCTAATGCTCATCGTTACCTAGCTGGTATCTATTATAAAGAGTTTCAAGACGGAGAAAAAGCGGCTAAACATCGTAACCTAGCAAGAGAAGCGCAGCAACGCATCAAAGACTTTAAGGCAGGGAAAATTGATCTTAATCAAAATGCTGGATCTATATCTGATTGGGTGATTGAGATTAATACGGGAAATAAACCTAAATTAGACGCTCCCATGGAAGATACTGTTATTATCGTCTCCGGGCTGCCTCGTTCGGGAACTTCCATGATGATGCAAATGTTAGCAGCAGCAGGTATCTCGGTGATGACAGATGGAGTCAGAGAAGCAGACGAAAGTAATCCCAAGGGATATTATGAATACGAGAAATCGAAACAGGTGGGCAGTGATAATAGTTGGATACCCGACGCAAAAGGCAAATTTGTTAAAATTGTCGCTCAATTATTGCCAAAACTGCCATCGGGTCAACCCTATCGCATTATTTTCATGCAGCGTCCCCTATCTGAAGTTATCCCATCTCAAGATAAGTTATTAGAACGCTTAGGGAAGAAAGGCAGTAAGCTAACCCCCGAAAAATTGGCAGAAACTTACCAAAAACAGCTTAAACAAGTGGAACAGGTATTAAACTACTATCAAGACATTGAAGTTTTACCCATTAATTAGGGTTTGCTGAATAAAAGCAAAACCCTATTCTTTAAAAGGTTACACCCATATTCGCGATCGCAAAAAAGATCAGCTTTGTCGGCTACAAACCGCTATAATTGGTAGAAACACCTCCCAGTTGTTGGTCAAGAACAAATGTATCGAAAAGAGGAGCAACCTTTACCGCCCCCAGAAAAATTTGAATTACCTTTCGAGGGCAAATTGTCCCCCAATAATCGTTGGGTAATCATGGCAGAGTTGATACCTTGGGATGATTTTGAGGAAGAATATGCTAAACTTTTTTCAGCAGAAAAAGGTGCGCCAGCCAAACTATTTTGAATGGCATTAGGGACATTAATTATTAAGGAAAAATTAGGAACAAGTGATAGAGAAACTATAGAACAGATTAGAGAAAATCCCTATCTACAATACTTTATAGGTTTAAATTGTTATCAACAAGAGCCACCACTGGAATCTTCAATGCTAGTTCATTTTAAGAAAAGAATTGATGGAGAATTGATAAACAAAATCAATAAAAAAATAGTAAAAAGAGAAATAGACAAGAGTGATAAAGAAGTAAAAAAAAAGGATTGTCTCCAAGAAAAAGGAGAAAAAATAAAAAATAAAGGTAAACTAATTTTAGATGCGACTTGTGCGCCAGCAGACATCAAATACCCAACGGATTTAGGCATATTCAATCAAGCCAGAATTGAGACAGAAAGAATAATAGATAATCTTTATAAACCATTAAGAGTAAAATTGAGAAAAAAGCCGAGAACTTCTAGAAAAATTGCTATAAAGGAATACTTAAAAGTAGCTAAAAAACGAAAAGTATCTTATCAAGAAAGAAAAAAAGCTATCGGGAAACAGTTAAAATACCTTAAGAAAAATTTAGGAAATATAGAAGACTTAATTCAAGCTGGGGCTTCCCTGGAAAATCTGAGTAAAAGACAGAAAAATTGTCTAGAGACTATCAAAAAAGTTTATGAACAACAACAGTCAATGTGGGAGAATAAGACCCAGAGTGTTCCTCAAAGAATTGTAAGTTTAACTCAACCGCATATTCGTCCAATAGTGAGGGGAAAAGCAGGAAAACCAATAGAGTTTGGAGCTAAACTCTCAGTAAGCTGTGTAGATAACTATGTGTTTCTAGACAAAATAAGTTGGGAAAACTTCAATGAATCTTGTCATTTAAAAGAACAAGTAGAAAAGTATAAAGAAACGTTTGGCTATTATCCCGAATCCGTCCATGTAGATAAAATTTATCGAACTAGGGAAAACAGAAATTGGTGTAAGGAAAGAGGGATAAGAATCAGTGGTCCGAAGTTAGGAAGACCTCCGAAAATGTCAGTGAAGAAGAAAAGAAACAAGCCCACTCCGATGAATGCTTCCGTAATGCTATTGAGGGAAAGTTTGGACAAGCTAAACGAAGATTTAGCCTAAATCTCGTGATGACAAAACTCCCTGAAACCTCCATTACATCTATTGCTATTACATTTTTAGTTGTCAATCTTTCTAAACTTCTGAGGCAGTTTTTGTCGCTTTTTTTGTCCTTATTTACTAATAATAGAACAGGGGAACTCATCAAACCGCCTTTTATTAATTTTGATTATACTTTAAACAATTTTTATGTACTAAAACTTATTGATCTGTTAGAAAATTCTTGGTCAAAAGTGGCATAAATTTTGGAGAAACTTTTTCAGCAAACCCTAATTATAATGATGCAATCGCCAATCCTAAATTGATTGCAACTCAAGTCAAGGAATTTTTAGGAGGAAAATGGGACGAAAAGGCCATGATAACCGCCATTGATCCAAGTTTGCGCCATCAAAAATCCTAATTCCCGAACAATTATTAATTATTAATTGTTCATTGTTAATTGCTGAGGTACTCCGAATCTCTTGAACTTCCTAATAGCAATTTCTCTTAGTAGGGGTCAACGGCCGTTAACCCCTACAATATAAAAATGGCCTAATCTTAATACTTTTACATCTGTTTTAAATAAGCTTCATAACCTAATTTATCTAGATTTTCTTGTTTATCTAACACCATTTGTTCTAATTCTTGTCGATAGTTTTGTACTTTTTTCAATAAAATAGGATCGTGAGCAGCTAACATTTGAATGGCTAATAGTCCTGCATTTTGGTCGTTACCAATAGCTACCGTAGCCACAGGAATACCTCTGGGCATCTGTACAATGGAATAGAGAGAATCTACCCCTTGTAGGTGACGAGTGGCAACCGGAACCCCGATGACAGGTAATGGGGTCAAAGAAGCCACCATTCCTGGAAGATGTGCCGCCCCCCCTGCCCCCGCAATAATTACCTTTAATCCTCTTTCATGGGCAGTTTGAGCGTAGTTAACCATCCTTTGGGGGGTTCGATGTGCTGAAACAATAGCCACTTCCCAGGGTACTTCAAACCTTTGGCAAACGGCGATCGCTTTGTCCATTGTGGGCAAATCTGAATCACTGCCCATAATAATACCGATTAGGGGAGAAGAAGAACTCATCAGGGTTAAATAGTAGAATAGACTTCCATTTGATGCTATCATTTTAACAGAAATTACTTAATAGTGGGAATAAAAACTTTACTGACTGAGATTCATCTATTCCCATTATCAAAAATGTCATTTCATGGTTTTGAGCAAATGTCAAGAAAAATAACCATTATTTTGCAGAAAAAATGTTAAAAGATATTACTATTATTAACGCGAAAATTCACGGATATCAAGAGCAACAAAAAATCTTGATTAATGGGCAAGGATTGATTGAAGATATCCGTTCCATGGGAGCCGTTAATTCAAATCAGCAAGGGTATAAAATATACGATGCCCAAGGGGACTGGATTTCCTTGGGAGGGGTTGATTTACAAATTAATGGGGGGTTAGGATTAGCATTCACAGATATCCAAGAAAAACACCTCCCAAAATTACATCAAATTTGCGAGTTTTTATGGCACGAAGGTATTGATGGCTTTTTGCCTACCCTGGTAACAACTTCTGTGGCAAATGTACAGCGATCGCTCTCAATTTTTGAGAGGTTTATGAAGACACAAGAAGAAGAGGAACTAGCAACTTCTAGAGTTTTAGGTGTGCATTTAGAAGGGCCATTTTTAAACCATAAAAAAAAAGGAGCGCATCCTGCCCAATATCTCTTAACTCCCTCTGTGGAAGCCATAGAATGGTTATTGGACGGTCATGAATCTATCGTCAAAATTATCACCTTAGCACCAGAATTAGACCTAACGGATGAGGTGATTCCTTATTTATCTTCACGAGGAATTGTTGCTAGTTTAGGCCATTCCCAAGCTAATGCCAAACAAGCAAAAAAAGCCTTTGATATGGGTGCATCAATGGTGACTCATGCTTTCAATGCTATGCCCCCTTTACATCATCGGCAACCTGGGTTATTGGGGGCAGCAATGATTAATCCTAGTGTTTATTGTGGCTTAATTGCTGATGGAAATCATGTTTGTCCAACCATGATCGAATTATTATTAAGAAGTAGTCTTTATGAACAAGGTATTTTCTTAGTTAGCGATGCCTTAGCTCCCATCGGTTTAGGGGATGGGGTTTATCCTTGGGATGATCGACAAATTGAGGTAAAAAAAGGAACTGCCAGACTAGCTAATGGTACCTTAGCAGGAACAACATTGCCCTTATTAGTTGGGGTTCAAAATTTAGTGAAATGGCAATTATGTCCTTTAGGCAATGCCATTGCTTTAGGGACAGAATCCCCGAGAAAAGCCATAGGTTTGCCTGGAATCTCTTCAGGGCAGCCCGCTAATTTTTTACGATGGAACTGGCAACAGGAGAATAGTCAGCTTTATTGGAAAAGACTATAAATAATGGATAATTTAGCATAGTTTTGCGACTATTTAGTGTTATAATTTTAGGTAGGAAATGATTATTGTGTTACTATGTCAGAGTCCTCTCCATCTCTACGTCTCCAAACCGCTTATAATCCTTATGGGAGATGTGTCTTTCTGCAAGTTTTCCCAAGGCCATCTGTAACATCTCAGGGAGAGTTTGTCCTAGACTTAAATTTCCGTTTTAATGAACAGGAAAAATCATTACTAAATGGTCAAATAAAGTTTGGTATCAAAGGAGGTAAACTTAAACTCGACGTACAACAAGGAAAAATTGTCGAACCGCAGTTAAATAAGGACCTTCCCTTTAAGTTAATAGAATCTTATGATCATACTGTTGTCTGGCATTTAATTGCCCAAACGGGACAATCTACCGTTAAAATTGACCATTCATCCCCCTTAGCAACCATTCAACCTAAAGATGAATCTGTTATAGTTACCGTCTCTTATACAATGGATTTAGCCGATATTTCCATCAGCGATGTAACAGGGTTATGGCGACACGATATCCATCCCAATAAACATAGTATTTTAGAACGAAAACTTGCTCAATTTTTGTGGAAAGAAAGACTATCACCCGAAATTTCTCTGATTAAATTAACATCTAATCCATCAGAAGAAGTAAAAATAATAGACAGTCCAACTACTAAGCTCGAAGCGCAACACTTGACTGAGTTACATCAGTTAATTGATAAGCTTTACGAGATTAAAAATAGTGATTTATTGGAACTACTTAAAACTGCACAGTTAAATGCTAAAATTGATCTAGCCGGAGGAAATTTTTTAGCCACTGAGTTAAGTGGGATTGAGTTAAGTGGGGCTAATTTGACTCATAGTAATTTTCGGGGGGCTAATTTGACAGATGTTGATCTGAGCGAGGCTATATTAAGCTATAGTCGGTTTAGTGGGGCTGATTTAAGTGGAGCTTATTTAGGTAATGCCAACTTACAGCAAGCTGATTTTTATCGTAGTAGTCTGGCCTTAGCCAATTTAATTGGGGCTGATTTAAGAGGAGCAAATTTACAAGATGTTAACTTGAGTCAAACCAATTTGAGTGGTGCTTTAGTTAAAGGGACTAAATTTGGAAATAATGAAGGGATGACAACAGAGATGAAAAGTAACCTCATAGAAAGGGGGGGGATTTTCACTTAAGGGTTAAAAGGTGATTTCTTCTACCCTAGAAGTGACAATTATTCATCTGAAGTTAATCCATCTTTGATATCTATAAAAAATTCAACAATATCCATTAAGGAAATTTTCAATAAAGAGAGAATTCCAACGGCAATCAAGAGAATTCCTAAGAAGAAGTTATCATCAGATAAAATTAGTCCTACGACTACGATAAAATAAGGAGAAACAATACCACTAATTTTTTCAACTATAGTAACTGTTTCAGGATTTTCTTTAGTAACTGGCAATTCTCTTCTATTACTGATTTGGCTTAATTCTGTATCGTCTTCAGCAGTTTCTGCTAATTCAGATTCAGAAGGAAACATAATATCAGGAATCTCCATATTGTCTGGATATTGATCTTCTTTTGGTTGTCTTCCAAACATAATTAACCTCTAATTTGCTTGATTTAGGGTAACCAAAACTGGGGAATCAAATTATCAATTATTTTCCGTAAGTTTTGGTTAATTTCTCTCCCTAACTTGATATGGGGTTCATCTGGTTCTACAGGAATAATTGTAGCAGGATTTCCTCCTAATTGTTCTACAACTAAATTAGCAGCTTCTAATCCAGTTACGTAGGCTTTTTCCTGTGACCAAGAACCATGATCAGTAATCACCCAATCTCCACTCAAGTATAAATTAGTTATGGGAGATTTTGCCCGGAGTAAATATTGATAGCTACCAGGGGCAAAATGGGTGACTCCTTGGCGAACTTTAATCACCCGACTCTCCATTATATTAGCATTAGCAAAGCCTGGAACACAAGTGGTTAAATATTGATGAACTTTTTTTATAATTTGTTCATCATTCATGGTTAATAGTTGATTGGCGTGATAAAAATCTGCTTCGATAACACTTCCTGATAAATCTTTATATTCGTCATGAAGATTATTGAGGTCAAAAAATGTCCATCCTGTGGTTTGATCGAAGCCAAAACAAGCGTTAGAAGGTAGGGGAATGTCAACTTTTTTATCAAACCATAAACGGGCTGCTAAAACATCAATTGCCCCTAAATTCGATAAGTTAGAAAATTCTGGGTATTGATTTAATACTTTACTTTCCGTAACTATCTTTTTAATTCCACTAATACTAACACTTGAAATAACAGCATCAGCAGCAAAAATTTCGTTGTCACAGCAAACCCCTTTAGCCACCCCTTTATTATTAACAACAATATCAGTTACTCGCTTATTGGTTAAGATTTTTCCACCCAAACTTTCTATCTTTTCTACCCAAGGTTTAAAGATCATTTCTCCTACGGTTCCCCGACACCAAACCACATCAAAATCAGGTTGATGAGCTAAGATGAAATAATAAAGCATTCCGAGAGTTGCTGCTGCACTACATTGTTCTCCTGGAGCAAATAAACCAACTAATAACATCGGTTCAAAAGCATCTTTATAAAGGCGAGAAGACACCCCAAATTGTTTAAATAATTCCCTAGCGGTTACTTTATCATACCGTTCCCAAGCTTCGGGGGAATTATCAAAATCAATTAAGCTATAAAGTAGGGGTAAAGCAGATAAGCGATCGCTTAAAGGAAAACGTTTGAACTTAGTATAAAGAAAGGTTCCTAACGGGGTAGGTAAAAGAGGTTCATCCTGAAAAATAGGAGACTCTACTTCTAAACCTGCTGGGGAATATTGGGAGGAACGAGTCCAAGTTGTAAACGGACTTAAACCCAGTTCTTTGACATCTTAAACAGAATTTGAAATCATTAAACCCAGTGAAAACTATAATTTTCAGGTTGTTTTGGTGGCAACTCCTTGATACATATACCCGGCAATTTTAGGCATATCCTCCCCATAAAATTCTTGGATCTCAACTTGATTAAATTGAGTTTGAATTAATTGCTTCATATTGCGATTTAAGTGACAACCATCAGCAATAATTTTTTGTAGGGGAGTTAAACGGTTTTGCCAAACTTGGATAGTAGCTTCATCACTTAATCCATGTTCAATAAAATAGAATTGTTTTCCTGGTTTTAAAACACGATAAATTTCTGATAATGCTTTTTCAATGTTAGGAATACTACATAATGTCAAGGACAAATAACATTAGAATAAAAACCCATTTAATGTCCTCCTAAATTAAAAGTTTGGCTAATTCTAGATCAAAATAACCCTTATTGGTTAGATTACCTTTAATAACGGTAAAATTATTATGGAGTTCTCCTAAATGATTTAAGACTAAACTAGCCAAAGAAAAATCTTGATTTTTTGTGTAATCATGTACAGTAATTACTGTTTTCAAATTAGCTTGACTAGCAGCTTGTAGACCATGAAAAGAATCTTCAAAAACTAAACATTCTTCTGGTTTGAGATTCATTTTTTCCAAGACATAGTTATAAATATCAGGAGCAGGTTTTTTATTGGGGACAATATCCCCGGCTGCAATCACTTCAAACCACTGAGGATTTAAGTGTTTTTCCAATAAAGCTAAAGCATTTGGTAAGGCACTGGTTGTGGCGATCGCTAATCTTATTCCCTCCTGATAAGCTTCTTCAATTAAGCGTTTTACTCCTGGGCGTAATTTAATTTCTCCTGAAGATAATAAGTCACGATAATGAGTTGTTTTTGCTTGATGAAGTTGAGGTATTAAGGTTTCTAAATTTTCCTTGATATCAGGATGATATTGTTGTAAGTAATATCTAATTCTTTCCTTACCCCCAGAGATTTCTAATAACTCACCATAGAGACTTTCTGACCAATACCAGTTTAAATCTGCCTCAGAAAAAGCACGATTAAAGCAATT
>NZ_AADV02000131.1 GCF_000167195.1 Crocosphaera watsonii WH 8501 | reverse complement strand
GATGACTGGACCATTCTGGCTTGATTAATATGCCTAAATCCGTTGGGTATTTGATGTCTGCTGGCGCACAAGTCGCATCTAAAATTAGTTTACCTTTATTTTTTATTTTTTCTCCTTTTTCTTGGAGACAATCCTTTTTTTTTACTTCTTTATCACTCTTGTCTATTTCTCTTTTTACTATTTTTTTATTGATTTTGTTTATCAATTCTCCATCAATTCTTTTCCTAAAATGAACTAACATTGAAGATTCCAGTGGTGGCTCTTGTTGATAACAATTTAAACCTATAAAGTATTGTAGATAGGGATTTTCTCTAATCTGTTCTATAGTTTCTCTATCACTTGTTCCTAATTTTTCCTTAATAATTAATGTCCCTAATGCCATTCTAAATAGTTTGGCTGGCGCACCTTTTTCTGCTGAAAAAAGTTTAGCATATTCTTCCTCAAAATCATCCCAAGGTATCAACTCTGCCATGATTACCCAACGATTATTGGGGGACAATTTGCCCTCGAAAGGTAATTCAAATTTTTCTGGGGGCGGTAAAGGTCGCTCCTCTTTTCGATACATTTGTTCTTGACCAACAACTGGGAGGTGTTTCTACCAATTATAGCGGTTTGTAGCCGACAAAGCTGATCTTTTTTGCGATCGCGAATATGGGTGTAACCTTTTAAAGAATAGGGTTTTGCTTTTATTCAGCAAACCCTAATTAACCTCAAAAATGAAGTAATCAGTACTTGAGGAACACAACATCCACAAAATAATGGTTTTGAGGGAGAGGATGAATTCTAAATCAAGTTTGTAGGGTGGGCAAGACAGGGCAATCGCATTTAATTTTGGAAAAGAAGGCTGACCCTGGTTTTTAACTGTCCCTGTGAATTTTTTTTCAGACGGCGATCGCTAATAAATGAACTTTCCAGTTACTGAGGATTATTTTTTAATAGAAGAATCCATCAAACTTCAGAGAGTTTGATGTTAAGTTTAAGGGATTTGGTTATCGAATAAAAAATTGATTAAACAGCTAAAATTTGAAGAAGATAATCATTATCCCAACTTGCTTTATTTTGTTTACTTTTAAGGGATTTTTTTGAAGTAGGATCTTGATTTAGTAAACTTAAGGCTAATTGTCTAATAATTGCCATGTTTTCAGGAGAATTTTCTTTTCTAATTCTTGAATCATCTTCGTTAAATTGTACATCGAGAACCCAGTTTAATTGATTTTCTATACTCCAATGAGTTCTGATTATTTTAGCAAAAGATTTTGCATCTAAAACCAAACTACTAATAAAGTATCTTTGTTCAAATTTAACCTTTCCTTTATGATCAACTCGTAAGGAATCAACTCTAATAATTGATTTTAAATTTTTCCACTTTGATTTAGGATCAACTAAATATGAACTATTATTTAAAACAGTAATAGCTCTAGTTTCTTCTCGTCCATGAGAAAAATTATCTTCAGAAAAACTTTCAGGATTTAATCCTGAACTATTAAACGCTAAAGCCTTAATAAAAAGTTCTTCAGAGGCTTCATAGAGACTAGATTGATTCTTTTTTAAAGCGATTAAATAATCAGCATCTTGCTCAATAATTTGTTCGACAATCTTCTTCTGACACCCCATTGCATCAAGAGTAACTATACATCCTTTTATTTTAAGCTTCTTTAATAAAGAAGGAATAGCTGTTATTTCATTCGATTTTTTATCGACTTTTAATTGACCTAATACTAACTTATTTTTGGTTGACCAAGCACTTACCATATGAATCGCTTTTTTCTCGGAGGCTGTATCATAAGAATGACGTAAAGTTTTGCCATCAATTGGAATAATTTCGCTCTCACTTAGTTCAAAAACTGATTGTGTCCAGTTTAAAAAACATCTTTGTAATTCTTCAGTATTAAGGATTTGAAAAACTCTTGAGAATGTGTCGTGAGAAGGGATGCTATGAGGTGATTTTAAAAACTTTTTAAACCATTTCTGTTTAACTTTACCATAAGATTCAATCTCTGTCCAATGCTCGACTCCAGAGATAACCGCACAGATAGTATTGGTAATAATATCGATTAATTGATGTTTTTTGTGTCGCTCGACGCGCGGGTCTTCAATATCACTAAAAAAATCAGAAATTGCTGTTTTAGGGCGAAGTTTCATTAATAATTATCTAACAACTAAGTTCAATTATTATCCCTAACTTGATGGTCAACAAATATTAAAAAATTATTAAAAACTAAAAACGATTGCTGACTGCTTTGTCCCTGACTTACGCTAAGTTTATTTTGTCAATAGAGCTTAACAAAAATTAAATGCGATTGCCCTGGTGGGCAAGAGGTCTCATTTTGGGGCGAATCAAGGTATTTTCCAGACTTGCCCACCACATTATCACTATTAATATGGGGATGGTGGGCAATATTAATGTTTAATTATCATTGTTGTCTGTTCCAAGAGTTTGCCCACCCTACACATTCAAGGTGATCTAAATATCTCTTTTTCATTTGACCACTAGGAATAATACTTAAATAAGATTAGCTAAACCAAAATCGGCGATAAATGGAAGAGTTAATTCTTTATCTTGTTGCATACGTTGAGAAAAAAATAAAATTTCTATATTTTCAATTTCTTCAGTCTTGGGGTTAAGACGAACAATAATATCATCGCCTAATTCTTCTGATTCTTGTTCAGCGTAAGGTTGACATCTCTTAATGTAAAGTATGTCACCTATAGAATCATATTTAAAGATCAATTTTTCTGCCATTCAGTTGTTGTTATACCTGTACTAACTTCATCATAATGGAGAAGGATCTGAATTAAAGATTAAACTTCAAGTGTTATTTTAAAATTACTTGGTTTAGGCAAAGGTTTATTTCTAGCTTGATAATCTTCGATTCAAAGTTCTAACACTTCTTGACCATTTTTGGTTCTACAGGACTTATTATGCTAAATCATCAAAAAGCCAGATAGGGCAAGGCTTTGGGTTTTTAACAGATTTTTGAAGCTGAATTGCTTGCCCACTCTTTGCTTTCACGGATTTAAAACTGTTTTTTAGCATAGTATGTCCTGGAGAACCAATTTTTTGCTGAACGCATCGAAGAAATTGATCCCAAACCAGTAGAAGCGTTAAAGGCTAATGGTGCATCTCAATGGGGTATTATTGTTGGGGCTATTCTTCCTGTAACCATGCCTTCTTTTGTAGCATCTACGTTGTATTCTTTAGAAGCAATCGAACTCAGGTAACTAATTCAACTTTGAGCATTGAGGACTATTTTAACAATCAACAAGCTAATATTGTCCTTGATACTGGACTGGTTTCCAACAGTGGTGAAACTGCTTATGAAATACTTACCCAAGAGGGTTTACTTGACCTTATTGATACTATGTCCAACTATAATGTTCTCGGTTCAACTGATGCTTTCTTAGATAATATCAGCGAAGGGGATCTCGAAAAATTAGCGATCGCCTGGGATAATACTTCAGTGATCAGTATATCGCACGACTTTTTCAATTGTATCATTTTTTGGTTAAGTCTCAAAGGTGCTGCCCCTGCTTTCATGAGGGGCTGTCTGAGGAGGTTTCCTCCTCAGTTTATACGCCCCGTCCCGACACTGACCTTCGGTACAGTGCGGGGCTTCTCGCAGGGAAGCTAACAGTAGGGTGGGCACTGCCCACCTTACAAGCATTTATATCATCTTTTCAGGCCGAACAATGTTTTTAAAATCTTCTGAACTCAGAAAACCTAATGCAACACAAGCTGCTTCTAAAGTCGTATTTTCTTCATAAGCTTTTTTAGCTACTTTGGCTGCTTTATCATAACCAATATGAGGGTTTAATGCTGTTACTAACATCAAAGAATTATTCAAATAATCTGCAATTTGTTCTTGATTAATTGTTAAACCAAGCACTAAATGTTCGGTAAAAGATGAACAAGCATCCGATAATAGTCTAATAGAGTTTAACAAATTAAAGATTAGTAACGGTTTAAAGACATTTAACTCAAAATTTCCCTGACTTCCGGCAACACTAATAGCAGCATCATAGCCCATAACTTGCACACAAACCATAGTCATTGCCTCGCATTGAGTTGGGTTAACTTTTCCTGGCATAATGGAAGATCCTGGCTCATTTGCTGGTAAAATAAGCTCTCCTATGCCACAACGAGGCCCCGATCCTAACCACCTAATATCGTTGGCTATTTTCATCAATGAACAAGCCAAAGTTTTCAGGGTTCCACTACACATTACAACAGCATCGTGTGCAGCTAAGGCAGCAAATTTATTATCTGCTGAAACAAAAGGTAAATCTGTTATTTTGGCAATTTCTTGGGCTACTTTTTCGGCAAATTCTGGATGGGTATTTAATCCTGTTCCTACTGCTGTTCCTCCAATAGCTAATTCATATAAATCTGGTAAACTTAATTGAATTCTTTCTATATCTTTATCCAGTTGGGAAATGTATCCTGAAAATTCTTGTCCCAAGGTCAAGGGAACTGCATCCATTAAGTGAGTTCTGCCAATTTTAAAAACTTCTTGAAATTCTTTCATTTTAGTTGCTAAACTATCTCTTAATTTAGTAATATTTGGTAATAAATTATGATATATTTCTTCTACAGCAGCTATGTGCATAGCAGTGGGAAAGGTATCATTAGAAGACTGAGACATATTAACATGATCGTTGGGATGAATGGGATCTTTACTACCTAAGACACCTCCAGCTAACTCGATGGCACGGTTAGCAATAACTTCGTTAGCATTCATGTTGGTTTGCGTACCGCTTCCGGTTTGCCAAATTTTTAAGGGAAAGTGTTCATCTAATTTTCCTGTTATTACTTCATCTGCTGCTTGTACAATTAATTCTGCTTTTTTAGTGTCTAATTTTCCTAAGTTTTTATTAACAATAGCTGTGGCTTTTTTTAGAATAGCGATCGCCCTAATCATTTCCCTGGGCATGGTATCATCACCAATGGCAAAATAACGTAGGGATCTTTGGGTCTGTGCGCCCCAATAAGCGTCTGATGGAACTTCAATTTTTCCCATCGTATCACTTTCTATTCTCATTTTTTTCTCCTTAGTTTTCTATTAATTTATTCTATCCGTAAACCCTTGATTGGGATCTTGATCGTAGAGAATTCTTACTGCTTCTTGAACATAGGGAATTTAATCTTGTTGATTTGCTTGTGCATGAGCATCAGAACTAAAACTACTACTGACAAAAATAGCACTTAGTAATACAATGGGAAAAAATGAGCTTGATTTTTTCATGGCTAATAATTCTAATAGTTCTGCTCTTTAAAATGCACCCTGCTTTACGAGTTTAACTTTCATTTCTGTCCCAACAGACCAAATTTAGGATAAATTTAACATGGTAACTCCATGAGTCAACTCTGAGGAACCATCACCTTAACCCAGACTCAGATAAATTGTATAGATTGACTCATCTCTATAGTTTCTCATTTTTTATCTAAGATATTAAGAAATGTAACAGCACTTCATAATTCTTAATGTTAAGATAAAGAAACGTACAACCCAGTAATGGATAATGACAGCAGTTGTGTTTGGAACCCTCCCTTTTCCCAATCAAGGTGGCGATCAGATCGTCAGTAAGGCCGTTAGTGCTGCGATCGCAGCCTTATTCAAGCGAACCGGTAAAGTAGAAGCTATGGTTAGGGCCGAACCCGTTGCTAAGTTATTACAAGGCAGTGTGGACGGTTTTGACTTTATTGGCAACGGAATGCTCATGTACAATGGTTTGCGCATAGAGGGAATGGAACTCTATGTACAAGCCGTGTCCATTGATTTTAGTGCTATCTTTAAAGGACAAGTAAAGCTAAGACAGCCAACCCAAGCAACCATGCGAGTTGTCTTAGCCGAAGAAGACTTGACCACCTCTTTCAATACTCCTTTTGTGGTAGAAAAGCTGCAACGTCTGGAATACGAAGGACAGGCTTTGAACTTCCAAAAAACAGAAATGTTAGTGAATGAAGATAAGACATTAACCCTCAGAAGTCAAGTTAAATTAGGAAAAAGCGGTGAAACCATTGACCTAGACATGACAGCACAAGTAGAGGTTGAGGAACGCCGAAAAATCCAATTTACGGATGTTAAGTATCAAGGGGATGACAAAGCGAAAAGTTTAGGTAAAGCTTTGATCGATCATGTGAATAACTTGCTAGACTTAGATAAATTTGCCCTAGATGGGACACAATTAAAAGTAGATCGTATTCGTATCCGTAATAAAGAATTAATCTTTTATGGTATTGCGAAAATTGATCGCTTTCCCGAACGCAAGAAGTAGAAAGAGTAGGAGTTGTTATGGCAAAACTTAGCCTCTGCATGATAGTTAAAAACGAGGAAGTCATTCTATCCAAATGTCTAGAAAGTGTGCAGAATGTTGTCGATGAAATGGTCGTCATGGACACAGGTTCGACGGATAAAACCGTAGAAATAGCCCAAAAATTCGGGGCTATTGTGCCAACCTTTCCATGGGGTGACGATTTTGCAGAGGCAAGGAACGAAGCCTTAAAATATGTTACAGGAGATTGGGTTTTAGTTTTAGATGCTGATGAAGTTTTAAATCAGAAAGTTACCCCACAAATTAAAGAGGCGATCGCCAAAGAAGAGAATTTAGTTATCAATTTAGTCCGTCATGAAATTGGCTCATCACAATCTCCTTATTCTTTGGTTTCTCGTTTATTCCGTAAACATCCAGAAGTAAATTTTTCTCGTCCTTATCATGCAATCATTGATGATAGTGTAGGTCAATTATTAAAGAAGGAAAGTCATTGGAAAATTGTTGATCTTCCTGCTATTAGTGTTTTTCATTATGGTTATACACCAGGAGTGATCGCCTCTTTAAACAAGTATAATCGGGCCCAAGCAGCGATGGAAAGCTTTATCAAAGAACATCCCAATGATCCCTACACTTGTAGTAAGCTAGGGGCTTTGTATGCTCAAATTGGCAAAGAAAAACAAGCCGTAAAACTGTTCAAACAGGGCTTAAAATCAAATAAAGCAGATACTCATGTTTTATACGAACTCCATTATCATTTAGGGAATCTCTACGCCAAACAAGAAGAAACAGGAAAAGCAATCAAACATTATCAGAAAGCCATCGATCAACCAGTTATGGCACCCTTGAAACTAGGCTCTCATAATAATATAGGGGTAGTTTTACAGAGCATGGGAGACTATAAAAATGCTGCACAAGCGTATGAAACTACCCTGAAAATTGATCCTACTTTTATCACAGGATACTATAACTTTGCCATGACTTTAACTGCTATGGGCCGGTTAGAAGATGCGGTGGCTATTTATGAAAAATTAATCTCTTTAAGTCCCCATTATGCGGCTGCGTATCAAAACTTAGCAGTTGTCTTCTTCAAGTTAAATAAACTTCCTGAAAGTTCCAAAGCCTTTAAAAAAGCGATCAGTCTTTATGAAGAACAAAATAACCAAGTTTCAGCTAATAATTTACGTAATAGTTTAAAAGAATTAGGACTTTGGGAAGAGTGATCTTAAAAAATAAGTAGAATCATTTTGACGCTCCACTGCCCTTATGGCGAGTGGATTCTTGGTTCAACAAGTCCACTTAGACCTGAACTTCCCCTTTGACAAAATGCCATAACGTATGCTGTATCAGGGATAAACCGAATGAGCGAGGGGTCGTTACTGGGTACAAATAGAAGAAATACCTAACAAACTTAAAGCTTTTTGTTGTAGTTCAGTGGGTCGAGTTATCTTGTAAAAAACGTATTTTCCACTATCTAAATTACATTCAACTGTATTCAAGCAAATTGTCCCTAAATCTTCTATTAAGGTACGGAAGCTATGAACTGGTAAGTTCTCTTCATTCCGTTTCTTTCTATCTTTAGCAATGGCAGAATCACTACGACGTGCTTTGATGACATCTTCATATTTATCATCGATTTCTTCATCTTCAAATAATAAAGGGGCTAATTTTTGTTTTAAATGCCATTCAACGTAATAAGCTAACATACACAAGAAGATATGTGCTTTCACCCTATCTCCCTTATAATGATAAATAGGACGCACTTTTAAATCAATAGATTTATAACAACGGAAAGCTTCCTCTACAGAGGATAAACTTTTATAAGCTTTGACAACTTCAAATCCATCCATGAGAGTTTCATCTACAGAAGTTCTCAAAATATAAACCCCATCTAAAGCTATTTATTGTTCAATTAAATCCTGTTTTCTCTCATAAGTAAACCCTAAATTTGTGATGTTTAAATTATAGTATTTGTTGATTTTATATTTGTTTAAGACCTTAGCAACTCTTAACGCTATTTTATCCGCACCCTTCAAAGCTCTTTTTTCTCTTTTTATCGCTTTAATAATCAACTCGAATTGTTCTTCGGCTATTTGTAATAGAGCCTCTCTTTGTTTTTGATTCTTAGCAGCTATCAACGGGTTTCGACAAGCCACTAGTCTTTCATCTGGGGAATCTTCGCTTTCAAACTCAACTAGATTGACCTCATCAAATAATCCTAGCTGAATGGCTTCTACTTCTGCTAATTTTCTGATGCTTGCTTTGGTTAAACCACTTATATAATCCAATCCTTCCACTGGTTTAACTAACTCTTTAATATTGGAATACGTTAGGATACCTCTATCTGTTACCCATACTACATTATTAATGCCAAAACGTTTTCTAACTTTTTCTATTTGACTTTTTAACGTTCTAGTGTCCGAGGTGTTTCCTTCAAAAACTTCCACAGCTATAGGGCAACCATTTTTATCACATATTAGTCCAAAGACTATTTGGGTTTTTCCTTTCTTCTTATCTCTATTATATCCATATTTTCCTAATTCGCACCCCCTTCCTTCTAAATAAGTTGAGGTAACATCAGATAAAACCAACGAGCCATTATCTAAATGAAGAGTAGCTAACTTATTTTCAATTTTATCTTGTTTACTTATTAACCAATCTAAAGCTGAATAGAGTTCATCTTCATCTGCTCTTTCTAAGTTTAACACTTTTCCTAAACTATTACTAAAAGTTTTCTCATGAAAGCCTCTTGCTGTGGCTAATTTGGATTTAGGATTGATGATTCTCGCAATTATCATCCCTAGAACCAAGTTTTTAGTTCGAGAAGGAGTTTTAGTAATAATTTTGTCTAACCCTAATTTTTTAATGGTTTCTAATATAACCATCACATGACCATGAGGACGACTTCTTATCACCTCAAAATTATCGGGTATCGTTTCAGTCATTGAAACTTTTGCCCCTTTTAATACCAGTTTCATATTATCAACAACTTCATCTGGCAATGTTGATAGATTTGCCAGGGTTCTTTTTTTGACTCTTTCTCCTTCTCTGTAAGATTCACGAAGCAGAACAGCTGGTGGGGAATTTCTATTCGGAACTCGTTCTATATACATGACTACTATTTTAGCAAATAGAGAGAATCCCTGTCTATTAAGATATGTTACATTTTACATGGGTACAGCGTCGGGAGCTAATCGCCGTATCCCTTCATAGATAAGGCTTTTAGGACTCTATAGTAGATTTGTATGGGGGAAGTTCAGGTGTTTGAGTAGTATTATAGGATTGTTATCTTCCCTATTTGTTGCAAATGTCCAATTATCGTTACCTATTTTTCGGAAATACTTGAGATAGACCCATTTTTTCCCTTTATTTCGGTGACGTTTTATACCCCATTTAATCAGTTTCCAGACTATTAAGTGGTATAGTCTTCCAAAAGCTTTTCGACTTATTACGGTTGAGAAATAGTTACACCACCCTTTAATTATCGGGTTGAGTTTTGATATTAAAATAGTTTGAGATTGTCCCTTGTATTTCTCTATCGTTTCTGCCACCTTTTTGTAGTGTCGTTTTTGGCTTTCTTTTGAGGGAGTTATGATGGTTTTGAACCCTAGTAATCTGCCTTTTCCTTCCTTTTTGTCTTTCACTCTACCCGATTGGTATTTTCCGACTGTGTGTTGTTGGATGTGAAATCCTAGCAAGTCAAAACCAGGTTTTTCCTCTTTATACCCATCTAAGGTGTGAGTAATCCGAGTTTTACTGGGTTCTACGTCTATTCTACAATACGATACAACCATTCTAGATATATGTTCCTTACAGATCTGGATTTTCGTCCATTTCTTCATGAAGAATTACGAAATCGTCCGCATAGCGAATAAAATTGACTGATTTTCTTTTGTCTCTTTTGCCATTTGTCTTCCTCGTTTTTCTTTCATATCGAAAGTTTCCGAGAGTTTCTTGATTTCTTCCTCCATACCATGTAGGGCAATGTTAGCTAATAATGGCGATATTACCCCACCTTGAGGTGTTCCTTTTTCTGTAGGAAAAAGCTTTTTATCATCCAGTACGCCTGATTTTAGCCAAGCTCTTACTTGACGGCGTAGGGTTGGATAAGTGTTGAGCTTTTCTAACAATCTTACATGGTTAATTTCATCAAAGCATTTAGAAATGTCAGCGTCTAGAACGTATTTGCTCTTAGACCTGATTCCTAAAAATATGGCTCCGATGGCATCATGGCATGAGCGTCCTGGTCTGAACCCGTAGGAATTAGGTTCAAATTTGGCTTCCCATTCTGGCTCTAGAGCCATCTTGACAAGTGCCTGTAATGCACGGTCATACATGGTTGGTATTCCTAGTGGTCGTTCTTCATCTTTCCCAGGTTTGGGTATCCATACTCTACGGGTAGGTTTGACTTTTGACCCTAGTTTTAGTTTGTTAATCAGGTTAAACCGTTGCTTTGGGGTTAGTGACTTAACACCATCCACACCTGCGGTTTTCTTCCCTTGATTATCTTGTGTTACTCGACGCACCGCTAGACATTTGGCTGACCAGGATGAGATTAGAAGTTTCTGGAGTCTGCGTGCTGTTCTAACATCGTCACGACTAGACGCTTTGTAAATGCGCTTTTGAATCTTATACACTCGTTTTTCTAAGTCATCCCATTCAATCAATGCCCAGTTAAGCTGGTCATTGATGTCATCGGATGATTCATGTCCGAGTATTAATCCTACAGTCTTCTCTTGTGAATCTGTTTGAGGCATTTTAATTCTACTTGTACCTTTACATTTCATCAAACCGTGAGTCTGTCAGCATATCCTTGTCATTACAACAGGGCGTTGGCTTCTGACTCAATCTTTCTCATCTGTTACCTACCTTATCGGTAGAAGTTGCGTCTTAGCTGACTACTCATTGATTCGACCTTCAATGAGAGTAAACAGATGGGTTAATTCGTTCCTCATAATCTTTGGTTTGTCATTTTAGAATGGCACTCTCCACCGAGTTTTGAGTGGTATTAATAGGTTGGTATAAATCCCCCTATTACTCTGACTAACGCCCTTTTGGGACTCCCAGTGTGTCAGCCTTATTACCCAGATTCCGCACTTCAAAAAGTAGCATTAAATACTACAAGCCTGGGTTTAATAATTAAGTATAATTGCTTAAGCTCTTGAAGACAAAAAAGTGGGATAATTGCTTAAGTTGTTTCCTCTGTAAAAAAAGAGCGAAAAATGTCTTATTTAGAAGAAATACAAGTTAAAAATTTAGACCATTTAGGGATAGTAGCTGGTTTAATTGATGAAATAGGAATAGTCAAAATAATTAATAATAAATTAGGAATAGATGTTAGAGAAAAAATCTCAGCAGGTACAGTAGTTAAGTCTATTTTAATCAATGGACTAGGATTTGTTTCAAGACCTCTATATTTATTCAGTCAGTTTTTTCAAGATAAAGCCATTGAGAAATTGTTAGGAGAAAGAATTAAACCTGATTACCTTAATGATGATAAAATTGGGAGAGTAATGGATGAATTATATAAATATGGACTAAATGATATTTTTATTGAAGTAGTTTTAGAAGTAATTAAAAAATTTGAAATAGACCTTAAATACTCCCATTTAGATTCCACATCATTTCATTTAGATGGAGAATATAAAAGGGAAGAAGATAAAGAGAAACAGGAAGAAGAAAAAATTATTAAAGAAAGACCAATTTTTATTAAGAAAGGATATTCTCGGGATCATAGACCAGACTTAAAACAATGTGTCTTGGATTTAATAACCAA
>NZ_AADV02000132.1 GCF_000167195.1 Crocosphaera watsonii WH 8501 | reverse complement strand
GGAAACTTTTTCTTGGAAATCACCTCACTCGTTTTATAAGAACTTCCAAAAGTTACATAAAGTTGCCCTGTATCTTCATCTACAATCCCACAAGGAACGTATTTTTCTTTAGTTCCCATATCATGATCTTGAGCTTGATTATAACCTCTGGTTTGTCCGCCACGTGAATATTCTCCTATTTCCACAGTTGCTTTACAATCCATACTTAAACGTTTCACAGAAGGGTCTTTTTTTCTATCTTTTTTCTCTATATTCTCGAAGATAGCGTCCGTCTCCGAGATTTTTTTTTAGGTTTAGCTTTTACCACTTTTCTTAATCGATAGCCCAAACGATTTAAAATATCTGCCATTGTCGAAGCAGCAGGAACCTCCTCTCCATTATATCCTAGATTTCTTAATTGTTTAATGGCTTCAGCCGCCGTTAATCTTGTATAGGCAATGGGGTTATTAAATGTGGGGTTTTGTTGTGCGTGAGCTTCGGCTATTTCTTTCAATGATTGGGCAACTATTGGGTATCTTTCCTCCCATTTTTTACATCCACTATTGACTGATTGTAATCCTAAACACACTATCCCAGTTCGTTTTTCATGTAATCCAAGTTGAACATTTTTTCTCCCCCAACCAAACACGATTTCGGTTTGTCTGGCACTTCCTCCACAATACTTGAGACACATTTCAGCTTGAAATGAACGACGCTCTGCTCCCGTCATTTTTGAGGCTGCTAAACGTAAATCATCGACCATCGACGGGGTTAAGGGATGATTTGTCTGTTTTAGCTTCAATTTACTCTCTCTAATCTTTTTACCTCTTCATTTTAATCTATTTCTTCTGTTTTTTCAGACAAGCCAATTATGAAATTTTAAAGTTGTGTACCAAGATCCGCTAACTCTCTGTTCCTTTTATTTCTTGAAAGCCTTTAGTCCAAGCGATTACCCCCTATGGGAAAAGCTTTCTCGGAAATCACCTTATGAGATGATAGCTAGAGCGGATTCCTGGGTATACTATATTGATAGGATTTGTAATTTATTGCCACCTAAGCTTATTTTTAAATGACTTGTTATGCCTACAATTCTCGTAGCCGATGATAGCCCTGCCCAACGTGAACTGATTGCTGGTTTATTAAAAGAAAATGGCTTTTCTGTTGCCACCGCCATAGATGGGGCTGAGGCCCTAGAGAAGCTAAAATCACTAGCTCCTGATTTAATCATTCTGGATGTGGTTATGCCTAACCTGAATGGTTATCAAACTTGTCGTAGTATTAAAAGCGATCCCAAAACAGAACATATTCCCGTAATTCTTTGTTCCACAAAAAATACCCAGGTGGATAGTTATTGGGGTTTAAAACAAGGGGCGGATGCTTACATTGTTAAGCCGTTTCCTCATGATGAGTTATTAGGAACGGTAAAACAATTACTACGAAATTCTTAGGAACAAGCTGACTATTAGTCAATAAGTTGTTGAATTATAAACTATCAATTATCCATTGATAACAGATTGATTTCTATCATATAGCAGTCGCCAAGGCTATTAGGGCATTTTTCTTTTCCCTGTTCCCTGTTCCCTTAAAATATAATTTGTGTGTCCTAACTAGCCTGTCTATTGCTATATTTCTTCACAGCCATTAACTAAAGTCAAAAGAGGGCCTGTTTGTTCTGTTCCCTTAACACTTAAGTCACTGTGACAGAGTATAACTTTATCCTTTACTCGTCCCAATAAATCCCTCAAAATGCGCTGTAAACGGGCTTGATCCGCCTCAAATTCATCTTCAGGTGTTAGGGTTCTTCCTGACCATTCTCTGAGGAATAAGGGGGCGCAAAATAAAACTGAAGCCCCACCTTTTTCCCATAAATTAGAGGATATATCTAGCCAAAGTTGCCAACGGTGACAACTTTTTAAAGAGCGATACTGGAATATAGTTGCTAAGGTGACATAACTGGGTTTTTTCCCTAAGTAATAGGGGGGGCGAGGGTTAGCTGTAATGGTTCCCCGTCTTAATAATTGAATAAACTCAATTAAGGTTGCTCTTGGTAATTTTGGGTTAGGATTAGATTGTTGTAAACGATTATCTATTTCCCAAAAATGTTGAGTTGTTTCTGTTAATTCTCTTAGAGCGGATAATTCTTGATAAGATAATTGATAGTTGACTTCTATTAATTCTTTAATTGCTTTATCTAGCACTCTCACTGGACTGGAAAGCTGGTCTTGTTCCACTTGAAATTGTATCTTATTTATCCAATCAATTAGATGATTATAAGCCTCTGTTGCTCCATTACCGATTCTATCCCAACGGGGATAGGTTTCAATGGGTAAAAATTGGCAATTTTCCGATTTAACCTGATAACAACTATCCGCAATTAAACCTGCTCTTACCGGATCAATTATAGCTATTTTTTCCTGATAACTATAAGTTAAAACAGTTAACATTTGAGCAATATCATCCCCGTTAAATAATCTAGCTAGACCTGGATAAACCATGCCTAATAGAGTTAATAAAGCCTTAACTAAAGGAAAACTAATTAAAGAACGTTGTTCATTTAAAGGTTTAATAGGAATATTGGCTGCTGATAATATTTCCAGCATTGTGTAACGGGCAATTTCGTCTAATCCTGGGGCAATAATGGCGACATCTTCGGGATTTATTTGCTTGCTTTTGATAGTTGCAACAATAAAGTCAGCAGTTTTTCTTAATAATTCAGCACGGGAACTAGCTTGGATAGAAGTAAAACAATCCGGTAAGGTTTCTACCGATAAAGGATTAGTGGCTAGTTGGGTAATTAATTCACCATAATTACTCTGAATTCTCGGATAGTTGGCTAATATTTTGACCTGACAATGAGATGATAATTCACATGAAAATTGAGGATCGGCATTTAATCCTAAACGGACTTGTCCATCGGGGTTGTAGGTAAATACACCAAAAGCATGATGATCTAAAAAAAACTTAAATAAATCAACAGCGATCGCCGGATAATCATCCACATCATCGGCAAAAATGCCCTGATAACGAGTGGTGAGATGGTGTTGATATTGGGAATTAGGCAATAAATACCGCCAATAAAGGGTATAAATTAAACCATAACTCAATAAACCTCGATTTAAACACCATTCCTGCCATTCTAAAATGAGATCACCCCGTAATTGAGCCAAAGAATTCCCCGTCATCTCCGAATTATTTAACTGTTCTAAAAAATACTCCCCTCCCTCTAAACCATGTTCTAGAATATAGGGTATATGCTCCACCATAAGCCCACTAGCACCAGCTAACTGGAGTAAGTCCAGGGTTTGACGAACAAAGCGAAACTCGCTATTTCCAGTCAAATTTGCTAAAAACTGGTTTTCGGGGGAGTTGCCACGATCGCTCCGATGGTGTCGCCATAACTCCGTGGCCAGGAATTGTTCCGTTTCGGGGCGCAAAAGCAAGGGAAACTGGGCTTTTAAAGAAAGTTCCTCGAACAATAAGGGCCAAAACAGTTTGATTTCATCTCTCATCCAGCCTATGGGGGTTTTACAGTAAATAGGGTAACTTCCCTTGACAGCCAAGGAGAGTCGATCGGCTAACTCACGACGATTATCATCATTAGCTGAAAAAACCAACACTGATGAGGCCAAGTTTTGGGTGACGGATTGAACAGAAGACAAATTTTTGTTCTGACGTTTATCTTCAACCCAATGACAAAATTCTTGGATCAATTCGGTTGTTTTTCCGGTTTGGGTGGTTCCTTCTATCCACAGAGAGGTTCGTTTCACGGACAGTCCTCAAGTAAATGGGTTAACAGACAATTATTTTGCAATGATTTCTTGTGGTTTGTGTGTTGAGTTTATTTTTTTTGTTGCAGGTAAGTCGAAATTATTATGAAATTTAAGTCGTTGATTAAAAAGACTTCTAATTGGTTAACAGCTACTCCCCAAAGATCCTTAGATACGGCATATAAAGCGGCTTTAAAGATCAAGGCAATTGAAGATAATCATTTTGGTGGGCAGAAAGTAGGCACAGAAAATGCTGACTATGGTGACAGCGTTATTGCTTATTTTGAAACAGAAGTTAATGGTCATTTACAAAAAATAAACATGGCATTGGGTGTGTTTAAAACCAGTCGCCTATTTCTCAATATTTCTAATGTTAAAGACCCTTCTCAAGATATCACAAATGACAAAGAACTACAAAATAATGCGACCAAGGTTGCCATTATTTTTGATAAATTAGACTTTATTGACCAAGTTACATCTCATTACCAATCTAGGGCTACACACACAATTGATAATGCTTCTCTGATTTTACCCGAACAATCTTTAAATGGTCAAGAAAGGCAACAATTAGAGAATGAACAAAAACTGCACAATTCTACGGTTCAAAGCCATGATAATCCTTTAGCCTCTGCTTCGCAAAAAACAGGTGTTTTACCTCGTTCTTTTATTAACACACTGAATCGTATTAAACAAGAAATTGATCCAAAATCAGGAGAAAGTGAAGAGCAAGTTATCAACAAATATAGGAAGTCTCGTTTGAGAACAGCCCTTTCTATTAAGTTTATTTTATTGTTAATCATTGTCCCTTTATTGACTCATCAGTTGACAAAAACTTTTCTATTAACTCCTATTATTCGTCAATATTTTCAAAATCATGAACAGGTTGTTTTTATCAATAAAGACTTAGAAGAAGAGGCGTTTCAAGAATTAAGTCATTATGAAGAAATCCTTAGATTTCAAGGTTTAATTGGTTTACGAGAAAACCTAACAGATGAAGAAATTGAAGAAAAAGTTAAGCACAAAGCCACAGAAATAACCCAAGAGTACCGCGCCCATGGAATTGACTCTATTGGTAATGTTTTTGCTGATTTATTTTCTATCGGTGCCTTTGCTTTGGTAATTGTCAGTAGTCGTAAAGAAATTGAAGTTCTTAAATCTTTTTTGGATGAAATTTTATATGGTTTAAGTGATCCAGCTAAAGCCTTTTTGATTATTTTGTTTACTGATATGTTCGTGGGTTTCCACTCTCCTCATGGTTGGGAGGTTATTTTAGAAGGGGTTGCTCATCATTTTGGTTTACCAGAAAACCAAGAGTTTAACTTTCTGTTTATTGCGACGTTTCCCGTTATCTTAGATACGGTTCTTAAATATTGGATTTTCCGTTATCTTAATCGTATTTCTCCCTCCGCAGTTGCTACTTATAAGAATATGAATGAATAAGCAATTAACAGTTAACAATTAACAATTAATTGACCGAAGAACACGACAAGGGTTGCCCACAGCAACAACGTTTTCAGGAATATTTTTTGTCACAATACTTCCGGCACCGATAACACTATTATTACCAATAGTCACACCAGGAAGAATAATAGAACTTCCCCCAATCAAAACATTATCACCAATGGTAATAGGATAGGCCATTTCTTTCCCTGCAATTCTTTCTTCGGGGTTAGTAGGATGGGTTGCAGCATAAACTTGTACATTGGGACCAAATTTAACATTGTCACCAATTTTAACTAGATTGCAGTCGAGAATAATACAGCCAAAATTAGCATAAAAGTTGTCACCAACTTCAATATTATAACCATAATCACAGCGAAAAGGAGATTCAATCCATACCTGTTTATCTGTTTGTAATAAATTCTGAATTATTTTACTTCTTTCGCCTTGACTTCCATCAGGAATAGCATTTAATTGTTGACATAATTTTTTTGCTCTTTTTCTATCATAAAGTAAGCTTTCTTCAAAAGAATTATAATATTCTCCTTTAAGCATTTTTTGCTTTTCTCTACTCGAGTTTTGTGGATTGTCCATAGATTATCAATAATTTAAGTTCTTTATTCGATATTACTCTGTTAACACAATCTTCTAAACTATACAACCAGAATTATACGGAGGTTTACTAAATCATCAGAGAATTTAACTTTGCTTAACCGAAAGTTAACCGTTTAATTTCTCCCCAAAAAAGGTATGATGGTAAAAGATAAAAAACTAAGTTAACAGCAAAAAATATTAGTCGAATCATCGGCTAGGAGGTTTAATTAATGGAAAATCAAAGAGTAGGCATCGGGATATTACCTACAGGGGAACAAGAAAAAGAATTACAGGAATCCCTAAATCCTCTAGCAGAAAACTTTGATTTTGATAGTTGGGCGAAAATGGTGAAAAGACAGATGAATAAGTCATTACAGTCTCCTTTCTCTCACTATTTATCTAAATAACAAAATTAGTGTATTTAAGGGTGATTTTTCCCAGCAAAATAAACGTTGGCATCGCTAATTCCAACTAAATTGGGGTATTTGGGGTTGCTGAGTTAACCAAGTCACCAAGTCAACCCACCTCTAACCTACCCACCCCCGTCCCTCCCAGGAGGGGAACTTAGAAGTTGTTTTTGAGACAGAGATTTATGCTCCCTTTCAAAAACTATGGGTTCCTTGTAAGCCAGGATTTTAGACCCAATTATTTTTGATAAATTTAAGAGTTTATTATTAGGAATTTGCCTTTAGTTTAAGGTTATTTTTTAGAAAATCTTAAGGGAAAATCCCGAGAATAATAGCAAGAAATGACAGATAATTAGAGCATGATTTCTTCAATAGTGTAAACTATTGCAACGATTATTAAGGAGACTGGAATTCATGCGGATTAAAAGAATTATCGCCTCAGAAATGCTTGATTCACGGGGAAACCCTACGGTTGAAGCTCAAGTCATGCTTGAAGATGGTACTGTGGGTAGTGCGTTAGTGCCTTCTGGGGCTTCTACAGGAGAAAAAGAGGCTGTAGAAATGCGTGATGGAGACAAGTCCCGTTATAAAGGGAAAGGGGTACTTAAAGCCGTCGAAAACGCTAATAATCATCTGGCTCCGGCTCTCATTGGTATGGATGTTACCCAACAACGGGCGATCGATCAAACCATGATTGATCTTGATGGTACTCCTAATAAAGCTAAGATGGGGGCTAATGCCATTTTAGCCATTTCCTTAGCGGCTGCTCGTACCGCAGCTAATTACCTGAAAATGCCTCTTTATCGCTATTTAGGGGGAACCAACGCTTCTTTATTACCAGTTCCCTGCATGAACGTTATCAATGGAGGATCTCACGCCGATAATACGGTTGATTTTCAAGAATTCATGATTGCTCCTCATAATGCTCCTAGTTTTGCCGAGGCTATTCGTATGGGGGCAGAAACCTTCCATACTCTCAAGGGTCTACTCAAGGATAAAGGATTAAGCACAGGTATCGGGGATGAAGGTGGGTTTGCACCTAATTTAAAATCCAATGAAGATGCCATCGAGTTTATCATAGAGGCGATCGAAGCTGCGGGTTATAAACCTGGGGAAGATATTTCTATCTGTCTTGATCCTGCTACCTCAGAATTATGGAAAGATGGCAAATATTTATTCTTTAAGTCTGATAACTCCACAAAAACCCCCTCAGAAATGGTGGCACTTTGGCAAGATTGGATGAATAAATATCCCATTGTTTCTTTAGAAGATGGTATGGGAGAAAATGACTGGGATGGTTGGAAAGAACTAACGGATAAAATTGGCGATAAAGTTGAATTAGTGGGGGATGATCTTTTCTGTACTAACCCTACTATTTTAGCCGAAGGTATCGAGAAAGGAGTGGCTAATTCTGTTCTTATTAAAGTTAATCAAATTGGTAGTTTAACCGAAACCTTAGACACCATTGAACTAGCCAAAAAGCATAACTATAAATGTTTTGTTTCCCATCGTTCCGGTGAAACAGAAGACACCACCATTGCTGATTTAGTAGTGGCTACAAGTGCAGGACAAATTAAAACAGGTTCCGGTTGTCGTGGTGAACGTATTGCTAAGTTTAACCAACTGTTACGCATTGAACGGGACTTAGGTAAAGCCGCCCGTTTTGCAGGAAAAGCAGCCTTTTTGTAATTTCATAATTTCTCTGTAGGGGTCAATGGCCATTGACCCCTACCAATTTATTTTAATAATCTAATATTGTGATTAATACTTGGGGACATTAATTGTCATTGATTTGTTTTGAGAAGAACCAATATTTTTTTCTATGATATATTGTTAAACTAATGACACATTACTTCAAACACAGATTTTATGATCATGAATAAGAACATTTTTACAACATTTTTGACCACTACTCTAGCTGTGGGTTTAAGTTTAATGAGCGCAAGTGAGGCAGAGGCGATCGTCTTTGGGGTGAAATCTCGATTTATTGATAGTAGTTCACAAGCACAAAATAGTTATCCAGGGGCAGCACCGGGCAATCTCTTTTCTTTTAACGAAAATGGTGGAGGTTTTACTAATTATGGTCAATTAAGGTTAAATGGTGCTGGAATAAGTGTTGATGGGTTAGCTATTTCTGCTAATGATGGATTGTTTGGTTTTGCTTCCAATACTTCTGGCTCAACTTTGATTTCTATTACCCCTGGACAGTCTGCGGTGACTGCGATCGGTCCTCGATTAAATGGTAGGATCATCAAAGGTGCAGTATTTCAAGGTGATATATTGTGGGCGATCGATGCTCAACAGAATGAACTATTAAGAATTGATCAAAATACAGGATCAATCCTTGAAAACAAAGAATTAATATTAAATGGTTCTCCTGTGAACATAGCAAATAGTTCTGATATTGCTATTGATAATGGTGGTACTTTTTATTATTCAGTAAATAGAAATACAAATTATACCTTTAATGTAAATACAGGGGAAGTTTTAGATAACTATATTATTATTAATAGTAGTGGTTTTGCTAATAATAATAATAACTTTGCTGGTTTGACTTTTTCTGATAATGCCGGTGAAGATATTGCATTTATAGCAGAGGCTAATTCTTCAGATGATATTCGGATAGCTAATTTAACAACAAGTACACAAACTGCATTATTTAACAATATTTATAGTGGTTATAATGCAGGGCCAATGGACTTGGCAGCAGTAGTAACAGTAACACAACCTGTACCTGAACCTTTAACTATATTAGGGAGTTTAACAGCTTTAGGTTTTGGGACTTTATTCAAAAGAGAAATATCCAAGAAAAAGAACTTAAAACAAGACTTGTAATATAGAAGTACAAGGGAAGCTCCAATATTTTTTTTCTATGATATATTGCTAAACTAATGACACATTACTTCAAACACAGATTTTATAATCATGAATAAGAACATTTTTGCAACATTTTTGACAACTACTCTAGCTGTGGGTTTAAGTTTAATTAGTGCAAGTGAGGCAGAGGCGATCGTCTTTGGGGTGAAATCTCGATTTATTGATAGTAGTTCACAAGCACAAAATAGTTATCCAGGGGCAGCACCGGCCAATCTCTTTTCTTTTAACGAAAATGGTGGTGGTTTTGTTAATTATGGTCAATTAAGCTTAAATGGTGCTGGAATAAGTGTTGATGGGTTAGCTATTTCTACTAATGATGGATTATTTGGTTTTGCTTTGACAACTTCTGGTTCAACCCAGATTCCGCACTTCAAAATGTAGTATAAAAAAATACATAGTTTTAAAAAGTCCGAAAATCATACCTGGGCAAGAATATTTCTCTTTTCATTAAATTTTTAGGAAAAATAATCAAATTAAGAAGATTTATACTCATTGAAAACTTAGCAAGACTCAGCACAAACGAAGGAGATTTTCCTCTTCTCATTTGATATCATTAGACTCTTATTCTTTTATTATTTTTGCTTTATCCAATTCAATTTATAGATAATATCTTTGACAAGATGCAGGTAATAAACTCAATATAAAACGCCTTTCTTCTGTTAAATTGACAATTTGTTTGACTCCGTTTAAAATCACATAATGAATACCTTGAAAACATTGAAATATCCACCTCAAAGTCGGACGCAATGTTACTTTCCCTACTTGATTATTTATTCCTTTTTTGACTCTTTTTAAACAATTTCTTAATTCTCTTTGCCCCAAGTTATAAATCAACAAACACAAAGACATTAAAAATAACATTGTTTCTATTCTTTCTGGTTTTTCAACGAAGAAACTATCAGTAAAAAATAAGGGATCTTTCAAAAATCGAAATCCTCTTTCCGTAGATTGCTGGTTTTTATAAGTTATCAGAATTTCACTAGCTTCTAATTTATTTTCCTCTACTAAGTTGGTTGCTAAAATAAATTTTCCTGCTTCTTTAGTCTTTCTACTTATCTCTTCATCTTTTTTGATGATCAGACTAATCATTTTATAAATCTTTTCCTTTTTTTTCGAGTAAGTTTCAATCAGTTCAACTTCTTTTATTTCCAACAATCTCAATTTTTTATTAATAGCTTTTAATTTATATCGAGCAGCTTGAGGATGTTCAAATTCTTCAGATTGTATTTCTTTAAGAAATTTTTGGGATTTCTTCTCTTCTTGGGAAAGTTGTTTTTCTAGTTTTTCCAAATCACTTTTCTGTCTTTTTTCACTCAAGACTATTAACCAAGTTTGCTTGATTCCACCATAAGTAACAATTTCTTCTTTCCAGGTATAACTTTCTAAATTTAGGTCACTTCTTTTTTCTTTATCTTCATCTTTTACTTCTTCCACCTCTATATTTTGCACTAATTCTTTTGCTTTTTTTATGGTCATTGGAACTCTCGTTATCCATTTTAAATGTTGGATTAGTTGGAGATTTTCTTGACCATATAAAGCACTATCACAAACCATGATACTATCAAACTTTATTTGCTTTTTGAATTCTACTAAAACTTTTCCAAATACAGCTTTATCAGATTCATTTCCATCTCCTACTCTCACAAATAATGGAATATCTCCATCTTGGCTTGTTATTAAATCCAAGACACATTGTTTTAAGTCTGGTCTATGATCCCGAGAATATCCTTTCTTAATAAAAATCGGTCTTTCTTTAATAATTTTTTCTTCTTCCTGTTTCTCTTTATCTTCTTCCCTTTTATATTCTCCATCTAAATGAAATGATGTGGAATCTAAATGGGAGTATTTAAGGTAACTGCTCACCGCAACAAAAAAGTCTTATTGAAAAGCACTACAAACAACATCAGTTGAGTCAACAAAAATATAAGCCCTGTGATTTAACGTAAAATTTAAGCTAATTTATTACGGCTATTTTAATGACTAACATTCCCAGAATCAAGTCTTTTTAAAACCTCAAATAAAAACAACAATATGAGAAAAAAAAGAATAGTAAGATAGTTTTTTGTTAGCGGAGATTATCCGCTAATCCTGTGTATTTTTGTGCAGAGAGATAGGGGGATCAAGAAAAATCTATCCCCCATCGGCTCCGGAGCCTTTTACATCTCTAATCCTGGGGGACTCCGACCAGCTAATGAAAATAATTCGCATAATTGGACAATGGCATTTTGCCCCTGTAATCTCATGGTCTCTAAAAAACTGAACATTTGGGTGACTAACTCTGCACCCCAGTCGCTTCTTGCCCCCCCACTTACTTTGCGGTGAATGACAATGGGACGTAAAGCTCTCTCAGCATCATTATTATCTGGTTTGACTTCAGGATAAGTTAGAAAGGTGAACCACTCTTCCCAATGACGTTTGACACGGTTAATCAATCTTTGTGCATCATAAGGCCATCCTTTTTTGGGAGTTGCTTTAAAAATCTTTTGCAGTGAGTTCTCGACTTCTGTTCTTTTGGAGCCTAAGTCTTCCAAGGTTTAATTTCGAAGCTGATAATGACCATAATGGATACGGGCCGTTGCAAAAACTGCTTGTCATCTGGAGCAAATCTCGATTCGTTGAAAAGACTGGCTTAAAGGACCTAACCCCCTTCTAAAGTGCCACATTTTGTTGTCCACCCCTTGCTAAGAAGGCCAAACG
>NZ_AADV02000133.1 GCF_000167195.1 Crocosphaera watsonii WH 8501 | reverse complement strand
ATACCTTAAGAAAAATTTAGGAAATATAGAAGACTTAATTCAAGCTGGGGCTTCCCTGGAAAATCTGAGTAAAAGACAGAAAAAGTGTCTAGAGACTATCAAAAAAGTTTATGAACAACAACGGTCAATGTGGAAGAATAAGACCCAGAGTGTTCCTCGAAATAATTGTAAGTTTAACTCAACCGCATATTCGTCCAATAGTGAGGGGAAAAGCAGGAAAACCAATAGAGTTTGGAGCTTACCTAACAGTAAGCTGTGTAGATAACTATGTGTTTCTAGACAAAATAAGTTGGGAAAACTTCAATGAATCTTGTCATTTAAAAGAACAAGTAGAAAAGTATAAAGAAACGTTTGGCTATTATCCCGAATCCGTCCATGTAGATAAAATTTATCGAACTAGGGAAAACAGAAATTGGTGTAAGGAAAGAGGGATAAGAATCAGTGGTCCGAAGTTAGGAAGACCTCTGAAAAATGTCAGTGAAGAAGAAAAGAAACAAGCCCACTCCGATGAATGCTTCCGTAATGCTATTGAGGGAAAGTTTGGACAAGCTAAACGAAGATTTAGCCTAAATCTCGTGATGACAAAACTCCCTGAAACCTCCATTACATCTATTGCTATTACATTTTTAGTTGTCAATCTTTCTAAACTTCTGAGGCAGTTTTTGTCGCTTTTTTTGTCCTTATTTACTAATAATAGAACAGGGGAACTCATCAAACCGCCTTTCATTAATTTTGATTATACTTTCAACAATTTTTATGTACTAAAACTTATTGATTTGTTAGAAAATTCTTGGTCAAAAGTGGCATAAATTTTGGAGAAACTTTTTCAGCAAACCCTAATTAATTTCTGCGATAGATAAACAACGGAGTCAATCAATTGTAGGCTTGTGCTCAGGAACGAAGTATTCAGCCATGCTTAAAAGACAGGTTCTCCGGTAAAATTTGCACAAAAGGACTGGGTGTCCCGCAAAATTTGATATGATATACTCATTGCGGGTTACATTCCGTTGTTCAATTCGATCTTACTTTTAACTTTTCATTGGATACCTCCTTTGAGTAGCGAGTTTGAATCGATCATCTCTCACCTCCTTTGGCTTCTAGCCAACTGCGATGGTTAACTAGAGAAACACAAGTCCCAGAAGCCTTAAAGGAAACGTCCGTCAAACTTCCCCAAGTGGACGGCGTTTCGCCATTTATAGAGCTTCTGTAACAAGTTGTTCTCTGTGTGAACATAACTAATCCTAATTTTCAACTAGGGATGTTCTCAATTATACTGGAAAATCTCACCAAGGGAAAAAGATTATGACAGTATTAAGATTTGTCACATATTTCCCAAATTATCCTTTGTTCGTATGTTATGGATAGTTTGACCTAAAAAGGAATGGACAAAGATTGAACAGCTTTTTGTTTAGCTTCTTCACCTCGTCTATCATATTTAGCAGTGACATCAGGGGAAGAATGGCCGGCCAACTTCTGCACCGTCACCAAATCCACCCCATTACTCAACAAATCACTACAAAAAGTACGACGAAAATCATGGGGAGAAAAAGATTCTATTGCAGCTTCTCCTGCGCGTTTAGCCAAAATTTTATAAACAGCATCACTATGAAGATGACGAAAACAAATAGCTCCCCCTTTACGAATGGGACACAACAAAGCCCCCCGAGTGCGACTTCTCAAATCTAACCATCGATTAACAATCTCCACAGCAGATAATGGTAAATAAACAGTCCGTTCCTTATCCCCCTTACCCTGACGAATCTGTAAAATTCCCCCATCCGGCGTAAAATCATTAACCGATAGAGCCACCAATTCAGCCCGTCGTAAACCAGCCCCCCGTAAAATAGCCAACAGAGCCAAATCGCGAATCCCTTGACGAGAAGGATCATCACGACAAACCTGAAACAAAGCCGTAATTTCCGACTCACTCAAAGCACGGCCCCGTAATTTTCGTTGCCCAGTAATAGAAGGAAAATCCACCGCCTTAGCGTAATCACTAGCAGACATTAAATCCAAGCGTAGAGCCTCCTTAAGAACACGACGTAACCCACAGAGCATTTTCGACGCAGTTGTGGGAGAATAACGCTTTTTCAGAGCCGTGCGAATGGCCGCAGTGTGAGGATAACGTAACTTAGCCCAATCCAAGGTCATAGCATCGCATTGCCCATTGGTCACTAGCCGAGCGATGGCATTAAGAGACACCAACATAGTGGACTGAGAAGACTCACTAAGGGAGTCAAGATAAACCGCCGCCGGATGAAGAACCAAAGGAATAGGAGTTAGTAACGATAGGTCATCACTGCTCGCCAGTAGGGGGGACATAAATTACTCTCAAGAAGGTCAGTATCTAAGAGGAATTATCCCTCAACTCAACATTGGCCTGACATTAAGAATTTTGTAGCGATTACCTGGATTGACACTATCTATGAAAATCTGACAACGAATCGTTGTCAGATTTGACCGACAACTTCCATACCTTGTCAGTCGCTTCGCACCAATCTCCAATCTGCTTTTCGACAATCTTCGGTCATTACTTTAAAATCCCAAACTTCTTACTCCACCATTGGTTATCTTTAGTCTTAAAAAAAGCCACATCTTTATGACGAGTATCTTTGAGACCTTTACACTTGGAACATCGGAGCATAACCTTGTTTTCACCGTCTTTTGTGTAAGCATATTCAGCGAGAGGTTGGGAGCAAACAGGACAAGAGAACTTGGTTAATTTCCCCTGAGCAGTAGGTTTCGACTCCCCAGGTTGCACCCATTTATCAAGTTTTTTATTAAAGAACATAACCAAATCACAGCCGGTTTCACACTTAAGAAAATAAGGAACCGCTAACTTTTTAGACTGAGATGGAATCTTACTCAGGGGTTCCTGACATTGAGGACAACAGATATCGGATTTTTCTCGCTTGACTGAAGTTTTGCCATGATTAGTATTAGCTGGTTTCCCCCCCAATGCTTCCCACGCTTTACTTAAAGTGGGGTCAAAATAGTCTCGATTCCAACTGGTTAAATATTGTTGCCAATCTTGTTTTCCTGTAGCAATCAGATCCAAAGTAGACTCCATCTGCGCCGTAAATTCCGCTTGCAACAATTCAGGCAGCATTTTAGCTAAAAATTCGTCAACTTCTAATCCAAGAGGTGTAGGAAACAGCTTCCCTTTACTTAACTTGACATATTCCCGTTGCTTGAGGGTTTTGACTGTGGGAGCATAGGTAGAAGGACGGCCAATCCCCTTTTTTTCCATGGCCTGTACTAATTTCGGTTCCGTATAACGGGGTGGGGGTTGGGTTTGTTTCTTATCATGTCCGGCTTTATCAAGAGTTAAAGATTGCCCCTGTTGTACAGTGGGTAAAACCGTATCATTGCTAATATTATTCCAGTATTTTGTGTAGCCTTTAAACTGAACAACTTGTCCTTTTGCTAACCATTTAACGTCTCCAGATTGGCTAATAAATTTAGTTTGTAGAAGTTGTGCAGGTTTACATAAAGAAGCAACGGATCTCATCCATATAATTAGATAAAGTTGAAACTGCTGCTCATCTAATTCTTGTTTAAGTTGAGCAGAAGGACGAGTAATATCCGTGGGACGAATGGCTTCATGTGCTTCTTGAGCATTCTTAGATTTTCGGTGTTTAACTTGTTTAGTGGGAAGGTTTTGGGGATCTTTAGCTTGTAACCATGCTCTAACAGATTGACAAAATTCGTCACTCAAAGCGGTAGAATCTGTTCTCATATAGGTAATTAAACCCTGTTCGTACAAGTGTTGTGCCACTTTCATAGTGGTTTCAGGGTTCATTTTGAGACGAGAACCGGCTGCTTGTTGTAGGGTAGAAGTGGTAAAGGGTGCAGGAGGTTTACGGTTTACCGTTTTGCCTTCCACTTGCAACACTTTATGGGGGTTAGAGCGGGCGATAGCCACCAAACGATCTGCTTCAGCTTCAGACAGCACTCGACTCGATTCAACGGTTTTAGTTTCTCTACCTGCATCATCGTCGGTTTGATTTTCAGTGGCTTTGGTCGAAGTTTTATCTTTTAGGTAAAAAGCCCGAAAACCTTCTTTGTAATCAACCCAAACTGACCAATAATCGACCGGGTTAAAGTTAAGAATTTCTCGTTCTCTATGACATAAAATATGTAAAGCAGCCGATTGAACACGCCCCACACTTTTACCACCTTTCCCCTGTTTCCACAACAAAGGAGAACCCCGAAACCCCACTAATTTATCAAGGCAAGCTCTAGCCAAACCAGCATCAACTAATGGTTGATTCAAAGGACGGGGGTTTTTAACAGCAGCTTTAACCGCTTTTTCGGTTATTTCTTGATAGACGACTCGTTGAGGATTTTTAACTCCTAATTCTTGAGCTAAATGCCAAGCGATAGTTTCTCCTTCACGGTCGGGATCTGAGGCAAAATAAATAGCATTACTGTTTTTGGCTACAGTTTTTAATTCTTTGATGATTTTAGCGGCTTTGCTATTACGGGGAACAAAGCGACAACTAACACCATCATTATTGAGGGAGAAACCAAGATTATCTTCCCCATCACGGGCGAGTTCCCTGACATGGCCGAGACTGGCTTTAATTAACCAACCAGAGCCTAAAATTTGACGAAGTTTTTTGATTTTGTTGGGAGATTCTACGATTAATAATGGCATCTTTGGATAATTGGTAACTGAGCGGTTTGGCTGATCTCACCGTTGAAGCCTTGTCGAAATTCAATGCTAACATAAGCGCTCTCGTCGAGAGGTTGGGGAAGTTTCTCCATTTTAGGAGGGCTTTTTATGAAGTCAGAAGTAGGAAGTCGCCAAGTCAGAAGTTCTGATCTGCACAAGGATCGCTATCGCATAGAAGTTGTTTTTATAGATGGGCTTGACAAACAGGGCAAAAATGTCCGACAATGAGTTAATGAAAGGAAATGAGTTTATCAGGAAAATTAAGAGGCTGGCGAAGAAGCGAGGAATTGAGGCTTATGTGGATAAAAAGCGGGGGAAAGGGAGCCATGTAACTCTATATTTTGGAGAAAGGTTAACAATTGTCAGAAATCCGTCACAGGAACTTAAGACAGGCACAATCAAAGCAATGTTGAAGCAATTAGGTTTAGAAGAAAATGACATTATCTAAAGGTATGACAATGAGTAGGTTTTCTTACGGGGCTAAATTAACCCCTGATGAGGTGGATGGTGGATGGGTAGTCACTGTGAGAGATATCCCAGAGGCAATTACTCAAGGGGATGATGTAGAATCGGCTTTAAGAGAGGCTTCAGACTGCTTAGAAGAAGCGATCGCAGCCCGTATTGATGATCAACGTGATATCCCCATTCCATCACCTCTAATGAGTGATGAATATAAGGTTTATCTTCCTATTCAAACTGCTCTCAAAGCCTCTGTTTATCTGGCTATGAAAGAATCTACCCTTTCTAAAGTACAACTGGCATCAAAGCTTAATGTTGATGAAAAAGAAGTTCGTAGAATCCTTGATCCTCATCATCGTACCAAGCTCCCTACTATAGAACGCGCTTTACAGGCTTTAGGTCAACAAATTTCTCTTACTATTACTTCTACTCAAGTATGAGTGTATGGGTATGAGTAGAAGAGAGAGAAGCGATCGCTTTTTACCGCACGATGCGATCGCTGATTAATCAAGCTTTGGTTACTCTTACCTTTACCTAATGGCTGGCAAGTACGAGGATGAAGCAAATATTAAGAAATCAAATCAGGATAAGTTTTCTTGACTTGTGTTAGAGTCAGAGCGATCATTTTGTCTTTATTACCATAGCTCCAAATTTCACTAGTGCAGCTTGGCGAAAGTAATCCACCAGATTTTTACAGAAACTTTCGTGACTAGCCACGACAATGTGTTTCAATGAAACTAACGGAAGAATCTCGAAGTTGATGTCCATGATAAAAGCATTGCCAATTAACCTCTCCAACCTACAGAAAACAGTACTCCAACAAATAGTGAGAGGGACAACAAACCCCTATCGCCTTGTTAGACGAGCCAAGCTAATCTTAGCCGCAGCATCAGGAGAGAGCAATAGTTCGATTAGTCGAAGATTAGAATTAGACCGAGTACAAGTGCGTCAGTGGCGATCGCGATGGTTTGAGGAGAGAGAAAAACTGAGTGCCGCCGAAGAACAACAGGTAACGGAGAAAGCATTAATGGTCTTGATCAAAGGAATTTTAAGCGATCGCCCAAGACCTGGAACAACAAAATCCTTTACGGTCGAACAAGTAGTCCAGATTGTAGCGATCGCTTGTGAAGAATGTGAAAAATCAGACAGACCAGTGAGCCATTGGACACCTTCAGAGTTGGCGGATGAAGCCATAAAAAGAGGAATTGTCGAAAAGATTTCCCCCCGTAGTGTAGGGCGTTTTTTAAAAAGAAGCGACATTACAACCACATCTCGTTCGTTACTGGTTAAATGCCAAAATTGATGATCCCTTAAAATTTAAAAAGCAAGTCAAATATATCTGTGAACTTCATCAAGAAGCTAAAACTTTGTTAGAACAAGGAATTCATTTAATTAGTACAGATGAAATGACAGGGATTCAAGCTCTTGAGAGATTATTTCCGAACAAAAGAATCAAGCCTAAACAAGTAGAAAAAATCGAATTTGAATATGAAAGACACGGAACTTTAAGCTTGATTGCGAACTGGGATGTGGCAAGAGGAAAAGTTGTTAGTCCCTCTATTGGACCGACAAGAACAGAACAAGATTTTTCTGAACATATCCAGAGAACGATTAAGATTGATGAAAAAGCAGAATGGATTTTTATTGTAGATAAACTCAACACTCATAAATCGGAAAGCTTAGTCAAATTAGTAGCAGAAAGCTGTGGAATTACTATTGATTTGGGGAGAAAAGGAAAGGAGGGGATTTTGCAATCTATGGACAGCAGAGCAGATTTTTTATCAGATGAATCTCATCGAATTAGCTTTGTTTATATTCCCAAACATACATCGTGGCTTAATCAAATTGAGTGTTGGTTTTCGATCTTAGTCCGGCGTTTACTCAAAACCCGGATTTCTCACAAATTAATTTGAAAGCCAAATCCAGAGATGAAAAATGATAATTTTTAGGACTAATAGAAATTTTGAATATAGATGAATAAAAAAATTGACTTTGATTATCCAAAAATTGAGTTTAAGAGGGAATAATTATATTAACTTTTGATTTTCTCCACGATAAATAAGACTAAATGAAAGTATCAGTCAGTCAACAACTTATGATAGATATCTTTTTTTTAAAACAACTTATTCTACTTATCCAGTATTAGGAATAGTTTTAATTCTTTTGTTAGCAATAGACAAAATATCTTGATAAGGACAAGCACTAGCTATAGCGATAATAATTCTTCTACAACTAATCTTTATTCTGGCTCCCAACTTAAGAAGATTTAGACGTATTCTTCCCACAGTTGCTTTAGCCAATGAAGTTTTTTTTAAACAGTGTTGACGAAAAGCATTTATGAGAACATAAGCCCAGGAATGTATCCATAATCTTAGTTGATTACTTTGAAATGTTTGAGTTGAAGTTCTATCAGCTAACAAGTCTAATTGTTGTTCTTTAATCCGATTTTCCATCTCGCCTCTCGGACAGTATTTTTTTGTATAAAGTTTTGAGGGTGGAATTTTTGAAGCGGGCAAAGATGTCACCACATGGCGCATTTTTAAGCCATCACTTCCATAACAAACTTTTGTCACTACTCTCCTTTGACAACTCCATGACTTTTCTGTTTGATAACGAATAGAGCGATACCAAGTAGAAATTGGTACTAATTTTTTAACTTCTTCTAAATCTTCTTTTTTCTGAAATAAACTATCCATTAATTCAGTTATTGGAGCTAGTTTTTTTTCATATTCATGTTTGGCTTTTTCAATTACATCATCCGCTCGTAACTTAAGAACGCCATTTGTTCCCATAGCTATAACATAATCAACTAAAGGCTGATTTTCACAAAAATAGAAGATTTCTTCACGGGCATAGGCACTATCACCCCTAACTAGGATATGAGTCTCTGACCATTTTTCTCTAATTAGTCCGATAATTCTTTGTAATTCGTCTAAGGCTCCATCGGCTGGATCTACATTAGATGAACGAAGTTTAGCAACTAATAAATGATGCCCACAGAAAATATATAAAGGAGCATAACATACTCCGTGATAATAACTATTAAAAAATGCCCCTTCTTGATTACCATGTACTTGGTCATCCGTGACATCCATATCTAATATAATACTTAAGGGAGGTTTTTTATAAGACTCTAAAAAAAAATCGACAAAAGATTTTTCAATGGCTTCAAAGTTGGGTTCTATTTTATGATAACGACTCGTTTTTTGGTCGAGAATAGTCTCAGGACAATATTCCAATCTATTAATTGTACTTTTTCCAGCTAACCATCCCTTTTTAGGTGATTTCCACACTTGAATATACCTGCTTTTCCAATTATTCCCCCCTTTTTAAGGGGGGTTAGGGGGGATCGTAAGGGATCTCCTTTATCAGAAATCACCTTATCTTCAAGTTCATTAAGCTTTTCTAAAGCGATCTTAAGGGCAGGATCGTGACGTAATTTATCATGGTCATTGACATCTTCATAGCCTAAAATAATTCCATAAAGCCTTTGTGCTAATAACTCATGAACGGAATGATCTACACAAGATTGATGACGATGATCTTGAAAACAGTTACCAAACTTCTCCGTAATTCCCAGTTTTTTATCCAACTCAGCTATCTAGACAATCCCCGCATCTGAAGTGATTAGTCCCCCATCAAAATTAGCGATTATTTCTTTTCCTTTCTGTTTACTAAAGTTGATTACTTGACGAGGGGTTCGGGGATGACTGGGACTCATTAAATCAGTTTAAGGTAAATTGCTTTAATAATTAAATTATAGCATATTTTATTTTAACAATCTAGTACTATTAGAGATTTTATTAATAATTTTTTTGGAAAAATGAGTGATTGATTTATCTTTTCATCTTTGTCTAATTCGGGTTGATTTTAACTTAAAATCTGACAACAGACTGTTGGTTGGGGAAATCTGCGATCGCTCTGTTCAAACCCACTTCCTGTAAGGCTTCTGTGTTTGGCGATCGCAGATTTTGTGAGAAATTCGGGTAAAGCCCCATTTTTTCTGCTGACAAATCTTTTCTATGGTTAGTAATTCATCTTGAGAACATTCGTGACAATCAAAAGTCCAATCGGTTACTCTAAATTGATTGTCAGAAGATGGTTGAAGATGGGGAAATTTTTGTCGTATTTCCTCAAAATTATTTTGTAATAATTGACGATGTTCTATGATATCATTAATAGCTGTAAATGGTTTCATCCTTTGGGATTCTTTCAAGGCATAAACCCCTCCGTTTTCGGCAATTATTCCCAAGACTGGCAAATAATTGACTAACCCTTGACACCATCCTGCGGAACGCCCTGTGATTAAGAGAACTAGAATATTATGTTGTTTCAATGTTTCTAAACTTTACAATAACTGACTACTGAACTGACCGTTTTTGGTTAAGGTTCCATCAATATCAGTAGCTATAAGTTTAATCTTTTTAAGTTTATTCTTTACTGAATCAAAGTTTATTTTAGTTAAAGACATTGTTATTGCTATGAGTCTGAATAATTATTTGGAAAAATCTTAGGTATGCCAATTGTTTTGAGCTTGTTGTAGTACATATTTGGAAACAGACTCAATTTGTTCTTTGGTTAGTTTGTCTTCATAAGCTGACATATTATTTTTTCCATAAGTCACTAAGTTAATAATAGCATCTAAACTATCAACTTTATTTCTTTTTAAGGCTCTCAGCTTTAAATTTTTCGCCCGTCTGATAATATTCTTCCCTTGGGGGTGACATCCAACACAATGAATTGAAAAAATTTTAGCCCCATCATTGATGTCTTCTGCTTGGACTGGTTTGATCAAGGTTATTAACAAGAAAAATAATAACATGGTTAGTCGAACTAAAAAATTGATTAATTTCATCTTTATTTCAGATCCTTTCATAATTTAAAAAATTGATAATTTTCAGAAAATAAATGCGCTTTGCGCCCATAATTGAGTCAACTTATGATAGTTAATCAATGGAAAACAAAATAACAGAAAGTCTCCCTCAATTAGAGGAGGAATTACAGCTAATTATAGCACATATTGACAGCGACACCCCCGAAGAAAGAGAAGTTGCTGAAGAAATATTCAATGAATTTCTACCCCGTTTAGAAAGTAAAATTGATGCTTATATCAAAGTTATTAAATGGCGAGAATCATTGATAGAATACCAAGAGAATGAAGCCCGTCGTTGTGAAGCTTTAGCCTATCAAAATAAGCAAACAGTACAATGGCTTAAAAGTAAGCTAAAAGCTTTCATGGAACAACGGGTGGAACAACTTGGAGACAAAGGTAAACGACTCGAAGGTAAACTATCCAAAGTTAGTCTTTGTAATAATGGCGGTCGTCCTCCTATTTGGATTAACCCTGAACTCACGAGTGAAGATTATCCCGAAGAATATAAAGAAACCAGAGTTCATATTGACCGCAATAAGATAGCTGAAGATGCGATTAATTATGATGAAGTTCGGGATGATAAAGGGACTTTAATTGCCAAAGTTATGCCGAGAGGGAAACATCTCAGAATTAAGTAAATACAGTTACATCTTTTCTAGTTAAGAGCATTAAGTTTGATGCTCTTTTTTGTTCATTTTGAGGTATAATTTGATTATGGATTCTATGGATTCTTTGAACCAATCAGCTATCAGAGAAGCTGTTAAACAAGATATTTATCCCATTCCTGACTGGTTAGAAGTGGGTAAATATGCGTTTTCGACTGAACACCAGAGAAATGTTAAAGTTAATGGTTTCTTGGGACATATAGCTAATTGTTTAGTTAGTGGTGAAACTGTCCACATTGAGATTGAGAAGTTAAGTCCATCAACCATAGAAGTCACAGAATTTGATATCAGTAAGATTTCCCATTTGACTTATGCTTCTGTGGCAACTGAATGGCAAAATGAGATAAAAGATATCCAAATCTTTCCTGGAGATTCTGCTAAATCTTCCACCATACCTGCCGAAATTCATCCGTCTCTGAAACAAGCTTTAATACAGACAGGAATCAATGAGTTTTATTCTCATCAACTTAAAGCATGGAATGAATTAAATCAAGGTCATTCTATCTGTATTACTACCCCGACAGCTAGTGGGAAAAGTAATTCATTTATTCCTTTTGCTTTCCATCAAGCATTGACAAAACAGAGAACAAGTCTCTTCATTTATCCCTTGAAAGCTTTAGCTTCGGATCAATATTCTAAGTTAATTAAACTCAACCAAGCTTTACCCTCTCAGGAACAATTATTCATTGCTAAATGTACTGGAGATGTTCCTTTAGAAACAAGGAAGAATTACTTTAAAGGAGTCAAATGTCCTGATATTATTGTTATTTCTCCTGACGTTCTCCATCATCTACTATACCACACAGATAAATCCCAATTAGTTCTCTTAAAGGATTTTCTGTCACGGTTAAATTTGATTGTTTGTGATGAATCCCATACCTATATTTCTAGTTTTGGTATTCATTTTGCTAACCTGCTAAGAAGGTTAAGATTAGCTGCTCAAAATTCAGGTAATTCAGCCCTTCGA
>NZ_AADV02000134.1 GCF_000167195.1 Crocosphaera watsonii WH 8501 | reverse complement strand
CACCACACAAACAGGCGGGGGAGAGAGGGGGAAGCCCTTTGGAGCCTTGGGCAAGCTTGGTTTGCTTACGCTGGTTGTATAAAACAGTCCCCCCTTTGTGGCCCACTTGGCAAACTGGTCCGATTGGGCAGGGCAATGGAACTTTCCGAACCTATGGGCATGGGGGAAAACTGGATCGTGAAATCGGAAAATGGTCAAAAGGGTGGGAGCATTCACGTTGGGGCTTTTGTTCCTGGGAGGCATCGGGATGCAAAAGGTTTTTTTCGCTTTAGTCCTGGAAGAGTTAGCGTCCACACAGGAATTCCTCGGCAGACTTAGCCGTTCATTCTGGTCATTTTGGAAGTTATGACGTTATAATTACCGGATTATATACGCTAACATCAGAAGAGGTTGTTTGTTACAGTTAAGGCTAATGTCATCACATTCCGAACTTAAGACCAGTCAAGATGTCCACCTGAGAGCCAAACAAATTAAGAGTCTAATTCGCTCTCTTAAACAGAAAATAAAGAAAATTGAACGGGAAGGGGAAGTAGCACCAGCTAATTGTCATATTATTCGTTATCAGGTTAATGGAAAGGGAACAATCTACTGGTATTATAAACTACAGGCTGCTGAATCAATTTTTCCTATGGCCACTAATAATGAGAAAAAAACCAAATATAAATATTTAGGACGAGCCGGAAGTTCTGCTCATATTGATGCTGTAGAAAAACTCACTAGAAGAAATCTCATTGATGAATTAGAACGAGTCATTCAATCTCTAACTGAAAGCTACTTAGATATCTATATTGGAACCGAAACTGAATGAAGCTATTTAATATTTAAAATCCCCTAAAAAGATGGAAAGAGAGTTTTTAAAATCACCTTAATTCTCTATTTTAGCTCTGGAGATATGTTTAGCGTAAAATTTACGCTAACAATTGTTTTTTATCCAAAGTCCAATAAATAGGGACGGAAATTAAACCCTTTGCCTTCGGAGGAACCTCCTTCTTCAAGTTCTTCTACGGGTAAATCTGGTAATGATGTAGCCACAAATCACCTTTACTATAAAGTCTAAATAATAGTTTAATTCTAACATCAGATTTCCTAACTTTTATCAGGCTTTTGCTGTTTTGATCACTGGCATTTGTTCGAGGGGAACGGTAAAGGTAACAGTAGAACCAAGTCCTTCCCCCATACTATAAAATTCCACTTGTCCTCCCATAGCTTCCACTAGCTTTTGAGAAATGGCTAAACCGAGTCCAGTTCCTCCATAGGCTTTAGTATGGGAACCGTCTACCTGCACAAATTTTTCAAAGAGTTTGGCTTGTTTATCCAGGGAAACCCCAATACCAGTATCGGTGACACTCACTTTGACATGACCGGGAAATTCTTGATTTTGGTGGTGTATTTTCTTTTTGACAATCTCTGCGTTGACTACAATACTCCCTTCGTGGGTGAATTTAATAGCATTACTGACTAAATTCAGCATCACCTGTAATAATCTCTGATAATTCCCATAAACCACTATGGGGGTTAAGGTACTGGGTAGTTTACTGCGAAACTCCAGATGTTTGCGTTGGGCTTGGGGTAATGTAAAATTATCCACAGCCTGGAATAATTCTGCGAGTTCCACTGCACCTAACTCGAGATCCATTTTGCCAGCTTCTATTTTGGCAATATCGAGAATATCGTTAATGAGATTAAGCAGGTGTAGGGCTGATTTATGAGCCTCTTCCAGGAATTCCTGTTGTTCTTCGGCATCATCAGCCATGCCGTCTAAAATCAGTTTCAAAAAGCCAATAATGCCATTGAGAGGGGTTCTCAATTCGTGGGTGGTACTGGCTAAAAAGTCACTTTTGAGACGGGATGCTTCTTCGGCCGCTAGGGTTGCTTGTTCCAGTTCTTGATAAAGGGTAGCATGGGCGATGGCTGTTCCTACTTGATCCGCTAATTCTTGGATTAGTTCGATTTCAGCCGGAGACCAATACCGACTGCGATCGCATTGCTGTAAACAGATTAAACCATTGCGTTGATTTTGATAAAAGGTGGAAACAATTAAATTAGATTGTACTTGAGAAGAATTTTCTAGTAATTGCTCAAAAATTAGGGGTTCCCGTTGATTTAGGGCTTGTTGCCACAAGGGTTCCTCCTGGGGAATCAAACGACTGCCTAATTCTGAAGGACAATAGGGTAGACAATATTCTGCTTTAACGTCTAAATATCCTTGCTCTGGTCCGATGGCAATCATCAAACAACGACTGACTTGCAAAGCTTCTCCTAAACTATCTACGGTTTGTTGCCAGATGGTTTCTAAATTTAGGGTTCGTCGAATTTTTCTGGCAATTTTGGTCAGTAGTTTTTGATAGGGATCGGGGTGGGTGGGTAAGGCGGAATTATTAATTAAACTCAGGTCATTATCTTGTAAGGGATGTCCCATTACCAGAACGGTTGTTGCTTGCTTTTGTTTGGGTAAAATAGGACTAATGACTAATTCTAGGGCAAAGGTTTGACCTTTGTATTCAAATTGACAATAACATTGTTCGGGTATTTTTCTTTCTAATACTCGTTTAATTCTCTCGTCATAAGCGTCTGGGGATGCTGGTTTTAAACTTTGTTCCGGGAAAAAGCCAATAATATCTTCCGGTTCAATGGCTAATTCTTCCCCTAAATCTCCATAAAATGATAAATATTTCCCTGATCTGTCTTGAATATAGACTAACTCGGCTTCCAATGCTTGCCATAAGGCAGGGTTTGTCATGGGATTAGATGACATTTCATTAGCACCGGAGGAAGATTTTGGTATTTTGATCAAGGAACTCATGGGTCATTGTTTAAGATAGGAACGACTGGGGTGGGTATGAGATTAGATATTGAGGGAAAAATACTCTTCTCTCATCGAAAGTATGATTCTCTCTTCTCATAGCCCGATACCGTTAATATACCCAAAAATTTGCGAAAACTATCAACAGTGAATGGTGGGCAGTGAGTAAAGATTTCTTGATTAACCGTTAAATTATCTTTTTTTGCCCACCCTACTACTCTATTAAAACTTAAGGGAACTTCATCCCCTGTTTTCTCCCCTCGGATTAATATTCAACATCCCTTAGTTTATCAGGTTTTTGATGATGAAAAGATGGTTAAAGTCTTAACATCCCTTCGGGCTCGGAGAGAGGCAGAGGGCAGAAGGCAGGAGGGAAGATTTTAGTTAAAGAAAATAATTAAAACTTACTATTACTTTTCCCTAAGGATTATATCTTCTGCCCATTTAGAACTTTTAGTAAAAACAATATCAATCATTAAATCAGGATATTGTTGACAGATAACTTGGCTTATTTCCTCTCTAATATTATCTAATTTTTCAATTCCTTTTAGGTTATATTCTCCTGGCAATAACCAATAAATACTCACAAATATAGTGTTGCCTATTTGAGTTATTCTTAACCAATAATTTTCCAAAGGAAATGACTTAGCTGCAGTTTCAAATAAATGGGTTATATTTTGCTTAATATTTGTGCTAGGAGAAGCTAACAATAATTGTTTTAAACTTTGGATAATAACTTTAATAGTAACCGGAATGGTAATTAATACGATAATAATAACTAAAGTAGAATCGGCGTAGGGAATAAACCAAGATAAAGGCGTGTTTTTGATGAATATAATCACAGTAAAAGCAATGCCAACGCTTAAGCTAACTAACCCATTAACTAACCAGTTTTTGGCATCTACTTCTATCATTAATGAACGAATTTTTTTAGCTATTTTCTTTTGAATCAATGCAGTTATTAAACAACCACCAGAAGCAATTAAAGCGTAAATTACAGCTATGTTAGCATTGAGGTTTCTACCACCTTGTAGAATGGCAGTTACAGCAGAGGTTAAAGCAAATAATGATAAGAGAAAAATTAACAGTCCTTTAATAAGATTGACTAAGGGAATAAAACTTAGATAACCAAAGTTAAAATTTTCATTCTCTGGTTGTTTTTGTAACCAAGCTACTCCCAATGTTATTAAGGCCATGATAAAACTAACAACGTTAAAAAATCCATCTAATAAAATAGCTTCTGATTGAATAAAAATGCCAAAACTAATTCCTAGAATTGACATAAATAAAGTGACAAATATTGATAAATTTAGTCCAATTTTTTCTTGGTTCATTTTTCTAAGCTTTTAAAATGTTTAGACTGATTGTAAGTTTGTAGTTAGTCCTTTAGGATGAGAAATATAGTCTTTATTAAGGCTAAAGCCTTGACTACGAAATTTTGAACTTTTCTATTTATAAGATTAAATGTTCCATCCATTTTCGAGTGCCAAAAGATTGACAAGCCACCGCAGCAACTTCTGAAGCTTTTGCTAAGGAATCAATAAAATTATTGTTCAAAATAAAGTGACAAAATGCTCCGTGAAAAACATCGCCAGCACCCAAGGTGTCAACTGCTTTAATATGAGAGATTTCTATATTACTAAACTTTTCTTTTGTCCAATATTTGATAGGATTTGCTCCATTAGTAATGGCAATATTAGGAATACCTAATTGTTGTAAATATTTGACAACATCGTCAATCTCATAACAATTAGGGGGATTAAAATTAGCAGAACAAATAGCATACTTCACATAGGGTAAAATTTCCTCAAACCCTGGTTTCCAACTGCCTCCATCAATGACAAGAGGAATGTCTCTAAAATGCGCTGCTTGGGCAATGATTTGACTCACTGCCATCTGATGTCCATCGATTAAAATGATATCAACATCCTGTAAAATTTCTAGGGATAATTTATCTGCTTTGGCCTGAGATTTGATAGCATTAATGGAAATAACAGCCCTTTCTCCTGTAACCTTATTAACAATAATTGAAGAAGCTGGAGGCGGTTTTTCGTGAGAAGGGGAAAGATCAAAAACACTCAAGGAACAATCTTCTAATTCTGCAAAAATTAGTTGACTAATGGGGTGGTTCCCAATCATACTTAAAAGGGTGGCTTGATGACCCAAATGTTGAAAGGTAATAGCTGCATTGGTAGCAGGCCCCCCTGCCGCAATGGTTTGATCAAGGGCGACAATTTTTTCATTAGAATGGGGAAAGTGATCCGCAAGATAGATGATATCGAGAGTCGTTAAACCGACAAATAATCCATTCATGACTAATATAATGAACAACGAAAGTTTACAGCAGGGAACACTTTACATTGTGGGAACACCCATCGGGAATTTAGAAGATATTACCTTTCGGGCGATCCGAATTTTAAAATCAGTTAATCTTATCGCCGCAGAAGATACCCGTCATACTGCTAAACTTTTGCATCATTTTGAGATTACTACGCCTCAGGTTAGCTACCACCATCATAATCGCACGGCTCGCCATACTCAATTGTTAAACTATCTTGAAGAAGGACAAACCATTGCTTTAGTAACGGATGCTGGAATGCCAGGAATTTCTGACCCTGGATATGATTTAATTTATACTTGTATTATAGCAAATATTCCTGTTATTCCTATCCCTGGAGCAACGGCTGCTATTACTGCCCTTTCTGTGTCTGGTTTGCCCACAGATCGCTTTATTTTTGAGGGTTTTTTGCCATTAAAAGGAAAAGATAGAAGTGATCGCCTCAATCAATTAATGACAGAAACTCGTACTATTATTATCTATGAAGCCCCCCATCGTTTACTGAAAACCTTAAGAAATTTTAAAGAAGTCTTTGGGCAGGATCATCAGATTACAGTGGCAAGAGAATTAACTAAACGTTATGAGGAGTTTTGGCGAGGAACCTTAGACAATGCTATCTTATATTATCAGAATTCTCAACAGATCAAAGGAGAATTTACCCTCATTATAGCAGGGGGTTCTCAAAATGATGGACTTGAGTTAACTATTGAGGAATTAAAAGATGAATTACAACAATTATTAAAGCAAGGGATGACGCGATCGCAAGCCAGTCGTCAGTTAGCAAAAGTAACCCATTTTTCCCGTCGTCAAATTTATGATTTATCCTTGGAAAATTAAAATGATAAAACCAAACTTTATCCATAGCTTAATATTAATAATACCTATTTTTTTAGGGAGTTGTGCCACACAAAAAACCACATTATCAATTTCTAGTGGTTCCCCAGGAAGTGGTTATAAAAGTATTAGTTCTCAAATTAAACTATCAGCAGATACTATAGAACAAATTGAGGTAACAGATAATTTTGATTCTCAAGGTTCACAGCAAAATTTACAACGTTTATTGGATAAAGAAGTTGATTTAGCTATTGTCCAATTGGATGTAGCAAGTGATGCTATGAAAGAAGGAAAAGTTAATACTTTATTAGTCTTAACTCAAGAGTATTTGCATATAGTTTCTAAAGCTGATTCTAACATTAAAACTTTAGCAGATTTACAAGGAAAACAGGTTATTATTGGAGCAGAAGGTAGCGGAATTTATTTCACAGCTAAGAGAATTTTTGAAGCGAGTAATATAGAAGTAATAGAAATAAAATCTAATCAGGATAGACTTAAAAAACTGATTAATGATGAAGTTGATGCCTTTATTTATGTGGGACCATTGGCTACCAGTGAGAGATTTAAACAAGAATTAAACAAGTCACCTCAACTTAATTTAATTCCCGTAGATTCGAGTTTAGTTAATTATTTAACTATTCAGTTTCCTGAGTCTTATCAAGGAAAATTTATCCCTCAAGGGACTTATAAACCTTTACCACAATTACCCAATCAAGACTTACTAACTATCTCAACCCCTGGGGCATTAATTACTCGCCCAGATGTCAATCAAAGAAAAGTTTCTTTATTAACATGGGCGATTATTTCTAACTTTCGTCAATACTCTCCTTTTTACCCTCAATTAGCTTCTGAGCAAGATGCTAAACTGTTAAGTGAAGGGTTGATTTATATTCATCCTGGGGCCCAACAAGTCTTTAATCATGGCGATCCTAGAGTTGCTTGGCAACGTTATTTACAAGAAAATAAGCCTTTACAAGCTGCTTTTATTATGTTAATAAGTACCAGTAGTCTTGGGTTTTTAATCCGTTGGTGGGGTAAGAGAAAACAAAATAATCTCCTTCAAGCGAACCTACAAACTATTCATGAATTAAGACAATTATTGGATGATAATCCCCAAAAAGCAATAGAAGAAAATGAAACTTTGAGGCAAAAATATCGATTGATGCTAATTGATGGCAAAGTATCCCCAGAGGTTTATGAACAAATTGAAAAAATGACACAAATATTTTCTGAACAATGCAAACAATGGCAAGAAAAACAAAAAGAATTATCCCATAATCAGATATTGAAACTGATGGATGAATACAGCCAAAAACTGCCAGAAGGTTTAATTTTAGGAGAGGTACAAGAGGAACAATTAGAATATACTCACCAGCAATATAAAGAGATGTTGAAAAGTGGACAATTAGACTTACAAACTTATTTACAAATGATTCAACTTACTTTAACTTGGACAAACTTACTGTCATTAAATCAATCACAAAACCAGAACAATTATCTATCAAACGAATCAAAATAAAACAATGTTATCTATTTCATCCCATCTACAAGAAAAACTATCTCAACCCTTAAAAATTGGCTCAGTAGAAGTTAAAAGTAGGGTTTTACAGTCTCCCTTATCTGGTGTTACTGACTTAGTTTTTCGTCGTTTAGTGAGGCGTTATTCACCCAATTCTATGATGTACACTGAGATGGTGAGTGCCACAGAAATTCATCATTTAAAACAACTTCCTAGACTGATGGAAATTGATGAAAATGAACAACCTATTAGTATTCAATTATTTGATTGTCGTCCTGATTTTATGGCAGAAGCGGCACAAAAAGCCGTAGCAGAAGGAGCAAAAACTATTGATATTAATATGGGTTGTCCCGTTAATAAAATAACGAAAAAAGGTGGGGGTTCTTCTTTATTAAGACAGCCACATCTAGCCCAAACACTCGTGGCAGAAGTAGTTAAATCTGTGGAGGTTCCTGTTACTGTAAAAACGAGAATAGGGTGGGATGATAAAGAAATTAACATCTTAGAATTTGCTCAAAAAATGGAAGATGCAGGGGCAGCTATGTTAACCCTTCATGGGAGAACTCGCGCACAAGGATATAAGGGAAATGCTAGGTGGGAATGGATTAAAAAAGTTAAAGAAATCTTGACTATTCCTGTTATTGCTAATGGTGATATCTTTTCTGTAGAAGCTGCTATTAACTGTTTGGAAATAACAGGGGCAGATGGGGTTATGTGTTCCCGTGGAACCCTGGGGTATCCTTTTTTAGTAGGAGAAATTGATCACTTTTTTTGCACAGGAATTAAGCAGAATAAACCCACTCCTAGAGAAAAATTAGAATGTGCTAAAGAACATTTACAAGGGTTATGGGAATATAAAGGTAAACGAGGTATTTATCAAGCTAGAAAACATTTGAGTTGGTATTGTAAAGAGTTTCCTGGAGCATCAGAATTAAGGGATAAAGTCTCTCGTATCGAAACAGTAGAAGAAGGCTATAAATTATTAAATGAGGCAAAAGAGTCGCTCTCACTGATTAACCCTTGCTCATAATATTAAAATTTGTTAACATACGAGTAACAACTGATTTTTGAGGTTCCATTTAAGATGTTAAAAACAGATAGTATTGATATAGTAATCAGAAAACAACGTGATTTCTTTTCCTCAGGAACGACACAAGATATTAATTTTCGTAAGCAACAACTTAAAAATTTACGAAACTTGATAGATGACAATGAAAATGAGATACTAGAAGCATTACATAAAGACTTAAAAAAAACTGAATTTGAAGGGTGTTTAACCGCTGTTATTGGAGCCAAAATAGAGATTGATTATGCCCTTAAAAATATCAATAAATGGACAAAAGCTAAAAAAGTTTCTGTTCCTATTGATCAATTACCAGGCAAGGCATTTATACAGCCTCAGGCCAAAGGAGTTGTTCTTATTATTAGTCCTTGGAATTATCCATTTCATTTAGCTATTGTCCCTTTAGTGGGGGCTATCGCTGCTGGAAACTGTGCTATTATTAAACCTTCAGAACTAACACCAAATACATCAAAAGTGATCGCAAAAATAATAAATAATAACTTCGATGAAAACTACATAAGGGTTATAGAAGGAGCCAAAGAAACCAGTCAAAAATTATTAGAACAAAAATTTGATCATATTTTCTTTACAGGTGGTTCTTCCATCGGCAAAATTGTAATGGAAGCTGCTGCTAAACATTTAACTCCAGTGACTTTAGAATTAGGGGGGAAAAGCCCTTGTATTATCGATACAAATATCAATGTGAAAGAAACAGCAAAACGTATCGCCTGGGGAAAATTCTTAAATAATGGACAAACCTGTGTAGCTCCAGATTACTTATTAGTCAATCGCCAGATAAAAAAAGAACTTTTAGAGGCAATAATCGAAGCAACTAAAAACCTATATGGAGACGACCCTGCAACCAGTCCAGACTATGGAAGAATTGTCAATCATCATCACTTTAATAGATTGTGTGCTTTATTAGAACCAGGTAAAATTGTTTTAGGAGGTCAAGTTATACCAGAAGAGAACTATATTTCTCCGACAATTATCGATGAAGTTTCTCCTGATTTTCCTATCATGGAAGACGAGATATTTGGTCCAATTTTACCCATCTTAGAATACGATCGACTAGAAGAAGCTATTGCTTTTATAAACGAAAGACCGAGACCCCTTGCTCTCTATTTATTTTCTAATGACAAAAAACAGCAAAAAATCATAGTACAAAAGACCATATCGGGAGGAGTTTGTATTAACCATACAATAATGCACTTAGGGGTGCTTGACCTTCCCTTCGGTGGTGTAGGTAACAGTGGGATGGGTTCTTATCATGGCAAAGCCAGCTTTGACACCTTTTCTCATCAGAAAAGTGTCTTAAAACGTTCCTTCTTCCTAGGAACAGATTTACTTTTCCCACCCTATAAGGATAAATTAAAGTGGATAAAACTTGGACTTTGTATAAAAAACAATTGTTAGCGTAAATTTTACGCTAAACATATCTCCAGAGCTAAAATAGAGAATTAAGGTGATTTTAAAAACTCTCTTTCCATCTTTTTAGGGGATTTTAAATATTAAATAGCTTCATTCAGTTTCGGTTCCAATATAGATATCTAAGTAGCTTTCAGTTAGAGATTGAATGACTCGTTCTAATTCATCAATGAGATTTCTTCTAGTGAGTTTTTCTACAGCATCAATATGAGCAGAACTTCCGGCTCGTCCTAAATATTTATATTTGGTTTTTTTCTCATTATTAGTGACCATAGGAAAAATTGATTCAGCAGCCTGTAGTTTATAATACCAGTAGATTGTTCCCTTTCCATTAACCTGATAACGAATAATATGACAATTAGCTGGTGCTACTTCCCCTTCCCGTTCAATTTTCTTTATTTTCTGTTTAAGAGAGCGAATTAGACTCTTAATTTGTTTGGCTCTCAGGTGGACATCTTGACTGGTCTTAAGTTCGGAATGTGATGACATTAGCCTTAACTGTAACAAACAACCTCTTTTGATGTTAGCGTATATATTCCGCTAATTTATAAGGTAATAAATTTTAAAAATGACCAAAAATGAAACGGCTACGTCTGTCGAGGAATTCCTGGTGTGGAGGTCTAACCTCTTCCAAGGACTAAAAGCTAGAAAAGAAACTATTATAGAATTACTCGATGCCCTCTCCAGTAACCAACAAGCTCACTCAGTCGTTGAATTGTCTCTCAATCCTTTATTTAGAAGAGATTATAACAGTTTATATAGAGGAATTCAATAGTTTTTACCCACTCAAACTGACCCTAATTAGGGTTTGCGGAAAAAGTTTCTCCAAAATTTGTGCCACTTTTGACCAAGAATTTTCTGACAAATCAATAAGTTTTAGTACATAAAAATTGTTTAAAGTATAATCAAAATTAATGAAAGGCGGTTTGATGAGTTCCTTTGTTCTATTATTAGTAAATAAGGACAAAAAAAGCGACAAAAACTGCCTCAGAAGTTTAGAAAGATTGACAACTAAAAATGTAATAGCAATAGATGTAATGGAGGTTTCAGGTAGTTTTGTCATCACGAGATTTAGGCTAAATCTTCGTTTAGCTTGTCCAAACTTTCCCTCAATAGCATTACGGAAGCATTCATCGGAGTGGGCTTGTTTCTTTTCTTCTTCACTGACATTTTTCGGAGGTCTTCCTAACTTCGGACCACTGATTCTTATCCCTCTTTCCTTACACCAATTTCTGTTTTCCCTAGTTCGATAAATTTTATCTACATGGACGGATTCGGGATAATAGCCAAACGTTTCTTTATACTTTTCTACTTGTTCTTTTAAATGACAAGATTCATTGAAGTTTTCCCAACTTATTTTGTCTAGAAACACATAGTTATCTACACAGCTTACTGAGAGTTTAGCTCCAAACTCTATTGGTTTTCCTGCTTTTCCCCTCACTATTGGACGAATATGCGGTTGAGTTAAACTTACAATTCTTTGAGGAACACTCTGGGTCTTATTCTCCCACATTGACTGTTGTTGTTCATAAACTTTTTTGATAGTCTCTAGACAATTTTTCTGTCTTTTACTCAGATTTTCCAGGGAAGCCCCAGCTTGAATTAAGTCTTCTATATTTCCTAAATTTTTCTTAAGGTAT
>NZ_AADV02000135.1 GCF_000167195.1 Crocosphaera watsonii WH 8501 | reverse complement strand
GGAGAATTTAGGTTAAGTTAACAATAGGTTATTTGGGCTCTTTTTTGTCCCGGGGATTTTCAAGTAAAGAAAGTAGGGGAATTTTGTGTTGATTTAAAAAAATCCCGGCCTACTAAAAATGTTTTTTTTTGACTTTAAAAATTTTCGGGGGGAAGGAAAAATTTTCATTGGGAATTTCACCGGGGTTTTTTCTGAAAAAACCCCCTCCAAAATATAATAAGGTCCTTTAGGTTTTTTTCCAGGAATGGCCCTTGAAAGCCGGGAGAAGAATAATCTCCTACTTCTATTAAATCTTTCACATAACCCACATCAGGAATATGGTATGTGCGATTTTTAGAGTCTACATAACTACCATCGGTTTGATAATAATAACCCCCATCAGGTTCAAAATAGGTTCCGTCTGTATTAATAATACGGTGAGTTATGGGATCTAAATAACTACCATTGTCGCTATTTTGATAACGATTTTTCTCAGCATCAAAATAAACAAAATTATCTGAACTATTAGGATAAAAATTATTGGTATTGGTATCAAAATATGCACTAGATGCTAGATTATAACGATTTTGCTCAGGATCATAATATCCTCCCAAAGCATCATAATAGTAACCATCGCTATCATCATAATAGCTACCATCGGGACGATAATAATAAGTTCCTTCGAAATAATTACCTGTGCTAGTATTATAATAATTTCCATCTTCTTCGTTGAAATAAACTTCACCCCTGGTGGTTATATCTCTTTCGGTGTTATTAACTGTATCGTAAATTTTTCTGGTGGTGGGATCGAAATAGCTATCTAATAATTCAAATGTCCAATATCTTGCCTCACTATCAATATAACCACTAAAGATATAATAGTCATTAGATTCAAAGGAATAATAACTGCTACTACTTGTATAATATTCTCCTGAAGGAGAATAGTATGATCCATTAGTACCATAATATTCTCCATAATCAGATACACTTGAACCTGTTGCTGTTGTATAGGCTGTTGTATAGGAATAACCATCAAAATAACCCCCTGAAGGATCATAATAGCTAGTATCATAACCCAAGTCAGGGTCAGGATCAACGGGGGGTTCATAATAGTTCCCATCAGCATCATAATAACCACTACTGATGTCAAAATATGAACCATCAGCATAGTGATAATATCCAGTATTGATGTCAAAATAATTACCGTTACTTTCGTAAATACGATGATTATTTATATCAAGATAACTGCCATCACTTTCATAAATACGCTTATTAGTTATGTCGAAATAACCACCATAAGAGTCATAATAAGCATTGCTATTAGAGTCATAATAAGTTTCTGTATCTAGATGATAATAACCTGTATCGGGAGCATAATATTGTTGACTGCTACTATTAGGATCATTTCCATTAATATCAAAGTAATAGTCAGCAGGATTATAATTTTTATTAGGATCTATAACTACACCATTAGAATAAGTATAAGTATTCGTTTGGGTATCATGATAATCGCTATTTTCGATGGGTTCCTGAGTATAAAAACGCTGCTCGTCTAAACTGTAGTAACCATAAGCAAAAGAATAGAGTTTGCTATCGGGTAAATAGTAAGAATCATTGATAAGATCAAGGGGAACTATATACGTTTCTGTTGTATAGTCAGCATCATAGTAACCTTGAGCATAGGAATCATATTTATTGGTAAATTCTGAAGTTATTTTATAAGCTAAATCGGAACTATTACCATCAGCATCAACATATTTACCTTGGATAAAATCGTAATAACTTCCATCTTCTAGTTGATACTTATTTTCTGCTACATCATAATAATCATTAACTATTTCTGGTTTTTCCTCTTGAGTAACAGTTTCTGTGTTTTCCTGTTGAGAAACTGTCTCTTCATTTTCCTTTTCAGATAAGTTATGATAAGTTCCTTGTTCAAGATCAAAATAACTATCAATATCTGTATAAAACCTATCTGTTTCTTTATCATAAGCAGGTAAAGATTCTGCTAAATAGTCTTCTTTCGTTTTTAGATGATAGTTGACTTTTAATGAGGGAACATTTTGATTAACTTTAAAAGTAAAACCATCTGATGAATCTTCAACTCTGACAACAGGTTTATCAGTACGAGTTACATCAATCTTATAACTCTTACTATTATTAGTATTATCGGTTTCAGGAATTAAATTATTCCCATCAACGACAACACCGAGATAATAGTCTCCATCATAAGTCCAAAAAGTATCATCGTGAGCAGGTAAAAAGAATTCAAAGTCTTCTTCTCTTTTTTGATCAATTCCTAATCCATAAATATCAAAGGTTTTAATTAATTCATCTTGGAAATTAATAGTGCTATCTTTAGAAATATAAATATGTGCTTTGGTTCCAGGAGAAAAAGCATTACCTTTATTTTCTACTGTTAAAGTAGTAGGAAAACTTTCCCCAACATATAAACCATCAAACCTTGCATTTATTGAAAGAGAAGGTGATAAGTCTGGTAACTTAATTTCTATTTCTTCTGTTTCCCAATTATTTAACCCATTTCGTTCACCAACATCATGATTACCATCAATAACTGTGTGTAAATAATAGGTTCCTTCCCCAACAGTATCCCAAATTGAGTGATTCCAATCAGGAAGATTTATGTTAATATCTGGTTCTCCTAAATAAACCTCTTTAAAATCACCTTCAGTATTAATAAAATTGAGGTAAGAAACTGCTGTCCCTGCTAAAATTTCACCCACAGGAATCTCATATTTTTTATTATGTTGAATTCCCGTACCCTGATTAAATTCTTGATTCCATTCGGGGTTAACTTCTCCTGCTAACTGCCAATAATAACCGTCTAAACCAATGGCGATCGGTGCATCATCGAATCGACCATAACTATCAATAATAAAGCTAAGAATAGTGGTAGGACGAATAATATTCTCATCATTTTTTATAGAAACTCCACCAGTTCCATCATAAACAATAGAACCTGCATTTAATAATAAATTACCAGGATCATAAACCTCTCCTGGATCAATAGGAGTGAACAAATTAACTTCATGACTTCCTAAATAAATATCGTTTTGCTCAAATTCATTTCGAGAAAAACGTCGTTGATCATTATATTCTGTTTTATCACTGGTAGAGAGATAATAACTAATGACAAAATCATCTTCTACTGCAAAATCTCCTGTATTTTGAATAGTATAATTAAAGTCTAAGAGTTGACCCGGTTGGGTAACAATAGTTGCATTGGGATCGCTATTGATATCATCTCGAACTCGGAAATAATCAAAAGATAAATCTGCTGGTTTATGAGCATCGATAGTGATGGGAATAATCTTCCGATCCCATGATGTATAACTATCATCAAACTCAGTAACTTCGTTGTTGAAATCAACGACACTGATCAGATAATTATTAACTAAATTGAGTCCTAATGAATTGCGCTGAGAACCATCTCTGAATCCTTGTTCATCTAACTCTGTTTCAGGATTAAAGAAGGAAAAAGAAGAGTAATTATATTCAAATTCTGGTAACTCAATTGTTTGAGTATCGTTAACAGTAGAACGACTTACGAGTCCATTACTAAAACCTTCATAAGTTCCTAGATGAACATTAGGATCTAGATCCGAGGGATTAGAATTTTTACTGAGATAAAAATCAACCTTAAACGGATCTGCATTACTGTTTCCATAATTACGAATGGCAAAGTCAAGCTCGTAGGTTTGATCAGGTTTGAGAGTGGTATCAGAAATGCTCAAAGACTCTGTTTTTAATCCGGGTAAATCAGAGGGTTCATACAATAGTCTAAACCCAGTTTCTGTTTCAATTATTTGATAGTTTGCATCAAAATTCAACCAAGGATTTCCCGTTTTAATGACTCGACTGTCATAAGCGGTAAGAGGTAAGTTAAGACTGATCTGACCAATACCATCAATACGAATACCGTTAACTTCAATCCCATCACTATTGAAGTTAACAGAGGTATTATAAAACTCCATTAAATCGTTAATCTCTTCGGTATTAAAGAAAAGAAAATCCTGACTTTGGACGTTACCTAAAGAGATTACGAAATCTCGATAATATGTTGAATTAGCTAAACTATTGAGATCAATAATAAAGTAATTTAACTCATCCCCTCCTGCAACCTGTTCAACAGAATAATCAGATAAAACTTCTGAACGTAAATAATTTGTTCCTCCTTCCCCAAATAATTTATCTTTTCCTGCTTCACCATCCAAAAAGTCATATTGTGCTGAATTATTTCCCTCTAAAGTAACTCCACCTCGAAAGACTCCTTTTCCTTCTCCACTGTTACCCCCGTATAATTCGTCTTCTCCATCACCCCCTCTCAAAATATCGTTAGCATCGGTATCATCATTCTTTCCACCTCGGAGGATATCGTCTCCGTCATCTCCTTCTAATAAGTCAGCATCTTCATTTCCATCTAAATTATCATTACCTCCTCCACCTTTGAGATAATCATCCCCTTTTCCTCCCTTTAAGACATCCCATCCGTTTCCGGTTGCATCTTGATTATCTCCATATAAATCATCATCTCCTGATCCTCCTGAAACTTCATCATTTCCTAATCCTCCTTCTAAGACATCATTGTCATCCCCACCATACAAATGATCGTTATCTTCACCTCCTTGTAAGAAGTCATTTCCAGAGTCTCCATACAAATGATCATCATCATCACCCCCATCCAGTTGATCATTGTCAATACCACCGTTGAGAGTATCTTCCCCTCCTTGACCTAAAATATAATCTTCTCCACCATCTCCATTCAAAGAATCATCCCCTTCCCCTCCTTCTATATAATCGTTTTGTCCCCCTCCAGAAGCAGTATCATTACCTCCCTCACCATAAATATTGTCTTCTCCATCACCTCCGTATAATTTATCTTTATCATCACCCCCTCGCAAAACATCATTATCATCATCTCCTTTTAAAGTATCTTCTCCTGCACCCCCTATTAAAGTGTCATTTCCAGTACCACCGGTGATACTGTCATTTCCTGTGATATTATCTTCTTCAACAGTGTCACCACCCACTAAAACATCATTACCCTCATCCCCTCCAATGGTGTCATGTCCTTCACCACCAATAATGGTATCGTCACCTCTACCACCTTGGAGATCATCATCATTAGATCCTCCCTGAATGGTATCCCTACCATCATAAGCTTTGATAGTGACGGGTGTATCAACTAATTTATCAACAATAATTTTGTCATCATAGTTTGTCCCATTGATAACAATTTTGTTGATATCGTTAAGATTAAATTCAAACGCATTGCGGTGTTCAACTTCTTTGGTTTCGGGGGTTTTTTCGTTCCAACTACAATCAGTCCCCAAAAATCCACCACATTCAGCTTTAAAAATTCTAGCGACCTTTTCTTGACTTTTGATTGGTGCGGAAAAAACTTGTAAGTATTTTAATCCCCATCTTTCTTCAATGGTGACATATAATTCGGCTTTTGGGTCTTGTAAATACTGATTACTCGCATTACTATCCCAGTTAATTTCTAATTGACCGTCAATGATTTCTGCGGAAAAAGTATAAAGTTTTGGAATATCTTTAATGATTTCTTTTACAGTGGTATTTCCATTGATCACTGCTGTAGCAGCACTCACATATTCCCCTAAGTCATCAATGGCATTATTAACTTCTTTTAACCATTTTCTTAGGGGGATTCTTTCATCTAAATAAGTGAAGAAAGGTTCTAAACCGATTCCCTCAACAAAGGGTTGAATAAACTGCTCATCAAAATCAGCAAGTACACCTAAAACAGCATCTTTTCCATCAATTACGGCCTGAGTTGTTGTATTAAGAACAGTTACTGCTGCTTGGCCAATGTCACTTCCAAAGTCGATTAAATCTTCAACTCCTTTTTTAACTGCGTTTGCTACATCTCCAGCAAATTTCTCAACTTCTTTCCAAACGTTTCCAAGAAAATCTTGTGCATCTTCGATCGCATTTTTGATTTGATCAACAAATCCTGTAATTTCATTGGAAGCTGAATCAAGTTGTTCTTTGTTAAGTAAAGGAATCTGAGGGGAAAGAGGAAAAGAAACTTTATCGAGAGGAAAAATTTGATACCAAGCTGATAACTGAGCATAAATGTTATCTAAAGCAATGGGATCAAAAATATTACTAGGATTACTCAAATCAAGTTCATTAGAACGGATTTTGCCGTCTCCATTGGGATCGTTTAAATTGATGAAAATCTCCCCGTTAATATCTCCTCCAACAAAAGCTTTTACGACTTCAAGATCAACCCCTCCATCTAACCCTAATCCTGCGGTTAAAACTGCTTCTGGAATATCTTCCCCTGTTCCGTCTAAATTAGCAGTATCACTAATATAAAACCCAGATTCCGCACTTCAAAATGTAGTATAAAAAAAATACATAGTTTTAAAAAGTCCGAAAATCATACCTGGGCAAGAATATTTCTCTTTTCATTAAATTTTTAGGAAAAATAATCAAATTAAGAAGATTTATACTCATTGAAAACTTAGCAAGACTCAGCACAAACGAAGGAGAGTTTCCTCTTCTCATTTGATATCATTAGACTCTTATTCTTTTATTATTTTTGCTTTATCCAATTCAATTTATAGATAATATCTTTGACAAGATGCAGGTAATAAACTCAATATAAAACGCCTTTCTTCTGTTAAATTGACAATTTGTTTAACTCCGTTTAAAATCACATAATGAATACCTTTAAAACATTGAAATATCCACCTCAAAGTCGGACGCAATGTTACTTTCCCTACTTGATTATTTATTCCTTTTTTGACTCTTTTTAAACAATTTCTTAATTCTCTTTGCCCCAAGTTATAAATCAACAAACACAAAGACATTAAAAATAACATTGTTTCTATTCTTTCTGGTTTTTCAACGAAGAAACTATCAGTAAAAAATAAGGGATCTTTCAAAAATCGAAATCCTCTTTCCGTAGATTGCTGATTTTTATAAGTTATCAGAATTTCACTAGCTTCTAATTTATTTTCCTCTACTAAGTTAGTTGCTAAAATAAATTTTCCTGCTTCTTTAGTCTTTCTACTTATCTCTTCATCTTTTTTGATGATCAGACTAATCATTTTATAAATCTTTTCCTTTTTTTTCGAGTAAGTTTCAATCAGTTCAACTTCTTTTATTTCCAACAATCTCAATTTTTTATTAATAGCTTTTAATTTATATCGAGCAGCTTGAGGATGTTCAAATTCTTCAGATTGTATTTCTTTAAGAAATTTTTGGGATTTCTTCTCTTCTTGGGAAAGTTGTTTTTCTAGTTTTTCCAAATCACTTTTCTGTCTTTTTTCACTCAAGACTATTAACCAAGTTTGCTTGATTCCACCATAAGTAACAATTTCTTCTTTCCAGGTATAACTTTCTAAATTTAGGTCACTTCTTTTTTCTTTATCTTCATCTTTTACTTCTTCCACCTCTATATTTTGCACTAATTCTTTTGCTTTTTTTATGGTCATTGGAACTCTCGTTATCCATTTTAAATGTTGGATTAGTTGGAGATTTTCTTGACCATATAAAGCACTATCACAAACCATGATACTATCAAACTTTATTTGCTTTTTGAATTCTACTAAAACTTTTCCAAATACAGCTTTATCAGATTCATTTCCATCTCCTACTCTCACAAATAATGGAATATCTCCATCTTGGCTTGTTATTAAATCCAAGACACATCGTTTTAAGTCTGGTCTATGATCCCGAGAATATCCTTTCTTAATAAAAATTGGTCTTTCTTTAATAATTTTTTCTTCTTCCTGTTTCTCTTTATCTTCTTCCCTTTTATATTCTCCATCTAAATGAAATGATGTGGAATCTAAATGGGAGTATTTAAGGTCTATTTTAAATTTTTTAATTACTTCTAAAACTACTTCAATAAAAATATCATTTAGTCCATATTTATATAATTCATCCATTACTCTCCCAATTTTATCATCATTAAGGTAATCAGGTTTAATTCTTTCTCCTAACAATTTCTCAATGGCTTTATCTTGAAAAAACTGACTGAATAAATATAGAGATCTTGAAACAAATCCTAGTCCATTGATTAAAATAGACTTAACTACTGTACCTGCTGAGATTTTTTCTCTAACATCTATTCCTAATTTATTATTAATTATTTTGACTATTCCTATTTCATCAATTAAACCAGCTACTATCCCTAAATGGTCTAAATTTTTAACTTGTATTTCTTCTAAATAAGACATTTTTCGCTCTTTTTTTACAGAGGAAACAACTTAAGCAATTATCCCACTTTTTTGTCTTCAAGAGCTTAAGAAATTATACTTAATTATTAACCCCAGGCTTGTAGTATTTAATGCTACTTTTTGAAGTGCGGAATCTGGGTTACTTATCACATCCTCTTAAAGTAACTTATCCAATTGAGAATCTTTTTGTAATTCCTTGAGTAGCTTTTTAATATCTTGAGTGCGATTTTTATTGACAACAAGAGTAACATTTTTATCCCGAACAATAACCACATCTTCTAAGCCAATGGTGGCAATAACTTCCTGCTCATCACTATTATAAATAATTGCCCCTTTACTATCTAAAGTAACATGATTTCCTAATTCAACATTATCGCCATTACTATCAACCAAACGTTCCAAAGAATTCCAATTTCCTAAATCATCCCAACCAAAATTAGCTGGTAAAACATAAGTTAAGTCGGTCTTTTCCATTAAAGCATAATCAATACTAGTTTTCTCCAATTCTTCATAAGCAGCTTCTCCTTTTTCTTGTAAGGGTTTCAATACTTGGGGGGTGTGTTTTTCTAATTCTTGTAACACCACACCAGCGCGGAAAATAAACATTCCACTATTCCAACTAAAACGGCCAGTTTCTAAGAAAGATTTGGCAGTTTCGAGATCGGGTTTTTCCGTAAAACGAGTCACTTTATAAACAGGTAAATCATTAAAATTATTGGTTAAATTTCCCTGTTCAATATAACCGTAACCTGTGGAGGGATAATTTGGTTTAATTCCTAAAGTAACTATGGCATCTTCGGCTATGGCTAACTGAGAAGCAGCATTAAGAGTCTTTTCAAACTCATCTGTCTCTTTAATCCAATGATCTGCGGGGAAAAAACCAATTACAGCATCTTTTCCGTAACGTTTAGCTATCTCTAAAGTCGTCCAAGCAACTGCTGGGGCTGTGTCTTTTCCTTGGGGTTCTACTAAGAGATTATTACTAGGTAAATTGGGTAGTTGTTCCCTAACGCCATCTGCGATCGGACTGGCTGTGATTACCCAAAGATTATCCCAGTTGTCTGCCAAAGGCAAAAGACGATTGGCTGTTGCTTGTAGCAAACTTTCTCCACTACCATCCAAAGACAAAAATTGTTTGGGTCGCTGCCGACGGGACAAAGGCCAGAAGCGTTCTCCTTTACCACCAGCAAGGATCACAGGAATTAAAGGTTGAGTCATGTTTCTCTCGATCAATCAGGTTTTCAACTGATTGTATCCTGTTTAGATAACCTCGTTTTAGTCTGTGGAAATTTTTTGTCCATCAGAGCTATGAAAATGACTTTCTGTCTCGGGAATAGGCACTACAACCCATAACCCTGTTTTGGGGTCGCGATAGGTACGAAAGGGGTTGGGTTGCAAGGGTTTTTCAGACGCTTTAGCCATAATTTCGTCACCAGTAACCAATCTTCCTTTATTGTAAGTCTAAGAAAGAATACGCAAGGTGACCGAGATATCACTAAGATAGTGATTGTGATCACACCCCTAAGCGATCGTTGATCTTACGAGTGCCATCCCATGAATTCTTATGTTTTTTGTCGGAAAATGATAAAGAATGATAAAGATTGCTTTAAATTAGCAATTTTTTATCAATCATCAATCATAGTAGTATAAAGAAAGTGTATAGTTCAATTGGACATAATGATTATAATTTTTGTACTATTGAGGTAAGCGATCGCTGCTTAAGGAAAAAATTATGATTCAATCAACCACAATATCAACGGAAAAACTCTACGATCAAGACTATCAACTCTGGTTAGAAACTACTTTAGAACAACTACGCAACAGTGAATATTCTCAAGTAGACTGGGAAAACTTATTAGAGGAAATAGAGGCAATGACGAGAAGGGATAAACGAGCATTAAAAAGCTTATTAACTCGTTTATTTGAACATTTTTTGAAGTTAGCTTACTGGGAAAAAGAAAGAGAGTACAATCAGGCAGGATGGAAAAGAGAAATTCGTAATTTTCGTATTCAGATTAAACGATTATTGAAAGATAGTCCTAGTTTAAAACCTTATTTGGCTGAAATTATTGAGGAATGTTATCAAGACTCTATTAAGCTAAGTGGTGACACCATGCAAATTTCCACTACAATATTTCCTGCCCAATCTATAGCCAATATAGAACAAATTTTAGATGAAAATTGGTTACCTATCAATAATTAATCATCTATAAAACTGCGATCGTCTTAATCAAGAAGGTGGGCAATAATTTATGTTCAATAACTATATTCAATAATTATTGAATTTGCCCACCCTACGATCTTATTTAAAATCTTGTCTGTGTATAATACAATGATACCCAGAAATTCCAGGTTCAATGCTCTATAATTGAAAGTGTCTAAGAGTAAAAAAATTGAGAAGTTGCTATGAATCAAGTTATTGATAAAACCTTACGCTTTATTAACCTCTGGTCCAAAATAGAAATAATAGCCGCTTTGGTCTTAACTGTGATTATTTTAGGTTATGCAGTCTGTCCTAACAGAAGTCAAAAAGCAAACCAATCTTTAGAAATTACCCCATCAACAACACAACCATAAAACCTGTAGGGGCATAATATTATTATGCCCACACGCTAACAATTGAGAATTATTAATGATGTCCCTTGGTAGCGTACTGCCCGGATTTCTCACAAATTAATTTGAAAGCCCAATCCAGAGATGAAAAATGATAATTTTTAGGACTAATAGAAATTTTGAATATAGATGAATAAAAAAATTGACTTTGATTATCCAAAAATTGAGTTTAAGAGGGAATAATTATATTAACTTTTGATTTTCTCCACGATAAATAAGACTAAATGAAAGTATCAGTCAGTCAACAACTTATGATAGATATCTTTTTTAAAAAACGACTTATTCTACTTATCCAGTATTAGGAATAGTTTTAATTCTTTTGTTAGCAATAGATAAAATATCTTGATAAGGACAAGCACTAGCTATAGCGATAATAATTCTTCTACAACTAATCTTTATTCTGGCTCCCAACTTAAGAAGATTTAGACGTATTCTTCCCACAGTTGCTTTAGCCAATGAAGTTTTTTTTAAACAGTGTTGACGAAAAGCATTTATGAGAACATAAGCCCAGGAATGTATCCATAATCTTAGTTGATTACTTTGAAATGTTTGAGTTGAAGTTCTATCAGCTAACAAGTCTAATTGTTGTTCTTTAATCCGATTTTCCATCTCGCCTCTCGGACAGTATTTTTTTGTATAAAGTTTTGAGGGTGGATTTTTGAAGCGGGCAAAGATGTCACCACATGCGCAGGTACCGGCTGATTCCTT
>NZ_AADV02000136.1 GCF_000167195.1 Crocosphaera watsonii WH 8501 | reverse complement strand
GAGAAGAGAGGGAGAGAANAGGGGAGAGAAAAGAGGAGTGAATTGAGCTGGNTACCNAACACGAAAGCCTACAAAAAGCTTTATCACAAGATTAAATCCCATAATCCCAGGATGGTGTAATTACTACCGAAATGTTTGCAGTAAGAAAACATTCAAATCCGAAGACAACATATTATGGAATATGCTTAGAGCTTGGACAGTAAGCAGGAAAAAGAAAGAGACACCATTGATTAAAGCTCTTAAAAAATATTTCTCATACGGAAAACACGGATTCTGGAAATTCCAAACAAAAGGAGCAGTCCTCTATCACCACGCCGAAACAGGAATATTGAGACACACATTGGTTAAACCTGAAGCTTCACCCTATGACGGAAACTGGACTTACTGGAGCAAAAGACGAGGTACATATTCTGGGACACCAACAAGAGTCGCAAAACTCTTAAAGAAACAAAAAGGTATATGTCCTCAATGTAAGCAATACTTTACACCTGAAGACTTGATAGAAGTTGACCACATTATCCCCAAATCGAAAGGTGGAAAGGATACCTACAACAATCTTCAAGCTCTACATCGTCACTGTCATGATGTCAAAAGCAAAAATGACTACCTCTACGATTGGTTAGAAAATGGCTATGAATGGAAAGACGATGTGTTAACAGTACCTATGACAAAGGACTAATTGCCGAGAGCCGTGTGAGGTGAAAGTCTCATGCACGGTTCGGAATGGGAGTCGTGGTAGGTGACTACCACTTCGACCCCTAATCAATAGATAATGTTTTCTCGAACCACCCTTCCCCCTCTTCCCCATCCCTGTCTCAACAGATAATTGTATTACCCGAGCAGTATTGCCCCATCTCCCCCATCTCTGTCTCAAGAAACAATTTTGAAAACCTACGCAGTATTGGTAAGCTAACTATGGTTATTATTCTTGATTCCTACTAGCAAGATTAATGCGATCGCTCAATGTAGATAATTGTTGCGAAAGTTCCCAATCTTTTTTCTGTAACTTAGAGATTTTATCGCAACTATATAGAACCGTTGTGTGATCTTTTCCACCAAATTCTTCCCCAATTCTGGGTAAACTTAAATCGGTATGTTGGCGCATTAAGTACATTCCAATTTGTCGGGCTAAACTAATTTCTCGACGGCGTGAACTACTTTTTAAATCCTCAACCGATAGGTGAAAATTTTCGGCAACAATGGTGATAATAATCTCAGGAGAAATCGTAATTTGTTCCATAGGAGGATTTAACACAGGGGCAATATTTTCCACATTCATCGGCAGTCCAGAAATAGAAATATAGGTGACTGTCCTAATTAATGCCCCTTCTAATTCTCGAATATTTGATGTGTAATTAGTGGCGATATATTCAATTACATCACGGGGTAATCTAATGTTTTCATACTCTGCTTTTTTTTGTAAAATAGCCATTCTTGTTTCCCAATCTGGTACTTGAATATCGGCGATTAATCCCATAGAAAAACGAGACACTAATCTATCTTGTAACGTGGGAATTCTTTGGGGAGGTCGATCAGAAGCAATCACCACTTGTTTTCCTGCTTCGTGTAAAGTATTAAAGGTATGAAAAAACTCTTCTTGGGTGTATTCTTTATCCTCAATAAACTGAATATCATCCACTAATAAAATGTCAGCAGTCCGATAATGTTCTCTAAAAAATTCCATACTATCTTGACGAATAGAAGCAATTAAATCATTAGTAAATTGTTCAGTAGAAACATAAAAAACATTAGCATTAGGGTACAATTCTAGGCGATAATGGGCGATGGCTTGCATTAAATGGGTTTTTCCTAAACCAACACCACCACACAAAAATAAGGGGTTAAACTCCCTTCCTGGTGATTCAGAAACGGCTAAAGAAGCAGCATGAGCCATTCTATTGGTGGGGCCTACTACAAAGCGAGAAAAATTATAATTAGGGTTTAATTGACTTAGTTTAGGGGAGTCTTGAATCAACTTATTGGTAGCATTTTTATGAGTTAAGTTCTCATTATTTTTATCAATAAGTCTTAAGTTTTTTTCCTGTTCAGTAGTTAACTTTATTTCGACTGGATAACCAACAACTCCCTCCACTTCTTCCATAATCAAAGGATAATAAGTTTTTCGTAAATGATTAACAATGAAAGTATTTTCTACTTGAATAATTAAACAATCATCTTGCACAGTTTGTACAGTTGCCGAAGCAAACCACGTTTCATAAGCAGTGGAATTTAATCGAATTTTAAGACGCTCAAGAACTTGATTCCAAATGTACTGAGGTGATATAGTCATTCTTAGTTTAAAGTTAAATTTTTGCAATGAAATAGAATTTTCTCAAATCAATTAAGACTTTAATCTATCCCAACAACAAAAATAAAAACGAGGGTTAGGGATTAGGGATAGAAAAAAATAAAATTATATAAGTGTCATAATGGATATAGAACTTTTAAGATGGACAGAAATCTATGATAAACCTTAATTTAGAAATAGCTCAAGTCGGTAATCCTATCTTAAGACAACAAGCTCAACTGGTGCAGGATCTTACTGACCAAAAATTACAGCAACTGATGGATACCCTCTTAACCACAGCTAGGGATGCCAACGGGGTTGGTATTGCTGCACCCCAAGTATCTCAATCTTACCGTTTATTTGTTGTATGTTCCCATCCTAACCCCCGTTATCCTGATGCACCGATGATGGACCCTACCATCATGATTAACCCTCGTATCATCTCCCATAACGATGAAATAGTCAAAGGTTGGGAAGGATGTTTGAGTGTTCCGGGAGTAAGGGGTTTAGTACCTAGATATAAGGTAATTACGGTTGAATATTTAGATCGTTATGGTAAGTTACAGCAGCAAAAATTAAAGGATTTCGTGGCCAGGATTTTTCAACATGAATTAGATCATCTTAATGGTATTTTGTTTATCGATCGGGTAGACAAATCTGAAGATTTAGTAGATCAGGAATCTTTGGCAGCTTCTTAACTTTTCTTAAGCGATAATCAGTAATCATACTAATGACAATTAGATATATTTACTTTACTATTGGACTTTGGACAAAAAAAGTTTGTTAGCGTATATTTTACGCTAAACTAAAATCCCAAAATATCGGCTCTGTATCAGTCAATAAAATTGGCTGACAAATAGGGCTAATCTATAGATTCTGAGGAAAACTAAGGAGCTTTTAAGTTTTCAGTTGATTTTTTGCTCCCTTTCTTGATAACATCATGACGAGTTCGTGGGGCTTTTTTGTAACCTTTAATACGTCCGGAAGAAAAACCTCGACGTTTGGGAAATTTGGCGAAAGTCCCCAAGGTCGTAATTATTCTTGAAAAGTCTCTTTGAACTAGACTAGGGGTGATTTTGATGGATTTATTAGTCTTCAAATACTGTTCCCAATCACGGGGTAAAACCACAGCTAATTTTCTGGCAGCCCACAAATTTACAGAAGAAAGAAGTGTTAGTTTAAACCAATTTTCTTCATGATGTACATCGGGAGTTAAATAAGATGTCATCAATAATCTTTGTTTACCAAATCGAAAAAGATGTTCCATGTCATAACGTTGTCGATAACACTGATAACAATCAACTAAACTTAACTCATCGCGCCGAGAACCAATAACAATAAGCCACATAGGTTTCCAAATACTATTTCTTTCTTGATCTCTGACAACAATCTGGAGTAAAGTAAAGGGGTGATTGTTCATTTTATAGTTTTTAGTTCCTCTCATTAACATCTGTTTCCATCCCGAAATAGTCACTGTTAATTGACGACCTTTTTTCGTTGTAAAGGGAACATGATGAACTTCATCAGGTTCAGTCCAAGTTTGGTCATCTTTAAGGTCAAATTTATCCCCATACCAACGGGGATGTCCCGAAGTTTTGGCTTGATTTGGGTCCCGAATAAATTGACGATAAAAAACTCGGTCACTTCTAACTCTTGTAATAGTAACTACGTCTTCATGCTTAACTTGTTCCCCAATAAAATCCTTTTGGCTGTAGTCACTATCAGCCACTAATACAGATAATTTATCAGAAAATAAAGAACTTTGCCAGATTTTTTTAGTTGTTGATTGCCTTGATTTACTCCTTTATGTTTAGAGGGGAATCGCTCTCCTGATAAGGGGACAGCCCAAGGGACTTTTTCTGTGTCTATTTGGTCAGGTAAAGCGCAGACAACGGAATAACAATGTCCAATATTAATGGGTTTATTTCCCTTAATTGGATTGGGGTAATGAATAAAGGTTTTATCCGCTAACGTTTCGGCAAACGGTCGTGGACAGGGAGTTGTGTCAATACCAAATAAGTTATAATGTTTTGAAGTGGGAGGAATTGTTCTCGATACCGCTGAAAATAAAGTCTCAATTCTCTGTTCATAATTAGGGTCAGTTTGAGTGGGTAAAAACTCTTGAATTCCTCTATATAAACTGTTATAATCTCTTCTAAATAAAGGGTTGAGAGACAATTCAACGACTGAGTGAGCTTGTTGGTTACTGGAGAGGGCATCGAGTAATTCTATAATAGTTTCTTTTCTAGCTTTTAGTCCTTGGAAGAGGTTAGACCTCCACACCAGGAATTCCTCGACAGACGTAGCCGTTTCATTTTTGGTCATTTTTAAAATTTATTACCTTATAAATTAGCGGAATATATACGCTAACATCAAAAAAGGTTGTTTGTTACAGTTAAGGCTAATGTCATCACATTCCGAACTTAAGACCAGTCAAGATGTCCACCTGAGAGCCAAACAAATTAAGAGTCTAATTCGCTCTCTTAAACAGAAAATAAAGAAAATTGAACGGGAAGGGGAAGTAGCACCAGCTAATTGTCATATTATTCGTTATCAGGTTAATGGAAAGGGAACAATCTACTGGTATTATAAACTACAGGCTGCTGAATCAATTTTTCCTATGGCCACTAATAATGAGAAAAAAACCAAATATAAATATTTAGGACGAGCCGGAAGTTCTGCTCATATTGATGCTGTAGAAAAACTCACTAGGAGAAATCTCATTGATGAATTAGAACGAGTCATTCAATCTCTAACTGAAAGCTACTTAGATATCTATATTGGAACCGAAACTGAATGAAGCTATTTAATATTTAAAATCCCCTAAAAAGATGGAAAGAGAGTTTTTAAAATCACCTTAATTCTCTATTTTAGCTCTGGAGATATGTTTAGCGTAAAATTTACACTAACAATTGTTTTTTATCCAAAGTCCAATTAGTTGGGAACAACCAAATGCTCTGAATTTGGGTCATCAGTTTGATGATATCATTATCGCTCAAACTCCTCAATCAACTCCTGAACCCACCAGTTTAATTGGTTTATTGCTTGTGGGTGCATCCGCTTTAGGTTTGCGTCGTCAAGGATAAAAACATCTAAAATTTAAGATTTTTCAAAAAGAAGACTTATTTTATAGTCTTCTTTTTTTGTGTTAGTTTATACTCCATAAAAATCTTCATCTAATATCTGTTCAAAAGGAAAAACTAAAACTGTTGTTGAATCAAGTGTATGACTGTGAGCAATTATTTTTTATTAATCTCTGATGTCCCTCCGAATAACATCAACATTCCTAAGAGCAAAATTGCGATCGCAATAACTCCTAAAACCCAGTCTAGTGTTGTGTTAGGTTCCATATCTTAGTGTCGCTCAATAGTATTATCAAATCTGCTTGAGTAGAAAAGTAGATTAATTCTATTATTACACAAGGCTTGATTAAAGTTTCAAAACAAATTTCAGCCTCCGAACTCCTAATAAAATCTCTGGGTTGGGATAGGATCATATAAAAACATAAAATTAGAGATGATATTCCTCCCCCTACTCCTGGCCAATAACACAACCATAGACAACGCACCGCCCCAAGAAATTGTTCAACCCCAAGAGGTTCGTCCCTTACCTGGAAAACTGAATTCAAACCCTGTTTTTAACAGTAATAGTCCTGAATTAGTGAAAAATGAAGGAGTCTTACTATCAACTTTTCCTCCCTTGGGGAAACAAAATCCCAACGCACACTTAAATTATTTATTCCGTGGGCGGTTTGATGTTTTTGCCCATCATGTGGCCTCACCTCCGACACCAGAGGATTTACGAACCTTATATTTAGGGATTATTCTACACAACCCCACCACAACTCCCGTCACTATCAGAATTCTACAAGGTGCAAGTCATTTGAGCCAACCGGATGCCCCCTTTGTGAAATTACCCCCTCAAGTTGAAGATCCTCTAGGGAGGGTTTATGCTGGGCCTGGTAGTCGGGTAATGGGGGATATCCTTCGAGGGATTCGTCAAGACATCTTTCCCCCCAAGTTGGTTATCCCACCCAAGGAAAGTCGGATGTTACTGAATTTACCCATTCCGGTCAAAGAACTCTCCCCACCGTTAAATGGACGTTCCACCTATGTGCGTTTAGAAAGTAATGGAGGGATTTATGGAGCTAGTTTAGCTAAATATGCCCCCATTGACGAGGTTACAGGAGTTGAACGCCCCCCAACCAGGACAGAATGGGAAAAACTGCTCAAAGAAGGGGAGTTAGTCACCCCACGAGATCGCCCTCCTTCACCTCCCAACGCCAGTAACTTGATCTATGGAAGAGTAGCTGGAGTGTCTCAGGGGTCCGTTTGGAACACGAGAATAACAGATGAAACAGGATACCTGACTATTCCTGCGGTGGGAGAATCTATTTCTTATGGACTAAGTACCCTATCCGGGGGAACCTTCGGAACCAATCAAGTACAAACCGCACCTATGTTAGTGCGTTATCCTGATACAGCTTATGAAGCTCATGGCAATTATGGCGTACAATATAGCCTCACCCTACCCCTTTATAACCCAACCGGACAGCCGCAAACAGTGACGGTTCGCCTACAAACCCCTTTAAAACAAGATACTTTAACAGATGGATTACGTTTTCTGTCTCCTGTTTCTTCATCTGTTTTCTTCCGAGGACCGATTCAAGTTCGCTACATTGATGAAGAAGCAACTTGGCAAAATCGCTATTTTCATTTAGTACAACATCGAGGTCAAATGGGAGAAACCCTTGTGAGTCAAACTATTCCCCCGAAAAGATGGCGACTTGTCAGCTTGGATTTTCTTTATCCCCCTGATGCTACACCCCCTCAAGTGTTAACTATCCAAACTGATGAATAATTTTCTTAATTAATTTCATTTCATTGTAACAGAAATGGCTCTTATGGATTAACTCTTAATTATCCATTGAGCCACCGAAATTTTTAGATAATAATGGCTGTTAATTCTCCTTATCTAAATCAATAAATTCTTGAGTTTTCATTATTTTTACATTTTCAAATACATTTAAAATAAGTAAGTCTTGATCTCCTGTAATAATAGATTCTACTTTTCCATCTACAGCTAAAGCAAGAATTTTGTTGTCTTTTGGATCACGGCAAATATTGATAATTTCTCTAACTTCTACAAATTTAACTGTTTTGAGAAAATTACTCAGAAAAAACCTTCGTTCAAATTGAGTTACATATTTATCAAATTTAGGTCTAAATAAAACATCTTCTACTTCTAATAGAAGAGAGGAAGACATTAATACTTTACCGATATTTTGAGCTTTGTTCAAAGCTTGACGTGCTTTGCTATTTTTGAACAAAACAGCACTAACCAAAACATTGGTATCGATAACAAAGAATTGTTTACGGTTCATTAATAATTGATTCTAAAATTTCTGGGGTTAAACCTCTAGCTATTGCTCTATCACTTATTTCGTCCATGATTTTTCTTAAGAATTCAAGATCATTTTCATCTTCTCTTTTAAGTAAAAGGGTAATAAGATATTGAATTTGTTGTTTTTCTTCTGGGGAAGAAATTTCATAAGCTTCTGCAATTTCAGAAGGAACTTCAAGAGTAATTGTAGTCATGTTTATTACTTAATTATTAGAAATCATTATAACATAATCAATTGATGGCATTTTCTGGAAGTCCTCGATCGCTATCAGCTAAACGATCTTCAAAAATTAATTTAATGGCACTTTTTAAGCTTTATTTTGCTTCTTCAATGGTTTCTCCTTGACCATTAGCACCAGGAATTTCAGGACAAATAGCCCAATATCCTCCTTCTTCTGCTGCTTCAATAATTGCTGTTAATTCTCCTTTCATAATTGTTTTCTAGATAATTTATTTACTTATAATAACGCAAAAATAGACAATACTGAATATTTAATCCATTTCATCATCATGAGGTAAAGTTTCCATTTCTTCAGCAATCAAATCTTGAAAAGTTTCACCTATAAGCTTGTTTAATTCCTTTGTCAAAAACTAAATAAATTTTGATTAGGCAACTTCAAGAGTATAATGTAACACAAGTAATTCATGTTCTTTTAAAATTGCCATTGCATATTCTTGTCCTTGTTTATCAGAAAATTCAACTAAATAATACTTTTCGCCTTCTCTTTCATAAACTTCTACAACCGTTCCGACTTGTCCACTAGGTAAACTTTTAACAGACTCATATTCTGGTTCAACTAATGTCAATCTTTCCTTAGCAATAGGATTAATAATAGCGACTGTGTCTAAACTTAAAATATTGGTCATAATATTCACCTAATAAATGCAGAAATCAGACGAGGGTTAGACTTATTTAAGAATTAATATTATCATAATATATTCAATTAATTACCATAAAAATCTTCATCTAATATCTGTTTTTGAAAAAAAGGACAATTTTTAGGAGATTCATTTTCTTGAGGAATACGAACCCCAAAATTAGCAAGTTTACCCTCTTTAATAGCGATTTTTCTAGCATCAGTGTAAGCTTTTTTAATGGCAGTTTCTAGATAAGATTTAAGGGACGGTGTATCTTTTAAATTTTTCTGAACTCGTTGACGATGTTCAATAATAGAACGATACCAACTATCTTTCATAGATGACGGTGCATCCTGTTGTACTTTTAGTTTAAGTAAATGAGCTAAGAGAATCATCAAATTACTTTCTAATGCTCTTTTTTCTGATTTTCCCAACTCTGTTAATTCCTCAATTAAGTTATAAATATCTAAAGAGGAAAAGTCACCCTTTTGTAATTGATAGATAGTTGTTTCTATCCATTTTTTAAAATCTTGATCGTAAAGTTTCTTAGACATATCATTAATACTTTAAAAGAATTCATACTTGATAAGTTATCTTTAAATATCCTATATTATAACTTAAAGTGGGCATTGCCCACCCTAACGAATTATTCGTGCAAGGAAGGCTAACAAACGTGAACAAAGAAAATATTACGAGAGCTTCTCTTGAAGAATGGGAAAAAATTAAGCATTGTCCCAATCTTCATTAGAAATATCTGCTTGTTTGAGTATTTCTTTTACTAAATCAATAGAAATATCTTGACTTCCATGAGGGTTAGGAATACGAATTTTTTGTGAACCTTTTGTCATAAACTGATGTTTTTTTTTACCAGAATAAGGGCCCGTATAACCTAGTGATTTAAACTTTTTGATTAAATTTCTACGAGAAATAGCTGATGGCATTTTTAAATATCAGAAACCGTTGTTACTTTAATTTGTAAATCATCTACAATGGGTAAGTTATCACCATCTTGTAGTTTTAGAATGATCCATTCTTCTAGAACTTCTAATAAGTCTTGTCTGCATTCTTCAATGGTTAATCCATTTCCCCAAACACCTTGGAAACCATCTATTTCAGCAAACCAAGTTCCATCGTTTAACCGTTTATATTTTGCTTTTTTTAAAGCTTTTTCACAATAATCAACTAATAGCATTGTACTCTTGATCAATGTACTCAATCTGAACCTATTATATTATAACTTATTTATAGTTTGTAGTATTTGCGTGGTAATTTCATATTTTTATATAACTGCAATCACTAACTTTAATAAAATAGACTAACTATAATCAAATTATAGGGTGAGCAATACCCACCCTACAATCAACATAGTACAACTTGTTCTGTCTCAGGAATGAGAGTTATTTTCTGGACTTAGAAACTGTTCCTGCTAAGATTAAACCTCCTAATGTTAACAAACCTAAAAGACCATTTGGTTCAGGGGTAGAAGGAGCAACAACAGAAGGAACTGTTAGTGTTCCCGACATTCCATACATTGCAAATAAGAAGCTAGAATCGATACCTATATTGAAACTCCCTGCTATCCATGATTGTCCAGTTGATATTCCCGATAGATTTGCGATTCCTCGAACTGGATGTGGGTTATTAGTCCCTAACTCATCGTTTAGTCTACCAAATCCCTCAAAATTTGTGCCAGTCCAGACATTCGTAAAACCAAATGGTGGGGTTCGATCAACTACATTATCTTTTTCTGTTCGGTCAATTTGTACTAATATCGATCCGTCCCACAAATCAGCGTTATTATTAGCTACCCTATTACCATCAATCAAATAAATGGGTACTCCTATATTCTCTTCTGGGTTTGTGTTTGTATTATCTCTAGCATCCACTGTTGAGGTAGAACCAATAGCATTCCAAGTGGTATCTAGATCCTTTAAAAGTGAATCTTCTGCCTTAGCTGTGGCATCGACAAAAGCATTATAATCACTAATTTGAGTGCTAAGTGCATTCCTGGTTGTTGAGGTAACAAACACTAAACGATACTGATCACCAGGATTAAGATCGGAAGGAATGAGAGTTAAAGCTTGGACTAATTGAGGGTTTCCGAAATTAGCCCAAGCAACACCTGATAAAATACTGAAAGATAATGATTTGAAGTTAATTTGTAACTTGTTCCAACCAATGATAGAATTTATTTGAAAATTAATCGTAATTGCTCACCGCAATAAAGAATCTGTCTTGACAACATAAAGGTAAAATCGGGGATTTTTATGTATAGTGGGGGTTATGACCACAAATGCTACCATTGATTCAAAGCTAGTTAGAGCTATCGCCGATGAACAGTTGGCGAACAATGTCTTCATGATTGAGTGGCTAGTCAAGGCACAACAACAGTTATCTCTTCAACAAAGACTGATTGACCAGCAACAACAACAAATCTCTACACAACAGCAAGAAATTGAAAAATTGAAAGAAGAGAGAGATAAGCTAAAAAACCGTAACTCAAAAAACAGTTCAGTCCCCCCATCATCAGACCCACTAAAAAAGCCTTCTGACAAAAAGAAACGCAAAAAAGGATTTAAACGCGGACCAAAATATGACCACCCAGGGAAGACCCGTAATGGTTTTGGTCAGCCCGATAAGATAGTCCCTTTAGAACTAGAAAACTGTCCTGTTTGTGGGGGTTCAGTGGAACGAGATGAAGTAGTTCCCGAAAAAGTCCAGCAAGTGGCTGAAGTAGTAGACCAACCCATAGAAATCAGGGAATATCGTCGCGGATTCTATAAATGTCCTAGTTGTGGATGGTCAGATTACAGTCCTGTTCCATTGGGAGTTAAAGAAGGATTCCGTTATGGGGCGCGATTAAGTAGCATCCTGGGCTGGCTTGGCTATGGGGGTAATCTTACATGGCGTAAACAGGAACA
>NZ_AADV02000137.1 GCF_000167195.1 Crocosphaera watsonii WH 8501 | reverse complement strand
TCCCCCCTTTAAAAATATATTTGTTGTTCAAAAGCTTGGGGGCAAAATTTAAGGGGAGAAAAGGAAAACCTTGGGGTTTTTTTTAATTTTTTTCNCCGGGGGGCCACCCAAAAAAGTGGTGGGGTTTTCACTTTTTCGAGTTGGAAGAACCGGGAGAAAAGTTTTTAACGGGGTTTCGACCCTAAATAAGGGTTTGAAATTTAATGGGGGGCTTTTGGAAAGAATTCAGGGCCACCGGAAAAGGGCCTGGTTTTTTTTCCAATTAGACCTTTTTCAAGTTTTGAATTCATGGACCGGGCAGGTATTGAGTTTTTTTAGGGATGTAAGACAGGGGGTATAATTGGGAGGGAGTAAAGTTATAATTAACGGCTAAATCCCTGATTTATTAATAGCGATCGCTTACACTGCTACTTCTTTAAAAGGCAAAACATTTCGACAAACCAATCAAGGAAAATATATTGCTCATCTAACTGAAAAATCAAGACGTGACCGAAGACATAGTAATTTTTGGATAGGACTTTATGGCTCTCTTTGGATTCACGCTTGGGAATTTTGCTCTGATTTTATTTCAATTATGATGAGCAATAATCCCCAGAAACTCAACAATTATAAAAAAGGGTTACAAGTCATGTCCATAATAGATAAGACGGCTTAATTCCCCTATTCTATCTTAACATAAAATAACCAGTGGAAGATGATTTATTTTAGATGTAACTATCCAAAATAAACCAATTTTTATTATTTAATAAAAACTAATATTGCCCAAGGGGTTGATTTTGAGCATCAACCCTGTGGGGGGGAGGACGGTGTAACCCTCCTCCCCCCCACACACACGGCAAGAATGATTATCATTATTGTTTATTCTCAATAAACCCTCTAGTTTTTGACAATTTATAGAGCGATCGCCACGGCTGAAACCCTCTTTCAATCAGGGTTTTAACGGGCTTGTCACCCCGTGAGGTCAATCTACGAAAATGTTGTCTATGGTTTAAGGGTTAGAGGAGAAAGAAATAGAAGTATTCTTGATGAAAAAGTGGAGAAAGCTTTACAGAATGCTGCTTTATGGGATGAGGTAAAAGACCGCTTACATAAGTCCGCTTATGATTTATCAGGAGGTCAACAACAACGCTTATGTATTGCTAGGGCTTTAGTAACAGAACCAGAGGTTATTTTATTAGATGAACCTACATCTGCCCTTGATCCCATTGCCACCAATAGTATTGAACAATTAGTCAGTCAATTACAAGAAAAAGTGACCATGATTATTGTCACCCATAGTATGCAGCAAGCTGCTAGAATTTCTGATTATATTGCCTTTATGTATTTGGGGGAAATGATAGAATTCGGAGAAACAAAAGCTATTTTTTCTAATCCAGAATACCAGAAAACAAAAGACTATATTAGTGGTAGAATTGGGTAGTTTTATTAGTAGCTAAACATCTTTATGGGATGGTTCTTGAGTTTCAACAACTCCAAGATATTGACTTTCCATCAAAAATGTTCCTTGAGAGAACTTTACCCCCCAATAACCACCAGGACGACGATCCATTACTATACCTTCATCCCCAACATCTAGAATATCCGATGGACGTAACATCGGCATCGGATCGGATGTTTTTAGATAGGGCGGTTTACTGATTAAGGATACTTTAATACCTACGGAAATTTGTTGTTCATTCATTGCTTTTTTAATAATGGACAATTGATAATTAATTGCTTCTTATTGGTCAAATATTAATTATTAATTAGTCCTTGATAACTTCCTCTAACAAACCATCACAAGCATCTAATAATAAGTTAATAACGTGATCGAAACCTGCTTCTCCTCCGTAGTAGGGATCGGGTACTTCTTTATCTCGATGTTGACTGGCAAAGTCACACATTAAACGGACTTTATTACTATAGATATTATCTCTATCGAGTTCTAAAATATCCCGATAGTTAGAACGATCCATGGCTAAAATTAAATCAAATTTCTCAAAATCAGAGGGTTCAAACTGTCTCGCTTGTCCCACTAATTTTATACCCCGACGCGCTGCGGCGGCTCGCATTCTTCGGTCAGGAGATGCCCCAATATGATAACTGGATGTTCCCGCAGAATCACAAATAATCTCGCTTTCTAGCCCTTTTTGTTGGACTAAATAGTTCATAATGTTTTCTGCGGAGGGAGAACGGCAAATGTTACCCAAACAAACAAATAGTAATTTATGTGCCATAAATTTTATAAATGATGGTTAAATTGAACTACTTTTACGCAGTCAAACTTTATTTCTTTTCTTGATAAGCGGCATAAACTCCTTTGACATTATACCAATTAAGGAAAATTCGAGCAATTTCTAAGGCTAATTGGGGCTTTCCTTGGTTGATTAACCATTGTAAAAGAGGAGCAAGGGTACGTTCGTTTAACATACCACCTAGAGATAAAACTCCCCACAAAATACGGTGTAACAGGGTCATTTGAATCATTAAACGCACTTCAAAGTTTGGGTGTTTTTCATAAAATAAAACCCCCATTCTTCCTCGTTGAATTTCTTTATCAATTAGGTTAGGAATTTGTGATAAATTAAACGGTGGATGCCAGTGATAACCCATAGCTTCGGGACATTTAATTAGGGTTAGTCCTAGCTCTTTTAGTCTTACCCCCAATTCTAAATCTTCCCATCCATATAGTTGGAAACCCGTGTCAAATAACCCAGCTTTTTCCAACCATTTACGGGCGATCGCTACATTACCAGTGGCAAAATAAGCTGCAGAAAAATCTGTTATTTTGTATGGTTCAGAAGTTGGATGATCAAAGTTACAAGTGTTGATCACAGCACCGTAAGTAAACAGGCGATCGCTACCTAACTTTTTCTCTCCTTTTACTAAAGCGTTAGCGTGGCATTGTAAAAAGGTTTCGGTTACAACTAAATCGCTGTCTATAAATATAATTATATCACCTTTTGCCTTAGTTACACCTAAATTCCTAGCGGCTGCTGGACCTAAATGATCTTGAGAAAAAGCACAAACATGAGGAAAATTTTTTTTATTTTCCTGTAACCATTCTAGGGTTCCATCTGTGGAACCATCATCGACTAAAACGATTTCATAATTACTAATTATATCGTCATTTAATTGTTGTTTTTCTAAGGCTTTTAGACATTTTTCTAAAATGGGTTTACGATTGTAAGTAGGAATGACAACACTTATAAACATAGCTTTAATAAGAAAGAACTAAGATAGAATGAGTAGTTATTAGTCTAGCGCATTTGTTGCAAAATTTGACGAATGGTTGGGGCATCTTCTGCTGTGGGTAATATAGACAAGTATAATTGTAGGTCTGTTGTTGCTTTTTCCCACTGTCGTAACTGATAATATAATAGACCTCGATCCCGTATTTCTAGAGGATGATTAGGAAATAACTGCAACAATAATTCTATAATTCTCAGCATTTTCGGGTATTCTTGACGATTAAGATAGATATATTTTAAATTAGTCAACATTCTTCCTAAAATTTGCTGATTACTCACAGGGGTTAAAAAGTGTTCTTCTAAGGTGATCGGTTGTTGATAAATTTCCTTTAATTTTAACTCGCAATCTTCTTTGAATAAAATCTCTCCTTGGTTAAAAACATCCACAAAAATTCCCACATTTTCAAACTCAGGACGAATGAGAAAATGTCCTGGCATTCCAATCCCAACCATGGGAAAGTCTAGGCGTTTTGCTATTTCCAAATAGATAACAGACAAGGTAATAGGAATACCTGTTTTTTTATCTATTACTTGATTCAAATAACTATTATCAGGGTCATAATAATTATCTTTATTACCTTTAAAACCTAATTCTTTAAATAAATACTTGTTAATAGTTTTAATAACTTTTAGAGGATAAACTTCCTTGCCTAATTCATCTTTTATTCTCTGAAAAATTATATCCAAAGTCATTAAATAGTCCTGGATGTCTAGCCTGGGATATTGATATTTTGCATAAATCAATGATGCTTTTGCTAGATTGATTTTGTGATCAGGTTTGTTTGTTTCTTGAAAAAAAGATTGCATAAAAAATTTTAAATTTTACTAATAATATTATCTTTGTTCATAGCTTAACAAGGAAAGCAACTACTCATCAATATAAAAACGATAGAATAGGTATCTATTTTCAAACTCATGTTGATCGTGGACATGGTGAATAATTTTATTATCCACCAATTGTTGACCTATTTTTACTGCTTTTTCTAAAGGAATAGACAAGTTATCCACCATCCAATCTACTAAATCACTACCTACAAAACACTTAGGGTATAGTTCCAGAAGGTAGCGACGATCTTTTATCTCAACCCCCTTCTCGCCTCTTACTTTAGTAACAATTTTTTCCAGATCACTATTGGTTAATCCATTATTTTTAGGTTCAAGTTTTAATAATTTTACCTCCTCACTTTCTTGCCAAATAATAAAACCTGTTACATCCTCTAATAATAGATATTCTTTCTGTCCTTTACTATTTAAGAATTGTTGTTTTCCATAATCTTGTGCCTCTTTTTGTTGTTCTAAATTAAAACTTTTATCTTTGATAAGCAACTTATTTTTAAAGATTAAACCGGGTAAATACAGATTGTCATCTTGCTGAGGCTTAACTAAGTTACAATACTTTACCTGTTTATGGTCTAAAATTTTCATCAATTCCCCCTTGATATTAATGCTTAATTTTCATTATAATCACCTCCTGACCCATATTTCCAAGAATCTAACCACCGATGATAATAATATTGTTGTTGTGGGGATAAATTTGTTGTCAGGGGTTTAACCCATTTTCCCAGAGGATATAACCCACTGTAGGCTGCTAAACTTAAATAGTGTGTTGTCCAATCTAAAAGGGGTTGTACACCTACTTGGGGTAAGATGGGTAACACTAACTTAGGGTTTACTAAAGGTAAAGTTTTCATTAAAGCTGGAAACTGGATTACATCTTGTAAAAAGGGTTTTAAAACTTCATCCCCTAGTTGATCCATAACCTGAAAAACCCCACTCATTAAATCATTAATCTGGTTTGGGGAAACCTTTTGATTAATGGCAACACTCATGGTTTTTTGGAATAACCAAGTTACAGAAATATTGGGTTGATAAGGTTGTAATAAGGATAAGGATTTTTTGTCTAAGCTATCAACTTTTAAAGCTTCATCTATACCTAAAGTTAAGCGTTTTAAGTTACGAACCATCGATCCAAAGCCACCAAAACTAACGGGAGATTGTCCGCCAGCACTATCTCCGATGGGTAAAATTCTATCCCAAGGCATTTTTAAAGGACTGTTTTGATAGGCAGGAAAAAATCCGAATAAAAATCGTTCAAACTGTAATTTTTCTAAGTCTATATTTTGGTATTCTGGGAGCAATCTTAAATATTCTTCCATGAAAAATTCTAAGCTGAATCTATCAGGATGAGCATCGACATAAGTAAATAAATAAGTTGTCCTTCCGTCCCTAGCTGGAAACGCTTCCCAAAAGTATTGGCACTGGTTTAAAATTGGGGTGAAAGAGGCGATTAAATCCCCTGTATTGTTATTAGTATAACCTTGCGCACAACTTCCTACTACTAAACAAATACCGTCTGGTTTATCCCCTTTTCTTGCTTGTTGCACAATGGGAGAAAAGTGTCCCATTCCATCCATAAGTAAGCGAGACTTTATAACAGTGTTACCCACATTTACTGATACCCCATTATCATAAATAATTCCTGAGTCAAAGGGGGTATTTTCTAATAATTTTCCTCCTGCCTCTAGAAATTTATTCTTCAAAGTCTCTAGTAAGAAAACAGGATCAACACCAATATTTAAAACATCTTCAACCCATAATTCATATCCTTTATGAAAACTCACTCTTCCTGGATTATATTCCGTTGCGATCGCTTTTTCTAATTCTTGATTTGATAATAACTCAAGTTCTACAAACGTACTGAGTTCTTGACGAGAAATATTCCATTCTTGTTCTCTTCCTCTTAATTTTCCCTTCTCAATTAAAATAACATTGTATCCCTGTTTTTGTAAGCTGGTAGCGATTAAAATACCTAAAGTTCCCCCACAGATAATAATATCTGCATCAAAATCATTTAAAGTCTCTTTGCTATTAGTAATTACCGTTGGATAGGTTAGGTTATTGTTTCGTAGAGCTTGCCAACGACTATCAGCAAACTGTAAACCTTTACGGGTATTTTCTGGTAAACAGGAAAGATTAGAGGTTAAATTCATTAAAGGCTTGACCTAATATAAATATTTTCTTCTAGTATAACCTTAACTAAAATGTTTTTCAAGATAATCTGTAATTTGTTTATGTATTTGTTCTCTGCTATATTGAGCATCTATTCTTAGTATTTTTCCATCATAAGAGTGAAAAATTTGCTCATAATTATCTTTTACTTGTTGTAATTTTTCTTGAGTTTCATAAACTTCTTTATTCGTAACTTTTTCGAGACGACATAAGGCAACATCTAGAGGAATATCCAAATAAATGACTACATCGGGGTTAGGAAACCGTTTATTTAACCCATAAACAAAATCAAACTCTTCTTGGTTATTAGTATTATAAGCCAAAGACGAAAAATAGTAACGAGTAGCAATAACATGACAGTGATCCTGTTTAATTAATTTATAAACTCCATCCACCTCATTGTATAAATGATAATGTCTATCCGCAGCAAATAAATAAGCCATTTGTTGGTCAAATTTTTCTTTATCTTTCATCACAAAAACTGGATTTTGCATAGCTTTTCTAATTAACTTACCAATCACTCCTTCTGTTGGTTCAGAACTAATGATTGCTGAGTTATTTTGCTTAATTAAATAGTGTTTTAATAGTTCTGCTTGGGTTGTTTTTCCGGCTTTATCAATACCTTCTAGAACAATAAATAAATGCTGCATTATTTTTAAAATTTTGAATAAGTATTTTAGCTGTATAACAAACAAAAAATTACCAATTTTTCAAGCTATTTGTTTTTTATAAGTAGGTAGGTAAAAATAAATGTAAGTTTGTAGTTAGTCCTTGAGGAAGAGAAAGATAGTCATCACCAAGGCTAAAGCCTTGACTGCCTACTTTTCTATTTTATATTTAATTACACCTACCTACTTAGTTGACACCAAACTATTGAATAAATACCATAGTCATGCCAAATAAAGAACCAACTAATAAAGCTAAAGTGCTTAAAGAACTAATAGCAAAACCAATCGTTCTTTTTTTCTGCTGCCTGATAGTATCCAAGGGCATATATAATACGCCCAATTATCCACAAACCGCCAATTGCTGATCCCCAAATTGGGTTAACAGAGAAACAGAACAGCCATAGTAAAGGTAAGAAAAATATTATCTGTTCTAATGTATTTTGTTGTACCCTTAATGCCCTTTCAAAATTGGGATCACCGCTAGTTGCAGGAGCAACAACATTATACTTAAATCTAGCACGACCAACATTTATTGTAATAAGAAAATAGACGATCAAGGCTACAACTGTTACTATGCTAGGGTAAATAGTTTCCATCGTTGTCTAGTTATTAATTAAGATATTTAGAGCTATTCTAGCATATTCTCTAATCATGGGTCAATTCTCTTATTAACTAATAATTATAGTTTTGAACAATTATTTTTAACATCTATAGTTTTTTTACAGTCTAGAAGACTGTGTTACAATTAACTTATAGCAGTAAATTTATCATGATAGATTATCCAGATACTAACAGACTTTATCCTTTCAAAAACTATCAACGTCTTTGTTTCCTCAAAAATATAATTACCAATCCCAATATTATTGTCGGAGACTTTACCTATTACGATGACTTAGAAAACACCAATAACTTTGAGAATAATGTTCTATATTCCTATCTTGTGTAGTAATAATGTAGAAGATTTAAAAAAATTAAATTCATAAACTATCAAAAATGGCTAAACCAGAATCTATGAATATTCGTCTTGTTCAAGGAGAAGATGTCGAAACCCTTTTTGAAATTAGAACCAGTGTTAAAGAAAACTATCAATCTCGTCAAGAAATTGCCAAACTTGGCATTACACCAGCATCGGTGGCTAAAATGTTGGACAAAGAATGTTGTGCTTGGATCGCCGAAGTTAAAAGTCAACCCGTAGGCTTTTCTATTGCTAATTTAACCGAAAAAACAATTTTGGGACTTTTTGTCCTACCTGAATTTGAAAATCAAGGCATAGGTCGTGCTTTAATGGAGATAACGGAAGATTGGTTCAAAAAGCAAGGAATTAAAGAAATTTCGCTGTTAACAGGCAACGATCCCACCTTCAGAGCTTACGGTTTTTATCTTCACCTGGGTTGGACTGCCGTTGGCCTTGAAACAGAGGGGGTGATGAAAGGTGAAATGAAGTTTGCGAGGAATTTAACTTATTGACGTTGGATCACAAAAACGATTAAAAGTCGTGTTTTGTTTACAATAGTTTGCTAAAGTAACTACTAAGCCGATCACTCAACCATTACCCACAAACAAGCAAAACTAACGATCTATGCCAGGTGACTACTACGATATTCTTGGGGTTGACCGTAACGCCAATAAAGAAGACTTAAAAAAAGCTTATCGCCGTCTCGCGCGACAATATCACCCTGATGTTAACAAAGAAGCAGGGGCAGAAGAACGATTCAAAGAAATTAACCGGGCCTACGAAGTATTATCCGAACCAGAAACCCGTAGTCGCTATGATCAGTTTGGAGAAGCAGGGGTCAGTGGTTCCGGAGGCTTCAACTACGGCGATATGGGAGATATGGGCGGTTTTGCCGATATTTTTGAGACCATTTTTAGTGGTTTTGGGGGCGGTATGGGAACCGGCGGAACCCGTCGTCGTACCGGTCCGACCAAAGGGGATGACTTACGCCTCGATCTTAAATTAGATTTCCGTGAAGCTGTTTTTGGCGGAGAAAAAGAAATTCGTATTCCCCACCTAGAAACCTGTCAGGTTTGTAAAGGAGATGGGGCAAAACCAGGAACTGGAGCAAAAACTTGTCCCACTTGTAACGGACAAGGCCAGGTTCGTCGTGCCACTCGTACCCCCTTTGGCAGTTTTGCTCAAGTAACAACCTGTCCCACTTGTAACGGTCAAGGACAGATAATAGAAGAGAAATGCGAAGTCTGTAATGGTGCCGGACGCAGACAAGTGACAGAAAAAGTTAAAATCACCATTCCCGGAGGGGTTGATGATGGAACCCGTCTGAGAGTTTCTCGCAAAGGGGATGCAGGTTTACGGGGAGGAACACCAGGGGATCTTTACGTTTACCTCTATGTGGAAGCAGATAAGGTGTTTACTCGGGACAAAATGAACATCCTTTCGGAGATCACCATTAGCTATCTCCAAGCCATTTTAGGATGTACTGTTGCCGTGGATACAGTGGATGGGGAACAAGAGTTAAGCATTCCGGCTGGAACCCAACCTAATACTATCCTGACTCTAGAAAATTTAGGGGTTCCTAAACTGGGTAATGATGCTATCCGTGGGGACCATCTGATTACGGTAAAAGTTGACATTCCCACCCGTATCAACGCAGAGGAACGGGATCTCCTGGAAAAATTAGCCCATATTAAGGGTCAAAGTCACGGTAAGGGTGGTTTAGAAGGATTTTTAGGGAGTTTATTTCACAAGTGAACCTGCCAACCTCTGATACTGTTTTACTGGATCTTCGGGGAACTCCTTGCCCCATAAACTTCGTTCGCACTAAATTGAAGTTAGAACAAATGCCCCCTGGTTCTTTGTTAGAAGTTTGGTTAGACCCCGGAGAACCCATTGAACAGGTTCCCGATAGCTTGACTATGGAAGGCTATCACATAGAAAGCATTGACGATCGCCAAGAGTTTTTCTCCCTTAAGGTTCGTCGTCCTCATTAGATGAAACAATCCACTAGGTATATTTACAAAACTATTGTAAGATAGCCGAAAGTTTTGTGTGGAGTCATCATGGAGTCTAATTTTCTCTCGGCAGTTTTTCTTCCCCTTGCCCTATTTTTCATTATGATGGGTATGGGTTTAGGCTTAAAAATTGTGGATTTTAAGCGTGTTTTAGTCGAACCCAAAGGGGTTATTCTGGGATTAGTTGCTCAATTAATTGTCTTACCCCTTGTGGGTTTTGTATTAGCTTCAATCTTTCCTCTCACCCCAGAATTAGCGGTTGGGGTGATAATTTTAGGTGCTTGTCCGGGGGGTGCAACTTCTAATGTTATTAGTTATTTAGTACGAGGTAATGTAGCCTTACCTATTACTTTAACAGCTATCAGTAGTCTCGTGACTATTATTAGTATTCCTTTGGTAATTAATTTAGGAATGCAGATGTTTATGGGTGCTGATACAACACTACAGCTGCCTATTTTAACAACCATAACTCAAATTGCTGTTATTACTCTTCTTCCTATTTCTTTAGGGATGTTTATTAATAAGTCTCAACCTCGATTAGCAGCTAAACTAGAGAATATTGTTAAATGGTTATCTTTATTCTTTTTAGGATTAATTATTTTTGGTTTATTGCTGAAAGAAAGAGCTAATTTACTGCCATTTTTTTTACAAGTAGGAGGAGTAACTTTAAGCTTAAATTTAATTACCATGTTTTTGGGATATGCGATCGCTACTTTTGCCAAACTGGATGACAAAAGTAGAAAAACTATCACCGTTGAACCAGAATTTCTCACAAAATCTGCGATCGCCAAACACAGAAGCCTTACAGGAAGTGGGTTTGAACAGAGCGATCGCAGATTTCCCCAACCAACAGTCTGTTGTCAGATTTTAAGTTAAAATCAACCCGAATTAGACAAAGATGAAAAGATAAATCAATCACTCATTTTTCCAAAAAAATTATTAATAAAATCTCTAATAGTACTAGATTGTTAGAATAAAATATGCTATAATTTAATTATTAAAGCAATTTACCTTAAACTGATTTAATGAGTCCCAGTCATCCCCGAACCCCTCGTCAAGTAATCAACTTTAGTAAACAGAAAGGAAAAGAAATAATCGCTAATTTTGATGGGGGACTAATCACTTCAGATGCGGGGATTGTCTGGATAGCTGAGTTGGAAAAAAACTGGGAATTACCGAGAAGTTTGGTAACTATTTTCAAGATCATCGTCATAAATCTTATGTAGATCATTCCGTTCATGAGTTATTAGCACAAAAGGCTTTATGGAATTATTTTAGGCTATGAAGATGTCAATGACCATGATAAATTACGTCACGATCCTGCCCTTAAGATCGGTTTAGAAAAAGTTAATGAACTTGACGATAAACAGGGATGGTTAGCTGGCAAAAGTCCACTAATAGATCGGATATTGGCTGGAACTATCTCGACCAAAACGATCTCTCTTAATAAGACCATCTGAAGCTTGAAATCTTGCGCATTTTGAAGTTTAAAACTCTTAGTTAATAAATGGTGTCGTACAGACTGGACAAAGGGCTAAAGTATACGAGTGCCCAAATTGGGAAAAAGGAGCGCAATAACGGGGAGAAAAA
>NZ_AADV02000138.1 GCF_000167195.1 Crocosphaera watsonii WH 8501 | reverse complement strand
TGCCCCCCCATTTACAAATGATTATCATTATCGTTCATTCTCAATAAGCTCTCTGGTTGCCGACAATTGTTTAGGGTCGGGTAACAGAGAAAAACCGCTCTGGACTTACTTTTCAACCTACTTGTCACCCCGTGAGGATTGAAAGTTCAATAATGGATAATTGATTAATTATCCATTATCCATTGATCATCAAGCGATCGCCTTAAAATCTAAGTAGTATATTCGGCGTTAATTTTGACGTAATCGTAGCTTAAATCACAACCCCAAGCGATACCATTACCGGAACCATTGCCAACACAAACGGTGATTAAAACCGTATCTTCTTCTAAATAAGCTCCTTGTGCAGCTTGTTTCATATAATTACTAGCGGCATTGCGATCGTACTCTAATGGTTGTCCGTTTTCCATCATCACATATTCCCCCAGTGTAATACGCAATTCTTCTTGACGAAACTTAACTCCAGCACGGCCAGCAGCACCAGCAATACGCCCCCAGTTGGGATCACGGCCAAAAATAGCAGACTTAACCAAAGAAGATCCCACAATGGTTTTAGCAATGCGTCTTGCAGAGGGATCATCCGGCGCACCAGATACTTGCACTTCCACTAAACAAGTAGCACCTTCTCCATCTCTGGCGATCGCCTTAGCCAAATGCTGACAAACCGCAGTTAACATCTGCTGCAAGGTTTGAGCATTTTTACTATTGAGATCGGTAATGGCCGGGGTGCGAGATTGACCATTAGCCAAAGCAATTAAACTATCATTGGTACTGGTATCCCCATCAACTGTAATCTGATTAAAACTTTCATTGGCTGCTTGGGTTAACATTTCTTGCCATAACCCAGTTGAAACCGCAGCATCACAGGTAACAAAAGCTAACATAGTAGCCATATCAGGATGAATCATCCCCGATCCCTTGGCAATACCCCCAACCCTGACGGGACGGTTATCGATCATGGTTTCTAGGGCGATTTCTTTGGTGACTAAATCTGTGGTAATAATGGCGTTGGCTGCTGCTTCGTTGCCATTTTCCCCTAAATTTTCTACTAATTGAGGAATTCCTGCTCGCAAGGGTTCCATTTTAATCCGTTGTCCGATCACCCCCGTAGAAGCCAAAAGAACCGCCTCTGGGGAGATATTTAAAGACTCGGCGACTAAATCGGCTGATTCTACCGCATCTTGCCAACCTTGTTTCCCTGTTCCGGCATTAGCTTGGCCCGCATTACAAAGGATGGCTTTAGCGATGGCCTTTTGTTGTAGTTTTTGACGACAATAATCAACACAAGCAGCCCTAACTTGAGAAGTGGTAAATACCCCGGCTGCGATCGCCTCTACTTCGGAGACAATTAAGGCTAAATCAGGTTTTCCTGACGGTTTTAAACCTGCTGCTATTCCCGATGCTTTAAACCCTTTGGGGGCCGTTATTCCCCCCGTAATTTCTACATAATCCATAGTTGACATCAATAAAAGTTTTCTCCTTTTCTCCAAGTGTTGCAGATAGGGTAAACGATTTAACTATCATTAATGATAGTATATTTATAATTTCTCATGGATCACCGCAACTATTAAAATTTTCCACATCTGGAGTTCTTTTAGAAACTGTTGATCTTAGTCAACCAGGGACTTATTTTGGTCTTGCTGTTGACAATACTCATACTATTTCTGTTCCTGAATCATCTAATCTTTGGGGATTAGGTATCTTTAGTTTATTGGGAATATTTGCTTTAAAAAGCCAGAAAAAATAGTTAATTATGACGACATGTTGCAGAAACGTTTTAGGGAACATTTCTACAAAGATGATAATGGATTGTTCTGAACTATTTTAGGTTAAATAGATTCTTTTTTCCTCACAAATGACAGTTCATTATTATCCTATTTAATCAGGTTTGAGGTTAAATAGATTCTTCGTTTCTCACCAATGATAGTTAAAGATAAACACTCTTTCCCGAAATAGCAGATTGATGAGCAGTTTCCCCAACTTTTAGGGCGTAAATACTGGATTCTGGTTTAATATATAGGGGTTTACTATCAAATAAATGATCTAATACCATCCTAGTATCTAAGGCAAATAAACCCCGACGACTTTCTAGCTCAATGGGTTCAGTTCCTTCTGAAGTTATTAATTTTCCTTCTATTCCTTCAAAAATGATTTTACCGGTCTCTCCGTATAATTCAAAGGTGCGATCGCTTGCTAAAAATATATCACCTTTACCATAAATCAAGTCCACAATCAAGCCATTTTTAAACAATAATTGAGCATCACATAAACAAGCATGATAATAGTTTTCTTTTTCTATGTCCCAATACTGATGATGACAATTTACACTCTTTACTTCTCCAAATAAATGAGTAAAACGGTGAATTCTTGGTAAAGCAGCTTTAAAAGGAAACCCAAATAATTGTTTATTAAATGTCCATTTAACAGGAGCAGGATCTTTTCTGTCAATTGTTTGATATCTTCCATAAAAAACCTTACCTATTCTTGGTAAATATTTCTGCACTGCTCTGTGCATTCCCCCTAAAATTTCAATATGTTCAATATGTAATAATTTTTCTTTTTTCTTAGCTAATTCCAATAATTCACTTGCTTCTTTATAGTCTAGGGATAAAGGATATTCGATAATGACATTTTTGTTATTTTCTAAAGCAAGTTTAGTGACTTTTCCGTGTAGATGGTTAGCGTTACAAATCACCACTAAATCTAAATTTTCATTCGTAACTAAATCTTGCCAATTTTCATAAGCTGAAACATCATAAGTTTGACAAAAATCAGCCACATTTTCAGGAGTGTATCCCGTCACACCATAAACCTGCGATCGCTCATCTTCAATAAACGTTTCGGCCCGTCGTTTCGCTGCGTACCCGGTACCGACAATACCAACTTGAATGGGACGAGAAAACTGAGAAACAAGAGACATCCTTAAATCTACCTGTAAATTACTTAATTCCATTATCTTACTTTGATAGGGGAGTAGGGGGAGATGGGGAGATGGGGAGACTGGGAGACTGGGAGACTGGGAGCAGAATATTAATATTATTTTTAGTCTTCCCACCCTTCCCTGTTACTGAGCGAAGTCGAAGTACACTCCCCACTTCCTACTCCCCACTTCCCACTTCCCATGGGAGACTGATCACTATATCTACTTAAGTCATCAATTACTGTTATAAATATAACTAATACTAATAAGTCCTAGTCTATATGATAAAAAATTGCAGGTTTATATGGGGTAAAGCACTATTAACCATAGCTTATAGACTATATACTCTTAAACAATTCTCGACTTCTTCTGCCCCATAAATACATAAGTAAAACTTATTTTAACTTTATTTAATAATCTCATTACTAATGCCTTGTTGACTAGAGGTGTTTTTATTTTATTATCAGATCAGAAGCTTATTTGTAGAGGCTTAAATGTTTAAGCCCAAAGGACTAACATCCACCATCCGATCACTTGATAAGAGGACACTTTAACATGGCAACTTACAAAGTTACATTAATAAACGAAGCAGAAGGAATCAACACCACCCTGGAAGTACCTGAAGATGAGTACATTCTCGATGTGGCAGAAGAACAAGGTATTGAGTTACCTTATTCTTGCCGTGCTGGTGCTTGTTCTAGCTGTGCTGGTAAAATCACTGCTGGTGGCGTAGATCAGGGTGATCAGTCTTTCTTAGATGACGATCAAATCGAAGCAGGATACGTTTTAACCTGTGTTGCTTATCCTACTTCTGATTGTACAATCGAGACTCATCAAGAAGAAGCACTGTATTAAATTTTCACTTTAAGTAGTTTCAGCACAGTATAGATAATTATCCTGACAAATTCTCCTTATTAAAGTCAACTAATCTATCTTATTGAACAAGAGGACACCACCATGGTAACTTATCAAGTTACTCTCATTAATGAAGCAGAAGGGATAAATGTAACCATTGAAGTCCCTGAAGATGAGTACATCCTAGATGTAGCAGAAGATCAAGGTATTGACTTACCTTACTCCTGTCGTGCTGGTGCCTGTTCTGCCTGTGCTGGTAAAGTTACTTCTGGTAGCGTAGATCAAGGTGATCAGTCTTTCTTAGATGATGAGCAAATCGAAGCAGGATATATTTTAACCTGTGTTGCTTATCCTACTTCTGATTGCACCATCGAAACTAACCACGAAGAATCATTATATTAAGTTCAGATATTTAATCGCAATACCTGAATTTTTTTTACAATTGGGGCAGGGACTGAGGATAACAGTCTCTGCTTTATTGTTTTGATTGTAGGGGATTTTTTCGATTGAGATGGCTTGTCGCAATTTTTTGTAACATTCGGTAGTTTAACTTACCTTGTTGATTTCGTGGTAATTTTTGAACTTGAATCCAATATTTGGGTTGTTTAACGGGACTTAATTTTTGCCTAATTGTATCTTTAATAAGATTAAGGTTAATTTTCTCATCTTGGGGTACATAGATAGCTGTTACAACTTCTCCCCATGTTTCGTCTGCCACTCCAATAATAGCAATATCTTCAACTAAATTAGTTTCTAAAATAATACTTTCAACTTCTTTAGGAAAAACATTTTCACCCCCTGTAATTATTGTTTGACTGTTTCTCCCTAGAATATATAAATAGTTTTCTTGATCAAAATAGCCTAAATCGTCAGTTATTAGATATTCCTGATATTCGTAGTTAGGATAATAGCCAAAATAAAGAGATTTTGCTTGTATTTTAATTAGTCTTTCTTGTATTAAACAAACGTGAGTATGGGGTAAAATTTCACCTGTACTCTGATTATTTTTAAGAAAATATTCTGGTTTTAAGGTGACAATCTGTGATGCTGTTTCTGTCATTCCATAGGTAGGAGAAAGGTTGATTTTATATTCTCTTGCTTTCATTAATAAAGAATTCCAGGGAGATGCACCTCCTAATAAAATAGTTTTAAATTGTTGTAAAAATTCTGGTTTAGTAGTTAATAAAAATTGTAGTTGTGTAGGAACCAATGAGATAAAATAATCGGCCAAGTTTAGGGATGGGAATATTCCTTTTTTTAGATCAGTATAAGGATAGATTATGAGTTTACCTTGGCTTAAAAAAGAGCGAATGAACTGCATTAAACCACTGACATGATGTAAAGGTAATAGACACAATGAGTTGACTTTTTCAAGATTAAAAAAATCAGTAAATCCTTGAACAGATGCTTCTAAAGTTTCCCAAGTATGAATAGCAAAGCGAATATTGCCTGATGTTCCTCCTGTGGGAATCATAATTAAGTTTTTCTTGGGCAATTGCCAATTATTTTGGTATTTTTCTAGATTATAATCAATATTTAATCCTAGTATTAAATGGGGTTTGCTTAAAGATAAAACTTCTTGCCATTCTTTTTCTTGCCATCTCCTATCACATAAAAAAACGTGGCAATCACTTATAATAGTAGCTAAAAAAGCAGCTAAAAATTCTAGATTCTCATTATTATTGTTAACTAAAATAATTCTAGGATTATTAATACTCTGTTTTAACTCTGTAAATTGTTTAATATAGTTTTGAATAAGTTGATAAAAATGTAGGGAATCATAGCCAATTATCCATTTTTCATTTAATCTAGCCGTAATAATATCTAAAATATTGTTCATATTTTTATCATCGTTTGATTGTCCAATAGTATCAATAGGTTTTAGTATTTTGTTCTAACAAATTAAGGTCAATATAATCTAGTTTAGCATAGGGTTCTAATGCGCTTAAAATTAGACTTCCATAACTACGATAATTCACTCTATTATCTAACAAAGCAACAATTCCTTGAGACTCTCTCAAGGGCATAACTGCTCGTTGTATTTCTGTCAAAGCAGTTGGTAAAAGATAAAAGCGAAACCAATCTTTATGTTGTCTTTTGTAGTAATTAACTTGAGCCGCAACCAAAGGATTTTCTAGGGAAGGAATAGGTAAGGTAGCAATAATTAATAACTGAGGATTAGGTAATTTACCTTGATTTTGATGCCAAAATTTCCAACCGCTAATCAAGATACTCTGCTCATCAATTGTTGTATTTTCAACCTTGACTTTTGAGCCAAACTCTGCTGCTAAAAAAGTAGCAACTTGAGCTTTTGTAGGAACATCATCAACAATAATAGTAATAGGTTTTAGGCTTTGATAGCAACTAAAAACAAGCTTTTTTACCTCTTCAATTAATATTTTATGAAATTCTGGAGTATTAGGCATTGGTAAGCGACCTCGAATATATAGATTAATTAATTCATTTTGACGATGGGGAAAGAATTTTAAACATAAAATATCTTGGTTTAAGCCAATATTTTGACGATAAATAGGAGCCATTTTTTGACTATCGATAAACCCTCCCATCAAAACAATGGTAGAATTATCTAAATGAGGAGATAAAATAGCAGAAACATCTAGAGGACTCGAATGAATAAAAAAAGTTTTCTCTTCCTGATTAATTGTTGCCCATAAAAGTTTATTATTATTGTCAAAAGATTGGGTGAAATTCTGTAATAAAGGATGGTGAGCAAAAGTATCACAGAGATGAGCTAAGCTTTCTATTTCTTCATGGTCTAGTAAACAACATTGATAGGGATTATTAGGGCGGCTTAAAATAGATTTTTCCAGGAATAATTTAACTTCTTGAATTAAATTACCAGAAGAAGAATATTGTTGTTGTAATTGCTGCCAATCATCAGGAGAAATGGTCAGAGTTAAATAATCTTTTGTCCATTCCTCTAAATAATCAGCTTGATCGATTAAGGTTAAAATATCATCAGGTAACTGACCTTGATTATTTAAGTGATCGCCTAACCAAACATCAGGAGAAAGCAACAATAATCCCTTAAAAGTTGTAAAATTAACCGATTGCTTTTGAGTAGCGATCGCTTTATTGGTGTTTAACCATCGCTGAAGATAAGGAATATCCTCTTCGATTAATTTTTGTTGAATATTGGAAGGCACTACTAATAAAATAGGGCGATCGCTCAATAAGCAAGGCATTAAATAACTTAACCCATAGCGAGAAAAAGTGCTTCCTGTTTGAATCAAAGCCGATCGATCCAAGCGTAAAGCGCGAGACACCAAACGGGCCATAGTTAAATGGTGGTCCCATAAAGGTTGTCCTTGGTGTCGTAAAAATTCTCGTAAAGAGATGTGAACTTCTGCTTCTAAGAGAGTCATAGGCAACATTTAAGATAGATATAGCACGAAACATTATGCTTAGGACGTTATAGAGATTTGTAATTTTCTGGGAACGAGAAGAAAAAAACAAATATCCCTTAACCAATTTTCGTACTGTCATAGCATTCACGCAATGATGACTATACCTGGGAGTTGATGAAATGATAAATTGATGATCATGTGAAATTAATTAAAGGATAACAAGCATGGCTCAAATTCAATTTTCTCGTGGTGTTTCAGAAACCGTCATTCCCGACATCCGTTTAACTCGTGGTAAAAAAGGAGACAGTGGTACTGCAACCTTTCGGTTTGACTCTCCTAAAATTTTTGATGCTCAGAGTACCGACGATATTACGGGAATGTATTTAGTGGATGAGGAAGGGGAGATCGTCACCAATGAAGTCAAAGGAAAATTTGTCAACGGAAAACCTACATCAATCGAAGCTTTTTTGATTATGAACTCTCAAGACGAATGGGATCGCTTTATGCGCTTCATGGAACGATATGGAAAAGAAAACGGGTTAGAGTTCGTTAAATCTTAGTTAAACAACCTGAGTTCGGAGTTCGGAGTTCGGAGTTCGGAGGCGCGAGTTTTTCCATGAGACAATCAGGGTTTGAGACTCTTGATGTAAATCAGTTGTCTATAAATTTCCTTATGTCGAACTCAGGTAAATAACTACAATGCAAAAAAATGGGTGAGCGTAACTCACCCTAACACTTGACTTAATCAGAGGAAAAACTAAGGTGCTAAAGCGTGACCTCTTAGTAAACTACCGATAGTTTTAGCGGTAATTTTCATTTGCACTAAGGGGTTAGCCGGGACAACGGTTTTGTAGAGATAACTATCAAAGGTCATCCGTTGTACATCCTTATCCGCACACATTTCTACAAACGCTTCACGGGTGGCATCGGTACGATAGAAGACCCTTTGTAGGATATCTAAGACTAGATAAGTCATACCATATTGCTTATCCCAACGTTTGAGATACACTTTTAAATCATCTTCCGTGGGAATGCGTTGACCAGCGTTACTCATTTCCACGATGGTTTCAGCACACATACGGGCTGATTTTGCCGCGAAATAGATACCTTCCCCAGAGGACTTGGTAACTGTTCCGGCAGCGTCTCCAACCAAGGCCACACGACCCACTACACGACGGGGACGGGGATGTTCTGGGATGGGATGAGCCTCTACTTTAATGATCTCACCACCTTCGAGTCTGCGGGCAGCACGGGCGCGTATTCCTGCTTGTAAACCTTTGATCATGTTTTTATTGACCTTCATGGTTCCTGTTCCCACAGCCACATGATCGTATTTGGGGAATACCCAAGCGTAGAAGTCGGGGGAAACATCTTTCCCTACATACATCTCTGCTAGGTCTTCATAGTAGGTCATTTTATCCTGGGGCAAGCGGATACGCTCTTGGAAGGCGATCGCATAATTATAGTCTCCAGCATCGATGGCCTTAGCAACCCGAGAGTTAGCACCATCAGCACCAATAACTAGATCGACTTCTAGGCTTTTCCTTTCTCCTACAGAGTTCCCGTTGGAATGATCCGCATAATGGAGAGTATAAGCACCCTCGCTTGTTTTGGGTATCTCTAGTTGATAAACCGTACCATTGATCAGGTTAGCCCCTAACCCAGCGGCCCGATCCCTTAGGAAGCCATCGAGAACTTCCCGACGACACATCCCAATATATTCGTCTTGGCGATCGAGGTTAATATCAACTTCTACGTTGGATGGGGAGATCATTTTCATCTTCCGCACCCGGCGATCGATAATTTCGGGGGGTAAATCAAATTCGCTTACCATACATAGGGGAATAGCACCCCCACAGGGTTTAGCGTTATCTAATTTTCTTTCAAATAAATATGTTTCTATGCCAGCTTTTGCTAATGTTTCGGCGGCGGAAGATCCGGCCGGCCCTGAACCGACAACAGCTACCCGTAAAACCAAGGCTATTCTCCTAATTTCCATAAAGGATTACGGATCGAATCGTATCATGGACGTTTCCCCTTAGGGAGTTAATTTGTAAAAATTCGTCAATTTTGCAACACAGCTTAACAAGTTCGTTACATTACTTCATAAAGTAGGAGAATAATTGCTCATCCTCAATAAGGTTCATTGAGAAATTTAGATACTTAACTTGTTAAAGAAAATAATAAGTAATAGGGTATGAGGGATTATTCACAGCTAAAATTACAAGGAGCATAGACTTATAGCTATGCCAACCATCACATTAAGGAGTTAACATTGTGGGTTACGCTGTTGTTGTCGATCCTAGTAATTTTCAGCAAGAAGTTATTGAAAATTCTTATAAAAAACCAGTAGTTATTGATTTTTCTGCCACTTGGTGTGGTCCTTGTAAACTATTAAAACCTATCCTAGAAAAATTACTCCAAGAATACGATTTTATTTTAGCAACTATTGATATTGATGCTCATCCTAACTTAGCTCAACAGTATAATGTAGAGGGGGTTCCTGATGTAAAAATTGCTTTTCAAGGTAAGATTAATCAGGGGTTTGTTGGAGTTTTATCAGAAGCAGAAATTAAGGACTTACTCAAACAATTTAATTTGACCTCTGAGTTAGAACAAAAAATTGCAGAAATGCACCAAACTATGGCAGAGAAGAATGTTCCCAAAGCAAAAGAAATCTTAGATGAATTGTTTGCTAAATATCCTGAACATCCTCAGCTAATTTTAGAAACAGTTAACTTTTTGATCCGTCTTAACCGTCTCGAAGATGCTGATAAAATGTTATCAACTATTGGTGCTGATCAAAAAGAGTATTATCCCAAAGCACAAGGTATTAAAAGTTTGATTGAGTTCAAAAAAATGGCTAGTATTGAGGGACAAAATGACTTAGAACAGCAATTTTCTCAAGGGGCAAAATATACATTGGGGGAAGAATACGAGGAGGCTTTAAAGTTGTTTTTGAATTTAGTTGAAAGCAACAGAGAATATAAAAATGACGGTGCAAGAAAAGCTATGATTTCTATCTTTAAATTACTGGGTAATACTCATCCATTAACTAAAAAATATCAACAAGAATTAACTATGACACTTTATTAATACTCATTTTAAGCCTGCAAGGGTAACTTGATAACCTTAGAAGCGCGAAAAAGGTAACTAGCTACAACATCCTTTCTGTCTTTATTTGAGCTACTTGGTTGCTCGTTAGTTACCTGCTTACCGAATAATTATTAATTATTAATTGTTCATTGTTAATTGCTGAAATTATGGGTGGTTATTTTTTACCGGATTTTTCTCCACCTCATCGATAGTGATTTTTTGTACTATCCCTGTGTTTTCCCTGTTTCAATTGAATATTAACCCTATCATTACTTATCAAAAAACGGCTCAACTGCCCATTGAAATCTATGTTCAGCCTGTCACTCAATTCATCACGAATAATTCTTCTTTATTACTCCCAGAGTGGCATATTGTGCCTAAAACTGCTGTTATTATTTTATTGTATTCTTTCATTCCTTTAGAGACAAGTAATCGTCAAGTTGAACTAGAAAAACAACGATTGAGAGAAGAATTTTTAACTTTGAGTAAAAGAATAAAAATAACTTTTCAAAAACAAGGAACATTAATTGCTATTATTGATCCGCAAGATGGAAAACCGATTAATTCCCCTGCTAGTCAACTTAGCTTTGATATAATTGCTGTGGTTCATCAGTTGCTCAATTTTAGTTTTTATCAAATACATGGTTGTAAAGTTTTAAATCATCCGATTCAACAAACAGCGATTTATCCTAGTCTTTTATTGTCTGATGTTGATATTACAATAACAAAGTCTTGGCTTTAACCTTTTTGATTATTATTTGTTAAGTGATTACACAAAATTCATTTAGCGAAAGTAATCTTAAATGTAATCACTTATAATACAAGAGTGTCAACACTTCCACTAAGCTCAGCGTTGATCCTTACAATATTAAAAGATTACCCACCACTAACAGGAGGAATAAAGACTAATTCATCTCCATCTTGTAATTTTGTATCGCTTTCCACAAATTGATAATTAATGGAAAAACGAGTAATACTTTGCCATTTTTTTAATTGAGAATGTTCCTCAATAACAAGAGACAAAACCTCACTAACGGTTGTTTCTGGGGTAAACTGTCGTATCAACTCAGGAATTCCATAAACCTCTTGATAAATAGCAAACAACTTAATAGTAACAGTGATAGAAGCTTCAGCCATGATAATAAACATTAAACTCTGGATATTTGTCTTCGAGAAAAGAAAGCCATGATTCTC
>NZ_AADV02000139.1 GCF_000167195.1 Crocosphaera watsonii WH 8501 | reverse complement strand
GGTTAGAATGACGGTTTTTACGGCAATTATTCGGGACAAATTCAGCGCAAATTTCGGAAATCCCGTGGTATGGGATAATTTGCGGTAAGATGGCCAAACTGGGCTTGAACCTGATGAAGTTCATCAAGTCCCCTTTACAACGAAAAAAGGTCGTCAATTAACAGTGACTATTTCGGGATGGAAACAGATGTTAATGAGAGGAACTAAAAACTATAAAATGAACAATCACCCCTTTACTTTACTCCAGATTGTTGTCAGAGCTCAAGAAAGAAATAGTATTTGGAAACCTATGTGGCTTATTGTTATTGGTTCTCGGCGCGATGAGTTAAGTTTAGTTGATTGTTATCAGTGTTATCGACAACGTTATGACATGGAACATCTTTTTCGATTTGGTAAACAAAGATTATTGATGACATCTTATTTAACTCCCGATGTACATCATGAAGAAAATTGGTTTAAACTAACACTTCTTTCTTATGTAAATTTGTGGGCTGCCAGAAAATTAGCTGTGGTTTTACCCCGTGATTGGGAACAGTATTTGAAGACTAATAAATCCATCAAAATCACCCCTAGTCTAGTTCAAAGAGACTTTTCAAGAATAATTACGACCTTGGGGACTTTCGCCAAATTTCCCAAACGTCGAGGTTTTTCTTCCGGACGTATTAAAGGTTACAAAAAAGCCCCACGAACTCGTCATGATGTTATCAAGAAAGGGAGCAAAAAATCAACTGAAAACTTAAAAGCTCCTTAGTTTTCCTCAGAATCTATAGATTAGCCCTATTTGTCAGCCAATTTTATTGACTGATACAGAGCCGATATTTTCGGATTTTAGTTTAGCGTGAAATATACGCTAACAAACTTTTTTTGTCCAAAGTCCAATTATACAGAAATTGGACGTTCCATTACTCCAGCAGCCCCTGGTGCAGCCCGTTTACAGTTTGCTGAAGGACTCCTTAACCAGTTTAAGAATATGTCCCAAGATGAGCAACTACAAGCAATGCGGGACCTAGTTAATAAAGTTAGCACCCCGGTAAGCCGAGCTTATGGTGTATTCACCAATAACACCAAATTAGCCTTCTGGTACACATTAGCGGAATTAATGGAAGCAGGGGTTGTTATTCCGGTTCCTCCTTCCTATGGCTTGAGTGAAGAAGCAAACAAGACCTTATCTACTATTCAAAGTTTAGATTTTAATAAACAGATTACCGTTTTACGTAATGCAGTTTGTGATATGGGTATTGATCCCTTAGCATAGTATATTTTTTTAATCTCCTAACAGTAAAAGAGCAGGTTGTCTGCTCTTTTACTGTGTCACTCATATTTGAGCTATTTTGTCAATGAATAACTGCTATTTTTCCGAAGTTAAGCCAACAAGTTAAGCCAATCTCTTCCCCAATAAGAGGGATTTCCTGAAAATTTTGCTCTCTGAAACTAAGATTGAGACTAGCTTGAAGAATTTGTTAGTGCTAAATCCTTAACTTTTTTCTTAAAGTAGTAAACTTTGCTGGTGTTACTTTTAGGAAAAGAATACTATGGATTTTATCGTAAAAACAGGTAATTTGAATGACGATTAAACTACGAGTTGTTGGAATTTTTTACTCCGTTGAACTTGATGCAAAATCAGTCTCAGGTGGTAGTGTTCAAGATGTTCTCGATGCTGCGGTAAAAAATCCAGGTAGTGATCGAAAATTTGGCTATATTTCTTCTGTTGGGACCCTTGAACCCCCCTCTCTCTCTCTCTCAATCTTTTCTGCTGTCTACAATAGCCCGTTCAAAAGTAAAGTATCAGGCATAGAATACCCAAAAGGTTCTTATGTGTTAGCAGAAGATATAAACGCAAGACCGTCATACAAAGTTTGGCAGTATTATGTTTTTGACGAAAAAAATGAAAGAGTAAAACTTCCAACGCCAACGGCTCCATATACGACTGATATCGGCATTAAAGACGGCTATACAGTTATTTGGCGACTTGTATCAGTTCTTGCTGGCCCAACAAATACTTCGCCATCAAAATTAAAACAACTTCATAATTAATTGAAAAATTAGGGATTACAACCTAAATTACATACTTTAGGTAGTGTGCTTGGTTTTAGGAGATTGGCGATCGCCAGTCTCCTCTGTCGACAAACTATAATATTTTCAATCCATCAATCAGTTAACGGTTTTTGTATCTTGCAACAACTATCTGTTTACTCACTCGAATTAACTTGTAAACTCCTTCTTGTTGAATTAAGGTATAGTCAGACTTATCTAAACCCAACTTATTGAGATATTTTTGTTCACTAATAATTAATACAGTATCAGAATTACCTGTTTGTTGAAAATAGTCTAACGCTGGGCCATTATAGATATCTGCCTCTGTGACAGAATCAACCACTTCTTGAGTATAAAACACCAACGTTGGACGCATAAACCCTAAAAATGCTAGTCTTTCATCTGCTTGTCTTTCTGTTTTAACAATGGTGGAAAGTTCCCTCAAAGGTAACTGTCTTTGATTATCTACAATTTGAGCAACAGGTAGACCAACCCAGGAGAAAAATGCCAGGAACCCTAATAAGTTAGCTGTCCACAACCAGCTACGATAGTTACGGACCAAGAGAAATAATAAACAAGACAGTGCAGCAGATGACCAGATAATACCTCCTTTTATAGCTGAATTTGAACCTTGTAAAAGTTCTTTAAATTGGGGCATCATGGCATCTTCTCCAATTAATTGATAGGCGAAGAAACTAGCTACTCCTAAACCAATTAAAACCCCAACATTAGCAATACCACTCAACAAAAATAAGAAAGACCAAATTCCTGATGCTTCTTCTGACTTTGTCTCAACTTGTTCACTCCAAAATAAAGCAATTATAATAGCAGCAGCTGGCATCAAAGGAAGCACATAACCTGCTAATTTTGTCACGGAACTAGAAAAGAAAACCAGAACTACAAAAAACCAGGCTAAACAGAATATCCCTAAATGAGTTTTGCGAGGTGAATTTATCCATTGTCGTCTTTGCCAAACCCTCAACCTAGCAATAGCTAAGGGTAAATAAATTGACCAAGGTAATAAACCCACCATAATCACAGGAAAATAATAATACCATGCCCCAGGATGACGACTAACTACGCTGGTAAACCTTTGGACATTATGCAGTCCAAAAAAAGTATTTATGTATTCTTGTCCATGTTCTAAAGTTACTAGAACAAACCAAGGAACAGCAACTAATGAAAAGCTACCGATTCCCAATAGCCAGGGAGTTTCTTTAACTACTTCTATAAACCGCCCAACATATAAAAGAAAAACGATAACGGTTAACCCAGGTAAAACTAGAGCGACAGGACCTTTGGCTAAGACACCTAAAGCCATAAAAACCCAATAAGCAATGTACCACCATTGCCCCACTGGTAGCCCATAATAGGATTTAGAACTTGTTTCAGAATAGCCATAACCCAAGAAAAAAGATAAGCAAGCTAAAGCAATACCACTGGAGAGAAACATATCAGAAACTCCCGTTCTTCCCCAGGCTATCCAGAAAGGGTTTAAAGCGATAATTCCGGCACCTATGAGAGCAGAAAACCATAATTTTGTTGGGGTTTGATTTGTTTCATATGCTCGTGAAAAACCGAATTTTTTCAGGGTATAAAAACCCAAAATAACCACAGCGATCGCAGCCAAAGCCGAGGGTATTCTTGCGCCCCATTCATTAAGTCCAAATAGCTTAAAAGATAAACCCACTAACCAATAAGTCAAGGGAGGTTTATCGAAACGAGTTTCTCCATTCCAATAGGGTGTTACCCAGTCCCCTGTTATGACCATTTGACGGGCAGCTTCTACAAACATTGGTTCTGTTTTATCCATTAAACCAATGCTTCCCCAAGTTAAACCAAAAAGGCAATACAACTGATAAAAAATAGCCACAAACCAGAAAAAAGCCAAAGATTCTTAGTATCTTTTTTCCAAGCAGTAACAATTTTATTGTCTTTATCTTCTACAGTTACTTTATTCATTATATATTTAAAATTTACGATACTTTTTGCTAATTGAATTCAAAAGAGTGATACAAAATAGGAATCCTAAATAAGCAACACAAACACCTCCAATCAAATCTGTAACCCAATGAATATTTAAGTAGAGACTAGACCAACCCATTAAAGCAACTAAAATAGTAGAAAGGATATAGAAAAAAGTTCCCCATTTTGGAAAATGAAAAGCTATTAAATAAGAAAAGTATAAATATAACATTAAATTGCCAGAAACATGACCACTAGGATAACTTTTTCCGTGAACATCAATCAACCCAGGTGCGGGGCGAATACGAGCAAACCAGGGCTTTAATATTTGGTCAATTAATATTAAAACTCCCAGAGCTGATATGGCTAAAACTTGTGCTTCTTGCCAATAACGTTTCCAGCATAAAAACCCTAAACCTGCAATAACAATAAATACAGCAACCTCCGCTTCTCCTGTAAAGTAAGATACCCTAGCTAAAACCATCAAACTAGGATGGTCAAGTTGACGAACCCACTCCAAAAAAGTTGCGTCCCAAGCATCAAGAGTTCCTGAAACAACAGCCACGGTTAAAGCAATAAATAACAGTAAAATAGTAAGAACGGTAATGACAGTATTATTTAGCCGATTACCAGGGTATTGTTTCAGTTTTATCTTCATACTGTTAGGGGATTTAATCAATAACTAATAGTCATCTTATAATAACACTTAGACTTGGAAACAGTTTTAAGTTTATTTAACTTTCCCTGCTTATCTTCGTTTTTATAATAAACATCGACTTATCTAAAAGATTAATATACTTAATATTAAATATGGACTGAAAAGATATAACTTATGCAGAGACGGATAACCTATCCAATTAGTTCCTACCGAATACCGCCATTAACAAAAAAAACTGGATATTAATAAGATCCAGCAAAAACAACGATATTGATAAAGTTTGGTACTATTTTCCTTAGCTTACCCGACGAGAAGCCCCACGCTGTATTTTCCCTAAAAAACACCTACGCACGAGAGCGTGGGATGGAAGTCGGGACAGCACCTATCAGATAATTCTAGCGCATTTATAACCCAGATTCCGCACTTCAAAAAGTAGCATTAAATACTACAAGCCTGGGTTTAATAATTAAGTATAATTGCTTAAGCTCTTGAAGACAAAAAAGTGGGATAATTGCTTAAGTTGTTTCCTCTGTAAAAAAAGAGCGAAAAATGTCTTATTTAGAAGAAATACAAGTTAAAAATTTAGACCATTTAGGGATAGTAGCTGGTTTAATTGATGAAATAGGAATAGTCAAAATAATTAATAATAAATTAGGAATAGATGTTAGAGAAAAAATCTCAGCAGGTACAGTAGTTAAGTCTATTTTAATCAATGGACTAGGATTTGTTTCAAGACCTCTATATTTATTCAGTCAGTTTTTTCAAGATAAAGCCATTGAGAAATTGTTAGGAGAAAGAATTAAACCTGATTACCTTAATGATGATAAAATTGGGAGAGTAATGGATGAATTATATAAATATGGACTAAATGATATTTTTATTGAAGTAGTTTTAGAAGTAATTAAAAAATTTAAAATAGACCTTAAATACTCCCATTTAGATCCCACATCATTTCATTTAGATGGAGAATATAAAAGGGAAGAAGATAAAGAGAAACAGGAAGAAGAAAAAATTATTAAAGAAAGACCAATTTTTATTAAGAAAGGATATTCTCGGGATCATAGACCAGACTTAAAACAATGTGTCTTGGATTTAATAACAAGCCAAGATGGAGATATTCCATTATTTGTGAGAGTAGGAGATGGAAATGAATCTGATAAAGCTGTATTTGGAAAAGTTTTAGTAGAATTCAAAAAGCAAATAAAGTTTGATAGTATCATGGTTCGTGATAGTGCTTTATATGGTCAAGAAAATCTCCAACTAATCCAACATTTAAAATGGATAACGAGAGTTCCAATGACCATAAAAAAAGCAAAAGAATTAGTGCAAAATATAGAGGTGGAAGAAGTAAAAGATGAAGATAAAGAAAAAAGAAGTGACCTAAATTTAGAAAGTTATACCTGGAAAGAAGAAATTGTTACTTATGGTGGAATCAAGCAAACTTGGTTAATAGTCTTGAGTGAAAAAAGACAGAAAAGTGATTTGGAAAAACTAGAAAAACAACTTTCCCAAGAAGAGAAGAAATCCCAAAAATTTCTTAAAGAAATACAATCTGAAGAATTTGAACATCCTCAAGCTGCTCGATATAAATTAAAAGCTATTAATAAAAAATTGAGATTGTTGGAAATAAAAGAAGTTGAACTGATTGAAACTTACTCGAAAAAAAAGGAAAAGATTTATAAAATGATTAGTCTGATCATCAAAAAAGATGAAGAGATAAGTAGAAAGACTAAAGAAGCAGGAAAATTTATTTTAGCAACTAACTTAGTAGAGGAAAATAAATTAGAAGCTAGTGAAATTCTGATAACTTATAAAAACCAGCAATCTACGAAAAGAGGATTTCGATTTTTGAAAGATCCCTTATTTTTTACTGATAGTTTCTTCGTTGAAAAACCAGAAAGAATAGAAACAATGTTATTTTTAATGTCTTTGTGTTTGTTGATTTATAACTTGGGGCAAAGAGAATTAAGAAATTGTTTAAAAAGAGTCAAAAAAGGAATAAATAATCAAGTAGGGAAAGTAACATTGCGTCCGACTTTGAGGTGGATATTTCAATGTTTTCAAGGTATTCATTATGTGATTTTAAACGGAGTTAAACAAATTGTCAATTTAACAGAAGAAAGGCGTTTTATATTGAGTTTATTACCTGCATCTCGTCAAAGATATTATCTATAAATTGAATTGGATAAAGCAAAAATAATAAAAGAATAAGAGTCTAATGATATCAAATGAGAAGAGGAAACTCTCCTTTGTTTGTGCTGAGTCTTGCTAAGTTTTCAATGAGTATAAATCTTCTTAATTTGATTATTTTTCCTAAAAATTTAATGAAAAGAGAAATATTCTTGCCCAGGTATGATTTTCGGACTTTTTAAAACTATGTATTTTCTTATACTACATTTTGAAGTGCGGAATCTGGGTTAAATGCTATTTTGGGCTTTGCTCAAATAATAGATCGAGATAATTCTCTTTCATCGGAACAACAGAAATATGTAGGAATTATTAACCGCAGTGGAGAACATTTACTCTCATTAATCAATGATGTTTTAGAAATGTCTCGAATTGAAGCTGGACAATTAATTCTTCATCAAAATTATTTTGATCTCTATAAATTAATACAATCAGTGCAGGAATTACTGTCTTTTAAAGAATCATCACAAGAAATAAGCTTAGACTTTCATATAGATAGCGATATCCCTCAATATTTAGAAGGAGATGAAAGTAAGTTAAGACAGATTATTGTTAACTTAGTGGGGAATGCTATTAAATTTACCTAAGTCGGTCAGATTGATGTACATTTATGTCTACTATCATACGACAATAATAGTAGAGACATTGAGCTACAACTGCAAGTTAAAGATACAGGCGTGGGCATTAAAAAGGAAAATTTAGAGACTATTTTTGAGCCGTTTAAACAAACAGAAAAAGGCGGTGAAAATCATGAAGGGACGGGGTTGGGATTATCCATTAGTCGCCAGTTTGCGCGCTTAATGGAGGGTGATATTACGGTAGAAAGTGAACTGGGAAAGGGATCGATCTTTACTTGTACACTAAAAATGATGGTGCAAACAAAAATCGAAGACTTTGTTAAACAACCATCAAAACAAATTATTGGTTTACAGCCAAGCCAAACCGACTATCGTATTTTAGTAGTAGAAGATGTCAAGGATAATCAACTATTAATGATGAAAATATTAAGCTCTGTGGGGTTTGAAGTACGTTCAGCTAATAATGGTCAAGAAGCATTAGAAATGTGGCAAAAATGGCATCCTCAGTTAATTTGGATGGATATGAGAATGCCTGTGATGGATGGTTATGAAGCGAGTCGTCGCATCCGTCAGTTGGAGGCAGAAAACCCTAATAGACAAACCCCTGTGATCATTATTGCTTTAACTGCTACTGCGTTTGATGAGGAAAGAAAAGCTATTTTAGAAATAGGATGTAATGATTTTGTACCGAAACCATTTAAAGAAGCAGTTATTTTTGAGAAGATGAAGCAATATTTAGGGCTTGAGTATGTTTATCAAGAGTCTACAATTAATTTATCCTCTCATGGTACAGTAAATGAAGTGGATAATTTTGAGCAATTGAATGCTGAAATGGAGAAAATGCCTAAAGCATGGGTTGAAGAATTACGTAAAACTGCTTTAAGTGCGAGGGAAAAGAATCTCATTCATTTAATTCAAGAAATTCCTGAGCAATATTTTTTTTTAGCAGATTCTCTAAATCAAATGCTTGAAGAATTAGCCTTTGAAAAAATTGTTAATTTAACAGAAGGATTCAACCATGAATAATAGGAATGAAAAGAAGGGAGATATTCTTATTGTGGATGATATCCCTGAAAATTTACAACTTTTATTTACAATGTTGACGAAACAAGGTTATGAAGTCAGACGGGTTTTGAGCGGAAAACAAGCTTTAAATGTGGTTAAAGTGGAACCGCCTGATTTAATTTTATTAGATATAAGAATGCCGGAACTAGATGGTTATGAAGTTTGCCAACGATTAAAGGCAGACGAAACGACTCAGAATATTCCTGTTATTTTTCTTAGTGCGTTAAATGAGACCTTTGATAAAGTCACAGCTTTTCAAGTGGGTGGGGTTGATTATATTAGCAAACCCTTTCAGTTACAAGAGGTAATTATTCGGGTAGAAAATCAATTAAATTTGTTGGAAATGCAACGTAAACTTGAGAAAAAGAATAAAGAATTAGAGTTAGTAAATAAGGAATTAGAAGCCTTTGGTTATAGGGTTTCCCATGATCTAAGAAATCATCTTAATGTTATCAATAGCATCATTTATTTATTGTCTAAAAAACATGGCCAAAAATTAGATAATGTGGGACTAAAAAATCTAAAGATTTTAGAAGATGAAAGAAAAAGAGAAAATAGTTATCATTGAATCTGATGTTTATGCGACAGGAGATGAAGGTTTAATTAAAATCGCTGTTGAAAACTTATTGGATAATGCTAATAAATTTACCAATAAAACAGAACAGCCTCGCATTGAATTTGGTCCGTTGCAACAACAAGATCAAACTGTCTATTTTGTCAAGGATAATGGCGTGGGTTTTGATACTAAAAAAGGTAACAATTTATTTACTCCTTTTCAGCGTTTACATCAGGAGCAAGAGTTTCCTGGAACTGGTATTGGTTTAGCAACAGTCAAGCGCATTATTGAACTTCATGGGGGGGAAATTTGGTACGATGCAAAAGTTAATCAAGGAACAACTTTTTACTTTACTTTCGGGGAATAATCAATTATTAATTATTAATTGTTAATTGTTAATTGTTAATAGAAAAGCCCCCGTCTTAAAGTCGGAGGCTAAAAGAAATCATGAAATTTTAGTAAGTGAAGGATCTATTTCCATTTGTTGGCTACAACTTCAGCTAAGTCAACAACCCGTTGAGAATAACCCCATTCGTTGTCGTACCAAGCAACAATTTTAACCATATCGCCACCCATAACCATAGTTAAGCTGGCATCAACGATAGAAGAAACATCTGTTCCCCGATAGTCACAAGAGACTAAAGGTAAATCATTGTAGCCGAGAACACCTTTCATGGAACCTTCAGAAGCAGTCTTGAAGATATCATTAACCTGTTCAGCAATGGTGCTTTTTTCCACTTGTGCTACCAAGTCAACCACAGAAACATTAGGGGTAGGAACCCGCATGGCAATACCATTTAACTTGCCTTTCATTTCAGGGATAACTAAAGCAACCGCTTTTGCAGCACCTGTGGAGGTAGGTACAATGTTAACCGCAGCTGCCCGCGCCCGACGAAGATCACGGTGAGACGCATCTAAAATGCGTTGGTCTCCGGTGTAACTGTGGGTAGTGGTCATGGTGCCTTTGATAATACCAAAATTATCATTTAAGACTTTAACCACTGGTGCGAGACAGTTAGTGGTACAACTGGCGTTACTGATGACATTGTGTTTGTCGTGTTCGTAGTCTTGCGCGTTAACTCCAACCACGTAGGTTCCAACATTACCGCCTTTTCCGGGGGCTGTAATTAAGACCTTTTTGGCACCAGCTACGATGTGTTTAGATGCACCCTCTTCTGTAACAAAAACCCCAGTGGATTCGATAACTAAATCGACATTCCATTCCGTCCAAGGTAGGTTTAAGGGGTTACGATCAGAAACACACTTGATGGTTTTACCATTAACGGTGATGGAGTTTTCGTCTGCCTCAATGTCAGCATCTAATATACCGAGCATGGAATCGTATCTTAGCAGGTGAGCATTAGTTCTGGGATCAGAAGTATCGTTGATGCCGACAACTTCTAATCCAGTGTTTTCCCGACCTAACCAGCACCGCAAAAAGTTACGTCCAATACGTCCGAACCCGTTGATTGCTACTCTAATCACTTGCGTCTTACCCTCTGTGTTTTACTGCAATAAATTAAAACATTATTAATGAACCCAATCATACCCCAAAGGCTGCTCTTTTTCGATACCTGGGGGAAAATTTTTCTAGATATTCGATTATTACCCACTTTTCTGCAATAATTTAAAATAGACTTTAAGCTCAGGAGACTCTCAAACCTTGTCTACTGGGAGAGAGAAAAATTTTACTGATCTCCTTGTCTAAAACAGGGTTCCTATCATATCCTTTTAAGAAACGTACAACCTGTAATTATTGCTGAGATTCAATCCTCAGTTGGCCAACTAAATCTAGATCCATCCATCCATCCATCAATCGTTATGACACAAGTATCTGGTTCATCAGATGTCCCCGATATGGGGCGTCGTCAGTTTATGAATTTACTCACCTTTGGAACTATCACTGGTGTTGCCGCCGGTGCATTGTATCCTGTGGTGAAATATTTTATACCCCCCTCCAGCGGTGGAGCCGGTGGCGGTGTTAATGCCAAAGACGCTCTGGGTAATGATGTTATCGCTAGTAACTTTCTTGCTGAGCATAATGTCGGCGATCGCGTTTTAGCCCAAGGGTTACAAGGAGATCCCACCTACCTAGTGGTTGAAGGAGAAAACGCCATTGCTGACTACGGTATCAACGCCGTTTGTACTCACTTAGGCTGCGTTGTTCCCTGGAAATGCCAGCGAAAGATAAGTTTATTTGTCCCTGTCATGGTTCTCAATACAATGCTCAGGGTCAAGTCGTACGTGGTCTGCTCCCTTTCTATAAGTTAGCCATGTAACGTCACAAGGTGAAACGTCACTCAGCGATGGAAAGAACTGCTTCGCACGAGAAAACCTGTGGGTTATACGTGACCGTACTTCGGCGG
>NZ_AADV02000140.1 GCF_000167195.1 Crocosphaera watsonii WH 8501 | reverse complement strand
GGGAGGGGGGGAGAGGAGGAAGAGNGTGGATGACTCAGCTCGTACCGCTAGCAGAAGCTGTTGATGCAGTTTATGCCGAATTTCCTCAAGGGAGTTAGTCCAAGTGTAGACCCTCAAGTTCGTAAAGATAAGTGTCTTCGTGATGTAAGTCACTATTTACGGTTAATCAATTACTGTTTAGTAGTTGGTGGTACTGGTCCTCTTGATGAATGGGGTATTGCTGGTCAGCGTGAAGTTTACCGCGCTTTAGGAATTAATACTGCTGCTTATGTCGCAGCCTTTGCTAAAGTAAGAGACCGTCTCTGTGTGCCTCGTGATATGTCCGCTCAAGCTGGTACTGAGCTTACCAGTTATCTCGACTACGTTATTAACTCCATGTCTTAGGGGCATTTTAATCTAGTTGATTAACTGAAATTGCAAGTCTAACTAGAAGGAAACTCTTGACAAAATTGTTGGCTTTAATTGAGTCAATGAGTATGTTGGGAGTTTCCTGGCTGTCTGATAAAAGAGAAGAAAATATGAATGATGCCATGATTTTAGCTAGTTGGTTAGCGGGTGAATTTAGTAGTTTTAAACAAACTTTAGATAACCCGAGAATACATCCTCATATTCGCATTTTTTTCCGCCCTTTACCCTTCGAGTTTTTTGAGGGTGTTGGTTTTTATTCTGAACAAGTTTATGATTACGATCCTTGGCATCCTCATCATCAAAATGTTCATAGAATTTTTGCCCAAGGAGACAATGTTTTTGTAGAAAACTATGCTCTTAAAGATAAGGATCTTTATACAGGTTCAGGAAGTGATCTAGAAATACTCAAAACAATTACTCCTGAATCGATTGAACTGCGTAATGGTTGTGCAATTATTTTCCAAAGAGAGGGGGATAAGTTTGTGGGACAGGTTGAACCAGGGAATAAATGTCTCATTCCTCGTAAAGATGGTCGCATGACCTATTTGAAAAGTGAGGTAGAAGTTACAGAAAATATTTGGATTAGTAGAGATACGGGTTTTGATGTTGATACTGATGAAAAAGTATGGGGATCAACAACAGGTTTACTTAAGTTTGAAAAAGTCCAAAATTTTGCTCATGAATTGCCAAAGAATTGCCAAATAAAATGAATAGTCCTTTTCTCAACTTATTTCCAGGTTTAACAGAAGAAAAAGCAATTGAACTTCTAGAAACACCAGTAGAACAACTCAAAGAAAAATATCATCGTTATCTCGCAGCAGCACATTTAGTTAACTTTCCTAGTGAACGCTCCATCGCAGCACTGATCAAAGTTTTACAAGATCCTCACCCAGCAAGAGAAAATCGTCAAGCACAACGTAAAGCGATCGAATCATTGGGACGTTTAAAAGTTGCTGATGCGATTGAAGTCATGCGACCTTTTTTGGCAGATAGCGATCGCTACATGGTAGAAAATACGGTTTGGGCGATCGGGGAAATTAGTACATCTGACAAAGATATTCTCGAAGAAATTGCTCAGTTATTAAACAAAGAAGGACAAATTTATCGAGTTATCATTCAAACTCTAGCAAAACTCAATTACCAACCAGCATTAGACAGAATTGCTCCTTTTACAGAGTCAGAAGATTCGGCGATCGCCTGTGCTGCCATAACTGCCAAAAGCAAGTTATCAGGAGATAATACCCAAGTCCATCACATTATCCATTTCCTGAATGATAAAAATATTCATGCTCGACGAGGAGCGATTCAAGACCTGATGGATTTAGAATATAATCAGGCTATTCCTAATATAGCGGTTGCTCCTGTTTCCCAGTCTCTACGTCTTCGGGGAATGAGATTTTTAGCAGATAAAGCACAGGAAAAGGACAATTTTGATTTTTCTGAGGTAGAGTCAAGTTTTGATTTAGCCATTTGGGATCATCCCCAAGACCTGAAAATGGCTTATGAATACAGTGAAAAACCAACGTTAGAGAGAGTCATTGAAGACCTCTATAATACTAATTTTGGCTATTGTTATTTGGCCAGTAAAGCGATGCTTGAGTTCTATCCCCAGGAAGGAGATGTTTTAAAACAATCTTTTGACGAAAATGCTCAAGAAGATTATGGAGCGCACTACCATATTATTAAACTATTTGGTTGGTTAAAATATGAACCAGCTTATGAGCTTTTTCTCGATACTTTACTTAATTTAGGAGATAAATTTGTTAAATCAAGAATTGCTGCTGCTATTTCGTTAGGTTATTTAGGTGATAAGCAAGCTATTCCTCATTTAAAAGTTGGTCTAGAAAGTGAAGTTTGGAAATTAAAGTATGCTTGTTTATTATCTTTAGAATATTTGGGTGATTCTAGTGGGAAAACCCTTTGTTATAATGACTCTGATTGGCTTATTCAAAAGAAGATCAGCTAATTTTTTTTGCTTTCTTGATAGTTAACATAGGAACGAAGGACAGCCTTAATTAAGGTTTGATACCCTTTTCCATGCTGTCATCCAATTCATTTAGACTGATATCTTGCATCAGTACAGAAAATCAAAATCAAAAAGCAAAGAAAATCAATTCTAAATTAGTTTCAGTAAAAATAAAACCTGTTCCCCCTTCCGTAGTTCCCTGTTCCCTCTCTAAACTAGCTACTTTTATCGAAGGTGCAAGATGTGAGTTAGAGAAAAAGATCAACAAAACAAGCGAGAGTCCCCATTCTCAGCGTAGCGGCCTGGGGTAGTTTATCCTACCAACCGATAGCTGTTAAAGCACGTTCAATCCTCGTTTGGACTATGAAATCAGATTCACTCTCAGACGCAGCCTGTAACGCTAGAATCCCATCGCTATTACCAATTTCTTCAAGGGACACAACAGCACTATAACGCAAAGCCCAATCAGTAGGCTCTAATAACGCCCATTTTAGCTTTTCTATCACTTGTGCAATAACTTCTTGATTCTTAGTTTGACGGCCAATTTTACCTAAACCCCTAGCTGCAACTCGGCGAATCTTCCCTTGACAATGATCAGATATGTCAAAACCAATCACTTTTTCCAACAGCGACACTGTTCTAAGATCACCAATGTACATTAAAGCTTGAGTTAGCCCTGCCCTCAAGTCTTGATCTTCATCAGTATCAAACACTTCAATTATTACATCAGCACTCAAAGGAGCCAATTCAACTAATCCTTGGATTGCAGCAGCTTTGACATTAGGATAGGGAGATTTTACCGCTTCAATTAATTCTAAGATCAGACTTTTAGGTACTTGTTGAGACGTTATGCTTTGTTGGTCCACTAACATCTTCATTTTCTCAATTTTCTGATTTGTTTCCACAGTGTTCGATCTGGGAATGTTTCCTTGAATAGCATCCAGCAGTAGCTCGTCAAGTGCTGGAAATAAAAAATTGGCTTGCTCTTGCCGTTTTACTTCCCTCTCCGTCTTATTTTGTAAAAGTGCTTCTAAAATACGCTTGATAGTGGCTAATTTGATATTATTGGGGATTTGCGCCTTAATAATAGCTGGAGCGATTTCAAACCGACCAAGGGCTGCAAGATCCATAGCCGCCGCATATCGTAAAAAACGGTTTTCATGACCTAGAGTTTGAAAAAGCATCTCTAGGTAACGAGGTTTAAGGGTTAAAGCATAAAAATATTGAGCGGCTGCACACTTGACTCGTTCCGATGAATCCTGTAGAAAAGGTTCAATGTGATCTTGGACTTCCCACACTTTAAAGGCTGTCAACGCCTCAATTAATGCCTCAGTTGGCTTGTCCTTGATCTCTGGATTAAGTAGGTTAATTAATGCAGGGATAGCAGAGCGATCGCCAATATTCTTCAAGGCCAAAATCACAGCTTCTTGCAATCTAAGATCAGAGCAGTCTAAAGCTTCAATCAATGGGGTGACTGCCTGTGAATCTTTTAACATTCCTAATGAACGTGCTGCCTGACGGCGAAGAGGATAGCCCCCTAGAGTGGTTCGATCTCGCTCATCCTTAAGACATTCACACAGTAGGGGAATCGCCTTCAGAATCCGATTTTTGCCAAGCCACCAAGCAGCATAATAACGTACTCCTTCATCTTCACTGTTTTTCAACGCAGTGACAGCAGCTTCAGGGTTGTTGATCAGTTGAGCAGAAGAATTAAGAGTCGTCATTGTTTCAATTGTCATTTAATTGTATTTTACCCCAGATCGAAAATCATATTTTTCTTGTGTATCCCAAGGAGAACAAGTTGACTGAGAATACTCAGCCAAGGACTTAAAACCTGGGGGACAAAGTGCTGGACATATCTCGTCAACATCCGTTCTTTGAGGGCAGGAGTAAACTCCTGCCCAGCGATTCCTAAATCTTCCCTTAATCTCTTCAGAGAAATTAAATCCTGCTTTTTCAGCAATACGAATAATTTCTTCTGGTTGAGCTTCTTTTAACTGCGCTTTCAATGATTCATCATTTTTTGCAGCAACAATAAAATCCATAAGTTGTTGTTTAGACATAAAAAAAGACCTAACCTTGAAGTTGTTAAATTAATGAGTTTTTTCTGGCTGTGCAACTTTTTTTGAAACAGTCAAACCCAGGGTCATCATGAGTCAGAAAAAGTTGCACACAAAATCAAGTAAACTGATGAATAAGTTGAGAATTATAACACCTTAACATCAGCAACTTTACCCCCTAAAAGATAGATTTCTCGCATGGCTTCATTCATACGACTATGGGGAACTTTCACGGTGTAAGAACTAACTCGCTTAACATCTTGGCGACAAACACCCGTGACTGTAATTTCCACAATACGACCTGCATAATCACTCATTTGTGGAATGCCTACTGTTGTCATTGTTGACATAATATAAAACCTCAAATTATTTTGATTAATTAACTCAAAAAACCCAAAAATTTCAGGAACTAATGGAATATTATTCACTCCTGTCCTACCCTTAAAACCCTCAATCTTTGGTTAATATTCAATTCAGGAATTTTAAGGACAGAAAGGAGATGTACTGCTTACGACAAAGCTTTTTAAAGTGCTTCAGTAATGCTGAGAATACTACCACCTGCATTATGAATAGACTGAAAAGCTTTTGACATACAATCAAAGCTGACAGTAATTTGTTTGTTACTTAATTTTTGCAGGCGAGCAAAGTCTTTGGAAGCAGAATAAGTAATCTTAAAACGCTTACCAGTATTGCCATAGTTAGCACCATTCCCCATAGCAAGTGGTTGAATTGGAGTTGCTAAATTAGATGCCAAAGAACCAATTAATTTAGCACTGTTATCTCTGTCGCTGGTAGCTGAACCTCTTAACAAAGAAAACATCCCATTGAAGCTATTATTATTGAGGCCAACCTGGGAACGAATATGACGAGCATAAGGAACAATATCTTCCCCAAAACTCAAAGTATATTCGTCGCTATCGAGATAAGAGTCAATCTCGGCATCATATCCCTGTTCGTAATAAATTTCAACGTGTTCGGTGATTTCTGCTTGAGATTGAGGCGCACGACCTAATAAATGCTTGAAATTCAGTTCAATAAAGCGGTATGGAGGACAGGCGTAGAAAAACAGTGACTTATATAACTCAGATTTCGCCACCAGTCTGACAAACTGACGAACGGTAATATCACCACCGCGCAAAAGTGCTTCCGCACTTTCTAAGCGTTGTTCTTCCATTAAATGCTCATTTCCCAACACCTGCTTGTAAACAGCCCTAATTATGGTTTGCAAGTCGTCTTCAGTCTGTAAGGGACGCATTTCCAAAGGGGCTACTTCAAAGGCATCCAGACCAAGGGTTGCTGAACGAGCCAAATTTCCCATTAACTTTCTCCTAAATAAAAAGCTTAACATTTTAAAGTTGTCTAAAGATTGCTTGACCAAGCAATCTTTAGTCAGAATAAGTAATTAGTTGCCATCTCGTCCCTATTTTTGAGCAATAAATTTACAAAAATTATTATTTGTCAAAGAATTTTACAGTATAAGGCAACAGGGTTTTGCCCGTTGAGGGATAATGCAGTAGCAGGTTTACTTATTTCGTTGACTTTTGATCTTGTAAAGCATTGATCACAAACCCAAATCAAAACATTCATATTACTCACATTGATAAAGTCCCGATAATCCCTTTATAACAGGCTTTGAGTCAACCTTGAAACCTGGGAACGTTTAGAACGTTCCTAGGATCTGTTAGACATTTCGATCTAGGATAAATAATTGAAAACATTGGCAAATTATATCTAGATTAAAAGTAATCTTGATGGTTTATTTTGCCAATGGCTGTCGTTTTTATGGTACTATCAGAGATTAAACAATCTCCGTAACACTAACAATCTTACCACCAGTTTTGTGGATGTTTTGAATTTTGGCTGAAAGTTGACTATAACCTACTTCATAAGTTTGATTACTGCGCTTAGTCACTGGAGTAATTCCTGCTTTCGTAACAGCAATACGAAATCGTTTATTAGTGGAACCAGAAATCCCTCCAGTTGAGACTGCTATAGCAACCGCCTTGGCGGTTGCTATACCTTGATTTTTTGAGCTAGGTTGGAAGCAATACTAGGGCGTGTCTGCAAAGTCAATGCAAGGAACTGTGAAAGTGGATCTAATGCAACAAAAATCTTCTATCTTCAATAGCTAACAGAAAAACAAGAAAAAATTTAGGTATGTTTAAGGTTTTATGTAACTTTCCCTAAATTCCCAAAACCCTCATTCTACAAAGATTATAGCCTGCATAGCTCCCACACAAAGCAACCATCAGTTTTTGTGGGTGTCTTTTTGCTGTATCCTTGAATTTATAAGAATATCTGTGTGTCATTGCATAGATATCTCATAGACAACGTAACCACTACTAAAGCTTTTGAGCTTTGACAAACTTGAAACGGTGGAAAAGCCAAAAATAAGTTTGAACAAGTTTTAAAAGTTTTGGGCAACCCGCCCACCGAACAGTTAACTTAATTTAGTTTAGACGGCTAAAAAGACTGTGAAGGTGATGGAAGGGATTGCTGTCTTTATGGTACACAATTTTGTTATGTCCGTACAGTCAATTGCTGATGTACAACCTCTCAATCCTAGAGGATAGAATGTAGATTTACCCATATTTAAAAACAAGGGCTTGTTCTCACTCAATCTGCAATCTCCAATCTACATTCTGCAATCTTTCGGTCACTCTTGCTTCCCTTCTCTTCTAAAACCGATATAAGACAGTATTTCCCTTCCTATCAACGGGTTGCTCGCTCACCTTACCAAAGCGAACCCATAAATGGAACACAATACAGGGACACAACAAAACCAAACCTTTCCGTTATCCGTCAACTGTCACCACCTTGACAAAACCGTTGACAACCCCGAACATTACCGCGACGGCTTTAAAACTCAAGTATTAACCATCGACGACTTAGCAGAAGCCGTCTTGCTAGGTCATGCTTGGTCTTGTGCCACCTACGACCACAGCATGAGGTCAAAAGCTAACTATCAACAAGCTCAACTTATTGGCCTTGACATCGATAATGGCTTAACCCTTGACGATGCCCTCAACCATCCCTTTGTCAAAAAATATGGACAATTAATCTATACTTCCGCATCCCACCAAAAGCCAAAAGGAGACACCCCACCCTGTGATCGCTTTAGAATCGTCTTCAATGCGTCTCAACCCATTAAGGATATAGATACATACGAACAGTTAGTCAAAGCCGTTATGGGGCATTTTCCTTCGGCTGACGAGGCTTGTAAAGATGCCTCACGGTATTGGGCCGGTAATAGCCAAGCAGAAATCTTTATCCTCGATGGGCAAACTTTACCCGACTCTCTCATTGATGGAGCCAAAGAACAGGCTAAAATCGAATGGGAGGCCAGGGAAAAACGCCGTATTGAGACATTAGCCAGGGTTAATGAACAAAACCCCGACGAACTTAAAACCCTAGCCCTAGAAGCCCTAAACTTCATCCCACCACGGCAACCAGGAACCGGAACTTATGAAGAATCGTTAAGAGTCCTCATGGCCTTAACCACCATCTTTGGTCCCACTGAAGCGATCACCATAGCCGAATCCTGGAGTCCCCCTATGAAAGGCTGGAACCCTGCCAGAAAGATTCAAGGGTTCAGAGTAGGTGAAGTCACCGCCGGTACTCTTTTTTGGATCGCACAGCAACACGGCTTTAAATTCCCAGAAAAACAATGGCATTCCCTGGAAAGATACCCCATTGAACCAGATGCCGACCTATACCAAGCTTACGTTGAATGGGAAATTGAACAAGAAAAAAATGAACAAGCACAAGAAACCTCAGAGTTTATCGACTTCTTAAAAGCTAAATTTCACGGGTTAGGCAAACACTATAAGAAAGGCTTCGGTTTACCAAGGAAGTCGAACAAACTAAAGTAAAATTACCTCGAAAAATAACATTAACCCTTAATGATCCTGTCCCCACTCCCGAGGACTATAAAGGGCTTGAACCACCGATAATTATCTTTAAGAAAGGTAATAGGAAGAAACTCTATCAAAAATTAATAAACGCTGGCTGGAAGCATATATTAGATGCTAGTGTTCCCGGCTCTGGCAAATCTTATGACACAGGTAATTTTGCCTCAGAAAATGGTAAACATTTCCATATCACAGTAGACCACCGTAACCCCTCTACTCCCACCATTAAACACAACTTTACTGACCTTAACCCAAGACAGAAAGGAATCTATCAAGTAGGTGAGCGAATTGAACTCAAAGGAGAAAGACATCAATTAATTACCCCTAGTAATTGTTCTAATGTCGATGCCTTTAACCAACTATATACTAAGAATTATGATGTTTACTTTGATGGAGTCAACCAAGTTTGTCGTCATTGTATCTATGGGAAAATAAAACAAGAATCTAACGAATTAGACTCAGAGGGAAATCCTTTTATAGTTAGTAAATGCGGTGCCGAATCAGGAGAAGGCTATGGCTTTTTACATCAAAGAAAACTAACTTTATCCTCACCTACAATAAGATGCACCACAGAGCAATTAAGTGATGTAACCGTTTATAACTATTCACCGGATCTCTTCTCAATTGAAGAAGCTGGTCGAACATTAGGTACAAAACAAATAACAGGATCTCTCAATTGTTTTAATCGCCAGATGTTAGACCTAAGAGCCAAAAATCGCGATTATTTCTTGGCTATTGAAAATTTATTAAATTTACGCCCCTATCTTGAAAAAGATACCAAACGCCGTTATGGTCTAAGACATAAAGAAATCTTAGATATTATTGGTGAAGCTCCTGAAAACCTAGAAGAAATAATACAGTTTATCTACAATGATTTCAACCAATTAGACGATGTTTTTGTAACTCCTGACAGTACAGGAACTGTCAACTATAAAGAGGGGGGTATAACCCGTGAACAAGCCAAGACCGCCCGTCGAGGTTTAGCTATTGAAGCCCGTGAGAAGACCTTAGAAAATATTAAGAGACTACCATCAAACATTCTCTTTGACTTATTAGAAGTTTGGGGAGGAAAGAAAGGCGCGTTTAAGACCAACCAATATGGTGAAATTATTATAACTAGACCTGACTTTAAGATGCAGAGTATCTTGAAAACCAGTCAGGCTAATCTTTACCTTGACGCTACTTTAACAACCGTTAAACTAGCAGCATTAATAGATATTGACCCCACTGAAATTATCACGGTCAAACAAGAAACCATTACAGCTAAAAATAATATCGTTGTTCATGCTGTTGACTTTTCTGGACTGGGTTCTAATAACTGGGGTCGTACCAGGAATGCTGACGGCGAACTATTAACCAAAGAAGAAGCAGAAGGGGCTTTAAAGCGCATTATTGCCACCATCGACAAATTAAAAGATAAATTCCCAGAAATCAGTATTTATGCTCTTAAGAAGTATGAGAAGATTTTAGAGAACCATTACTACTGGTTCAACCACAACAGGGGGGGTAATCATGACCAAGGTAAAGAAGCGATCGCCGCCTTCGGGAAACCTTTACCTGATATGGGTAGCTTAGAGTCTGAGTATATAACCTTGTTTGGTGTAACTGAATTTGATAATGAACTTAAACCAATGGGGTTTGATGATTATTATAAGGAGTCGTGCAACCAGGAAATAATACAGTATGTTGGCCGACAGAGGGCAAACCTCTACCCAGACCAAAAGTTCCATAGCTTCATCTTCGCCCCTGACCTTGATCTAACTTTTCTAAAAGAGCTTGGTTATAAGGTGGTATATGAAGATGAGTATCAATATATCCCTGAGTTATGCCGTCGACGTAAAAGGGATAAATGGGCTATCCTTGAAGCTGCCAAGGGGTTGATCAAGGCTGGAAAGAAAATTACTCAAGTAGCTATCGCCAGAGAAATCAATGCAACCCAAAGTTGGGTATGCAAGCTGTTTGGGGGGGATGAAATCCTATCCTGGCGTGATTTCTGCAAAATATTCCACTCTCTATATAAAGCTAATAAAGAAACTGGAATAATTACCACAGGGACCGAAGAAAACGCCACAATGCAGGAATGGCTGGGGTTGAAGCCGTTGGAGGTGGCTCTAGACATGATAAAAGCTATCCATAATGAAGGGTGGGAAAGTGTTGTCGACTATCTCAGGAAAGTTTGCCCTCACGAAGCATTCCAAATTTTAGGTATTTTGGCCTTATTCACTCCCAATGGGTATCAAGTTTGGCAGGAATTTTTTCCTGAAGTGCCTTTTTGAATCGAATAAATAGGGTTTTGCTTTTATTCAGCAAACCCTAATTAACTAATGATTTATTTTTGAAATTGAACCAACATTCATTAACCTTTGATAAGAATTTCAATTTGCTCTGGGGAAACATTAAACTTTTTAGCTATTCCTTCTTTGGCTTGTTCTAATTGATAAGAAGGAACGTGACTGTTTTCAGTCTTTTGTATCTTTTCAAAATTGAGAGTAGAAATATCAATTCCCAAGAACTTTAAAGTAGTGTAGTGAACAGGATTGTGCCAACGCTTCCAGACATTAGGAATGTCCATACTTGCGTATTCAGAAATGTGGATAGCCCAAGGATCTTCCCGAAGTTGATCCACGCAGACAGCTCGTCAATCTACTATCAAGGCGACACAAAGCTGTCCTTTTAGCCCCCGGATTGGGGCACCAGTTTAAAGACCGGCGCTGTGGGAAACCCCTGGTCATCCGAAGTTATCGGAACACTAGGAAGGAGAAGGTTCAAATTCGGCCATTCAAAATTGCCCAAATCATTAGAAAAGAAACAACATGCTCTGGTCAAAGAACATTGATACAAGAGAGTTCTTCGCGAGAACGAAGCAAGAAAAGCGGAGTGGGTGCTG
>NZ_AADV02000141.1 GCF_000167195.1 Crocosphaera watsonii WH 8501 | reverse complement strand
GGATCATCAATTTTGGCATTTAACCAGTAACGAACGAGATGTGGTTGTAATGTCGCTTCTTTTTAAAAAACGCCCCACACTACGGGGGGAAATCTTTTCGACAATTCCTCTTTTTATGGCTTCATCCGCCAACTCTGAAGGTGTCCAATGGCTCACTGGTCTGTCTGATTTTTCACATTCTTCACAAGCGATCGCTACAATCTGGACTACTTGTTCGACCGTAAAGGATTTTGTTGTTCCAGGTCTTGGGCGATCGCTTAAAATTCCTTTGATCAAGACCATTAATGCTTTCTCCGTTACCTGTTGTTCTTCGGCGGCACTCAGTTTTTCTCTCTCCTCAAACCATTGCGATCGCCACTGACGCACTTGTACTCGGTCTAATTCTAATCTTCGACTAATCGAACTATTGCTCTCTCCTGATGCTGCGGCTAAGATTAGCTTGGCTCGTCTAACAAGGCGATAGGGGTTTGTTGTCCCTCTCACTATTTGTTGGAGTACTGTTTTCTGTAGGTTGGAGAGGTTAATTGGCAATGCTTTTATCATGGACATCAACTTCGAGATTCTTCCGTTAGTTTCATTGAAACACATTGTCGTGGCTAGTCACGAAAGTTTCTGTAAAAATCTGGTGGATTACTTTCGCCAAGCTGCACTAGTTAATTGTAGCTTATGCCTTCAAGATGGGGGATGTTGTCAAAGAAAACAAGCTGCTAATGAAATTCAATCCGAACCAATATTTAAGGTATTAGTAATTACAGATAGCCAAGAAAATATCAGAAATTTACAACAATGGTTACATAATAATCAAGTTGAAGCTATTTTTATATATGATTTAACTGAAATCAATCAAGGGTTATTATCCCAATCATTTTCAGGAATTATTATCGATCATCACCTCAAACAAGATACGGTTGAAAATTGGGTTAAACAATTACAACAATATGCTAGTTTTCAGGAAGTTCCTATTATTGCCTTAAGTGAAAAAGCAGGTAATGGAATTCCTTGGTTAGAGAGACAATAAAAATTAGAGGATTATATTTTAACCCCTTTTAATGGAGATAAATTAGTTAACTATTTAAAGAATTTATCAGCCACTAATACAGCTTTAGCAAATGGTGATGTATATTGGTTCCCTCGCTAATTAACTAAGAAATTATTCTGTTAATTTTTAGTAGGAATATATTTAGCTAATTTAGCAGCAAGATTAGCAAAAGGCATACTTTGTAACCAAACCTTACCCGGGCCGGTTAACTTAGCTAAAAATAAACCTTCTCCGCTAAACAAAACATTTTTGATACCCTTAACAGATTCAATTTCAAAGTTAACTGTAGGCTCAAACAAAGCAATGTGGCCAGGATCAACTAATAGAGTCTCTTGGGGCTTTAAATCATAGCTTTGCATTTCTCCTGGAATTTCTAAAAATGCCTTTCCTGGACCGCTTATTTTTTGTAAAATAAACCCTTCGCCTCCGAATAAACCAGCGCCCAATTTTTTGCGAAAATGTAACTCTATTTCCACAGTTTCTTCAGCACACATAAAAGCATCTCTTTGACAAATTAAACTTTGTCCAGGCATCAATTGAAAATCTAAAATTGTCCCAGGAACTTCCATTGTAAAAGCAACCATTCCCTGACCCGAATTACAATTATAACTGGTCATAAAGAGAGATTCTCCAGCCAATGCCCTGCCGATACCTGCCATTAGTCCCCCTCTGGTGTTGGTCTTCATTTCTATGTCTCCCTTCATCCAGGCCATGCCACCAGACTCCGTATAAATAGACTCCCCCATCATCAGATGGGTTTCTAAAATTTGCATTACGGTTCCGTGAATTTTGTACTGCATTGATCATTAAATAAATTGACTTTACTCGAGAGCATACCATTTACTCTCTGTATACTATGAAACTAGATACCTCTATATATAGGAATATTTAAGGGCATTTTAATATTTACTCTCTCTTGTTGATAATTAACTTATTGGGAAAATATACCATCTTTTTTAAAATTGTTATATAATAGCCTAGTAATAACCTTTTCTTGGGTGGGCGAAAGTCAGCAAGAAAAAACTTATTTATGCTAAATTAAAAGATGAACTTTTTGAAACAAACCCTTGCCAGTATTATAGGAACTTTAGCAGGATTATTTTTATTTGCTACATTGGGAGTTAGCAGTTTAGTTATATTGTTGATTACTTTAGCGAGTGTAGACACAGAACCGACAATTAAGGACAAATCAGTATTGGTATTGGATCTATCTACAGAAATTAGAGACCGAGAACCAATGGTTAATATAAGTGACATATTATCGGATAGGCAGCGTTCGGTATTAACCTTAAATCAGGTTGTCAAAAACATTGAAAAAGCAAGTAAAGATAGTCGGATAGAAGCCATTTTTTTAGATGGAAGTAACGCCAGTGCTGGAAGTGGTTATGCTAATTTTGCGGAGATACGAGAAGCCTTAATAAAGTTCAAAGAAAGTGGTAAGAAAATCATTGCTTACGATGTTACTCTCACTGAGCAAGAATATTATTTAACCTCACTAGCTGACACCTTAATTGTTCATCCTATGGGTTTAATGGAATTGAATGGAATAGGTACAGAATCCTTATTTTGGACAGGGGCATTTGATAAGTATGGGATTGGGGTCCAAGTGGTGAGAGTAGGTGATTATAAGTCAGCAGTTGAACCTTATACAAGGACTGAACTCAGTGCAGAAAATAGGCAGCAATTACAAGTTTTACTCGGTAGTATCTGGAATAATTATCTTCAAGAAGTTGGAGAAAGTCGTCAGATAAACCCTAATGATTTACAAAAAGTTGCAGATAATCAAGGGGTTTTGGTTCCTGAAGAAGCCCAAAATTTAAAATTAATTGACCAAATTGATTATAGGGATAAAGCAATTTCTATTTTACAAGAAATCACAGGAAATCAAGAAAAATCTTTGAGACAAGTTTCATTCAATCGTTATATAGATATCCCAGTTACAGGAATAGCAAATAATAGTTCTAACAAGAAAATTGCCGTTGTCTATTTAGAGGGTTCTATTGTGGATGGAGTAGGAACCAGAGAACAGATAGGGACCAGTCGGTTTGAGAAAATATTGCGTAAAATTAGGGAAGATAAGCAAGTAAAAGCAGTAGTTCTTCGCATTAATAGTCCTGGAGGAAGTGCAACTGGATCGGATATTATTTTACGAGAAGTTCAATTAATTCAAGAGAAAAAACCCGTGATCATTTCTATGGGTAATGTCGCAGCATCTGGAGGGTATTGGATCGCAACAGGAGGAGAACATATTTTTGCCCAACCTAATACCATTACCGGATCAATTGGAGTCTTTGGACTTTTATTTAATATCCAGGAAGTTGCCAACAATAATGGTATCACCTGGGACGTTGTTAAAACAGGAAAATTTGCCGATTTAGGAACAGTAAGACGACCAAAAACGGAGCAAGAATTAGCCATTTATCAGAAATCAGTTAACCGTGTTTATGACTTATTTTTAGAAAAAGTGGCTGAATCTCGTGACTTAGCTAAGGAGAAAGTTGCCGATATTGCACAGGGTAAAGTTTGGTCAGGAAAAACAGCAAAAAATATCGGATTAGTCGATAGTTTTGGGGGATTAGATGCCGCTATTCAATATGCAGTAGAACAAGCAGAATTAGGTACAGACTGGGAAATTAAATCTTATCCTAGTTCCCCAAGATTTGCAGGGCTATTCGTCAGGAAAACTTTAGATGAAGATATGAAAATTGGTAATCATTCTGTTGATCCTTTAACACAAGAATTTTCAGAATTTAAAGAAGAACTGAAAGTTATTCAAAACTTTAACGATCCTCAAGGTGTTTATTCTATTCTGCCTTTTAATTGGCAATTACGATAAGGGAAGAAATACAGACGATTCCCCCAAAAACCCTTAAAAAAAGGTAGGAGGCAAAGATAGGGTGTATCTGAAAAATATTCATCTATATGCTTTTCGTAATTATCATGAACAAACTCTTAATTTTGAGTCACAAAAGACAATTCTGTTAGGAAATAATGCTCAAGGAAAATCCAATTTACTCGAAGCAGTAGAACTATTAGCAACCTTAAAAAGTCATCGGACTAATCGCGATCGTGATCTTATTCTAGAAGGGGAGAAAAAAGGACAAATTTTAGGAACAGTAGAACGAAACTATGGGGAGTCCCAAATGGGAATTACTTTCCGTTCCCCAGGAAGACGTAGTTTAATGTTAAATCATGAAAACTTACGCCGTCATTTAGAATTTTTGGGTCATATTAACGCCGTAGAATTCTCTTGCTTAGACTTAGAATTAGTTAGAGGTTCCCCGGAAACCCGTCGTAGTTGGTTAGATACTCTTTTAATCCAACTTGAACCCGTTTATGCTAGTATTATTAATCAATATAATAAAGTTTTACGGCAACGAAATGCCTTATTAAAAGTTATTCGTAAGACAGTGGAAGAACAGACAAATACTGATAATTTATCGGCAGAAATGTCTCAATTAAAATTATGGGATCAACAGTTAGCCGAGGCAGGTACGAGAGTTACTCGAAGACGAAATCGAGTTATTGAAAGAATAAGCCCGTTAGCAGAAAATTGGCATAAAGAAATTAGTAACGGCACAGAAAAGTTAGAGATTAATTATTTACCTAATATTTCAATTGATAGGGAAGAACCGCAAGAAGTACAACAAGCTTTTTTGGATAAAATAGAACAGCGTCGTATGGCTGAACAACAACTGGCCACCAGCGTTGTTGGCCCCCATCGGGACGATGTAGAATTAAAAATTAATCATACTCCGGCGAAGTCCTACGGTTCCCAAGGACAACAAAGAACCCTTGTTTTAGCCATCAAATTAGCCGAATTACAGTTAATCGAAGATGTCATAGGAGAACCCCCCTTATTGCTATTAGACGACGTTTTAGCAGAACTCGATCCCAACCGACAAAATCAACTATTAGAAGTGATTCAAGGGAGGTTTCAAACCATAATCACCACCACCTATTTACACTCTTTTGATACACAATGGTTAAAATCGTCTCAAATAATGAAAGTTGAAGGGGGAAAACTTTTTCAAATGTAGAAAATTATAGTTGATAAAATTTATAAACGTCTTTCGCTGCACGATGTAATAGAGAATGTCGATAGACTAGAGACTTCAAGTCTTTTGCATAGCCTCCTCCAATGACACTAGCAACAGGATATCCCTCGGCAATGCAACTACTCAAAACCAGCATTTCTCGCCGATAAATTCCCGTATCCGTTAAACTTAATTTGCCGAAATGATCATTAGCATGAATATCAACTCCGGCATCGTATAAAATTAGGTCTGGTTTTATTTCTGATAATAAATCAGGAAGATATTGGGACAAAATTTGTAAATAACCATCATCATCTAATCCTTTTGGTAAGGCAACATCTAAATCACTTTTTTGTTTTTCTCTAGGAAAATTAGACTCACAGTGCATAGAAAAGGTGAACACTGTCTCATCATTTTCAAATATTTTAGCAGTTCCATCTCCTTGATGAACATCGAGATCAATAATTAATACTTTTTGAACTAACTTTAATTGTTGTAATACACAAGTTGCGATCGCTAAATCATTAAAAATACAAAACCCTGAACCATAGTTGGGAAAAGCATGATGAGTACCCCCTGCTGTATTACAAGCTAAGCCGAATTTCAAGGCTAATTTTGCCGTTAAAATAGTGCCTCCAACGGCGATACAAGTCCGTTTAACTAATGCTTCACTCCAGGGTAACCCGATACGTCTTTGTGCTTTATCCGTTAGAGTTCCTTGACAGTAGCCGGTTATATAATCAGGACAATGAACTAATTCTAATAAAGAGTTTTCAGGCAATTTTGGAGTATAAATATCATTGAAATCAATAATCTTTTCTTTCAGTAATAATTCATAAAGTAAGGAGAATTTTCCCATTGGGAATCTATGTCCATTAGGGAGTGGAACAACATACTGATGATCATAAACAATAGGTAAATTCATCGTTAATTTTACTTTTAGGGAGCTAAATAACCATATCACAAAGCCAGTATTAAGGTAAATTTATATTTTTTGTAAAGTTCAACTGGATTTTTCTCAGTATTTATTCTAGAAGATTGATGTGAATCGAAGATTAATTTTTTTGAGAAATTTAGTAATTTTGGTGATGCTAACAAGTGTCATTTGACTTAACCTATAAAATATACTTTTATTTTTATCCCATTTTACTTAAATATGTTTAGTGCAACAATTGGTTCAATTTCCCTATCCTTAGCCTTGTTTCCTATTTCTGCTCAAGCCTTACCTACCCCTGCTCAAGTTGATCATACAGCAGAAAGAATTTGTCAAGTTCCTCAAGAATCTGCTTCAATAACAAAAAATATTTACTATCAAGAGTTAGGCAAGTGGGTAAGTAACGGCAATATCACAGCTAATCAAATACAAGACGAAGACACCCGAGAAATAATTATTGGACTTTGGATAAAAAACAATTGTTAGCGTAAATTTTACGCTAAACATATCTCCAGAGCTAAAATAGAGAATTAAGGTGATTTTAAAAACTCTCTTTCCATCTTTTTAGGGGATTTTAAATATTAAATAGCTTCATTCAGTTTCGGTTCCAATATAGATATCTAAGTAGCTTTCAGTTAGAGATTGAATGACTCGTTCTAATTCATCAATGAGATTTCTTCTAGTGAGTTTTTCTACAGCATCAATATGAGCAGAACTTCCGGCTCGTCCTAAATATTTATATTTGGTTTTTTTCTCATTATTAGTGGCCATAGGAAAAATTGATTCAGCAGCCTGTAGTTTATAATACCAGTAGATTGTTCCCTTTCGATTAACCTGAAACGAATAATATGACAATTAGCTGGTGCTACTTCCCCTTCCCGTTCAATTTTCTTTATTTTCTGTTTAAGAGAGCGAATTAGACTCTTAATTTGTTTGGCTCTCAGGTGGACATCTTGACTGGTCTTAAGTTCGGAATGTTATGACATTAGCCTTAACTGTAACAAACAACCTCTTTTGATGTTAGCGTATATATTCCGCTAATTTATAAGGTAATAAATTTTAAAAATGACCAAAAATGAAACGGCTACTTCTGTCGAGGAATTCCTGGTGTGGAGGTCTAACCTCTTCCAAGGACTAAAAGCTAGAAAAGAAACTATTATAGAATTACTCGATGCCCTCTCCAGTAACCAACAAGCTCACTCAGTCGTTGAATTGTCTCTCAATCCTTTATTTAGAAGAGATTATAACAGTTTATATAGAGGGATTCAAGAGTTTTTACCCACTCAAACTGACCCTAATTATGAACAGAGAATTGAGACTTTATTTTCAGCGGTATCGAGAACAATTCCTCCCACTTCAAAACATTATAACTTATTTGGTATTGACACAACTCCCTGTCCACGACGGTTTGCCGAAACGTTAGCGGATAAAACCTTTATTCATTACCCCAATCCAATTAAGGGAAATAAACCCATTAATATTGGACATTGTTATTCCGTTGTCTGCGCTTTACCTGACCAAATAGACACAGAAAAAGTCCCTTGGGCTGTCCCCTTATCAGGAGAGCGAGTCCCCTCTAAACATAAAGGAGTAAATCAAGGCAATCAACAACTAAAAAAAATCTGGCAAAGTTCTTTATTTTCTGATAAATTATCTGTCTTAGTGGCTGATAGTGACTACAGCCAAAAGGATTTTATTGGGGAACAAGTTAAGCATGAAGACGTAGTTACTAGTAATTGCTCACCGCAATAAAGAATCTGTCTTGACAACATAAAGGTAAAATCGGGGATTTTTATGTATAGTGGGGGTTATGACCACAAATGCTACCATTGATTCAAAGCTAGTGCAGCTTGGCGAAAGTAATCCACCAGATTTTTACAGAAACTTTCGTGACTAGCCACGACAATGTGTTTCAATGAAACTAACGGAAGAATCTCGAAGTTGATGTCCATGATAAAAGCATTGCCAATTAACCTCTCCAACCTACAGAAAACAGTACTCCAACAAATAGTGAGAGGGACAACAAACCCCTATCGCCTTGTTAGACGAGCCAAGCTAATCTTAGCCGCAGCATCAGGAGAGAGCAATAGTTCGATTAGTCGAAGATTAGAATTAGACCGAGTACAAGTGCGTCAGTGGCGATCGCGATGGTTTGAGGAGAGAGAAAAACTGAGTGCCGCCGAAGAACAACAGGTAACGGAGAAAGCATTAATGGTCTTGATCAAAGGAATTTTAAGCGATCGCCCAAGACCTGGAACAACAAAATCCTTTACGGTCGAACAAGTAGTCCAGATTGTAGCGATCGCTTGTGAAGAATGTGAAAAATCAGACAGACCAGTGAGCCATTGGACACCTTCAGAGTTGGCGGATGAAGCCATAAAAAGAGGAATTGTCGAAAAGATTTCCCCCCGTAGTGTGGGGCGTTTTTTAAAAAGAAGCGACATTACAACCACATCTCGTTCGTTACTGGTTAAATGCCAAAATTGATGATCCCTTAAAATTTAAAAAGCAAGTCAAATATATCTGTGAACTTCATCAAGAAGCTAAAACTTTGTTAGAACAAGGAATTCATTTAATTAGTACAGATGAAATGACAGGGATTCAAGCTCTTGAGAGATTATTTCCGAACAAAAGAATCAAGCCTAAACAAGTAGAAAAAATCGAATTTGAATATGAAAGACACGGAACTTTAAGCTTGATTGCGAACTGGGATGTGGCAAGAGGAAAAGTTGTTAGTCCCTCTATTGGACCGACAAGAACAGAACAAGATTTTTCTGAACATATCCAGAGAACGATTAAGATTGATGAAAAAGCAGAATGGATTTTTATTGTAGATAAACTCAACACTCATAAATCGGAAAGCTTAGTCAAATTAGTAGCAGAAAGCTGTGGAATTACTATTGATTTGGGGAGAAAAGGAAAGGAGGGGATTTTGCAATCTATGGACAGCAGAGCAGATTTTTTATCAGATGAATCTCATCGAATTCGCTTTGTTTATATTCCCAAACATACATCGTGGTTTAATCAAATTGAGTGTTGGTTTTCGATCTTAGTCCGGCGTTTACTCAAAAGAATTACTGTCCGTTCAACTGAAGAACTATCCCAAAAAATTCTCAATTTCATTGATTACTTAAATCAACATTTTGCTAAGCCGTTCGTTTGGAAATTTAAGGGCTTTAAAGATCATAAGTGACTGGTGGATTATTTTTGCTAAGCTGCACTAGATGGATGAAAGCAACCGGAGCGAGAATAATTGTCCAAGCGACTGGTACTTTAAACCAGATAAACATGAAAACAATGGGAATCAGTTGAATTACAAAATTAAATAAAATTTGTGCCAGTTTAGAGATAACAAAAGCTTCTGGAGGGACGTTCAATTTCGTCAGCATCCCTTTAGCACTTCGAGCGGCTCCCATGACACTGGTAAAGGTTTGAATGAATGTTTGCCAGAGAGTCATACTCAAAGCGACAAACACCGGATAGGCGATGGGGGTTTCTCCCACATCCAAAACGTTTGTTTTTTTCAGAACCGTTAAACCCAGAGCGGTGACTAAAGGCGGAAGAAAAATCCAGATAATGCCAAATATAGACTGACGATACTGGGCCTGAATAGCTCGTTGAAATAGCTGCCACGCTAATTCACGAGAAGCGAGCAAATCGTACCACATTTGTTTTATTAACCGAACTGGGTGCTTGATACGACTTTCTGGTTCATAAATCACCACAGACAGGGATTTTTTATATTTATCTTCAGTTTTATGGATGTTGGCTTGACTCATAAGTACACTATAAATATTTCTAAAGCATTGCAATAGTTTTATCATATAACTTGAGATTACGAGAAGATGTCAAGCTCATTAATGGTCTAAACTAAGAAACGGACTTAAGAACTCTAACCTATTGCTGAAGGGGATCATGCTGAATAAAAGTGCTATTCTGTCAATTTTATTAATTTTTATCCCTTTATCTCTAGGCTCCGAGTACCTAGAGTGGGGTGCAACCCTGACTTTCATCATGGCGGCCTTGGCTATTGTGCCTCTAGCTGCCTTCATGGGCCAAGCAACAGAAGAGATCGCTGTGGTGGTTGGTCCAAATTTAGGCGGTTTATTAAATGCTACCTTTGGTAATGCCACGGAATTAATTTTGGCCTTGGTAGCTTTAAAGGAAGGTTTAATTGGTGTGGTCAAAGCAACCATCAGTGGCTCAATTATCGGTAATTTATTATTAGTGGTGGGCTTTTCTATGTTATTGGGGGGACTCCGCTATAAAGAACAAGAATTTCAATCCGTTGCCGCCCGCTTGAATGCTTCTTCTATGAATTTAGCTGTCATCGCTATTTTATTACCTACAGCAGTACAATACACTTCTACTGGTATTGAAGAACAAACCTTACAAAATTTGTCCGTTGCTGTAGCTGTTGTTTTAATTTTGGTTTATGGGTTAACTTTATTATTTTCTATGAAAACCCATGCTTATCTCTATGATGTGGGTGTGGCGGTTGAAGATGAAACAAAAAAAGAAGAAGGCGGTAATATTAATATTAGTAAATGGGTGATAATCCTTTTATTAGTTACCCTTGGAGTTGCCGTAGAATCAGAATTATTGGTCAATTCTTTAGAAGCAGCAACTTCATCTTTAGGCTTAACTCCTTTATTTACTGGGGTTATTCTCTTACCTATTGTTGGTAATGCCGCAGAACACGCAACGGCGGTTACTGTTGCTCTGAAAAATAAAATGGATTTGTCTATGTCGGTGGCAGTGGGATCAAGTTTACAAATTGCTTTATTTGTTGCCCCTGTTTTAGTCATTGCTGGCTGGTTTTTAGGTCAACCGATGGACTTAGATTTTAATCCTTTTGAATTGGTGGCTGTGGCTGTGGCTGTACTAATTACTAATTCTATTAGTTCTGATGGTCGTTCCAACTGGTTAAAGGGGACTTTATTATTAGCAACTTATGCGGGCCTTAGTTTTGGCTTTCTATTTCCCTCCTCCTGGGAGATGGATTTTAAATTATAACCATCGATAAATTATGAATTATGACCGAGGGTAAAAGCTTTAATCTTTTGACGTGGAAGGGAACCTTTGCAGAAACACAAAAAAAACGGCCCATAAAATTGCCTTTAAATCCGGCCTTTTTCCGGAGCAAATTTAAACGGTAATTGTCACAAAAGTCCCCTATGGGGAATTATTAAAATTCCTCGGGGGTAAAGGAAAAAATAAA
>NZ_AADV02000142.1 GCF_000167195.1 Crocosphaera watsonii WH 8501 | reverse complement strand
GGAAAAATGGTTCCCTTTCTTTCTTCAAAAAATTTTTATTATTTATTTTAAAGGTTATTTTTGGGTTTTAAATTATTTCTCCCATATTTAACATTAAATGGGCGGGCCCCCTGTGGTGGGGAATAAGATTCGATGGGTAAAAGTTTTTTCTCCTAGTAAAGCCATTTAATAGGGTAGTTTTCCCATAATTAAAAGGAGCAAGGTTATTTCCAAGAAAAAAGTTTCCCCACCCATTCTCAGAATCTGTTTGTAGAACATCTCAAATAAGCGAAAAGGGAAAAATAAAAAGTTGTTCGCGGATACTTTCCGCGAACAAAAACCTCCCTATCTAAAAGAAAGAAATACGCTAACTTTTAAATTAGCTTTGACTATTTTAAAAAGGAAATTCACTTAATTTTACACTCTTATTAACTTTTTAGACTAACTGGGTCTAATCAAAATATCCCATTTAAGTAAGTGAGGATTACGTTCTAAACGTTTCTCAATTTCCTTCATCTCTTTTTTCGTTAAAGAAATGCCTTTTTGATAAACTTTTTTACTTAACTTAACTATCGGATTTAAGCCTTTCCATGTCATAGTTTTTACCCAAGCTAACATCGTTTGAGCATTTCTCAGAAGTGTTCCGTTCCAATGCCTCTCTAAAATTCCCCAACATCTTTCTATGGGATTATATTTACTGTGATAAGGAGGAAAATATAGTAATTGAATAGATTTCTTAGTTTGGTCGGCAAACTCTACCATTCTCTTCAAAAATTGCCTTCTTATTCCACTATTTTCTGCTCCATTATCAACTTTAATTTGGATGTTCTCTAGTTGCTGCTTTTCAGTTATACTCAGACTTGTCCACCATTGCTCCAAGTTATCTACCATGAAATCACTCGTTTTATAAGAACTTCCAAAAGTTACATAAAGTTGCCCTGTCTCTTCATCTACAATCCCACAAGGAACGTATTTTTCTTTAGTTCCCATATCATGATCTTGAGCTTGATTATAACCTCTGGTTTGTCCGCCACGTGAATATTCTCCTATTTCCACAGTTGCTTTACAATCCATACTTAAACGTTTCACAGAAGGGTCTTTTTTTCTATCTTTTTTCTCTATATTCTCGAAGATAGCGTCCGTCTCCGAGATTTTTTTTAGGTTTAGCTTTTACCACTTTTCTCAATCGATAGCCCAAACGATTTAAAATATCTGCCATTGTCGAAGCAGCAGGAACCTCCTCTCCATTATAGCCTAGATTTCTTAATTGTTTAATGGCTTCAGCCGCCGTTAATCTTGTATAGGCAATGGGGTTATTAAATGTGGGGTTTTGTTGTGCGTGAGCTTCGGCTATTTCTTTCAATGATTGGGCAACTATTGGGTATCTTTCCTCCCATTTTTTACATCCACTATTGACTGATTGTAATCCTAAACACACTATCCCAGTTCGTTTTTCATGTAATCCAAGTTGAACATTTTTTCTCCCCCAACCAAACACGATTTCGGTTTGTCTGGCACTTCCTCCACAATACTTGAGACACATTTCAGCTTGAAATGAACGACGCTCTGCTCCCGTCATTTTTGAGGCTGCTAAACGTAAATCATCGACCATCGACGGGGTTAAGGGATTATTTGTCTGTTTTAGCTTCAATTTACTCTCTCTAATCTTTTTACCTCTTCATTTTAATCTATTCCTTCTGTTTTTTCAGACAAGCCAATTATGAAATTTTAAAGTTGTGTACCAAGATCCGCTAACTCTCTGTCCCTTTTATTTCTTGAAAGCCTTTAGTCCAAGCTATTACCCCCTATGGGAAAAGCTTTCTCGGAAATCACCCAAAAACCGCCAAGCGAAAGTTTTGGTTTTCACAATAATTACCTAGAGATAAGATATCTCTTTTTAGGGAAGAATTTTCATCTATTGCTAAAACTTCAATCGCATTATTAAGGGTTTTTGAGATGTTAATCAAGTTCTCATCAATATTTTTCATCGGATTAAAATTACTTAATAATAAACAATCAATCACTCATCAAATCTTGAAATATTTAGTTATCAAGAAGCAGTTTTTAAGAAATTGTTATAGATGCTTTGAATAGATTGGGCTTCATCGTTAACATCTTGTTACAATTTTTGTAATCTTTCAAGTTCTTTCTCTTGATTAATTTCATGAGATTCTTTTTGTTTGACTAAGTTATCCAATTCAGCTTTGCGAGATTGAATATCATCATTCATACGTTCTGTAATTTGTTTTTCATAAATATCAAAACATTCTTTAACAGTCTCAGAAATTTTAGGAGAATAGTTTTGAGCAATTTCTGGTAAGTGTTTAATTAACTCTTTTTTAGCAATTTTAACCAATTGCTTACGGGCTTGATCTGCTTGTACAACTCCAACACCTAACCCTAATAAAGCTAAACTAATAGGTCCTAAAATGATGCCAGTAATTGCAGTAATAATAGTTCCTACTCCTAACACGGTAATAAAATTAAGAATAATATCTTCCCAATTAAACCCCGATCCAGCCATAGCAACCCCTGCAAGATTTCCCCTTGTTAAAGAAAAGATTCCGGCTGCCCATTTTGCCCAACTGGGAGCATTATCTTTTTCAGAAGATTGGTTAACCGGAGGCAAGGTATTTCCCGTTATTTTTTCAGTAATTCGGTTGGTTGCTTGAGCATAAGAATCACCATAACTGGTAGCAACTTTAGAAAGTTGTAAAAAGGCAGCATCCATTTCTTTTTCTGCTTGTTTACCCCAGTCAGCCATGCGTTCATTAATATACTTTTCAAACGCAGCTCTTAGCTCTCTTTCAAACGCATCTCGCTTACCACTAAATAAGAAATCAATAAAGTTTAAATTGGGTTGATAATGAGCAAAGTCAGACTCAAAGGTATTACCTAGATTCAAAACGTAATCACGAAAAGACTGAGAAATAACTTGGGCTTGATTATCTCGAATTTGACGAATTTCTTGTTGAAATTTATCACAAATTTCATTGAGAATTTTAAACTCAGGTTCTACAGAATCAATTTGTATTTTTAAGTCATCTGCATCTTTTTCAAGGAGAGAAATTCTCCGTTCAACTGCTTCATTTACATGATTAGACGTTTGTTGAGCTAATGTTAGTCCTTGTCGAAATTCTGCTATTGCTCTTTCTTGGGTTAAAAAGGTATTTAAAGAAGATAAGAAATTAGAGAATCCTTGATCGCTTAAAGGAGTATTAGGCTGTTTTAACTGTTGTCTTAAAGCGTTTAAAGCAGAAATTTCAAATACCCTTTCTTCATAGAGATCATAACCATCAATCTTACAATATTCTGCTAGATTACTGCGAAAAACTTTCCTTAATTTTTCCTCAGCTTCAGCTAACTCTTCGGGGTCATCTGGATCAATTAAACTATCTTTAACTTGATCCCAAGCATTAACCAAAAAGAAAATACTTAATCCCCTCTCTTTAATATAATTTTCAAGATAACGACGCTCTCCCAGTGTACAGGGTTGAGAAGATCTTAAAACAAATAAGATAGCATGACAATTATTAATATATCCAAGAGACAATTCGTTTCTTGCTTCCGTATTATTTAATCCTGGACTATCAACGATTTCGATCCCCTTTTCTAGTAAGGATAATGGGTATTCAACCACCGCATAATCTACGTTAGGAAAAGCTTGAGTTTTCTCCCTCTCTAACTGTTTTGCCTCTGTGGGATCAATGGTGTAACGTTGTTTAAATTCTTTAAAATCTAATATTTCTGGAGAACTTCCATCCTTAAAATAAATAGTAACCTTTTTCTCTTTTCCATAGCGAACAATGGTTAATAAAGCCGTACAAGGATTAACGTCGCTGGGTAACAATTTCTCCCCTAATAAAGCATTTAAAAATGTACTTTTTCCTCTCTTCATATCTCCTAAAACTAAGAGACGAAAGATCCCATTTTTTAAGTTTGAGCCAATTTTCTCAAGGTCATCGATATGCTGAGATAGTTCTAATTTTCCTGAGAGATTTTCCCCCATTGATTCCCCTTTTTCGAGAGTTTTAATCATTTCATCGAGATAATTAGCAATCTGGGAACGCACATCGCTGACCTTTTGTAAATCATCTAATAAAGTTGTCGTTTCACAATTAATCATCATAGAAAACCTCAATCATTTAATTTTCAACATAAGTATGTTATTCGTCACTATGGATAAGGTTAGGTTATTTTTTGTTATTAGACGGCTTCCTCTCTAAAAAGAGTTTATACGAAACCCATGTTATAGAACTAATCAGAATGACTAGTGCTAACCAATAAGCTATTTTTGTAGCAACACAAACCACGACCATTATCATAAAGAGCTTACCCATAAAGAGTAAATTTTTTCTCCAATGGGTTATGGATTTTTTACCCAAATTCTCTTTTCTTGTTTGATACAGGGGGGGATCTGTTTCTTGGGTTTCACGAGCAATCTCTAACTCTAACTCTCGCAAACGAATTTCTTGTTCTCGTTGCTTTAAAGCTTGTTCTCGTTGCTTTAATTGTTGATCTTCCTCATTATAATTCATGAATACCCATTATGATTCAGGTTGATAATCTTAGGGTTCCCCAAAATGACAAATTGTTATCATCATCCTTTGACAAGTCTTTCAAAAGGATTACAGATTGATTGCATTTGCACTAATCTACAATCTTCGGTCACCGCAAAATATTCAAAAAATTGAACAAGGGGAGGCTAAATCCCTGAGTTTCAAAACTTTAGGGCTTTTTTTCAAGCTTTTATTTGTCAACTAGGGGATATTTTAGTGTACGAAGGAGAATGCTATTTTTTAATGATAAGATAACTCCGGTTTCAAGCTAATCAGTTCTTCGGGTTTAACGGTTTTTTGTTCGGTAATAATTCCTGTAATTAACTTAGCAGGAGTAACATCAAATGCCGGGTTATAATAGTCAACACCATCGGGATAAATAACACTATCCCCGATTTGATAAAGTTCCGAGGGATCTCGTTCCTCTATGGGAATTAAATCCCCATTTTTTAAACTATAATCTACCGTGGAAAGGGGTGCAGCAACATAAAAAGGAATGTTGTGCATTTTAGCCATAACTGCTACTCCATAAGTACCAATTTTATTAGCAGCATCCCCATTAGCAGCGATTCTATCTGCCCCCACAACTACCAGATCAATCAGTCCTTTTTGCATACAATGGGCTGCCATATTATCACTGATCACAGTAACAGGAATTTTCTCTTGAACACATTCCCAAGCCGTTAATTTTGCCCCTTGTAAGCGGGGTCTTGTCTCATCAGCATAAACCCTTTTTAATCTTCCTGCTGTCCAAACAGAACGAATAACCCCTAATGCTGTTCCATAACCTGCTGTGGCTAATGCTCCTGCGTTACAATGAGTGAGGATGCTTAATTTATCTGGGTTGGGGGGTATTATTTGTAAACTATTTTTACCAATATCTTGACAAGTTTGCAAGTCTTCTGCATTAATTTTTTCTGCTGTTTCTAATAAGGTATTTTTAATTTCTTCTACAGTGCCAATGGTTTCATAAGCTATTTTTAACATTCTAGAAATCGCCCAAAAAAGATTAACCGCAGTGGGACGAGTTTGACGTAATATTTCGGCAACTTCTTCTAATTGTTTTAAGAAAGTTTCTCTCTCTTTTGTGTTAATTTCTCTGGCACCTAAATACATTCCATAAGCAGTAGCAACACCAATGGCTGGCGCACCCCGAACAATCATAGTTTTAATGGCTTTTGCCATGTCTTCATAACGACTAATTTCTACTAGGGTATATTGACTAGGTAAACAAGTCTGATCGATTAATAAAACTTTATTGTTAGACCAAACAACAGGATAAATTGTAGTCATAATAAGGGTTAAAATTAACGTTCAATGTCTCTATGCTATTGTGTCATATTTTAGTCATCTTGAAAAGTTCATGCCATTCCTAATTTTTAGTTATAACACTTTTTAAAATTCTTGATTTATTGTTACAGAAAGTAATTTTGTTGATTTTAGTGAGATTTCCCCATGCTTAGGGGCATTTTCCACAGCTTTTTCAACAGAAAAAAACTGTTATTTCTGTTAAAACATTAATTAGTTATCTGTTCTGGGGAAAACATTAATTAAATTGTCTTCAAATCAAGACTTGATTTTCGTGTTATAATGGGTTAGGATAATAGACCCTAGAAGAGTCAATAAACCCTCTCAAAATATCTTAGTCCATCGACTAACTAATAAAAGTTGATAAAAGGTAGGAATATTCTTGAGACTGGGAAAAATCTTCATGTAAAATAGATTTAACTATGAGCAACTCGATCAACTCCCTGGCACAAATTAATAAAAATAAGAACAGAAAAAATGTCATCAATAAAACTGTTAAAACAAGAAGAAAAAATAACAAAAAAAGAAGTATTGTTGATGAGATTCGTGAACGTCGGCCAGTGCCGAACCCCTGGCGTGTGGGAGAAGTAGCCCAAATTATCATCAAAGGTAATCCTGATCTAAAAGGAAGAAGTGGTCAGTGGTGTATTATTGAAGAGGTATTAAACTTTTCCTGTTTAGTGAAAACTTGGGATGGGATTATTCAAGTAAAACTTGAAAACTTAAAAGATGTTTATTACTCATCTCAGCAACAACAAGAAATTAGAAATATAAGCGATCGCCTTGCTCAGATACCACAAAATAAACTAGAAGATTCGGTTAAACATTTCTTAGAAGCGTTGGGGAAAATTGATCGTCCCTTTTTAACCACTTTAGAAGATAAAATATTGACATTAATAGAAACAGAAAGTTAAATCAGTTATCAGTGATCAGTTAACAGTGATCAATAACTGTTCACTGTTAACTGTTATTTATTTGGTTGGATCGAAAAACATCATTCCTTTTATCTCGATTAATCGGGTTAATGAGCGGTTAATGGTAAAATCGGTGAGGAAAACTCTTGAGTAACCATCGATACGACTTGGTTACTGTCATGAGCGATATCTAGAAAATTTTATGACTGTTACCTCCTTTCAACCTCAACCTGGTTTAGCTTCCCGTGTGATCAATGGGATCTTATCCGTCAAACCCCTAGCCAAACTCGCAAAACATCAAGCTCGTAATATGATTATTAATCGGGCCGAAAAAATTGGGGTTCCCTGGCGAGATAATGTGCGTCAACTTAGCCAACATAACTGGCAAGAAGAACTGGCTAATGTTGAAAATTCTAACTTAGTTTATCCTGATTATTATGTTTGTTCCTTTCATGGTTATGACAGCGGTAATTTAAGTTGGGAATCTGCTTTAGAAGTGGAATCAGCAGCTTATGCGGTTCATGCGAGTATTTGGCCAGATGCCGGAGTAAAGGGTGATCCCCGTTTACGAGACAATTATCACTCCATTCTTAAACAACAATTATCCTTAAACCCCCAAACCATTTTAGACATCGGTTGTAGTGTGGGAATGAGTACCTTTCCTCTACAAGAAATGTACCCCAACGCTAAACTAACCGGATTAGATTTATCAGCTTATCATTTAGCGGTTGCTCGTTATCGCAGTCAACAACGCAACCTTGATATTGACTGGGTACACGCAGCAGCAGAAGAAACTAGCTTACCTTCGGCATCGTTTGACTTAGTTTCCAGCTTTTTGTTGTACCACGAACTACCCAAAACCGCAGCGATCGCAATTTTTAAAGAGGCCCGTCGTCTGCTTAAACCAGGGGGATATTTCACCATGATGGACATGAACCCTCGCGCCGAAGCTTTTCAAAAAATGCCCCCTTATGTCTTAACCCTACTCAAAAGTACGGAACCTTATCTCGATCAATATTTTGCCCTGGATGTAGAAACGGCCTTAACCGAAGCAGGTTTTGAAACACCGACAATAACCCCTGTTAGTCCTCGTCATCGGGCGATCGTTGCTAGGTTAAGCTAAAAATTTTTCTAGGGGTCAACGGCCGTTAACGAAGTCAGAAGTCAGAAGTCAGAAGTCAGAAGTTGTTTTTGAAACAGAGATTTATGCTCCGCTTCAAAAACTATGCGCCTTAAAAGGCGGGGTTTTAGACCCAACTATTTTCGATAAAAGGGTGATGTGGTGGCCACCCTTTTCAGCTATATTATCGCTTAAATCACTATCTCATTAGGTGTTGATGCTGATTTAGCGTTTTCTATTCTTAGGTAAGAAGGCCATGGGGTCTTGTGGTCCTCTGCCTTTAGGCCGAATTTCGTAGTGAAGGTGGGGACCAGTGCTTCTGCCTGTGTTACCCATTTCGGCAATTTTTTGACCTTGTTCTACTTTCTGACCACGACGCACTAAATGACGGCTATTGTGACCGTATAAGGTTACACTGCCATCGGGGTGACGAATTTTAAGAAATTTGCCGTAACCGCGAGCATCCCAACCTACGGTGATAACTTCTCCAGGAGCCGAAGACACAATGGGAGTTCCCACAGGTGCCGCAATATCAATACCCCTGTGCATTCTGCCCCAACGAGGACCGTACCCAGAGGTGATAACCCCTTTAGTCGGCCAAATATGTCCGGTAAATCTCATGGGAGCATCGGGAAGATAATCATCCGGGTTGGAGATACCAGGAAGTTCTGGACCTACAGTGGTTCCAATAGGAATTTCAAAGGGGTTGTTGTATATAGAAAATTTACCCTGAGCAGCACTGACTGCTTTTACATTAGTAGTCAGTGTATCTTTTTCTTCTGGCTGCTTGAGGGGTTGACTGACATCAGCAACAGCTTTTTCATTTCTGACACTGTTTAGTTGTTCTGTTTTCAATTGAGCTAAGCTATGTCGCAGACGGGTGCGGGTTTGTTTGAGGTGATCAAGGGAGGTGTTGACAGATTTGGTGCCAACACTTTTATTTTGGCTGCGAGTCTCTGGAGAGCTTTTTGGGGTGATTTTTTGAGATGAATCCTTATCAGAAGGAATTTTGATGGTTTTTCCTGGCTCTAGCTTGGCTGTAATCCCTAGATTATTAATAGCGGCTATGGCTTCTGGTTTGACTTGATAGTTGTAAGCCAGTTTGGCAATAGTATCTCCTTCTTCTAATTTATGCTTCAGGGCTAAAGGGGAGAGTTGAGTCTCCTCGCTGCGCAGATCAGAAAAATTAGGAAGATTGGTAATAGCTGTATTGCCCGTCACAGAATTAGCTGCGATCGCTGCTTTATCTTGGCTCAACAACATACCGCTTGCGCCCATAGAAATAGCTAGGCCGATCATTGCTGCTGAACGACGAACGCGACTTTTCTCACTCTTAGCTAGTTTATTTTGAGAGCCTTCTGAAGAAGATATTGCTTCTAGTTTGGTGTTATCTGCCAAACTAGAAGACATTTTTTGATTGAATAACCTTTGAGGATAATACTTCCCCAGACAAATCATATTGAACACAATCTGTACCTCGCAGACGATTACGAACATGGATCAACTTATCGGCGGGCATTCTGACTAAGAGATTTGTTCAAGACTAATCTCATCACAGTTGCGGGACAGCGACGGATTTACACCGCTTTTTCCCCGTTGCCTCTAATGGCTGATCTCTATTAGAACCGAAGACCTTAAGTTTTTCTTAACGACTGTTTCGAGGTCTTAGATTGTTCCCGTGGCTCGTTGTGACATCCTCCCAACCCTGACCGTTCAGGCGGTACAGGGTGGGCTTCCTCATATCACTACGAGGATTTCCTGCTTCTACGGGAGGCTCTAGATGTCTTTTTAGGGACATCCCCGATAAACTCTTCCTCCACAGGCAGCTTGACCCCCAGTCCGAGGGCTGCAAGTCCACGTTGCTCTACAACCATTGCAGCAGCAACGTCTCTATCAGTTATGAAACCGCAATTAAAACATTCATGCACCCTTTGAGATAAAGCTTTTTTACCTGTTACCACTCCACAATTAGGACAGGTTTGACTTGTTAAGTTGGGATCAACTTTTTCAAAATAGACATCTCGTTTCCAAGCAACGTGCTTTAGTATTTCTAGAAAACCACCAAAGCCAGCATCAAGAGTATGCTTGCATAACATCCCCCTTGACATAGCTTTTAAGTTTAAATCTTCTGCAAATATTATCTGTGCTTGGTCACAAAGATGATGCGCTACCTGATAATGAAAGTTCTTGCGAGTATTGTAAATGTTTTCATGAAGTTTGGCTACTTTTTCACGGGCTTTATGCCAGTTTTTAGACCCTTTTTGTTTTTAGATAATCTTCGTTGCAGCCATCGAAGCTTACTTTGAAGTTCTACAAAAAACTTTGGTCTAGCTATTAATTCTTGCTGTGAAGTAGCAATAAATTTCTCAAGCCCTAGATCAATACCCAATGACTTACCTTGAGGTTTTGGTGAGGGTATTTTTACATCTGATTGAATACAAATAACAGCATACCAACCAGAAGCTTTTTTAACTATCTGGACTTTTTTGACAACAAATCCATCAGGAATAGGGCGATGTAAATTAATTAATACACTGCCTATTTTTGGTAACTTTAATTGATGCCCAGTTACAGGATTTTCCTTAAACTGAGGGAAGTTAATTGAACGATACTGACCATATTTTTTGAACCTTGGGAATCCAAAGCTTCTTTTCCAGAAAAAGTTAAACGCTTTATCCAAGCGACCCATAACCTCTTGTAACACTTGAGACTGAACTCGTTTAAGTGAGGGGTATTCTTTTTTAGCCTGAGTTAAAGCTTTTTTCTGTTTATAGTAGTCAGGAAAAGGCTGGTCAGCAGGGATAATATACTCACAATGAAGACTACAAGCATTAACCTTACACTTACGAGAATTTATCCATTCTTTTCTTTCTCTCAAGGCGTAATTATAAACACCTCGACAGATTTCTAGCCAGTCAAGTAATTCTTTTTCTTGACTGACATCAGGATAAATTCGATAAGCGTAGTTAAGGTTTAACACTTTTGCTATCTGAACAACATAAACCTATCGTAAAATACTTAGGAAAAAAATGCAACTCCCTAGTTTGTTAATTACTTGTAAAAAAGAAGGGCATCGAACCCTTCTTTTTTACCCGCCTATCATCCCGACACTGACCTACGGTACAGTGCGGGGCTTCTCGGCGGTAAGCTAAAAATCTTCCCTCCTGCCTCCTGCCCCCTGCCTTCTGCCTCGCCCGAAGGGCTGTTAAAGCTTTTATCCCCCAGATCAGAAAGAGAACCGACGACTTTCCGTGTTTCGTCTCGGGTCTCTTGTCTGTTCGCTCCTCACACTACATATGGTACCGACTCGAATTCGAT
>NZ_AADV02000143.1 GCF_000167195.1 Crocosphaera watsonii WH 8501 | reverse complement strand
TCTGACGACATTAGGATAAACTTTTTTAAGTACCGGAGAAAAAGAAAAGTGATCCAATAACTTAGAATTTTTAAATGAAGGAAGAACATCTTTATACTGCTCTGACCGCAATAATTTAACTAAATGTTTAACGACCTCAGTTTCGGCTTGAGTTTCTTTTCTTCCCATTTCTGAATAAGAGGTTGGTAAAACTCGGATAGCAGCTAACGCTTCAGGAATGTAACAAATTCCAGAGCGAAATGCCATAACATGCCAAATAAACCAATCACTATACCAACGTAAATCACTAACATATTTGCCCGATTCAATAAAAGCATTGCGCTTAAAGATACAAGTTACTCCTGCAATCCAGAGATTATCAGGGCCAACAACATCAATCAACTCTTGGGGCGACACGTAATAGGGGGTTTCTCTAAAACGATACCAATCATTATGTGGATCAATTATTCCTGTTTTATCGTCTAAAAAAGCGGGTACCGAACAGCACAGAGAAGCTTCTGGATATTGGACTAATAAATCCATCGATTTAGCGAAAAAACCTGGTAAAATCCGATCATCAGCAGGACAACAACATAGGTATTCTCCTGATACCATTTCTACGGCACGATTTAATGAATCATTAATGCTTAGATTTTTTTCATTACAAACTAATTTAATGAGGGGATTGTTTTCAACCCATTCATTAATAACTTCTATGCTATTATCCGTGGAACAATCATCAATTACTAAGATTTCTAATGGTTGATGACTTTGTTGAACAATAGCATGGAGTTGCTCTCCAATGTAAGCACCATGATTATAGTTGGGAACAATAACTGACAAGGTGGGTCTATTCAATAGAAAACCTCCTATGCTGAGAACCAGATTGGATGGAGACTAGGCGGTTTTTTTCTCCCAAGTCACAGGACTCTCGCCTTGAGTGAAATCTGGCAAAAATCCTTTCATTAAACCATCTAAAATACAATGGCAAATGGATAAATGGGTAATTTCAGCAAAGCCGTAAGATTGAGTAGGCACATAGAAATTGAGATCCCCTAATTGACGTAAGGGATTATCAGATTTAAAGGCTGAGAGGGTAATAACGAAGCAGCCTAATTTACGCGCTTGCTCAACCCCTGCTAGGATATTTGCGGACTGTCCTGAACTGCTAATGGCAATGAGAACATCCCCAGACTGAGCAAACATACTAATGGGTTTACTGAAGACTTGTTCATAGCCAAAGTCATTGCCAATGCAAGTTAAGAGCGCACCGTCATTAAAAGAAATGGCTCGAAAACCGCCATTGCGCCAATAATCGATCGCTTGATGGCTAGCAACGGCAGCACTTCCACCATTGCCAATAAAAATTACCTTGTTGGTCTGCTGTTGGGTTTGCGCTGCGACGACTTTAGCTGCTTGATTCACTCCTTCGGCAAAGGAGAGGGGATAGCCTTGATTATCACTCGCTTGAAATTGTTCACTCAAACGGGCTAGTTGCTCAAAATAATGGACACCAAAAGATAGCGGGGACGTTGAAAAAGTCATAGTTCACTCCACAAAGAACGGCGAATCTTGCCAAGCTGCTTTCAATTCAGGACAGTCCATTAAGGAAATAACCTGGGGTAGCATTCGTAAAACGGTAGGCACAATAGGCAGTTTAGTCAACTCATTAAGGGTAAATAATTCTAATGCTTGGGCTTCTGTTAGTTTAAGATAACTGATGTTTACAGTGAGCGGGACAGGGAAAAAATAAGTCATCGAAGGAATAGTGGGGTCTTCCCAAGTACATAAAAAACGACAATTAGGAGGACTCCAGCCGAGTTCCTCTTCCAACTCCCGACGAATCGCCTCTAGGGGAAGTTCCCCTGGTTCCATGAGTCCCCCAAAAAGTCCCCAGTAGTTTGGGTAATAGATTTCCGGTTTGTTATCTCTGAGTTGTAGTAGCAGGCGATCGCCTTGATAAATGATAGCTTTCACCACCATCAAAGGTTGATTCATGGCTGCTTACCCAAATATTCAAACCATTCCTTCGTTGCTTCTTTGATGGAGTCTGGTGTCCATAAGGGAGCTTCGCGCCATAATTCAATATGGTCTAACATTTGGGCAACACCATCGGGAAAAGAAACCTGGGGTTCCCATCCTAATAAGGTTTTGGCCTTGGTAATATCTCCCCAGGTACAGTCGGGTTCCCCTGGTCGTTTGGGAATGTGGGTAATCTCACCACCGAGTAACTCTACCAATCTCAGGACACTTTGGGGTTGGCCTGAACACACATTAATGATCTCATTGGTCACGTCAGACTGGGCCGCTTTAACGAACGCTTCGACCACATCACTGACGAAGGTAAAGTCACGGGTCTGCTTACCATCGCCAACAACAGTAAAAGGTTGACCAGCCAGTTTCTGCTTCAAAAATACCCCAAATACGGCTCCATAAGCCCCAGTAGTACGAGAACGGGGACCATAGACGTTGAATAAACGCAAAGATAGGGCAGGAAGTTTATATACTTTAGCCCAGTGCATTACTAATTGTTCCCCGAGATATTTGGTTAGCGCATAGGGATGTTCAGGAGAACAGGGATAAGTTTCTGGGGTAGGGTAGGTGTCAGGAATGCCGTAACAAGTAGAGGAAGCGGTATAAACAAAGCGTTTAATGTTCGCGTGACGACAAGCATTTAGTAAGGCAAAGGTGCCGTGAACATTAGAATGATAATAGTTTTCGGGGTTTTGGATCGAGGGGACAAGATCGGCTAGTCCAGCTAAATGAAAAATCCAATCGATGTTTTCTAAGGTTTGTGGCGTTACGCCGGCCACATCTTGATGAAGGAAGGTAAATTGTGGGTGAGTTTTGGCATTTTCTAGGTTTTTAGGATTGCCGACAATTAAACTGTCTAATCCGGTAACGCGGTGGCCAAGAGATAAAAGGCGATCGCATAAATGACTGCCAATAAATCCAGCCGCACCTGTTACTAAGCAATGTTTAGAACTTATCAAAATAGATCTCCTGGAAATTCGGTTAAGCTTTATTAGAACATAAGGTTTGATAATTATCTTTAGATGATCGACCAATAATTAATCATTAGGAGCGATTTGATTGATAGGTTTCTCTAAGATATTCACATCAAGCTGTAAGAAACATTTGCCACATTTGCTCTATCAAACGAATATCTTCGATAGCATCTGCTCCACTAGCAATGGGTTCTCGTCCTTGTTGAATATCTTCAATAAATGCTTCAGCTTGGCGACGAAATGCCCATGTCCAATGACATTGAGGACGATATACTTCGTGTATATCTCCTTGGCCTTTATAAAGTTCCACACGGGTTGGTACATTCTTTAACATTCCTGGGGGAGATTCCAAACGTAAGCGACCGTTTGTGAAATAAATTTCGCTTACTTCGTCCCATCCTCGATAAGCAAATTGTCCTGCTTCCAAAACAGCACTATAGTCACCGAAGGTAAAGACGGCGACTTTCCCATACTGTGGATGAAAACGAACATAATCTACTGATGGTGTTTGTCCTAATAAATATCGCAATAAATTAATATTATGACTGTAGACATTTAAAAACCAGGCATAATCAGACTTTTTTGCTTCAGGAATCCACTCAGGTGCGATCGCCCATTCTTCACTGTTACTTGTTACAGTTTCATCAGTAATAATGTGACCGTCAACATTACAATAAAACTCCCCCATAAAGCAATGAAAACGAGCGTAAATAATTGAACCCAAAGATTGATTTTCTAACAAGTTATTGAGGAGTTCTTTCCCTAGCTGAACCCCTTCATCATGCCGTTTCATATAACCAATAACATAGTTAACTCCTTGCTTATGGGCCTCAGTAACTAGGAGTTTAGCTTGCTCTAAAGTCGCAGCCATGGGTTTTTCCGTTAAAACGTGCTTACCAGCTCGTAAGCAGTCCAAGGCGATAGGTCCCATTTTAGCTCTTTGAGTTACGACAACCACAGCTTCAACTTCAGGATCTTGAAGCAATTGGTAATGATTAGCATAGGTTCGGGGAATGTTATACCGTTGGGCTATTAGCTGGCGACGCTTTGGCTTAGGGTCAGCTAAAGCCACCACTCGGCAATTAGGAATAGTGGCATAATTAGCTAGATGAGCTAATTGTCCCATTAATCCTGCTCCAACTATGCCAATCTTGACCATATTAGATTCAGAGGTCATTGTCTCTAAGATTTCTGCTTTTGAAAGACAATAAAATGATAAGGAATTCCCCAACTTTTGATAAAAAGTGGGTTAGTATTACAAAATTGCTCAATGTCATCAGAGTCATTTTTAGTCAACAATTGCATAACCGTTTGTAAGGTTTCAACCAGTTTAATCGCTTCTTGCTTGTCTTGAATAGAATTAGCGAGTACAGTGTCACCTATTAGGATATTTTTAATCGGTTCCAAGTAATGATAAGCTTGCCAGATTTTATCAGAATCTAAATCATCAATTGCATGATCTACCACCCGAGTGAGTTGATGGGCATAATCATTAATTTCTTTCACTTTCTCAGAAGATTGAACCGTTAAAAATAGTTTCTTCCCTAACAAAAACCCTAAGCGACTTCTGGCAATGTAATCTAAGTTATTATTCAGCTTTTCTGCTTCAGATAATTGCATTTTATGCCAATAAATACTTAAAGTATCTTGATAGTTAGGCCAAGATGAATATACTGAATAACCATAGTCAAATAATTGTTGACAAAGTTCACTCGCATCAAAGAAATACTCGTATCTTACAAATGGATTTTCTAAAACATCCATTACCCATGATTTAAAAGAGCGAGTATGGGGGATAGAGTTCCATTTTGATTCAAATAATTGCCAAGCATTTTCTTCAGGAGATAATCCCCTTAGTGTCTTCGTTTTGGCATGAATTAATTTTAAAATTAATTCTAAAAATCCTCCTGATGCTTCATAATAATTAATCAGACAAAATCCCTGGTCATCTAATAAGTCTTTGAAAAGATTAAGCCAAATTGACTCAGGACGAAAAGTATAAATAAATCCTTCTGCATCAATAAATTGATATTTCTTCTGAGAAGTAAATTTAGATATTTCCTCTTCAACTAGAACATCTAATTTATCTTTTAGACCGAAATTTTCCAAGTAATTTTTAATAGGAACGTGAGCATCAGAATTTGGCTCTACTAAAGTTAATGATGCTCCCCATCTTGCAAAAGCGAGAGAATTTTCTCCTGAATCTGGACCAAATTCCAATAATTTAATTCCCTTAAATAATTGGGTGGGTAATTTTAGTTTTTCTGTAAAGATTCTAGCCCGTTGGGATTCGTACTTGTCAAGATCTTCTACTGTTTTAAATCTGGCAAAAGTTGGTAATGTCTTTTCTCTTTCATAATAGAGAAAAAGTTTATCGTCTTTTTTGTTTGTCATTATAATCAACCTCAATGTTTGTTAAAAATTGGATAAATTTATCGACTTCTTTCGTATCTTCTTCCGAAGGACTCCAAGAAGCAAAAACAGTTTCATTTCGATTAAAAGGACCTTTTGTAGTTTCATGAAAGACTAAAAAGTCTGATTTAATCAACAAAGTATGATAATGAGGATTAGACAATCTATAATAGAAACGTTTTCCTGATTGAAAAGTTCCCATGGAGATCACTTCCGTCATTTCTCCTTCTTCATTAAAAAGAATGACATCACATTCCCCTTCAATAATATGAAAAGATTCACTTTTATTTATGTGTTTATGGGGTCTAACATAAGTTTCTCTGGTGTGAATAATCAGCATTTCATGAAGCTGATCATTAACATCTGGATGAGCGCATAAGCGGATTCGTTTACGGGGATTTTTTTGAGATCTTTGTTTAAGATACTCAATATCTTCTTGGGACACTTTAATGATGGGATCATCTGTGTATAACACTTCAGGATTAAATTCTCTATACTGAATCATTTTTCTAAAGTTGAAGAGCTAATTGACTGGCGGGAAAAATTGAAGCAAATGTCCCTCCTTTTTCGACAAATTCCTGATTTTTCTGGACTACTTTCGTTTCACTGTCTGGACTCAAACTTAAAAGACACAGTTTGATATCTTGCTCTAATAAAGCAGTGGAGGGATAAATAGGTAAACGAGAACCAGGCATAAATAAACCCTGTTTATTGGGATTATCATCAATAACAAATTCAAAATAATCTTGGAGTTGTAAAAAGGTAACAAAAGCACAGCAAAGATGACCTGCTCCTAGCAAAGCAATTTTTCCCTGTTCTTGTTGATGTTTAGCCAAAAACTTTTCGAGGTGATCGCGTCTTTTTTCTAGTCCTTGACTAAAGAGAATTCCCCGTTGTCTTTCTTGTTTCAAATTATCTGAAGTTGACCAAGTCTTCTGAGATTTTTGCCGTTTACCTATCCCTATTAAAGAGTTTTCAAAGGGATAAGGAAACAGGTCGAAATGAACTAATGAAAATCCACCAAAACCAAAACAATTACGAAATGTTTCTGGGGTGAAATACACTAAATGTTCTTCCCAGATTGTTGTATAGTCGCATAGCCTTAAAGATAGTTCACAGTCAGGAACTTCAAAAATAATATAACCTTCGGGAGTTAATAATTCTCCCAACGCTCCCATAAATTCTATAAGGTTATGAGCATGTTCAAGAATGTGACGAACAATTAAAATATCTGCCTTACTATAGGTCTTAACAATATTTTTGGCAGACTCAAAGGTTATCTTTTCTTGAATAATTTCTATACCAGCACGAGGATTCTTTATTGCTAAATCTTGTTGTGGTTCAATTCTCCAAAGATGAGAAAAACCTCGTTTTTCCATCCGTTCTAAAAGTGGATCATCTTTATAACTAATTCCCCCAATTACTGAATTAGTAGTAATCCCTGGTAATTTACTGAGAGTATCAGCAAGACTATCTAAATGAGCTTCCGGTTCTCGATAAGTAATCCAATCATAAGGAGGGGTAATTTCGGTTGCGGGAATTGGATCATTAATTTGAACTGTTCCACAAGTTAAACATTGATTAACCACAATAGGGTATGTTGCTTCTTTTTCCTGTTGACTTTGGAGAAAACGATTACTAATGGGTTGTTTTCCTAAATCTAGAAGTTGGACAACTTCAGAACTTTGGCAGATGTGACAGGGTTTCATAAGATTATCGTCTCAGCTTAATTCAAGTTTTTTTGATAGTTAATTGTTTGCTTAATACCCTCTTTAAGAGAAGTAAACTGAAAACTAGTAAAAATATCCTGTAAATGGCTATTATCGAAACAGTTATCGACTTTTGCTTTGGTTCGAGTACGAGAATTAATGGTTAATTCCAGATCTAAACATTGACTGATTAAGTTAAGAATATCCCGAAAGGAGTAACTCTTTCCACTAACTAAGTTGAGAACACCATCATACTCATTAAAGGTAAGTTGATCAACTAATTTAACCACATCCTCAATAAATAAAAATTCCCGTAATTCTGTTCCATCTCCCCAGAGAGTAATGGTATCTTGATTTAAAGCTGAACGAATAAAACCAGAGGGACTATAAGCTGAACCACTATCTCCTGGGCCATAAATTGTCGCTGGACGAAGACAAACCAGGGAACTTTCAGGTAGTTTTGAGAACTGTTTACGAAGGAGAAATTCTGAGGTGTATTTTGCCCCACCGTAGTAAGACGTCGGATGAACCGGAGTAGTTTCAGTGATATTAGTATTATGGATATCCTCTCCATAAACAGCAGCTGAACTAAAATAAATCAAGCGTTTAACCGGATATTTCTCTAATAAGCGACACAAATTTGATACCATCTGCACATTTTGAGAGAAAGCATCTAAAGTATCTCCTAATTGTCTTTTAATCGCAGAACACATCACTATGGCAGTTTGTTGATCACATAGAGATGCTAATGAGAATACATCAGATTCTTGAGTGAGGTCAAAATCAGGTAAAGAACGACCAATAACTTCAACTCCTCGAACATGATTGTTAAAGAATTTTGACAAATTAGAACCAATAAAACCACTGTGACCCATAATAATCACACGCTTTATTGAAGATGAAGTAACAGCAGATGGGGACATAATTCAAGTTTTACATTTGAGTAATTCAGCAAATTTTTAGATAACCTTTACTTCTGGCAAAAATTGGATAAAATGACCTCCTTGCTTTAGGTACTTCGGATGTTTCTTCATAATGGGTTCTGCATATCGCCAAGCTAAAATTAAGACATAATCAGGTTTCTTTTCATACAGAGTATCAGAGGGAAGTACAGGTATATGATGTCCTGGGGAAAATAAATTATGTCTGATGGGGTTATCATCTACTAAAAAGCTGAGTAATTCACTCAGTTCCAAATAGTAAAGTAAGGTGGTTACTCCGACAGAAGCACCATAACCTGCTATGGTTTTTCCTTGGGATTTTAAATTGGTCAATAAATCAATAAGTTCAATTTTAACTCGTGCAATTTTGTTAGCAAAAGTTTGATAAGGTTCAGGTCGATCAAATCCCAAACTTTCTTCCTGTTGAATCATCGTTTTTACGGACTCATCAACAAGCGGAGAATCTTGCTGTAATTGTACAAAAGAACGGATAGATCCCCCTTTGGTTTCTACATGATCTACATGAATTAATTCCATCTGATGACGACGGAAAAAAGAGGCCAATGGCTTAACATTAAAGTAACTGATATGTTCATGATAAATATTATCAAAGACATCATTTTTAATTAAGTCTACTCCATAGCCTGTTTCCATGACAAAAACACCATTAGGAGATAACAGAGAACGAATACTTTCTATTAATGTCGATAAATCGTCAATGTTAGCAAACACATTGTTAGCAGTTATAATAGAGGCTTTTCCGTATTCATATTGTATTTTTTGGGCAACTTCTGGACTGAAAAAAGTTGCCAGGGTTTCCACTCCTGATTCTGTAGCTTTTTGCGCGATATCTGTAGCCGGTTCTACCCCTAAAACTCGCATTCCTAATGCTTGGAAATGTCTGAGAATTGTTCCATCATTGCTTCCAATATCAATCACTAAAGAATTGGGTTTGGGGTGAAATCTTTCGATAACGTTAACTGCGTATTGACGAAAGTGTTCTACTAATCCTAAAGAAATGGATGTGGTATAGATATAATTGCCATAGAGAATATTTGGACTAACAACATCAAGCAATTGTAATAGTCCACAATCACGACAGAAAAAAACGTCTAGGGGGTAAATTTTTTGAACCTGATTAAGATCATCAGCAGAAACATAGCGATCACCTGGTGGTGTTGCTGCTGGTTTGACAACTAATTCTAGATTTTTGCTATCGCATAAACGACAAGTATTTCGGCGATAGTATTCAGTATTCATGGTTACTAGGAATTATAAAAAATAAGTGGAATTAAGTACAATGAAAAGTCTCGAATCTTCTAATCTTTAGAACAAGATATCGGAATATTTTTTCAAAAAATCTCGGCTAAATCGACTCGAATAAGCAGTGTATTTAGCTGAAATTTTATCAAACTCTCGTTGTAAACCATGATCAGCTTCTGTATAATTGCCTGTTTCTTCCATGCGTTCAAGCATTTCTATGACTAGCGCATTAATATCTTCTGGACTGTTATCAACGGGTTTAATTCTTTTTTCCGCTAAGAAAGGTGCATATTGAATATAGCCAATTTGAGGATCAATGGACTCCGCTAAAGAAAGATACCGTTGCTCACTTTCTAACCAATAAAGTTTAGGAATAAGTAAATCTGCTCCATAGGGTGACCGAATCCCCATTGGTGTCCAGTTAGTCATAGCACAAGGAACTCCAAAAGTCGGAGGAACGTGGGATAGTCCAGAGGTTGTGCCAATATAGAAACGACAAGCCCCGCACAAGAAAATATCCATCCAGTCACTCTTTAAGTCGCTATGAGCGTAATCAATAACACCAGACATCGGAGCTAAAGGTGTCATACTGGGATCACCTAAACGGATGACATAGCCTCCTCTTTCCCGAACTGTTTCCATGGCCAATGTATAAGTATCAATATTAGCGTTGCGAAAGGTTTTATATAGTCCTTTTTTATCCTGATGAAACCCTGGTTCCCTAACATGAAGACAAACAAACCAAGCATCACGAGGAACCCCAAGGGAAGCTAAACAATCCCATCCCCTTTCAAGATGAGAATCTGACAATCTCAATAGAGGAGATCTCTGTTGTTTTTCCCATTCTCGCTGTACTACTGCCCAAGCTTCAAAGTAGGGTAGGGTTCGTCTGTCAGAAAATCTAATCCCTGCTAAGACATCTTGCAGGGAATCGCTCAAGGGGGTTAATTTTTCAATGGATTCAGGTTCAGTAACAATATCAATGTAGGGTTTCCAGTAGTCTAAAAAACAAGGATTAACGATTTGATCTGGCCTCGCTAACAAAATAGTATGGCGATGGGAATTTAATCCCAATTGGGTCATTTTGATGTAGTAATCCAATAATCCTGTGTGTCCAATAACAGAACTCCAAGTAGAAGACAAAAAACGAATGTCTTGTTGCCCTACATTTCCCTTTAATGCGTTCTTTTGTTGTTCTTCATAACCTTGCTCGAGTAAGCGAATCATCGATTTTCGCTCGCCTCTAAACATCAAATGCAAAGCAATATCATTGTAAATCGTCATATTGCCAGGTTTAAGAGCGATTGCTTTTTCCCAATAGGGCAGTGCTTCCTGAAAACGGTTCAATCTGTCTAAAGTATTTCCTAGCATGTGATGAGCTTCAGCACAATTAGGGTCATTTCTTAGCTCTTGATGAAAATAGTCAATGCTTTTCTCTAATTTACCTTGTCGAAGTAGCACGTTAGCATAATTTAAATTTAGTCCAGGTACATTGGCCTTCAATGACAAAGCTTGATCATAACTTGCCATTCCTTTTTGATACTGACGCAAAGAAAAATAGATATTGCCCTGATAGAAATAGGGCCATGGTGAATCTGGCTTAGTTGCGATCGCCTTGTCTAATTCAATTAAAGCCTTTTCTAATTTACCTTCCGAAAACAGTTGATTACCCTGATCAATATATTGACCTGCTAACTTAGCAGCGGACTGTTCCCAATTGAGAATTAACTCTTGACTATTTAATCCTAAACGATTAGCTTGTTTATAAGCATTAATTCCCTCTTGGTAATTTCCCTTAGCAACCCAAGCATTTCCTTGATAATAGTATGCT
>NZ_AADV02000144.1 GCF_000167195.1 Crocosphaera watsonii WH 8501 | reverse complement strand
GTGTTGACGAAACCAGTTATTGCATCGATGGCATCAAGTATTGGGTTTGGGTAGCCACATCAAATGAGGTCTGTGTGTTGATGTTGGCTCCCACTAGAAGCTCCGCAGAAGTCGAGAAATTGTTAGGAGCAGATTTTAAGGGCATCCTCACCAGTGACTGCTATAGTGCCTACTTTAGACAAAGTGCGATGGCCAAACAGAAATGTCTGGCACATTTAGAACGAGAGTTAGAGTCCCTTAAAACCAGTCGTTTTCAAGCGAATCGAGAATTTGCTGCCGATGTACAGCAAGTTTTAGCAACCGCCCGTATCCATTATCGTCATTATCATGCTCGAAATTTAACCCTTGAAGACTTAGGCTCCAAAAGAACAGAAGTCGAGAACTCACTGCAAAAGATTTTTAAAGCAACTCCCAAAAAAGGATGGCCTTATGATGCACAAAGATTGATTAACCGTCTCAAACGTCATTGGGAAGAGTGGTTCACCTTTCTAACTTATCCTGAAGTCAAACCAGATAATAATGATGCTGAGAGAGCTTTACGTCCCATTGTCATTCACCGCAAAGTAAGTGGGGGAGCAAGAAGCGACTGGGGTGCAGAGTTAGTCACCCAAATGTTCAGTTTTTTAGAGACCATGAGATTACAGGGGCAAAATGCCATTGTCCAATTATGCGAATTATTTTCATTAGCTGGTCGGAGTCCCCCAGGATTAGAGATGTAAAAGGCTCCGGAGCCGATGGGGGATAGATTTTTCTTGATCGCCCTATCTCTCTGCACAAAAATACAAAAGGTTAGCGGATAATCTCCGCTAACAAAAACTATCTTACTATTTTTTTTCTCATATTGTTGTTTTTATTTGAGGTTTTTAAAAGACTTGATTCTGGGAATGTTAGTCATTAAAATAGCCGTAATAAATTAGCTTAAATTTTACGCTAAATCACAGGGCTTATATTTTTGTTGACTCAACTGATGTTGTTTGTAGTGCTTTTCAATAAGACTTTTTTGTTGCGGTGAGCAGTTACGAAGCAAGAACTATTGAAGAAAAAACCATTGATTTTCAAGGTAACTTTGTCAACCCTAAAAAGGTAGGTTTACCTAATATTTTGGTTGATAGTTGATACTTATTATGGCATGATGATGAATAAATAAAATAATCTTGTTTTAATATGAATTCAGACACTATTGTTCAACTAATACAACAGTCTATGAGGGTTGGGGTGGGTTTCACTGCTTCTGTTTTAGAAACCCTGCAAGATGGCCAAAAACGTAATCAAACTATATCGGAACTGCAAGAAGAAATCGCTAAAAAAACAGAAGAATGGGCAGCAAAAGGAGAAATTACCGAACAAAAAGCTAGAGAATTCCTAGATAAATGGTTAAATCAACAGAAGTCCTCAAAAACTAACCCAGGATCTCCTGCTTCAACCAAAACTAAAGCTGATGTAGGCCAAGAAATTCAACAACTAACCGAAAAAATTATCACCCTTAGACAAGAACTTGAATATCTAAGAGAGAAAAAAAAGTCTTAAACTTCTAATAATAAATGTTTAAGACTATTGATATTAATTATTTATATTTGAGTTAAACGTTGAAAACCTCCGAACTCCGAACTCCGAACTCATATTATAGTTTAGTCATTAGACCAGGTTTCACAACTAATCAGATCACTAATGCGATCTCGTAACAAATAATCAAATTTTTCCAGTTCGTGTTCAACCCAGATCCATTCCCTTGCTGGAATATAATCGCATAAGCTAGAAATGCGCTGTTGACGACTGATCAGACCTCGATCTACGAGATGACGTGCTTCTTCTTGTATAAAATCGATAGAATAGCGAGAAAAAGTAACAGGAAATTTTGTGGAAAGATTCATCTCTAAAACACCAACCCGGTAAATATGAAGACCCAGACCCTTAGAATCATCGAACTTACAGACGAAAGCTGCAAATCCTTTTTGTATTCTTGATTACATTCTCACCCCAATTGTGTCAGGAAGTGCATAAATTTCCGTTTTCTTTTAGAATTACTTGCTTAAACAAAATTTAAGCCCTAATCTGGGGATTAGGACTCAACGGGTATATTCAAAAAGGTTGACTGTTAACAAAAGATAGTTTTTTGGGTACTTATGGAACAATTAGACTTGTCAAAATGAGAAAAATCTTTGTATGATGGGAGCTTAGTCGTTGTCCCAATTTTCGCAAGCCATGAGATCCCCAATTTGATCCCTTAGTAAGTATTCACATCTTTCCAATTCGATTTCAACACAAACCCATTCACGGGGAGGAATAAACTCACAGAGAACATAAAGGGGTTGCTGACGACTGACAACACCAGTATCAACCAAATGACGTACCTCGTCTTTAATCATACTGATGGTGTAATTAGTAGAAGGGACTGAACTAGATGGAGCGGGTAGAGTGATAGAACTCATAGTAAATTACCAAGTGACTAGGAAGGCTTACTCTTTACTATAGTCTAAATCTCATTCAGAAGAAAGTAATTTTGTGCTGTAACAACGAATACATTTTGCTTTCTTAGTCCTCAAGCCCTGTTATATAAAGGTTTACGGGATGTAAAAAAATATTAATCTTCTGTGTAGTTATTTCATTGACGTTCGCCCCTGCTATCACGGCGAGGGGATTCTTCATTCAACGAGTTTCCGTTAGCCAGCAGGATTTCTCCAACTAACCAAGAGGGAATCTCTCCTGAAGCGTGAGTTTGGCTGCGCCCCAACCTACTTAATCCTTTTTGCAAGATGTTTTTTCCTGCGTTGATGTCCCTGTCTTCGACATAATTACAGTGAGGACAGATGTGGGTTCTAGTAGATAGTGTTTTTTCTACTTTTTGCCCACAATTAGAGCAAATTTGCGATGTTCCATGAGGAGGAACAGCCATTGCTATTTTCCCATATTTATCGGCAAAATACTCTAACCATCTACGGAAAAGAAACCATCCTGCATCACTAATCGACTTAGATAGACGACGATTTTTGACCGCCGACCCACCTTGAATTGAATTCAAGGCGTGGAATGCGCTGCCGCGTTCCTGGTGGATTTGAAATCCAGCAGGAACGCGGCAGCGGAAAGCGGCGGTGCATTCCGCACCATGTTCTTAACACTTAAATCTTCACAGAATAATAAGTCGTTAGACTTTACTAAACGGAGTGCCACTCTCTTGACAAACTCTTCTCGCTTTCTGCTTACTTTTAAATTAGCACACGCATATCGTTGTCTAGCTTTGTGATAGTTATTGGATTGTTTTTTGCCTTTCTTGAACTTTTTAGATTTTCTTCTATTAAGTTTGTTTAGGCGTTTTTCTGCTTTACGGTAAAATCTAGGATTAGGCTCAATATTTCCCTGGCTATCTGCCAGAAAGTATTTGAGTCCTACATCCAAACCTACTGCTTTACCTGATGGCTCAATAGGCTTTATAGTGTCTCTAGGATCTAACTTTATGCAAAATTGAACGTAAAATCCATCTGCACGTTTTAATATTCTGACTCTTTTTATTTGTTCGGGTTGAAAATAGTTAATATCTCTAGAGCCTACTAATTTAAGCATACCTATACCTCGTGTTTTACCAATCTAAGCCGTATCTGGCAACGGCAAACCCTTACTCTTCTGAGGAGTTGGAATTTTTTTGTAGTTTCTTGGTTTGACCCCGCTCAGAGCAAGTGCCAGAAAATTATGGATATGAATATCAAGATAATTGGCTAACCTACCAGCCGTGGGTTGAGGTCTTCGATCCCAGGGTCCAATTGATAGAGGTTCAGACATGGCGGCGATCGCTTTGAGTACAAACCCAGCTAGCATCGCTAAACTGATACGACGCTTAATAGCATTCTCAGTCCAGGCTCTGGGCATTTCCATCCCCGCACTATCCTGGGCAACATAGAAGTTAGTTTCCACGGGGAAGCGATGCTTATACCCCAACCAAATCTGTTCAGTAGTTAGGGTTTGCTGAAAAAGTTTCTCCAAAATTTATGCCACTTTTGACCAAGAATTTTCTGACAAATCAATAAGTTTCAGTACACAAAAATTGTTTAAAGTATAATCAAAATTAATGAAAGGCGGTTTGATGAGTTCCTCTGTTCTATTATTAGTAAATAAGGACAAAAAAAGCGACAAAAACTGCCTCAGAAGTTTAGAAAGATTGACAACTAAAAATGTAATAGCAATAGATGTAATGGAGGTTTCAGGGAGTTTTGTCATCACGAGATTTAGGCTAAATCTTCGTTTAGCTTGTCCAAACTTTCCCTCAATAGCATTACGGAAGCATTCATCGGAGTGGGCTTGTTTCTTTTCTTCTTCACTGACATTTTTCGGAGGTCTTCCTAACTTCGGACCACTGATTCTTATCCCTCTTTCCTTACACCAATTTCTGTTTTCCCTAGTTCGATAAATTTTATCTACATGGACGGATTCGGGATAATAGCCAAACGTTTCTTTATACTTTTCTACTTGTTCTTTTAAATGACAAGATTCATTGAAGTTTTCCCAACTTATTTTGTCTAGAAACACATAGTTATCTACACAGCTTACTGAGAGTTTAGCTCCAAACTCTATTGGTTTTCCTGCTTTTCCCCTCACTATTGGACGAATATGCCGTTGAGTTAAACTTACAATTCTTTGAGGAACACTCTGGGTCTTATTCTCCCACATTGACTGTTGTTGTTCATAAACTTTTTTGATAGTCTCTAGACAATTTTTCTGTCTTTTACTCAGATTTTCCAGGGAAGCCCCAGCTTGAATTAAGTCTTCTATATTTCCTAAATTTTTCTTAAGGTATTTTAACTGTTTCCCGATAGCTTTTCTTCTTTCTTGATAAGATACTTTTCGTTTTTTAGCTACTTTTAAGTATTCCTTTCTAGCAATTATTCTAGAAGTTCTCGGCTTTTTTCTCAATTTTACTCTTAATGGTTTATAAAGATTATCTATTATTCTTTCTGTCTCAATTCTGGCTTGATTTAATATGCCTAAATCCGTTGGGTATTTGATGTCTGCTGGCGCACAAGTCGCATCTAAAATTAGTTTACCTTTGTTTTTTATTTTTTCTCCTTTTTCTTGGAGACAATCCTTTTTTTTTACTTCTTTATCACTCTTGTCTATTTCTCTTTTTACTATTTTTTTATTGATTTTGTTTATCAATTCTCCATCAATTCTTTTCCTAAAATGAACTAGCATTGAAGATTCCAGTGGTGGCTCTTGTTGATAACAATTTAAACCTATAAAGTATTGTAGATAGGGATTTTCTCTAATCTGTTCTATAGTTTCTCTATCACTTGTTCCTAATTTTTCCTTAATAATTAATGTCCCTAATGCCATTCTAAATAGTTTGGCTGGCGCACCTTTTTCTGCTGAAAAAAGTTTAGCATATTCTTCCTCAAAATCATCCCAAGGTATCAACTCTGCCATGATTACCCAACAATTATTGGGGGACAATTTGCCCTCGAAAGGTAATTCAAATTTTTCTGGGGGCGGTAAAGGTTGCTCCTCTTTTCGATACATTTGTTCTTGACCAACAACTGGGAGGTGTTTCTACCAATTATAGCGGTTTGTAGCCGACAAAGCTGATCTTTTTTGCGATCGCGAATATGGGTGTAACCTTTTAAAGAATAGGGTTTTGCTTTTATTCAGCAAACCCTAATTATATTAACTTTTGATTTTCTCCACGATAAATAAGACTAAATGAAAGTATCACTCAGTCAACAACTTATGATAGATATCTTTTTTAAAAAACAACTTATTCTACTTATCCAGTATTAGGAATAGTTTTAATTCTTTTGTTAGCAATAGACAAAATATCTTGATAAAGACAAGCACTAGCTATAGCGATAATAATTCTTCTACAACTAATCTTTATTCTGGCTCCCAACTTAAGAAGATTTAGACGTATTCTTCCCACAGTTGCTTTAGCCAATGAAGTTTTTTTTAAACAGTGTTGACGAAAAGCATTTATGAGAACATAAGCCCAGGAATGTATCCATAATCTTAGTTGATTACTTTGAAATGTTTGAGTTGAAGTTCTATCAGCTGACAAGTCTAATTGTTGTTCTTTAATCCGATTTTCCATCTCGCCTCTCGGACAGTATTTTTTTGTATAAAGTTTTGAGGGTGGAATTTTTGAAGCGGGCAAAGATGTCACCACATGGCGCATTTTTAAGCCATCACTTCCATAACAAACTTTTGTCACTACTCTTCTTTGACAACTCCATGACTTTTCTGTTTTATAACGAATAGAGCGATACCAAGTAGAAATTGGTACTATTTTTTTAACTTCTTCTAAATCTTCTTTTTTCTGAAATAAACTATCCATTAATTCAGTTATTGGAGCTAGTTTTTTTTCATATTCATGTTTGGCTTTTTCAATTACATCATCCGCTCGTAACTTAAGAACGTCATTTGTTCCCATAGCTATAACATAATCAACTAAAGGCTGATTTTCACAAAAATAGAAGATTTCTTCACGGGCATAGGCACTATCACCCCTAACTAGGATATGAGTCTCTGACCATTTTTCTCTAATTAGTCCGATAATTCTTTGTAATTCGTCTAAGGCTCCATCGGCTGGATCTACATTAGATGAACGAAGTTTAGCCACTAATAAATGATGCCCACAGAAAATATATAAAGGAGCATAACATACTCCGTGATAATAACTATTAAAAAATGCCCCTTCTTGATTACCATGTACTTGGTCATCCGTGACATCCATATCTAATATAATACTTAAGGGAGGTTTTTTATAAGACTCTAAACAAAATTCGACAAAAGATTTTTCAATGGCTTCAAAGTTGGGTTCTATTTTATGATAACGACTCGTTTTTTGGTCGAGAATAGTCTCAGGACAATATTCCAATCTATTAATTGTACTTTTTCCAGCTAACCATCCCTTTTTATCTTCAAGTTCATTAAGCTTTTCTAAAGCGATCTTAAGGGCAGGATCGTGACGTAATTTATCATGGTCATTGACATCTTCATAGCCTAAAATAATTCCATAAAGCCTTTGTGCTAATAACTCATGAACGGAATGATCTACATAAGATTGATGACGATGATCTTGAAAACAGTTACCAAACTTCTCCGTAATTCCCAGTTTTTTATCCAACTCAGCTATCCAGACAATCCCCGCATCTGAAGTGATTAGTCCCCCATCAAAATTAGCGATTATTTCTTTTCCTTTCTGTTTACTAAAGTTGATTACTTGACGAGGGGTTCGGGGATGACTGGGGCTCATTAAATCAGTTTAAGGTAAATTGCTTTAATAATTAAATTATAGCATATTTTATTCTAACAATCTAGTACTATTAGAGATTTTATTAATAATTTTTTTGGAAAAATGAGTGATTGATTTATCTTTTCATCTTTGTCTAATTCGGGTTGATTTTAACTTAAAATCTGACAACAGACTGTTGGTTGGGGAAATCTGCGATCGCTCTGTTCAAACCCACTTCCTGTAAGGCTTCTGTGTTTGGCGATCGCAGATTTTGTGAGAAATTCGGGATTAGCGGTGACTTCAATATTGATGTTGAATTCATCAGTCCTGCAGGTCAAAATCTGTTCGACTTTTCCCCTAGTGTTAATAGTGACAGAGATCCCCTTACCCTCAAAGAAACAGGGACATATCAATTGATTGTGGATGGCAATGGCAGCACAACAGGAGACTTTAGTTTCCGTTTCTTGGATGCTAACATTGCTACCACCATTGACTTTAATACCACAGTAGAGGGAACCGTTGAACCCAATACCCCTACACTGTTTAGCTTTGAGGGAACAGAAGGTCAAACCTTACTGCTTAATAGTGAGTTGTTTGCTCTCAACTATAGGGTTTACAGTCCAAGCAATGAATTTATTGCTAATAGAGGTTCAGAGTTTACCATTCCTGGAGATGGTACTTATCTCATAGTGGGAACAGGATCTAGCTTTAATGAGCAACCTGTGGAATATCGTTTCAGTGTCATAGAAACTAATTCAATCGACGCAGCTTTAACTATAGGAGAAACCGTTGAAGGAAGCATTGAGAATATAGGCGATCGCATTATCTATACTTTCGACGGAACTGTGGGACAACGGTTAATTTACGATGGTATTAGCGGCAACTTTAACATTGATGCTGAATTAATCATTCCCAGTGGTAATGGTTTCTTTAACAGGGATGTTAACTCGGATCTAGATCCCATTACTTTAATTGAAGATGGAACCTATACACTTATTGTAGATGCGAATGGCAACAGTACAGGAGAGTTTAGTTTCAATCTTTCTAATGGTAATACTGCACCTACTCTAAACTTTAATAGGGATATTGAAGGAACCCTCGAACCTAATACTACTAGCGTCTTAAGATTTGAAGGAGTAGCTAATCAAACCGTTACTCTAGAAGACTTAGGAAGTGATTCCTTTACAGGCCAGTTTCGTCTCATTGGTCCAGGAAATCAACTGATTACATCTAGTAATTTTGGGTTTGGTTTTGGGGCAACTTTACCTGGAGATGGCACTTATTTCTTACTTTTAGATAGCTCTAGTAATAGTTTAGTTAACTATCGTTTCCGAGTTATTTAAAACTTCCACTACAGATGTATGTATTGTAGGGGTCAACGGCCGTTGACCCCTACGGTGTTTTTATCTTTAGTTACTTATCCCAAAGCCAAAATTAAAAAAATTGTAATAATTTTTGATGGATTCTTATTTTCAAAACTAGAATGGAAAAAACTACACACGTGAGGCGCGGAGTTGGATTTTTTTCCATGAAATAATCAGGGTTTAAGACTCATGATTTTGAGCAGTTGCCTATAAATTTCCTTATATCGAACTCAGGTTACACATTACGAGTGAGTGTTAAGGGGCAAGATTGCTGCTACATAACAATCTTTTGTAATTATTAGGAGAATTCAAATGAAAGTCAAAAAACATCCTCATTTAAAACAAACAGAAATTCCCTCTGGACACCTGAATATTATGGGTTATGTTGACCAATCAAATGTAAATGGCCCTGGTTGTCGTGCTGTTGTCTGGGTTCAAGGATGCTCAAGGGAATGTCCTGGCTGTTTTAATGTTGAGTCTTGGTCATTTGATATTAATCAATTAATATCAGTGGATGAATTAGTTGAAAAAATAACCAGTAATTCCCTTAATGAAGGGGTTACTTTTTCTGGGGGAGAACCTTTTTGGCAAGCTCAAGAATTAGCTATTTTAGCCCGTAAAATTAAAGCTAAAGGACTCAATGTTATGTCATTTACTGGCTTTACTTTAGAACAGTTACAGGCTAATTCTGCCCCTAAAGGTTCTATGGATTTATTGACTGAACTTGATATTTTAGTTGATGGAGCTTATCTTGAATCTTATGCGGTAAATTCCCCAACTTCCCATGTTTCTTCTAGTAATCAGCGAGTCCATGTTTTTAACCCCACCCTTAAGGATCGTATAAATTGGGCAAGCGATCAAACAGAAATACATATTCTTAAAGATGGCAGTCGTCTTATTACTGGTTATTTAGGAACAGCTATTTTCTCTGATTAATAATGATGGACAGCCTGTGAAGCCGGAAACTTCCGACAAAGGGCTTTTTCTAGTATGTTCAGCTATCTCTATTTTAGAAGCCACCGTCATACCGCTTAAGCGGTTAACGGTGGGATAACCTAAATTCTAAATTCTAATATTGCCTTTAGTTACTGCCACTAAAGGTAACTTCTGGGAACTTACTTTGAGCGTCTTTCATGGTAATACTTTTACCCTGATTGCGCAGATCCTGCCAGTAATTAATCACTTCTGTGGCCTTATTCAATACGTCAATTCTTTCAGGTTCTAATATCCAGTGTTTGGCCTCTAATTCATCTTTTAACTGCTGCCAAGCATCGTTACGAGGCCAGAAAAAATAAGCTGTTAAAGGACTGGTTCCTTTTCCTACTACTTGATCCACAGCGATGGCCACGTTGGCATCTAACCATAATACTTTTAATATAAATCTAGGCTCCAATTGCCCCTCCGGTTCAATAAACGACAATAATATCTAGTCATAGACAACTTACTATTATAACCTATGGAGCGACCTTTTGGCTATTGAATTGACTCATGGCTTTTTCTACTCCTTCTTTCAAGGTGGTTTCAATAGCATCAACCACTAAGGGATAGGTTTTATCAATAATCTTCCTTTCTTCGGGAGAAAACCGCCCTAAGACGTGGGGAATGGTATTATCTACTTGATTTGATTTACCAATACCAATGCGCAAACGAGGAAAATTTTGCCCCCCCAAATGGGAAATAATCGATTTCATGCCGTTATGACCACCGGCTGACCCCGATAGACGCATTCTCAGGCGACCAATGGGCAGATCCATGTCATCATAAATGACTAAAACATTCTCTGATTTTAGTTTATACCAATCGGTTACTGCTCGTACCGATTGACCGGAACGATTCATATAAGTTGATGGTTTGAGTAGATAAATTTTTTGTTGATTGCGGCTGTTTCCTTCTGCTATCATGCCTTGAAAACGTCGGGTTTCTTTCCACGATAATTGCCAAGTTTCAGCTAAAATATCTACTATTTCAAAGCCAATATTATGACGGGTTTTATCATATTTTGGTTCAGGATTTCCTAAACCGACAATTAATTGAGGAATAATTAATGAGTTAGATTTTGCTGGAGACATTTAGCTGATTCTTATATATTTCAACTTCTTATTCTATCTTATCAAGAACAAATACTAGGGTATCTTAGTCAGTTGTGTATATCTTGGGATTACTTAGAAGAAATTTATGATTTCTATTTGTTGTGGAATGCCGTAGATGATTTGAAATATGATGACATTCAATTTTATTGGCCAAATCTAACAAGGGATAATCTTGATACTATTATCAGAGAACAATCCCAAAAGTGGTTAAAAAAGTATCATTGTTCACAATTCATTGACACTTCTCCGCAAAATAGGTCAAGATATTAATACAACGTAAACCTTTGTAAAGTTTTCCTTAGATGTCAATAGAACTTCTGTCACTCGATAACATTCAAGAAATTGCCCGTCAATACGGGTATTGGGCGGTATTTATTGGCATTGCCCTAGAAAATACTGGAATCCCTATCCCCGGTGANAACCATAACGATTG
>NZ_AADV02000145.1 GCF_000167195.1 Crocosphaera watsonii WH 8501 | reverse complement strand
TTTTGGAGAATTTGGGGTTAAGTTAACCTCCAATTTTTGGAGGAACCTTTGGGTTTTAATTTTCCACCATGGACGGTTGTGTTTCTAAACTTTTTGAGTAGTCTCAAGCCAATTTTTCGGTCTTTTATTCAGATTTTCCAGGGAGGCCCCAGCTGAAATTAAAGTCTTCTATATTTCCTAAATTTTTCTTAAAGTTATTTTACTGGTTTCCCGATAGCTTTTCTTCTTTCTTGATAAGATACTTTTCGTTTNTTAGCTACTTTTAAGTATTCCTTTCTAGCAATATTCTAGAGGTTCTCGCTTTTTTCTCATTTTACTCTAATGGTTTATAAAGATTATCTATTATTCTTTCTGTCTCAATTCTGGCTGNATTTAATATGCCTAAATCCGTTGGGTATTTGATGTCTGCTGGCGTACAAGTCGCATCTAAAATTAGTTTACCTTTGTTTTTTATTTTTTCTCCTTTTTCTTGGAGACAATCCTTTTTTTTTACTTCTTTATCACTCTTGTCTATTTCTCTTTTTACTATTTTTTTATTGATTTTGTTTATCAATTCTCCATCAATTCTTTTCCTAAAATGAACTAGCATTGAAGATTCCAGTGGTGGCTCTTGTTGATAACAATTTAAACCTATAAAGTATTGTAGATAGGGATTTTCTCTAATCTGTTCTATAGTTTCTCTATCACTTGTTCCTAATTTTCCCTTAATAATTAATGTCCCTAATGCCATTCTAAATAGTTTGGCTGGCGCACCTTTTTCTGCTGAAAAAAGTTTAGCATATTCTTCCTCAAAATCATCCCAAGGTATCAACTCTGCCATGATTACCCAACGATTATTGGGGGACAATTTGCCCTCGAAAGGTAATTCAAATTTTTCTGGGGGCGGTAAAGGTTGCTCCTCTTTTCGATACATTTGTTCTTGACCAACAACTGGGAGGTGTTTCTACCAATTATAGCGGTTTGTAGCCGACAAAGCTGATCTTTTTTGCGATCGCGAATATGGGTGTAACCTTTTAAAGAATAGGGTTTTGCTTTTATTCAGCAAACCCTAATTAGTGGGAATGATGGAGTTAATATCCAAGATGCTTATGGATCAATTGCACTTCATTATGCAGCAAAGGAAGGAGATACAAAGGTAATAGAATTATTAATTAATCATGGTGCTGATGTTAATGTTCAAGATAACGATGGTAGAACCCCACTCCATTATGCAGCACAGGAAGAAAATAAAGAGACAATAGAATTATTAATTAATAATGGTGCTGATGTTAATGTTCAAGATAACGATGGTAATACCCCACTTAATCATGCAGAGTGGAGGAAACATCGAGAGATAATAGTATTACTCAAAAAACACGGTGCAAGATAACCTAATTTCTATCCTTTTATATGTATTGTATTTGTCATACTATAGCAATCAGTAATAATACGTGAGAAGCTATAATACATCAGGACATAATACTATTATGTCCTGATGTATTATAGCTTCTCACATATCATTAATAATAAACACTGATATATCTTGATAATCAAGTAATATAAAAGTTAACCAATAAACCAAAAACTAAAATTAATTGTGCTGTCAAAATAATAATATAACTAGCAAACTTAATCCGTATTATACTTAAAAACAAAATCAAACTAGAAATATTAAACAGAGAATTTAATAATAAAAATGCTAAACCAGAACCATATAAGATAGAAGACAAAATGGGAGTTAAGAAATAAGCTGAACTCAGAGAATTAAGAGATAAAACTAAACCAAACACTATCATGATTAATAATTGGTTTAAAGGGGTTTCACCCCATTGAAAAAGTTGTGCTTGAGGTAGAAAAAATTGACAAACAGTAGAAATAGCAATCCCCACCACAAGAAAACTTCCTAATTCAATAAACTCTCGAACTATATTATCAAAAAATAAATATAATTGTTGTATTCTGCTCACAGAAGTCCTAACATTACCCTGAGATTCATACACTAAATTACCTGCACGTTGAAGGGGTTTAAAACCCTCTAAACCTGATAGAATAGTGCCAGAATGAACCAGACTAGAACGACTTTGTAGCACGGAAGAAGACTCATCTATGACAATAGATTTTTCTGGGTAGGCACTAAAAATTAAACCTACCAAAATAGCAATTAACCACCCTCCTAAAATCCTTAAAAATACTAATGTAGGATAATCTCCCAAAATTTGCCAACTGTTACTAATAATAAAAGGGTTAACAGTAGGAGAAGCGATTAAAAAACTGATACATAAAGGGATAGATACACCCTGCAATAATAACCGTCTTACTATGGGAAGATTACCGTATTGTCCCACAGGAAGTAAAAACCCCAAACTACTGCCAATAATCACTGCTAAAATACGAGTACGGGGTAATTTAGCAACTAATTGATCTTCATCTACAAAGACTAATAAAGCACTGGAAATAACAATACCAAGAAGAAGAAAAGGTAAAGATATTAACAGGTTACTGACAAATAAGGTATAAATATAATTCAGTTGAGACATATTCAAAAAGCCATAAGTGATAAGTGATAATTGATAACCTTAGTTTAAGGAAATTATCAATTATAGCAATCAGTAATGATTCGTGAGATTATCGAGATCCCCCCTTTAATTCCCCCCTTAATGATCCCCCCTTTAGTTCCCCCCTTACAAAGGGGGGCAGGGGGGTTAGGGGGGATCAGTTTCAACATTAATTCTCACAACTGATAAATGATTGCTATATCATTAAGTCGGTAGGTAAAAATAAATGTAAGTTTGTAGTAAGTCCTTTAGGAAGAAAAAGGTACTCATTATGAAGGCTGAAGCCTTCACTACGGACTGTTCTATTTTATATTTAATTACACTTACCTACTTAATTCACGTTTTCGACCAAATGTCAAGTATATTTTTTAGCATTTGCTGCTTCTCCACAGGTTCGAGGAGTGGGGAAAAGTTTACCGGGGTTGGCTAAATTATCGGGGTTAAATACCTTTCTTACCCATTGCATGGTTTCTAAGTCTATTTCGTTAAACATACAGGACATATATTCATTTTTATCAACACCTATCCCGTGTTCTCCTGATAGACTTCCTCCTAATTCTACACATAATTTGAGTATTTCTCCCCCTAATTCTTCTACTTCTTCCCATTGTCCAGGAACAGAATTATCATACAAAATTAAAGGGTGTAAATTCCCGTCTCCTGCATGGAAAACGTTGGCAATACGATAACCATATTCTTCACCTAATTTGTCAATTTTATCCAGAGCAGTAGCCAGTTGTGTACGGGGAACTACACCATCTTGAACAAAATAATCGGGACTAATATTACCAGCAGCAGCGAAGGCAGCTTTTCTTCCTTTCCAAAGTTTTAAACGGGTTTCGGGGTCATTCGCTGTTGTAATTTCTCTCGAGCCATGTTGACGACAAATATCGGCAACTTTCTTGTTATAAGCTTCTACTTCAACGGATAAGCCATCTAATTCTACTAATAAAATAGCTGCTGCATCCCTTGGATAACAATTGGTTTTGACTGTATCTTCCACCGCATTAATGGAGAAATTATCCATAATTTCCATACCAGCAGGAATGACACCAGAACTAATAATATCGGCCACCGCTTGTCCGGCAGATTCAACTGTAGTAAAATCAGCCAAAACAACAGAAATAGTTTCAGGGGTTTTGAGTATCTTTAAAGTGACTTCTGTTGCTACACCTAAGGTTCCTTCTGAACCCACAAATAAACCTGTTAAGTCATAACCTGGCATTTCAGGAATACTACCACCAACTTCGATAATTGAACCATCAGGAATAACTAATTTTAACCCCAAAACATGATTAGTTGTTACCCCATATTTTAAACAGTGAACCCCACCGGAATTTTCTGCTACATTACCACCGATAGAACAGATAATTTGACTGGAAGGATCAGGAGCATAATAAAAACCGGCCCCACTAACTGCTTGGGTTACCCAATTATTAATGACTCCAGGTTGCACCGTCACCCGTTGATTTTCTAAGTCAATGTCAAGAATTTGTTTCATGCGAGCAGTGACAATTAAAACGCAATCTTCTACCGGTAAGGCACCCCCAGATAGTCCCGTTCCGGCACCTCTGGCCACCCAAGGAATTTGATGATCATGACAGATTTTAACTGCTGCTGCCACTTCTTCCGTGGTGCGAGGTAAAACCACCACCGCCGGACTTTGACGGTAAGCTGTTAAACCGTCGCATTCGTAGGTCAATAATTCTTCTTTGCGACGAATGACCCCATCTTTACCGATCGCCGCTTCTAAAGCTTTGACAATGGGTCGCCATTTTTGATCCGTGTTGTTTAAAATTCGATTTAATAACATGGGGTTATAATTAATTCTTATGTTTTATTGTAGCTGATGTGTTCCCTGTTTTTTTAAATAAAAACTCATTATCCATTATCCATTGTCAATTACTTTTAATTATCCTCGGCAAACATAGCTTGTTGCTTATTAGAAATGGGCCAATCTTCATTTTCTCCGCCAATAATTAACTTTTTAATAACGATTAATTCTTGACCTAATTGAGTTAAAGCATTGATTAAAACATCGAGGGCAATTAAATCACTGGTTCCCAGATCAAACCAACAACGACCCCAAACTCCTTCGTATTCAAACTCAGCCATATTGTGCATGGGAGCCATCATCATTTCATCTGAAACTTTGGTATTATACTCCATATAACTAATTTCTACCCCCATATCTTGTACCTGAAGATTTTCGGCGTTAAATCCCCCCAGTTTACCTAAATAAAACCAGGAATTAAATACTTCTTCTAGATACTGTCTTTCCATAGGAGCCGGAACCGTTTCAAACTCCAACCAAATCCAAACATTAAAAGGATTAAACTCTCTAAATTGAACTTCCATAAGATCATTAACTAAGATGTAACATCACTATTTCTATTATTAAACTTCCAGAGTCCACTGGACATCCAATTGGTAATAATATGGGCAGTAATAGGAACCAATAAATTATCAGTCATTAAAGCACTATAACCAAGAGCAAACCCCACAATAGTGGCCCAAACCACATAAGGTCATTGTTGGGAACCGCTTAAATGGTAATATCCCCAAACACTAAACTAGACAAAATTAGTGCGAAGAAATCGTACCCTAAAGCCGGGTAACATCACCCCACGAAATAAGTAATTCTTCGCTGAGGCCGGGTAATAAACCTAACCAAAGTAAATCAGGCCAAACCAAAGGTTTTAACACCAATTGTAGGTAAGCATCGGCACTTTGACGATAAGCAGGCCATAAACGATAAACAATACTACTAGCAACAATGATGATACCGGCCAAAGCAGCCCCATAGAGCAGCCCATCGGGAGAAAATTGAATCTTGATCAAGGCTACAGAGCCAAAATATTGCCAGATTTTAGCTACGATTAATAAAATAATGGCAGTTACTCCCATTACCACTAAAATTTGGGTACGGGTTAACGGTTCCATATCAAAAGAATTAGGATTAGTCACAGGCTTGAGAAAGAGAGGACATAGTAGGACGTAAGGCATCAATACTAATGCCAGCTTTATGAGCCACCAAAACACCCAACGCCTCTAAATACGAGTTTACCGTAATTGTCTCCATTCCTAAGTATTCAGGGGTGACATTGAGGGCTGTGGTATTGTCTTTAACGGTGATAATACGGGTATTTCCTCCACTAAAACTGAGTATGGCACTACCTCCACAAGCGGTGTGAGGAATCACCACAGCATCCACTTCATCGGCCCAAATACTATTGGTTTGGGGTTGGCTGACAAACTGGGGCGCACGGCTTAACCCCACTAAGACACAGGGCAAAAATGTGTAGCCTAATTCTTCTGCTGCGGCCCGAGGGGAAATGGACTCATCAACTTCTAAGGGTTCTAAGGCCGGGGCGTGGGCGCAGGGAATGGCAAATTCACGGACAATCAGGTGAGAGATAACGGCTTCTGCCCCGGCTAAGGTATCAACCCCTTGGCCGTGACGATAATTATCTAATTCCACACTATCTACGTCATCGGGAAACCGAGCTACAACGGCGATGGCCTCTGCTTTACTCTTACTGATCAACTTGTCTGCTGCCCTCAGTAAACTTTCGGGGTGGCCAATGGTTCCCCAACTGGCTCCAGAATCTGCTGTACGCAGTTCTACTTCTAAAGGGGTATCCGTGACCACATAATCCGTTAAGGTCAGTCCTAGAGTTGCTCTAGTAGCATCTGCGGCTTGAATGTGACGGGTTCTTAATTCGGGTTCGATGCCTCGATCCAAAATTAATCCTACTCGGTTTTGATGGACGGGTTTAAGTCCCCATCTTCCTTGGGCAAAGCGATCTAAACCGTACCCTTCTACATAGAAAATATTGTCTAGGGGCCAATATAGTTGGGCCCCATTTAATACATTGGGATGGGTAATCAGGCGATGGCATACCTTAGCCATAGCCTTAGCTACAGGTAAAGCATCCCCTGCATAACCACCAATAGCGGCACCAATACCCGTAGGAACGATTAATACGGCGGTATAAGGACGATTAATCATTATAGTTACCAGTTAGCAGTCATTTTTCATTGTTCATTGGTAACAATGGCTTCTACTTTGGCAGTTTCTTTGTCCTTATCTACTTCAGTGATAGCCCAGCGTAGGGGTTCCCCTTGTTTTTCTAGGGTTGCTTCTACGTCTTTGACAGTGAGAGGGGTTTGTTGAAGATCGATTTCGGCTTCAATAAAATGGGTTGTCATATTAGTTCTAGCCAACAACTTACATCATGTATTGGTAATTGTATCAGTTATCCCGAGAGTGAGAAAAGAAAGATAACACGAAAACTAACACGAAAACTAACATGAAAACTAACATCCATATTTTATCCTGGTAGTCAAGAGAGTAAAAATAAATCTTAGTAAAGCAATGACAGCATTCAACTCTGTTAAACTCAACTCCCATTCTGCGATCGCCAGCCAAACTAAAGAGCTTCATCCTTCTATCCATAGCAAACTCAAAAGGGTGATAGATGTTATGGGAGCTTTGGTAGGGTTAATGATTACAGTCATAATCGCTATTCCTATTATGATAGGTATGGCTATCTCCGATCCTGGACCCCTACTGTACAGTCAAATTCGTTGTGGGTTACATGGCCGCCGCTTTCGGATTTGGAAATTCCGCTCTATGGTGGTTGGGGCAGATAAAATGAAACATTTAGTAAAAAATGAGGCCGATGGGCATATTTTTAAGAACACAAATGATCCCCGTATTACCTGTTTAGGGGTATTTTTAAGAAAAACCAGTTTAGACGAATTTCCCCAATTTTGGAATGTGTTGATGGGAGATATGAGTTTAGTGGGAACTCGTCCCCCAACAATCGATGAAGTAGACAAATATGATACTCATCACTTGCAACGACTCAATGTTAAACCTGGGATTACAGGAGAATGGCAAGTCAATGGCCGCTCAACTGTCAAAAATTTTGAAGATATCGTCAACATGGATCTTCACTATCAAAACAAATGGTCTTTATGGTACGATTTTAGTTTAATTTTTAAAACTGTTATTGTTGTATTCAACAAACAGGGTGCTTATTAATTTTTTGATTGGGTTGAACTTTAGCCCAATACTTAACCATTTTATTAGATCACGGTTTCTAAAACTTGGGATAAAATTGTCGCCATTGAATCTAAACTGTATGCTTGAATACACCTCTCTCTGGCTTTTTGCCCTTGCTTTTCTGCCTCTTCTAAATGATTAAAAATCCAGTTTATTTTGTTTGCTAATTGCTCGGGGGAACTGGGATCAACTAAGTAACCAGTATGCCCTAAAATTTCTGGTATATCTCCTACTTTGGTGGCTAAAATTGGCTTAGCCATAGACATTCCATCGGTTAATTTAATGGGAAATTGCGCCTTAGATGTTTTAGTTAATTGTTGAGGAACCACAATTAGATGGGCTGCTGCTACAATTTCAGGCATCTTTTCGGGAGATTGTTGTGGTAATTTAATAATCCAACGTTGCCATTTATTAATTAATTTGTTCACATAGCCATCTTCGATAATTCTGCCACCCACTAATACTAATTTTAAGTCTTCACGATTGAGTAAGTCCATTGCTTGTAATATATCTTCAATACCTTTATGGGGTCTAACCGTTCCGGGAAACATTAAAATTTTATAGTCAGACATTCCATATTTTTCTCTACTTTTTTCAGGAGAAAAGTTTTCAGGATTGAAGCGCTCAGTATCCTTGCCGTGGGGTAAATAAGTTCCCCCGTATTTATTACTCAAAAATCTGGTATTAATAGTAATAGCATCGGCGTATTTAATTAGTTTATGAGTCCATTTTTAATACCATTGATATTGGGGATTTCTAAAGACACCATCGGATTTGATAATATCTCTTAAAAGTTGTTTGGGTTTAACATAATATCGCCAATTATCTCCCCCAAACCAACTCATTTCCCAGTTATCAATATCTAAAATAATCGGTTTACGACTTTGTAGTTTTTTTAATACAGCTATTCCTAAGCTAGTGGGCCTAGGTTTCACCGCATAAATAATATCCCCATCAATTTTTTGCAGTAACTGCCAAATCGCTCCAATAAATTGCGGATAATCACTACCAGGTATCCATTCAACTGTTAGATAAGAAGGGGGTGGTGGATAAAGGGGTTGCCGAAAAGCACACCCTACAACTTTAACATCATAGTTGAGTTTTTGCAGGACTTCTGCTAACAAATAAACCCTGGTAACACCACCTCCAGATAAGTCTGGTGCTAACACAGAAATTTTCTTTTTCATGCTCATTTTATTCCTCATTTAATTGTCTTATTTAAGTTGCTGATTTAACCAACTCAAATAACCTTGATTTCCTTCTTGAATGGGTAAACTAATAATTTCAGGGACCTCATAAGGATGAATCTCTTGGATTGTTTTTTCTAGAGTTTGATAATGTTGTTGACTACTTTTAATTAAACAGAGCCATTCTTCATCTTGACATAGCTCATCTTTCCAATAATAATGACTGCTGATCGGACCAATGACTTGTACACAACCTGCTAGTTTCTTAGCTAACAAGGTTTGAGCAATTTTATTAGCATCTTCTTTGTTTGATGTTGTTGTTATAATAACAATAAATGGTGAAGACATAAATTATCCTTTCTCTCCATCGGCTTTACATTTCAGTCTTGAACAGTGTAACACAACCAGACTACTTATTACAGCCTAGAAGGCTGTGCTACCATTTCCTCATAATAGGTTACAATTTTCTCGTAATCTATTACCAACAAAATTATTAACGTATGCTTATATCAAAATCTAAATTAAGCCGTTTTTCTAATTTGGGCCTTGCTCAAATATTAATGTATCTTGGTATATTAATAATATTATTGTGGTTATTTATTGCTCTATTCGCTCCTATTTTACAAGCAGTTGGCTTCCTGAAAAATCCCACAGACTCATTGAGTTATATTCCTGGAGACTCTCCTAGTTTAAGTCATTGGTTAGGGACTAATATTAGAGGATATGATGTCTTCTCTCGTACTATTTTTGGTTCTCAGGCTGCTTTGAAAGTGGTTTTTTTGACAACAATTATATCCATAATAGTCGGCGTCCCTTTAGGATTAGTAAGTGGTTATCTAGGAGGAAAAGTTGATAAAATACTTCTATTCTTCATGGACACTATTTATACAATCCCTGGTTTATTATTGTCGGTAACTTTAGCTTTTATTTTAGGGAGAGGAATACTAAATGTGGCAATTGCTGTGAGTATTGCCTATGTTCCTCAGTATTATCGTATAGTTCGTAACCATACTACCAGTGTCAAAAATGAGTTATTTATCGAAGCAGCAAAAGCTATGGGAGCAACCCCAACTAGGGTTTTGTCTCGCTATCTATTTTTAAATGTTATTCAAAGTGTTCCTGTTGTCTTTACCTTGAACGCTGCTGATGCTATTTTAGTATTGGGTGGTTTGGGTTTTTTGGGATTGGGATTACCACAAGAAGTACCGGAATGGGGTCATGATCTCAAAGAAGCATTACCTGATTTATCTACAGGTATTTGGTGGACAACTTTATTCCCTGGAATGGCTATGACATCAATGGTGGTAGGATTATCTTTTATAGGGGAAGGTATTAGTGAAATGTTTAACCCTGCTTTGCGTAATAAACGATGAAAATTAAGGACATTGGGGAACAAGGACTATTAAAAAAAATACAATCTTTTTGTCCCCATGATATAATTGGGGATGATGCTGCTGTTTTGTCCCCTGATTCTCAGAAACAGTTAGTGGTAACCACCGATGTTTTAGTAGATGGGGTACACTTTAGCGATGTCACTACCCCCCCTCACTCCGTTGGTTGGCGTGCGATCGCTGCTAATCTTTCGGATCTCGCAGCAATGGGAGCTAGTCCCTTAGCCGTCACTGTTGGCTTAGCTTTAGACGGAGAGCTTTCGGTGGATTGGGTAGAGCAAATGTATCAAGGCATGAGCAGTATTTTAGCCGAGCATAACACAGCCATAGTTGGAGGAGACATTTGTCGTTCCTCAGTGACAACTGTGAGCATCACAGCTTTGGGTCAAGTTAGTCCTAAGCATATTATAAGGCGTTCTACGGCTCAACCTGGAGAGTTGATAGTCGTTACTGGGGATCATGGGATGTCACGAGGAGGGTTAGAATTATTACTCAATCCTAGTCTCGGGACTAACCTCCCTCAACAACAGCGAGATATATTCCTCTCTGCCCACCAATACCCTCAACCCCGTTTAGACTTGCTTCGGTATCTCTGGGAGATAATGGAAACCACTGTAATAACGGGTATGGACAGTAGTGACGGTTTGGGGGATGCTGTGCTACAAATCTGTGCTTCTAGTGGGGTTGGCGCACAGATACAGTTATCCAGTTTATCTTCAGTATCTATGATATCACAGTGGTTTAGTGCAGAGCAAGCCTTAAATTGGGTATTATATGGGGGAGAAGATTTTGAATTAGTGTTATGCTTACGAGAGAAGCGAAAAAACTGGTTGTAGTGAAGACTAGTTGTTGA
>NZ_AADV02000146.1 GCF_000167195.1 Crocosphaera watsonii WH 8501 | reverse complement strand
ATTTCAAAGTAATCAACTAAGATTATGGATACATTCCTGGGCTTATGTTCTCATAAATGCTTTTCATCAACACTGTTTAAAAAAAACTTCATTGGCTAAAGCAACTGTGGGAAGAATACGTCTAAATCTTCTTAAGTTGGGAGCCAGAATAAAGATTAGTTGTAGAAGAATTATTATCGCTATAGCTAGTGCTTGTCCTTATCAAGATATTTTGTCTATTGCTAACAAAAGAATTAAAACTATTCCTAATACTGGATAAGTAGAATAAGTTGTTTTTTAAAAAAGATATCTATCATAAGTTGTTGACTGACTGATACTTTCATTTAGTCTTATTTATCGTGGAGAAAATCAAAAGTTAATATAATTATTCCCTCTTAAACTCAATTTTTGGATAATCAAAGTCAATTTTTTTATTCATCTATATTCAAAATTTCTATTAGTCCTAAAAATTATCATTTTTCATCTCTGGATTGGGCTTTCAAATTAATTTGTGAGAAATCCGGGAGAAGAGGGTCTTGACTACCTAATCCTATTTACCTCTAACTCTAGTGGGTCGACAGGGCAGTATAGTTTGACCGTAGAAAACTAGGGTTTATTTGAATTTACAGTCCACCAAGCTAACCCGTAAGGTTGGTTTTCCAGGTTCATTTGTTGTTGATACTGCACCCGTATTTTATAGTTACCAGTGCTAGGAACAGCACAAAAAATGTGTTCTGTATTATCCACCTTACTAATGGAACGACAGACACTTTCAGAGGTATTATTACTATCCGTGGACATTAAATAGAGATCAAGATTATTGAGTCCTTGATCATCAAAAGTCTCCCCCAGATCATATTGTTCATTCTTATTTTTATCATTGAGTTCCACTAATCTATCCCAGACTAAAGTGATGGCAACAAAACTGTTTTCTTGTAAAGGACTGGCAATAACATACTCTTGATAATTATCTTTGGTGACTGTTTCATAGTCCCAACCCATAGTCGGAACTGGGTTTCCAGGTTTCCATTGACCCGCGCTAAACTGTTGATAAGCTCGCAGTACATTCAGATGGCCGGCTCCCATTTCTATGTCTACAGGGATCTCTGGGTTACGATAAGCTTCAGAATCGAACCAAGTATAATGAGACTTACTAAAAATAGTGCGCATCATCCCCAATAACAAACCGTTGCCCCTATCTTCTATCTTATCGGCAGAATTGAGTAAGACGGCTTTATTCACCTGATGACGGCGAGAGTCGAGGCTCCAGTTGGGTTGTTTAGTGCGCAGTTGCCGATCGCCGAATTCTTGGAGTAAGGCCACTGATGCGGTGATATGGGGGGCGGCAAAGCTGGTACCACTGACTTTTTGGATGCTCCCGGCTAAGTCATAGACGGCCACTTTGCTACCTGGGGCAACTAAATTAATGCCTCGTCTCGGGCCAACGTTGATCTCCCGTTTGATTAAACTGCGACCAATGCCCACAGGACTGGCGCTGAGGTTGGCAAAATCCACTTTGCTATAAATGCCCTCCCGTTTGGTGCTGTAGGCGGTGGTAATGCCGTTATAGTGGTCTGTGGGGATGGGAATGCCTCCTGTTCCTTGGTTCCCAGCGATAACATATAGAGTATCGTGAACCCGTGATGACCAGTCAATACATCTGGTTAAATGTGCGTTGCCGTCTAGAATTGCATCCATGCGACGGTCTTGGGAGAGGGATTCTCCAAAACTAAAGTTAATGGACCGAACATCTCCGCTATTTTGTTGGGCAATATGTTGACTGGCCAAACATTCCTGGGGTTGCCCACCTCCTTTAATGGCACCTATGGCAGAGGCGTATAATCTTGCGTCTGGTGCCACTCCTGGCAATCTTTTATCTTTGCTAACCATAACAGTTGCTACCATGGCTGCATGGTTATCCAGGTTGCCGTTGGATTTGACGGCCCGATTTTGATAGTATACTCCTGCTAGTTTAAAGGTGGGACTCCAAGCTGCTATTTTATCAAAACCAAAAATACCGGGTCGACCAATTTCCACTTGTCCAATGGCTATTTTCCGCCCTGTTAAATTGAGGGGTTGTTCATGTAAGCGATTTGCATAAATGCCTGTTTCTCCTATGGAGGTGTTTAAAGCTAGGCTAGGGGTGATAATTCCTGTGATGGTTGTTAAACTGCTGATTACCCAGGCAACGGTTCGTTTCATGTAAATATATTAATTGTTTTTTTAACGGCTTTCTACCTTATACCTAAAAAATTAGATTATTGCTGTAAAATTTTTCTAAAGATAATAGAAAATGAACAATGGACAATGGATAATGGACAATTGATAATTATGGTTATAATAGCAGGGATACTTGTTAGAACGTAACAGATTATGGCTTCAATAATCAAGTCTGAGTTAGTTTCTTTAGAATATACTGAGGTTACTTTGCTTGAAGTTTTACCTTATAGTCAAAGCATTGAAGAAATTTTATGTAACAATTTTTGGGCAAATTAAAGGAGTTTAACTAAGGATTATACAATTAGTATTACAGGTTGTTTTGATTATATACAGCGTCGTAAACAGTTAGAAAAGAGGTATCGTCATTTAATCCCTTATTCCCGTCAATTTATAACTAATGAAATAGTATAATAGTAAAACTATATTTAATTTAGATTAAGTCTTGTTGTTGTAACAAATTATTAATCCAAAGTTGTTCATTTTCAGATAAATCTTCTAAGGGTTGTTTTTGATAATTAATAGCTAAATCATAACTACCTTTTTCATAAATACTGTGTAATAACTCTTGTAAAGGAATTAAAGGTGCTTCATCTTCTGGTTTTAAAGGTAAGGGAATAGAGTGAATTTCTTGTGCTAAATTAAAAGCGTATAATTCTGCTTGTGGACGGCGATCGCTACGACTAATTATAATACGATAATCTGACTTGATTGTATCATCTATATTCATCGGCATAATCTCACTTTTCTTTAATAAATCTATTTCTATTAAGTGGGTTAAACTCATTAACACCTGTTCTCTTTTTTTTAGATATTTGTTTCTTCCTTCTCCTACTTTTTTATTTTTAGGAGACAATATTTCTATTACTGTTACTACTTCTTGTGTTTCTACATTTTTGACTTGCAAATACCATTCTTTAACTGTTTCTGGTTGGGGAATAGAGACAGTTAAGGGTTCAACTTTTGGGGGTGCAACAGCAACATGAGATGAAGTTTCACTGGGGTTTGAACTAGGTGTAAACACAACATTATTGGGAATACCTACTAATTCTAAACTATGATCATCATTATTTTGAGTATAAACTCTTTGTTCCATAGACATACGATATTTGGGACGTAATATCGGGTTCATGTAATCAGCGATCTCGAAGAGATCCGCCTTTGGCGGTGCGCAACGATTAAATGAGTGTGAACTTGTGACCATAATGTGGGATTTTCTAAATAGGGGTTCATTCCAGGAAAGGGGGAAGGCATAAATTATCTCCTTAACTTAAAGATTGATCTGACATTATATTACTATTCGTTTTCGTCGGTTAATATAACATCTTCATATATTAATTCAACGGAACAATTAAAATCTATTGATTCTAATTTTAGTGTTTCATTTTCGCTAAAACTGTACAATTCCCAAACTCCTTTATCATTAATACGAAAAGATTCAATCAATTTTTGCTCGGCACTCACTAAAACATATTCTCTGAGTGTTTCAATCTGCCGATAGTTTCTAAATTTTTTACCTCGATCAAATCCTTCGGTACAGGGAGAAAGCACTTCAATAATTAAACAAGGATATTGCAGAAAATTGATTGCTTTTTTATCTCTTTCGTCACAACTGACAACTACATCAGGATAATGATAAGGCCCTGTTTCTGATACCTGTACTTTAGCACCACATATTAATACTTTTCCTCCTTTAGTTTTTAGATGACTTTTAAGTGTACAAGCTAAGTTCAAAGCAATAGTATTATGAGGGAGTGTATTATCAGACATAACATAAACTTCCCCATCCATATATTCATATTTCAGGGGTTGTTGTTCTTCCCATTCGAGATATTCTTCGGGAGTCATGTAAAAATGTTCTTTGGCAGCAACCATATTTAAACCTCAATGAACTAATAAACGATCGCTCTTTAGGGAAACAATTGAATCTAATGCTTCTAAAGCGCGATCGCGATATTTTCCATATCTTTCCCGTTTATTACGAATTCTGACCGGTAAATCCGGTAAAATACCAAAGTTAGGAGGCATGGGTTGGAAGTGTTTCGGGGAAGCACTACTAATGAACTCAAACAAAGCACCCATCATCATGGTAGAAGGTAAAGAAATGGGATCTAACCCTAATGCTATCCGTGCAGCATTAGTTCCTGCTAACCATCCCCCTGCTGCTGCTGCGGTATAACCTTCTGTACCGATTAATTGTCCTGCGGCCAAGACATTGGGACGGCTTTTAAACTGTAAAGTGGGGTTTAGTAACTGGGGAGAGTTAATGAAGGTGTTGCGGTGCATAACACCCATACGCACAAACTCGGCATTTTCTAAACCTGGAATGAGACGAAATACCCGTTTTTGTTCACCCCATTTTAAATTGGTCTGAAAACCAACCATATTCCAGAGTTTTCCCTGTTTATCTTCTTGTCGGAGTTGCACAACAGCATAAGGACGTTTTTCTTTATTTTCGGGATCACGAAAGTCTCCTAACCTTGCATCAAATAACCCCACAGGTTTCAATGGTCCATAACGCATGGTATCTTCTCCCCGTTGCCCTAATTCTTCGATGGGTAAACATCCCTCGAAAAATTTGGCTGTTTCTCGCTCAAAATCTTTTAATTCTGCTTGTTGTGCTGCACAAAGTTCCTCACGAAACTGTAAGTATTGCGCTTTAGTAAAGGGACAGTTGAGATAAGCTGCTTCCCCTTTGTCGTATCGGGAGGCTAAAAAGGCGATGTCTCGGTTGATGGAGTCCCCAACAATTATGGGGCTGGCAGCGTCAAAAAAGCTCATATAAGCCATGCCGGTCAACTGTTGTAAGTTTTCAGCCAAAATGGGGGAGGTAAGGGGTCCAGTGGCTAAAATTACAATGCCGTCTGAGGGTATTTCCTGGACTTCTGAGCGTCTTAATTCGATTAAAGGATGTGTTGCTAGGGTTTCGGTTAATTGTTGGCTAAACACACCTCTATCCACAGCTAAGGCACCACCGGCAGGGACGGAGTGTTTGTCGGCGGTTTGGATGATGATGGAGTTGAGACGACGTAATTCTTCATGGAGTAGACCGGCCGCGCGATCGCTGGACATGGCACCGAAGGAGTTACTACAAACTAATTCGGCTAATTCTTGGCTATGATGGGCGGGACTGGTGCGAATAGGGCGCATTTCGTGCAGTACCACGGGAATACCTGCTTGTGCTACTTGCCAGGCTGCCTCGGTTCCAGCTAACCCTCCACCAATTACTTGAACTTTTGCGGTTGATTCTATCATTAATTAGGTTTTAGTTTCGTTTCTCTTCAATCATAACTACACCAACTAAGTTCGTAGGATGGGTTAGGCGCAGGGATGATTTTTCGGGAAACCTTATAACTTTTGATTTGCGCCGTAACCCATCACAGGTTTTTTGTGTATTTTTGTACATTCTCCACCACAATCTCAGGAGATTCCGTGTTTGTTCAGTTTGAATACTTTTATTTTAGTATAGTTTAATTGATTGTTATCGGTTTAGTCTAAAAATGAAAACTACTTATCTTTGATAAGATAAATTAGTAGATAACATTTGAAATACTCAGGGTAGTGCAGCTTAGCAAAAATAATCCACCAGTCACTTATGATCTTTAAAGCCCTTAAATTTCCAAACGAACGGCTTAGCAAAATGTTGATTAAAGTAATCAATAAAATTGAGAATTTTTTGGGATAGTTCTTCAGTTGAACGGACAGTAATTCTTTTGAGTAAACGCCTGACTAAGATCTAAAACCAACACTCAATTTGATTAAGCCACGATGTATGTTTGGGAATATAAACAAAGCGAATTCGATGAAATTCATCTGATAAAAAATCTGCTCTGCTGTCCATAGATTGCAAAATCCCCTCCTTTCCTTTTCTCCCCAAATCAATAGTAATTCCACAGCTTTCTGCTACTAATTTGACTAAGCTTTCCGATTTATGAGTGTTGAGTTTATCTACAATAAAAATCCATTCTGCTTTTTCATCAATCTTAATCGTTCTCTGGATATGTTCAGAAAAATCTTGTTCTGTTCTTGTCGATCCAATAGAGGGACTAACAACTTTTCCTCTTGCCACATCCCAGTTCGCAATCAAGCTTAAAGTTCCGTGTCTTTCATATTCAAATTCGATTTTTTCTACTTGTTTAGGCTTGATTCTTTTGTTCGGAAATAATCTCTCAAGAGCTTGAATCCCTGTCATTTCATCTGTACTAATTAAATGAATTCCTTGTTCTAACAAAGTTTTAGCTTCTTGATGAAGTTCACAGATATATTTGACTTGCTTTTTAAATTTTAAGGGATCATCAATTTTGGCATTTAACCAGTAACGAACGAGATGTGGTTGTAATGTCGCTTCTTTTTAAAAAACGCCCCACACTACGGGGGGCAATCTTTTCGACAATTCCTCTTTTTATGGCTTCATCCGCCAACTCTGAAGCTGTCCAATGGCTCACTGGTCTGTCTGATTTTTCACATTCTTCACAAGCGATCGCTACAATCTGGACTACTTGTTCGACCGTAAAGGATTTTGTTGTTCCAGGTCTTGGGCGATCGCTTAAAATTCCTTTGATCAAGACCATTAATGCTTTCTCCGTTACCTGTTGTTCTTCGGCGGCACTCAGTTTTTCTCTCTCCTCAAACCATCGCGATCGCCACTGACGCACTTGTACTCGGTCTAATTCTAATCTTCGACTAATCGAACTATTGCTCTCTCCTGATGCTGCGGCTAAGATTAGCTTGGCTCGTCTAACAAGGCGATAGGGGTTTGTTGTCCCTCTCACTATTTGTTGGAGTACTGTTTTCTGTAGGTTGGAGAGGTTAATTGGCAATGCTTTTATCATGGACATCAACTTCGAGATTCTTCCGTTAGTTTCATTGAAACACATTGTCGTGGCTAGTCACGAAAGTTTCTGTAAAAATCTGGTGGATTACTTTCGCCAAGCTGCACTAGAGGATCATCTATAGCAATCAGTAATGATTCATGAGAACTTCGAGATCCCCCCTTCAATTCCCCCCTTAAGACCCCGTCGTTAACGACGGGGTTTGGGGGTTAGGGGGGATCAGAATTCACTTAATTCTCACAACTGATAACTGATTGCTATATCTTACATTTATGATTCCCATTTCTCCTCAGCATTTAGCTATCAGCTATCACTCATCAGCGTGAACATAACGTGAAGGAAAAAGAGTAAGTCATAGTAGTTATGAGTTCGTTTAAAAAATGACGTTGATGTGGAAAAGAAGAAAATAGAAAGAATCTCTAGACAGTTTTTGATTGAATAGGTTACAGTATAAATATATACAACGATTGTTTTTTTTCGATTTTCTTTATTAAGTTATCTGAGATTATTTCTTAACAAAAATTTATCTTAAAAAGGATGAAAAATCTACCCGAAATCAGATAAGTTAGTGAATAGCAAAAGAAAAAATTATTTCCAGTGTGAAGGAGGCAATCAAATGTTAAAAAGATTCTATAGTTTAACCTCAAACACTTCTTTTCCATAGATAAATTGGTTTTTTTGTGATTAGATAGACAAAAAATCCCAGTAATTCTGGTAGCCTGATAAACAACCAGTCTTCTCAAACCCTGATTGGTTAAGGCTGGAGGCGATAGTCACTAGATTAAATAGAAAGAGTTGAACTTTATCTTTTATTAATCTTTTTGAACGTATATGGCTATTGATTTGTATCTCAGAAGAAACACAATCAATTATTAAGAAAATCTTAAATATTTGCAGATTCAACTGATACCAAATCATCCCTAATTCCTGACATAGCTGACCTCGTCTCCGCTCCCATTGTTCCCGAACTTGTTAAACCCGTTTTACTCCTCGGAATTATCAGCTTATGAATACGACAGAAATGATGCAAACGGAATCGACCAATGAATTTGTACCTGCTCAAATGGAAGCAGAAGGACTCGAACAAACAGACAAAGAATTACAATCTGTTGAGGTGGAACTTTCTTCTTTATCCGATGAATTAGGTAATCAGTATCCAGAGGGATATCGGAAAACCGTTTCTGATGACACTGTGGGGGCATTTTTCAAGGAAATGTCTCGCTATCCTTTGTTAAACGCCGAAGAAGAGGTAGAACTAGCCCAACAGGTTCAATTTTTATTGGAGGTAGAAGAAACTAAACAACGATTAAAAGAAGAGTTACAACGTACCCCAAGCAAAGCAGAATGCGCCGAGGCTTTGGGTTTTGAGACGGCAAAGCAATTTGAGCATCGTTTACATAAGGGGCGAATTGCTAAGCGGAAAATGATTCGTTCTAATTTGCGTTTGGTGGTGTCTATTGCCAAACGTTATCTTAATCGGGGTGTTCCTTTCCTAGATTTAATTCAAGAGGGGGCGATCGGACTTAATCGCGCGGCGGAGAAATTTGATCCCAATAAGGGTTATAAATTTTCTACTTATGCTTATTGGTGGATTCGTCAAGCTATCACTCGAACCATTGCTAATGATGCGAGAACCATTCGTTTACCGATCCATGTTGTAGAAAAATTAAACAAACTGAAAAAAGCTCAACGAGTTCTTAAACAAAAATTACAACGTAACCCCAACGAAAAAGAATTAGCTGATGAGTTAGAAGTAACTCCCCCCCAACTGCGTCAGTTATTGCAGCTACGGAGACAGTCTTTATCTTTGAATCATCGGGTGGGTAAAGGAGAAGACACGGAGTTAGTTGATTTACTGGAAGATCAAGACTTACAACTTCCTGAAGAGTTGATGAACGAAGGAATGTTACAGTACGAAGTTTCAGCAGTGTTGAGTGATGTTTTGACCCAACGAGAAAAGGATGTTATTTCTTTACGTTATGGGTTATGTACATCTCAACCCCATACGTTAGAAGAAGTAGGAGGTATTTTTAATTTATCCCGTGAACGAGTTCGTCAGATTCAAAGCAAAGCTATGCGTAAGTTACGTCGGCCTCAAGTTGCCCGTCGTCTCAAAGGATGGCTACATTGAAACGATTAAAACAGGTATGGGGTGGGGTAGACAAACTTCACCAACCATACCTATTTTTAATGTGAGGCGCGGAGTTAGGAGTTCGGAGTTAGGAGTTCGGAGTTGGAGTTTTTTCCATGAAATAATCAGGGTTTAAGACTCGTGATTTTGAGCAGTCGCCTATAAATTTCCTTATATCGAACTCAGGTCTTTTGAAATAATTGATAATGGTCATTCCGAGGAACGAGGAATCTTTTTAACATCCTAATTCCCTGTTACCTTGAAACAACAGTTTATGATGTCCTAAGCAACCTGGCGGTTGCTATATATTGTCATAAAAATAAATAAAGTAAGGTGGGCATTGCCCACCTTACTTTATTTAATATATTCTTATTAAACTATCTATAATTAACCGACAGTTAATTGAATTATTGATCAGTGTAACACTCTTTTGACATACTCCACTGCCTAAAGGCGAGTGGATTCTGATTTAACAATTACTTGTTGAAACCTACTCTCATACGAGGTAACTCAGGCTGACTGGTACTTACCTTACTAGGTCATACATCCATCTGTTTCCAGACACCCTGCCAATTCAGGGTTAGTCGTCACTTTCTGGGGGACCCCCAGTAGGTAGCTGAATATTGCTACAATCTGATTGTAACACAATTACGCCTGTTAGGGCGGGGTTTTAGACCCATTATTTTTCGATAAAAGGAAAATACTCTTAACCTTATTAACAGCATTTACTCAATATTTAGATTATATTTTCTCCCCTCACTATCCGAGTGATAGCAATTTTCATTTGCATAGATTATAAACTCAAAGAAAAATACTCCCCACACTCCCCACACTCCCCACCCTCACTATCCGAGTGAACGAAAGCAGTGTAAAATGAACCCTTAACTTGCTTATCTCAACTATAAGACAATCTTATAGTATCTCTCATAGACTTAATTCTATGAACCTGCTTTAATATATATAAGCAAATCCATGTAAAACTTATTATCGAATAATACAAATGATAGAAGCCTTAAGTCAAACGATTTGGCTAGTTCCTTTGTACGCCTTGATTGGGGCTATACTTGCAATACCTTGGTCCCCTGGAATTATTAGAGAAACGGGTCCCAGGCCATCGGGTTATGTTAACCTATTGATGACTTTCATCGCTTTAATTCACAGTTTAGTCGCTCTGGTGTTGGACTTTGGACAAAAAAAAGTTTGTTAGCGTATATTTTACGCTAAACTAAAATCCCAAAATATCGGCTCTGTATCAGTCAATAAAATTGGCTGACAAATAGGGCTAATCTATAGATTCTGAGGAAAACTAAGGAGCTTTTAAGTTTTCAGTTGATTTTTTGCTCCCTTTCTTGATAACATCATGACGAGTTCGTGGGGCTTTTTTGTAACCTTTAATACGTCCGGAAGAAAAACCTCGACGTTTGGGAAATTTGGCGAAAGTCCCCAAGGTCGTAATTATTCTTGAAAAGTCTCTTTGAACTAGACTAGGGGTGATTTTGATGGATTTATTAGTCTTCAAATACTGTTCCCAATCACGGGGTAAAACCACAGCTAATTTTCTGGCAGCCCACAAATTTACATAAGAAAGAAGTGTTAGTTTAAACCAATTTTCTTCATGATGTACATCGGGAGTTAAATAAGATGTCATCAATAATCTTTGTTTACCAAATCGAAAAAGATGTTCCATGTCATAACGTTGTCGATAACACTGATAACAATCAACTAAACTTAACTCATCGCGCCGAGAACCAATAACAATAAGCCACATAGGTTTCCAAATACT
>NZ_AADV02000147.1 GCF_000167195.1 Crocosphaera watsonii WH 8501 | reverse complement strand
ACACGGCAGTGCCGCTGCCTGCTGCTGATNACTCTAGAGGATCCCCATGAACAACAATAGTCAATGTGGGAAAATAAGACCCAGAGTGTCCTCAAAGAATGTAAGTTTAACTCAACCGCATATTCGTCCAATAGTGAGGGGAAAAGCAGGAAAACCAATAGAGTTTGGAGCTAAACTCTCAGTAAGCTGTGTAGATAACTATGTGTTTCTAGACAAAATAAGTTGGGAAAACTTCAATGAATCTTGTCATTTAAAAGAACAAGTAGAAAAGTATAAAGAAACGTTTGGCTATTATCCCGAATCCGTCCATGTAGATAAAATTTATCGAACTAGGGAAAACAGAAATTAGTGTAAGGAAAGAGGGATAAGAATCAGTGGTCCGAAGTTAGGAAGACCTCCGAAAAATGTCAGTGAAGAAGAAAAGAAACAAGCCCACTCCGATGAATGCTTCCGTAATGCTATTGAGGGAAAGTTTGGACAAGCTAAACGAAGATTTAGCCTAAATCTCGTGATGACAAAACTCCCTGAAACCTCCATTACATCTATTGCTATTACATTTTTAGTTGTCAATCTTTCTAAACTTCTGAGGCAGTTTTTGTCGCTTTTTTTGTCCTTATTTACTAATAATAGAACATAGGAACTCATCAAACCGCCTTTCATTAATTTTGATTATACTTTAAACAATTTTTATGTACTAAAACTTATTGATTTGTCAGAAAATTCTTGGTCAAAAGTGGCATAAATTTTGGAGAAACTTTTTCAGCAAACCCTAATTCTAATCTTCGACTAATCGAACTATTGCTCTCTCCTGATGCTGCGGCTAAGATTAGCTTGGCTCGTCTAACAAGGCGATAGGGGCTTGTTGTCCCTCTCACTATTTGTTGGAGTACTGTTTTCTGTAGGTTGGAGAGGTTAATTGGCAATGCTTTTATCATGGACATCAACTTCGAGATTCTTCCGTTAGTTTCATTGAAACACATTGTCGTGGCTAGTCACGAAAGTTTCTGTAAAAATCTGGTGGATTACTTTCGCCAAGCTGCAGTAGTAACATTAGCTAAATTTCTATAGATAAATTGACATAAACGGATGTTATCTTCTACTGCACCATTGCCCGATTTTCCAGCAACAAATAATTCAAGATCAGGTAAGCAAAAGGTATTTTGAACATCAATTAATAATAAAATTATTTTAGTTTTATCTTCTACTGATGAGGTAATTTGATACTTTTCTCGCCATTGTTTAGCCTCATTGGCACGTTTTTTATAAGGAACTCGCCAAAATTGGCTAACCTTTTCAGAGTCAAAAAAAGAAGGACTAGGTAAAGAGTTCATAATGTTTATTCATCTTATTCTAAGATAACAATTTAATCATTTGTTTTGCTTTCCTGTTGTCTTTTTTGATATTCTATAATTCCTTGACGGAAACCCAGGGCAACTAAAATATTAGATAAAGTTAAGAAAGATTCTGCACTACCATGTAACCAATCAACATTAGCTAATTCTGCCCCATAGTGAACCCTAGCATAAATTCCGGCAGGAATAGTCACAGCCACAAAGATCAATAAAACACAGAAACCAATTAAAGCTAACCGAGGGGTTTCTTGAGAACGAGAGAGAAACCATAAAAACCCTAAATAGGGAAATAAAGAAACAGCAAAAAGATTGTCTTTAGAAAACATCTAAAATCAGCTAGTATAGATTATGCTTTAGTTTATCACATCTAGATTCTCTTGAACCCTCTCAGAAGGTGCGATCGCAGAAATACCAAGCAATGAAGGTATCTTTAATTGTCATTGTGTGGTTACCAGGAATCTCATTAACTTCAAATATCACAATGGGTACTGTTCTAAGAATATTAGGGCATTTTTGGTTTATAATCAGGAAAAAGGATTATCAAAAGCGAGCTTAAAAATATGCCTGATATTGTTGATATTGCCGTGAATACAGAAGGATTTGAAACCCTAGTTACTGCGGTTAAAACAGCTAACTTAGTAGATGCTTTAAAAGGGGAATGTCCTTTTACTGTTTTTGCCCCAAATGATGCGGCCTTTGCTAAACTGCCCCCAGGAACCATTCAAACATTAGTTCAGAATGTACCTCAACTAGCCCGTATTTTAACCTATCATGTAGTTGCCGGTAAATTAATGAAAGCAGACTTAGCTAAAGTTAATTCTGTTATTTCTTTAGAAGGTTCTCCTATTACTATTGATTGTTCTGATGGTTTTGAAGTTAAGAATGCCACCGTAATTGCTGCTGATATTGAGGCAGATAACGGGGTCATTCATGTCATTGATAATGTTATTTTAATGGGTTAATTAAATGTCGGCACTGAAGAACCATAAGAAAGGGAGCAGCATCAACCCTCTCTTATCAGTGATCATTTGAGCGAAAAAATCTTAAAATAATCTAAATAGCACTAAATTGTATTCCTATGTTTAATTGGTTTCACCGTAAGACTAAAAAAGCAGATTCCGAAGCAGTTTCAGAACCCACCGAACAGGTAACAACCCCTGAAACTGAGACTTCTAGCCAAGAAACCACCCAAGAAGATTATTTAGCTTGGGCAAAAACTGCTTATAAAAATATTCAACAAGGTCAGCCATCCACAGAAACCCCTCCAGAAACCACACAAGAGGACGTTACTCCTGATATTGAACCAGAAACCCTAGAAGTTGCTGAACCTGTCACAGAGACTGAAACAGAGCAAGTTCCGGCCTGGATGAAAAAATCCGATCGCTTAGAGGCTCTCAAAGAAACGGCGATGGAAACGGCAACGGTTGAAGACACAACCCCCTTAACCTTCGATGAAGAGTTTGTTTGGTCTGCTAAAGTATTAGCTGCACAAGGCCGGGCCCCTGATGATGTTTCCCAAGAAGAAATTAATTGGTTAAAACGCCTACGTCAAGGGTTAGGAAAAAGCCGTCTTGGTTTGGTCAACCAACTTAAATCTATTGTTGGTCAAGGGCCTCTCAACGAAGATGCTGTCATGGAGATCGAAGCCCTCTTATTACAAGCGGATACCGGCCTCGAAGCCACAGATTACATTATCTCTACCCTACAAAATAAACTCTTAGAAGAGGCTTTGCCCCCAGAACAAGCATTAGAATACCTGAAAAGCATTTTACGGGAAATTTTAGACCGTCCTTTGCAAAAAGTAGTTAATCCCGGTTTTGCCCCAGAAAAAGATGTTTTGAATATCTGGCTATTAACAGGGGTCAACGGTGCAGGGAAAACCACTACCATCGGTAAATTATCCCATTTAGCGCAACAATCTGGCTACAATTGTATCATTGCTGCTGCTGATACTTTTAGGGCGGCTGCGGTTCAACAAGTGCAGGTTTGGGGGGAAAGAACTAACACCCCTGTTATTGCTAACCCTGGCAAAAATACAGACCCGGCAGCAGTAGTATTTGATGGTATTTCTGCTGCACAGGCCCGTCAAGCTGATTTATTATTAGTAGATACCGCAGGAAGGCTACAAAATAAAAAGAATTTGATGGCAGAGTTAGCAAAAATTCGCCGTATTATTGATAAGAAAGCAGAGAAAGCACAGGTGGAATCTTTGTTAGTTTTGGATGCAACTTTGGGACAAAATGGCTTACGTCAAGCTCAAGTTTTTTCTGAAGCAGCTAATTTAAGCGGAGTGGTTTTAACAAAATTAGACGGAAGCGCAAAAGGAGGGGTTGCTTTAGCTGTTGCCAAACAATTAGATTTACCTATTCGTTTTATTGGTGTAGGAGAAGGAATCGAAGATTTACGACCTTTTTCTAGTTATGAGTTTGTTGAGGCTTTATTGAATGAATAAATGAATCCCCCAAGTTTAGCACTTGGGGTAGTTTATTAATTCTAGTAAACAACTATATAAATTAAGCAACCTATGTATCAATAAATAAATCAAACCTAAAGATAATCAAGTATTCAACAAATAGCTTTAGGAAAAATGGCTCTACCTAACTTGATATGGTAAAAATCGCTCAAACCCTAACTATTAAAACCTCAAATACTTGCTAAATGAGGCTTTCAGGATGTTTTTTTAAATAGTTTTACATTACATTCAGCTAAAATATTATTGCCTGGAGTGGAGTCAGGGTCGGTTTGATCTACTGCGATTATCTCCGCACTATTCGTAAAACTACCAGCTACATCAACTGTAGCCACAATATCGAGGGATGTTGTAATTCCATAATAATAAATAAAACCAAGCTGTAAAAATAACATTTTTTCACTTTATTTCATTTCCCTCTAGAATTTACACAAATACAGTGAATAAGGTATTTATTAAAATATTATTTATATTCAATCTTTTCTCTAAAATTCAAAAACATCATTGCACCCAATATAAACGCACAAATTCCAGAAGTTACAGCAATAGGTAACGTATCCAAATGACGCATCATAATAGCAACTAAAGCCCAAATAAAAACACCACAATAAACTTTATCTTGTCGAGTAACTCTGATAAAAATACCCACAATAGCTGCAACAATAATCATAATTGTTGTCCAAACCACATCAGACAAACCAAACCCGTTCCATTCTATCCAATATAATGCTGAGGCAACATTAAGAATAGTAGCAACTGTAATCCAAGCAAAATAAACACTGATAGGAAAATTAACTAACCATTTGTGTTGCTTTGCTCGATATTTCAAAGAGATATTTAACTCTAAATAAACTAAAACCAAAGGAATCAAAATAGCCACCATTGCTACAGTTGAAAGGACAAATAAACGGGACAAAAATAAGAAAACCCAGACAATTTGCGCCAGACTACTAATAACTAAATAGTAACCTATCTTCTGTAAGTAATCATTATTTCTATTTTTAGGAAAAGCTTGATAAACTCCTAAACTAATTAAACCTAAATAAATCAATCCCCAAATAGCAAAAGCATAACTTTTAGGAGTAATCAAAACATCTTTAAAAATTTCATTGGAAATTTCACCAATGGTTAAGCCATTGATGGGGGAAATATTAGCTAATACATTAGTAAAAAAAGTAGCTAAAATAGACAACAAAGTAGCCCATTGTCTGACAACGTTTTTATCTAATTTCATAATTAATAACTTCAACAAATGTAAATAGAAAAAAGTAGAAGTTGAGAATTAAACTAAACTCTCAACCTCTCTAAACGTTAACATTAATTTCTAAAATAGACTATCAATCTAAGAAGGTTTCGGATAACTTCTTGCATAGTAATCTGAGGCAACCACCTCCAAAACCTCTCCAGCCCCTAAAAGGGGATAAATACAATTAAGACGATTTTCCCAGACAGTATGGGCAATATCATAATCAGGACAGCTAACGCGGTAGGTATTATCAGACACTACCGATAAGCGACAACCTCTGGGAAGTAGTATAGATAATAATAACTGAAGACTCTGGGGACCTAATACATTGGAATCCATAATACAAATTTTTAATATTTTCTTAACACTTGCATTCTATTGTACAAGGTAACGTCACCAATATCACACTTGAGCCATGATTTTTCTTTCGCGAAGACTTCATTAGCAGCAAAAGGTCTCTTCTCTGATAAAATCAGTGTAGGAACTTGTGTCGAGAAATACCCCCGAACTCAAAATAGTTGACATTTTAATAGAACCTAATGAGCAAAAACGAACGTCGAACTTTTTTATTAGACTTTGAGAAACCATTATGGGAATTGCAGGCCCGCATCGAACAAATTAAGGAATTGGCCGAGGAAAATAATGTTGATGTCTCTGAACAAATTACTCAACTAGAAACTAGAGCAGAAAATCTCAGGCAAGAAATTTTTAGCAATCTCACCCCCTCTCAACGTCTCCAATTGGCTCGTCATCCTCGTCGTCCTAGTACCTTAGACTATATTCAGGCAATTGCCGATGAATGGTTTGAGTTACACGGCGATCGCGGGGGCTATGATGATCCGGCCCTAGTGGGAGGCATCGCCCGTCTGGGAGGTCGCCCGGTAGTAATTCTCGGACATCAAAAGGGAAGGGATACCAAGGACAATGTGGCGAGAAACTTCGGAATGCCAGCACCAGGGGGCTATCGCAAGGCCATTCGCTTAATGGAACACGCTAACCAGTTTTCTATGCCTATTTTGACCTTTATTGATACTCCTGGTGCTTGGGCTGGTGTAGAAGCCGAAAAACTCGGCCAAGGAGAGGCGATCGCTTTTAACCTCCGTCAAATGTTTAGTTTTGATGTCCCCATTATTTGCACTGTGATCGGAGAAGGGGGATCAGGAGGGGCCTTAGGCATCGGCGTGGGGGATAAACTACTCATGCTCGAACACTCTGTTTATACTGTGGCTACCCCAGAAGCTTGTGCCGCCATTCTCTGGAAAGATGCTAAAAAATCCCCTCAAGCTGCGGTTGCCCTGAAAATTACCGCTAACGATCTCAAAGGACTGGGGATCATTGATACTATTATTCCAGAACCATCAGGAGCAGCACACACTAACCCCCTAGAAGCAGCAGGAATTCTTAAGGATAATCTACTGAATATTTTGGAAGATTTAGCCAGTTTAACCCCAGAAGAACGAAAAAAACTGCGTTATGACAAATTCCGCCAAATTGGAGTTTTTATTGATTCCCAGGCAACCGTTGCCGTTCACTCTTGACGGTCTCAGCTAAGAATGGACCAGAAGATGTTATACTAATCTAGGTGAACTTTTGTAACCAAAAGTAAGAACTGCCGTAGATTTCCCTAACACTTTACCTCAGAGCAGCCCCAACCAGAAAAACTAGCAATTTTCTGGGCAAACTGTGGGATAATTTTACCATGTCAGTTCCCTAAAGCTGACGTTAAACAGTTGCCAACTATCTACGACGCTCTCCAAAGTGTTGAGATTTCAATGATAGAAAATAGAATATATCATGGATTTTTCCCAAAGTCAAGCAAATGCCATCATTACTGGAGCAAGCAGTGGTATGGGCAAAGCAACTGCTCTAGCTTTTGCTAAAGCAGGGATCAATGTAGCCTTGGTAAGTCGTTCCCTAGATGCTCTAGATACGGTAGCTCAAGCTTGTACCCAACAAGGAGTAAAAGCTAAACCCTATGTTATGGACTTAAACGAGTTAGCCAAGATACCAGGGACCATTCAGGAGATTGTAGCTGATTTTGGTAACATCGACATTATAGTTAATAATGCAGGAATGGGCTACACCAATTTGCTAAGGGAGACTCCTTTAGCAGACTGGCAGCAGGTTATCAATTTGAATTTAACCAGCGTTTTTCAATGTGTACAAGGGGTATTACCCCAGATGAGAGAGCGCAAACAAGGAACCATCATTAATGTTGCTTCCATTGCAGCCACTCAAGCATTTCCAGAGTGGGGGGCTTATTCCGTGAGCAAAGCGGCTTTACTGTCTTTTTCTAAAGTATTAGCAGTGGAAGAACGGAGTAATGGTATTCGTGTAGTTGCCATTTCCCCTGGTTCTGTTAATACCCCGATGTGGGACACAGAAACAGTACAAGCTGACTTTGAGCGCAGTGCCATGTTAACCCCAGAACTGGTGGCGCAAACTATCCTTCAAGCGGCTTTACTCCCAGCCGAGGCCGTCATTGAAGATTTGACCATTTTACCGAGTGCTGGAACCCTTTAATCCCAAGATCAGCGTTTTTATTACCATGACAATAGCTTCCACCAACGCTCCCAACCTTCGTCAGTCTAATGGTTCTGACTTGCTTAACCCCGATATAGTTGAACAGGTTGTAACCACTAGACTCGATCGCAACACCCATGATGGACAAGAAGCGAAAATTCAACCCACTTCTAATGATGAAAGCATGGATAGAATGGAAGAAGCGGTTTACACCATGCTAGAAGAATTGGGTGAAGATCCTGAGCGTGAAGGGTTACTCAAGACCCCGAAACGGGTAGCAGAGGCCATGAAGTTCCTGACCCAAGGCTATAATCAGTCTCTAGAAGAGTTGGTTAATGGAGCCATTTTTGATGAAGGACATAACGAAATGGTGTTGGTGCGAGATATCAATTTCTTCAGTCTCTGCGAACATCATATGTTACCTTTTATGGGACAAGCTCATGTAGCTTATATTCCTAACCAGAAGGTGGTCGGGTTAAGTAAGTTAGCTCGTATCGTTGAAATGTACTCCCGTCGTTTACAGGTACAAGAACGTCTCACTCGTCAGATAGCCGAAGCTATCCAAGAAATTTTAGAGCCTCGTGGCGTTGCTGTGGTGATCGAGGCTAGTCATATGTGTATGGTAATGCGTGGGGTGCAAAAACCTGGCTCTTGGACAGTTACCAGTGCCATGCTTGGTGAATTTGATGAAGAACAAAAAACCCGTGAAGAGTTCCTCAACCTTATTCGCCATCAACCAAAACCCTTTTAGAACAACTTAAGTTGAGCAACTAGGGGTCAACAGTTGTTGACCCCTAAATAGTAAGTTTAGCTAACACCAACGTTGGAGGAAGCATAAACAGCAACAGTAAACACACCAGCAAGTAATAAGACAGCTGCAGCACCAAATATAATGTAATTACGTTTTTGAGAGGCACTGGGTGGCTCAGCTTCATAAACTTTAGGTTCTGCTGCAAAATTGTTTAAACGTCCGCCTTCTTCTGTGGTATAGGGCATAAAAAGTCCTCTTATATGCTTTTTGTAATTTTAAGTTGTTACCCCCCCAATATAATATAAAAAAACTTTACAAACAAGGGGAAGTTGCAAGAAATCAACTCAAACTAACCCCTAAACCCTAGCACAACAGCTTTCAGTAGGTTGTATTAATTTTTACTTATTCCCCGTCAAAGTACGTATTCTTATCTGAGCAAAGATCGCCAAAAATCCGTAGATTTACGGCAACTTTTATAATCTTTATGAGTTACCCTATATGTTATCCCTAGTCACCACTTATTTTCAGGGATGACATTAAAGTTGTTATCATGGGATTGATTGTATCACCTTTGCTTTTTTGGTTCATAATTTCTGCTAATGAAATCTCCGTTTCCTTCTCGTTCTTTAGCGTTTTATCTTCCTCTTATACTCAGTGTTTTTATAGGGGGAAGCATCTCTATTATTGTTACTTTTATCCATTGGTCTTCAGAAGCTTATAGAGTTAAGACAAATTTTGAAAAACAAGGAGATAATCTAACTGAACATTTACAACAACATATTCAGGAATATACCAATATTACTCAGTCCTTAGGTGCATTTTACGAGTCTTCTGATCAAGTTACTCGGAAAGATTTTAAGCTTTTTACTCAACATTTTTTGGATGAAAATTTAGGAATTTTAGGTATGGCTTGGTCCGCTAGAATTTCTCAACAAGAACGCTTAAATTACGAAAAAAATGATAATATCGGGATTTAGTAACTTTAAAATTTGGGGTAAAGATAAAAATGTAGTGAATAATAAAACAGAATATTTTCCTGTAACCTATGGGGAACCTCAACAACTTTATCGCTCAGTAGTTGGACTAGAATTAAGTTCTAGCAAAGTTCTCAATAGTCCATTAGAAAAATCAAGAGATACAGGAGAAATGACCACAAGTCAGCCTTTCACTTTGATTACTGGAGGACATGGTTTTATGTTATATTATCCTGTTTATGAGCGAGAAAGCAACCCACAAACTATTCAAGAGCGTCGTCAAAAATTTAAGGGAGTTGTCTATACGGTATATCGAATTGAAGATTTAATAACAAGGATTGTTAATCATACATCCGTTTCTGACTATAGTTTTTTTATTAGTGATACAGATACTATAAGCGATAATAGTCTCATTTTTGCTCTTGATGCTGAGACTAAAAAAGTTAATATTTCGACAACTATTCCTTTTTCTATTCCCTTAAGTTGCGAAACATTATTACCCTGTCAAAGAAAACTAATGATCGCTGATGATTCATGGTTTCTGACAATTATTCCTGAAGATAATCAGTATATTATTGTAATAGAATCTATGTTGCTTTTGCTATTAGGATTAGGAATAACCACATTAATAACAAATTATTTATGGAAAACCTTGTCAGAAAAAAAATCATATTGAACAAGTAGTTAAAGAAAGAACAAATGCTTGGCTGGAGAATACCGAAAACTTAGAAAAAAGAATCGATAAAAGAATACAAGAATTAAAAAATGCCAATGAAGAAAAAACTCAAATTTTAACTCAAATGAACTATGAATTACGACTTCCTTTGAACAATATTTTAGGATTCTTGGAACAAAGTAGTTATGGCAATAGTTTGACTCAAGAGCAAAAAGATAACGTTTATTATATACAAAAAAATAGTCAACATTTATTACAATTATTGAATAAAAACTTCTATTTTTCTAAGCTAATATCAGGAAAAATATCTATTCAGAGGAATATGGTTATTTTAGAGAATTTAGTAAATTCTATTTCTCGACAGTTTGAGGAAGAAGTTAAAAGAAAAAAACTCAAGTTAAATTATTATATTGAACCAGAAATTTCTCGATATATAAAAATTGATGAAACTAAACTAAGAACAATTTTAGTTAACCTTTTAGATAATTCCATAAAGTTTACGGATCAAGGTATGATTACTATAAAATTATTTTGTGATAATCAAGCTTGGCTGAGTGATAATAATACGGATAGTCTTGATCAAGAAAATCTTTGGATTGAAATAGAAGATAATGGCAGTGGTATTGCTCCAGACATTCAAGATAAAGTTTTTGAACCTTTTTTTCGGGTGAATAAGAAACAAGGGTTTGGCTTAGGATTATCTATTACATCTCAATTAATTAATTTAATGGGAGGTAAAATCTATCTAAGCAGTCAATTAGGGAGGGGAACAATCATTCAATTTTATTTACCATTTACTATTCCTAAAACAGAAGAAATTAGGACAAATAACCAACACCAAACCATAGTAAGTTTGGCTAACAATGAACCGAATTATCGCATTCTAGTGATTGATGACCAGCAGGAAAATCGAGAGT
>NZ_AADV02000148.1 GCF_000167195.1 Crocosphaera watsonii WH 8501 | reverse complement strand
GGGGTTAGCCCACATCAAATGAGGTCTGTGTGTTGATGTTGGCTCCCAACTTAGGAAAGCCTCCCGCCAGAAGTTCGAGAAATTGTTAGGAGCAGATTTTAAGGGCATCCTCAAACCAGTTGAACTGCNGTATTAGTGCCTACTTTAGACAAAGTGCGATGGCCAAACAGAAGTGTCTGGCACATTTNNAGGAANCGAGAGTTTAGAGTCCCTTAAAACCAGTCGTTTTCAAGCGAATCNGGAGGAATTTTGCATNGCCGNATGTACAGCAAGTTTTAGCAACCGCCCGTATCCATTATTCGTTCATTATTTCATGCTCGAAATTTAACCCTTGAAGACTTAGGCTCCAAAAGAACAGAAGTCGAGAACTCACTGCAAAAGATTTTTAAAGCAACTCCCAAAAAAGGATGGCCTTATGATGCACAAAGATTGATTAACCGTCTCAAACGTCATTGGGAAGAGTGGTTCACCTTTCTAACTTATCCTGAAGTCAAACCAGATAATAATGATGCTGAGAGAGCTTTACGTCCCATTGTCATTCACCGCAAAGTAAGTGGGGGAGCAAGAAGCGACTGGGGTGCAGAGTTAGTCACCCAAATGTTCAGTTTTTTAGAGACCATGAGATTACAGGGGCAAAATGCCATTGTCCAATTATGCGAATTATTTTCATTAGCTGGTCGGAGTCCCCCAGGATTAGAGATGTAAAAGGCTCCGGAGCCGATGGGGGATAGATTTTTCTTGATCCCCCTATCTCTCTGCACAAAAATACACAGGGTTAGCGGATAATCTCCGCTAACAAAAAACTATCTTACTATTTTTTTTTCTCATATTGTTGTTTTTATTTGAGGTTTTTAAAAGACTTGATTCTGGGAATGTTAGTCATTAAAATAGCCGTAATAAATTAGCTTAAATTTTACGCTAAATCACAGGGCTTATATTTTTGTTGACTCAACTGATGTTGTTTGTAGTGCTTTTCAATAAGACTTTTTTGTTGCGGTGAGCAGTTACGCTAAAATTAAATGGACAAGTCCAAACTTCTGAAGGAGAAACTTCTTTTGAATACCAGACTAATTTTCTTAGCTTGGATTTGGATAGTGAAGAAAATAAAAAAAGATTCAATAATAAAATTGAAAAAGACAAATTTATAATAAAAATTTTAAGGGTTTTATTTTTATATTACTTTGTATTTGCTTCTCGTAGTAACCCATTAGATAAAGAAAAAAAATATGATCCATCTTCAGAATTAACTTATAATCCAGTAGAGAACTTTGATACGCAAATTTTACCTATTTTGAAAGGAGACGATGATCAAGCCAAGAAAAATCTATTTATAAATATCAAGAAAGGTTTTGAAACAATTAATGTGAAATTAAAGTTAAATAAGTTGAAAAAATTACTAATTGATTGTATTAAAAAAACAAAATTATTTGACACTAAACCATGTACTTTAAAAGTTAGTATTAGTCAAGGTATTTTAGAAAAAGATGAAGATAAAATTATTGATAGTAATCAAATTTTTAACGATAAGTTAGCAAAAAAAGAAGGTTTAAAGTATATTTCAGTTGATGATAGCAGTGGTATCGATAAAGAAGAATTATGTAGTCTATCAGTTGAGATAAAATTTAATGATATTCAATACTTTCGGAGTAATGAAGAACAAAAGTTTAGTATGAAGTATGATTTAGAAGGAATTAAGACAATACCTATGCTTTTAACTCCTCAAGAAAAGCAATGTCGTGAGATTTATAAACAAGGATTAATAAATCAAGCGTGTTTAGTTTGTAATTATAATTATGAACGTCTCAAAGAAGAAATTTTCAATGCAGAAGATAATCCTAAGATGTTTTGGTATCAGTTAACTTTCTCCTTGTTAACCTATCTCAGTTTAAAAGTATTACTGGATGAAGCAAAAAAAGCGGATACAAGGTTATTTATTCCATTATTACGTCTTCATTTAACAGATAAAGATGATGCTTCACCAGAAGAAGTATTTATGCGTTCTTTTTCTTATGTATTATCCCATCTCTTAAATGAATATCATCGTTTTAGTTCTCAAGGAATTTGTCTTAAACAACTTGATTTTTTCAAAAAGCGTAATTCATTAAGTTCCTTATATTCTACCATTCCTAAAATATTTAAGTTTGATAATTATACTCCTAAGTTAGATAAACTTGCTATTATTGTTGTGTCTAGTCGAGAATGCGATCGCAAATCTACTAATACTTATCAAATAAAGAATATGATAGGGGAAGTTATCTGTTTAGATCATCAAAAAAATACTTCTAATGCCATTCGATTATATAATCAAGGTACTTTTTCTAAGAATTATGATACTGAAGAGATTTATAAAAATCCAGATGTTCTTACCAACAAAGTTACTGAGCTTTATAATAAAGGATATCGTCATTTTTTATATATTGCTAAATCTCCCTACTCCAACTATTTAAATATTACGGGAGAAGATAGAGAACTATTTTTTATGTCTCCTGATATTATTAAGACGTTAAAGATAGGGAAAGGTGACATCCATATTTATCCTATTTTCTTCGATAAATATTATGTAGTTAAACTGCAAAACATTAAAGCAGCTTCTCTTTATATTCAAGATACATCAGAACTCAGAGGATTAGTCAATGATAAAGCAGATGCAAGTCAAAGATCATTAGTATTCTTTAATCTATTTAACGGGATTACTGTTGGAAATAAAAATGATAGGTCATATAATGGTGTTATATCCTATACAACCTTATTAAATATTTATAATGACATTGAACACGAAAAAACTATTTATGCTGGATTAATTAATGATACTGAGTTAAAAAAAGATATATTGAATTATTTAACCTTATTTCATTTTTCTCGCTATGAAGCAGCATCAAGTATGATCAATCTTAAATTAGATCCTTATCAAAATTTAATAGGAGATAACTCTGTTGGTGCATTATCTATGTCAAAACATAGTAATAAGAATATTGATTTTAATTCTCTTGCTTTTCTAACAGAAGTAAGAAGATATTTATACGATAAACTAGAAAAGGAGGAACAAGAATAATGTCAAATATTGGCAAAAAAATTGAACTCGGAGAAAAGTTAGGATTTTTGTTTGAAGTTGGGTTTAATATTGGACTGCTTACCTACATCAAACAAAACAATATTAAGCAGAACTATGATGACTTATATTCTCAAGATTTAAAACAATTAAAGTTTAGTAGAATTATTGATAAACTAGCAATAGATGAAAGAGTTGTTAGTGACTCAAATCGTAAAATTATTAAAGATTGGGTCTTGTTTTTTCTGCAAAAAGCTTTTTTGTCAGGACTCAATTTTTTACAAGAATATTTTGAAGCAGTCGGAATTGAAAAAAAGTATTATAAAAAGCTAAATATTCTTTATTATCAATGCTATTTTCATGGCCATAATAGTTTAGGAACTTATACAACAAAAACAGATATAGAAGCATATACATCTAGTCTTAAACAGTTAGGAGATATTGATAATATTGAGCAATATCTTAATCAATATAAGGGAAAAGGAGAATTTCTAAAAGCTGATACTTTGATGTTGGTTAAGTATAAAGATAAAAAATATATTATATCCATTGATTATTCTATTTTTGCTATTCGAGAAATTCAAGATTTAGATAATCTTCATAGTGTTGAAGTTTTAAAAAGAATCTTACTTAAAGAAATTGCCTATTTAAGAAAAAAGAGTGTTTTTGCTAGTTTGGGACTGGATAGTAAAACCCCTAAAATTAATTTATCTGAGAGTTTAGCGAGTTATTATAAAGCATTTATTACTAAGGATAAAGAAAGCATGAAAATGATACAAGCAGGAAGTTATGCTTATAGTTTTTATTGTTTTCTTCAATCACAAAATTTACTGGAAGATCAAGAATCTGTAAATATAAATATTTTTGGATATAGCGATCGCGGAATAAGTTCCCTAACTTTAACCAATACAGAAGAACATATTAATATACTGAAAACTTGTTACCATATTTATACCAATGCAAGAGAAGAAGAATTACCAACAGCGCGTGAAAAAAGTTTGACAAAAATTAAACGTCAAGCAGCGAAAAGTTTTACTAATGGAAAAGAGTTCTTTAATGAACTAATGGAAACAAAAAATAATAATAAACCAATACATTCATTAACTCATACAGAAATAGTTGATAATTTTTTGAGTCCCATTGATACTATTCCAACAGAAATCTCTAATAACTTAAAATTAGATCCTAAACTAGACTTAAGAAATGCACATAAAGAACTGATTCAAAGAGAATTAGAATCTGATAAACATTATTTATTTTTAACAGGAAATCCGGGAATTGGTAAAACCACTGCAATCACAGAGTTTCTAAAACAAGCAAAAATTTTAGATGAAGGATTTTTATTTTTTCTCCTTTTTCTTGGAGACAATCCTTTTTTTTTACTTCTTTATCACTCTTGTCTATTTCTCTTTTTACTATTTTTTATTGATTTTGTTTATCAATTCTCCATCAATTCTTTTCCTAAAATGAACTAGCATTGAAGATTCCAGTGGTGGCTCTTGTTGATAACAATTTAAACCTATAACGCCGAGAGGTAATACATTTAATAAACATTTTCCAAAAATATTTAATAGTGCTTATAATTCTAGAAAAGGTAAATTTTTAGAAGACAATATGAGAAATATTTCTAGTCGTATTAAACATATTTTTGTGATGGTTGATGAGATTACAGGGGATGAAAATGGGGTCAACCTACTCCATGAAATTAGTAAATTTTTTAGACAGTTTACAGAAGAATATGGATTTAATTATAAAATCATTGTTGCTGATGCTTCTATTGTTAACCCTGATGTAATTAATCAACATTTTTCTTCTACTGTTTCTGAACCCAATAAAATCTTTTTTAGACAAAACTTTTCTAAAAATTTACCTTTATCAATTGAAAATTTTACCTTTAAAAAGAAACCTGTAACGATTATTAATAGTAACGCTTATCCTGCAAAAATTTTAAAAATAACTTATGAATTATTTATTAAATCCATCGAATTTCACGAAGAATTATATTTACAAAAAAATAAACCATTAAAAGAAGCCGTCCAAAAGTAAATCATTAAAGATATTAAATATATCCTAAAAAATAATCCTTCTGAAGAGATTATTGTTTATATTCAAGACAAAGAAAAACTAGCAGAATTAATTACACAAATTAAAAGATTTCGGAAATTTGAAGAAAAAAAGACTATTTAGAGATTCATGCAAATTTACGAGATCAAGATAAAAAAGAGGTTAAAAAATACCTGGATAAAAAATAATCAAAATTATCTTTATGACATCTTCTGCAAGTCGGGGTTTATCTTTTCCTAATGTTAAACATATTTTAGTAGAAATTCCTCGATTTGAAGTAGAAAGAAATTTAATGGAAGTGATCCAAGTTATTTATCGAGGTAGAGGTAATGATGAAATTGATAAACAAGATAAACAGTTAATATTTTATCTCAGTGAACAAGCAATATATGACAAAGAAAAGGATGAAGAAAAACGTAAATTAGCGATCCAAGAAAGCATTTTATCATTTATCAATCTCCTGCTAATTTTGAAAACTTCAATTATGACAAGGATTCAAGGTTCTGGTATAATTGAAAAAGATTATTTTTTAATGATTCCTGTGAGTGGAAAATCCGTTTCTGCTGCTGGTGAAACATTTACAAGTAAACTCAATAACTTAGTTGGACAACTTAAAAGAGAAGCGAGAAAATCTTACGATGCTGAAAGACTCATAGAAGTTTCTATTTGTCTACAAAAGCTTTTACAAGAGTGTGAGTTTACCCTAAAAAAATGTTTAAAGATCCAGAAAAAGCAGGTATATCACCTCTTGACTTACGTACAGAATTATGTAATCAATTCTTAAAATTAATGGATAATAGTTTTGAAGAATTATTAAACTATTATCCCATTGAACAATGTCATATCAATGGTGGTTTATTAGTGGTTCCTATTAAAGATAAAGGAATTGAGGAAAGATATAAAATCAGAACTGATCAGAATTTAGAAACCTTAAAATATGAAAAAATAATCGATAATTTATACTATATTAAAAACCATCCAAAATTACCAGAAAACATCACCAGAACAGTCGGAGATATAATTAAATTTGTGGATATTATTTTTGAGAAAGATCATAGTGTTCAAAACTACGAACAAAATAGTCAGTACGATGATCAATATTATGCTATTCCATTATATGCTTTTATTATTCCTGAACTCCTTGAAGAGTATTTTGAGTGTGATGATGATCAAACCGAACAACATAGCTTCAAAGATATTTTAAAATTGTATCTTCGTTCTCTGTATCCCGTTTCCAGTCTTTTACCCATCGGGTCTAAATACGAACAGTTTCCTTTTATTATTTTCCGCAGCTACAGTTTGAACGAACTTAGAAGTAAACTATTTACTGATAAATATTTATTAAACTCCCATGAAATTAATGTTTTAAGTTTAATTCTCGCTGAAAATTCGTGAGCAGTTCATAAGGTAATATTCTCTGTTTTCGGGAACATGGTGGGTTACGACGGATTCTTATTTTCTGCTTAATCATTAAATTTTCGCCGTCTAACCCACCCTACTCTAATTCACTTCTTGGTTGACAAATAATTTTTGCAGTGCAAACCAAAGCACCGATTCTTCCCACAAATGTTAAGATATCTCTCAGATTCCTCAAACCATACTTTTATCTTTTCGTTTTATTTAGTCATACCATGTTAAAATCCAATCTTTTCAGCCTTAGTTTACCTAGTATGATTGCTGTCTCTTGTCTTATAGGTTTCAGTGTATCCGAATCTGTATCTGCTCAAATTTTAGCCCAGGAAACCCCCTCAGAAGGGACAGAAGTACCTGAAGATGATCCCTCAGATCCCAGCAACCTTCGTCCTCTGACTCAAGCAGATAGTCTTTTGAGTTTGCAGGGAGGAGAAAAATTAATGAATGAAGCTGGTGAAGCTATTAACCAAGAAAATTATGACCTAGCAGTAACTAAGCTGCAACAGGCCCGTAAAGTCTTCAACCAATTATCTAACTTTTATCTACAACTAGCAAATAGCTTCTCTGGTATCGATACCGAAGTTTATGACTCGCAAAGAGACAGCGCACTAAAAACAGGGCAAATGAGAGACGCAGCCACTTATCAGTTAGCCTTAGTGCATCGAGCGCAAGATCAACCAGAGTTAGCCGTGCCTTTGCTAGTTCAGATCATCCGTTCTCAAAACCCAACCACAGATTTAGGCAAAAAATCCTATCAACAATTGTATGAATTAGGCTTTGTTGATGTTCCCTTCGCCGATGAAGCCCAAGCTACTTCATCTAATTAGAATTGTGGGGAGTGGGAGGTGGGAAGTGGGGAGTGGGAAGTGGGAAGGGTGGGAAGTGGGGAGTGTGGGAAGTGTGGGAAGTGTGAGGAGTGTGGGGAGACTAGAAACAATGTTAATATTATGCTCCCCCATCACCCAGTCACCCAGTCACCCAGTCACCCAGTCCCCCCAGTCACCCAGTCACCCAGTCACCCAGTCACCCCATCACCCAGTCACCCAGTCCCCCAGTCACCCAGTCACCCAGTCACCCCATCACCCAGTCACCCAGTCCCCCAGTCACCCAGTCACCCAGTCACCCAGTCACCCCATCACCCAGTATCAAGAGGTAATTTTGAAAACCTAAATAATATTGCCTCCTCAACTGGTGGTAATTGATGCAAAAAAACTTTACACTAAGATTACAATTGATAATGAAGAAGGCGAAAATAGACTTGTCTAGAATTGCGTGAGATAGCCAAAACCTCAAAATCTATCAAAGGCAACGCCGACTCCTCTGCGGGTTCACTCTGTCACTCGATGCTAACCGTTTATCACACCTAACGCTAAAAGTAAATATGAAAAAAGACCTTACCTCCTATAGAAACATCGGCATCTTTGCTCACGTAGATGCGGGAAAAACTACCACAACCGAACGTATTCTCAAATTAACAGGGAAAATCCATAAAATCGGTGAAGTACATGAAGGTGCAGCCACCACCGACTTTATGGAACAAGAACAAGAAAGAGGTATTACCATTCAGTCGGCTGCTACCAGTTGCTTCTGGAAAGACCATCAACTCAACATTATTGATACCCCTGGTCACGTTGACTTCACCATCGAGGTATATCGTTCCCTAAAAGTTCTTGACGGTGGAATTGGGGTCTTTTGCGGTTCAGGAGGGGTAGAACCTCAATCTGAAACCAACTGGCGTTATGCTAACGATTCTAAGGTAGCTCGCATCATCTACGTCAACAAGTTAGACAGAACCGGTGCAGACTTTTTCAGCGTTGTCAAGCAAGTGAAAGAAATCTTGGCCGCTGAACCCTTAGTCATGGTACTCCCTATCGGGATCGAAAATGACTTTAAGGGTGTGGTTGACCTTCTCACAGAAAAAGCCTGGGTTTGGGATGATTCCGGTGAACCCATGAACTACGAAATCCAAGAAGTTCCCGAAGACATGAAGGAACAAGTGGCAGAATATCGGGAAGCCATGATAGAACTGGCTATCGAACAAGACGACACAGTGATGGAAAAATATCTCGAAGGAGAAGAATTAACCATCGATGAGATTAAAGCTTGTATCCGCAAAGGAACCCGTGAATTAGCCTTTTTCCCCACCTACTGTGGTTCTTCTTTCAAAAATAAAGGGGTACAATTAGTGCTTGATGCAGTGATTGACTACCTTCCCAACCCCAAAGAGGTTCCCCCTCAACCAGAAATGGACGAAGAAGGCAATCAAATCGAAGGGGCCTTTGCTTATGTTGACCCCGAAAAACCCTTACGGGCCCTGGCCTTCAAGATCATGGACGATCGCTTTGGGGCTTTGACTTTCACCCGTATCTATTCCGGAACCATCTCCAAAGGGGATACAGTGCTTAATAATGCCACCGGTAAAAAAGAACGGATCTCCCGTTTGGTGGAAATGCACGCCGACTCCCGTGAAGAAATCGAAACGGCCCAAGCAGGAGATATTGTGGCCATTGTGGGCATGAAAACCGTACAAACAGGACATACTCTTTGTGATCCCACCGCCCCTGCTACCCTAGAACCGATGGTGTTCCCCGATCCAGTTATTTCTGTGTCTGTGACACCTAAGAAGAAAGGGGACAACGAAAAAATGTCCATGGCCATCAGTAAAATGGTGCAAGAAGATCCCTCTTTCTACATGGAAACAGACCAAGAAAGCGGTGAAACCATTATTAAAGGGATGGGAGAATTACACCTAGATATTAAGGTGGATATTCTCAAACGGACTCATGGGGTAGAAGTTGAAGTGGGTAAACCTCAAGTTGCTTATCGTGAGTCTATTACCCAAACCATCAACGACAGCTACACCCACAAGAAACAGTCTGGTGGTTCTGGTCAATTTGGTAAGATTGATTATATTATCGAACCAGGAGAACCTGGTAGTGGCTTCCAGTTCGAGTCTAAGGTAACTGGTGGTAACGTTCCTCGGGAATTTTGGCCTGCGGTTCAAAAAGGTTTTCAAACCAGTATTGACAGGGGCGTTTTAGCTGGTTATCCCTGTGTTGACCTTAAAGTTACTTTAACGGATGGAGCCTTCCACCCTGTTGACTCTTCTGCGATCGCTTTTGAAATCGCAGCTAAGGCAGGATATCGTCAATCTATTCCCAAAGCAAGTCCCCAGATATTAGAACCGATCATGAATGTGGATGTGTTCACCCCTGAAGATTATATGGGTGATGTGATCGGGGATATTAACCGTCGTCGTGGTATGATTAAGTCCCAAAATTCTACCCCCATGGGCGCACGTATTAAGGCGGATGTTCCTTTGAGCGAGATGTTTGGTTACATCGGTGACTTACGGACTATGACATCAGGCCGTGGTCAGTTCTCCATGGAATTCTCTCATTATGCCCCTTGTCCTAGTAATGTGGCAGAAGATGTTATCAAAGAGGCCAAAGAACGTCAGGCTGCCCTTGCTTAAGCTTTTCCGTTGACATTTATTATTACTTTCCTGATTGATATTATTTCGGTCAGGATTTTTTTATTAATTATTAATTATTAATTAGGGTTTGCTGAATAAAAGCAAAACCCTATTCTTTAAAAGGTTACACCCATATTCGCGATCGCAAAAAAGATCAGCTTTGTCGGCTACAAACCGCTATAATTGGTAGAAACACCTCCCAGTTGTTGGTCAAGAAGAAATGTATCGAAAAGAGGAGCAACCTTTACCGCCCCCAGAAAAATTTGAATTACCTTTCGAGGGCAAATTGTCCCCCAATAATCGTTGGGTAATCATGGCAGAGTTGATACCTTGGGATGATTTTGAGGAAGAATATGCTAAACTTTTTTCAGCAGAAAAAGGTGCGCCAGCCAAACTATTTAGAATGGCATTAGGGACATTAATTATTAAGGAAAAATTAGGAACAAGTGATAGAGAAACTATAGAACAGATTAGAGAAAATCCCTATCTACAATACTTTATAGGTTTAAATTGTTATCAACAAGAGCCACCACTGGAATCTTCAATGCTAGTTCATTTTAGGAAAAGAATTGATGGAGAATTGATAAACAAAATCAATAAAAAAATAGTAAAAAGAGAAATAGACAAGAGTGATAAAGAAGTAAAAAAAAAGGATTGTCTCCAAGAAAAAGGAGAAAAAAGCCGAGAACTTCTAGAAAAATTGCTAGAAAGGAATACTTAAAAGTAGCTAAAAAACGAAAAGTATCTTATCAAGAAAGAAGAAAAGCTATCGGGAAACAGTTAAAATACCTTAAGAAAAATTTAGGAATATAGAAGACTAATTCA
>NZ_AADV02000149.1 GCF_000167195.1 Crocosphaera watsonii WH 8501 | reverse complement strand
CTTAGCTTTGAGCTGCATCTTTTATTGTTCCCACTCTATATTTGAGCTCGACTTTTGCTTATTTATGGTTATCTGTGTCCATATGAACNATTTTAAATGTTGGATTAGTTGGAGATTTTCTTGACCATATAAAGCACTATCACAAACCATGATACTATCAAACTTTATTTGCTTTTTGAATTCTACTAAAACTTTTCCAAATACAGCTTTATCAGATTCATTTCCATCTCCTACTCTCACAAATAATGGAATATCTCCATCTTGGCTTGTTATTAAATCCAAGACACATTGTTTTAAGTCTGGTCTATGATCCCGAGAATATCCTTTCTTAATAAGAATTGGTCTTTCTTTAATAATTTTTTCTTCTTCCTGTTTCTCTTTATCTTCTTCCCTTTTATATTCTCCATCTAAATGAAATGATGTGGAATCTAAATGGGAGTATTTAAGGTCTATTTTAAATTTTTTAATTACTTCTAAAACTACTTCAATAAAAATATCATTTAGTCCATATTTATATAATTCATCCATTACTCTCCCAATTTTATCATCATTAAGGTAATTAGGTTTAATTCTTTCTCCTAACAATTTCTCAATGGCTTTATCTTGAAAAAACTGACTGAATAAATATAGAGGTCTTGAAACAAATCCTAGTCCATTGATTAAAATAGACTTAACTACTGTACCTGCTGAGATTTTTTCTCTAACATCTATTCCTAATTTATTATTAATTATTTTGACTATTCCTATTTCATCAATTAAACCAGCTACTATCCCTAAATGGTCTAAATTTTTAACTTGTATTTCTTCTAAATAAGACATTTTTCGCTCTTTTTTTACAGAGGAAACAACTTAAGCAATTATACCACTTTTTTGTCTTCAAGAGCTTAAGCAATTATACTTAATTATTAAACCCAGGCTTGTAGTATTTAATGCTACTTTTTTAAGTGCGGAATCTGGGTTAGATGAAAGTTTACCAAAAGGAGAAAATTGGCACGAACAATTATTACGTCAAATGGCTGATATTGGGGGTTATAACCGCCCTCCTTTATGGCAAGGTTCTTTATTATTAGAATTAGATGAATACAGAAAATTTCGTCATTTAGTTCGCCATAACTATCAAGTTAAATTAAAAGCTTATCAGTTGCTTATTTTAGCTCAAAAAGTAATTATTTCTTCTGAAAAAGTTAAAGAAGCTATTACAACATTTAATCTTTGGTTAGACAGCAAAGCAAACTCTGTAGGGGCTTAATATATTGTAGGGGCTTAATAATATTAAGCCCCTACTGGGTTATCAACGCCATAAAGCATCAGAAACCTTAATAATATCTTTAATTTCTGGTACATCATGAACCCGTAAAATATCGGTTTTAGAAGCGATGGCATGACAACAAGCTGCTGCGGTTCCCCAGACTCTTTTTTGAGGATCTTTTTTCCCTAAAATATGTCCAATAAAACTCTTACGAGAAACCCCTACTAACATAGGACATCCTAAAGCATGAAAACTAGATAAATTCTTTAATAATTCTATATTTTGTTGATAATTTTTGGCAAAACCAATGCCAGGATCAATAATTATATTATCTTGTTCAATACCTGCTTCAATAGCTTGCTTAATTTGAGTATTTAACCAGTTAACTATGTCATTAATTAGATCATCATAATCCGTTTTTTGTTGCATAGTTTTAGGAGTTCCCCGAATGTGCATAATAATAATAGGAACCTGTAAACTAGCCACAGTTGAAAGCATTTTTTCATCAAAAGTTCCCCCAGAAATATCATTAACTATATCTGCCCCTGCCTTAATAGCAGCTTGAGCAACTGCTGAGCGAGTAGTATCAATAGAAATAGGAATAGAACTATATTGACGTAAATGTTTAATAATAGGAATTACTCGTTTTAACTCTTCTTCTAGGGTAATTTCTTCAGCCCCAGGACGAGTAGATTGTCCGCCGATATCAATAATATCTGCACCACTGTCAATCATATTTTTAGCTTGTTCTAATGCGGTTTCGAGACTATTAAACTGTCCCCCATCACTAAAACTATCGGGAGTAACATTTAATATCCCCATTAAATGAGTGCGTTTTCCCCACTCAAACCTATGTTCTCGAATAATTAAATTGTTCATGGTTGTTTATTAATTAAAACAGTAGGGGTTAACGGCCGTTAACCCCTACAAATCAAAATTGTTATTGATAATTAATAATACGGGCAAAGTTAACAGGATCTAAACTTGCACCCCCAACCAAAGCCCCATCAATATCTGACTGGGCCATAATTTCATCAATATTATTAGGCTTTACGGAACCCCCATATTGAATGGTGACATTTTTATTAGATAATTGATCACGAATGACACGAATAATACGGTTAGCTTCTGTTGACTCACAAGTATCTCCGGTGCCGATGGCCCAAATAGGTTCATAAGCAATAACTAAGTTGCTTTGATCTACATCCACTAAACCTTTTTGCAACTGATTAATGATAACGCTTTCGGCTTCTCCTGCGTCTCTTTGTTGCTTGCTTTCTCCCACACAGAGAATAGGGGTTAAGCCATGACGTTGGGCGGTAATAACTCGTAAATTAGCGGTTTCGTCGGTTTCTGAGAAATATTGACGGCGTTCGCTATGACCAATTACAACATAGTCTACACTCAACTCTGTTAGCATGGGGCCAGAAATTTCACCAGTGTAAGCCCCTTTATCCTCCCAGTGGACGTTTTGGGCCCCTAAACGAACTTTTCCCCCATGCAAGCTTTTGGAGAGGATACTAAGGGCAGTAAAGGGGACACAGAGAACGATCTCTCTGGTTTCGTTTGTCTCTTCTACTTTTGATTTTAATACCGTTAAAAACTCCAGGGCCTCGGCCTGAGTTTTGTGCATTTTCCAGTTACCTGCAATGATAATTTTTCCTACAGCCATTTTCAATAATCTACATCAACAATTATTTTGCAAACTTCTAGTTTAGTGCCAAAAGGGTATCTCTGAATAGGGGTTGCAGAAAATTTGCTATTTATCGTTACTTTTAGCTTAATATTAAGGGGGAGTCAGCTAAAACGCATTTAAAATACGTTTTAGCAAGGCAAAAGGCAAAAGGCAAAAGGAAAGTGGATTGTAAATTTTTTATTGATTTCAGCAATAAGCAACTATTAAGAGCAGAGGATCAGTCTGTTGACAAAATTATTAGACGGGCTGATTTTATTTGGGATCAAAACAAACAATTAACTAGAGAAGATTGAAAACATCCAACTGCCAACTAAGATAAATCCTGCCAAGACAAGTTAAGATGTGTGTGATAATAGAGGTGATTTCCTGAATATGAGAAAACAGGCTATCAGGAAAACCCTACGACTCAATATCCTGTTGGGAGGTACTGATTTTGGATGAACTGCGATCGGCCCTAGAAATGGCTACAGAAGAGGAGTTACGTCAACTAACACAAGTTCTCTTCTGCCGTAAATTTAACCCCCTTGATTATTTACAAACTCCAGATCCTATCGAAGTGCAAAGTCAAGACTGGGATACTTGGTTAGATAAGATTGAGGCGAGGTTCCGTTTTTTAGCTTCTGATGGGTTAACGGTATTAAAGCGCAACACTAAACGCTTTAGTTATCGTCAAACGTTGATTCAGGTTTGTCAGTACCTGAAAATTCCTTACTCTAATCAGATGACGACAATCGATATTGAAGCGGATATTTTCTTGAATTTGTTGGGAAAAGCTTGGAAAAATTTGCCCCCTGCTCAACAAAATAGTTTAATGAAGCAAATACAAGCATCTCTGGCAAAATCTCATCTTCCCGATGCTTTACCGGTACAACTACAACATAACCCCATCAACCTAGTATTAAAGGGTAGCAGTGCTTTTGCGGTTAATTCTATTGTTAAACCTTTACTGCTCAAACATATTGCTCAACAGTTTGCTCTCCATTTTGCCCGTTATCAAGTGGCCCAACAAGCCGTAATTCGTGGTGGTGCTGCCGTTGCTAACCAAGTGGCGATTAATACGGCACGACGGGGTATGGCTATGACAGCAGCCCGTTATGGCGTGGTGAGAGGGGTTTTATCCTTTGTTGGCCCGGTGTTATGGGGTTGGTTTTTGGCGGATCTCGGTTGGCGAGCGATCGCCACTAACTATGGCCGGATTATCCCTGTTGTTTTTACCCTAGCTCAAATTCGCCTAACTCGTATGGAGTGTTGGGAGGTTGCTTAATAACTCAGCGTTCATTATTAAAATAATTTTTTATGAATCAATTGAATAAAACTAAAGTTAATTTGCTAGGAAATACCCTCAAGTTTGGTGTTTTTCTCCTCCCTTTTTCCGTTGACTTCGGAGCCACAGCCCTTGGTATCGTTTTAATCGGTTTATGGAGACAAAAATATAAAAAAATTATTAGTAACCCGATTAACTGGGGTTGGGGCTTACTATTCCTTTGGCTAATAATAACTTCTCTGTTAGCGGTTTATTCTCGCTATAGTTGGGAAGGGTTAGGGAACTTTTTACCATCTTTCCTGATGATAGCATCTTTCCCATTTTTTTTCAAGGATTTTTTGCAATTATATCAACTAGCTTGGTGGTTAGTATTAACCTCGATTCCTGTTTGTTTTTTGGGGTTTATGCAGTTATTTTTTGGCTGGCAAACCCCGTTATTTTTACACAGTATCGGCATTAAGATGACGGCTTATGGTCATCCTGATGGGAGGATGTCTTCTTTATTAATGTATTCCAATACTTTAGCCTTTTTTTTGGTAGTTGCCTTTACTCTATCTATTGGGTTATGGATTTTACATTATCGTCGTCGTTCCTTTAATACCCCGTCGTTAACGACGGGGTTTAAAAATAAAAAACTACTGATTAACTGGCAATTATCAATTCTCAGTATTGCTATTTTATTTAATGGTATTGGCTTGATTTTAACTAATTCTCGCAGTGCTTGGGGACTTGCTTTCTTAGCTTTGATGTTTTTTGCTATTTATTTGCGTTGGTATTGGATTATTGCCACAGTTTTACTGATTATGTTTTTAGTGCTTTGGGCTGCTTGGATTCCTATTTATCAAGATTTTATGCGTCAATTAGTTCCCAGTTATTTCTGGGCAAGATTAACAGATGAAATGTACGATGACCGTTATGTTACAGCCCTAAGAACTACTCAATGGGGTGTGGCTTGGAACATGATGTTAGAACGCCCTATTTTGGGTTGGGGACTGCGAAACTTTACCCCTGTTTATCAAGAAAAAATGAATGTTTGGATGGGACATCCTCACAATCTCTTTTTAATGTTATTAGCAGAGATTGGTGCGATTGGAACATTATTATTTAGTGGGTTGGTGGGAACAATAATCGCCAAAATAGTTATGTTGATGACTACGATCAAGAACAATTTTAGTGATAAATTTGCTCATCCTGAAGAAGATTGTTTATTACTATTTACCTATCTAGTGGCTTTTAGTTTGTGTATTATTTTTAATCTATTAGACGTGAGTATTTTTGATTTGAGAGTGAACTTAATCGGCTGGCTATTATTATCAGCTATGGCAGGAATTGCTAATTATCAATGCTTAAGCTCTAATAGTCTCAATGAGATGTTTGTTAAGAAATGACCCCAAAACAGTTAAAATTGAATATATAAGCAATGGCAGCAATATATAAAGCTGCTTAATAGGAGATACCATTAGTTACAATGCTCGATACTCAATCAATTTTAGACGTATTAAAACCGGTTCAAGATCCAGAGCTACAAAAGAGTTTAGTAGAATTGAATATGATTCGTAATGTTGCCGTAGAAGGCGGTAACGTTAGCTTTACCCTAGTATTAACCACCCCTGCTTGTCCTCTGCGTGAATTTATTGTTGAAGACTGCAAAAAAGCGGTTCAAACCTTACCAGGAGTAACATCCGTAAACGTAGATGTCACCTCAGAAACCCCCCAACAGCAGCCATCTCTCCCGGATCAAAATTCTGTAGCAGGAGCAAAAAATATTATCGCTGTTTCTAGCGGTAAAGGAGGAGTAGGAAAAAGTACCGTTGCTGTAAATATTGCCGTTGCCTTGGCTCAAACCGGAGCAAAAGTTGGTTTACTCGATGCTGACATTTACGGGCCTAATGTCCCCACTATGTTAGGACTGGAAAATACAGAAGTGCAAGTGGAGAAAAACCCAGCAGGAGACATCCTCCAACCGGCCTTTAACTATGGGGTCAAAATGGTATCCATGGGCTTTTTGATCGACCCCGATCAACCAGTCATCTGGCGTGGTCCCATGCTCAATGGCATCATCCGTCAATTTCTCTATCAAGTCAACTGGGGAGAGTTAGACTATTTAGTGGTGGATATGCCCCCAGGGACTGGAGACGCTCAGTTAACTATGGCTCAAGCGGTTCCCATGGCCGGTGCGATCATTGTCACCACCCCCCAAACCGTTTCCCTCCAAGATGCTCGTCGTGGCTTAAAAATGTTTGAACAACTAGGGGTTAATGTTTTGGGTATTGTGGAGAACATGAGTTATTTTATCCCCCCAGACGCACCAGAACGCAGTTATGACCTCTTTGGCTCCGGTGGAGGAGAAAAAACCTCAAAAGAGTTACAAGTGCCTTTATTGGGCTGTATTCCTTTGGAAATTGCCCTGAGAGAAGGGGGAGATCATGGGGTTCCCATTGTCATGTCAGCCCCAGAGTCGGCCTCTGCTAAAGCCTTAACTGCGATCGCCCAAAATATTGCAGGAAAAGTATCTGTGGCGGCCTTAGCTTAGTAGTGTGAAAAAAGATTAGGACATTGCAGTAAGGTGGGGAGTGCATCGGCCTAAAATGTTTTGCAATTTTATAGATGTCCTAATCATGATGTATAGTGCTATTTGGTCAAGATTTAAGATTCTCGTAGGGTGGGCAAATCAGAGTATTATTTTAGCTACTAATGATGTAGAAAACTTTGCCCACCTGCCAAAAGTATTTTTTCTTTTCCGTAGTAATCATTGTTAATCTCAGGCTTCTTAAAATTTAAAATACAGGTAAATCTAAACTAAAGCCAGGTAAAATATTTTCTCCTGATAAAGTGGTTGGTAATGAGACAATTTCTCTTGCTTTATTTTGAAGATAAATTTCTACTTGTTGACTTTGGGGATCGATCAACCAACCTAACTTTAAACCACTATTAAGATACTCTTGCATCTTGCTTTGAAGTTGATTTAAAGCATCAGTTCTGGATCTTAATTCTATGACAAAATCGGGACAAATAGGAGCAAATTTTTCTTGTTCCTGTAAAGTCAAACTATCCCATCTTTCATTAGATATCCAAGCAACATCAGGAGAACGTTTACCACCATTTGGTAAAATAAACACAGTAGAAGAACTAAAAACTTTTCCTAGTTTAGTTTGACGATTCCACAACCAAACTAAACCATTTAACTCAGATTCTCTATTTCCACTAATGGCACCAACGGGGGGCATAATAATTAATTCTCCTTGGGCTGTTTCTTCTAGTCTCCATTGATCGTTAACTTGGCAAAGTTGATAAAATTGTTCATCGCTTAGACCAACATTTTTTAGGCTTAAGATGATAGGTTCTGTAGTAATCATTGTGAATTTTATATGTATTAAAAGCTAAAATATAGGGAAATCTAAACTAAATCCAGGTAAGATATTTTCTCCTGATAAAGTAGTTGGTAATAAGACAATTTCTCTCGCTTTATTTTGACGATAAATTTCTACTTGTTGACTTTGGGGATAGCTCAACCAACCTAACTTTAAACCACTATTAAGATACTCTTGCATCTTTCTTTGAAGTTGATTTAAACCATCAGTTCTGGATCTTAATTCTATGACAAAATCGGGACAAATAGGAGCAAATTTTTCTTGTTCCTGTAAAGTCAAACTGTCCCATCTTTCATTAGATATCCAAGCAACATCTGGAGAACGTTTACCCCGATTTGGTAAAATAAAAACAGTAGAAGAACTAAAAACTTTTCCTAGTTTAGTTTGACGATTCCAGATAACTACATCTGCGTTAAACTCAGACTCTCTGTTACCACTAATGGCACCAACGGGGGGCATAATAATTAATTCTCCTTGGGCTGTTTCTTCTAGTCTCCATTGATCATTGACTTGGCAAAGTTGATAAAATTGTTCATTACTTAAGCCAACATTTTTTAAGTTTAAGATAACAGGTTCAGTGAGCATCATTGTACTTTACTTCTTTTACAAAATTTGTGATAAAAATTTCTGACTTCTTTCCTCTTGAGGAGCATTAAAAAAATCTTCAGGTGTAGCTATTTCTACTATTTTGCCTCCATCCATAAAGACAACGCGATCGGCAACTTCTCGTGCAAACCCTACCTCATGGGTGACACATACCATTGTCATTCCCCCATCGGCTAAACTACGCATGGTATCCAATACTTCTTTAATCATCTCAGGATCAAGGGCTGAAGTCGGTTCATCAAATAACATAATTTTCGGTTCCATGGCCAAGGCACGGGCGATCGCTACTCGTTGCTGTTGTCCCCCGGACAATTGACCTGGATATTTTTCCGCTTGTTCCAAAATACCTACTTTTTCTAATAGCTGTATTGCTTTAGCTTCGGCTTTTTCTTTTTTCCAATGTCGTACCCAAATGGGTGCTAAGGTAACATTATTAAGGACAGTTAAATGGGGAAATAAATTAAATTGTTGAAATACCATTCCCACTTCTCTCCTAATAGCTTCAATATTTTTGAGATCATGGGATAATTTAATGCCATCAATAGTGATACTACCTTTTTGATAGGGTTCCAAGGCGTTAAATGTGCGAATAAATGTAGATTTTCCTGAACCTGATGGACCCATAACAACCACAACTTCCCCCTGTGTTACGGTAAGACTAACCCCTCGCAAAACATGAAAGTTGTTATCATACCATTTTTCTACATCTTGGGCGATGATAGCGTTTTCTGGGGCAGTTTGGCTCATAATTTCAGTGTTCCTTAATGATTAAACTTAACCTATTTTAGCAATTATAAACGAAAGTTTTCTTTATATTTCTAGATTAATGAGAAAAGTTAGTTAAATTGTTATCAATTTATTTTAAAATAGGATTGAACTTTAGTAAAAATATTATGCAGGTTATATTTTTTGGAACCCCTCAATTTGCTGTACCCACTTTACAAAAATTATTAGATCATTCTCGCTTTAATGTTATCGGAGTGGTGACACAACCAGATAAAAGAAGAGGAAGAGGCAAACAATTAATTCCCTCAGCCGTAAAAAAAATAGCCTTAAATCATAATATTCCTATTTGGCAACCGAAAAGAATAAAAAAAGATCAAGATACACTTTCTCAATTAAAAAATAGTCAAGCTGATGCCTTTGTGGTTGTGGCTTATGGACAGATTTTATCCTTAGAAATACTCCAAATGCCTAAAGTGGGAGCGATTAATGTTCACGGTTCCATTTTACCTCAATATCGTGGTGCGGCACCCATTCAATGGTGTCTTTATAACGGCGATCGCCAAACTGGAATTACGACGATGTTAATGGATGAGGGTATGGATACAGGAGATATGTTATTGAAGGCTTACACTGATATAAATTTATTTGAAAATGCTTATCAAATAGCTGAAAAATTAGCTAATCAAGGGGCAGATTTATTAATCGAAACTCTAGAAAAATTAGAAAGTAATGAAATTCAAGCAGTTCCCCAAAATAATGAGGAAGCAACTTATGCTTCTTTGATTAATAAAGATGATTTTATAGTTGACTGGAATAAATCGGCCATCGCTATTCATAATCAAATAAGAGGATTTTATCCCAATTGTTTTACATCTTTCCGGGATGATAAACTTAAAATCATGGCAACTATTCCTATGGATGATGATCATTTACAATCATTAGATGAAAGTTATCAAGAGTTAAACAATCAGCTAAAATCTTTAGATAAAACCATAGGAAAACCTGGAGAAGTTATTGGTTTAATCAAGAACTTCGGACCAGTTATTAAAACAGGAAAAGGGTTACTATTACTCTCAGAAATCCAGCGTTCCGGAAAACGTCCCCAGTCAGGGTGGGATTTAGTTAATGGAACTCATCTAAAAGTAGGGGAATTGTTAAGTTAGTTAATTAGGGTTTGCTGAATAAAAGCAAAACCCTATTCTTTAAAAGGTTACACCCATATTCGCGATCGCAAAAAAGATCAGCTTTGTCGGCTACAAACCGCTATAATTGGTAGAAACACCTCCCAGTTGTTGGTCAAGAACAAATGTATCGAAAAGAGGAGCAACCTTTACCGCCCCCAGAAAAATTTGAATTACCTTTCGAGGGCAAATTGTCCCCCAATAATCGTTGGGTAATCATGGCAGAGTTGATACCTTGGGATGATTTTGAGGAAGAATATGCTAAACTTTTTTCAGCAGAAAAAGGTGCGCCAGCCAAACTATTTAGAATGGCATTAGGGACATTAATTATTAAGGAAAAATTAGGAACAAGTGATAGAGAAACTATAGAACAGATTAGAGAAAATCCCTATCTACAATACTTTATAGGTTTAAATTGTTATCAACAAGAGCCACCACTGGAATCTTCAATGCTAGTTCATTTTAGGAAAAGAATTGATGGAGAATTGATAAACAAAATCAATAAAAAAATAGTAAAAAGAGAAATAGACAAGAGTGATAAAGAAGTAAAAAAAAAGGATTGTCTCCAAGAAAAAGGAGAAAAAATAAAAAATAAAGGTAAACTAATTTTAGATGCGACTTGTGCGCCAGCAGACATCAAATACCCAACGGATTTAGGCATATTAAATCAAGCCAGAATTGAGACAGAAAGAATAATAGATAATCTTTATAAACCATTAA
>NZ_AADV02000150.1 GCF_000167195.1 Crocosphaera watsonii WH 8501 | reverse complement strand
GGAGGGGGGGGGGAACGGATCACTCGAGCTCGGTACCTTACTAGAATTAGCCATGAAATTCTACTTGGGGCAAACCTAAAGCTTCAAAAAGTTTATAGTAAGCCTCGTATTGGACTTTGGATAAAAAACAATTGTTAGCGTAAATTTTACGCTAAACATATCTCCAGAGCTAAAATAGAGAATTAAGGTGATTTTAAAAACTCTCTTTCCATCTTTTTAGGGAATTTTAAATATTAAATAGCTTCATTCAGTTTCGGTTCCAATATAGATATCTAAGTAGGGTTTGCTGAATAAAAGCAAAACCCTATTCTTTAAAAGGTTACACCCATATTCGCGATCGCAAAAAAGATCAGCTTTGTCGGCTACAAACCGCTATAATTGGTAGAAACACCTCCCAGTTGTTGGTCAAGAACAAATGTATCGAAAAGAGGAGCAACCTTTACCGCCCCCAGAAAAATTTGAATTACCTTTCGAGGGCAAATTGTCCCCCAATAATCGTTGGGTAATCATGGCAGAGTTGATACCTTGGGATGATTTTGAGGAAGAATATGCTAAACTTTTTTCAGCAGAAAAAGGTGCGCCGGCCAAACTATTTAGAATGGCATTAGGGACATTAATTATTAAGGAAAAATTAGGAACAAGTGATAGAGAAACTATAGAACAGATTAGAGAAAATCCCTATCTACAATACTTTATAGGTTTAAATTGTTATCAACAAGAGCCACCACTGGAATCTTCAATGCTAGTTCATTTTAGGAAAAGAATTGATGGAGAATTGATAAACAAAATCAATAAAAAAATAGTAAAAAGAGAAATAGACAAGAGTGATAAAGAAGTAAAAAAAAAGGATTGTCTCCAAGAAAAAGGAGAAAAAATAAAAAATAAAGGTAAACTAATTTTAGATGCGACTTGTGCGCCAGCAGACATCAAATACCCAACGGATTTAGGCATATTAAATCAAGCCAGAATTGAGACAGAAAGAATAATAGATAATCTTTATAAACCATTAAGAGTAAAATTGAGAAAAAAGCCGAGAACTTCTAGAAAAATTGCTAGAAAGGAATACTTAAAAGTAGCTAAAAAACGAAAAGTATCTTATCAAGAAAAAAGAAAAGCTATCGGGAAACAGTTAAAATACCTTAAGAAAAATTTAGGAAATATAGAAGACTTAATTCAAGCTGGGGCTTCCCTGGAAAATCTGAGTAAAAGACAGAAAAATTGTCTAGAGACTATCAAAAAAGTTTATGAACAACAACAGTCAATGTGGGAGAATAAGACCCAGAGTGTTCCTCAAAAAATTGTAAGTTTAACTCAACCGCATATTCGTCCAATAGTGAGGGGAAAAGCAGGAAAAACAATAGAGTTTGGAGCTAAACTCTCAGTAAGCTGTGTAGATAACTATGTGTTTCTAGACAAAATAAGTTGGGAAAACTTCAATGAATCTTGTCATTTAAAAGAACAAGTAGAAAAGTATAAAGAAACGTTTGGCTATTATCCCGAATCCGTCCATGTAGATAAAATTTATCGAACTAGGGAAAACAGAAATTGGTGTAAGGAAAGAGGGATAAGAATCAGTGGTCCGAAGTTAGGAAGACCTCCGAAAAATGTCAGTGAAGAAGAAAAGAAACAAGCCCACTCCGATGAATGCTTCCGTAATGCTATTGAGGGAAAGTTTGGACAAGCTAAACGAAGATTTAGCCTAAATCTCGTGATGACAAAACTCCCTGAAACCTCCATTACATCTATTGCTATTACATTTTTAGTTGTCAATCTTTCTAAACTTCTGAGGCAGTTTTTGTCGCTTTTTTTGTCCTTATTTACCAATAATAGAACAGGAGAACTCATCAAGCCGCCTTTCATTAATTTTGATTATACTTTAAACAATTTTTATATACTAAAACTTATTGATTTGTCAGAAAATTCTTGGTCAAAAGTGGCATAAATTTTGGAGAAACTTTTTCAGCAAACCCTAAGTAGCTTTCAGTTAGAGATTGAATGACTCGTTCTAATTCATCAATGAGATTTCTCCTAGTGAGTTTTTCTACAGCATCAATATGAGCAGAACTTCCGGCTCGTCCTAAATATTTATATTTGGTTTTTTTCTCATTATTAGTGGCCATAGGAAAAATTGATTCAGCAGCCTGTAGTTTATAATACCAGTAGATTGTTCCCTTTCCATTAACCTGATAACGAATAATATGACAATTAGCTGGTGCTACTTCCCCTTCCCGTTCAATTTTCTTTATTTTCTGTTTAAGAGAGCGAATTAGACTCTTAATTTGTTTGGCTCTCAGGTGGACATCTTGACTGGTCTTAAGTTCGGAATGTGATGACATTAGCCTTAACTGTAACAAACAACCTCTTTTGATGTTAGCGTATATATTCCGCTAATTTATAAGGTAATAAATTTTAAAAATGACCGAAAATGAAACGGCTACGTCTGTCGAGGAATTCCTGGTGTGGAGGTCTAACCTCTTCCAAGGACTAAAAGCTAGAAAAGAAACTATTATAGAATTACTCGATGCCCTCTCCAGTAACCAACAAGCTCACTCAGTCGTTGAATTGTCTCTCAATCCTTTATTTAGAAGAGATTATAACAGTTTATATAGAGGAATTCAAGAGTTTTTACCCACTCAAACTGACCCTAATTATGAACAGAGAATTGAGACTTTATTTTCAGCGGTATCGAGAACAATTCCTCCCACTTCAAAACATTATAACTTATTTGGTATTGACACAACTCCCTGTCCACGACGGTTTGCCGAAACGTTAGCGGATAAAACCTTTATTCATTACCCCAATCCAATTAAGGGAAATAAACCCATTAATATTGGACATTGTTATTCCGTTGTCTGCGCTTTACCTGACCAAATAGACACAGAAAAAGTCCCTTGGGCTGTCCCCTTATCAGGAGAGCGATTCCCCTCTAAACATAAAGGAGTAAATCAAGGCAATCAACAACTAAAAAAAATCTGGCAAAGTTCTTTATTTTCTGATAAATTATCTGTCTTAGTGGCTGATAGTGACTACAGCCAAAAGGATTTTATTGGGGAACAAGTTAAGCATGAAGACGTAGTTACTATTACAAGAGTTAGAAGTGACCGAGTTTTTTATCGTCAATTTATTCGGGACCCAAATCAAGCCAAAACTTCGGGACATCCCCGTTGGTATGGGGATAAATTTGACCTTAAAGATGACCAAACTTGGACTGAACCTGATGAAGTTCATCATGTTCCCTTTACAACGAAAAAAGGTCGTCAATTAACAGTGAATATTTCGGGATGGAAACAGATGTTAATGAGAGGAACTAAAAACTATAAAATGAACAATCACCCCTTTACTTTACTCCAGATTGTTGTCAGAGCTCAAGAAAGAAATAGTATTTGGAAACCTATGTGGCTTATTGTTATTGGTTCTCGGCGCGATGAGTTAAGTTTAGTTGATTGTTATCAGTGTTATCGACAACGTTATGACATGGAACATCTTTTTCGATTTGGTAAACAAAGATTATTGATGACATCTTATTTAACTCCCGATGTACATCATGAAGAAAATTGGTTTAAACTAACACTTCTTTCTTATGTAAATTTGTGGGCTGCCAGAAAATTAGCTGTGGTTTTACCCCGTGATTGGGAACAGTATTTGAAGACTAATAAATCCATCAAAATCACCCCTAGTCTAGTTCAAAGAGACTTTTCAAGAATAATTACGACCTTGGGGACTTTCGCCAAATTTCCCAAACGTCGAGGTTTTTCTTCCGGACGTATTAAAGGTTACAAAAAAGCCCCACGAACTCGTCATGATGTTATCAAGAAAGGGAGCAAAAAATCAACTGAAAACTTAAAAGCTCCTTAGTTTTCCTCAGAATCTATAGATTAGCCCTATTTGTCAGCCAATTTTATTGACTGATACAGAGCCGATATTTTGGGATTTTAGTTTAGCGTAAAATATAAGCTAACAGACTTTTTTGTCCAAAGTCCAATTCTTGCAGGGCTTACTAATATATAGCGCAGAATTTTTTGCTTTCTCGGTTCTATCATTTATTCTTAATTAATTACTAAACCACTGAGGTATCTGTGGAAATTATAAACCCAAGTCTTGGGGGATGGAAAGAGTAAGCTTTTTTATCTTGAGTTTTTAGATTTTTCACTCATGAAAGAAGCAATGGGAACCGGATACCTGCGGAATCGCCACGTTCTCTCTTGGAATCGAATTATACCACTACCACAAGCACTTTTCAACTAAAACCGTTAGAACCACCCTCATGAGTTCGATAAACGTTATATTATTGACTGTAACGTTTATTTTTGTTCAGGTACTTTGTGAGAGAGTGTGATTATGCTGAATATTTTAACAATAATTGTTAGTCTATCCCTAGTTATTTGGATCTATTTATTACTATTTCGAGGTAAATTTTGGTTAAGTAATCAACGTATTAATGAGCAACTTCAACCTTTAACTCAATATCCTTCTGTTTGTGCTGTTATTCCTGCTCGCAACGAAGCTGATGTTTTACCTATTAGTCTAAAGTCTTTATTAAATCAAGACTATCCTGGAAATTTATCTATTATTTTAGTCGATGATCAAAGCGATGATAACACAGGAAACGTAGCCCAAGAAATTGCTAATAACTGCCAAAAATCTCAACAGTTACAAGTTATTTCAGGACAGCCATTAGCAGAGGGTTGGTCAGGAAAATTATGGGCCATGAAACAAGGAATTGAACAAGCTAATAAGCTAGATAATAAACCAGATTATTTACTATTAACCGATGCCGATATTGAACATCATGATAGTAATTTAAAAGAATTAGTTAAGCAAGCAGAAATAGAAAAATTAGCCATGACTTCTCTAATGGTTAAGTTAAGATGTGACAGCTTTTGGGAACAATTTTTAATCCCGGCTTTTGTCTTTTTCTTTGAAAAACTTTACCCCTTTTCTTGGGTCAATAACCCTAAAAATAAAATGGCAGCAGCAGCAGGAGGTTGTATTTTAATTCGTCGTCAAATTTTAGAAGAAATTGGCGGCATAGAAGTAGTTAAACAAGCTTTAATTGATGATTGTTCCTTAGCAGCAGCAGTCAAGGCAAAGTTACAAGAAGATAGACAAAATATAAAGCAAGGAATTTGGTTGGGTTTAAGTGAAAAAACCCTTAGTTTGCGACCTTATGAAAACTTAGATTCCATTTGGAATATGGTGGCGAGAACTGCTTATACACAGTTGAACTATTCACCCTTATTATTAATAGGAACTTTATTAGGATTAACTATAGTTTATTTAGTCGCTCCTATTGGTTTAATAATGGGATTAATTATTCAAAATACAGTTATGACTATTTTGGGGGGGATAACTTGGTTATTGATGAGTATTTCTTATCTCCCTACTCTGAAACTATATCAATGTTCTCTTTTGTGGTCATTAACCTTACCTCTGATCGGTCTTTTATATGGTTTAATGACCCTAGACTCTGCTTGGAGACATTGGCGTGGCAAAGGAGGGGGTTGGAAAGGTCGAGTTTACGTCAATTCGTAAATTATTCTAACTTTTCCTAGCTTTTCAGGCTCTTTTCTTGTACTTTAAACTCATTAGTATTTTAGGCTTGGCAGTGCTGCCTATTATCATGGGGTGTGAAGTAGATTCCTCGGAATGATAATTATCCATTATCCATTGTCCATTGTTCATTGTTATTGAACCATAAATATTGCGATGGTTGAACCTATCATTAATGCTATTAACAGCGAAAATTATGAAGAAGCTTCTCAACTGCTTCAACAGTTGCAGGAACAAGAAGCAGATAACATTTGGATTCCCTTTTATCAAGCCCGTTTAGCTGAAGCTCAAGGGGATGTCACTTTTGCTAATCAACGTTATCGAGAATTGTTGCCCAATACCGTCAACCCTAAGCTAATGAGGCAGATTCGTCAAGGAATTGAACGAATTAATCAACAAGAAATTGAACAGCGTCAAACTGCTTTGGACGAAGCAATGGAAGAAAGCGGGGCTTCGGAAATGGGGGTGTTACTCCTTGAGGCTATCCCCAATGAGTCGAAGAAGGCAGCGGCGCAAAAATTTGGGGAAATTATGAAAGTTGATCCCTACACTGCTAGATTACAACTCCCTAGTCGTTCCTGGCGACTATACCGTACTGGAGCCATAGGTAAGCTAAAATTTCAAGCAGAACAATTGCAACAAGCAGAAATTCCCTGTTTCACGGCATTGGTTGCTCATGTTAATGCTCTAAAGGTATACAGTGTTCTTTATATTGAATCCGTTGAACCCAACGTCACTATTGTTTACGAACCCAAAAAAGGACAACGGGATATTTTGACTTTTGATTGGTCGGAAGTTGGACAAAGGGTAGATGGTTTATTACCCATTTTTGAAGAATGTATCGATGTTGGTTTAAAAGGTAAGTTAAAACGGAAGACAGAAATTTTAGATTATGCAAAAATCTGTGATCTTCATCTACCTCAAAAGCAAGCTATCATTCGTTTGTGTGATCAACAATATCGTTTCTTAGAAGGTATCCCATTTTCTGATCTACAAAAATCCCAAGATGGTCAAGCAACTATGAAACAAAGTTGGCAACATATTATGGCTTTTCTCTCGGAAAAAATTCCATCTCTTCCTGCTTACTCGGAGTTTACCCCCTTTGGAGAATCAGCTATTGATTTTCAAGAGTTACTCAAACTTATTCAACCCCATATTAACCTATTACGTCGAGAAGAAACCCCTTGGGATGCTGCTTTTAATTTATACAGTAGTCTAGCTTTTATCAAAACATTTTCCTGACAATTTAAAGCCCTTTAAACAGGGCGCAAAGCCATGAATAATAATCAAACCAACCTCAGACAATATATCGAACAAACTTCCATAATAATTGATTTGCCCATTGCTCCTGAATTTATGCCAGGGGTTGTAGATAATTTGAGTATGATTTCTGAAATTGCTAGTTTCTTCACTGAATTTGAACTACCTGACAATCTTGAAGCTGCCCCTATTTTTGAACCATGAATATTGATTCTTTGGATGCCATTTCCCTTTCTCAAAGAGTTAATAATCAAGAAATTACAGCCATTGAAGTTACTGGGCAGTTTCTTGATTATGTCGAACAGCAAAACCCCAGATTAAACTGTTTTACAACTATCCTCAAAAATCAGGCTTTTGAACAAGCAAAAATTCTTGATATACGAATAGCAAAAGGAGAAGATACAGGGGTTTTAACAGGTGTTCCTTTCGCTGTTAAAAATTTGTTTGACATTGAGGGTATTATAACATTAGCTGGCTCAAAAATCAATAAAGAAAATTCACCAGCAACGGAAGATGCTACAGCAATTAAAAAGTTAAAAGCAGCAGGTGCTATATTAGTTGGTGCTTTAAATATGGATGAGTATGCCTATGGTTTTGTTACAGAAAATAGTCACTATGGGGCAACTCCTAACCCCCATGATTTGAGTAGAATTTCTGGGGGATCTTCTGGAGGATCTGCTGCTGCGGTTGCTGCTAGTTTAGTTCCCTTTTCCTTGGGATCAGATACCAATGGTTCCATTAGAGTTCCTGCTGCTTTATGTGGTGTTTTCGGCTTAAAACCAACTTATGGTAGATTATCAAGGGCTGGTACTTTTTTATTTTCTAATAGTTTAGATCATATAGGTGGCTTTACTCGCTCTGTGAGAGATATGGCAGCTATTTTTGATGTTTTACAGGGTGAAGATCAAGATGATCCTGTTTGTACTTCTTTACCTCCTCAATTATGTTTTGATAAGTTAAATGATGGTATTGATGGTTTAACAATTGCTGTGGCAGGAGACTATTTTCAAGAAGGGGCAGAAACAGCAGCATTAGAAGCTGTTGAAACCATCGCTAAATTGTTAAATACTAAGGAAATAATTAGTATTCCCGAAGCACATAGAGCTAGGGCAGCAGCTTATATTATTACAGCTTGTGAAGGGTCTAACTTTCATCTAGAAAATTTGCGATCGCGTCCCCAAGATTTTGATCCAGCAACGAGAGATCGCTTTTTGGCAGGGGCGTTTATTCCTAATACTTGGTACATACAAGCGCAAAGGTTTCGCCGTTGGTATCGAGATCAAGTTAAAGAGATATTTCAAAAAGTTGATGTTATTATTGCCCCCACAACCCCTTGTGTTGCCACGACATTAGGACAGGAAAAAATGATGATTAATGGAGAGGAAATATTAATTCGCCCTAACTTGGGCCGGTTTACTCAACCCTTATCTTTTATTGGTCTACCTGTGGTATCTTTTCCCATTTTACGAGCTAATAAACTCCCTTTAGGTGTACAATTAATTGCTGCACCCTATCAAGAGTTAAAAATATTGCAAGTGGCAGCTTGTTTAGAAGAAAAGTTAATTTAACTCCTGCCTCCTTTAATTTTGGACTTTGGACAAAAAAAGTTTGTTAGCGTATATTTTACGCTAAACTAAAATCCCAAAATATCGGCTCTGTATCAGTCAATAAAATTGTCTGACAAATAGGGCTAATCTATAGATTCTGAGGAAAACTAAGGAGCTTTTAAGTTTTCAGTTGATTTTTTGCTCCCTTTCTTGATAACATCATGACGAGTTCGTGGGGCTTTTTTGTAACCTTTAATACGTCCGGAAGAAAAACCTCGACGTTTGGGAAATTTGGCGAAAGTCCCCAAGGTCGTAATTATTCTTGAAAAGTCTCTTTGAACTAGACTAGGGGTGATTTTGATGGATTTATTAGTCTTCAAATACTGTTCCCAATCACGGGGTAAAACCACAGCTAATTTTCTGGCAGCCCACAAATTTACATAAGAAAGAAGTGTTAGTTTAAACCAATTTTCTTCATGATGTACATCGGGAGTTAAATAAGATGTCATCAATAATCTTTGTTTACCAAATCGAAAAAGATGTTCCATGTCATAACGTTGTCGATAACACTGATAACAATCAACTAAACTTAACTCATCGCGCCGAGAACCAATAACAATAAGCCACATAGGTTTCCAAATACTATTTCTTTCTTGATCTCTGACAACAATCTGGAGTAAAGTAAAGGGGTGATTTTTCATTTTATAGTTTTTAGTTCCTCTCATTAACATCTGTTTCCATCCCGAAATAGTCACTGTTAATTGACGACCTTTTTTCGTTGTAAAGGGAACATGATGAACTTCATCAGGTTCAGCCCAAGTTTGGTCATCTTTAAGGTCAAATTTATACCCATACCAACGGGGATGTCCCGAAGTTTTGGCTTGATTTGGGTCCCGAATAAATTGACGATAAAAAACTCGGTCACTTCTAACTCTTGTAATAGTAACTAGGTCTTCATGCTTAACTTGTTCCCCAATAACATCCTTTTGGCTGTAGTCACTATCAGCCACTAAGACAGATAATTTATCAGAAAATAAAGAACTTTGCCAGATTTTTTTTAGTTGTTGATTGCCTTGATTTACTCCTTTATGTTTAGAGGGGACTAGCTCTCCTGATAAGGGGACAGCCCAAGGGACTTTTTCTGTGTCTATTTGGTCAGGTAAAGCGCAGACAACGGAATAACAATGTCCAATATTAATGGGTTTATTTCCCTTAATTGGATTGGGGTAATGAATAAAGGTTTTATCCGCTAACGTTTCGGCAAACCGTCGTGGACAGGGAGTTGTGTCAATACCAAATAAGTTATAATGTTTTGAAGTGGGAGGAATTGTTCTCGATACCGCTGAAAATAAAGTCTCAATTCTCTGTTCATAATTAGGGTCAGTTTGAGTGGGTAAAAACTCTTGAATTCCTCTATATAAACTGTTATAATCTCTTCTAAATAAAGGATTGAGAGACAATTCAACGACTGAGTGAGCTTGTTGGTTACTGGAGAGGGCATCGAGTAATTCTATAATAGTTTCTTTTCTAGCTTTTAGTCCTTGGAAGAGGTTAGACCTCCACACCAGGAATTCCTCGACAGAAGTAGCCGTTTCATTTTTGGTCATTTTTAAAATTTATTACCTTATAAATTAGCGGAATATATACGCTAACATCAAAAGAGGTTGTTTGTTACAGTTAAGGCTAATGTCATCACATTCCGAACTTAAGACCAGTCAAGATGTCCACCTGAGAGCCAAACAAATTAAGAGTCTAATTCGCTCTCTTAAACAGAAAATAAAGAAAATTGAACGGGAAGGGGAAGTAGCACCAGCTAATTGTCATATTATTCGTTATCAGGTTAATGGAAAGGGAACAATCTACTGGTATTATAAACTACAGGCTGCTGAATCAATTTTTCCTATGGCCACTAATAATGAGAAAAAAACCAAATATAAATATTTAGGACGAGCCGGAAGTTCTGCTCATATTGATGCTGTAGAAAAACTCACTAGAAGAAATCTCATTGATGAATTAGAACGAGTCATTCAATCTCTAACTGAAAGCTACTTAGATATCTATATTGGAACCGAAACTGAATGAAGCTATTTAATATTTAAAATCCCCTAAAAAGATGGAAAGAGAGTTTTTAAAATCACCTTAATTCTCTATTTTAGCTCTGGAGATATGTTTAGCGTAAATTTTACGCTAACAATTGTTTTTTATCCAAAGTCCAACAAGAAGGTTGAGCGAAGTAATTCATCAGTTAAGCGGATTGATTCTTTACGTTTGTGTCGTATTTCATCAGCTTTATCTAGTATTTTAGCGATTCTTTTTTGTTCTTCTAGGGGTGGGAGGGGGATTTTAATTTGTTCTAATT
>NZ_AADV02000151.1 GCF_000167195.1 Crocosphaera watsonii WH 8501 | reverse complement strand
ATTTTTTTTGTCCTTAGTTTTTTTCCCCCCATTTGCAAATGATTATCATTATCGTTCATTCTCAATAAGCTCTCTGGTTGCCGACAATTGTTTAGGGTCGGGTAACAGAGAAAAACCGCTCTGGACTTACTTTTCAACCTACTTGTCACCCCGTGAGGCCAAAAAGTTAGCAAAATTAGCAAATCTTTCTTTACCAGATCCCGATCTAGCTTATTTTGTAGCAGGTACTGATGAATTTGCTGCTTATTGGCGAGACTTACAATGGGCGCAAAATTATGCCCGTTTTAACCGAGATGTGATGATGAAACGGTTTAAACAAATTATTGATAAACACTTAGGAGGAGGTAAAACAACAAAACCTTTATTATCTGTAAACTGTCATCATAATTATGCGGAAAAAGAGCTACATTTTGGCAAAGAAGTGTATGTTACTCGTAAGGGTGCAGTGAGAGCTAGAGAAGAAGGTTATGGTATTATTCCTGGTTCAATGGGGACAAAATCTTACATTGTAAAAGGGAAAGGAAACCATGATAGTTATTGTTCTTGCTCTCATGGTGCCGGGCGTTTAATGTCTCGAACTAAAGCAAAAAAAGCATACACTCTTGACGATTTAATTGAGCAAACAGAAGGTGTAGAATGTCGTAAAGATAGAGGGGTATTAGATGAAATACCTGGGGCGTATAAACCCATCGAAAAAGTCATCAATCAACAATCTGATTTAGTAGAGGTTGTGGCGACTTTAAAACAGGTTTTATGTGTCAAAGGATAATTATTAGGGTGGGTATTGCCCACCTTAACCATTCATGTTAAGTTAAATTTATATTCAGAATGAATTTCCCAAATTCTTCCATTATGGATTAATAATGTAAGTTCATTTATTCTAAAATTGTAGTATAATTCTTTCTCTTTAAATTCTTCCCAAGCTTGATAAAAGTTCTTTTTACTTAAATCCCGAAACCCAACAGTTAGATGAGGAGTAAAAGGACGTTTTTTAGATACTGGATGAACAATATTTAAAGAAGATTCTAAACGAGACATTAAGGATTTTTGTATCGAGATAAGTTCCCTAGTTTTAACTACATCAATATAAATAACACGGGGTTTAAAAGCAGCAAAACCATTTAAAGTCATAGAAAATGGTTGTTGAAATGCTGAGAAATCATTTAATTCTTGAATTAATTTGGGTAACTCTTCTATATCCCATTCAAAAGGTGGTTGTAAGGTGACATGAGGGGGAGATTTTAAAGCAGCTTTACTATTATAAACATCTCGAAAATGCTCTTTTATTTTTGTTGCTTCTTCTTGTACATCTTTAGGAGGAATGAGAGCAATAAAAAATCTTTTATTTGAAACCTTTTGGATATTATTCATAGCGAGTTTTTATTTAATTTATAAACAGTGTAAAGCAATTACAAGGATGTGTTACTATTCATTTTCATAAAATATTATACTAATAATTATTGTAGGGTTCAACGGCCGTTGAACCCTACCTAATCATCTGTTAATTATCTTGAATTATGCAGTTTTAGCTTGCTTATCTTTTTGCAGTAACTCAATGATTGAACTTTTCTCTAACAACCCTAAAACCTGATCATTTTCTCCAATTACTGTCAGTTGTTGTAGGGGATCTTCTTCAATCTGTTTCACCACCTCTAAGAGGGTTTCATCAGACTGAATAGTTATCAAGTCTTGGACTGGTTGCATGACTTCATAAAGTTTAATCTCTGTCCATTCAGATGTGGATATTCTTTTCAATCCTTCTACTTCTAAAACCCCGGATAGTTTTCCTTCTTCATTAACAACTAAGAACTTTCTCCATTGATTTTTTCCGATGACATAATCATTGACAAATTCACGAACGTTCAACTCACCAGAAACAATGGGACTATTAGGAATAACCGCATCTTTTGCCGTATAACCATTCAGGGTTTCCTGTACTCTTGCAGACTGAGCAGAATTTCCTGCATTTTGTAATAAGAAGAAACCAATTAATAACGTCCAGAAATTACCAAATCGAAGAATACCTAATATTGATAAACCACCGATCGCAATTGCTAACCAACCGAATACTTGACCCACACGACTAGCAAAAATAATCCCTTTATTGGGGTTTCCTGTAATCTTCCACACGAGAGACTTTAAGATATTTCCTCCATCCAAAGGTAAACCAAGAATTAAGTTAAATAACCCTAATACTAAGTTAATGAAAGCTAATAACTCAATAATCGCTGCAATGGGTGCCGAAAAGTTAAAGTTAAAGGCAGTAAAGAAGAAGATAGCAGACAATAATAAGCTAACTCCAGGTCCAGCGATCGCCACTAAAAAAGCCTCTAAAGGTGTATCGGATTCTTTGTCTAAACTAGCTAATCCCCCGAACAAAAATAAGGTGATAGATTTAACGTCAATTCCTTGAGAAATAGCTACAAAACTATGACCTAATTCGTGTGCTAGGACAGAAGCAAATAATAATAAAGCAGCAATAAAACCTAATAGCCAAGGGAGCAAACCATTCAGTTGAGGAAATAAGCTTAACTGTTCCCCATAACTAAAAGTAACTAACCCTAAAACCAAAAACCATGAAGGGTTGACATAAAAAGGGATACCGAATAAATTTCCAACTCTTATATTGTTATTCATTTGAATAACCTCCTATTTTGTCAGCGATTTTATCTTTCTTCGCTGTTGCTTAACCTTATTGTAACGAAATGTAAAAGAGAAAAAAAGGAGAAGTTATGGTGAAACCCGTCCTTAAAGGTTCGGTTTCTTTGGAAGTATGGCACAAGTCATTAAGAATAAAAAACGTCCTCATTAATTTTTGTACTACAATAGTGAGCAGATAGACAGATGGAAAAAGTGTCATTATTAGCAGCAATTAAACCCAGATTTTTGCTAAGATGAAGTCCTTAGTAACCAATGTAAATCTCGTAGGACTATGACATACGTAACTTCCTCTGCTAGAGCAGAAATGAGTGAGTTAAGGCGGTTAAAAACACTATTACCCCCAGAACTACAAAACTGGGTGATGGTGGAAGGCAGTACAGAAATAAACCCCCCTCTCATACGCTGTGAAGAATTGGGAAGAGATGAGGTAGAAATTCAAATTGACTTAGCTAAATGGGAAAGTTTAGCCATTGATCAGAGAAATTTGCTCTTTTGGCACGAGGTTGCCCGTATTCAAAACGATACTATCCCCAGAGAAGGATGGGAAATGGCTGCCTTGGCCATCGGTTTAGGGGGTGCAGTAGGAGAACTTTGGGTACAAGATGGCTTACTCTTACTCTTGGCATTAGGTTTATGCGGAATTTCTGGGTATAGACTCTGGCAGAAAAATAACGGAGAACGAAAATTAAAAGAATCTATAGAAGCTGATGAAAAAGCTATTGCATTAGCGACTCGTTTTGGTTATACTTTGCCCAACGCTTATAAAAGTCTTGGCAGTGCTTTCAAAACACTGATTGAGCAAACTCCTAACCGTCGCCAACGCAAACAATATGAGTCTCGTCTGCAAGCTCTCAGACGCAGTGCAGGTAAGGCGAAAGAAAAAATGCAGCAGGACAAAGGAAAGCGTCCTCTACGTTGAAATAAATGGCCCCATTCATAACAGGTGATGACTATCCAAAGCCCAGAAACTTCCTTCCCCATTGTCATCGTTGACAACTACCCCGTGATGAAAATGCCCAAACGTTTAACCGTATTAGAGGCAGTGCTTTTTAAACAGGTTTGTCATCAATATTTAGCCTCTGGTTCCCTTTCTGAGCAGCTAATTTTAGACTTCAAGGAAACTGAATTTATGGATAGTAGTGGGATAGGGGCCTTAGTCCATAACTTTAAGGCGGCTAAAAGCAAAAATGTTGCTCTAATTTTATACCACACCTCTCCCCCAGTCATGGCGGTATTATCCCTGACGGGACTCGATGAGGTCATCCCCATCACCAGCACCCTAGAAACCGCTCAGCCCTCTCCTGGTTTGCCGCAACCTCCTGAAACCCACCCTTCTGTGTGTTCCTGGATCAAGCGAACAATAGATATTGTAGGCAGTTTAGTGGGTTTGTTGATCACCGCTTTTCTGTTTATACCCATTGCCATAACCATCAAAATAGATAGTCCAGGCCCCATTTTCTTTCACCAAACCCGTTGTGGTTGGCTGGGAAAACGGTTTAGGATGACTAAATTTCTTCTATGTGCGTCAATGCCGAAGAACTCAAGGAGAAGGTGGCCAACCAAGCACAAGGGGCTATCTTTAAAAATACGAATGACCCCCGTATAACTACAGTGGGGCGTTTTTTGCGCCGCACTAGCTTAGACGAATTACCTCAATTTTGGAATGTGTTGAAAGGGGAAATGAGTCTTGTGGGAACCCGTCCGCCAACTCCAGATGAAGTAGAAAACTACGAAGTTCCCCAATGGCAACGCTTAAACGTTAAACCAGGTATGACGAGGGAATGGCAAGTGTACGGGCGATCGCGAATCACTAATTTTGAACAGGTTATTGAACTTGACTTAAGATATCAAAAAAATTGGAGTCATTGGTATGATCTTCAGCTTATCCTAAAAACTCTGTTAATTGTATTCCGTAAGAATAGTGGTGCGGTTTAAACAAGCATTTCTTTCTGCACAGGAGAATTTAGTCGTGCTATTTTAAAAGGGACGAGGAGTGGCATGGGTAAAATGCTGTTGGTTATGGGTTCATTGGTTCGTTTTTTATTGTTATTATTCCTGAGTTTTATTTTAACCTTTTCTTGGTCTAATGTCCCTTGGAATCAAGTTATGGCAGTTTCTCCTGTTTTGCTAGAACAGGAACAACAGGGAAGGAAATGGTACCAACAAGGAGAGATTAACCGTGCTATTGAGACTTGGTTAAATACTATTGAAGATTATGAAAAACAAGGGGAAATTGTTGCTCAAGGTAGAGTTTTAAGTTATCTTGCTTTAGCTTATAGTTATTTGGGACAATGGCAACAAGCAGATAGTTCTATTAATAAAAGTTTGGACTTATTACAGTCTCAACCAGAGAATAATAAAGTTCTACCTATCTTAGCTGAAGCTTTTAATATTCAAGGTACTTTATTTCTGGGTAGAGGCAACCCTTTGGCCGCTTTATCGAGTTGGGAACAGTCCACAGCTACTTATGAAAAAGTCCAAGATACTTCTGGGGTTTTACTCACTAATATTAATCAAGCTAGGGCTTTACAATCATTAGGATTATATACAAAAGCTTGTCAGAAATTATCTGAAAATTTAATTGATAATAGCTTAGAATGTGATCAATTAAACCTTGAGAAGATTAACCCTTACTTATCAAATGATTTAACATCATTACAACAAGCAGGATGGTTAAGTCTAGGGCAAATTTTACGTCAACAGGGTAACTTAGGAACTTCTGAATTAATACTCAATAAAATTTTAGATCAAGTTTATTCTCAGGAGACAAAAGCATCCATTTTGTTAAATATAGGACAAGGTTTACAATTACAAAATGATATTGAAGGTGCAAAAGATAGTTATCAACAGGCTATTATTGCTGCGAGTAATGTTGAAACTAGGTTGAAGATTCAATTAAATAAACTAAATCTATTGATCACAGAAAATTCCTGGATAGAAGCTCAAGAATTACTAATTGACATAGAAAATATCATATTACAATTACCTTTAAGTAAAACTAAAGTTGATAGTCAAATTTATTTGGCTAATCTTTTACTAAAATGGAGTAATCTAGGAACTGCTTCTGATTTGTTACCTTCCTGGACAAAAGTTCAAAATTTATTAGAGAATGCTCAAAAAGATGCTGAGATCATAAACTATGAAAAAGGAATTATTTATGCTCTTGGTAATCTGGGTAAACTATATGAAAAATTAGCTATTAATAAAGCTTGTCAAAACAATAATAATTTGGTTTCCGATTTGTATAACTGTGAAAATAATCATCAATTTTCTGATAGTAATCAAATTAACTTAAGCAGTAACTTTTTGAACAATCAAGCTAAAAAATTTACTGAACAAGCATTAATAAAAGCTCAGTCAAAACAAATTCCCAATAATACCTATGTATTGCAATAGCAACTAGGAAGAATTTTATATATATTGGATTTTAAAAAAGAGGCGATTGCAGCATATTTAGAAGCAGTAAGAAGTCTGCAAATCCTAACAGTTGATTTAGCTAATAATAGAGATAACCAATTTTCTTTTCAAGAGAAAGTTGACCCCGTTTATCGAGAATTACTTAGTTTATTATTACCCAACAATAATCAAACAATAGTGAGCCAACAAACCTTAGAACAAGCTCGGCAACAAATAGAAGCATTACAGGTAGCACAAATCAACAATTTTTTCAATGACATTTGTGTGGAAAATGAGCCAGTAGATGTGGCTGAAATAGATCCCACTGCAGCTATTATTTACCCAATTATTTTAAGCGATCGCCTAGCAGTTTTAGTGAGTTTACCCGATAAATCTCTGGCGTTTCATACCACGAAAATTACTCAAAAAGAATTAGAAAAACAAGTTAAACAATTTCGCTATAATATTGTAATACGAAGTCAGAAAGCCTTTTTTGACGATGGAAAAGTCCTCTATGAATGGTTGATTGAACCTTTCCGAGAAACTCTAGAAGAATTTAAAATTGAAACCTTACTATTTGTTTCCGATGGAGTCTTTAGAAATGCGCCCATGGGTGCTTTATACAACGGTCAAAAATATCTAATTGAAAACTATAAGGTGGCCGTGAGTCCTGGGTTAACCTTATTATCCCCAAAACCCCTACAAAATAGAGGATTAAAGACATTATTTGGAGGACTTACAGAAACCTTTGAACAAGAAAAATTTGTTCCTTTATTTTATGTTCAACAGGAATTAAAATCTATTCAGAAAAAAGTACCTAATACTGCTTTACTCAACGAAGACTTTACCCTCAATAATTTAGAGAAAGTTTTAAAAAATCAATCATTTCCTATAGTTCATTTTGCCACTCATGGTCAATTTAGTTCTGACTTTGAACAAACTTTTATTGTTGCTTGGGATAGTTACATCAATGTGTTACAATTAGAAAAATTACTCAAGGAAAATGACCCGAGAGGAAGTAACCCCATTGAACTATTAATATTAAGTGCTTGTGAAACAGCATCAGGAGATAGTCGGGCTGCTTTGGGGTTAGCAGGGTTTGCCGTCCGTGCTGGTGCTAGGAGTACCTTAGCAACATTATGGTCTGTTAACGATCAAGCTGCTGCGGTAATTATGGAACAATTTTATAAAGAATTATCCACTAATAAATTATCCAAAGCAGAAGCGTTAAGAAAAGCACAATCAACCATGTTAAAAAACCGTTGGTATAGACACCCCTTTTATTGGTCAGCCTATACTTTAGTAGGTAATTGGTTGTAAAATTTAGTTATCAGCTTTCAGAAAGATAGTGTTACTTTTATTGAATGAACAAAAAATTACTATTTTTGATAACTTTCGTAGGGATAATATTGGGATTAAGTAGGGTTTGCTGAATAAAAGCAAAAACCCTATTCTTTAAAAGGTTACACCCATATTCGCGATCGCAAAAAAGATCAGCTTTGTCGGCTACAAACCGCTATAATTGGTAGAAACACCTCCCAGTTGTTGGTCAAGAAGAAATGTATCGAAAAGAGGAGCAACCTTTACCGCCCCCAGAAAAATTTGAATTACCTTTCGAGGGCAAATTGTCCCCCAATAATCGTTGGGTAATCATGGCAGAGTTGATACCTTGGGATGATTTTGAGGAAGAATATGCTAAACTTTTTTCAGCAGAAAAAGGTGCGCCAGCCAAACTATTTAGAATGGCATTAGGGACATTAATTATTAAGGAAAAATTAGGAACAAGTGATAGAGAAACTATAGAACAGATTAGAGAAAATCCCTATCTACAATACTTTATAGGTTTAAATTGTTATCAACAAGAGCCACCACTGGAATCTTCAATGCTAGTTCATTTTAGGAAAAGAATTGATGGAGAATTGATAAACAAAATCAATAAAAAAATAGTAAAAAGAGAAATAGACAAGAGTGATAAAGAAGTAAAAAAAAAGGATTGTCTCCAAGAAAAAGGAGAAAAAAGCCGAGAACTTCTAGAAAAATTGCTAGAAAGGAATACTTAAAAGTAGCTAAAAAACGAAAAGTATCTTATCAAGAAAGAAGAAAAGCTATCGGGAAACAGTTAAAATACCTTAAGAAAAATTTAGGAAATATAGAAGACTTAATTCAAGCTGGGGCTTCCCTGGAAAATCTGAGTAAAAGACAGAAAAATTGTCTAGAGACTATCAAAAAAGTTTATGAACAACAACAGTCAATGTGGGAGAATAAGACCCAGAGTGTTCCTCAAAGAATTGTAAGTTTAACTCAACCGCATATTCGTCCAATAGTGAGGGGAAAAGCAGGAAAACCAATAGAGTTTGGAGCTAAACTCTCAGTAAGCTGTGTAGATAACTATGTGTTTCTAGACAAAATAAGTTGGGAAAACTTCAATGAATCTTGTCATTTAAAAGAACAAGTAGAAAAGTATAAAGAAACGTTTGGCTATTATCCCGAATCCGTCCATGTAGATAAAATTTATCGAACTAGGGAAAACAGAAATTGGTGTAAGGAAAGAGGGATAAGAATCAGTGGTCCGAAGTTAGGAAGACCTCCGAAAAATGTCAGTGAAGAAGAAAAGAAACAAGCCCACTCCGATGAATGCTTCCGTAATGCTATTGAGGGAAAGTTTGGACAAGCTAAACGAAGATTTAGCCTAAATCTCGTGATGACAAAACTCCCTGAAACCTCCATTACATCTATTGCTATTACATTTTTTGTTGTCAATCTTTGTAAACTTCTGAGGCAGTTTTTGTCGCTTTTTTTGTCCTTATTTACTAATAATAGAACAGGGGAACTTATCAAACCGCCTTTCATTAATTTTGATTATACTTTAAACAATTTTTATGTACTAAAACTTATTGATTTGTCAGAAAATCCTTGGTCAAAAGTGGCATAAATTTTGGAGAAACTTTTTCAGCAAACCCTAATTACTTTGTATTATACTGACTATGATGGAAAATCAATGCCTATTAATTATCGCCTTTATGATCCTCTAGATAATAAAACAAAAAATGATTACTTAAGAGAGATGATCGTAGAAGTAATCAAGTGGGGGGTAAAACCTTCTACTATAACGACAGACTGTTGGTATTCTTCTAAAGAGAATTTAAGATTTTTTAGAGACAAAGAACTGAATTTTCAAGTAGGAATAGCCAAAAATAGACAAGTAAAAGTAGAAGGAGATAAATATCAAAGAGTAGAGGAGTTGGAAATTCCTAATAATGAATTGATAGTAATTATCAAAAAATTCGGAAAAGTAAAAATATTTAAGAGGACTTTTAAACACGGAAGTTGTCGTTATTATGCTACTTTTCTATATGATGAATCTAAACTTATGGATTGGAAGCGCGATGATTTTAGAGAGTTACAAACTATTCATTGGGGAATAGAATGCTATCATAGAGCTTTAAAACAATTGTGTGGATTATCTAAGTTTCAAGTAAGAACGACAAAAGCTATTGTTACTCATATTTTCTGTTCTTTAAGAGCATTTTGTCAATTGGAACTGATGAGAATTAAAGCAACTATAGAGTCTTGGTATTCTCTCCAAAGAGAGCTTTCTTTAAAAGTGGCACGGGAGTTTATTTTAGAACAATTATCTCCCACTAATTCTTTGACAGCATAATTTTTATTTTCTGTCAATGCGAAACTTCTAACGATTATTAATCAATAATATGGGATCAGTGCTATTGATACTAACCTTTGCGAGATGCGCCCCCACTGTATTACAAGGTTGATCAAGGGCTTGTACGCGTCCTTTATTCATTGAGGTGAAGTGTTTTGTTTGTTTAAGTCCTGCGAGTGCTTTTTCACTAAAATAGTATTTTTGGTCCATCTCGCTTTCATTTTCTAACACTTGTGCTAAAGTCGGGGGCTTATTCAAAGTTGTAGGTTCTGGAAATTTAAAATTATCAAAAACAGACTTATTTTTAAACCCAATTATAAAGACACGCTCTCGCTTCTATCAATTGTCAAGCTAGTGCAGCTTGGCGAAAGTAATCCACCAGATTTTTACAGAAACTTTCGTGACTAGCCACGACAATGTGTTTCAATGAAACTAACGGACGAATCTCGAAGTTGATGTCCATGATAAAAGCATTGCCAATTAACCTCTCCAACCTACAGAAAACAGTACTCCAACAAATAGTGAGAGGGACAACAAACCCCTATCGCCTTGTTAGACGAGCCAAGCTAATCTTAGCCGCAGCATCAGGAGAGAGCAATAGTTCGATTAGTCGAAGATTAGAATTAGACCGAGTACAAGTGCGTCAGTGGCGATCGCGATGGTTTGAGGAGAGAGAAAAACTGAGTGCCGCCGAAGAACAACAGGTAACGGAGAAAGCATTAATGGTCTTGATCAAAGGAATTTTAAGCGATCGCCCAAGACCTGGAACAACAAAATCCTTTACGGTCGAACAAGTAGTCCAGATTGTAGCGATCGCTTGTGAAGAATGTGAAAAATCAGACAGACCAGTGAGCCATTGGACACCTTCAGAGTTGGCGGATGAAGCCATAAAAAGAGGAATTGTCGAAAAGATTTCCCCCCGTAGTGTGGGGCGTTTTTTAAAAAGAAGCGACATTACAACCACATC
>NZ_AADV02000152.1 GCF_000167195.1 Crocosphaera watsonii WH 8501 | reverse complement strand
AAGAATTGTACTTATGGGGAATCAAGCAACTTGGTAATAGTCTGAGTGAAAAAGACAGAAAGTGATTTGGAAAACTAGAAAACAACTGTCCCAAGAAGAGAAGAAATCCCAAAAATTTCTTAAAGAAATACAATCTGAAGAATTTGAACATCCTCAAGCTGCTCGATATAAATTAAAAGCTATTAATAAAAAATTGAGATTGTTGGAAATAAAAGAAGTTGAACTGATTGAAACTTACTCGAAAAAAAAGGAAAAGATTTATAAAATGATTAGTCTGATCATCAAAAAAGATGAAGAGATAAGTAGAAAGACTAAAGAAGCAGGAAAATTTATTTTAGCAACTAACTTAGTAGAGGAAAATAAATTAGAAGCTAGTGAAATTCTGATAACTTATAAAAACCAGCAATCTACGGAAAGAGGATTTCGATTTTTGAAAGATCCCTTATTTTTTACTGATAGTTTCTTCGTTGAAAAACCAGAAAGAATAGAAACAATGTTATTTTTAATGTCTTTGTGTTTGTTGATTTATAACTTGGGGCAAAGAGAATTAAGAAATTGTTTAAAAAGAGTCAAAAAAGGAATAAATAATCAAGTAGGGAAAGTAACATTGCGTCCGACTTTGAGGTGGATATTTCAATGTTTTCAAGGTATTCATTATGTGATTTTAAACGGAGTTAAACAAATTGTCAATTTAACAGAAGAAAGGCGTTTTATATTGAGTTTATTACCTGCATCTTGTGAAAGATATTATCTATAAATTGAATTGGATAAAGCAAAAATAATAAAAGAATAAGAGTCTAATGATATCAAATGAGAAGAGGAAACTCTCCTTCGTTTGTGCTGAGTCTTGCTAAGTTTTCAATGAGTATAAATCTTCTTAATTTGATTATTTTTCCTAAAAATTTAATGAAAAGAGAAATATTCTTCCCCAGGTATGATTTTCGGACTTTTTAAAACTATGTATTTTTTTATACTACATTTTGAAGTGCGGAATCTGGGTTGTTCTGTTCTTGTCGGTCCAATAGAGGGACTAATAACTTTTCCTCTTGCCACATCCCAGTTCGCAATCAAGCTTAAAGTTCCGTGTCTTTCATATTCAAATTCGATTTTTTCTACTTGTTTAGGCTTGATTCTTTTGTTCGGAAATAATCTCTCAAGAGCTTGAATCCCTGTCATTTCATCTGTAGTAATTAAATGAATTCCTTGTTCTAACAAAGTTTTAGCTTCTTGATGAAGTTCACAGATATATTTGACTTGCTTTTTAAATTTTAAGGGATCATCAACTTTGGCATTTAACCAGTAACGAACGAGATGTGGTTGTAATGTCGCTTCTTTTTAAAAAACGCCCCACACTACGGGGGGAAATCTTTTCGACAATTCCTCTTTTTATGGCTTCATCCGCCAACTCTGAAGGTGTCCAATGGCTCACTGGTCTGTCTGATTTTTCACATTCTTCACAAGCGATCTCTACAATCTGGACTACTTGTTCGACCGTAAAGGATTTTGTTGTTCCAGGTCTTGGGCGATCGCTTAAAATTCCTTTGATCAAGACCATTAATGCTTTCTCCGTTACCTGTTGTTCTTCGGCGGCACTCAGTTTTTCTCTCTCCTCAAACCATCGCGATCGCCACTGACGCACTTGTACTCGGTCTAATTCTAATCTTCGACTAATCGAACTATTGCTCTCTCCTGATGCTGCGGCTAAGATTAGCTTGGCTCGTCTAACAAGGCGATAGGGGTTTGTTGTCCCTCTCACTATTTGTTGGAGTACTGTTTTCTGTAGGTTGGAGAGGTTAATTGGCAATGCTTTTATCATGGACATCAACTTCGAGATTCTTCCGTTAGTTTCATTGAAACACATTGTCGTGGCTAGTCACGAAAGTTTCTGTAAAAATCTGGTGGATTACTTTCGCCAAGCTGCACTAGCTCCAAACCAATCTCCTTCCTCGGAAAGCACTGCCACGGCGGCACCAGGTACTTCAGGAGGTTTATTGTTATCAAGAGCTTCATTAAGAGTTGTTATCGCGCTATCAGGTAAGGTCATTGGGGTATTTTCCTCGGAATTCAAATCAATAATGGTAAATGTGCTGGACTGAGACGCAGGAGCGACCCCAATACTGCTTGGTTAATACAATTATCTGTTGAGTTAATAAACTTACTTTTAACATTTTTTTTTACTGTAAAAATTATAATTTGTGGAAATAGGAGCGATCGCCTTTTTAAGGTGCGATCGCATTGTCAGCCACAGAAATGCTACACGGAAGCAGCAAAGGCAAAGTCAGCAGCACTCAAACTACTAGCAGTAACTCCTAGTAGTTTGGCTAACTCATCATTGCCAAGAGCAATAAAAGTATCGGCATCTTGTTGAGTAATACTCAACAAGATGCCGATACCTAAACCACTAATACCTAAAACGTCTTCTCCACCAGTAAAGTCGGTGACAAGGTTAGCAGCTTCAGGAATTTCACTAACAGCAATCCAGAACTGATCTACCTCGCTGCCACCAGTAGCGGTACTTTCGCCACCTAAGAAGAAGAAACTATCATCTCCTGAACAACCCAAAGCGCGGTCATTGCTGCCCAGAATGAAGGTATCATCCCCAGATTGTCCATAGAGACGGTTCCCACCTGTTCCGGCAAATGTATCGATGAAATCGTCTCCTGCTCCACCGAAGACTAGCTCATCACTGCCTACCTCGATAATTTCTCCGTCAAGAGTACCAAAGTTAGGTACTAAGGTGGGAGGAGTATCATTAATAGTTAAACTCGCGGTTAAATCATAGAAACCATTAAACACGCCGACTTCCGGAAATGTCCAACCACTACCGCTTCTGGCGGTGAAAGGATCATAGTTGCGGTTGCCCAGTTGACTGACACCGAGATAATAAGTACCTGTTTCTGCTGCGGTATACTCTAGAAATGGGTCACGGGAAAACTCTTCATCAATGTCAGCACCGTTATTATTATAAGCAAGTTGGTTGCCATCTCCATCAAATAATCGTAGTTCGGTATCGAATGTTTGTATGATCTCTGAGAGAGCCGGGTAGACTACGGACCTGAAATTGATCACTCCGTTAACCAGTGATGGTTCTGTATCAATATCTAAACTCACCCTTTGTCCTGCTTCCAACTCGAAGGAAAAGAAGTCCACATCTTCAGGAAGATCGCTGAAGCTTTCACCAATAAGTCCACTAATGGAAACAGAGGGATTATCAGAACTTAAACTGAGGGGGTTAGCTTCAGGTAGGGTACTATTACTAATCTCATCCCCAATTAGTTCACTTTCTTGGGCAACGGTAGCTTGATCCAAGGTATCAGCTAATGTGAAGATTACTTGATTGTTGGCTGGGTTGAGTTCGTAGTTATCCCCCGGTTCTAGGGTAAAGGTGGCGGTTTAGCTACCCTCATCCACACCGTCATCGAGAACAGGTAAGCTAATGGTGGCGGTTTGTTCTGTAATAGTAAAGTCAAAGTCATCTTCTTGCAGCGCAGCAATGCTACCCCCAGCAACTTCGATCGCCTCTAAATTAAATTCCCTCAAAGAAGGAGCAGTCACACTGACAGTTAAGCCTTCTGCCGTAGGTGGTGCGCTAAGATTAAAGCTATGAACTCCTACCGTCTCTTCTGATTCGATCAAACTTTCTGGTTCCGCCGTAAAACTCACCTGAATTTCTGAATCGAGATTATCGGCAATAGTAAGATTAACTTCACTGGCCCCTGAATCAATGCTATACCCTGGAAGGGGCTGCAAAGCAAAGCTCAGGGAGACAATACCTTCTTGAACCGCTTCGGGATCGATACCAGGAACGGTCAACTCATCAAAAACAGCAACGGTAATAGTGGCTGTTTGTTCAGTCATGTTGAAGAAAAAGCCGGAGGAATCAGCATTAGGAATAGGAAAGCCACCCCCAGTTACTTCTGCTTCTAGCACTGCAAACTGACTCAGAGGACTACCCACCACAGTTTCGTCTTCACTATCGAGAAATATAGTTATGCCCCCTTCTGGTGGTGCTTCGGAGAGGGTAAAGGTGAGGGTTGTTTCGGTTTCTTCTGTTTCAATGAGGTCGGTTTCACTGATAGTAATCCCAACTTCGGGAGTGATGTCTCCCCCGGTAGGCGGTGGCACATCTGCAACAGAGTCATAATAAGTTACCACTGTCTCCCCAGCATCGGGGTCAATTTCATAACCTTCTCCTGGTTGTAGGAAGAAGGTAACGTCTTCTTCTCCATCGGTTTCTAGTGGCTCATAGCGATCCACAATATTCCCGTAAAAGTCAGGGAACCAGGGTTGATTATTGGCGGATTCATAGGTGACTGTCATCAACGGTTCGTCAATCAGCAGACGAATACCAGTGGGAATCCCTTCTGCGTTGTAGTAAGCACCCAAGGATTGACCGCCAATGGTGCTAGGAAGCGCGCTTTGACCCAGGTAAGACACATAGTCAAACAGGTTAGCATCACTATTGAGTACAAATTCGATGCCATCTTCAGGGATTTCTCCCTCAGCCTGAATCGTAAAGGTAACGCTGGATAAGCCCCCCACATCCACGTGTTCAACCACCGCATTGATAAAGTTGCCATCCCCGTCGGTGGTGGTGGGATTAGCACTCAAGGATAGGGTAGGAGGATTGGTAATGCCTGGATTACTGACCGGAGGTGTGGGAGTACCGGTTTTACGGGGATTGTCTTCGGTTAGCAGATTAATTTCAATGCTGTAATCCCCAAAGATCGAGCGATTACCGTTGCCGAAACCAGGGGTGTTCGGTTCATAGAAGGGGGCTACCACGTCCCAAAAGTTTTGCACTTGCCCATCGTCACCGAGGGCAATAAAGTAGGAGCCGTCTGCTGGGGCGGTGAATTCGTCGTAACTGTCGGTTTCATTGACATCAAACGGACCTAGACCTCCAAATAACTTGTCGGGAGCGGCCGCTGGATCAAAGCCGGTGTTGATATAGTCTTGAAGCTGGTTGCCTTCGGCATCGTAGACAAAGGCGTTGATGGCAAAACCTACACCAAATTCGTCAAGGTTGGTATCAAAGTCGAAGGTTTCAATGGTAATGGTATCCCCGGCGCTTAAATCGACTTTGTAAACATCAACGTCTTCACTGTAGTCAATATAGGTGTAGGTGCCATCTTCGTTGAGATAACGGTTGCCAATGTCGAAGTAGACCCCATCGGTACCGAAAAATGTCGGGTTCTCAGGACTAATTTGGGTGTCGGTTGCGAACCCAATTACGTCGTTGGGTTCGTTGATCACCCCTTGGGGAATATCGGTCCGGGTATCCACTAGGCCAAAGCTACCGCCACTATAGTCCTCAACAATCTCATACCCATCTCCCGCAGCTAAACTGAAACTAGCGGTTTCTCCTGTTTCTGTTTCCCCATCATTGGCAATAGGTAGGGTTTGCTGAAAAAGTTTCTCCAAAATTTATGCCACTTTTGACCAAGAATTTTCTGACAAATCAATAAGTTTTAGTACACAAAAATTGTTTAAAGTATAATCAAAATTAATGAAAGGCGTTTTGATGAGTTCCCCTGTTCTATTATTAGTAAATAAGGACAAAAAAAGCGACAAAAACTGCCTCAGAAGTTTACAAAGATTGACAACTAAAAATGTAATAGCAATAGATGTAATGGAGGTTTCAGGGAGTTTTGTCATCACGAGATTTAGGCTAAATCTTCGTTTAGCTTGTCCAAACTTTCCCTCAATAGCATTACGGAAGCATTCATCGGAGTGGGATTGTTTCTTTTCTTCTTCACTGACATTTTTCGGAGGTCTTCCTAACTTCGGACCACTGATTCTTATCCCTCTTTCCTTACACCAATTTCTGTTTTCCCTAGTTCGATAAATTTTATCTACATGGACGGATTCGGGATAATAGCCAAACGTTTCTTTATACTTTTCTACTTGTTCTTTTAAATGACAAGATTCATTGAAGTTTTCCCAACTTATTTTGTCTAGAAACACATAGTTATCTACACAGCTTACTGAGAGTTTAGCTCCAAACTCTATTGGTTTTCCTGCTTTTCCCCTCACTATTGGACGAATATGCGGTTGAGTTAAACTTACAATTCTTTGAGGAACACTCTGGGTCTTATTCTCCCACATTGACTGTTGTTGTTCATAAACTTTTTTGATAGTCTCTAGACAATTTTTCTGTCTTTTACTCAGATTTTCCAGGGAAGCCCCAGCTTGAATTAAGTCTTCTATATTTCCTAAATTTTTCTTAAGGTATTTTAACTGTTTCCCGATAGCTTTTCTTCTTTCTTGATAAGATACTTTTCGTTTTTTAGCTACTTTTAAGTATTCCTTTCTAGCAATTTTTCTAGAAGTTCTCGGCTTTTTTCTCAATTTTACTCTTAATGGTTTATAAAGATTATCTATTATTCTTTCTGTCTCAATTCTGGCTTGATTTAATATGCCTAAATCCGTTGGGTATTTGATGTCTGCTGGCGCACAAGTCGCATCTAAAATTAGTTTACCTTTATTTTTTATTTTTTCTCCTTTTTCTTGGAGACAATCCTTTTTTTTTACTTCTTTATCACTCTTGTCTATTTCTCTTTTTACTATTTTTTTATTGATTTTGTTTATCAATTCTCCATCAATTCTTTTCCTAAAATGAACTAGCATTGAAGATTCCAGTGGTGGCTCTTGTTGATAACAATTTAAACCTATAAAGTATTGTAGATAGGGATTTTCTTTAATCTGTTCTATAGTTTCTCTATCACTTGTTCCTAATTTTCCCTTAATAATTAATGTCCCTAATGCCATTCTAAATAGTTTGGCTGGCGCACCTTTTTCTGCTGAAAAAAGTTTAGCATATTCTTCCTCAAAATCATCCCAAGGTATCAACTCTGCCATGATTACCCAACGATTATTGGGGGACAATTTGCCCTCGAAAGGTAATTCAAATTTTTCTGGGGGCGGTAAAGGTTGCTCCTCTTTTCGATACATTTGTTCTTGACCAACAACTGGGAGGTGTTTCTACCAATTATAGCGGTTTGTAGCAGACAAAGCTGATCTTTTTTGCGATCGCGAATATGGGTGTAACCTTTTAAAGAATAGGGTTTTGCTTTTATTCAGCAAACCCTAATTAGGGTCAGTTTGAGTGGGTAAAAACTCTTGAATTACTCTATATAAACTGTTATAATCTCTTCTAAATAAAGGATTGAGAGACAATTCAACGACTGAGTGAGCTTGTTGGTTACTGGAGAGGGCATCGAGTAATTCTATAATAGTTTCTTTTCTAGCTTTTAGTCCTTGGAAGAGGTTAGACCTCCACACCAGGAATTCCTCGACAGACGTAGCCGTTTCATTTTTGGTCATTTTTAAAATTTATTACCTTATAAATTAGCGGAATATATACGCTAACATCAAAAGAGGTTATTTGTTACAGTTAAGGCTAATGTCATCACATTCCGAACTTAAGACCAGTCAAGATGTCCACCTGAGAGCCAAACAAATTAAGAGTCTAATTCGCTCTCTTAAACAGAAAATAAAGAAAATTGAACGGGAAGGGGAAGTAGCACCAGCTAATTGTCATATTATTCGTTATCAGGTTAATGGAAAGGGAACAATCTACTGGTATTATAAACTACAGGCTGCTGAATCAATTTTTCCTATGGCCACTAATAATGAGAAAAAAACCAAATATAAATATTTAGGACGAGCCGGAAGTTCTGCTCATATTGATGCTGTAGAAAAACTCACTAGAAGAAATCTCATTGATGAATTAGAACGAGTCATTCAATCTCTAACTGAAAGCTACTTAGATATCTATATTGGAACCGAAACTGAATGAAGCTATTTAATATTTAAAATCCCCTAAAAAGATGGAAAGAGAGTTTTTAAAATCACCTTAATTCTCTATTTTAGCTCTGGAGATATGTTTAGCGTAAAATTTACGCTAACAATTGTTTTTTATCCAAAGTCCAATGAAGTAGATATTGTTGGTGAATTTACCCAAATAGCTGACCCTGGATAAGCCACTCCACATCGATTCACATAGATTTCTTCACAATCTGAATAGTCATGTTTCAGTAAAAAACACATTTCATTAAATGTTTCATAACTGAGAACATAGTTATTTTCATCTGGTATTTGAAGTAATATTGCACCTTCTCCGTATAAATTCAAATTCCCCCAAACTCTAGCTCGAACTGTTTTGCTATGTCCTAGTCCACCAAAAGTTTCTGGATAAATATCTACAGTTGCTCCTGGAGTACCATAAGCATTTCTAACGTTAGCAATTCGACTACCTTCCAAATAGTAATGCATTAGAGCAAGAATATTATCATTTTTCGTTGGATAAGAATTAGCAAGTGTAGGAGATGTATGTTTAGAGTAGTAGCCCGATTTTGTGACAAGTGAAACTTCTCTGTAGATTATTTCTATAAGATCGGATGGTAAATTAATCGCTTTTTTATAAATAGAATTTTGTCGATGAACTGGTATTGATACTGTCTTTTGCTCTTGCCAATTTTTATTTAGTGAATTTACAAAATCTTTTGGAAAAGACCAATAAAAAATATAATTTTGACGATCAACAACGACTAAAAATGTTGGATTTGGCTGAATAAGCCAATAATTTAAAGTTTCTACTTTAATTGGTAAAGACATTATATTATTATTAAATTCTACCTGATGCAAATTTCATTAGAGGATTTTGATGAGTTTTTTTAGGTAATGAAACCTGAATTATTTCAGCTTTTGCCAAACGTTTTTGTAATAGCTGTTGAACTTTTTCGATTGCACCTTGTTTAGTTTTATCTATAATCTGAACATTAGGAACTTCTAGAACAGTAGCTACAGTAAAACCATCATCTTGACTTTCTAATAAAATATTCCAGTTATCCACAATTTTGTATGTACTTAGACAATATTACATTTAATTTTATTGTATCTGGTCTATTTTGAAAAGAAGAAAAAACACAATTAAAGAAATTAAGGAAAAACCCCTAAATTTAGGTGCGCCCAAGCAGGTTAGCAACCGCATTAGAGAGCGCACCAAGATAGGCTTTATTATCTCACTCAATCTAAGCTAAAACTGCTTGAGGTTGAGGCCAACGATTAACAGTTTTACCAATGATGGATAAGTCTCGCATCACACGGTCAAATTTATCGGGGGTGAGAGATTGAGCCCCATCTGATAAAGCTTTGGCCGGGTTGGGGTGAACTTCGATCATCAAAGAATCGGTGTCAGCAGCGATCGCAGCAGCGGCCATAGAGGGTACATAATCGGATTTTCCAGTGCCATGACTGGGATCGATCATAATCGGTAAGTGAGTCAAGGAGCGAAGAACGGGCAATACAGATAAATCCAAGGTATTACGGGTGTATTTCCCGTCAAAGGTACGAATACCTCGTTCACAGAGAATAACCTGGGGGTTGCCAGCAGCTAAAACGTATTCGGCTGCCATTAACCATTCGTCAATAGTCGCTGACATTCCCCGTTTCAGTAAAACTGGTTTATCTTGAGCGCCGACTTTTTTGAGAAGGGCGAAGTTTTGCATATTTCTCGCCCCTACTTGGATGACATCAGCTACAGCACCAATTTTGTCTAAGTCCGCAGCATCCATCACTTCTGTAATAATCCCTAAACCACTGGCTTCTCTAGCAGCAGCGAGTAATTCTAAGGCACTTTCTCCATGGCCCTGAAAAGCGTAAGGAGAGGTACGAGGTTTGTAAGCTCCACCCCGTAAAAATTTAGCTCCGGCGGCTTTAACCCGTTTGGCGGTTTCAACGATCATTTCTTCATTTTCTACCGAACAGGGACCTGCTACTACGGCAACGGGATGATGTTTACCCACACTTACAGGCCCATCTGGGGTATTAACAATGACTTCGCTGTATTCTCCATGACGGTACTCTAAACTGGCCCGTTTAAACGGTTGTTCTACTCGTAGAACTGTTTCGATCCAAGGGCTAGTTTCTTGTATTTGCAGGGGATCAAGGGAAGCTGTTTCTCCTACTAAGCCAATTACTACCTTATGTTTACCGACAATTTTCTCAGGACTTAAGCCCCAATCGGCAAATTCTTGACTAATACGTTCAATTTCTTCAGCAGGTGAACCAACTTTCATAACAACGATCATAATTTGTTTTCCTCTAGGGTCAATGGTAGGGGGTTGTTTGGATTTTGTTCTCTTTGTTTCCTTCCCGTGAAGATTCTAGGAAAGTGCATCTGCTATAAGTACACCTAACCTATAGTAGATGATGATTATTATCTTTGATCTTACTTCACTTCTTTGACGAATTTGTTAAATAATAATTTCAACTAATCAGAAACTAGAGTGGACGAATATCCACCCTAGTTAACAAAAACGTTTATAATTTGACTGAGAACGGCCATAATCCAATCCAATCCAATTGACCGTACTATATCTAGAACCAGGGTGAGGTGATGACTCACCCTTTTTGATTACATCAAGCCTAACTGAGAGAGGATGCCTTGTCCGGTCATATATTCGGTAACGATGCCGATTACAAATCCGAGCATAGCTAAGCGACCGTTCCAGTTTTCAGCAAATGCGGTGAAGCCTAATTTAGATTCTTGGTTATCCATAGTAATTTCCTTCTTTTTGGTTACGCTGTGTAATGATGTTGGGTCAGAGAACAATTATCAATTGTTGGCTTACATTAAGCCTATTTGAGAGAGGATGCCTTGTCCGGTCATATATTCAG
>NZ_AADV02000153.1 GCF_000167195.1 Crocosphaera watsonii WH 8501 | reverse complement strand
TTTGAGGTTATACACAGGTGGAGTGGTTTTAATAGTATTAAACCCCTACACCAAATCATTCATAAATTCTCATCCTCGTAGGGGCATAATACTATTATGCCCAAACTCTGTATTAAATTAAAACTGTTACGGTTCAATCAATTTTTTAGATTCTTGACGGCGATATTGAGCTTTTAATTGTCTTAATCTTAAAGGGGGATAAAGTAACATTCCTGTTAAGGGTAAACCAGAAGCAAGTAAACCTGTAATTAGGGTTTGCTGAATAAAAGCAAAACCCTATTCTTTAAAAGGTTACACCCATATTCGCGATCGCAAAAAAGATCAGCTTTGTCGGCTACAAACCGCTATAATTGGTAGAAACACCTCCCAGTTGTTGGTCAAGAACAAATGTATCGAAAAGAGGAGCAACCTTTACCGCCCCCAGAAAAATTTGAATTACCTTTCGAGGGCAAATTGTCCCCCAATAATCGTTGGGTAATCATGGCAGAGTTGATACCTTGGGATGATTTTGAGGAAGAATATGCTAAACTTTTTTCAGCAGAAAAAGGTGCGCCAGCCAAACTATTTAGAATGGCATTAGGGACATTAATTATTAAGGAAAAATTAGGAACAAGTGATAGAGAAACTATAGAACAGATTAGAGAAAATCCCTATCTACAATACTTTATAGGTTTAAATTGTTATCAACAAGAGCCACCACTGGAATCTTCAATGCTAGTTCATTTTAGGAAAAGAATTGATGGAGAATTGATAAACAAAATCAATAAAAAAATAGTAAAAAGAGAAATAGACAAGAGTAATAAAGAAGTAAAAAAAAAGGATTGTCTCCAAGAAAAAGGAGAAAAAATAAAAAATAAAGGTAAACTAATTTTAGATGCGACTTGTGCGCCAGCAGACATCAAATACCCAACGGATTTAGGCATATTAAATCAAGCCAGAATTGAGACAGAAAGAATAATAGATAATCTTTATAAACCATTAAGAGTAAAATTGAGAAAAAAGCCGAGAACTTCTAGAATAATTGCTAGAAAGGAATACTTAAAAGTAGCTAAAAAACGAAAAGTATCTTATCAAGAAAGAAGAAAAGCTATCGGGAAACAGTTAAAATACCTTAAGAAAAATTTAGGAAATATAGAAGACTTAATTCAAGCTGGGGCTTCCCTGGAAAATCTGAGTAAAAGACAGAAAAATTGTCTAGAGACTATCAAAAAAGTTTATGAACAACAACAGTCAATGTGGGAGAATAAGACCCAGAGTGTTCCTCAAAGAATTGTAAGTTTAACTCAACGGCATATTCGTCCAATAGTGAGGGGAAAAGCAGGAAAACCAATAGAGTTTGGAGCTAAACTCTCAGTAAGCTGTGTAGATAACTATGTGTTTCTAGACAAAATAAGTTGGGAAAACTTCAATGAATCTTGTCATTTAAAAGAACAAGTAGAAAAGTATAAAGAAACGTTTGGCTATTATCCCGAATCCGTCCATGTAGATAAAATTTATCGAACTAGGGAAAACAGAAATTGGTGTAAGGAAAGAGGGATAAGAATCAGTGGTCCGAAGTTAGGAAGACCTCCGAAAAATGTCAGTGAAGAAGAAAAGAAACAAGCCCACTCCGATGAATGCTTCCGTAATGCTATTGAGGGAAAGTTTGGACAAGCTAAACGAAGATTTAGCCTAAATCTCGTGATGACAAAACTCCCTGAAACCTCCATTACATCTATTGCTATTACATTTTTAGTTGTCAATCTTTCTAAACTTCTGAGGCAGTTTTTGTCGCTTTTTTTGTCCTTATTTACTAATAATAGAACAGGAGAACTCATCAAACCGCCTTTCATTAATTTTGATTATACTTTAAACAATTTTTATGTACTAAAACTTATTGATTTGTCAGAAAATTCTTGGTCAAAAGTGGTATAAATTTTGGAGAAACTTTTTCAGCAAACCCTATTTAATAAAAACTAATATTGCCCAAGGGGTTGATTTTGAGCATCAACCCTGTGGGGGGGAGGACGGTGTAACCCTCCTCCCCCCCCACACACACGGCAAGAATGATTATCATTATTGTTTATTCTCAATAAGCCCTCTAGTTTTTGACAATTTATAGAGTGATCGCCACGGCTGAAACCCTCTTTCAATCAGGGTTTTAACGGGCTTGTCACCCCGTGAGGTTGATAACTCTCACTATACCCCCAATATCGGTGATTTCGTACTGAATCGTATTTTATCCCACAATGTTGAGCAAGTTCCTGAAGATTTCGGTGTCTTAATAACTTCAGAAAATATTGAGCAACATTTAGCTAAAATTCGTAGCGATCGAGAAGAATGGGCTAAAATGCGACCTAATGAGGTGGAGTTAGTCGAAACCTTAAAACAGAACTTTAAAGAACAACAATGAACCCCTTAAAGATTTGGAGAAAAGCCAGGATTATTCCTGACTTTATCTAAGTTTTAGGTGTGTCGTGGTGAGAGTTTACCGGTAACAATCACATTTAGCATTCATCCTTGTCGTCCCCAGGACAGTCTTTACCATAAGTAGTAGAACTATCAGAAAAAGGGTTAGACGTAGCGACGGCCACGGTTTCCACACCGAAAAACACCAGAAGGGAAATCACTATGATGGTTGCTAGTTTACGTTTGAGACTTAGTTTGTTGTTCATGGTTAGGTTATCTCCTTAACTCACACCTGCTTAGAAGGTTTCTCCAATAGATGGTTACCCTCTACTCCCATCATAGGGTTCGTTTATTAGAATGTCAGTCCCATTTATTTTAATTCTTCCTACCCCTTAGAGCCGCCTACATGGAATTAAGTAGAAAATAGTAGAGAAACTTTTGAGCAGAATTGTAATTAATTGTAAGGGTTTAAGCTTTGTGAGATAAAAGTCAGAACATATTGATTAAAATGGGGAGAGACATAATCTTTGTCTTGAGATCATAACCAGAGGCTTCAACGAGTTTAGTCACAAACCCGCCGTTAATTGCTCAGGCAATATAACGGGGGCTTGATTTAAAGCCCATGATGTGACCAGTTCACCTGATTTTCAGGTAAACGTTATCTAATTCATGACACCTCTTGGTACGTGCCAGCCTAGAGCAACTGTCGTCTAATTTTAAACATTGCTAAACGGGTTAACGAAGTGAATTAGGCCAAACAAGATTAGATAACTGAACGAGGCAAACATTACCCCTAACGGGAGATTAAAAATGCCAAACTTTGTATTTGTTCTAGACACAACTAAAAGTCCGTTAAAACCTGTCCATCCTGGACAGGCGAGATTGCTTTTAAGACAAGGAAAAGCCGCCGTATTTCGGCGTTATCCTTTTACCATAATTCTCAAGGAGGAAGTGACAGAACCCTCTAAAAATATCACTCTAAAACTTGACCCAGGTTCTAAATTTATGGGAGTTTTAAGCCAAAACTCCTATCTGAAAAATTACAATCACTCGTCAACCTTTATCGACACCCATTTTAAGAGAACGACATTAGTAACTTAAACTAGCTGTTATTTTCTCCTTATTCCTTGCCAAACAAACTTTGTAATGGCTTCCATGCTTACCCTCAAACAATTTCTCTATTCAGTCCCGACCTGTAGCCCACCCATTACCTATCAACAACTACAAATCCTGTTTCAGTGCAATCAGCAGGGTCATGATAGTGTGGTGGTTGTTAATGCACAAAGGATTCCTTTGGGCATAATTTTTAGTCGTGATTTCCTCTTAAGCTTGCTCAATCAACCTGTAGTCACTTCTTCTCCAATAAATAAGGAAATATCTAGGTCCAAGCATTCTGCAAGTTTGGGAGACAGATGGGACTGGGAAACCTGTATGAGTCCCTTAACCCTGATTCCTTACGATCTGAAAGTTTTTGACTTGGTTCATCTCCTCAACGCTAACCCACAAGGGGCCAAAAAACCCAACTATGGACTGGTGGATAGGCGTGGGCAATTTTTGGGATTATTGGATAGTTGGAAAATTCTACAAACGGTTTTAGCGGAAAACTCTCCTCCTCAACCAGAGTTAGCATCACTCAAAGGTCTCATTAAAGAACTCTTAGAAGAACTGCCGTTACCGGTGATGTTACAATCTCACCAAGGGGAAATTATTCAACAAAATCGCACTTGGCGCGAACAAATTGGGGAATTTATCCCTCCAGATCAAGCAACAGCTTGTCCCTTACCCCAGAAAACAAGGGACAGATCGCAACAGCCAATTAGTTTTGACAATATCGATAATTATTGTCAGACAATAGCTTCAACATCTATTACGGATATTGCTTGTAAACAGTCGTTAAAAACCAAAAAAGACCTTCAGACATTTCCTTTACCAATAGTAGCTAAATATAGCCAAGAAAGTTCTGGCAATTGCTTGATTGATAACGATGATAGGGAATCGAGACAAATCTGTGAACCAGACAAAGTTTGGCAATTTATAAAATGTCCTTTAACTACGGATAAACTAGAAGCACCTATTTCTATTTTTGTGGCCACTGATGTCACACAACAACAACAATTATGTCAAGAATTGGCAGCTAAAAATGCTGATTTAGTGCAACTAAATCGCCTGAAAGATGAATTCTTGGCTTGTATTAGTCATGAACTAAAATCACCCTTAACCGCAGTGGTGGGGTTATCTAGTCTTCTCCAAGAAGAAAAAATCGGTAATCTTAACTCTCGTCAAGTTCATTATGCCCAGTTAATTTACCGTAGTGGTCGTCAACTGATGACTTTAGTTAACGATCTATTGGATTTGACTCGCCTAGAAACAGGACAATTAAAATTGTCTTTTAATCCCGTCAATATTAGAGAAATTTGTCAAAGAGCTTATCATTCCATCACAGAAAAATATCAAAGTAAAACTGAAAAACCTGTAGATTTTAGTTTAGAGATCGAACCTGAATTAGAGCATTTATTAGCAGATGAGTTACGACTCCATCAAATGTTAGTTCATCTGTTGGATAACGCCATGAAATTTACCCAAACTGGCGGAAAGATTGGCTTAAAAGTCAGTCGTTGGTCAGATTGGCTCGCTTTTAACGTATGGGATACAGGCATTGGTATTCCTGAAGAATCTCAACATCTAATTTTTCAGAAGTTCCAACAACTAGAAAATCCTTTAACCCGACAATTTGAAGGAACAGGGTTGGGGTTGGTTTTGACCCAACGCTTAGCTCGGGCCCACGGGGGAGATATCTCTTTTGTATCTAAGGCAGGTCAAGGTAGTCAATTTACCCTATTGTTACCCCCTTCCCCCCACAAAGAACAGCCATCGCCCCATGATCAAGGTTCTAACCCCTTAATACTAATTGTTGAAGCCATTCCTAAATCCATTGAAACTTTAATGGATAAGTTAACACAACTGGGCTATCGAGTGATGATTGCTCGGACAGGAACCGAAGCAGTAGAAAAAGCCCGACAATTAAGACCTTATGCTATTTTTTTGAATCCTTTATTACCTTTATTATCGGGATGGGATGTTTTAACTTTACTAAAATCTGATCCCCAAACCCAAAATATTCGGGTTTTTGTTACACAAACTCAAGGTCATCAATTATTAGGTAAACACCGTTGTACTGATGGATTTATTAAGATTCCCAGTGATTTATCTACCCTTGAGCATTGTTTAAAACCCCTACAGCCTAAAATACAAGTTGAAAGTCGTTCTTTAACTATTCTCACTTTAATTCCTAATTTTTCTGCTCTAGATAAAGAGCGTGTTCCTTTAACATCAAAATTAGAAGGGAATTTGATTGGTAAATTATCTCAATTCAATCATCGTATTGTGGAGGCCGATGATCTTGAGCAAGCATCTTTATTGGTCAATGTTTGGGATATTGATGTGATCGTCCTGGATGGACAATTTTTAGACGAGCCGGACAAATATCTGCGATCGCTCGCTCAAAATCCAGAACTCGTAGAGTTACCCTTAGTGATTTTAGATGTTGTGAGCGCACAAGCAGCTAACACCATAGAAGGATTATCCGTATTTCCTTGTTTAATTTCTGATAGTAAAGAGGAGATTTCCCAATTATGCCAAGTCATCTCCATTGCAGCAAATCACCATTAATCAGAAGATTTCTGGTTTTTGGTAGCAAAAAAGTCAGTTGAAGAACCCCAACTTACTTCGTTGAAGTTGGGGATTCTAACAGGGAATCGCTTCCTCATTCACCCACTCACCCACCCCCTTTAGTTCCCCGTCCCAGGAGGGGGTTAGGGGGTGGGTAGGGTTGCTAGGCTCAGTCTCCAACGACACTGATTTCTCCCGACATTTTGTCGAACCTGTTGTTTCAGGTTTAGCCGTAACTTCCTCCGTGACCCGAAGTAGCTTGGATTGACTAATTCCAAGAGTTTTAAGTCCCTTGATTCCAATATTAATTGATGCTTGAATATCTGAATCTGAGAGAAAACCGCAATTAAGACACAAAAAACGTTCTTTATTGCGGTTTTATTTTTGAATATGTCCGCAATGCGAATATTTTTGCGAGGTAAACTTAGGATTAACCTTTAAACAAATTGAGCCAAACTTTGCAGCTACCGACTCGATTTTTTCTGTAAGATTCCCCCAGGAGCAGTCTCTAATTAACCGATTTAATGCTCTTTTGGCTGATTGTCCATTTTTCAGAAATTTGCTGCTCGCGCTACCAGGTGCGCCGTGAGACGGCGCGGGGTCGCTCGCCTTTTCATCCTGTTTCGCACGACATTTTCTAATCATTCCTTGAATGTTCAGATCCTCTAAAACAATTACATCAGCTAAACGAACAAGGTGGTGAGCGATTTTCCATTGGTAATCTTCTCTTTGGTTAACTATTTTTTGGTCAACACGGGCTAATTTAGCGTAGGCTTTTTTCTGGTTAGAGGAACCTCTCTTCTTACGAGATGCTCTACGCTGCCTGATAGTTTTTCTTTTGGATAGTCGCTTCTCAAATTGAGGATTTTCTATTAACTCTCCATTGCTCAAAGCTAACAGTTTCTTGATACCCAAGTCACAGCCAATGGTAGTTTTTACTTGCCCTAAATCCTGGAGGTTTAATTGAGGAACTTCTGTGTTTTCTATCCGAATTGACATATACCAACCATCCGCTAATGAGCGAATGGTTACAGTTTTTAGGCTAAAACCATCAGGGATACTTCGAGACTTAAAAAATCTCATCCAACCAATAGAAGGAAGATAGACCTTATTTTTCTCTAATTTAACTTGATTAGGAGGATAGCTAAAACTTTTGAATCTTTGACGAGTTTTAAACTTTGGATATCCTCTGCCATCAAAGAAGTTTTCACTCATCCGTTTTTAGTCGTCTCAAATTTTGCTGTAGAACTGTAGAATGGATTTTTTTGTACCAGGGTCTAGCTTGTTTTAAAAAGGGCAATTCAGAGGATTGCATTTCATAGGCATTACGTTTTTTACCTGATTTTTTGAAGGGTTCTCCTAATTGGGATTGTGGAGAAATTGAACAAGTTAAGGGACAACAAGGGGCTTTTGTCTTGAGGTCAGAATAGTTGCCTAGTTTTGGATATTTAACTTGCTCATACGCCTCAATCCTGTCTCTTAAGCAGAAATTGTAATGACTTCTGAGCATGGATACCCAGTTGGTCATTATTATTTCTTGAGACAAGCTTGCCTTTAATTTGTATTTGTAGGCTAAGATCATTTTAATGGAATTCTTGATTTAAGAATTTCGTATTTTTTTTTAATTATAGTGGTAATGGTTGAAAATTGCCACTATATTTTCTATATAGATTCCCTTCGGTCAGTTTGTTTACTGGTCGCCATTCATCCCCACCGTGTAGACGGATGGGGATGAATGGCGACATAGGATAAAACAGCAAATTCTGTTAAGCTATATGTTTACCACCGGACACCATACAGAGGAAAAACATAATGATGCCAAAAAAACATTCTTTTGATTCTTCTCAGGTCATGTATCGCGCACAAGAATTATTAGACGCAGCCTCTAACCGTTATCGTATTACTGTTCAAGTTGCTAATCGAGCCAAACGTCGCCGTTACGAAGAATTTGATAGTATTGATGATCCTCACATGAAACCGGCTGTCCGTGCCATCATTGAAATGTCTGATGAGCTAACTCAGCCAGAAATTATCAGTGATGTGAGATCCTAAGCAAAATAATGAGAAAAACACTTTTACTATCCAAAAAACACCAAAAATGGTTAGGGGTTTTTCTCCTCAGTCTGAGTGTCAGTTGGGGAGTAATGCACTTTAACTTCAGTCAGCTTGAAGGTTGGAGTATAAAAAGTGCTTACGGTCAAAATCTTCGACCTGAACAAGCAGCAGAGATGGTTTACGAGAGATTACCGGAACTGCCCAAAGAAAATAACTATATTAGCGATGAAACGGGGGAAATAAACCCTAGCCACACCTTGATTGGTCGTTTTATCCGTTACCACAAGGATTTTAAACGACGTTCTCCTCAGCACCCTTTAGACTGGAAAGTGACCCTAGCAGATTATTTAGGGGTCAATCAATCTATTAGGGAATCTAACTATCCGGGATCTACCTTAAAAAGTAATCCCCTAACCAAAGATATCGAAGTCATTCGCCAACTAAGTCGTCGTCAACGTCAACAGTTAGTAGACTTATTAGTTGAGATTTATAACCCTCAACCCCAAACCACAACTAATCAAGGGATTCCCACGGAAACAGAAGGTACATCATCACCAGAATCTACTTCCGGAACCCCTGGTTTGTCTTGGCCTGGAGATGCTCAACTACTTGCACCTTAATTACTAATTAATTGATAAATATGGGCGATCGCATACTCAAAAAAGGTCAAGGATGGCGATTAGGATGGAATACAGAAGAAATTGCTTATCCTGGCTTAATAGGGGGAGATGATTGGGCAATTGAATTAAGCAAGGTCGAATTTGCTGATTTTTGTCGCCTGTTTGAACAACTAGCTACAACTATGGAAGCGATGGCCGAAGAGTTGATGGAAGAAGAGAGAATAGCTTGTGAGGCAGAAAGTGAATTATTGTGGTTGGAAGTAGAAGGATTTCCCCAAGGTTATTCTTTGAGGATAATTTTAAATCAAGGTCGTAGGTGTGAAGGAAACTGGCCAGCCGAGGTGGTGAGTGAGTTATATCAAGAAATGCAAAAATTAAACACCTTTTGACTTGCCTTTTTGAAGAGAATAGGTGTATAATAAGAGTCTGTGAGTATCGGGGCGTAGCGCAGCTTGGTAGCGCACTACTTTGGGGTAGTAGGGGTCGTGGGTTCAAATCCCGCCGCTCCGATTAAAGGGAAAAGCGGGATACATTTATCTTGTCTTTGACCCTAATTTAAACGAATCAGTAACAAAAGATTAAATTTTGAGTTATACTGATAGTCCGAGTTCAACTGGAGAGATTACCCCAGTCATCACTCAAAGATACACTGCAGTAATAAAATACTGTAAATTTATGTCGAGAAGAGATCACCGTGGTTAGACAAGAAGGTTCTAAAAAAGATACAAAGCCAACCAAAGGCGAAACCAAAACCAACAATCTTGTGGTTGAGACCAAAGAGGAACTGGCTAAAGTCGTTTGGCCATCAAGACAGCAACTCTTAAGCGAGTCAGCCGCAGTTATTTTAATGGTGAGCCTGGTAGCGACTGTTATTTATCTTGTAGATAACCTATTTTCATGGGGATCCGGGAAGGTATTTTAATGAGTTTTGCTCACGATCACGCATCCGAACCAGAACAGCAGCAAGAAAAAACAAAATTGGTAGCGCGGTGGTATGCCGTACAGGTAGCCTCTGGTTGTGAAAAGCGAGTCAAAAACAACCTAGAACAACGGATTCAAACCCTAGATGTAGCGGATCGAATTTTACAGATTCAGATTCCCAAAACACCAACGGTAAAAGTCCGTAAGGACGGAAGCCGTCAACAAGGGGAAGAAAAAGTTTTTCCTGGCTACGTATTAGTGAGGATGATAATGGATGATGATGCTTGGTTAGTGGTGAAAAATACCCCCAACGTTATCAACTTTGTGGGTTCAGAACAAAGACGGGCTTATGGTAGACGCCGTGGTCACGTTAAACCCCTACCTTTGAGTGCTTCAGAAGTAGAAAGAATCTTTCGCCAAGCAGAACAGCCAGAACCTCTTGTTAAAATCGATATGGAAATCGGCGACAAAATTCTGGTACTCTCAGGGCCGTTCAAAGATTTTGAAGGAGAAGTGGTGGAGGTTAGTTCTGAACGCAATAAACTGAGGGCATTGTTGTCCATTTTCGGACGAGATACCCCAGTTGAACTCGAATTTAACCAAGTTGAGAAGCAAAATTAGCGATGGCCAAGAAAGTTGTTGCCTTAATTAAACTAGCCCTTCCTGCCGGAAAGGCTAACCCCGCCCCCCCTGTTGGTCCTGCCTTGGGGCAACACGGGGTCAATATCATGGCATTTTGTAAAGAATACAACGCCAAGACCTCCGATAAAGCAGGAATGGTGATTCCTGTACAGATTTCGGTGTTTGAGGATCGTAGTTTTACCTTTGTCCTCAAAACCCCTCCAGCGTCTGTATAATTCGCAAAGCAGCCGG
>NZ_AADV02000154.1 GCF_000167195.1 Crocosphaera watsonii WH 8501 | reverse complement strand
CCACCCACAAGAGAGATTCCCAATTAAGAAAATTACGATAGAATTAAGGGTTAGACTGGGTTTAACTGATGAGTATCAATTTTTACTCCATCTTCTGTGCGGCCACGGTCTCTTTTTTTTAACAAGGATCATCCTAACTTGCCAACACCTCCAACCCTTCACACTCCCGTTTTACCCCAAGCTTTGCTTGATGGTTTAGCTATTGACCCCAACGGTCATTATTTAGATGCCACTTTGGGACGGGGTGGCCATAGTCGTCTCATTTTGGCAACCTTTCCTGATGTTAGAGTAACAGGAATTGATCTCGATGACGAGGCGATCGCTACCACTCAAGGCAATCTATCGGAGCTATTCGGCGATCGCTTACAGGTTTGGCAGGGTAATTTTGCAGATTACTCGGGTAAAATAGGAGAATTTAATGGTATTATTGCCGACTTAGGTGTAAGTTCCCCCCAGTTTGATGTAGCAGAGAGAGGCTTTAGTTTTCGTCATCAAGCCCCTTTGGATATGCGGATGAACCGTCAACAGTCTTTAACCGCAGCAGAAATCATTAATCATTGGGATCAAACCAGTCTTGCTGATCTATTCTATCAATATGGAGAAGAAAGGCGATCCCGTGTCATTGCCCGTCGCATTGTACAACAACGTCCCTTTGAGACGACAACAGCTTTAGCAGAGGCGATCGCCTTATGTTTCCCCCCAAAACAACGTTATGGACGTATTCACCCTGCTACCCGTGTTTTTCAAGCCTTACGTATTGCGGTTAATGATGAACTAGGATCATTAGAAAGGTTCTTAGAAAAAGCCCCTCACTGGTTAAAACCTGGGGGACGTATTGGGATTATTAGTTTTCATAGTTTAGAAGATCGTCGGGTAAAGTATAGTTTTCGAGACTCTTTATTGTTGGATGTGGTTACAAAAAAACCGATTATTCCCCAAGCAGAAGAACAAGCAAACAACCCTCGATCTCGTTCGGCAAAATTAAGGTTTGCACAACGGAAAGCTAGTGAGCAGTGAGCAGTTACCAGTTAGCATTAACTGTTTAAGTAAATAGACTTAATGCAAAAATAAATCAGAAAATAAATTACTAAAAAATAACGATGTTTTAACCCTCTATTAGAGACAAAATTATAATTAGATGTAGCTTGTCTAAACATTACTCAAATTTTAAGCCATGGCTGTAGAAACTTTAAGTCGAACTTTTCTTCCTTTTGCTCAGAGAAAACACTTAGATAAGATTGAGATGATCCTCATTGAGAATCTTCCTTGTTCCAGTTTTTCTCATATTCAAGCCATTGGTTATGATGCCAAAACCAAAATTCTTAAAGTTAATTATAAATCTGGTTCTATTTATACCTATTTTCAGGTTCCTGCCCAGATTTTTCAGACCATGCTGACGACTTATAATCTAGGAATATATATCAATTCTCACATCAGAGGAAACTATCATTATCAGAGGTTTATTCCTCGTTATATTTAAACGTTTGTGGGAGTTTTTAAGACTCCCACAAAGGTTAAAAAAGCGGTTAAAGTTTGACGGTTACTGTTTTAATTTCCGTGTATTGTTGTAAGCCATATTCCCCTAATTCTCGACCCATACCCGACTGTTTAAAGCCACCAAAGGGAGCAGCCGCATCAAAGACATCGTAACAGTTAACCCAGACAGTCCCTGCACGTAAAGCATTAGCGATCGCATGACCTTTACTAATATCCTGGGTCCAAACAGCGGCCGCTAAACCATACACAGTATCATTGGTCCGTTGGATCACCTCATCCATATCTTTGAACTTGATAATACTCATCACCGGACCGAAAATCTCTTCTTGGGCAATTTTCATATTATCTTTTACCTCAGCGAAGACAGTGGGTTCAATAAAGTAACCCCGATCGCCCACACGGCCTCCACCACACAACAGTTTTGCCCCTTCCCTTTGTCCCGACTCAATATACTCCATCACCTTATCAAACTGAGTGCGATCCACTTGGGATCCTTGAGCGGTGTTATCATCAAAAGGATCACCTACTATCCGTTGTTTTGCCCGTTCAACGCTTTTAGCCACAAACTCGTCATAACACTTCTCTTCTACAAACAGACGAGATCCTGCACAACAACATTGACCCTGGTTAAAGAATAAGCCAAAATGCGCCCCTTCGATGGCTTGTTCCAGGTTAGCATCGGCAAAGACAATATTAGGGCTTTTACCACCTAATTCCAAGGTAACGCGCTTTAAGTTAGTTTGGGCGGCCGCCTCCATGATCAAATGGCCCACTTCTGTCGATCCCGTAAAGGCAACTTTATCGATATCGTGATGACGGGCGATCGCTTGTCCGGCCGTGGGGCCATAACCGGACAGTAAGTTAACTACCCCTGGAGGGAACCCTGCTTCTAGGATCAACTCTCCTAACCTCAAAGCGGATAGGGGGGTTTGTTCGGCGGTTTTCATGACAACAGTGTTCCCGGCAGCCAAAGCGGGGGCGAGTTTCCATGCTTGCATTAGTAAGGGAAAGTTCCAAGGAATGATTTGGCCCACCACTCCCACTGGTTCGTGACGAGTATAACAAAAATAGGGTCCGTTGATGGGAATAGTTTTTCCTTGAATTTTGTCAGCCCACCCTGCATAGTAACGGTAACAGGCAATGACAAGCTGTAAATCTGCGTTTAAGGAGTCTTGATAGGGTTTTCCGTTATCTAAAGTTTCTAGACGGGCTAATTCTTCGATGTTAGCTTCGATTAAATCAGCTAACTTGTATAACAGTTGTCCCCGTTGAGTGGCTGATAGTTTGGGCCAGTCCCCCTGGTTAAAGGCGTTTCTGGCAGCGATGACGGCTTTATCTACGTCGGCTGCATCTGCTTCTGCCACATCACAGATCACTTCTCCTGTGCTGGGGTTGATGGTTTCAAAGCGTTTTCCTGATGCACTTTCGACCCATTTGTTATTGATTAATAGTTGGGTTGGGCCAATTTTAACTTTGTTTTCTGGTCGTGTTGCTGTGACCATCTTAAATTATCCCTTGTTTATTTTACCTTTATTTTTAGCGTGAAACATTATTATTGATTTGGGACGTATTTTTTTCAAAAATTAATATTTATTTTTTTTACTTAAGAAAGGGTTAAAAGATATCATTAAAGGGGAGGAAATAAGCTATACAGTAGTTAGGGGCAATTGAGAGAAAATTTAACAATGGGTGAAAATTGATTGTCAGGCTTTTCTCAGTTTGCCAGTTTTTTATGACAAAACCTCAAAATTTTGGAGTTTAATAATGTCGAAAGAATTTCTAGATTTTCTTAAGCATAAATATGCCTATGTTGCTGTAGGAGAGTTTCAACCAGGAAAGTTTTCTGAAGCGCAAAGACTATACGAAAAAGCAGTTTCCACCTATAAAGATGGATTCCAAGGAGCCTTTTTATTACAAAAGCCAGGAACCGATGAAGGAATAGCCGTCATTATGTGGGAAAAAATTGAAGATATGGAAGCCAACCAAAACGAGATTTATCAAGAAATTATGGAAAAAATGACCCCCTTATTCGTTAAACCTCCCAAAACAGATTTTTATGAGGTTTGTAGTGAGATCGATGGCTCTTCTGAACAATAGTTCACCGATACACTTCTAAATTAAGGATATAGTTACCCATTTGAACTTCACCTGACCATAACTCATATTCAATTCTCAAATATTCTGGTAATGTCTCTCCGTCTAGCTGTAAACTACGAGTATAATTACGAAGGCGGAAGGCATTGGCAATTTCTCCACCGCTATCATTTAACCAGTAACGGCTCAAACCATAAATCCCTGGTTCCCAAAAATGACGATAGCAAAACCGGCCACTGCCTTGTAAACTCATAATTACCCTTGCCGGAGAAATTTCTAACCACAACATAGAGCGAGCGGTTTCCACGGCTGAGGTGGTTTCCTCTTGAGCTACTGACTCGGGAGAATCGGGTTGATTGACTAATAAATCAAACCGAAAACGATCTTTTTGATAAAGGGTTCCAGAGGTTTCTAGAGTACAGTCAATGGGTAAGTCTGTGGACATTAAAGATAATGACACAGGGTGATGATATTTAATAGGCATCTCTGAGTTCCATCTGAGCAGCATACTTCTAACATAAAGCTCAAACGTGAAAATTAACAACGCCCAGATTAGTGATTTGTGTTACGAAATGTAAAGAATGGCTTGCCAAATGATATAAGTTGTTGCTACATTGAATACTTGTGTGAGAAATCCTCAGTAGCTCAGTGGTAGAGCGGTCGGCTGTTAACCGATTGGTCGTAGGTTCGAATCCTACCTGGGGAGTTTTTCAATAATGGACAATGAATAATGGATAATGATCTCCCTATTTATCCATTAATAAAAATCATGACCCTTGATCCACAACAACTCATTGACTTAGCTTTAAAAGCAGGAGCCTCTCACGCGGAAGTTTATCAATGTAGTTCCCATTCTCGTCCTGTGTTTTTTGAAGCCAACCGTCTCAAACAGTTGGAAAGTTCTCAGTCCCAAGGGACGGCCTTAAGGTTGTGGAAAGAGGGCGCACCTGGGTTAGCTGTGGCCTATGGAGAGGTAGATAGTACAACCTTGGTGGAACGGGCGATCGCTTTATCGGCACTGAATGAACCCGAAACCATCGAATTAAATCAACCCCGTCAGCATATTCAACCTACCGTGGGGGAAGGGATAGCAGTAGAAACCTTGATAGATATGGGTAAAGAGGCGATCGCTCAACTACGGGAAAATTACCCAGAAGTGCTTTGTAGCGGTGAGTTTGCCTCTCAAGAGGATTTTTCTTGTTTAGTCAATTCTTTGGGGCTTCATTGTCAATCTAGTGAGGTTTCAACGGATTTTTATTTAGGGGTGGAATGGGTTAGAGGAGAGGATTTTTTAGCTATTTATGAGGGGGAACATAGTCGTCAGGAATTAGCTGTAGAGAAAGCAGTAGAAGGAATTTTGCAACGGTTGGCATGGGCTAAAACAACGGTTTCCCCGAAAACAGGACGGATGCCGGTGTTATTTACCCCCAATGGGGCAACTTTGTTATGGGAAACGGTAGTTGATGCTCTCAATAGTAAAATGGTCTTAGAAAAGGCTTCTCCTTGGAGTGAGAAACTAGGGGAAAAGATTGTTTCTGAGCAATTAAATTTGTCACAACAACCGAATTTTGAACCCTATAGTTGTCCTTTTGATGATGAGGGGACAATCACGCAGCCATTATCATTAATTAGAGAAGGAAGACTAAGACAATTTTATAGCGATCGCACCAGAGCAAGATTGTTAGGAACCGAGAGTACAGGGAACGGTTTTCGTCCCAGTTTGGGGAGTTATCCTAGTCCCGGTTTGGTTAATTTAATTGTAGAAGGGGGAGATAGCGATTTTGAGCAGTTAGTTAAACAATTAGATAAGGGTATTATTGTGGAGCAAATTTTAGGAGGAGGTGCTGATATTTCTGGGGATTTTTCTATTAATATTGACTTGGGTTATGCTGTGGAAAATGGTGTTATTACAGGACGAGTGAAAGATACAATGGTGAGTGGGAATGTTTATCAAGTGTTACAGGAAATTATTGCACTAGGCAATGACTCCCGTTGGATAGACTCTTGTTTTACACCTTCTTTGCTAGTAGAAGGGTTATCAATTAACAATTAATATAGTATCCCATCACTTAAATTATAATTATTTAGCAAAAGGCAAATTATTCAACTATAATTTTAGTATCCTCAAGAAACTAAATCGAATGAAAAATAAAAATAATAATAAGAATATTGGTCATTATTTTGAAGGAACTGATGCTCAATGGTATAAAGGTAGAGAGTTAACGAATGAGGAAAGAGAAGTTTTTAAACAACGTTCTGTTAAATCTCATCAAGCTAAAATTAAAGCTTTAAATGGGGAAGGAATTACGCCAATACACCCAATTAATTCCCCTAAATTAAATCCTGAAGATTTAATGCCAAAACTTAAACCCAATCATCTTAAAGTCCTTTCTTTATTTAGTGGCGGTGGTGGCTTAGATTTAGGTTTTGATCATGCTGGTTTTCAACATTATCAATCATACGAAATTATCAGAGATGCAGCAGTAACTATTATGCAAAATCGTCCTCAATGGAATGTTTTTTATGGGGATGATGGTAATGTTAAAAATAAAAATTGGAGCTTTTTAAAAAATCAAATTGATGTCATACATGGTGGTCCACCTTGTCAACCATTTTCCATAGCAGGACATCAAAATGGAGGTGAAGATGATAGAGATTTATTTCCTGAATTTATTCGAGCTATTTTAGCAATTGAACCAACTGCCTTTGTAGCTGAAAATGTCAAGGCGTTAAGGAATAAAAAATTTAAAGGCTATCTAAATCAAAAAATTATTGCTCCCTTATCTCAAAATTATAAAATTCTCATCTTTGAATTAAGTGCAGCTTCTTTTGGTGTTCCCCAAAAACGAGATCGAATATTCATAGTAGGTTTAAAAAAAGATCAAGTTTCTAAACAATTTATTATTCCTAAACCAACTCATAATTTTGCTCACTTATTACCCAGTAAAAATAATTACAACTCAAAACAATTATCCTTGTTTCATTCTTTTTCTTCAGAAAATCAAGATCATAATCTTTTAAAATGTATGGGGGTTCGTCAAGCATTAGGTTTACCTAATATTGGCTATGATGCCTTATCTCCTACAATCAGAAGTGGTTTAACTGGTCCTAGACATACTACTTCAATATTAAGTAGTTCTTCAGCAAAAAAACAATGGGAACAACTAGAAATTTGGCCGAATGGTGTGGCAAAAAATCGTTTAAATGCACATAAGTTTGTAGCAAAAAATAGACACTTCAGATTATCTGTTCAAGATTGTGCAATTATACAAGGATTTCCCGAATCTTGGCTATTTAATGGGGCTGTTTATATGATACTTGGGCAAGTTGGTAATTCCGTTCCACCACCAATGGCTTATCATGTTGCTAAGGCATTATTACAGACATTAATCTAAATATTGATCTAAATATTGTCTGAGTTTGCTGGCATGATTATCTATAATTTTCTCCCAACAATTAAAATATGATGCAGGGATATGAGGATTATTTAAAGTAGAACCTCGACGCATAATATATTCACACCTATCACGAATAATTTGTAACATTCTTTGAGGTGAATATCCATTTTCTCTATCCATTAGTTGATGATATTCCTCTAATGTGTACTGCCGCTTTTGAATTTTTTTTGCATCTTGTATGGTGTAATATTGTTTTTCACCAACAATATTGTACATAACTTGGAGGTTAATCAAGTTTGGGACAAGTTGAGCAAGTTTAAAATCTCCTGCAATATATTGTTCTTTTTCTTTTATCCATTTTGACATCTCTTTAGGGGAAGCATAATGACAATATTTTAGGTTAGTTTCCTGATCATAAAAACCAATAATCCAATGTTTATTTTGCCATTTTTTAATATGCTCTATTCCAAAGTATCGAACCGTTGTTACAGAATTTTTTGTGGTTGATTTAAGTTCAAAATAGAACGTTTTACCTTTATAGTTTAATAAAGTGTCTGTATCATTTCTGCGTCTATTGGGAGGTTGTTCAAGTTGAAAAAGTTTAATTAATTGATTTTCTCTAGCGTCGTCTTGTACTGTCATGTTGTTGGTTAAATGAAGACTAGGAAATAATAAAAAATTTGAGATCGCAGTAATTACCCAGAAAACAAAGCTACTGTCAATTAGCCTAAACTATCTAAAAAATGTTTATCTAAAACTGCTGGCAGGAGAAGTAGAAACAATTGGCACATTTAAACAACAAGTAGCAATCTTTGAGGTTTGAAATAACTAAACGTAGCACATTTATGAAAAAATTAAGCAAAAATACTCATTTGCAAGGGAATATCCGGCTCAATATCAAACCATATTGTTGCGCCACAGTTTTTCGGATGTTCTGGATCATATACAAAGCGACCCACACAGGGAATTTTTACCTCGTTACAAAGAACAGTTTTCTGCCCCATTTTCACGGATATAACAGGTTTATGGGTCTTGTTTGTCTGATTATCTCTGATTTTGTCTTTATTTACATGGATATAGGTCATTATTTCTTGTTTATGGATACGCCAGCTACCTTTTGGACCCTTGTTTCTCCGGCTTATTCTAGGCATTCCACTGGCAGAAACAGGGATTTTCCAGCATCTTCCCTCTTTGAAAGCCCCTTCAATACGACCCTCGATCGCTAGTTTTCTCACGCGCTGAACCGACAAATGGAGACGACAAGCTGCTTGGGTTGTGCCAATATAAGTTTGAGAAGTTTCAGTGTTAGACATTATACTGTTGCGCTATAGTTAGGGTTTGCTGAATAAAAGCAAAACCCTATTCTTTAAAAGGTTACACCCATATTCGCGATCGCAAAAAAGATCAGCTTTGTCGGCTACAAACCGCTATAATTGGTAGAAACACCTCCCAGTTGTTGGTCAAGAACAAATGTATCGAAAAGAGGAGCAACCTTTACCGCCCCCAGAAAAATTTGAATTACCTTTCGAGGGCAAATTGTCCCCCAATAATTGTTGGGTAATCATGGCAGAGTTGATACCTTGGGATGATTTTGAGGAAGAATATGCTAAACTTTTTTCAGCAGAAAAAGGTGCGCCAGCCAAACTATTTAGAATGGCATTAGGGACATTAATTATTAAGGAAAAATTAGGAACAAGTGATAGAGAAACTATAGAACAGATTAGAGAAAATCCCTATCTACAATACTTTATAGGTTTAAATTGTTATCAACAAGAGCCACCACTGGAATCTTCAATGCTAGTTCATTTTAGGAAAAGAATTGATGGAGGATTGATAAACAAAATCAATAAAAAAATAGTAAAAGAGAAATAGACAAGAGTGATAAAGAAGTAAAAAAAAAGGATTGTCTCCAAGAAAAAGGAGAAAAAATAAAAAATAAAGGTAAACTAATTTTAGATGCGACTTGTGCGCCAGCAGACATCAAATACCCAACGGATTTAGGCATATTAAATCAAGCCAGAATTGAGACAGAAAGAATAATAGATAATCTTTATAAACCATTAAGAGTAAAATTGAGAAAAAAGCCGAGAACTTCTAGAAAAATTGCTAGAAAGGAATACTTAAAAGTAGCTAAAAAACGAAAAGTATCTTATCAAGAAAGAAGAAAAGCTATCGGGAAACAGTTAAAATACCTTAAGAAAAATTTAGGAAATATAGAAGACTTAATTCAAGCTGGGGCTTCCCTGGAAAATCTGAGTAAAAGACAGAAAAATTGTCTAGAGACTATCAAAAAAGTTTATGAACAACAACAGTCAATGTGGGAGAATAAGACCCAGAGTGTTCCTCAAAGAATTGTAAGTTTAACTCAACCGCATATTCGTCCAATAGTGAGGGGAAAAGCAGGAAAACCAATAGAGTTTGGAGCTAAACTCTCAGTAAGCTGTGTAGATAACTATGTGTTTCTAGACAAAATAAGTTGGGAAAACTTCAATGAATCTTGTCATTTAAAAGAACAAGTAGAAAAGTATAAAAAAACGTTTGGCTATTATCCCGAATCCGTCCATGTAGATAAAATTTATCGAACTAGGGAAAACAGAAATTGGTGTAAGGAAAGAGGGATAAGAATCAGTGGTCCGAAGTTAGGAAGACCTCCGAAAAATGTCAGTGAAGAAGAAAAGAAACAAGCCCACTCCGATGAATGCTTCCGTAATGCTATTGAGGGAAAGTTTGGACAAGCTAAACGAAGATTTAGCCTAAATCTCGTGATGACAAAACTCCCTGAAACCTCCATTACATCTATTGCTATTACATTTTTAGTTGTCAATCTTTCTAAACTTCTGAGGCAGTTTTTGTCGCTTTTTTTGTCCTTATTTACTAATAATAAAACAGGAGAACTCATCAAACCGCCTTTCATTAATTTTGATTATACTTTAAACAATTTTTATGTACTAAAACTTATTGATTTGTCAGAAAATTCTTGGTCAAAAGTGGCATAAATTTTGGAGAAACTTTTTCAGCAAACTCTATAATAGTAGTTAATCAAATCAATAGAAGGATATGCAGTGAATACCATTGATTTAGTCACACAACAAATCCATTTAGTACCTCCTGATAAACAAGAAGAAGTTTTAGACTTTATTGAGTTTTTAATAACAAAATATAAACCAGAAAACTCTAGGAAATCTGCTGAATAATTAGCCAATAAATTATTTTTTAAAATAGTGTTATTCACCTAAGAATGTCTCCTTGTAGGGGTTTAACACTGTTAAACCTAGTTAACACTACAAAAATTATTAGTCTAATGCAGCCTGCTTAATTTTCTGTTGACAAATGTTGACAAATAGTTTTTAAAGGTAAATCAAGTGCATGAGAAATTTGTTCATAGGTTAATCCTAATTTTAATAACCTGGGGATTGTTTCTAATTTTGTTTTATTTTTAACTGATTTAATCAGATTTTCTGCCTCTCCCATAAATTTTTTTATATCTTCAAACTCTGGAC
>NZ_AADV02000155.1 GCF_000167195.1 Crocosphaera watsonii WH 8501 | reverse complement strand
GAATCGAGCTCGGTACCTAATAATTTTTCTTCTTCCTGTTTCTCTTTATCTTCTTCCCTTTTATATTCTCCATCTAAATGAAATGATGTGGAATCTAAATGGGAGTATTTAAGGTCTATTTCAATTTTTTTAATTACTTCTAAAACTACTTCAATAAAAATATCATTTAGTCCATATTTATATAATTCATCCATTACTCTCCCAATTTTATCATCATTAAGGTAATCAGGTTTAATTCTTTCTCCTAACAATTTCTCAATGGCTTTATCTTGAAAAAACTGACTGAATAAATATAGAGGTCTTGAAACAAATCCTAGTCCATTGATTAAAATAGACTTAACTACTGTACCTGCTGAGATTTTTTCTCTAACATCTATTCCTAATTTATTATTAATTATTTTGACTATTCCTATTTCATCAATTAAACCAGCTACTATCCCTAAATGGTCTAAATTTTTAACTTGTATTTCTTCTAAATAAGACATTTTTCGCTCTTTTTTTACAGAGGAAACAACTTAAGCAATTATCCCACTTTTTTGTCTTCAAGAGCTTAAGCAATTATACTTAATTATTAAACCCAGGCTTGTAGTATTTAATGCTACTTTTTGAAGTGCGGAATCTGGGTTGAAAAACTCCGCACCCAACCCCGAAGAATGGGACATTATCCCTAACGATGAATTGGTTCACCTGGAAGCTTATGCTTGTGTTCTTCCTCAAGATGATTCTCATTGGAGAGACTTAGTTAACTATTCCATTCTCAGAGTTATTCAGGGATATATTATTGAAGATCCTGAATTTAGCAAAATGTTTGCAGGGTGGTTTGGTGAGCAAGGGGTAAGCCCCTATCCTGAAGCTATTCTACAAGACTATTTTCAGGGAATTCTTGACTCAAAAGAACGCATACCTACTACTGCTTTTTAGCTAACCGTCGAGAAGCCCCGCACTATACCGTAGGTCAGTGTCGGGATGAAAGGCGGGTCAATGATTGGGGTTCGATGCCCCAATTATTGACAAGAAAGTAAGTCAACAATACAATAAAGGCAGTCTAACCGACACCTGGAAACAGGCTCAAAAGTTAAAGGGCGAACCCCATCGCTCTAGCTAGTGGAGATATGCGTCCCTAGATTGCCCCAGACAATCAACAATGCTCAGAAGCTAGAAACGGGTAAAAAAATATTTCTGGATAAAAACTCGATACATTGCAGCCGATGGATAGTCGGTGGTGCTGACTGTGGAGGTATCTGGACGGGGATATGTGAATGGCAACATTTGTGTATCTAGAAAAGACCGATGAAACAGTAACGTCCTGTCGTGAGGTAGGGAAGCCCGCGCTGTACCCACTGGATCAGCGTCGGGAGGAGTGTCACATGTGTTATGAGTCAGTTGGATAGTTCTCAAAAAGAATTCAATCTACTCAAATTCGGTCCAGTTCGTTTAGTTGTTCTCCAAGGGGGATCTTTTTGTAATCTCGATTGTGATTATTGTTATTTACCCGATCGCCAGACTAAAAATCGTCTAGTCCGCTCTCGCATTGTCCCCATTTTTGAAAATTTACTCACCAGTTCTCTGGTTCGAGACTCTTTTACAGTTTGTTGGCATTTAGGAGAACCTTTAGCAGTTCCTATGTCCTTTTATGTAGAAGCGATGGAGATTATTAATGGAATTAAAACCCGTCTCCAAAAAGAAATCAGCATTAACTACTCCGTTCAAACCAATGGTGTATTGTTAACTCAAGCTTGGTGTGATTTTTTTCAAAAATATAATTTTAATGTCGGTGTAAGTATTGACGGACCGGCCTTTATCCATGATGTTCACCGCAAAACCCCAAGCGGTTTAGGAACCCATGCAGCTACCATGAGGGGCATTAAATTACTACAAAATAATCACCTTGACTTTTATATCATTGCCGTACTTACAGAAACCTCTTTGGACTATCCAGAGGAGATATTTCAGTTTTTTAGAGACAATGGTATCAAACGGGTAGGCTTCAATATTGAAGAAATAGAAGGAGTCAACCGGACATCTTCCCTACAAAAAGACGATATTTCTGCAAGAATAAGGGCTTTTTGGCAACGGTTTTGGTAGTTAACCGCTTCTGTTAAAGGAGAACTACAGGTGAGGGAATTTGAGGATGTCAGTGAGTTGATCCTGAAATCTTCAGGAAGGTTAAAAAATCAGATGTCTCGGCCCTTTGCTATTGTTAGTGTTGACTATCAAGGCAATTTTTCCACCTATTCTCCAGAGTTGTTAACCATGAAAAGTGATCATTATGGAGATTTTATTTTAGGAAATTTGGTTAATGATTCCCTAGAGTCCGCTTGTGATCATCCTAAGTTCTGGAAACTGTTGCAAGATATAACTGCTGGTTGTAGTCTTTGTGAAGATAATTGTTCTTACTTCTCTCTCTGTGGTGGGGGCGCGCCCAGTAATAAGTATTGGGAAAATGACACTTTTGTTTGTTCGGAAACTATGGCTTGTAGATACAATAAACAATTGGTGGTTGATGTGGTACTAGACGGAATAGAACGCCGTTTAGGGTTAAAAAATTGATTAGGAGAAAATTATGCCCGTAAACAATCAATCTGGTTATCTGGGTTTGGTGTTGATGTTAGCTACCTTAACCGTCGAAATGAGTCCAGCTACGGAAACCTTACCCCCCCACCCTGAAACCGTTCCCCAACGGGTGGAAAGGATTCAAAAATTGTTGCAAGAAACTTCTGTTAGTCTTAAGGAAGAGTCTTCTAGACAACCCTTAACGCCTAAATCTGACAATGAAACAGACCTGGCAATATGGGCAGATTGGGCCGATGGAGGTCGCCGTAGAGGAGGCAGTGGGGGTTGGGTTGATGCTTGGGACTCTGGTTGGGGAGATTGGGGCGATACCCCTCGCTGGGCAGACTGGGGAGATGTTTGGTAAGTCCTTAAGCTTTATCCTGATGCTCTCACCTTAATAAACCTGAGTTCGATATAAGGAAATTTCTAGAAAACTAACTCAAATCAGAGTAAAAAAAATTATAACTCCGAACTCCTAACTCCTAACTCCTAACTCACCTTAACAAAGTCTAATAATCGATGAGCTAGTTCTAATTTAGAACAAGAATCTATGGTTTCTTGTTTTCCTTTATTATCAATAAAAATTGCTTGGTTTGTATTAGTGCCAAACCCTGCTTCTGCTTTATCAATGGGGTTAGCAACAATAATATCTAAATTTTTGCGCTTTAATTTATCTAAAGCAGGGTTGACAATATCCCCTGTTTGTGCTGCAAACCCAATCAAAGTTTGATAGTCTTTTTTGAGGGTTCCTAACTTTGCTAAAATGTCAACAACAGACTCTAATTTTAAGTTAAGTGATAGCTCTTTTTTGGGCAATTTATAATTAGTATAATGTGCCGGTTTAACATCAGCTACGGCAGCGGACATAATAATAATTTCAGACTCCTTTAAATGGTTGATCATTGCTGCTTCCATTTCCTCAGCAGTAACTATGGGGATTAGGTTATAGTTAGGTGATTGAGGCAGTAATTCTGGGGCGATCGGCCCGTGAATTAAGGTGACAATAGCACCCCGATCGCTGGCTGCTTGGGCTAAGGCTAAGCCCATTTTTCCAGTAGAAGGATTACCCAAAAATCGCACCGGATCAAGATTTTCTCTGGTGCCTCCTCCACTGATTAAGATGCGTTTACCTTGGAAATCTTGTTGTCCTTGGGTGTATATTAAAGAGTGTAACTTGGTGATAATTTCCCTCGGTTCAGCCATGCGCCCTGCTCCAATGCGATCGCAGGCCAATAAGCCTGAACCTGGCCCGATACTATGATAACGAGTGTCTAGCTGTAACTGTTGCCAGTTTCTTTGGATAACAGGTTGCTCCCACATTTCTGTATTCATAGCTGGAGCGAGTAAAATGGGGCAACGAGAGGCTAAAACCGTATTACTGAGCAAGTTATCTGCTAACCCGTATGTTAACTTAGCCAGGGTATTAGCGGTTAAAGGAGCAATGAGCAGTAAATCAGCTTCTTCTCCCAAGGCAATATGGAGAGGACGGGAATGGGTTGCTTGCCAAAAATCTTGATCGGTATATGCCTGATGACGGCTGAGGGTAGCAACGGTTAAAGGTGTAATAAAGCGTTGTGCTGTTTCGGTGAGGATGACGCGAACCTCTGCTCCTTCCTGGAATAAAGAAGAGATAACCTCACAGACTTTATAAGCAGCAATACCACCACCAATGCCTATGAGGATCGATTTAGACTTGAGCATGATTATGCTTCATCGTATGCTTCGATGTCGAGCAAGTATAAATAGGGTTCTGCCAGTTCTTGACGTTGGAAAGCGACCGCCCGTAAGGTATGCCAATCTTTGAGAGCTTCAAAAGGATTGGTATAATCGTCTTGTTCCAGTCTTTTAGCCAGAGCCGCTACATCTTCCTGTGTAAACCCAGAAACATCTTGCCCTGTCAAACTTAAGGTTGTCATCCCGCACCTCCCCTAACGTTGCTAATTTTCCTGCCTTCCCCATTGTACCCCGATCTTCAGCAAATGTCGGTATTCTTTCGATTAATCTTAATTGTTTAGGTTGTGATAAGCTTCAATTACTTGTTGGGCGATCGCCGACCAACTATACTTATCTTTAACTAATTGATAAGCCTTTTTTCCTCTTTCTTCTCTTATTTCAGGGGAGAGAATAGCGGTTTCTATGGCTTGGGTTAAAGCATCAACATCTAAAGTTGTCACCCAACCAGCGTCATAATTTTTCACATCGGGCCAAATATAAACCCCCTCAGAAATAATCACAGGAGTTCCTGTGGCCATGGCTTCAGCTACGGCAATACCAAAGTTTTCGTAATAAGAAGGCAGAATAAACATATCTGCATCTTGCAATAAACCAATTTTTAAATCTCCTTGAACAAAACCGGTAATAGTTGTATATTTAGCTAAAGAAGAATCATTAATTTGTTGTTTTATCTTCTCTTCATAAACAGGATCTTGAGGATTAGAACCGGCTAAAACTAAATGAAACTTAATCCCTTTTTTGAGCAATTTTTCTGTTGCTTCGATTAAAAAGTTTAAACCCTTTTTAGGGTCAATGCGAGACATAAATAATAATAAAGGTACATCTTGAGGAATCCCTAAACTATTTCTAGTTTCGCCTTTTGAGGGGAAACTATCAGGAATATTAACCCCTAATGGAATAATTAAATCTTGGGTTTTTACTCCATAGCGATAGGAAATATTGGCCTCTTCTTCTGCTGTAAAATGGACTGCCGCGGAACCAGCAATATTGGGGCCTTCGAGAAGGTTGCCATAAATTTACTTCAAACATCGTTTTTTCTTGAGATCAGCCGGATCGAGGGTTCCTAATGGTCGTAAAATGTACGGTAATTTCTGATACCTAGCAATGGTTGCTGCTGCCGTTATTACCGGGGAAAATAAAGCATGAAAATGAGCGAGATCGTAATCTTTTGCGTGTTCATTTAACCATTGCAACAAAGGAAGAGAAAACTTATAACGACGAAAGGGAGAACAGGGAAAATAAATAAATTTGTAACCTTCTTGTTGAAGAGGAACCCCTAAAGGTACATCTAAAGGTGCTTGTCCTGTATCCCCATTAGAATTAGTGGTTAAAATAGTAACATCGATCTCTGCCTTAGCTAAAGCAGCAGAAAGACCTAAAACCATTTGAGACGGACCACCATAAACTAAAGATATAGATGGGACTATTTGTAGAACTTTCATGAGTTATTCTTGATAATGCACCGATTCTATCAGACTCAGTAGATAATCAAAAAATTTGGAAAAAAGAAAATGACTCCTCAACCACAGTAATTGATTATTTAGGATGATTTACTGAATGATTGGAAAATCAAATTTTGAGACTTTTGAATATGGGAGTTTATTTCCACCCGAGCATGGTCATTCTTGGGCAAATACTCGATCAAAATTGTGATTTTTCCTTTGCTTTTAGCCTGAATAATGTCCTTTAAGAGCTTCTCAAGTTTCTCAAGAAGGAGGTCTTGATCTTTGTTACTGGGGATTGCGGGTGTATTGTTCATGAGTTAATATTTGAACAGATTAGATAAAGTATACTGAATTTTTAGCTCAATATTAAATTTATCTTAAAATGCTTGATTACTGTTAGTCTAAGCTAATTTACAAAAATCAATAATATCTTAGGCGATTATTTTAAGTTAAATTACCTGTTCTTTTGGGGTTCAGAAATTTAATGATTAAGGGTTCAAAAATGCAAGAATCTAAATTATAATAAAACTTACTGAGATAAATGAAAAAAATGTCATGAGAAAAACAGTAAGAGCATCTACTCATGGTTTACAGACAGTTGAAGAACGACGAAAAATCCAAGGCTGGAAAAAATACGATGAACAATGGCAAACAAAAGCAGGGGTGTCTGAGTCGACTCTGAAGCGTTTTTGGAAGTCAGAAGACTTGAAAATAGACACTTTCACTAAGATATGTGAAGCACTGGGGTTTCACTGGGAGACGATCGCCGAGTCAGGCAGTTTAGTTATGGGACAGATAATTTGCGATCGCTATAAAATTTTAGAGTTAAGAAGCGATCAAAAGCATCGTAAAATTTATTTAGGGGAAGACTTAGGTTTACCATACTCACCTTTATGTTTGGTTACGCAGTTAAGTCATCATTCATCAGACAAAGAACAAGAATTACTAGAAAAAGAAAAAGAATTACTAGACAGGGAAGCAAGAACCCTACATCAAGTGCGTCAACATACTCAAATTCCTCAACTGTATGCTTATTTTAAAAATGATGAACAAGAGAGTTATTTAATTAAAGAATATATTGAAGGTAATCCTTTAGAAGAAGAAATATTTGAGGGACAACCTTGGTCAGAAGCAGAGGTATTTAACTTTTTAGATGAAATGTTAGGCATATTATCCTTTGTTCATAAAAGAAAGGTAATCCACCGAAAAATTAATCCTAGCAATATTATTAGACGAAAATCTGATAAAAGTTTGGTTTTAGTACATTTTGGGGACATAACCTATGAGAGTAGCAAAGGTTACCAAACACCTACACTATCATCAGTTTCACAACTATCAAAACATTTGTTTATTCCACCAGAACAAGGTATTGGATCACCTAAGTGTTGCAGTGATATCTACAGTTTAGGAAGAATTGCCATACAGATGTTAACAGGAAAATCATTAGATAACATAAAAATTGAGTATGCTACCGGTAATATTGATTGGCATGATGATTTAGATATTAATCCTATGTTGGTTAAATTTTTAGATAAGATGGTTGAATATAATTATACGGATCGTTATACCCCTGGGGAAACTGCCTGGAAAGAATTGAAGCAAATAGTTATTAAATAATCAATTATCATAAAAAATGTATTTAACCGTTGGTCAAAACCTTACAAACAAAGAGAATGACAACACCTATGAAATTATAGAAGAATTAGGTAGTGGTGGCTATGGTAACACATATCTCGTTCATGATCATAATTTTAATAGAAAAGCTGTTATTAAATGTATTGAAACCCACACAACAGAAACTAATGTAATTAACCAATCTCAAAAGATTTTTAAAAAAGAAGTTAAAAACCTTAAACAATTAGGTCAACATGATAAAATTCCAGAATTATACGACTCTTTCATTTTAGATAATAAATTTTTTATCGTTCAAGAATTAATTGAAGGTCATGATTTAATCGAAGAAATCAAACCCGATCATCATTGGACAGAAAATAAACTGATTATATTTCTTGTTGAAGTATTAGAAATTTTAGATTTTGTTCATAAACAAGGAAGAACTCACCAAGACATTAAACCATCCAATTTAATGAGAAGAAAGTCAGATCAAAAAATTATTTTAATAGATTTTGGTGCTGTTAAAGAGATTAGTGTTTTATTTGAATATAATCAAGGTGTAATTCAAGCAATGTTTCCTATTGGAACAGTAGGTTATATGGCCCCTGAGCAAAAAAATGCTTCTCTTAGACTGTGTAGTGATCTTTATAGTTTAGGTATTGTTGCTATTCAAGCTATTACAGGATTAGATGCTGAAACTATCAGTAACTTAATTAATACTTCTAGTCTAAATTCTCTTTTAAAAGGATATGATATTAGCGAAGATTTGATTACAATTTTAACTAAGATGGTAGCCTTTCATTTTAATGATAGATATCAATATGCTTCTGAAGTTTTGGGGGATTTTAAACAATTAGAAAATAGAAATAAATCGTTAAAAACATTAAAAAAAATTGTCTTAAGTGTAGGAATACCATTGGGGATTATTGGGTTAGTATCCATAGGATCAGTTATTTATAATAGTCTTAAGTATGACTCACTAGGAAAGGGAGAATTACTAAGTGTAGGAGAAGATAGAATATTACCAAACAATCCTTGGCGAAAAGGTTTAGGAATTAAAGCAATTGAAAATAAAGATTACAGACAAGCTGTTGAACAATTTAAAAAATCTTGGCAAGAAGAAGTTAAAGATCCAGAGACATTAATTTATCTCAATAATGCTTTACTTGATCATTACAATTTAGATTATTATACCCTTGCTGTGACAATTCCTATGAATAAAGATCATAAAAATGCTAAGCTTGCTCAGACTATTCTTAGAGGAGTAGCTCAGGCACAAACAGAGGTAAACTTAGGTCTTTTTAATGAAGATTATCCCCGACTAAAAGATTTTCTTGGTCATAATTTTATCAAAGGAAAAGCTATTAATAATACAATGGGATTAAAAATTATCATTGCCAATGAAGGTAACGAAGAAACACAAGCTCAAAAAGTAGCTCAATCTCTCATTAAACAGCCCATTTTAGGGGTAATTGGTTCTTGGACAAGTGAAATGACAGTGGCAACAGTTGATATATATAAAGAAAACAAATTAGTATCAATTTCCCCAGGGGCTACTACTGAGTACCTAAGCAATAATCCAAGCCCATTTTTTTTTAGAACAGTCACAAATAGTTCTGAAAGTTTTCAGCATATAACAAAAGAATTAATTAAGAGAAATAAAACAAAAGCAGTATTTTTTTACAGTCCTAGTAGTGATTTTTCTAGTTCTGCTTGGGAATTATTTAAAGAAGAATTTGAAGCGCAAGGCGGAAAAATAATTCATCAAAATGCACATCGTGTGCCAGAATATAATTTGTCTACACCAGATTTCAACCTTCAAAAATCTTTAGAGCAAATGAGAAAAGAACCTGAATATGACCCAGAAAAAACAGTTATTTTCTTGGTTCCTGATGCTGAAATTACCAAGGCAACTCAGAATAGTATAAAACTGATAGAAGCTTTGCCAAGTAATAATCAAATTTCGGTGGCGGGTTTATGGAGTTCATATAAAGATGAATTGTTAAATCTCAATAATAAAACAGTATTATCAAACATAATATTAAGCTCTTTTATCTATCCATTTGATCCCAATTATAACAATATAAACTTTAAAAATAATGCTCAACACCTGTGGCAAGAAGATAATCATCCCATAACCACCATTATTACCCCAAGAACAGCCAGTGCTTATGATGCCACTCGTGCTTTTATTGAAGCAATAGAACAACAAAGTCAACCTAGACGTTTTCTGTTTTTTGATATTCCCCAGAGAGTGACTCGTAAAGGTATTCAAAAAACCTTCGCTAACCCTAATTTTCAAGCCCAAGGTTCAACAGAAACCATTCAATTTAATACTGACGAAAATAGCGATCGCAAGAATGGCGATCGCAGAAATCCCCCTATTTCACTTATTCATATTGTTCCATGTGGTGATTATCATGAGTTTATTCCCATTGAATTTGATGATCCAAAAGATGTCGGTTTACAGTGCCCTTGAGAGCGTTTGACAAAAAGGACAAGATAGCTGATGCTTATTACCCAGATACAATAGGCTCAATTTAAACAGTTACGACACAGGGATGACTTACCAGCGCGTATTACTCAAACTTAGCGGTGAAGCCCTCATGGGAAACCTGGGCTATGGCATTGACCCCAAAGTCGTGGCCGACATTGCTCAAGAAATTAAAGATGTTATTAATCATGGCATCCAACTAGCGATCGTTGTCGGAGGAGGCAACATTTTTAGGGGGGTGAAAGCAGCATCGGCCGGCATGGATCGGGCAACTGCCGACTATGTAGGCATGATCGCTACAGTCATGAATGCCATGACTCTACAAGATGCCCTAGACAAATGGTATCCCACCAGGGTATTTACGGCCATCGCCCATGCAGAAAGTGGCTGAACCCCTAATTCGTCGGCGCGGCATCCGTAACCTAAAAAAGGGCCGGGGAATTGGTTTGGGGCGGGTTCGGGAAATCTTTTTTTACTACGGAACCCCCGCCGCCCCTGAAGCCCCCAAAATTTGGGCCAAGGGGTTTTTAAAGGCAAAAG
>NZ_AADV02000156.1 GCF_000167195.1 Crocosphaera watsonii WH 8501 | reverse complement strand
AGCACTACAAACAACATCAGTTGAGTCAACAAAAATATAAGCCCTGTGATTTAGCGTAAAATTTAAGCTAATTTATTACGGCTATTTTAATGACTAACATTTCCAGAATCAAGTCTTTTAAAAACCTCAAATAAAAACAACAATATGAGAAAAAAAATAGTAAGATAGTTTTTTGTTAGCGGAGATTATCCGCTAATCCTGTGTATTTTTGTGCAGAGAGATAGGGCGATCAAGAAAAATCTATCCCCCATCGGCTCCGGAGCCTTTTACATCTCTAATCCTGGGGGACTCCGACCAGCTAATGAAAATAATTCGCATAATTGGACAATGGCATTTTGCCCCTGTAATCTCATGGTCTCTAAAAAACTGAACATTTGGGTGACTAACTCTGCACCCCAGTCGCTTCTTGCTCCCCCACTTACTTTGCGGTGAATGACAATGGGACGTAAAGCTCTCTCAGCATCATTATTATCTGGTTTGACTTCAGGATAAGTTAGAAAGGTGAACCACTCTTCCCAATGACGTTTGAGACGGTTAATCAATCTTTGTGCATCATAAGGCCATCCTTTTTTGGGAGTTGCTTTAAAAATCTTTTGCAGTGAGTTCTCGACTTCTGTTCTTTTGGAGCCTAAGTCTTCAAGGGTTAAATTTCGAGCATGATAATGACGATAATGGATACGGGCGGTTGCTAAAACTTGCTGTACATCGGCAGCAAATTCTCGATTCGCTTGAAAACGACTGGTTTTAAGGGACTCTAACTCTCGTTCTAAATGTGCCAGACATTTCTGTTTGGCCATCGCACTTTGTCTAAAGTAGGCACTATAGCAGTCACTGGTGAGGATGCCCTTAAAATCTGCTCCTAACAATTTCTCGACTTCTGCGGAGCTTCTAGTGGGAGCCAACATCAACACACAGACCTCATTTGATGTGACTACCCAAACCCAATACTTGATGCCATCGATGCAATAACTGGTTTCGTCAACACATCGGATTCCTGGCTGCTGGATGTACTTTAACCACTGTTGGGTCAAGGGTTCTAAACTTTCTTGAAACCATTTGTGCATTTTGGCAAGGCTCCCTTGAGAAATGGGAATGCCAAAGACATACTCTATAAAATGTTCCTGTTTACGCCATGTAAGATTACCCCCATAGCCAAGCCAGCCCACGATGCTACTTAATCGCGCCCCATAACTGAATCCTTCTTTAACTCCCAATGGAACGGGACTGTAATCTGACCATCCACAACTAGGACATTTATAGAATCCGCGACGATATTCCCTGATTTCTATGGGTTGGTCTACTACTTCAGCCACTTGCTGGACTTTTTCGGGAACTACTTCATCTCGTTCCACTGAACCCCCACAAACAGGACAGTTTTCTAGTTCTAAAGTGACTATCTTATCGGGCTGACCAAAACCATTACGGGTCTTCCCTGGGTGGTCATATTTTGGTCCGCGTTTAAATCCTTTTTTGCGTTTCTTTTTGTCAGAAGGCTTTTTTAGTGGGTCTGATGATGGGGGGACTGAACTGTTTTTTGAGTTACGGTTTTTTAGCTTATCTCTCTCTTCTTTCAATTTTTCAATTTCTTGCTGTTGTGTAGAGATTTGTTGTTGTTGCTGGTCAATCAGTCTTTGTTGAAGAGATAACTGTTGTTGTGCCTTGACTAGCCACTCAATCATGAAGACATTCTTCGCCAACTGTTCATCGGCGATAGCTCTAACTAGCTTTGAATCAATGGTAGCATTTGTGGTCATAACCCCCACTATACATAAAAATCCCCGATTTTACCTTTATGTTGTCAAGACAGATTCTTTATTGCGGTGAGCAATTACTAAAAATGCGCCATGTGGTGACATCTTTGCCCGCTTCAAAAATTCCACCCTCAAAACTTTATACAAAAAAATACTGTCCGAGAGGCGAGATGGAAAATCGGATTAAAGAACAACAATTAGACTTGTTAGCTGATAGAAATTAAACTCAAACATTTCAAAGTAATCAACTAAGATTATGGATACATTCCTGGGCTTATGTTCTCATAAATGCTTTTCGTCAACACTGTTTTAAAAAAACTTCATTGGCTAAAGCAACTGTGGGAAGAATACGTCTAAATCTTCTTAAGTTGGGAGCCAGAATAAAGATTAGTTGTAGAAGAATTATTATCGCTATAGCTAGTGCTTGTCCTTATCAAGATATTTTATCTATTGCTAACAAAAGAATTAAAACTATTCCTAATACTGGATAAGTAGAATAAGTTGTTTTTTAAAAAAGATATCTATCATAAGTTGTTGACTGACTGATACTTTCATTTAGTCTTATTTATCGTGGAGAAAATCAAAAGTTAATATAATTATTCCCTCTTAAACTCAATTTTTGGATAATCAAAGTCAATTTTTTTATTCATCTATATTCAAAATTTCTATTAGTCCTAAAAATTATCATTTTTCATCTCTGGATTGGGCTTTCAAATTAATTTGTGAGAAATCCGGGATTAACGGGCTACTCGAACTCAGAGACATAATTTTTACTTTGAGAGACGAATATGAATCTAACCCCAAAGCTAAGACCTCACCACGATGGCAAAAAATCAGAGAATTAATGGAAAATATTGATTTTGACTCATTGAAGGATAAAGAAACCAATTAAACCCATTTTTATGTACTGTAGCCACCAATTAACCTATGATTGGTGGTTTATAGTACGTATGAAACCCTTGAGAATCGTCTGTAAAGACTCTAAAAATATTTTCAAGTATCAGAACACCCTACACAAGAAAACATTAGTACAGTTTTCTAACCAAATAATCAGGGTTACAGCGATTTTGTTGGTAACGAAATAATCAGGGTTACAGCGATTTATTTTTTGCGGTGTTAGAAGCTTTTTTATCCTTTTTTTGTAATAACACCGCAAGGTTTTTAAGGATTTTTACACCCTTCTAACCCTTATATAATCAAGATTTTAACTCAAAAGTTAGTACAAGTGATTTGAGTATATAGGGGAAGATGTTGCCCCAAATATCCCCAATTTTGACCTATCATAACTTGTACTACAATACATGAACATTAACCCTTCATATTTGCGTTTTAAGGTCTATAAAAAATGGTTTATGATAACCTCATAAACCACTGTAAAAACGTCTTGAATTTGATTTTAGACATCACTGAGAGTATATTTAGATATCGTCATCATCCCAGGTATAAGAAAAGTCTAAATTAGCTTCTAACTCTCTTTTTTGGTCTAGATGAGGATGTTGGGATTTTTCTGTTGATAATTTAGGTATTTTTTCAATCCATTTTTTAAAACTCATAGCGTCTTTACTAATTGCTTTATCAATCGTTCTTATGGCTAGTTCATAATTTAATGTTCCGTCATTGTTAATAAAATACATCTCAAACCCTTGTCCATAATCTTCTTTTAATTTTTCGTGTTCTTTTTTAAATTGTTCATATTGTTTTCTGTACTTGTATGGAAACTGATTAATAGAAATTTCTAATGGTAATCTAGGCACGTCTATTTGTTCACCTATAGTTCTATTAGTTTGTCCTATAGATTTTTGTCTTCTTTTTACATCTTTAGGTTTTAATATTTTAAATAAGGTCATAGGTTCTAATCTTTTTACTTGATTAGGATTATTAGCTAAATTATTTAAAAATAACTTGTGTAGATTTATTTTCTTATCTTTTTTAAATAATTCAATATCATAATCATCATAATTATCCCAATCATACTCTTCAACTTCTCTTTTATAACTTCTCATTTTATAAACAGGGTCATCGTATTTTATTTCTTTTTTTGGTTGGGTTAATTCAGTATCAATATCTTCCATATCATTGTAAGCACAACCATGATGATACCCTACAAAATCACCTCCATAATAGTCTTCTATTGTTTCACCACGCTTTTTAACTTCCTTTACATGAATAACATTATCCATAGAGTAGTTAGCGTTACCATGAAATATAACCTTATCAGCTATACTCTTAATTTCAATATCATAATATTCTAGACAACTAATATTAGGAAAGGTACTAATCAAGGTTTCTTTTAACCATGTTTCTATTTTTCCATCTTTATTATTCAACATTTCAGATACTGATACTTTATCTTTTACCCAATTTATTTGTTTGGAATAATATCTATGGGGTGTTACCGTATTTTCTCCTGTTAATCTATTTCCTGGCACCTCACAAGGTAAAGTATCTAAGTTAATAATACAACCATCAGTAATTGATTGATAACCATAAAAACATTTTTCTAGACACCACATAGCAGTTCTAGTCATAGCTGTAATATTATTCCCTAACACCACATTCCCAATATTAAAGAACCTTGAAACAATATCACCATAAGCAGTATTGATATTTAATTTATACAAACTATTTAACGAAGTACCTTTATCATATTGACTTCTTAATTCTTTCATTTTATTGATAAAGTCATCACCATAAGGTAAACCTAACCAGTAATAAGGTTCGACTAATTCGTTTATTTTCCTAACTTTTCCTTTATCAAAAATAATTTCACAACTATTGTTACCTTCATAATCTTTATATTTTTCTTTTAATTCCTCAACTGTATCAACTTGAAAACTTTTAGGGTAAATAATAGCAGTCACAATTAATAAGTTATCCATTAATTCTTTTCTTTGATTCCTTGATGCTACATTTTCTATCCATTCTAATAAATCATGATTTAGAATAGCTAGATTAATTTCATTGGTTAATATTTTCGAGTAACCCATATCGTCAATATTATAGTTATCACTATCACTTTGATTATCAGTATCGGATTTATATTTTTTTATGTTACCTGGGAACCAAGACATAAAAATATCTTGTCTATGTTTTAACTTATATCCTTCTTTTAGACTTACTCTAGCAACCCATAACCCAGGTACTAATTCATCCCTAAATTGTTTAAGAAATTCTCTCAAGGTCATATAGTTGGGTTGACTGCTTTTTAATTCACTTAATGGATAATCTAAAATAATAGGATTACCGATAGGATAAGGTATTTTAGTTTGAGGCACTGAATAAGCACCGCTAAAATCGACATCAATAAATCTGAATGTATTAGGTTCACAACTATCAGTAATTTCTAATGGTCTATTATTGAAACACCTACCACCATCTACTTTCATTAAATATTTAGATGTGGTATTAGAATCTTTTAACCAATCAGCATTACTTTTTTTACCTATCGTTTTAAATAAATCTTTAGTAATCCCTTTTGAATAGATATAACTTTCTATAATACTGGCTACTGTTCTACCCATAGTCAAATTAGTAATATCATTTACAGGTTCAAACCCTAAGTCTTGATAAATTTTTTCGTATTGATTATCATTCATAATTAAAATTTTTCTATTTTCTAAGTCTTGGACTTTGGACAAAAAAAGTTTGTTAGCGTATATTTTACGCTAAACTAAAATCCCAAAATATCGGCTCTGTATCAGTCAATAAAATTGGCTGACAAATAGGGCTAATCTATAGATTCTGAGGAAAACTAAGGAGCTTTTAAGTTTTCAGTTGATTTTTTGCTCCCTTTCTTGATAACATCATGACGAGTTCGTGGGGCTTTTTTGTAACCTTTAATACGTCCGGAAGAAAAACCTCGACGTTTGGGAAATTTGGCGAAAGTCCCCAAGGTCGTAATTATTCTTGAAAAGTCTCTTTGAACTAGACTAGGGGTGATTTTGATGGATTTATTAGTCTTCAAATACTGTTCCCAATCACGGGGTAAAACCACAGCTAATTTTCTGGCAGCCCACAAATTTACAGAAGAAAGAAGTGTTAGTTTAAACCAATTTTCTTCATGATGTACATCGGGAGTTAAATAAGATGTCATCAATAATCTTTGTTTACCAAATCGAAAAAGATGTTCCATGTCATAACGTTGTCGATAACACTGATAACAATCAACTAAACTTAACTCATCGCGCCGAGAACCAATAACAATAAGCCACATAGGTTTCCAAATACTATTTCTTTCTTGATCTCTGACAACAATCTGGAGTAAAGTAAAGGGGTGATTGTTCATTTTATAGTTTTTAGTTCCTCTCATTAACATCTGTTTCCATCCCGAAATAGTCACTGTTAATTGACGACCTTTTTTCGTTGTAAAGGGAACATGATGAACTTCATCAGGTTCAGTCCAAGTTTGGTCATCTTTAAGGTCAAATTTATCCCCATACCAACGGGGATGTCCCGAAGTTTTGGCTTGATTTGGGTCCCGAATAAATTGACGATAAAAAACTCGGTCACTTCTAACTCTTGTAATAGTAACTACGTCTTCATGCTTAACTTGTTCCCCAATAAAATCCTTTTGGCTGTAGTCACTATCAGCCACTAAGACAGATAATTTATCAGAAAATAAAGAACTTTGCCAGATTTTTTTTAGTTGTTGATTGCCTTGATTTACTCCTTTATGTTTAGAGGGGACTCGCTCTCCTGATAAGGGGACAGCCTAAGGGACTTTTTCTGTGTCTATTTAGTCAGGTAAAGCGCAGACAACGGAATAACAATGTCCAATATTAATGGGTTTATTTCCCTTAATTGGATTGGGGTAATGAATAAAGGTTTTATCCGCTAACGTTTCGGCAAACGGTCGTGGACAGGGAGTTGTGTCAATACCAAATAAGTTATAATGTTTTGAAGTGGGAGGAATTGTTCTCGATACCGCTGAAAATAAAGTCTCAATTCTCTGTTCATAATTAGGGTCAGTTTGAGTGGGTAAAAACTCTTGAATTCCTCTATATAAACTGTTATAATCTCTTCTAAATAAAGGATTGAGAGACAATTCAACGACTGAGTGAGCTTGTTGGTTACTGGAGAGGGCATCGAGTAATTCTATAATAGTTTCTTTTCTAGCTTTTAGTCCTTGGAAGAGGTTAGACCTCCACACCAGGAATTCCTCGACAGACGTAGCCGTTTCATTTTTGGTCATTTTTAAAATTTATTACCTTATAAATTAGCGGAATATATACGCTAACCTCAAAAGAGGTTGTTTGTTACAGTTAAGGCTAATGTCATCACATTCCGAACTTAAGACCAGTCAAGATGTCCACCTGAGAGCCAAACAAATTAAGAGTCTAATTCGCTCTCTTAAACAGAAAATAAAGAAAATTGAACGGGAAGGGGAAGTAGCACCAGCTAATTGTCATATTATTCGTTATCAGGTTAATCGAAAGGGAACAATCTACTGGTATTATAAACTACAGTCTGCTGAATCAATTTTTCCTATGGCCACTAATAATGAGAAAAAAACCAAATATAAATATTTAGGACGAGCCGGAAGTTCTGCTCATATTGATGCTGTAGAAAAACTCACTAGAAGAAATCTCATTGATGAATTAGAACGAGTCATTCAATCTCTAACTGAAAGCTACTTAGATATCTATATTGGAACCGAAACTGAATGAAGCTATTTAATATTTAAAATCCCCTAAAAAGATGGAAAGAGAGTTTTTAAAATCACCTTAATTCTCTATTTTAGGGTTTGCTGAAAAAGTTTCTCCAAAATTTATGCCACTTTTGACCAAGAATTTTCTGACAAATCAATAAGTTTTAGTACATAAAAATTGTTTAAAGTATAATCAAAATTAATGAAAGGCGGTTTGATGAGTTCCCCTGTTCTATTATTAGTAAATAAGGACAAAAAAAGCGACAAAAACTGCCTCAGAAGTTTAGAAAGATTGACAACTAAAAATGTAATAGCAATAGATGTAATGGAGGTTTCAGGGAGTTTTGTCATCACGAGATTTAGGCTAAATCTTCGTTTAGCTTGTCCAAACTTTCCCTCAATAGCATTACGGAAGCATTCATCGGAGTGGGCTTGTTTCTTTTCTTCTTCACTGACATTTTTCGGAGGTCTTCCTAACTTCGGACCACTGATTCTTATCCCTCTTTCCTTACACCAATTTCTGTTTTCCCTAGTTCGATAAATTTTATCTACATGGACAGATTCGGGATAATAGCCAAACGTTTCTTTATACTTTTCTACTTGTTCTTTTAAATGACAAGATTCATTGAAGTTTTCCCAACTTATTTTGTCTAGAAACACATAGTTATCTACACAGCTTACTGAGAGTTTAGCTCCAAACTCTATTGGTTTTCCTGCTTTTCCCCTCACTATTGGACGAATATGCGGTTGAGTTAAACTTACAATTCTTTGAGGAACACTCTGGGTCTTATTCTCCCACATTGACTGTTGTTGTTCATAAACTTTTTTGATAGTCTCTAGACAATTTTTCTGTCTTTTACTCAGATTTTCCAGGGAAGCCCCAGCTTGAATTAAGTCTTCTATATTTCCTAAATTTTTCTTAAGGTATTTTAACTGTTTCCCGATAGCTTTTCTTCTTTCTTGATAAGATACTTTTCGTTTTTTAGCTACTTTTAAGTATTCCTTTCTAGCAATTATTCTAGAAGTTCTCGGCTTTTTTCTCAATTTTACTCTTAATGGTTTATAAAGATTATCTATTATTCTTTCTGTCTCAATTCTGGCTTGATTTAATATGCCTAAATCCGTTGGGTATTTGATGTCTGCTGGCGCACAAGTCGCATCTAAAATTAGTTTACCTTTATTTTTTATTTTTTCTCCTTTTTCTTGGAGACAATCCTTTTTTTTTACTTCTTTATCACTCTTGTCTATTTCTCTTTTTACTATTTTTTTATTGATTTTGTTTATCAATTCTCCATCAATTCTTTTCCTAAAATGAACTAGCATTGAAGATTCCAGTGGTGGCTCTTGTTGATAACAATTTAAACCTATAAAGTATTGTAGATAGGGATTTTCTCTAATCTGTTCTATAGTTTCTCTATCACTTGTTCCTAATTTTTCCTTAATAATTAATGTCCCTAATGCCATTCTAAATAGTTTAGCTGGCGCACCTTTTTCTGCTGAAAAAAGTTTAGCATATTCTTCCTCAAAATCATCCCAAGGTATCAACTCTGCCATGATTACCCAACGATTATTGGGGGACAATTTACCCTCGAAAGGTAATTCAAATTTTTCTGGGGGCGGTAAAGGTTGCTCCTCTTTTCGATACATTTGTTCTTGACCAACAACTGGGAGGTGTTTCTACCAATTATAGCGGTTTGTAGCCGACAAAGCTGATCTTTTTTGCGATCGCGAATATGGGTGTAACCTTTTAAAGAATAGGGTTTTGCTTTTATTCAGCAAACCCTAGTTAGCTCTCGGGCAATGGTTGCCAACAACAAAGGTTTTTCATAGTCAGGATGATCAATTCTGACTACATCCAATACTGTATCAGCAACATCCTCAAAGTGTAGCTGTTGCCATCGTCTCAAACGGAGTTCTCCTTTAAGGTGCATGGCTGTAATATCCTCATCTGGGGGGATTTCTGGACTGTCCCATCCTGGATGAAGAATCTCCCCATGTTTTCTGGGGCGACCTGGCCCTGGTTGGGATGGACGTGGAGGTGGAGCACAGCACAGTTTACTATTTATGCGTAAGCGTCCTAACAAAGCATCTTTGTCGCTGGCCGCAGCAAACTGTTGGCGGGTGGCAATTCCCGCATCTACTACCAATAAACGATGATTCTTAGACTTAGGTAAATCCTTGAATAGTTCTGCTACTGCGGCTTCACAACTGTCTCCAAATCTTACTCGACTCACTAGCCCCACTCGCACCCCAGAAATAAAGACTACAGTTGTAACTGCTGCAATGATGTTGGCTTTTAGGTGATTCCCAAGAAAAAGTTTCCCACCCATTCTCAGAATCTGTTTGTAGAACATCTCAAATAAGCGAAAAGGGAAAAATAAAAAGTTGTTCGCGGATACTTTCCGCGAACAAAAACCTCCCTATCTAAAAGAAAGAAATACGCTAACTTTTAAATTAGCTTTGACTATTTTTAAAAAAGAAATTCACTTAATTTTACACTCTTATTAACTTTTTAGACTAACTGGGTCTAATCAAAATATCCCATTTAGGTAAGTGAGGATTACGTTCTAAACGTTTCTCAATTTCCTTCATCTCTTTTTTCGTTAAAGAAATGCCTTTTTGATAAACTTTTTTACTTAACTTAACTATCGGATTTAAGCCTTTCCATGTCATAGTTTTTACCCAAGCTAACATCGTTTGAGCATTTCTCAGAAGTGTTCCGTTCCAATGCCTCTCTAAAATTCCCCAACATCTTTCTATGGGATTATATTTACTGTGATAAGGAGGAAAATATAGTAATTGAATAGATTTCTTAGTTTGGTCGGCAAACTCTACCATTCTCTTCAAAAATTGCCTTCTTATTCCACTATTTTCTGGTCCATTATCAACTTTAATTTGGATGTTCTCTAGTTGCTGCTTTTCAGTTATACTCAGACTTGTCCACCATTGCTCCAA
>NZ_AADV02000157.1 GCF_000167195.1 Crocosphaera watsonii WH 8501 | reverse complement strand
AGAGATTGGCCCAAAGGGGAGTAAATTAACGAAAATTTTCGGAAGAAGATGGCCTGGTTAGCCAAGGAATTCAAGATGGGAAAATATCGGGTAATAAGGTGGCAAGCCCACCGTACCCGCTAAGGAATAAAGTTAGACAGTGCCATAACTTAGCCTTCTTAACTGCATAACTTTCATAAATCTAACATCCGGGTAGATAACCGCAATTNGTGTCGTACCAAGAAACAACTTTAAAGAAGTAGAATTAANTTCGATACCAGCTTTGAGCATCNAAAATACTAGAGTTAGGATCTCCCATTAAAGTCCATAGAAACTACATCTTCATCGGTGTAACCTAACACACCTTTTAACTCACCGTTTGCTGCTGCTTTCATAGCTGCACATATAGCTTCATAACTGGTAGCTTTTTCGGTTTTAAAAGTTAGATCAACCACAGAAACATCAGGGGTGGGAACCCGTAAGGCCATCCCCGTTAACTTACCTTTTAACTCAGGAATCACCAGAGTCACCGCTTTAGCCGCTCCTGTGGATGCAGGAATGATGTTTTGGGCTGCACCTCGTCCACCCCGTAAATCTTTCTTGCTAGGACCATCTACGGTGGGCTGAGTGGCTGTCATGGCGTGTACTGTAGTCATTAACCCTTCTGCTAGGCCAAAGTTATCGTTGATTACTTTAGCAATGGGGGCCAAACAGTTGGTAGTACAACTGGCATTAGAAACAATGTAATCCTTGGTAGGATCGTATTGATCATCGTTCACACCCACAACAAAGGTGTTAACTTTTTCAGGATCTTTGGTGGGGGCAGAAATAACCACCCGTTTTGCACCAGCTTTGAGGTGTTTACTAGCGGTTTCGTGGGTGGTGAATAACCCGGTGGACTCTACCACATAATCTACCTCAAGTTGTCCCCAAGGTAATTCTTCGGGGTTGCGAATGGCAAAACAAGGAATAAGTTTACCATTGACCACAATACCCTCATCTGTGGCTTCCACGGTGCCATCAAAACGCCCGTGAGTGGAATCATATTTGAGTAAATAGGCGATATTCTTAGCAGGGACGAGATCGTTGATTCCTACAAATTCAAAGTCAGGGTTATTGATACCTGCACGAAAGACTAATCTACCGATACGGCCAAAACCATTAATGCCAACTCTAATTTTTGCCATGAGAGAAACTCCTGAAAAATGAACAATTTTTGAACTTGAAGGGAAAAAATAATACTGTTTGCTTATTCCATTGAAGGAAGATTAATTATTCATATCGTAAGGTTATTTTGCAGAATTTTCTCAATATCAACAAAGTTTTTAGATTGTTGACACTCCTTAATTTAAGGTTAACTTAGAAGAAACATTATATAACAAAACAAAGTAAACAATAATTAAAATAAAATTAATTATTTAAACAGAAAATTAAAGTTAGACAAAAGAAAAGGTAAACTAGGAAAAGTTATATAATGAAAACTTAATCATTATTAAAAATAATGACAGATAGGAAGGTGGGCAAATTGGAAAATCATTAGAGTTACTTATAATAGAGAAAAGTTTGCCCACCCTACAACTAAATTATCAAATTATGTCTTTACTTTCTTTATCTCAACTGGCTAATTTTAAAACATCCCATCATGACAGTGAACAACGTTTAATTGTTACTGGTATGTCTTGGGATGAATACGAACAGTTCATAGAATCATTGGGAGATAGTGCTGCTTATCGAACGATTTATTTAGAAGGAGTATTGGAAATCATGTCACCGAGTCGCCGTCATGAAGTTAGCACAGAAAATATTGGTCGATTATTAGAAGTATATTTAGAAGTAGCAGAAATTGATTTTTGGGGACTGGGTTCGACAACCTTACGGGTTAGAAAAGGAGAAGCAGGAAAAGAACCTGATAAATGTTATTGTTTAGAAACAGAAAAAGAATTCCCTGATAAAGCTATCGAAGTTATTGTTACCAGTGGCAATATCAAAATATTAGAGGTATATCGTCGCTTAGAAATCAAAGAAGTTTGGTTATGGCAAGATGATCAACTCAATGTCTATTATCTCGAAAATGAGCAGTATTCTCTCCAAGAAAAAAGTCAACTTTTACCCAATTTAAACCTTAACTTACTCTGTCAATTTATCAATCATCCTAACCCTCGTTTAGCTATGAAAGAGTTTAGAGAAAAATTGTAAATTTAGAATTTAGAATTGACACTTACTACAACGGAAGTACAAGGTTAACAATAGATTAAGTGAGAAGAAAAAACTAAAATATAAAAAAAATACAAAATTTACATTGATTTTATCATCATAAAGTATTATATTAAGCCATTAGTCCTAATCTTGACTTCATCAACGGGAAAAATATTAATATTTTCGCCTGTTAAACCTTCAAAATAAAAAATCATTGGAGTGATAATTAATGGTTGCAACACCCGATAAACCACAAGTAGAAGAAACTCCCCTATCTCCCGAAGAATTGAGAAAAATTCATGCTTACTGGCGTGCTTGTAACTATTTAGCCGTTGGCATGATTTATCTAAAAGATAATCCTTTACTCAAAGAAACCCTCACAGAAGACCACGTTAAAAACCGTTTATTAGGTCACTGGGGATCAAGTCCTGGCTTAAGTTTTATCTACATTCATCTTAATCGCCTGATCAAAAAATACGATTTAGATGTTGTTTACATGGCAGGACCCGGTCACGGTGCGCCAGGAATTTTAGGGCCAGTTTATTTAGAAGGAACCTACTCCGAAGTTTACCCCGAAAAAAGCGAAGATGAAGAAGGAATGAAAGCCTTTTTCAAACAGTTTTCCTTCCCCGGTGGTATCGGTAGTCATTGCACCCCAGAAACCCCCGGTTCCATCCACGAAGGAGGGGAGTTAGGTTACAGTTTATCCCATGCCTACGGATCTGTGTTAGATAACCCGGATCTGATCACCGTTGCTGTGGTAGGGGATGGAGAAGCAGAAACAGGACCTTTAGCTACTGCATGGCATTCTAACAAATTTATCAATCCTATCCGAGACGGCGCAGTATTACCCGTTTTACACCTCAACGGTTATAAAATCGCTAACCCCACCATTTTAGCTCGGATCTCTCACGAAGAATTAGAATATCTTTTCAAAGGGTACGGTTATAAACCCTATTTTGTAGAAGGATCTGATCCCGATCTCATGCACCAAGCGATGGCCGCAACCCTAGAAACTGCGATCGCAGAGATTAAAGAGATCTAAAAAGAGGCCCGTAGCAGTGGTGTAGCTAAACGTCCCATGTGGCCCATGATTGTGTTACGCTCTCCTAAAGGATGGACCGGTCCCAAACAAGTTGATGGTAAAAAGACCGAAGACTTCTGGCGATCGCACGAAGTCCCCCTATCAGGAATGCACGGCAACCCGGAACATATCAAGGTATTAGAAGACTGGTTAAAAAGCTATAAACCGGAAGAACTTTTTGACGACAACGGAACACTGTTACCGGAGTTAAAAGAGTTAGCACCCACAGGAAACCATCGTATTAGTGCCACCCTTTATTCTAACGGTGGTTTATTGCGGAAAGACCTGAAAATGCCTGATTTTCGGGAGTATGGGGTAGAAGTGGACAAACCTGGTGCAGTAGAAGCGGAAAATACCCGTCCCTTGGGTGTATTTTTACGGGATGTCATGGCCAATAACATGAACAGTTTCCGTGTCTTTGGACCAGATGAAACCGCGTCTAACCGTCTCAATGCTATCTACGAAGTCAGCAAAAAAGTCTGGATGGCTGATATTATTGATGCAGATGCAGACGGAACAGAGATCACCACCGATGGTCGGGTGATGGAAATGTTAAGCGAACACACCCTACAAGGATGGTTAGAAGGGTATTTATTAACCGGTCGTCACGGCTTTTTCCACACCTATGAAGCCTTTGCCCACGTAGTTGATTCTATGTTTAATCAACACGCAAAATGGTTAGATATTTGTAAGAATGAAGTACCTTGGCGCGCGCCCATTTCTTCTTTAAATATCATGCTTTCTTCCACGGTTTGGAGACAAGATCATAACGGTTTCTCCCACCAAGATCCCGGATATGTGGACTTAGTTACTAATAAGAGTGCCGATGTGGTTCGGGTGTATTTTCCCCCGATGTTAACACCCTATTATCCGTTGGAAACCACTGTTTAAACAGTAAAGATTACGTCAATGTTATTGTTGCCGATAAACAAAAACATCTGCAATATTTGACCATGGACGAAGCCATCAAACACTGTACCAAAGGTATAGGTATTTGGGAATGGGCCAGTAACGATGACTGTGGAAAAGCTCCCGATGAACCCGATGTAATTATGGCTTCTTGTGGTGATGTTGCCACGAAAGAAGCGTTAGCCGCAACTGCTATTTTAAGGGAAGAGTTTCCTGATTTAAAAGTCCGTTTCATTAACGTAGTGGACTTGTTTAAACTGCAACCAGCAGAAGAACATCCCCACGGACTTTCCTCTCGTGAATTTGACACTTTATTTACAGTTGATAAGCCCATAATCTTCAATTTTCATGGCTATCCTTGGTTAATTCATAAATTAACCTATTGTCATACCAATCACCATAATCTTCATGTTCGTGGCTACAAAGAAAAAGGGAATATTAATACACCTTTAGAGTTAGCCATGAATAACCAAATTGATCGTTTTAACTTGGTTTTAGATGTAATTGATCGGGTTCCCAAGTTAGGATCTGCTGCTGCTTATGTTCAACAACGGATGAAAAATGCCATCATTGAACATCGGGCTTATGCTTACGAAAATGGTATTGATAAACCAGAGATTACTGACTGGAAATGGACTTTTTAAAAGTCATTCAAAGTAACATATTCTTCCAGAATAATAATAAATTATTGTGAGGAAAAATATAGGGGCTTAATAATATTAAGCCCTTCCTACAATCTCTTACTAAACGTGAGTTAGGAGTTAGGAGTTAGGAGTTAGGAGTTAGGAGTTGGAGTTTTTTCCATGAAATATAGTTATTTCGGCTTAGCTGTTTAAGAGTCACTTTTTAACAGGTTTTTAAAGAATTTAGAGAATAATCCCAAACCACCAAAACCGAGTATTCCTAAAATATGTGATGATTCAGGAACAGCTTGAGGTGTATTAATAGTAACAATGGCAGCTAAATCTCCTCTACCGGAATTAAATTGAGGGATGATATTGTTAAATAAAATATTTGTTGTCAAAGTATTTACGTCAGTTTCAAAAATATCATCCCTAAAACTAATATCATACAGAAATAAACTATCATCATTTCCATTATCAGAAAACGTAGCACCTGCATAACCAGAAGTGCCGATTGTGTTAATAAAAGATAATTCTGCGGTAGTTATATTAAGAGAAAGCAAACTGCTTGAACTAATTAAGTAAAATAAATTATTAGTGTCAACTGCAATATCAGAAGTAGAACTAAGGTTATAGGGGGAACCATTTAAAGTTAATTTTTGAGGTATTCCTATAATTGTTCCATCATTAGGATTAATCCGTAAAACTTCATTATTATTAGAATCAATAACCCAAAGATCATTATTTTCAAAAACAGCCCCCCTTATTTGTCTTCCACTCAGTAAAGAACCAATAGGATTAATTTCTGAAATTCCTGGATTAATTGATATTAGAGTTGAGCCTGAAGCCGTTAAGCGAAAGCCAAATAAATTTCCTAAATTATTAATAGCTAAGCCATCGGCATCAATACTAGAACCACCTAATGTTAAAGCACCAAAATTTGTAAAAGATGATCCATCTTCTTCAAAAGAATATAAATTAGTAGGAGGCGCACTAAATGGATCAGAATCAATTGCGCGGGATTTGAGTCCATAAACAATAGCCTCAGCTTTTGGAGGAATAATTAAGCTAACAGTCATAGTAACAGTTCCAGCAATAATAGAAGTTAGTTTAGGTAAAAATTGGGTATTCATGTTATGAATTTTCTGTAAATCTATATTTTCTACCTTAACTATCGAGTAAAATCACTAAATATGAAAACCGTATTAACGCTAATATTTAAGCAATTTATATTAGGTATTTCCTGAAAAACACTGTGGTTTAATCATACTAAGTGTGTGATACTACTTAAGTATGACAGTTATAGTCTTTTTAAATAAGTTTGACAGACAGCAGTGTGAGCATCTTGCTCACTATTTCAACAAGAAAGATAATAAATTGTGTATCATTTCCCTGTTGCCTTCTACTCAAAGTTAATTATCACAACTGATTACTGATTGCTCTAGAAACCTTGTTAACTTAAAGAATCACCCGTTACACTAAAAGGAGTGTTAACATATCTTTATAAAGTGCGATCGCCATGCAAACAGTTGATCTTTCTTCCAACACCTCCCCCAATGGACAATACTGGCAATGGAAAGGCCATAATATCTACTATGTCCAAGCCGGAAAACAACAGTCCAACCATCCTCCTTTATTATTAATACATGGGTTTGGTGCATCTACAGATCATTGGCAGAAAAATATTGCTCAATTACAAGAACATTTTGAAGTCTGGGCCATTGACTTATTAGGTTTTGGTCGCTCTGGAAAACCCGAGTTACAATATAGTGGGGATCTTTGGCGAGATCAATTGAAGGATTTTATTACAGAAATTATCGGGCAACCTGTTGTCTTAGCAGGTAACTCTTTAGGGGGGTATGCTGCCCTTTGCGTTGCTTCTCAATGTCCAGAAACCTCGAAAGGACTGATTTTACTCAACAGTGCTGGACCCTTTAGTGATACTCAAAAAGCCAGCAAACCCAACATAATTCAAAAAACCATCCGCTCTGTCTTATTACAACCTTGGGCGAGTAATTTACTGTTTCAATATATGCGCCGTCCTAAAAATATTCGTAAGACACTGAACAAAGTTTATTACAATCAAGAAGCGGTTACAGACAAGTTAGTTGATGATATTCATCGTCCTTCTTGTGACCCAGGGGCAGCACAAGTATTCGCCTCAGTTTTTAAGACACCACAAGGAGAAACCGTTGACAAATTATTAGAACAACTATCCCATCCCTTATTAATGTTGTGGGGAGAAAAAGATCCTTGGATGAATACACAAGAAAGAGGGGAAAAATACCGTCAATATTACCCCAACTTAACAGAACACTATCTAGAAGCTGGTCATTGTCCCCACGATGAAATACCCGATCGCATTAACCAATTAATTAAAGATTGGGCGACAAAACAGTGATCGGTTATCAGTGATCAGTGAGCAGTTTTTTATTGTCTGACATAAAAAAACTCTAAAAATATCGATTAAGTGGGCAATAAGGGGCTACAAACAAAGGATAAGTCATTAAGTATACCAAGACAAAGCTTATGAAAATTGCTCACAATATCACTGAGTTAATTGGCCATACCCCCCTTGTTCAATTAAATCGCATTCCTCAAGCAGAAGGTTGTAAAGCGCAGATCGTTGTCAAATTAGAAGGCATGAACCCGGCAGCATCCGTCAAAGATAGAATTGGCGTGAATATGATTAATGCTGCCGAAAAAGAAGGATTTATCATTCCCGGTAAAACCCTCTTAGTTGAACCCACTTCCGGGAATACAGGTATTGCCCTGGCAATGGCAGCAGCGGCCAAAGGATACAAGTTAATTTTAACCATGCCCGAAACCATGAGCCAAGAACGCCGGGCTATGTTAAAAGCTTATGGAGCGCAGCTAGAACTAACCCCAGGTAGCGAGGGGATGGGCGGTTGTATTCGTCGGGGCCAAGAATTAGCAGAAACCCTGCCCAACGCCTATATGTTACAACAATTCAATAATCCAGCTAACCCCGAAATTCACCGTTTAACCACCGGCGAGGAAATTTGGGAAGATACCGATGGACGGGTAGATTTTTTGATCGCTGGCGTAGGAACCGGTGGCACCCTTACCGGTGTAGCTGAAGTAATTAAGCAGAAAAAACCCAGTTTTCAGGCGATCGCAGTTGAACCCACCAGCAGCCCCGTTTTATCAGGAGGCAGCCCAGGAGGACACAAAATACAAGGGATCGGTGCCGGTTTTGTGCCTGGGGTGTTGAAAGTGGAATTGATCGATGAAGTTGTCACCGTCACCGATGAGGAAGCAATGAGTTATGGGCGACGTTTAGCTAAAGAAGAAGGACTATTATCCGGTATTTCTACGGGGGCTGCTTTATGCGCTGCCATTAAAGTTGGGCAAAGACCCGAAAATATCGGTAAACTGATCGTAATGGTTCAACCCAGTTTTGGAGAACGTTACTTAAGTACACCTCTTTTCCAAGATGTCGAACCGCCTCAACTGGCTATGGTTCATTAAGCAAAGGGTTGCTTGCTGTCCTCTCGTTCCCTAAACTGTAATGACATCCACTAATCATTATCACATCCTCGAAGTTAGCCAAACTGCGAGTCAAACAGAAATTAAAAAAGCATATCGTCGTTTGGCTAAACGGTTTCACCCAGATAGTCAACATAAAAAGGCTAATCATGAACAAATTATCCTGATTAACGCCGCTTATGAGGTTTTAGGAGATCCTCAACGACGACAAAGCTACGATCAGCAGTTGATACCTAATTATCCTTCTTTTCAACGACAACAGAGGACAGCCCGAGCCCAGTCTTATTATCATAATTGTCGTGCTGCTGAACAGGTTTCTGTTAGTTTAATTGATCAATGGTTGAAAACGGTTTATCGTCCCATTGACCGTTTAATTTCGCGTATTTTATCCCGTTTAAACGAGCAAATTGATGATTTGGCCGCCGATCCTTTTGATGACGAATTAATGGCGGTTTTTCAAGATTATGTTCGTTGTTCTCGTCATGATTTACAACAAGCAAAAAGCATATTTTCTGGACAACCTAACCCCCCGAAACTAGCTAAAATAGCAGCTATTCTTTACTATTGTTTGAATCATATTGGGGATGGCATTGAAGAGTTAGAATGGTTCTCTTGTAATTACGATGACTCCCATTTACATACGGGTCAAGAATTATTTAGAATTTCCTATAGATTATTAAAAGAAGTCCATCATAATGTAGCCTCAATCTCTAATATTTAAAATAAATAGTAACACAAGCATCCTGCTTGTCTAAGCTCAAAAGAAAATAAAATAATTTAGTTTAATTAAATATTCTGATCCCTAAATCTTAAAAATAAACCTAATGACTAACACATCTAACCTATCAGAAAAAATCGCTAAATTTTATGACACCTCCAGTAATTTATGGGAAAAAACTTGGGGTGAACATATGCACCACGGCTACTATGGAAGAGGCGGAAACTATAAACTTGATCGTCGTCAAGCACAAATCAATTTAATCGAAGAACTATTAATTTGGGCTGATATTAAAGAGGTTTCTAACTTAGTTGATGTGGGGTGTGGGATCGGAGGCAGTACCCTTTATTTAGCTGAAAGATTTAACACCAAAGCAACAGGAATAACTCTATCTTCTGTACAGGCAAATAGAGCCACGGAAAGAGCTAGTGAGTTCAAATTAGAAGAAACAGTACAGTTTCAGGTGGCTGATGCCCTAAATATGCCCTTTCCAGAGGATAATTTTGACCTGGTATGGTCTCTAGAAAGTGGGGAACATATGCCCGATAAAAAGAAATTTTTTCAAGAATGTTATCGGGTATTAAAACCCGGTGGTACTTTTCTTTGTGTAACTTGGTGTCATCGTCCCACTAATTCTTGGGCAGGGGAATTAACAGAAGAGGAAAAACAACATTTAGAAGAAATCTATCGGGTTTATTGTTTGCCTTATGTCCTATCTTTACCCGAATACGAAACCATTGCCCAGGACTGTGGTTTTAGTAATATTAAAATAGATGATTGGTCAATGGAAGTAGCACCTTTTTGGGATATTGTAATTGACTCAGCTTTGAATTTAGAAACGATCGCCGGTTTATTAAACAGTGGTTGGCAAACGGTACAAGGAGCGTTATCATTGGGGCTGATGAGTCGAGGTTATGAACGGGGTCTAATTCGTTTTGGCTTAATTTACGGACAAAAATAGTAAATTTTTGGTTAGGTTTTTTCAAGCTTTTGCTCGAACCATAGCACAGCACTCCGACTTTGTGAGAGAATATTTAACTAAATAGGGGTTGTCTCTTTCAATCTAATGGTTTTTTGGAAACGATTGTTTAATAATACGGATACATCAAACACTGACCAAAAGCCCCAATTTAAAGGGGAACCGGTCAACTTGACAGGCCACACCGATGGCCAAACACGGATCTTTTTCACCCGAGAAAGAGAGATCGATCTCTACGAACTAGAAGAATTATGTGATGCTGTGGGGTGGGCCCGTCGTCCCCTACCGAAAGTTAAGCGCGCACTCACCTATAGTTTTATGGTGTGTGGTACCGACTCGATTGATCAAAC
>NZ_AADV02000158.1 GCF_000167195.1 Crocosphaera watsonii WH 8501 | reverse complement strand
CAAATGCGATGGCCAAACAGAAATGTCTGGCACATTTAGAACGAGAGTAAGAGTCCCTTAAAACCCAGTTGTTTTCAAGCGAATCGAGAATTTGCTGCCGATGTACAGCAAGTTTTAGCAACCGCCCGTATCCATTATCGTCATTATCATGCTCGAAATTTAACCCTTGAAGACTTAGGCTCCAAAAGAACAGAAGTCGAGAACTCACTGCAAAAGATTTTTAAAGCAACTCCCAAAAAAGGATGGCCTTATGATGCACAAAGATTGATTAACCGTCTCAAACGTCATTGGGAAGAGTGGTTCACCTTTCTAACTTATCCTGAAGTCAAACCAGATAATAATGATGCTGAGAGAGCTTTACGTCCCATTGTCATTCACCGCAAAGTAAGTGGGGGGGCAAGAAGCGACTGGGGTGCAGAGTTAGTCACCCAAATGTTCAGTTTTTTAGAGACCATGAGATTACAGGGGCAAAATGCCATTGTCCAATTATGCGAATTATTTTCATTAGCTGGTCGGAGTCCCCCAGGATTAGAGATGTAAAAGGCTCCGGAGCCGATGGGGGATAGATTTTTCTTGATCGCCCTATCTCTCTGCACAAAAATACATAGGATTAGCTGATAATCTCCGCTAACAAAAAACTATCTTACTATTCTTTTTTTTCTCATATTGTTGTTTTTATTTGAGGTTTTTAAAAGACTTGATTCTGGGAATGTTAGTCATTAAAATAGCCGTAATAAATTAGCTTAAATTTTACGCTAAATCACAGGGCTTATATTTTTGTTGACTCAACTGATGTTGTTTGTAGTGCTTTTCAATAAGACTTTTTTGTTGCGGTGAGCAGTTACGATTTCACACCCATTATCGTTTTTACAACAATTATTAACATAAGGGGTTACATTATGGGATATGATCCAGGATTTGGGCGTTCTTTTGGTAATCCAATTGATCGAGATAATTTAATACTCCCAGAAGTAATGATAGAAGATTATAATGTTGACTTATATCAAGTCATGAAACCTATATTTGATACAGTCTGGAATGCAGCAGGATACCCGCGATCGCTTAATTATGATGAACAAGGAAAGTGGTTAGGGATTAACGAAGTCAGAAGTCAGAAGTCAGGAGTTCCTCACTACGTTCCGGCACTATCGTACAGAAGTTGTTTTTGAAACGAGGATTTAAGCCTCGCCTCAAAAACGTTTCGCTTTAAAAAGCCAGGTTTTAGACCCTATTATCTCGATAAATGATATAACTTAAGTAATTAACAGTTTTTAGCTTCTGCCTTCTCCTTTCAGGAGGGGTTAGGAATGGATAGGGCGGGTTAATTTTAGCTTCTCCCGAATTTCTCACAAAATCTGCGATCGCCAAACACAGAAGCCTTACAGGAAGTGGGTTTGAACAGAGCGATCGCAGATTTCCCCAACCAACAGTCTGTTGTCAGATTTTAAGTTAAAATCAACCCGAATTAGACAAAGATGAAAAGATAAATCAATCACTCATTTTTCCAAAAAAATTATTAATAAAATCTCTAATAGTACTAGATTGTTAGAATAAAATATGCTATAATTTAATTATTAAAGCAATTTACCTTAAACTGATTTAATGAGTCCCAGTCATCCCCGAACCCCTCGTCAAGTAATCAACTTTAGTAAACAGAAAGGAAAAGAAATAATCGCTAATTTTGATGGGGGAATAATCACTTCAGATGCGGGGATTGTCTGGATAGCTGAGTTGGATAAAAAACTGGGAATTACCGAGAAGTTTGGTAACTGTTTTCAAGATCATCGTCATCAATCTTATGTAGATCATTCCGTTCATGAGTTATTAGCACAAAGGCTTTATGGAATTATTTTAGGCTATGAAGATGTCAATGACCATGATAAATTACGTCACGATCCTGCCCTTAAGATCGCTTTAGAAAAGCTTAATGAACTTGAAGATAAAAAGGGATGGTTAGCTGGAAAAAGTACAATTAATAGATTGGAATATTGTCCTGAGACTATTCTCGACCAAAAAACGAGTCGTTATCATAAAATAGAACCCAACTTTGAAGCCATTGAAAAATCTTTTGTCGAATTTTGTTTAGAGTCTTATAAAAAACCTCCCTTAAGTATTATATTAGATATGGATGTCACGGATGACCAAGTACATGGTAATCAAGAAGGGGCATTTTTTAATAGTTATTATCACGGAGTATGTTATGCTCCTTTATATATTTTCTGTGGGCATCATTTATTAGTTGCTAAACTTCGTTCGTCTAATGTAGATCCAGCCGATGGAGCCTTAGACGAATTACAAAGAATTATCGGACTAATTAGAGAAAAATGGTCAGAGACTCATATCCTAGTTAGGGGTGATAGTGCCTATGCCCGTGAAGAAATCTTCTATTTTTGTGAAAATCAGCCTTTAGTTGATTATGTTATAGCTATGGGAACAAATGGCGTTCTTAAGTTACGAGCGGATGATGTAATTGAAAAAGCCAAACATGAATATGAAAAAAAACTAGCTCCAATAACTGAATTAATGGATAGTTTATTTCAGAAAAAAGAAGATTTAGAAGAAGTTAAAAAATTAGTACCAATTTCTACTTGGTATCGCTCTATTCGTTATAAAACAGAAAAGTCATGGAGTTGTCAAAGAAGAGTAGTGACAAAAGTTTGTTATGGAAGTGATGGCTTAAAAATGCGCCATGTGGTGACATCTTTGCCCGCTTCAAAAATTCCACCCTCAAAACTTTATACAAAAAAATACTGTCCGAGAGGCGAGATGGAGAATCGGATTAAAGAACAACAATTAGACTTGTTAGCTCATAGAACTTCAACTCAAACATTTCAAAGTAATCAACTAAGATTATGGATACATTCCTGGGCTTATGTTCTCATAAATGCTTTTCGTCAACACTGTTTAAAAAAAACTTCATTGGCTAAAGCAACTGTGGGAAGAATACGTCTAAATCTTCTTAAGTTGGGAGCCAGAATAAAGATTAGTTATAGAAGAATTATTATCGCTATAGCTAGTGCTTGTCCTTATCAAGATATTTTATCTATTGCTAACAAAAGAATTAAAACTATTCCTAATACGGGATAAGTAGAATAAGTTGTTTTTTAAAAAAGATATCTATCATAAGTTGTTGACTGACTGATACTTTCATTTAGTCTTATTTATCGTGGAGAAAATCAAAAGTTAATATAATTATTCCCTCTTAAACTCAATTTTTGGATAATCAAAGTCAATTTTTTTATTCATCTATATTCAAAATTTCTATTAGTCCTAAAAATTATCATTTTTCATCTCTGGATTGGGCTTTCAAATTAATTTGTGAGAAATCCGGGTAATATCCTTGTTTTCTCTATGATATTCATAGAAAGCAGGAAACAAGTCCGATCCCGAAATTTTCTCCCGAATGGGTGTCCCTAGAAAGCGAGAAGCAAACTGAACAATTTTGCTGTCACAAACCCGATAATCTGACTGTTGATAAACTTCCCTTAACTCGGCATCATGACGGAGTTTCATGAAATGATCCACATCAGGGGTAACTACCACTCCCCCTTCGCGAGCGAGAGATTTCAGTAGTTCTTTGGTACAAAGGTTATCGATAGCGACATTGAGAATGTTAACTGTTTTCATGGTCTAGGATTATACGTAGTTATTTTCCCCTACTTATACTATTATGCCCCTGTTTAACCTTTGCAATGTTAGCGTTAATGTATAACTTCGTGTATAACTTCGTGTAAACGGTTTAATTTTTCTGTTTTTTAGATCAAAAATACTATAAAAAATCAGCTTATGTCCCAGGAGAAGCTGCTCCTTGACTGTAGACACAAGCTGATCATGTAATAGGTGTAGAAATTATTGAACTTTAGATAACCCATTGAGATCAAACTTTTCTAACCAGGTTTGGCGATCGCCTTCGGAAAAAGAGGAATCACGGGATAACACCTTAACCTGGAAGCGATAGCCAACTAAAACAGCGGTTCCGGTTTTACCTTGAGAAACAGCAGGATAACCCTTAATCTTTTGGCTACTTTTTTCAAATTTCTTAGCAGCACTGGGGTTATTGAGAATATCAGAAATAGCTAATACAGCCACCTCTTTACCATCTTTTTTCAACTTTGCTTCTGCAAAACCTTTTTTCTCTTGGGTATACACACGCTCATATCCCCCACCAGAAGGGGGGAAAAACTTATTAAAACTTCCCCCAGACTCTGATTCTTTAACAACCGCACTACTACCTCTCTGAGAACTTTCTTGCTGCGCTTGTTCAAACCTTGATGGGGCCTGAGTAGCACAGGATGTTAAGAAAAGAAGACTGAGAGAGAAAACAACAATAACTTGACGCATTTTGAGCAGCATTTTGAGAGGACTCCTGAAAATTTTGCTTCACCTTATGATTGTGTCAAACCACTTGATAGTATACAATTGATATTAAGTTAAGTTTTGTAACTACTCTTAAACCCTGTTAAGAGAACACTTTAATGTCTATGAATATTCCAGAACAAGTTAAAGTCTGGTCACAGTTTGGCCATCCTATTCTCATGTGGGCCCTATTCGCCCTTACCATTTACGCTCTATATTTAGGGATTCAATGGCGAAGAATTCGCTTTGTTGATAAAGATATCAAAAAAGAATTAGTAAAAAAAGATTTTCGCAACCGACACTATAAAATGGGTTCAGTGGTCTTAAGTTTAATGGTATTAGGTAATATGGGCGGTATGGCTATTACCTATATCAACAACGGTAGATTATTCGTCGGTCCCCATTTACTAATTGGTTTAGTTATGACTGCTTTAATTGCGGTTTCAGCTTCTCTCTCTCCTTTGATGCAGAAAGGCAATGAATTAGCCCGTTATACTCATATTACTCTTAATATGGCTATTGTTGGTTTATTCGGTTGGCAGGCCATTAGTGGCATGGAAATCGTCCAGAAAATTTTAGAGAGAATGTCTTAAGTAAACTCTAGAAAATTTATTAGTTTACGAAGGTAACAGGAGATATTCCTGTTACCTTTGTTTTAGCCTTCTTGAGTCTTACTCGAGCTAATTAAGAAAATATCAATTTCGTTATCTTCTTTGGGATCAATTCTGACAGTGATATCAGGTCCAAAAAACTTGGTAATCTTTTCTTTTTTATCTTGCCAAGTTTCTAAGGTAATAAAAGGTGAATCAAACTCTAAGATTAAACCATAATTTCCCTCAATATTTTCCTCTCGAATAGCTACTAATACCGGTCGATCTTCATCCGAAGGACTCAACCCTAACCTTTCTAGGGAATCATCAAGATGAGCCTCTTGTCCATAACGATAACGGGTGACATCTTTACGAATTTGGTCTTGAGTTGGGGTAGCTTTTTCCTCTCTTAGAGCAATAATTTCTGGGGATGTGCTTTGACTGTAGGGAATGGGTTTTAATTCCGCGGCCTTAAGAGCCAGTCCCCCTAATAAAATGGGGACACCATAGAAAAATCCTGCTAAATTGAGGGTAGGATTGTCCACAGCATAGGCCACAAAGCCAATAATGGTTAAAATTCCTCCGACTGTCAATCCGACTCGTGCTAATGAAAGTTTGCGTAACATATAATTCCTGTGTTGAGCGATCGCTTTAAATTTTATTATCAAACTTCATTATCCTTGTGATCGGTCTTTCTGAAAAGAGGATAACTTCTTTTCAAGAGAATTTTTAGTCAAGACTAGACCAGAACACTCAAGATTGTTTATCCTAGAGTTGGTGTTCATTTTAGGTTTAAAGGAATGGATAAAGAAACAATCCAGGAACAAGTCAAATTGATTGAGGGTAAACGAGGATTTTTAGTGGAACTTTTAGAAAAACCAGATTTAGGAATCTTGCGAGTCGATGTTAAACAAGCTCTTGAGGAACTCGATGAACTAATTGAGGAGTTTGAATTGACTTTTCCTAATAATTCTTAATCGGAGAAATTAGCAATTTTATTAATCCTAGAAGCAACAGTATTTTAGATTATTCCTGTGGCTTTTAGGTTTCTCTTTTTCAGTTAAATACTGTTTATAAAAATCTTGATTAAATTCAGATACAATAAGAAATGTCACCCCCAACATTTTTAGTATAAGAAATTGAAAAATGACTCTATTCTTAATCATTCTCAATGGCTTGGTATTTGTTACACAACTCAGGTTAGGTGGTAGTGAAAATATTGAAACTTTATATGAATTAGGTGCTTTAGTTCCTGTTGTGGTCTGGGAAGGTCAATTTTGGCGATTAATTACCTCTAATTTTCTTCACTATGGATGGGGACATTTTTCAATGAATATGTTAGCACTGTATTTTATCGGAAATTTAGTAGAAAAGATCAGTAATAAATATAATTATATTACTATTTATTTTCTCAGTGGAATAGGCTCAATGTCTGCCTTTTCTTATCTCGCTCATTATACTGGTAAACTCGACTATATTCTGGTTGGTGCTTCGGCATCAGTTATGGGTTTAGTAGGCAGTTTAACTGCAATATTTTTAAGGAGATGGTTACATGAAAAGTCTTCTATTAACGGCAAAAGACTCTCAATTATAGTCGTGGTTATTATTGTACAATTAATCTCTGATTACCTCCTCCCTCAAGTAAGTATGTTAAGTCATTTATTCGGTTTATTAATTGGTTTTATTGTAATTGCTCACCGCAATAAAGAATCTGTCTTGACAACATAAAGGTAAAATCGGGGATTTTTATGTATAGTGGGGGTTATGACCACAAATGCTACCATTGATTCAAAGCTAGTTAGAGCTATCGCCGATGAACAGTTGGCGAACAATGTCTTCATGATTGAGTGGCTAGTCAAGGCACAACAACAGTTATCTCTTCAACAAAGACTGATTGACCAGCAACAACAACAAATCTCTACACAACAGCAAGAAATTGAAAAATTGAAAGAAGAGAGAGATAAGCTAAAAAACCGTAACTCAAAAAACAGTTCAGTCCCCCCATCATCAGACCCACTAAAAAAGCCTTCTGACAAAAAGAAACGCAAAAAAGGATTTAAACGCGGACCAAAATATGACCACCCAGGGAAGACCCGTAATGGTTTTGGTCAGCCCGATAAGATAGTCCCTTTAGAACTAGAAAACTGTCCTGTTTGTGGGGGTTCAGTGGAACGAGATGAAGTAGTTCCCGAAAAAGTCCAGCAAGTGGCTGAAGTAGTAGACCAACCCATAGAAATCAGGGAATATCGTCGCGGATTCTATAAATGTCCTAGTTGTGGATGGTCAGATTACAGTCCTATTCCATTGGGAGTTAAAGAAGGATTCAGTTATGGGGCGCGATTAAGTAGCATCGTGGGCTGGCTTGGCTATGGGGGTAATCTTACATGGCGTAAACAGGAACATTTTATAGAGTATGTCTTTGGCATTCCCATTTCTCAAGGGAGCCTTGCCAAAATGCACAAATGGTTTCAAGAAAGTTTAGAACCCTTGACCAAACAGTGGTTAAAGTACATCCAGCAGCCAGGAATCCGATGTGTTGACGAAACCAGTTATTGCATCGATGGCATCAAGTATTGGGTTTGGGTAGCCACATCAAATGAGGTCTGTGTGTTGATGTTGGCTCCCACTAGAAGCTCCGCAGAAGTCGAGAAATTGTTAGGAGCAGATTTTAAGGGCATCCTCACCAGTGACTGCTATAGTGCCTACTTTAGACAAAGTGCGATAGCCAAACAGAAATGTCTGGCACATTTAGAACGAGAGTTAGAGTCCCTTAAAACCAGTCGTTTTCAAGCGAATCGAGAATTTGCTGCCGATGTACAGCAAGTTTTAGCAACCGCCCGTATCCATTATCGTCATTATCATGCTCGAAATTTAACCCTTGAAGACTTAGGCTCCAAAAGAACAGAAGTCGAGAACTCACTGCAAAAGATTTTTAAAGCAACTCCCAAAAAAGGATGGCCTTATGATGCACAAAGATTGATTAACCGTCTCAAACGTCATTGGGAAGAGTGGTTCACCTTTCTAACTTATCCTGAAGTCAAACCAGATAATAATGATGCTGAGAGAGCTTTACGTCCCATTGTCATTCACCGCAAAGTAAGTGGGGGAGCAAGAAGCGACTGGGGTGCAGAGTTAGTCACCCAAATGTTCAGTTTTTTAGAGACCATGAGATTACAGGGGCAAAATGCCATTGTCCAATTATGCGAATTATTTTCATTAGCTGGTCGGAGTCCCCCAGGATTAGAGATGTAAAAGGCTCCGGAGCCGATGGGGGATAGATTTTTCTTGATCCCCCTATCTCTCTGCACAAAAATACACAGGGTTAGCGGATAATCTCCGCTAACAAAAAACTATCTTACTATTTTTTTTTTTCATATTGTTGTTTTTATTTGAGGTTTTTAAAAGACTTGATTCTGGGAATGTTAGTCATTAAAATAGCCGTAATAAATTAGCTTAAATTTTACGCTAAATCACAGGGCTTATATTTTTGTTGACTCAACTGATGTTGTTTGTAGTGCTTTTCAATAAGACTTTTTTGTTGCGGTGAGCAGTTACACAAAATCTTCTAATAAAAACTCAAAAATCCCACCTGCTGCTAGGATAGAAAGTTTAGCAACTTCTAAAGCATCATCGGGAGAAGCGGGACGAAAAATAACATTATTCATATTAACCTTCGGTAAACATTTCTGATAGAGTAACGGTTCGATAACCTCTTTTTTTGATCTCAGGAAGAATCTTTTTTAAGGTAATATTCGTTCTTTCTCCCCAGTCTCCAGACTTACCGTCTCTACTACTATCATGTAAGACAATGATAGCACCAGGACGTAAATTTGCTAAGATATGGTAACTCGCAAACTCAGAGGAAGGAATATTAGTATCATAGGGAAAAATAGAACCATTAGCTGTCCGATAATTATATTTTTTGACCGTTTCTAACATTTGGGTATTATACCAACCTCCCCCAGGACGAAACTAAGTTACTTTTGATGATTCATATAACAAAAATTGATTTAAACTTTTATCTGCTGTTAAAAATTTGTCTTCAAATTCTTCTTTTGATAAGAAAATACTTTTTTCATCTTTAACCAGATGATTACCAATTTCATGACCATTATTAATGATATTTTCAACAATCTCTTCATTCTTATCTAATCTTTCACTAATTATAAAAAAAGTTGCCTTAGTATCATTTTTTGACAAAGTTTCTAATATTTTTGGTGTTGTTATCGTATTTGGTCCATCATCAATAGTCACAGCAACAATTTTATCAGTAGTTTCAGAGAAATAATAAACCCCAGGAGCAACTTTAACTATTATTTTTAATAACCATCTGGGTTGATAAAAGAAGATACTTAAGATTAATATCAAAAGAATTGTTGCTGATAAAAACATTAACCTAAATTTAGTTAACATCATAATTTTTTACTCAAATTTTCTTGAGAATTCAGGATAAGTATCACCCAATTAAATATGTAGCTGTCATTAAATATAAAACACAAAAGCAAGTAGTCAAGGCTTTAGCCTTGATGATCAATATTTGATCGTCCTAAAGGACTGACTACAAGCTGCTGTAGGATCTTAATAACATTAAGATCCTACAGCAAATCTATCAACTATCAACGTAATTCCTCATTAAACTCGTTAACAATACGTCGTTTTAACTCCACAGACTCAGAACGAGGTAAGAGGTTAAAAACTTCTCGGAGAACATCATCAACCGCTTCATATTTCACCTGTCCTTTACCATCAAAAATCTTCTTTCCTTCACTATCAAGGATAACGGTTTGGGGAATAATATCTTGATAATAATAGCCAGATTCTTCCTTGGTATAAATATCTTTTGCAGGAATGCTATCAACATTAACAGGAATAATATTAGCAGCCCGACCATAAAATTCTTGAATACGAGAAACCACGATGGCAAATCGTTTACAATCTCGACTATCATCCAAATAATAAACAAGCACCGTTGGCATTTCCCTATCTAAAGACTCTTTTAAGGATAATTTAGCCGGAACAAGGGAACCATTGCCAGCATAAACAACAAAAATGTTGCCATCAAGACGATCATCATCGATATAAGCTGTGGCAGGAAAGATAGTCCAGCAGTTAAAAGCGATCCTTAAAGAAAATAAACCAATCCAACCGACCTTTAATTAGGAACTTTAAACCCTCCTCCCCATTAACGTTTGCCTCCGAAAAACTAAATAACTCCCTACACATGTTAAAAAACCTTTCCGAAAATTTGGTTAAAAATGTGTCCCCACGGAAAGGGTCCTAAAAATCCCTGGGACTGGAGCGGCCACTTTGCCCAAAATT
>NZ_AADV02000159.1 GCF_000167195.1 Crocosphaera watsonii WH 8501 | reverse complement strand
TATGAGTGAGACGCGTACCTATAGCTCTGGATGAACTTAATTATTAATTGTTAACTATTAATTGCTTTGGAGTCAGGAGAAGTCAATTATTGAGTTTTTTTCAACAACTTTTCTGTAATCAAAGCTTTATTTTCTCGGTTTTCTGACTGTTTAAGGTATTCGATCGCAATACGTCCCACCGTTGGTTTATCTGTAAGTGTCTTTAATAATGAATCTAATGTTAGTTTAAAAACCATTTTATCTCGTTGCTTATTATCGATAAACCAGAGGATAATTGCTGCTGTAAAAAGTGCTAATAGACAAGGGACTAATGGTAACCCCGGATTTCTCACAAATTAATTTGAAAGCCCAATCCAGAGATGAAAAATGATAATTTTTAGGACTAATAGAAATTTTGAATATAGATGAATAAAAAAATTGACTTTGATTATCCAAAAATTGAGTTTAAGAGGGAATAATTATATTAACTTTTGATTTTCTCCACGATAAATAAGACTAAATGAAAGTATCAGTCAGTCAACAACTTATGATAGATATCTTTTTTAGAAAACAACTTATTCTACTTATCCAGTATTAGGAATAGTTTTAATTCTTTTGTTAGCAATAGACAAAATATCTTGATAAGGACAAGCACTAGCTATAGCGATAATAATTCTTCTACAACTAATCTTTATTCTGGCTCCCAACTTAAGAAGATTTAGACGTATTCTTCCCACAGTTGCTTTAGCCAATGAAGTTTTTTTAAACAGTGTTGACGAAAAGCATTTATGAGAACATAAGCCCAGGAATGTATCCATAATCTTAGTTGATTACTTTGAAATGTTTGAGTTGAAGTTCTATGAGCTAACAAGTCTAATTGTTGTTCTTTAATCCGATTTTCCATCTCGCCTCTCGGACAGTATTTTTTTGTATAAAGTTTTGAGGGTGGAATTTTTGAAGCGGGCAAAGATGTCACCACATGGCGCATTTTTAAGCCATCACTTCCATAACAAACTTTTGTCACTACTCTTCTTTGACAACTCCATGACTTTTCTGTTTTATAACGAATAGAGCGATACCAAGTAGAAATTGGTACTAATTTTTTAACTTCTTCTAAATCTTCTTTTTTCTGAAATAAACTATCCATTAATTCAGTTATTGGAGCTAGTTTTTTTTCATATTCATGTTTGGCTTTTTCAATTACATCATCCGCTCGTAACTTAAGAACGCCATTTGTTCCCATAGCTATAACATAATCAACTAAAGGCTGATTTTCACAAAAATAGAAGATTTCTTCACGGGCATAGGCACTATCACCCCTAACTAGGATATGAGTCTCTGACCATTTTTCTCTAATTAGTCCGATAATTCTTTGTAATTCGTCTAAGGCTCCATCGGCTGGATCTACATTAGATGAACGAAGTTTAGCAACTAATAAATGATGCCCACAGAAAATATATAAAGGAGCATAACATACTCCGTGATAATAACTATTAAAAAATGCCCCTTCTTGATTACCATGTACTTGGTCATCCGTGACATCCATATCTAATATAATACTTAAGGGAGGTTTTTTATAAGACTCTAAAAAAAATTCGACAAAAGATTTTTCAATGGCTTCAAAGTTGGTTTCTATTTTATGATAACGACTCGTTTTTTGGTCGAGAATAGTCTCAGGACAATATTCCAATCTATTAATTGTACTTTTTCCAGCTAACCATCCCTTTTTATCTTCAAGTTCATTAAGCTTTTCTAAAGCGATCTTAAGGGCAGGATCGTGACGTAATTTATCATGGTCATTGACATCTTCATAGCCTAAAATAATTCCATAAAGCCTTTGTGCTAATAACTCATGAACGGAATGATCTACATAAGATTGATGACGATGATCTTGAAAACAGTTACCAAACTTCTCGGTAATTCCCAGTTTTTTATCCAACTCAGCTATCCAGACAATCCCCGCATCTGAAGTGATTAGTCCCCCATCAAAATTAGCGATTATTTCTTTTCCTTTCTGTTTACTAAAGTTGATTACTTGACGAGGGGTTCGGGGATGACTGGGACTCATTAAATCAGTTTAAGGTAAATTGCTTTAATAATTAAATTATAGCATATTTTATTCTAACAATCTAGTACTATTAGAGATTTTATTAATAATTTTTTTGGAAAAATGAGTGATTGATTTATCTTTTCATCTTTGTCTAATTCGGGTTGATTTTAACTTAAAATCTGACAACAGACTGTTGGTTGGGGAAATCTGCGATCGCTCTGTTCAAACCCACTTCCTGTAAGGCTTCTGTGTTTGGCGATCGCAGATTTTGTGAGAAATTCGGGTGACGGGGTGACGAGGAGTTTGGGGAAAAATTTTAGAAATACTTAATTACTTGATTATTAGTCATTAATTCAGTAAAAAACGTCTCCTTTCAAAGATAAAAATCAAAAGTTTTATTTTTGTATTCTCTTTCTTTTTAGAAAAAAATAATTATCCATTATCCATTATCCATTATCCATTATCCATTATCCATAATAATAAAGATAGAAAAATGCCTCTTATAATTGCTCACCGTGGTGCCAGTGCTTTTCGTCCTGAACATACCTTAGAAGCTTATGAATTAGCCATTGATTTAGGTGCAGATTTTATTGAACCTGACTTAGTTGTAAGCAGAGATAGGGTATTAGTTGCACTTCATGAAAATGAATTATCAGAAACGACAAATGTAGCTGAAATTGATGATTTTTTTGAGAGAAAAACAACTAAAATAATTGATGGTAATTCTGTCACTGGATGGTTTGCAGAAGATTTTACTTTGGCAGAATTAAAAACCCTTAGAGTTAAAGAACGCATCCCTAATATTCGACCTAATAATAAACAGTTTGATGGTTTATTTGAAATCCCAACTTTCAAAGAGATTATTGATTTAGTTAAAAATAAAAGTAAAAAGATAGGTCGTAATATCGGGATCTATCCAGAAACAAAACATCCAACTTTTTTTGACAAGGAGGGAAGATTTTTTACTGGAATTGAAAATGATAAGCTAATCAATATTTGTCTAGGTGAGTTACTAATTAATACCTTAATTGCAGAAAATTTTATAAATCCTGACTATATATTTATTCAGTCTTTTGAGTTTGAGAATTTGATTAAATTAAAAACAAAGATTCTGCCAAAATTCTGTTTGAATATTCCCTTGATTCAACTTTATGGTTCTACTATTTTGCCAGCAAAAAATAGTTTTCAATATCCTTATGATATTATTTATAATCATCGAAAAGGGGTGGATATGTTAGAAATTTATGGCTGTTTAATTGATAGTTATAAAAACAGTTTATCCGATAAAATAATAGGATATGGAAACCTAAATAGGGTTTGCTGAAAAAGTTTCTCCAAAATTTATGCCACTTTTGACCAAGAATTTTCTGACAAATCAATAAGTTTTAGTACATAAAAATTGTTCAAAGTATAATCAAAATTAATGAAAGGCGGTTTAATGAGTTCTCTTGTTCTATCATTAGTAAATAAGGACAAAAAAAGCGACAAAAACTGCCTCAGAAGTTTAGAAAGATTGACAACTAAAAATGTAATAGCAATAGATGTAATGGAGGTTTCAGGTAGTTTTGTCATCACGAGATTTAGGCTAAATCTTCGTTTAGCTTGTCCAAACTTTCCCTCAATAGCATTACGGAAGCATTCATCGGAGTGGGCTTGTTTCTTTTCTTCTTCACTGACATTTTTCGGAGGTCTTCCTAACTTCGGACCACTGATTCTTATCCCTCTTTCCTTACACCAATTTCTGTTTTCCCTAGTTCGATAAATTTTATCTACATGGACGGATTCGGGATAATAGCCAAACGTTTCTTTATACTTTTCTACTTGTTCTTTAAAATGACAAGATTCATTGAAGTTTTCCCAACTTATTTTGTCTAGAAACACATAGTTATCTACACAGCTTACTGAGAGTTTAGCTCCAAAATCTATTGGTTTTCCTGCTTTTCCCCTCACTATTGGACGAATATGCCGTTGAGTTAAACTTACAATTCTTTGAGGAACACTCTGGGTCTTATTCTCCCACATTGACTGTTGTTGTTCATAAACTTTTTTGATAGTCTCTAGACAATTTTTCTGTCTTTTACTCAGATTTTCCAGGGAAGCCCCAGCTTGAATTAAGTCTTCTATATTTCCTAAATTTTTCTTAAGGTATTTTAACTGTTTCCCGATAGCTTTTCTTCTTTCTTGATAAGATACTTTTCGTTTTTTAGCTACTTTTAAGTATTCCTTTCTAGCAATTTTTCTAGAAGTTCTCGGCTTTTTTCTCAATTTTACTCTTAATGGTTTATAAAGATTATCTATTATTCTTTCTGTCTCAATTCTGGCTTGATTTAATATGCCTAAATCCGTTGGGTATTTGATGTCTGCTGGCGCACAAGTCGCATCTAAAATTAGTTTACCTTTATTTTTTATTTTTTCTCTTTTTTCTTGGAGACAATCCTTTTTTTTTACTTCTTTATCACTCTTGTCTATTTCTCTTTTTACTATTTTTTTATTGATTTTGTTTATCAATTCTCCATCAATTCTTTTCCTAAAATGAACTAGCATTGAAGATTCCAGTGGTGGCTCTTGTTGATAACAATTTAAACCTATAAAGTATTGTAGATAGAGATTTTCTCTAATCTGTTCTATAGTTTCTCTATCACTTGTTCCTAATTTTTCCTTAATAATTAATGTCCCTAATGCCATTCTAAATAGTTTGGCTGGCGCACCTTTTTCTGCTGAAAAAAGTTTAGCATATTCTTCCTCAAAATCATCCCAAGGTATCAACTCTGCCATGATTACCCAACGATTATTGGGGGACAATTTGCCCTCGAAAGGTAATTCAAATTTTTCTGGGGGCGGTAAAGGTTGCTCCTCTTTTCGATACATTTGTTCTTGACCAACAACTGGGAGGTGTTTCTACCAATTATAGCGGTTTGTAGCCGACAAAGCTGATCTTTTTTGCGATCGCGAATATGGGTGTAACCTTTTAAAGAATAGGGTTTTGCTTTTATTCAGCAAACCCTAATTAAAGCATACAAAAACGGAGAACGAAACTTCCAAAGGTTAAACCTACGGGGAGCAAATTTTAAAGAACAAGATTTATCCGGTGCGGATTTTAGTTACTGTCAGCTACAAAGTGCTAATTTTAGTCAAGCAAACCTCACTAATACCAAGTTTATTGGGGTAAAAGCTGGACTACAAAAACGATGGTTGATTCTTTTCTTATTAGTTGTTTTGGTGTTAATTATAATATCTAGTCTTTTCTCAGCTTTGTTAGGATCTATCGTTTCTTTGATCTTCGAGTCTAATCTTGAAAATAAAGTATCAGGATGGACAGGTTTAATTACTATAATTATCTTTTTTATTATTAGTTTTCGTAAAAATCTGGGGGGGGGTAATATTTTTAGCCGTAGCCGGAGCCGGAGCCGTAGCCGTAGCCGTAGCCGGAGCCGTAGCCGTAGCCGGAGCCGTAGCCGTAGCCGGAGCCGGAGCCGTAGCCGTAGCCTTCGCCTTCGCCGTAGCGTTAACCCTATTTGCCTGTTATCTGGGTTATCGTACCCTCAAAGACGAAATGAGAGGTCCTTGGTTACGAAAGATTGTGATTGCTTTTGCTGCTATGGGTGATACATCTTTCTATAAGGCAACAGTAACTGACGCTGACTTCACCGGAGCAACCCTGAAAAATGTCAATTTCAACCGAGCTATATTGACTAGAACTTGTTTCAAAGATACTGTTAAATTAAACTTAGCTAGACCTGGAAATACCTTATTAGAAAAACCAATAGTTAGAGATTTATTAATTAACCCTAGTAGTGGAGAGGAAAAAGATTTAAGCAAAGCTAACTTAAGGGGAGCATATCTAAAAGAAGCTAACTTACAAAGAGCTAACTTGAAAAATGCAGATATTAGTGGAGCAACCTTTGAGTATGCCAATTTATCGTCTGCTAATTTAACAGAAGTCAATGCAGTTTACACTAATTTTAATAGTGCTTATTTAACCGGTGCTTGTCTAGAAAATTGGAATATTGATACCACAACTAAACTTGATAATGTTGACTGTCAATATGTTTATCTTTTAAACAATGAAAAAGAACGTCAACCCAGTAGTGGAGACTTTAAAACCGGAGAATTTACTAAATTATTTGAGGAAGTATTTGATACAGTTAACCTAATTTTTGAGAATGGTATTGACTGGAAAGCCTTTATAGAAACCATGAAAACGGTGCAAGTAGAAAATGAAGATACACCCTTAGAAGTTTCCAGTATTGAAAATAAAGGGGATGGGGTTTTTGTGGTTAAAGTTAAAGTTCCCCCCGATGCTGATAAGGAAAAGATACATCAGGAATTTGAAGAAAATTATCAACTTAAGTTACAAGCAGTAGAAGCTAAATATAAAGCCTTATTAGATGCAAAGGAAAATGAAATTAGTAGCTATCATCGGGAAAATGCTAACATGATGGAGATAACAAAAATTTTAGCCAGTCGTCCAATTAATATAGAGACAAAAGCCATGAATAACAGTCCCGATAATAGTACAAATATTACTACTGGTGATATTAATAACACTGGAAACTTAAACACAGGAAAAATCATAAAAGATGTTAACAATACCATCGATAACATTTCCGAGAGTGATAACAATGAAAATGAACAATTAAAAACCTCACTAAAAGAATTAATGCAAGCAATTGAAACAGAAAATGAACTAGACGACGAGGAAAAAGCAGGAGCAGCTAATAACGTAAAAACTATTGCTAAAGCTAGTCAAAAACCTGAAGATGAAGGATTACAAAAGAAAGCAACTCGTGCCGTTAAATTATTAGAAACCCTAGCTAAAGGTTTAAAACCTGCTAATAAATTATATACAGCTTGTCAGAGTATATTGCCACAAATTGTCACCTTTTTAGGGATTACTCTTTGATTATAGATTGCCAATTTCATACCAAATACGAGATTATACCATTTTCATCAACTGAGACTACAGATGTTAACTTTGTAGGGGTCAACGGCCGTTGACCCCTACTTTGAATGTGTAGCTTAACTTTAGTAGACAGTAGGCCGATGTACTGCCCACCTTAAAGGAAGATAAATATGCCCTAATTTAACTTTCTGGTTTCTTTTCTTGTAAACGTTTAACATTATCTTGTACAAAAGCAGAGGGCAAAACATAATCGGGATCAACTGTTGCATTGGTAGGAAGTTGGTCAACAATTAACTCAAGGGTCGCTTTTTGTTGGGAAATATCATGTTTTTTGCGATAGATAGTGTTTCCTGCTTCGTCAGAAAGAGCAATAGTCAAAGGAATGTCTAACTCAGTGATTTCTTGTCTTCCAAGTTCCCTTGTGTAACGTTTTTGCGCTTCTATCTCAAGGGTAATCTTAAATTTTCCATCGGGTAATGATTCATAAGCAGCATCCGTTAACCCAACTTGATAGGTGATTACCTCAGCAAATAATTCTTTGATAGTTTCTCGATATTCTGGAGGACTTTGACTTATAATTGCTGCTTGTAAGTCCATAACCGTTGCATAAGGTGGGTTTTGATAACGATAAGCTGCCAAAAACTCCTTAATAGCAGTGAATAAGGCTTCTTTACCAATTAAATCCTCGATTAATTCCAGGACCATTCCCCCTTTATAACGGGCAATGGCTAACTCGTTATACACTTCAATTAAAGCAGGTTCTTGGAAATCAAGTTTACCAAGCTGACGGAAAAAGTTACGCATCTGCTGTTTTTTGGCTAATTCTTGCATCTCTGGAGTGCGACGGGAACGTTGATACAAGGAACTAGCATAAGCACTCAGTGCCTCCCTAATAGTCATACTCCCAGACACATCCGCTATAATCATTTGATCTTCCCACCAAGCATAAGCTAACAAATAAGTCAACCAATCAATGATATTTTCTTCACCTAGTCCTTGTGCTTCATTTTTCCAGACCAAAACTTCAGGAATACCAATAGTTCCCCTATCAGAAAAAACCATACCGTCATAATAAACAAATTCTACTACGCGAACTTGTTCAAAAGGATAGGGTCCAAAAGTTTTTTCATAAAATTCTAGGGCTTTTCCGACCTGTTGGGCCATTAATTCCACATTTTCTTCGTGTTGGGGATGATAATATATTTCGATGGGAACCCGATAATCATTATTTTTATGAACTCCATAACGACCGGAAAAAAGGGTAAACTTACTGCGATCTGGTGCTGTGAGTTTATACTGAAAATAATTACGATCGCCCTCTTGCCATTGTTTAAGAAGAGTTCCTGATGTCACTATTTGTTGATCACTGGAAGTGCTAACGGTGATATCAACTTCACCCCAACCCAAATGACTCACCGTTAACGCTTGAGAAAGTCCCATGGGATCATCAAAAGAGCGCATTCTTTCTTCTAAGGGAGGTAATTCCAGTTTATCCCGTAACCAAGCCTTTTTGTGTTCTACCATTTTCGTGTAACCGATGAAAGGTAAAATAAAAGGACTATGTAAATTTGTGCCATTACCGACCACATCGTTAGGATAAACCATATAAACGTCGTCGCTATCCACCTGATTACGAAATCCTTTGCTTGGCTTTGTTTTAGTCGTAAATTCTAAAGTTTCGCTTTCTCCTGGCATGAGGGGGCGATCTAAACTGTAGATATAATAACCCCATTCAGGATGTGCCTCTTTTAATTTTGCCCCTGGATAATTGACTTCTTCTAGGTTTAAATTGATAAAAGTGAGTAAATGAATCTGTTTAATAGGGGTTTTAGTCCTATTTTCTAAACGATAGGCACCCTTAGCAATAAAATAACCCTGCTCTGGAAAAAGATCCACCTTGACATCTGTATCAGTCACCACCGGCATAGGTAAGTTTTCGTACTTGTTAAACTGCTTTTCTATTTCCGCCGCAGTTTCTTCCTTACCTGGGGGTTGATAGGGGTTAGCTACCATAGTATTGTAACCGATCCAACTACCTACCCCGGCAAATAGGGCAATTAAAGCGAATAAAGTGCCTTTAATGGCTGAGTTTGCCTGTTTCCATGCCTTACCCCAACTTTTATTAGTTGTTCCCCGAGGCCAAATAATATAAGCGATCGCCATTAAAATAGCCCCTACGATCCCCCAATAAAGGGTATACCAAAGATGTCCCGTCAATAAGTTACCATAACCATTCATCAAAGAGTATTCAATGTCGTTAGTAGAAGGGAAACGATAGAGGTTATGATAAAGGCCAAAAGCATCTAAAGGAATTTTTGAGAGGGCGATAGCAATAGCTAGAGCCATTCCTGCATACTTATGTCGGGTTATTACCTGGGTAAATAGAGATAATACAGCAATTAAATAAAAATAGGGGCCATGCTCAACAAATAGCATCTGGAAATATAAAGGGATCTCAAAATCATAATAACCATTGAGAGCTTGATAAGGGATCATCACTGCCATAGCCAACAATAAGTTTAAGCTGATCATGACAAATAGAGCAGTCAGTTTTGAGAATAATAACACCCCATTAGAAATAGGTGTTGCATCCATTACATCTTGTATGCGCAGTTGGCGATCGCGCCACATCAACTCTGCCCCATAGAGGACAATAATAGCAAACAAAATATATTCAAAATAAACATTAGCTGCATGGATCAACAGATCCGTGCTAGGGGTGGAATAGTTAAAAGAGCGAGTTCCCAAAGCAGTCATCACCAAGGTAATTAAACCGAAGGCAGTCAATAACAAAAAGGCCCGTCCCTGCAAGATCCATCGGATCTCGAACAAACTGCGATCGCACCATTGTCGAAAAATAGTCCCAAACCCAGAACTATCTCCCCCTCTCCCCCTCTCCCAGTCTCCCAGTCTCCCAGTCTCCCAGTCTCCCCCTCTCCCAGTCTCCCCCTCTCCCAGTCTCCCAGTCTCCCCCTCTCCCAGTCTCCCCACACTCCCCCTCTAGGCGTATGTCTCAGTAACGACGGGTGTAGAACCAAGCCCAGCTGCATGATCGATGACGCTACACGACTTGTAGAGCAGTCCCCGCGTACGAAGGATCCTACATTATCTGAAGACTGAGTAGATAACATG
>NZ_AADV02000160.1 GCF_000167195.1 Crocosphaera watsonii WH 8501 | reverse complement strand
GGTTGCCCACGTCGCCCTTTTAGGCATTCTCTGAACATTTTACGGGAATAGGTTTGATAATTAAACCCCCCAAGCAACAAAGTCTACTATGATCCAGAGAAAACGGTTAACAAGTAAAGTACCTGTTAAGTTAGGCATCAAAGTATTATGTTGATAAACCGTCCAACGTAAACGAGTTTCCTCAAAAGCATGAAANCCAAAGGGATCTAACATTGCCCAGAAACGGTACTGGTTAAAGTTAATAACCTCCATACCCACCATCATCAAAGATGCTAGATAAAGCATCACTAAAACAATAGCTCCTGCATAAGTGATGGCTAGGTTACGGGTACGGGATGCCAATAAAAAGGCGAGTGCTGAGGCTATAAATAAATTAGGAATAACAAAGAAAAAATAACTAAAAAAATAGGCATCGGGACGAAATGGACCCAAAGCGTAGGGGTTAAGCCCTGGCATCAGGGTTCCGATGATAGTTCCTGGTAAATAACCCGAAAAGGCCAATAATGTCATCCCTACTGCTGCAAAAAAGCGGAGTCCCAAATAATTCCATTTACGGATCGGCGTTGAAAAAATCAACTCTTCCATGACATAGTTTGTATCTCTAACAAAGGTTTCTGCTACAAACGCCGCCGCCGCTACAATACCAAAAATTGTGTACCAAATGGTTGTTTGAAAGATTTGAGAGGGACTATTAATATAAAAAAAAGCTTGTCCTTGGGACGCATTAGACACAGAGTCCATTAAGGCAATGCCAAAAAATAATAGACTAATGATCCAAAAAGTCGGACGCTTCAAATGATAAAAAATCTCAAATCTGACAACTGGTAAAGTAGCTTGTTTCATATTTAATTAATCATTCATCACGAACCGCTAACAACAATAGTACACTAGCGGCGATCGCCAACAAACTGCCCAATATAAAAGGGGCTTGAGGGTTAACTGTTTGCCACAAAAACCCTGCTAATAAACTAGCTGGCAATAAAATTATACCTATTACTAAATTAATAATGCCAAATCCTGTTCCTCGTAACTCCCCAGGGGTTAGATCCGCCACCAAGGCCAATAAAATGCCTTGACTCATGCCTAAATACACACCATAAAAAGCAAAAAGTCCCCAGATTTGCCAAGGTTGTTCAACCCAGGCAAAACCGAGATAAACTAGGGCAAATAACCAAAATCCTGCCACTAAAAGCTGTTTTCGACCGATCCGATCCGATAATAAACCCAAAGGATAGGCACTCAACATATAGGAAAAATTCATGACGATCATGGACAAAGGAATCCAAGCAGCCGCAATGCCTATTTCCTGGGCTTTTAGCAGTAGAAAAGCATCACTAAAGTTACCCAGATTAAATAGGGCAGCTACCCCAACCAATGCCCAGTAATTTCGACCCAACTGTTGACAAAAGCTCCATTGTATGGGTTGACCCCGTTTTCCTTGGGAGGAGGGGGTTTCTCGAATGCCTTTAACCAGTAGGGCAACAGATATAATGCCTGGGATCAGAGCAACCCAAAACACCAGACGAAAATTTTGCCCAGAGATTAATAAAATGAGAGTAGCGGCCAATGGTCCGGAAAATGCGCCGATGGTGTCCAGGGTTTGACGTAAACCGTAGGCTGCACCACGTTGCTCTGTGGGAGTAACATCAGCCACTAAAGCGTTACGAGGAGCCACTCTGATGCCTTTTCCCAGGCGATCGCCAAATCGTGCTACTAAGATCCAAAAGGGGCTATTAGCTAAGGCAAATACGGGAATAATTGCGGCTGAAAGTCCGTATCCCAGGATTGCTAGTTCTTTGCGCCGTCCCCAATAGTCGCTTAATACCCCTGAAAACAGTTTCAAAGTAGAGGCGGTTGATTCTGCGATCCCTTCAATCAATCCGATGGTAGTTAAATTAGCCCCTAAAACAGACAATAAAAACAGGGGCAAAACCGACTGAATGGCTTTGGTTCCAAAATCTGTAAATAGACTGACTAAGCCCAATATCCAGACGTTAGGGTGAATATTTCTTGACTGCTGCTTTGGTTTTACTGAAGATTTCTGGTCAGACATAACAATAAATAAAAACCTAATTAGTTCTAACTAATTAGGCTTAGAGGTACATATTCAATAGTTAATTGTTAATTACTTATGACGGGAATAATCATCCTGGAAGCGAATAATGTCGTCTTCTCCTAAATATTCACCGTTTTGAACTTCAATCAGGATCAGCTTAATTACCCCTGGATTCTCCAGACGATGGGAGGTACACTGAGGAACGTAGGTAGATTGATTAGCTGCTAAAATCTCTTCTTTATCCCCACAAGTCACCTTAGCAGTCCCAGAAACAACGATCCAGTGTTCACTACGGTGGTGGTGCATTTGTAAACTGAGACGATGACCAGGGTTTACTTCAATACGTTTGATCTTATAACCAGGTCCTTCTTCCAGGGTAGTAAAGGAACCCCAGGGACGCATTTCGGTAGCTGCAACTCCTGTATGAGCCACAGAGAAGGGAATAGCAGCCACTTCACTTTTCTTATTTTCTTTAGTTTGAACCATAATACTCTTTGACTATACAAAAGTTAAAATCTAAGAATTTAAACCAACTGACAAATAGAATAACACAGATGATCAAAAATGACTGTGATCTTGAGAAAATTTAGATTGTATTAAAGTCTTAAAGAAATGTTACAACCTGAGTTCGGAGTTCGGAGTTCGGAGTTTTTTCTATTACACTTTGTTACCCAAACTCTTAAAATAGCCACAAATGTCAAAGCAAAAGGCCAGCAATACAAGCAGTCAGAAAACAAGCCAGGGAACCAGCTATCATGGTTCTCAGACCTAATTTTGCTAAATCTTGTTGACGGTTGGGAGCGATCGCACTTATTCCTCCTATTTGAATACCGATAGTTCCTAAGTTAGAAAACCCACATAAGGCGTAAGTTGCGATTATTTGACTGCGTGGGGAAATAGTATTTTCTGCCATCAAATTTTTCAGATCAAGATAAGCAATAAATTCGTTTAAAATGGTTTTTTTGCCCAACAAAATTCCCACTTGTAAGCAGTCTTGCCAAGGAACACCCATCAACCAAGCAACGGGAGCGAGTAAGTAAGAAAAAATCAATTCTAAAGATAGACTAGACAATCCTAATGGTTGACCAATAGCTCCTAAAATACCATTAATCAAGGCAACCAATCCCAAAATAGCGATTAACATAGCTCCCACATTTAAAGATAATTTTAGCCCTTCTAATGCTCCATTAGTAGCTGCATCGATTGCATTAGTATAGGGACTTTTTATTTCAAGAATCTCCTCCCCCTTAGTTTCGGATTTATTGGTTTCAGGGTACATAATTTTAGAGATAGCGAGGGCAGCAGGTGCAGACATTACGGAGGCAGAAATTAAATGGGTTGGAGAAATTCCCATAGCAATATAAGCAGCCATCACACCACCAGCAATAGTAGCAAACCCTCCTGTCATAATAGCGTGTAATTCTGATAAAGTTAGGGATTTTATGTAAGGTTTAATCATTAAAGGAGCTTCAGTACAACCAACAAAAATGTTGGAGGCACAACTTAAGGTTTCTGCTCCCGATGTTTTCATAGTACGCATCATTATCCAGCTAATCATACCGACAACACGGGGCAAAATTCCGTAATGGTAGAGAATAGCGATAAATGATGCAAAAAATATAATAGTTGGCAACACTTTAAAAGCAATAAAATGCTCTTGAAATGTCTCTCCAAAAACAAATTTTGCTCCTACATCAGAATAATCTAAAAAAGTTTTAACTGTGTTTCCTAACCATTCAAAGATAGCTAAGCCAAAGGGAGTTTTTAAAATAAAAATAGCTAAAATAAACTGTAAACCTAATCCCCAAGCAACAGTTTTCCAGGGAATTAATAAACGGTCATAAGATACTAAATAAGCAAATCCTAAAAAAACAACTAGACCTAATAAAGATATCAAATGTTCCATGTTTTTCTCAAATTTTAAAAGGTTTTAAATAGACCCTGATTATCTTTACATAGATAGATGATTTTTTCAACAGCATCTAAGTTAATAACTCCGTATACGTGAGGTAATTTTTCAGTATCATTAATATTGTATTCAAGATCAGGGTTAGGATGTACAGGGGATTCCCATTTTATTTCTGCTAATAATTTATCGGGATTAATTTCTAAAACAATTAATTGCTCATAATCACTATAAAATGTATTAGCAATATTTATAACTTGAGATTTGGTTGAACAATGAATAAATCCTTCTTTTTCTAGGGAAGTGGATTCGTATTTGTTGATAAGTTGTGCAGTTTCCCAAGTTTCAGGAGTAGTAATGTGAAAAATCATAGTTGGTTTCAAGGATTAGTTATTCATGGATTGCATGGATTGATGAGCTTGATATCTAACTTCTTGATGGGGAACACCCAGTGCTATTCCTGCTGCTTCAAATGCTTCTTTTACTCTTAGTCTATATTCTCTTCCTACAGCCCATTGTTGCATAGCTTGGGTTTTTATCCACACTTGAATTAAGATACCTTGATGAGAAATACTATCCACTCCTAAAATAGAAGCTGGTTCAATAATCTTATCTTTCCAAGTTGGATCATTTTGGATTTCTTCGCTCACCTGGTTAATAATATTTAAGGCTTTTCTAACATCAGCATCATAAGCAATTTCTATTTTAAACTCAAACCGTGACCAGTCTTTAGTTAAGTTTTCAACAATAGAATTTTTTCCGTTAGGAATAGTAACTAAACGTCCCCCACCCCCTCTAATCTGTGTAATATAAATATTCATATTCTCCACAAAACCGCTGATATTTCCTATCTAAATAACATCCCCAATAGCATAACGATCTGTCCATAAAATCAAAATACCATTTAACATATCTTCTACTACGTTACGAGATAAAAATGCAAAAACAAAAGCCACACCTCCGGCACTTGCTAAAACAGTTAAATTAATCCCTAAAAACGCTACAGTACCCACAGTTGCGATGGTGATAAAGAGAAAACTTGTGCCACTCTTCAGGGCATTAGAATAGGTACTTACTCGCAGAGTATAACGATTAGAATTAGGATTAATTAGCTGTGCATTCTTAGCCCATCTATTGAGATAAAAATCAATCAATAGATTGCTAAACTTATAGGCAATACTAGCAGACATCCAGATTAAGGGAATGATAATAGACTGCCCCAAAAAGAAATAAGTATAACGACGAGTTTCGGGAAAGATTAAAACAATTAAAGTTAAGGCCAATAAAATTAACAATAATTGCATCCAAAAAAACAACCCTAAAAATAATTGAATAATATTCTGCTGTCGTTTGATAGTCCCCTGTCTTTTTAATGATAAATCGGGGAGGTTTTGACTTATGCTTTGTACTGTATGTTCAAGGATTATTTTCGCTTTAGCTAGAGCTTTGTCAGGGCGATCAATTACCTTTTTAACAGTTGCTATGATAGAAGCCCTATTCAGTTGTATTCTTTGGGAAGTTTCTTGAGGTGTTTCTGTACTTTTATCGGCCACATCTGAAGAAGATACTTCATCGGAAGATAAAGCTTCTGCATCAACGGTTAAAGACTCTTGTAAGACTCGTAATTGACTACGAAGATGACGATTCCAAATTTTTAATAAGTGTCTAATAACTGCTAAGATAAGTACAGGGACAGCAACAATAAGCAGAATAGCAAGAGCAACTCCGAATCTAGCAAAAGGGTAATAATAATCTATTTCATAAGCCCAAAGGGACTCATTAATACTTTCAAAAATCAGTAATCGCCACTCTTTAGCAATGTCTTCAATTAATTTACCTTGATGAAGACTATCCGCTCTATTTACTGTTACAATCGTTTGCGCCGATAACCCCAATTCAAGTTGTCGTGGCACAAAAACTACAGTTTGATTATTTCTGATCCCAATTTCAATTTTAGGTGTTGCTGGATGTATTCCTAGCTCGTCTCGATTGAAGAACAAATTTTGCCAATTAGAGATCGCCCCAAATGGAGATGTGATAACATTCTCCTGAAACATCAATTCCGACTGACGAACCCGATTATAAATAGAATTATAGATATTCTCAACTTGCCTAGCCCTTTCTTCAACAGTAGAAGGCGCATCATTGGGATCCTCAACAGCATCCGGGGTAACAGCAACTTTAAATACTTTATCTAAACCACCAAATAAATGAACCTCGCTACACCAAAGTCTCCCACAACGCTGTGCTTTATTGGGGTCCCACCAAGGGGTTTCTGATCCAATAGGTGTATTTGCTGAGGCCACAGTCAAAGGAAACTGCCCCACGGCTACAGGACTCCAGATAAGCGTTAAAATAAAGGTAGTTAACCCTAACATGACCATGGGCATTGCCATCAATCGCCAAATGGACAACAAACCTGCAATAGCTTTTCTTTTCATAGAAAATAGTCTTTAATCTTGATAGATAAAATTCAATAATAAAAGCCATACTGGATGATAGACTTTCAGGTTTAGTGTAACCATTAATAGGAAGTTTCTGGTCATACCCCATTGTGATTGGCGGTATTGTTATGATACCATAACAATCAAGCGAATACGAATTAAAAACAGTAAAATTGTTTTATTCGAGGGTTATAATACAGCGTTTCTCGGACTCATGAGGTACACCTAAATTTTATTTTTTGTTCCCTGTTGCCTGTTCCCTGATACTAAAAACTACTGTACCTCACAAGTATGAGAAGTGTTATAAGTCTTTTAAACGGGTTTAATTCTAGTTGTTAACTCGATTCTTGTGACTGCCGTGATTGAGCTTTATTGGCTTTCGGAAATTGATTTACGGGACCGTCCCGTTGTTGGAGAAAAAGCATGGATTTTGAGTCAACTTAAACAAAGTGGCTACAATGTTTTTCCTGGGTTTGTGATTAGTGCTAGTGTTTTTCGGGACTTTCTAGATAACTTGAATGATGTGAATTCATTGTTAGCAGATTTTCCTGGATCATCCCTTCATTTGGATGTAGATAATCCTCGGACATTACAATTAGTTGCCCAACAAAGCCGCCAATCTATTTTAAGTGTATCTTTCCCCGCTCAATGGCGAGATATATTAACCGAAGCGGCGAGAAAATTAGACAGCGAGGCGTTAATTTTACGTACTTCTTTAGGGGGTACTTTTCCTCTAAATCAAGATATTTCTGGTTTAACTCCTGGTAAAGTTTGTTGGAATGTTGCTGACAATTTGGAAACAGCAATTAAGGAAATGTGGGCGCAGCTATTGAATGCGAAGAGTTTATTTTATTGGCAACGTTTAGGGATTAGAATAGAGGAATTAAATTTAGGTATTTTGATCCAACCAATGGTAAATTCTGTTGCATCTGGGAGGATAATAAATCAGTCCAAAAACTATGAGATTGAGGGAAATTGGGGCTTGGGTAATAGTTTACTGCAAGGAGATATTTTACCAGACTACTGGAAAATTGAGGGAGAATCTGGACAAGTTTTAGCACAAAGATTAGGGAATAAGTCTCGTGCTTATAGTTTAAGAGATAAGCCAGAATTGACTCAATTGAACAGTGAAGAATGCTTAGAGGTTTATTGTCTAAGTGAGCAGCAACAGTCAAAATATTGTCTAAATTCTGAAGATATTACTAAAACATTTCAACTCTTTAAAGATTTGCATGACTACGCAATCTCCTGGCATTGTCTGGAATGGATATTGTGCAATTCTGCCGATAATTCATCCTTGGAATTGGTCATCGCTCAACTAATTCCATTGCCATATAATCAATTCATTAAAAACACCAAATCAGAAATAATAACCGAACCATCTCAACCCCAACTAATGGGTATTGGGGCAGCACCAGGAAAAACCCAAGGGACTGTTTATTTACTAAATGAAGATAATTCATCTCATCTAGTTAGCTCAAAACATCCTATTATTGTGACTCAAAAAATCCATCCTTTTCAACTATCTTCCATTAAACAAGCGTCAGGAGTTGTCACTGAAGAAGGAGGAATAACAAGTCATGCAGCCATATTAGCTAGGGAATTAGGAATTCCTGCGGTTGTGGGTGTTCCTGGGGTAACAACTTGGGTACAAGCAGGAGATTCTATCCTTATCGATGGAGATCACGGAACCATTATTTTGAACACATCAAATCACAAAGAAATTACGCTCCAACCATCCCCAGTTTCTCTAGAAAAAACACCTTCTTTAGATTACCCCATAGGTACTCAATTAATGGTTAATTTAACTCAACCCAGTTCTTTAGGCAAAATCAAAGGTTTACCTTATGATGGGTTAGGGTTAATTCGTTCAGAATTGATGTTGTTAGACTTATGTACGCCTCATTCTTTAAAAGAATGGTTAGGAAATTTTCAAAGGGATGAGATTGTTGAAAAAATCAAGCAAAGAATTATTGAGTTTGCTCAATTTTTTAATCCCCAACCAATTTTTTACAGAACCTTTGATGATAAATTTTCTGCTGAGCAAAACCGTAGGGGAACTGCTGGTTATTGTCTTGATTCAAGTTTATTTAGGTTAGAATTACAGGCTTTATCTGCCGTTCAAAAGCAAGGATATGAGAATATCAATGTAATTTTACCTTTTGTGAGAACGGTTAATGAATTCCGCTTTTGTCTTGATTTGATAGATGAGTTTAAATTATCCTCTTCAAGTTCGTTTCAAGTTTGGATCATGGCAGAAGTACCTTCCATTATTTTTCAACTAGCGGATTACGTTAAAGCTGGTGTACAAGGGATTGCTATTGGTACTAATGATTTGATTCCTTTATTATTAGGTATAGAACGGAATAATCTATCCTGGAATAATATTCCTGCCGTTTATGAATCTTCTATTTATGGTGCTTTAAAACAGTTAATTGAAGAAGCATATAAGTTAGGGATTCCTAGTTCAGTTTGCGGTCAAGTTATTGTTAATTATTCGCCAATTATCGAAAAATTAGTTAATTGGGGTATTACAACTATTTCCGTAGAACCGGAAGCAATAGAGAAAACTTATCAAGCGATCGCCAGAACAGAACAAAGGTTACTCTTAGCATTAGCTAGAGAAACAAAGAAAAATTTAGAATCGAGAATTAATAACAATCACATAACTTGAGGATTTGGTAATTTACTGTGTACTTATGTTATTATGTTCATATATAAAAACATTAACTATTTTAAAAATGGCAACCTTTTTAAGACCTTTAAGTTATCAATATCCCTGGTTATATAATACTATTTCTCGTGTAAGTGCCTTAGCAGTTGGTGGAGAAAAGCGATTTCGTAGTTTATGCCTTGAAGGGATTAAGATTAATTCAGATAGTAAGATTTTAGACCTTTGTTGTGGCAGTGGTCAAACCACTCAATTTTTAGTCCAAAAATCTTCACAAGTAACCGGACTTGATGCTTCCCCTAAAGCAATTGAACGAGCTAAAATAGGGGTACCTCAAGCCAATTATGTCAACGCCTTAGCCGAAAAAATACCTTTTCCTGAGCAAGAATTTGACTTAGTTCATAGTAGTGTTGCTCTACATGAAATGGAAACAGAACAATTAAGAGAAATTATTAAAGAAGTTTATCGAATTCTCAAACCAGGTGGTCTTTTTGCCTTTATTGATCTACATAAACCCACTAATTTTTTATTATGGCCGTCCTTAGCAACATTTATGTGGTTATTTGAAACAGAAACCGCTTGGGAACTATTAGAAACAGATGTAATTGATGAGTTAAAAAATTTGGGTTTTAATGAATGTCAACAAAAATTATATGCAGGGGGTAGTTTACAAGTAATTCAAGCAAAAAAGTAATCTATAGAGTTTCTCGGACTCAATATGTACACCTAATATCGAGCCTCCGAACTCCGAACTCCTAAAACTAGAAAACTCTGTACCTCACAAATATGAGAAGTGCTATGTATGTCCAACTCAGGTAAACATTGAAAACTTGCGACCAATCAAAATACATGATACAATCGGCTTGGATAAAACTGAAAAATGTTGTTAAGCAGGAGGAAACAAGTAGTTTGGGAAGACCCAGAAGAAGAAATAAGCCCGTTACACCTTTCAAACAAAGCGATAAGTATCGAGTTGATAATCGA
>NZ_AADV02000161.1 GCF_000167195.1 Crocosphaera watsonii WH 8501 | reverse complement strand
AACGGCAGGCAGCTTGATGCTGATTTCGATCTAGAGGATCCCCCCTTTTATATTCTCCATCTAAATGAAATGACGTGGAATCTAAATGGGAGTATTTAAGGTCTATTTTAATTTTTTTAATTACTTCTAAAACTACTTCAATAAAAATATCATTTAGTCCATATTTATATAATTCATCCATTACTCTCCCAATTTTATCATCATTAAGGTAATCAGGTTTAATTCTTTCTCCTAACAATTTCTCAATGGCTTTATCTTGAAAAAACTGACTGAATAAATATAGAGGTCTTGAAACAAATCCTAGTCCATTGATTAAAATAGACTTAACTACTGTACCTGCTGAGATTTTTTCTCTAACATCTATTCCTAATTTATTATTAATTATTTTGACTATTCCTATTTCATCAATTAAACCAGCTACTATCCCTAAATGGTCTAAATTTTTAACTTGTATTTCTTCTAAATAAGACATTTTTCGCTCTTTTTTTACAGAGGAAACAACTTAAGCAATTATCCCACTTTTTTGTCTTCAAGAGCTTAAGCAATTATACTTAATTATTAACCCCAGGCTTGTAGTATTTAATGCTACTTTTTGAAGTGCGGAATCTGGGATTAAATACTCCCCAGGGGTGGTATCTCCTTCATTAGCATCTTCTACAGCAACAATGCTGACAATGGGAACTTCTTCTGGTTGGGGAGATCCTCCTTCTGTTACTCTGATTCTGTTGCGCTCGCTTTCATTAGTAACTGTTATGGTAGAGGTTAATTGATAATTTAAGTCGCTACTGGTGGCAGTAACATCTATATCCAGGGGATTTTCAATACCAGTAAGTCTTATTTCTTGATAGCTATCCCAATTATTTTCATTAAAGGCGATAGTAGTTAAATTTGTACCACCATTATTAAATTCAACGGTGACATCATTAAGAGGTTGACTGGTTAGTTTTACAGAATAAATAGTTTCCCCATTCTCATTTATAACAAGGGGATTGTTTGTTGTTACTTCTTCGCCAAAAATATCAACTATGGCGACTCCTGCGGTATAGTCTTCACTATCGGTAAGGGTTATTGTTGTTGTACCACTATTAACGAAAATATTATTTTCTAAAGGATCACCAAATAAACCAAAGACTGTTTCTGACTGTAATGTTATTTCAATGGTTTCATCTCCTTCGACGATCGCATCGGCTAAAGGAGTGATGTAAATGTTAGCTGAATCTGCACCTTGAGGAATGAAGATGGAGTTTGTGGGGAATGAGCCATCAGTGGTGCTAATATCTGTTTGGGATATGTAATAGTCTTCTCCTAAAGTGGCTGTGCCTGTGACATCATAGTTAATGATTAATCCGGGTAAGTCTGTAACTGGTTCATCTAATTTAACTTCAACGAAAAAGGTTTCTATTCCTTGATCTGTTACTAAAGGAGTTTCCGTTAAACTATTGCTATCAACTTCTGCTGTTACGGATAACAATGAATTGGAATTGTTGTTCTGCCCACCGAATATTACATATGTTTGCCCTGCATAACTATTACCATTGGCCTCGGCAGGATCTGCACCAATAATAAGGTCATCAATACCATCTCCATTGACATCCCCTGCATTACTTACTGAAAATCCTGAGTTGTCACCTGCATCAATACCATTAATTACAAATCCATTATTTCCATTCAGTGATGATAAATTTAATGTACTGCCAAAAGACTCTGAACCAAATATTACATATGTTTCCCCTGCATCCTCATTACCATTGGGATCTGCAAAAAATGCACCAATAATAAGGTCATCAAAGCCATCTCCATTGATATCCCCTGCATTACTTACTGAAAATCCTGAGTTGTCAAATTCATCAATACCATTGATTACAAATCCATTACTTCCATCGAGAGATGATAAATTTAATGTATCCTCAAAAGAAGAAGACCCAAATACTACATATGTTTCCCCTGCGTCAATATTACCATTGGGCTGTGCAAGAAATGCACCAATAATAAGGTCATCAAAGCCATCTCCATTGATATCCCCTGCATTACTTACTGAAAATCCTGAGTTGTCAAATTCATCAATACCATTAATTACAAATCCATTATTTCCATCCAGTGATGATAAATTTAATGTATTCCCAAAAGATTCTGAACCAAATATTACATATGTTTCCCCTGCAAAACGATTACCATTGGGTTCGGCACCATATGCACCAATAATAAAGTCATCAATACCATCTCCATTAACATCCCCTGCATTACTGACTGATCTCCCTGAGTAGTCACGTGCATCAATACCACTAATTACAAATCCATTACTTCCATCCAGTGATGATAAATTTAATGTACTGTCAAAAGACTCTGAACCAAATACTACATATGTTTGCCCTAATAGAGAATTACCATTGCGATCTGCAAGAAATGCACCAATAATGATGTCATCAATACCATCTCCATTGATATCCCCTGCATTACTTACTGATCTCCCTGAGTAGTCACGTGCATCAATACCATTAATTACAAATCCATTACTTCCATTCAGAGATGATAAATTTAATGTATCCCCAAAAGACTCTGAACCAAATACTACATATGTTTCCCCTGCATAACTATTACCATTGGGATCGGCACCCTCTGCACCAATAATAAGGTCATCAATACCATCTCCATTGACATCCCCTGCATTACTTACTGATCTGCCAAAGGTATTAGAACTAACTGTAATATTGACATCAGTTGTCGACCCAGTTTCTTCTTCGATTAAATTGTTAGTTGTGCCGGCTCCAGTTACTAAATTCCAATTAGTGGGGGTACTTGAACCAATAGGACCAAAATCAACCCCGATTATAGCAGCATTGGCAACATTAGGAATAATTCCTAATCCGATAGCAGTGGTCACAATGCCTAAAGTTTGCTTGAAATTCATAATTACTCCTCAACCAAAGGAAAATTTGGATAGTTTATTGTTTTCCGCCTCAATCATTACATAAAAAAGGGGGGGGTCAAGTGTTTTTAAATATTTTTAACAAAAATACTCTATTTATACAGCTAAATGCTTAAGTATCGTAGATTACATTCAATTTTGCGCTGATTAGTGCATATAGCAAGTTTCAACTGATGACATGGAATCATGAGCTAAAATATTATTACGTAGATTGCATAAATAAACTGACAAAAATGGAAGCAATAATAGCTAAATTTTCGGTTGAAGACTATCATAAAATGATAGAAGCTGGACTATTAATTTATCGTGACGTTGAGTTAATTAATGGACTTATTTTAGAAATGTCTCCTGAAGGAACAGAACATACTTATATTGGGGAAACTTTGGCTGATTATTTCCGTCGATTAACCCAAGGAATAGCTTGGGTTAGAGAAGCAAGACCTATTACCCTTACTCAATCTGAACCTGAACCAGATATTGCTATTGTTCGTCTTCCCCATTCTCTTTATCGTTCCCATCATCCCTACCCTGAAGATATTTATTTGTTAATTGAAATATCTCATTCTACTTTGAAGTTTGATACTTCAGAAAAAAGAAATACTTATGCAGCAGCAAATATTCAAGACTATTGGGTGGTTGATGTTAATAATAAACAGTTAATTATCTATCGTTCTCCTATTAATGGACTGTATAAAAATGAAACAAGATTATCTTTAGACAGTCAAGTATCACCCTTAGCTTTTCCTGATCTTAATATCATAGTGAATGAAATTTTTAACCGTTAAAGGAAAGAAGATATTACGATATCGCCATCTCTACTATTCTAGCGTCATATTGAATGTCTAGAGAATCTAAGTCAACAGATAAACAACCTGTGTCGCACAACCAGGTAAATAATGATTATTAATAGTAAGGTGGGCAATGCCCACCCTACAAATTACTCCCAAACCTGACAACTTAAATCACCAGATTTTTGCGAGAAACGGATATTTTCTTCATAATCAACGGGACAATCAATCACCGCCGGAACCCCTTGTTCTAAGGCAGTTTTCAAGGTAGGAACTAAGTCATCAGCAGACTCCACACGATACCCTTTTAAACCCATACTTTCGGCAAATTTAACAAAATCTGGATTAGTAAACTTAATAAAAGAAGACTTACCAAATTGATTAATTTGCTTCCATTCAATTAAACCATAACCATTGTCATTGAAAATAAGAGTAACAAAAGGAGTACCGGCCCGTAAAGCCGTTTCTAACTCCTGACAGTTCATCATAAAACCCCCGTCTCCTGTCACTGCAACCACCCTCTTATCTGGGGCCACCAACTTAGCAGCGATCGCCCCAGGTATAGCGATCCCCATAGCTGCAAACCCATTGGAAATGAGACAAGTATTAGGACTATCACAATGATAATGACGGGCCATCCACATTTTATGGGCCCCCACATCAGAGATGACAATATCTTCTGGTCCCATCACCTGACGCAGATCGTAGATAATTTTTTGTGGTTTAATGGGAAAACCTTCATCATGGGCATAATTTTCGTATTCTGTGACTAACTTACTACGTAAACCAGTAGCAATAGAGGTTGATTTTCCTTGACGATCAGCCCGTTTTAAAATATCCATCAAAGAATCACTAATATCCCCCACCACTTCCACTAAAGGAATATAACTGCTATCAATTTCGGCCGGTTCCATGCCAATATGAATAATAGGAGTTTTCCCTTCAGGGTTCCATTTTTTGGGGGAATATTCGATCAAATCATAACCCACAGCAATGACGAGATCGCTTTGTTCAAAAGCACAAGTAATAACATCCCGTTGTTGCAAACCCACTGTCCATAAGGAGAGAGGATGGGTGTAAGGAACCGCCCCTTTACCCATAAAAGTGTTGGCCACAGGAATGTTTAAAGTAGTAGCAAACTCCGTTAACGCTTCACTAGCTTGGGCCCGAATAGTACCATTACCCACTAAAATTAAGGGATTTTTGGCCTTAGAAATAGCCATAGCCGCAGCGTTTAAACTACGATAAGAAGCGTAGGTTTTCTCTTGGTCATCCCGTTTTAAAGGTTGACCTTCTACCGGCATAGCTGCGATATTCTCGGGGAGATCGATATGAACCGCTCCAGGTTTCTCGCTTTGTGCCAATTTAAAGGCTTTACGGGTGATTTCCGGGGTAATACTAGGACGAACAATCTGTTTATTCCATTTGGTCACCGGTGCAAACATAGCCACCAAGTCTAGGTATTGATGGGACTCAATGTGCATTCTGTCCGTTCCCACCTGTCCCGTAATAGCAACTAAGGGCGCACCATCTAGATTAGCATCGGCAACCCCAGTCATTAAGTTGGTTGCTCCAGGCCCAAGAGTGGATAAACAGACTCCTGCTTTACCTGTGAGTCGTCCATAGACATCAGCCATAAAAGCTGCCCCTTGTTCGTGACGGGTGGTGATAAATTGAATAGAAGAGTCTTGGAGTGCCTCAAGGATATGTAAGTTTTCTTCCCCTGGCAAACCAAAAATATACTCTACCCCTTCATTTTCGAGGCATTTTACCAATAATTCGGCTGTGTTCATTTCCCCCATGTGAGTTTTCCCTTATGTTGATGATACTGATGAGTTAATAGCGACTCCCGAAATCTTGGTTTCTAGACCGTTTCGGGAGTTGAGGATGGATTATCAAATTTCTCTTATGTCTAATTTAAGCAAAGATCCTTGACAAAAACCACTATTTATGATGAACTCCTCACTTAATCCACACGGTTTTAACATTGAGAAATTCCTGCATTCCTTCAATACTTAATTCCCGTCCGTAACCCGATCGCTTAATTCCACCGAAAGGTAGGCGAGGATCGGATTTGACCATACCATTAATAAAGACGCATCCAGCTTCGATCTCATCGATCAGTCGCTCTTGTTCCATTGGCTCATTGCTCCAGGCACTAGCTCCCAACCCAAAGATGGTATCATTAGCTAATTCAATGGCTTCGTCTATATCTTTAACTCGGAAGAGTAAAGCCACAGGACCAAAGAACTCATCGTAATATCCGGGAGAATCTACAGGAATATCCGTTAAAATGGTGGGCGGATAAAAGTAACCAGGTTGATCGGCGATCGCTTTACCCCCTATTACTATTTTGCCCCCTTTTGTGACTGTTTCTTGCACTTGTTGATCTAATTCTAATAACATGGAGGCGTTAGCCAGTGGCCCGATGTCTGTTTCTTCCTGCATGGGATCGCCTACTGTCAATGCCTTAAATTTTTCTGTGAGTAGAGCTTGAAAGCGATCGGCGATGGACTCGGCTAAGATAAAGCGTTTGGCTGCAATACAAGACTGGCCATTGTTTAGCATCCTGGCTGTTACTGCGGTGGTAGCTGCTGCTTCGATATCGGCACTTTCTAAGACGATAAAAGGATCACTGCCCCCTAATTCTAAAACGGTTTTCTTAATTTGTTTACCAGCCGCAGAAGCTAAACTGGCCCCGGCGGGTTCACTTCCTGTTAAGGTAGCTGCTTTGACTCTGGGATCATTGATAATAGCTTCTACTTGAGAGGCGCCGATCAGTAAGGTTTGGAAACTACCTTGAGGAAACCCTGCTTCTGTCAGGATAGCTTCAACTGCTAAGGCGCATTGAGGGACATTAGAAGCGTGTTTAAGAATGCCAATGTTTCCAGCCATCAAGGCAGGTGCCGCAAAGCGAAACACTTGCCAGAGGGGAAAATTCCAGGGCATAACGGCTAAAATAATCCCCAAGGGTTGATAACGGATAAAGCTACGACTGGCATCCGTTTGGGCCGGAACATCTTTGAGAAAGTTAGCTGCGTTTTCTGCGTAGTAACGACAAACTAAGGCGCATTTTTTCGCCTCTGCGATCGCACTTTTGATCGGTTTACCCATTTCTAGGGTCATTATTTCCCCTAGTTTACGTTGATCTCGTTCTAAAATATCGGCGGCAGCATTCAACCATTGACTCTTTTGTTCTAGGGAAATTTTACGATACTTTTTGAACGTAGACTCAGCTAAAGCGAGTTTAATCTCAATCTCTTCTGCTGTAAGGGGTTCAAAAATTTTAATGGTTTCTCCCGTTGCTGGGTTAACTGTGGCGATACCCATTTTGTCCTCCTAATTCCCTTTATTGTGTACAATTTCTAACATTCTTTCCTAGTGTGCTATGACTACACTCAGGTAATGGGTGTTTTTTGGGAATTTTTAATATCTATTTCTAGATTGACTCTATAACAAGACAACGGAGGACTTTCTTTACATTTATATACATAAATTTACACTAAGTTAGTTAGGAGTGGAAGAATTAATTATATTTCAATTAATTGCTACTAGGGTTAATTAATAGCCGTTTCTTTTAAGAATTAGAATCTAGTCTTTGAGAAATCTTATTAATTCCCCAACTAAGAATTGCTCCTAAAAAAAGAATACCAATGGCAGGATTAAATAAAGGTTGCCAAAGTTTGTACCAGAGGTCAAAACCGAGGGGAACTCCGACAGAACGACCAATAACCGCAGCTATCAACCAAAAAAAACCCAGAAATACTAGAAAAACATCCGCCACCAATAAACGGTTCAACCAAGTTAAAATTGTCTCTTTCATTATTTTGTGCATTATATTTTCATTAAATATGATACAGTAAAACTGGATCATAAAAATAAGTTACCTTTGAAAAATGACTAAGTTAGATGAAATTTTCATAATCATTATTAATTCTAAAAGGTGGGCAATACCCACCCTACTTTAACTAGGCTCCTACTGCTTCTTTTGCTGCATACATTACTTCTAAGGTAATCTCAGAAAATCCTCGTTCACGGGCAAATTTTTCTGTATTTCGTTTTACTTTACCCCGAACAAAACCAGGAACTTTATTCAATTCTGTTTGTGCTTCTTTGTTCCAGTTCAAATCAGAATCAGCAGAAATTCCTTTGGTAATAACTTCTTTAGTATCATGACCCCCAAAAATTTCTAAAAGATGGTCTTCCATCCCCAAAGTAAAGGAATTATAGATCAAATCGGCAATCTGATTTGTGCCTTCATAACCACAGAAAGGTTTATAACCAATAGGGAAGTTTTGAATATGAATGGGTGCAGCAATAACACCACAAGGAATGTCTAATCTTTTCCCTACATGACGTTCCATTTGGGTGCCAAAAATAGCAGAGGGTTCGATACGAGCGATGGCATCTCCAATGGCTCCATTATCATCACTAATTAACACTTCATCGCAATATTCGCTCACTTGTTCTTTGAACCATTCTGCGTCATATTTACAATAAGTTCCGGCTAAAACTACATGAATTCCCATCTCCCGTGCTAAAATTTTTGTAAGGGCAGCAGCATGGGTATTGTCCCCAAAAACAACGGCTTTTTTACCCGTTAAATTTTGACAGTCAATGGAGCGAGAAAACCAGGCAGCTTGAGACACATATAAAGTCTGTTCGTTTATATATTCTTCATAATTAACATTAGCCCCTTGCTCATTAATTATCTGTTGAATTTTACGAATACATCTCGCTGTTTCTACTACCCCCATCGGTGTAATATCCACATAGGGAAGGTTAAAACTTTCTTGTAAATATTGTGCCGTGGCTAACCCTAATTCTCGATAAGGTACTAAATTAAACCATGCTTTCGGTAAATTCTTTAAGTTATGAACCGATGCACCATCGGGAGTCACTTCATTAACTTCAATTCCCAAATCTTTCATTAATTGTTTCAACTCTCTACAGTCGTGTTGATTATGAAATCCTAAAGTAGAAATACCGATAATATTAACGGAAGGATTTTCTGTTTTTTCAGTAGATAATTGATTCTTTTTCTGGGCTTTTTCCAGGTAAAATTTAACAATTTGGTGTAAAGTTCTGTCAGCAGCTTGAAACTCGTTGTAACGATAATGGTTGACATCTGCTAATAAAACATCTCCCTTGGCATCCATTTGCGCGCGATCGACAAAATTAGCTAAATCTTCTTGTAAAATACTAGAGGTACAAGTAGGGGTTAAAACAATTAAATCGGGGTTTTCTTCCCCATCTTTGCGAACAATATTGTTAACCACCTTTTCTTGAGAACCCCTAGCTAAAACATTGCGATCGACTACACTAGCAGTAACGGGAGTAAAATCTCTTTCCCGTTCTAACATCGATCGCATAACATTAAAATAGTCATCTCCCAAAGGTGCGTGCATGATCGCATGAACATTTTTGAAAGAACTAGCAATGCGTAGGGTGCCGATATGTGCAGGGCCAGCATACATCCAATAGGCCAGTTTCATAGAATTCTCCTAATGTGGTAAATAATCTTGATTGTCCCAAAATTGTTGTCTTTATTGAGTATCTGATTAAATAATGTTACATAAGTAAAAATTGCCTACATCACCCATTTTGAATAGGTTTGAAGGGCATTTGACCAATCTTGTTCTGGTTTAATTTTAATTAATCTTAATGTTAGACAATATCATTGCTCAGGAACGAGGAATCTCCATAAAAAAAGCAGCACAGATAACAGTGCTGCTCGAGTCTTTTTATTTAGGTTTAAACCTAGACTAAACTAGCCATTTTAATTTCATTAGTGCTTAAGATTTGTTGTAGTTCATCAGAATCAACAGTTTCTTTTTCCACTAACATATCTGCTAAGGTGTCTAAGATTTGACGGTTACTTTCTAAGACATCTTTAGCCCGTGCATAGGCAGTATCTACAAGTCCGCGAACCTCTTCATCGATAGCAGAGGCAGTTTCGTTAGAAAAGTCGCGATCAGAAGCAATATCTCGCCCTAAAAAGACATTTCCATTTTGCCGTCCTAAAGCAACTGGTCCTAAGCGATCGCTCATTCCAAAGCGAGTGATCATCTGACGGGCAACCCGGGCCACCTGTTGTAAGTCACTAGCAGCACCGGTGGTGACTTCTTCCTCACCGAAGATGATTTCTTCAGCAACACGGCCACCCAAGGCCACAGCCATCTGATTTTGTAGATAAGAACGAGACATCAACCCTGACTCCATGCGATCTTCACTTGGAGTAACCAGGTAACCCACCGGCACGGCCACGGGGATAATGTCATCTTTCTGCAACAGGTACCGAGCTCGAGTCTATCCC
>NZ_AADV02000162.1 GCF_000167195.1 Crocosphaera watsonii WH 8501 | reverse complement strand
TTAAATTTCCCGGGTTTGAAGGGGCCTTTTTCCGGTGCAAGCGCGAAAGGAGAGGGTTCTTTTTAAAAGAACGTAAGGAATTTTCCTTTTTTTAAGTTCAGAAAGTAGCTTCCGGCGGTTTAAGAATTATCATCCTTCGGTAATTTCCCCCGAGGAACCAGTTTGCGGGATGTTATATCGGGGGGATTTAAGGTATTATGGAAATTCTTAGCATACTCTTGAGACTGGATGGAAGACAGAATTTAAAGATTATCTCTATGTCTGTCATTTAGAGAGATGATGTGATGAAATACATCCATCGTGGGGTATTCCCGTAGATGAATTTTAGGGTTTATCGTTTTCTTCACACAATTACAAGATACTCCTGTGTTTATTTCTAAAACTCNTGATACTATANNCAAGAGAATTATTCATTAGAAGGAAAAAACATTACNTATCTAGATTATGAATTAGTATTCTATGAATTATTATTCTATACTTTAAATCGAGCCTAATTAACAAGAACAATAAATTATTATGTCTGTAATCAACGTCAAAAATCTTAGTAAAACTTATAAAGTTTCTTTAAAAAAGCCAGGTTTCAAAGGCACGATTGACCACTTTTTTAAACGCACGTATAGAGATATAGTAGCAGTGAAAGATGTATCATTTACCATTAATTCTGGTGAGATTGTTGGCTTTTTAGGGGCAAATGGTGCAGGAAAAACCACCACTCTAAAAATGTTAACAGGATTAATTCACCCCTCAAATGGAAAGATTAAGATAGTTGATCGTACTCCTTTTAAGCGTCATCCTACTTTTTTAAAAAAGATGAGTTTAGTTATGGGACAAAAACAGCAATTATTATGGGATTTACCAGCTTTAGACTCCCTAAAAATTAACGCTGCTGTTTATGAAATTCCTGACAAAATTTTTCAGCAAAGACTTCAAGAATTGTCCGAAATGTTATCCATTAAAGAACAATTAAACCAACCTGTACGTAAACTATCTTTGGGACAAAGAATGAAAGCAGAATTATTAGCTGCTTTGTTACATCATCCTCAAGTTTTATTTTTAGATGAACCCACATTAGGGTTAGATGTTAATTCTCAAGCTGCTATTCGTTCCTTCTTAAAAGAGTATAATGAAAGATACGAAGCAACGATTTTATTAACCAGTCATTATATGGCGGATATTACTGCATTGTGCGAAAGAGTTTTATTGATTCATGAGGGACAATTAATCTACGATGGAAACTTAGAGGACTTAGTAGAAAAGTTTACACCCTATAAAGAGGTTAACGTCGAATTATCTTATCCTTTATCATCAGAAAAACTAGCACATTATGGACAAGTTGAAACAATGAAAGGTCAAGAAGTTAGATTTTTAGTCAAACAAGAAGACCTTACAGACACTATAGCTAAAATTTTAGCTCAATTAGAGGTTAACGATCTCAGTGTAAGCGATCCTCCCATTGAAGAAGTTGTTAGTCAAATTTTCTCTAGGGGAAATGTTGATCTATAATATTTAGAAAAACCATAGTATAATCTTCCATACTGTCAGAAATATGCTATATTTATCTTAGAAAATAACTAATAAAAATTAGACAAGTAAATAAAAAAATGATTGATATTGAATACTTAAAAAATAGAAGAACAAAACTAGCTAATCTCATAGATGTTCCTACCGTCTTATGGTCAGGAAAATCTCCATCTAAAAATTTTCGAGCTAATCATTATCCTTTTCGTGCTAGTAGTCATTTTCTCTATTTTGCAGGACTTCCTCTAGAGAATGCAGCAATAAAACTAGACAACGGCAATTTAGACTTATTCATGGATAATCCTCATCCTGATAGTAGCTTATGGCATGGGGAAATGCCAAGAAGAGAAGATATTGCCCTACAAATAGGGGCAGATAATGCTTATCCGATGGAAGTATTGAAAGAGCAAATAAATGAGGTTGCTACTATTCCAGTTCAAGATGTTTTTACATACACAAAACAAAGAGAAATATTACAACGTTCTCTATCAATTAATAAGGAATTAAATCAAGTTGATGAGCAATTAATAAAAGCCGTAATAAGTTTACGTTTAACTCATGATAAAATAGGGTTAGAAGAAATAAAAAAAGCTATTAATGTTTCAGTTGAAGCTCACAAAATAGGTATTAACTCAACAAAAAAAAGTAAAACTGAAGCAGAAGTTAGAGCAGCGATGGAAAGCTATATAATAAGTCAAAATATGACCTGTGCTTACAATAGTATTGTTACTGTCAATGGGGAAGTTTTGCATAATGAAACTTATAATAATCAATTAAAGTCAGGAGATTTATTATTAGCTGATGTTGGCGCAGAAACACCTTTAGGATGGGCCTCAGATATTACTAGAACTTGGCCAGTTAGTGGCCACTTTTCCAGTAGTCAACGAGATATTTATGACATTGTTTTAGCTGCCCATGACGCTTGTATTGAAGGGATTAAACCTGGTGTAGAATATAGAGATATTCATCTCTTAGGAGCAAAAATAATTGCCGAGGGTTTAGTTAATTTAGGTATTTTAAAAGGTGATCTTGAACATTTAGTAGACAAGGACGCTCATGCCATATTTTTTCCTCATGGACTTGGCCATTTATTAGGATTAGATGTTCATGACATGGAAGACTTAGGAGACTTAGCAGGATATGAAGAAGGACGAACCAGAAGCGAGCGCTTTGGGTTAGGATATTTAAGGTTAGATCGTCCCTTAAAAGGAGGTATGGTGGTAACAATCGAACCTGGATTTTATCAAGTTCCAGCAATTTTAAACAATCCTAAATTTCAACAGAAATACCAAAATGATGTTAACTGGGAAAAGTTAAAACAATTTTCTGATGTTAGAGGAATTCGTATTGAAGACGATATTTTAGTAACAGAAACAGGAGCAGAAATTTTGACAAAAAACCTACCTACTAAAGCTATAGATATTGAAGAAATGATGAGTTGACACTCCCCATCTAATTACTCCACCTTGTTTCGTAATATAGATGGGGATTCTTGGTTCTTAGAAGTTACTTGCTTAGACAGGATTTCTCCTCAAAAAGTAGCGGTATCTTCTCCCCAAGCGTTTAGGCTATCTTGTAGCCAAGTTCCCGAATGCCCTGCGGTACTTAATCCAATTTTTAAGATGTTGCGTGCAGCATTTTCGTCACGATATAAATGGCATCCACAAGCACAAATATGAGTCCTTGTTGAGAGAGATTTTTTTACTATTTCCCCACAATTAGAACATTTTTGGCTAGTGTAGTGAGGAGGTACAGCAACAGTTATTTTGCCGTGTTTTTTCCCCAAATATTCTATCCATTCTCTAAACTGGTACCACGCTGCATCATTAATTGATTTTGCTAGACAATGATTTTTTAGTAAGTTCTTTATCCTTAAATCTTCGTAGGCAATTACATCGTTGGAGTAAATTACGCACCTTGCTAACTTAACAGCAAAGTCTTTACGTTGTCTACTTATTTTAAGGTGAGCTTTAGCCAATTTTGCCCGTGCTTTTCTTCTATTAGAAGAACCTTTCTGTTTTCTAGATAGTCTTCTTTGCAGTTTTTTAAGTTTCTTCTCTCCTTTTCTTAGGAATCTAGGGTTATCAATTTTCTGTCCATTCTGGTCAGTATAAAAAGACTCTAACCCTACATCTAAGCCAATTACACTATTAGCTGGTGAGCTATCTATTTTCACATCAATTGATAAGATAAACTGACAATAGTAACCATCAGCACGACGAATTAACCTGACCCGTTTTATGGACTCAATAGGATAAAAGTGTAAATCGTAAGTACCTACCAGCTTGACTCTACCTATGTTATTCTTGTCTATAAAAGTAATTGCTTTCCTAGTATTTAAGTCTAACTTCCATCCCGTAGTTTTATATTCCACTGAACGACAGTTTTTTTTAAACTTAGGATAGCCTTTCTTCCCAGGTATTTTCCTCTTACAGTTGTCGTAGAAACGAGAGATAGCAGACCATGCTCTTTCAGCACTAGACTGTCTAGCTTGTGAGTTTAGTTTGTTAGCAAAGTGAAAATCATGGGCCAATACACGACAATACTTATTAAGGTCATACTTATCGACTTTTTGATTGTCCATCCAAAAGCGCAAACACTTATTCTGGACAAATTGAGCAGTGCGTATTGCCTCGTCTGTAGCAGTATATTGATATTGTTTCGCCCTAACCTTGAACTCTAAGACTAACATTTATACTAACTTTACTAACCTAAATGTTAGTCTAGCACAAACTTGACTGCTTGGTGTTAACTGCTACTAAGATGTGGATGCTACGCAGTTTATACACTGGTCGGGTTTCATCCCTACCTAAAATGTAGAGATTTTTGATAGTATTTTTAGGTAGGGTCTTCACCCGACATTTTTGATAAACTCAGTTATCAGTCATCAGTCATCAGTTTTTTCGTCTCCCCACACTCCCCACACTCCCCAAACTCCGCGTCCCCTGTGTCTCCCCTGCTCAAGAAAGCTCCCCCATCTCCCCATCTCCGGTGTCTCCCCACACTCCCCCAAATTCACCCAAATGGGTGAACCTTTCTGATGAAGTCAGTTGACCCCAACTATTTTAAACTGGTAGCTACACAAAATCAGTAAACTTCCTTAAAAGTCGAGGAGAGTATGAGATGAGTCCTTTAGATTACAATCAAAAACTGATAAGATTTTTGCAACAAGAGTTGGACATTCCTGCTGAGTCCATTGCTTTAGTTGAGCGTCATCCTGAACTACCTTATAGTTCTTTTCCTATGTTACTGTGGCGTTATGGATTAATCACGATCGCTCAGTTAGAAAGAATTTTTGATTGGTTAGATAATGGTTTCTCGAATTCTGCAAGGGATTTTTAGACTCAAAAATATAGTTAATATTCGACTATTACCCTAGACAATACGAAACAATAACAAAATTGATGACTTCTCTTGGTTCTTGGAAAAAACCACCTTTTTTGCAACCTGGTGATACAATTGTAGGGATTTCTCCCAGTGGTCCCATCAAAGACGTTACGGCGATAGAAAAAGCTCAAGAAATTATGCGATCGCAGGGCTATAATTTAGAACTGGGTAAACATTGGAACGATCAATATGGTTACTTAGCTGGAACCGATGAACAACGCAGAGACGACTTATTAGAAGCTTTCAAAAATCCCAATTATAAAGCCATTATAGCCGTTCGTGGAGGTTATGGCGCAGCGAGATTATTAGAAGAAAAAGACTGGAAAACTATCTTTACTAATTATCCTAAATGGTTGATCGGTTTTTCTGATATTACTAGCTTACTTTGGAAAAGAGCAAAAGTTAAGATTTCTAGTATTCATGGGCCCGTATTAACAACTTTGGGCCAGGAACCTGACTGGTCCCTAAAACGCCTATTTAACTATCTAAAAGGTGATCCCTTACCTCCATTGCAAGGTCAAGGATGGGGAAATGGCCAAGGAGAAGGACGGTTATTACCAGCTAATCTTACCGTTGCCACTAATATCTTGGGAACCCCTTTACAACCCCCTTTGAATGACGTAATTTTAGCCCTAGAAGACGTAGGAGAAGCCCCATATAAGCTTGACCGAATGTTGACCCAATGGCGTTTATTGGGGGCATTTTCTGGGGTTAAAGGTATTGCTTTGGGGCGGTTTAGTGGTAGCAATGGACCGGCGAATAGTTGGACTGTAGAAGAAGTGTTACGCGATCGCTTAGGGGATCTCGGTATTCCTATTGTTTCTGAGTTACCTTTTGGTCACGATGGAGTTAACGCTATTTTACCCGTAGGAATGACCGTTAAGTTAGACGGCGATCGGGGTAGTTTAACATTCATTCCTTAGCTAATCATTGTTACACACAAATTCTTCAAGAAAAACTTAAAATTGGACGACAGTATAAAAAAATTGTAGCTATTACTATCTCTATCAATGGGATATTGCTAACCCGTAACGAGAGAGATTTTTCCCAAATTACTAATTTAAAACTAGACCAATTTAAGAGATGATTCTTTTAAGATCCATCAGAGTATTAAAATTAAAAAGAACGGAGCGATCGCTTACCAAGAATTCCTCAAAACAATGAAATTTTTACCATTGCTGAGACGATCGCCCTCCTGCTTGGATAAATTTATCTAACAAAGTGAAACACAGTTGAAGTCTCCATACTTTGAAAAGTGTGGATTCTAATCGTTGAATTTCCGTGCAATAAATTGAAGCTTCAATTCATTGATTCATTGGATTTTTTCCAATTTTATGCCCTTCAACAGACATCTACATCCCTCGATTTGATAACAATTATCAAACTGTTTTTATGGTTTTGACTCAAAACCTGTGTGCGTGCAGTACCTCCATTACGTCACAAATATAAGCGATACCGGAATAATCGTCGAAAAACTTCGTGGCCACATCATCAGAAATTTTCACAGCCATATCCCGACTAGGGGTGAGTACCTCGAACTTTACATTCGAGAAAGTGTCGCCAACAATAGGTTGTCCCGACGAGCGCACGCCCCGACTACCCTTACCACCAGCGGCCACAACCGTGTAACCGGTAGCACCGGCTTCGTCGATGATTTTGCCGATCTTTTTCAGCAGTAGCTTTTCTGTCACAATAACGAGCTTACAAGCCTTCTGAGTCATCTGGGTTACCTCTTAACGCCTTCTGTTGTGAAAATTCAAGACAATACTCTATGGTTTTTCCTTAAACCATTACTTTTAGTTTATACCAAAACGTAACACATCTACTACCCTCTGTTGAGAAAAGTGGAATATAGCCAACCAGGTTCAACTTATAAGTTTTGTTTATCAAAACATTAGACAACTTTGATTGCCAGTAGATTAACGAATGGCAAGTTTCGTCAACTATAAGTTTTCTTTATGTTTGAAATTTGAGATTGCGTTTCAAATTTATCCTCAAAAATGTAAAAGTCTGCTAATCTGAGTATAGACTTAAACACATACAAATCTTGCTTTTGATAGATAAAAGTATATGAAGGTGGTACCGCTTCTTAAAGAGGACATTTTTGAACACCCTATCCACAGGTTCTCCCATAACACCTGTACTTGAGAGGGGAAGTGCTTTACCCTCACTTTTAAAAGCTCACTTATTACAATAATCGCTCCCCGTTAAACGAGGAAGGAGGTATTAATGGATTTTTTCTCTGATTTCTTAACAAACTTTCTGTCTAAGTTGCAGTCCCCAACACTAGGCTTTTTGATTGGTGGAGGGGTTGCCGCCGCCGTCAATAGCCAACTATAAATTCCCGATGCAATCTATAAGTTTATTGTTTTCATGCTGCTCATTAAAGTCGGCCTGAGCGGCGGTATTGCCATCCGTAATGCCAACCTAGCAGAGATGCTCTTACCTGCGTTTTTCGCCGTGCTAACAGGCATCCTTATCGTATTCATCGGTCGCTATACCTTGGCCAAGCTGCCAAAAGTCAAAATCCTCGATGCCATTGCCACTGCCGGTTTGTTCGGTGCTGTGAGTGGCTCTACCCTAGCTGCGGCCCTGACGCTCATGGAGGCGCAGGGAATGGAATATGAGCCTTGGGCTGCTGCACTCTATCCCTTCATGGATATCCCAGCCCTGGTAACTGCGATCGTCTTAGCCAGCCTTTATACCAGCAAGCAGAAGCAGCGCGCTGCTGAAGAAGAATATCGCAGCAAGAAGGAGTTTTATGGCATGGAGGAAAATTATGACCAGCAGGGTATTACTGCAAGTAGCGATCCTAGCGCGCAGCGCAACGAGAGGGTCAAGATATGGCCTATTGTTAAGGAAAGTCTCCAGGGATCTGCTCTATCAGCACTGCTCCTGGGCCTCGCTTTAGGTTTGCTAACCCGCCCCGAAAGTGTTTATGAAAGCTTCTACGCACCCCTTTTCCGTGGACTACTTTCCATCCTGATGATCGTAATGGGTATGGAAGCTACAGCAAGGATCGGCGAGCTATGCAAGGTAGCCCAGTGGTATGCTGTATATGCCTTTATTGCCCCACTGCTCCACGGGTTTATTGCCTTCGGTTTCGGCATGATTGCCCACTACATCACAGGATTCAGCCTTGGCGGTGTCGTGATCATGGCCGTCATCGCCGCCTCCAGTTCAGACATCTCAGGACCCCCCACTTTACGGGCTGGTATTCCCAAAGCTAATCCCTCCTCCTACATCGGCTCATCCACAGCAGTCGGTACCCCAGTTGCCCTTGCCATAGGAATACCCCTCTACATCGCTCTAGCTCAAGCACTAATGGGCGCCAGCTAGTCTCAAACGGATCGTCGTCTTACTTTTCACGGCATCTCAAGTGAGTAAGATCCAGCGGTGTATTGCAATTAAAAAGAACGGAGCGATCGCTTACAAATAATTCCTGAACACAATTAAATTGTAACCATTGCTGAAACGATCGCCCTCCTCCTTCAATAAACCTATCCAAAGAAGTTAAACAAGAGGAACGATAAAACCCACATAAGGGTTCCCATCCCTTCTCATGACGGGGTAAACAGGCGACCTTCTTATCATAAACATGATCTAACTGTAGTAACCATTCTTCCATTGCTACAGTTTTTAGGTTGGGTAAATCACAAGCTAACAACAATACCCATTCTGTCTTAACATGAACTAAAGCTTGAGCAAATCCTACTAATGGACCTTGAGTTTCCCCTGAAGGACAAGTTTCTCGCAATAAATAACAATTAGCAGAGACGATTCTTTGATAACGTTCTATCCAAGGGGTAATAATATAAACAGGGTTAGCATACCCTTGGACTAAGTTAGCAGTACGCTGCAACAAAGGAACTCCTTGCATCTCAATCAACGCTTTATCTTTTCCCATACGAGAACTTTTGCCTCCTGCAAGGATAATGGCACTGAGACGGGTTGGCAAAGTTGTTTCCATACTATAGGGCAGAATAATGAAGAATCGCCATAACGATCCATTTCAAGAACAAAAACTAGAAAAATTAGCGCAAATAACCCGTCTGATCCCTGTAGTTGGTTGGGTCCCTGCGCTTTGGACAGTTTACCATCATCAGGAGAGTCGTCAAGTTTTGTCGGTTAGTCGTTTTTCACTTAAACTAACCTTTATCTGGGCAATAGCTTATAGCTTACTCTGGTTAAGCTCTTTACAAACATCTGAAACGTTTACTTTACGGTTACTATATCTTAACGGCTTGCTCACATCGGCTTACATTTTAGTTTGTTTGGGGTTCATGTTTCGGGTTTGGCAGAGAAAAAATTAACAAAATCCCTTCTTAGTGTACAGTGTAAAACATAGATTGACCTCCCAACACCCCTTGTCTCTCTTCTAAATTTGCCTAGAATATAAGAGAAGCTTGACACGAGATGGAGAGCGTCTAATCTCAAGACACTATAAGAGTTCGTTTTTCATCAAATCTCGGATCAGATTATCTCTGGCCATGATTTGCTGCATGGTATCAATTAAATAATTGATAACTTCTTCTCTTTCCAAATCTTGAAACTCTTGTTGTAAACATTGGAGTTGGAATTTCTGCTCTAAGGATAATTCAAAGACTTTTGCGTCCATAATGACCTCTCTGTGTTAATTAAAAGTTAGCTGGGCGTTAACGGGCAAAAACAGAGTTATTTGCCTAGATCTCGAATAACATTGGTCTTAATCATCAGTAATCTTGATGCTTGCACTAATAAATCTAATGCTTGCTCCCGACTCATTTGGTTGGCAGCATCACGCATCCGTTTCATTTCAAATGTTGCTCTAGTGATCCACGGCCATTACC
>NZ_AADV02000163.1 GCF_000167195.1 Crocosphaera watsonii WH 8501 | reverse complement strand
TCCTAGATTCATATTCTATGATAACCCGAAGCGTTACTGCTCAATTTCTCATGGAACATATTAAAACGTTCAAGACACCTTTTTGGCGTTTCTTTTTGTCAGAAGGCTTTTTTAGTGGGTCTGATGATGGGGGGACTGAACTGTTTTTTGAGTTACGGTTTTTTAGCTTATCTCTCTCTTCTTTCAATTTTTCAATTTCTTGCTGTTGTGTAGAGATTTGTTGTTGTTGCTGGTCAATCAGTCTTTGTTGAAGAGATAACTGTTGTTGTGCCTTGACTAGCCACTCAATCATGAAGACATTGTTCGCCAACTGTTCATCGGCGATAGCTCTAACTAGCTTTGAATCAATGGTAGCATTTGTGGTCATAACCCCCACTATACATAAAAATCCCCGATTTTACCTTTATGTTGTCAAGACAGATTCTTTATTGCGGTGAGCAATTACAGAAAAAATCGAATTTGAATATGAAAGACACGGAACTTTAAGCTTGATTGCGAACTGGGATGTGGCAAGAGGAAAAGTTGTTAGTCCCTCTATTGGACCGACAAGAACAGAACAAGATTTTTCTGAACATATCCAGAGAACGATTAAGATTGATGAAAAAGCAGAATGGATTTTTATTGTAGATCAACTCAACACTCATAAATCGGAAAGCTTAGTCAAATTAGTAGCAGAAAGCTGTGGAATTACTATTGATTTGGGGAGAAAAGGAAAGGAGGGGATTTTGCAATCTATGGACAGCAGAGCAGATTTTTTATCAGATGAATCTCATCGAATTCGCTTTGTTTATATTCCCAAACATACATCGTGGCTTAATCAAATTGAGTGTTGGTTTTCGATCTTAGTCCGGCGTTTACTCAAAAGAATTACTGTCCGTTCAACTGAAGAACTATCCCAAAAAATTCTCAATTTTATTGATTACTTTAATCAACATTTTGCTAAGCCGTTCGTTTGGAAATTTAAGGGCTTTAAAGATCATAAGTGACTGGTGGATTATTTTTGCTAAGCTGCACTAGGTTTAACTTTAACCTTTTTGAGATGTTCTTTAAAAGTCACGGGGTAGAAGTTGAATGGGTCGAAGAATCTCTACCTAAAACCTACGAAGACGAGTTAGTAGAAGATTTAATCTCTATTATGTCTTCGTTCTCAGCAAAAATATATGGCCGTCGCTCTGCACAAAGGAGAAAGCGAGATGCAGCTAGTCGAGAGCATCTAATAAAGAAGACTCATAAGTATTGGAAAGAGTGTGACAATTTAGCTTTTAAAGCTAAGAATCTCTACAACCTTTGTAATTACTACATGAGGCAATCATTTTTTAATACAGGTAAAGTTTTAACAAACAGCAAACTTTATCATGCAGTTTCTTCTTCAGATGCCTATAAATTAATGCCTTCTACAAAGATTGCTTGCTCTCTTATCCGTCAAGTTTGTCAGGTATGGAAAGGTTATTTCCAAGCTCATGAAGACTGGAATATTAATCCTCATAAGTATTTAGGAGAACCTAAAATACCTAAATACAAAGATAAACTAAAAGGACGCTACTCCCTAATTTATAAAGGAAGTGAAGCTATCTATAAGAAGTCACTATCTAAAGGTATCTGTCATCTTTCTCAAAGTAATATCAAGCTTAAAATGTACAAAGCAAAAAAAACTGTACAAGCAAGAATTGTTCCTAAGAAGGACAGCTACCTAGTAGAGATAGTTTATGAAGTAGAAGAACCATTAAACCAAAAACCTAGCAATAATATAGCAGGTATTGATTTGGGTGTTGATAACCTAATAGCTTTGAGTTGTAACGTTCAAGGTGTTAAACCTTTACTTATAAATGGTAAACCTCTTAAATCAATTAACCGTTTGTACAATAAGACTCGTTCTAGAATTCAATCAAAGATAGGTGAAAATAAGTCTAGTAAAAGACTTAATGGGATAACTTTAAAGCGTAATAACCAAGTTGATGATTACCTCCACAAAGCCTCCTCTATCGTAGTCAATTATCTTAAAGCTAACCAAATCACAACGTTAGTAGTAGGAAAGAACGATAACTGGAAACAGAAGGTAAAAATTGGTAAGCGTAATAACCAAAACTTTGTACAAATACCCCACTCTAGACTCATTGAGATGCTTGATTACAAATGCCAACTAGCAGGTATAAATATGGTCACTGTTAACGAAGCATATACTAGCAAGTGTTCAGCTTTAGACTTAGAACCTATATGCAAGCACAATAAGTATCTTGGTCGGCGTATTAAACGAGGATTGTTTAGAACTGCCAATAAAAAAGTCATAAATAGCGACATTAATGGCAGCCTAAACATCATTAGAATGTACTCTCCAGAGACGTTTACTGTCGAGGAGATAGCGAGCTGCGGCGTTCAGCCACTAAAGGTTAACCCTTTAGAAAGAGTTAAGTAGATATGATCACTTGTGTCTATTTTAACTTTAACGCTTTACTATTACAAGACAGGGAGATAATTACATCACTGTCACCCACGATGACCTAGATAAACGTATCAGACTAAAAGGAGGAGTGTATCGTGCATCTTGGCGACTTGGAGAAGAACCTACAACAGAAACTAGAACAGGACAAACACCAAGCAGATCAGATCCGACAGCAGAACTTACAACAATTTCAACAAAACTCGCAGCACATATTCAAAAACGCCGAGAATACAATCAACATCGGTACGGGACAAATCACCAAACAAGTCCTAATTTGGTCGAAATGGGTTGCTTATCTACCAGCAGCGACTTTTCTTCTGACCTTAGTGGGTACCTTAGCCGGCAGTTGGGGGATGAGTCGATATTTAACCAACCAATTTCAACAGATTCAGACCAACAAAGCCACCCTCAACCAACTCAAACAGGAGACTTGGGGCATCGAACTGTATCAAACCAACCAGGGGAAATTTATCATCCTACCCCCCAACAGTCCCCACCAAACCGACTGGAAATGCAAAGGGAAACCCTGTATCAAGCTGTAGATGAAGACGATGACTCCACTAGAGAAAGAACTTTTAGAAACCTTTAAGAACTTTGCTATTCAATACGAGAAGGACAACAAAGAACAACAGGAATTAATCGAGAACTTAGACAAACAACAGACAAAAAGATTGGAGTCTTTAATCAGTCAACAGAACGAATTAATCAACAACTTCTCAGAAACCATCAACTCCTTCAACAACAGAATGAACGACTTATCGAACAGAATAACCGAGCTAGAAAAAGCTTATCAAGACATCATGAACGTCTTAGAAAAATAGAGGAAAAACAAGCACAAGAACTGGATAAGTTTAAAACTGATATTAACCTCGCTGATTACGCTCAAGTTAATGGTTACAGTATAGATAAAAAGAAAACTTCTGTAAATTGTCTTGTGCTTAAAAATACCGAAGGTGATAAAATATTAGTAGGTATTAATCAGTCCGATGGACACTATTTTTACTCATCAGTTAATAATGATAGGGATAGTGGCTCAATCATTGATTTTATTCAGAATAGAAGAACCCTTAATGTAGGGGAAGTCAGAAAAGAACTTAGATCCTGGATAAATGCCCCTTCTAATCCTCCTTATTCTCCTAAACAAGCAACGCCGAAATTAACCCCAAGTAGCCCAGATAGACATAAAATAATTACTCAATTTGAAGCGTTCAAAGCAATCGTAACTCATCCTTATTTAACCCAACGGGGTATTAGTCAACAAACAACTAATGACCCTAGATTTCAAGGCAGAATCTACACTGATAGCCGTAATAATGTTATTTTCCCTCATGCAGACCGTGAGGGGGTTTGTGGCTATGAATTGCGTAATCAGGAGTTTAAGAGCTTTTCTAAGGGTGGTATCAAGGGGCTATGGGCTTCCAATGGTTCACCTGATGATACAACGCTGGTTATCTGTGAAAGTCCCCTGGACTGCTTAAGTTATCATCAATTATTCCCTGATGATACTACCCGTTACTTTGCTACTGGTGGCACTTTATCAGATAAGCAGAAAACCCTACTTAAAGGGGTTTTTGATAAGTTTCATAATAAAGGGGGACATATTATGATTGCCACTGATAAGGATGAAGCTGGTAAGCAAATAGAGCAGGAATTAAGGAATATTTCCCCTGAAACTTCTCAAATTAATCGGATAGTTCCTAGACATCATAAGGATTGGAATGAGACTTTAATGGCTGAAATTCGACGGCAAAGGAAACAGGAACAGAAGCGTAGTCGGGGTAGAGGATTGTCACGTTGAACAAAATCGTTTCGCGCTTCCCCATCAGCCAATCTTTGATGATATCCATTATTAAACCCCTTATCCATTCATAAAATCGCTATTATTTTTAATCCAGTTTGTAAGACGCTCCACTCCTTCATCTTGGTTTTCAACTTTGCTCGCTAACTCCAAAAAGAATCTGGCAGCTTCTTCTTCACTTGCATTTAGCTCATAACCGTTTATTCTTAAAAAAACACTCACTGCGGCTAAGGCAATTCTTTTATTCCCATCGACAAAACAATGGTTCTTAGTAAACCCATATCCATAAGTTGCTGCAAGTTTAAAAATAGAAGGGTTATTCTCATAGCAATATGTATTTTTAGGTTTATTAAGAGTAGATTCGAGCATTCCTTCATTTAGAATCCCAAAAGTCCCACCAGTTCTGCTTATTAGAGCTTCGTAAATGGCTCTAATAGCTTTTTCTGATAGCCATAATGGTTCATCAATTTTCACTTAGCAAGTTCCTTGAAAGCATTTCGATACTGGCGATAAGTGTCCTCAAAAGCTTTCATTGTTTCTTCAAAGTCGGGATCGAAACTAGAAATGTTATATCCATCATGAGACTCAGTAATATAAACAGAATCTCCCTCTTCTACCTTAAGTCGAGATATTACTTCTTTTGGTAGAATAACCCCATAAGAATTCCCAATTTTTCTGAGCTTGAGAGTTGACATAATTAATTCCTGTATTTACTTTTAAGAAAGATCAGCCAAAAGTTATAACATTTGTTGAAACTTACTTAATCATAATAACACAAGAATAATCTCTGTCTACCATTACCCCCTGCATTAACCACCCAAATCTTTTTTTATTGGGATAAATTCCCCGTCCTTGTGTTACGGACGCAGGGCTTCCACTTGGAGAGCTTAAAATTAACTCAATCGTTGAGAGGGCCATAACACCCCATACCGATAAGGGATGATCTCTATCCCACTTTCATCGGCTACGATCAGCCCACACCCCTCACTATGATCCGACCCAATTACCCATAAGGGACCTGGGAATATTTCACGGGAATTATAAATTAGATCCCCATACTTAAATGAACACCAATCATGAAACCCTCGATTCATTGGCAGTTGGAAAAGTTCACCCTCTGGCGTTTGAACATATTGTGGAGGGGCTAGTCTATAAACCTTTTTTTGCTCCTCCTGATCAACCCCTCTCTTCATTGGCAGTTTTAACTCTTTCGGTTCTCTTTCATCAATAAGAGAAGAGATAGGAGACTCAATTTCATCTATTTCGTCCGGGACAGCACTCCCTATTATGTATACCTCTTCAGGCTGTGCTGTCCCCGACTCTAATCTTTGTGTCATCCCTGTTTCAGCTATTTTTGGCAAATTATCCTTTTCTCCTTTAAACGAATTATCTTCTCCTAAAAATTTCCTATCCAGGGACTCCATTATGGCCAACCTATCCGGGTCATTTTCATCTATTTCGTTGGGGACAGCACTACCCTTTATGTATACCTTTTCAGGCTGTGCTGTCCCCGACTCTAACCTTTGTGTAATGCCTGTTTCAGCTAGTTCTGGTGTTTGCTCGGTTTTTAGTCTTAACGAATTATCTTCTCCTAAAAACTTCCTATCCAGGGACTCCATTATGGCCAACCTATCCGGGTCATGGACTAACGCTTTATTAATTGAATAGTATCTAGTGCAGCTTGGCGAAAGTAATCCACCAGATTTTTACAGAAACTTTCGTGACTAGCCACGACAATGTGTTTCAATGAAACTAACGGAAGAATCTCGAAGTTGATGTCCATGATAAAAGCATTGCCAATTAACCTCTCCAACCTACAGAAAACAGTACTCCAACAAATAGTGAGAGGGACAACAAACCCCTATCGCCTTGTTAGACGAGCCAAGCTAATCTTAGCCGCAGCATCAGGAGAGAGCAATAGTTCGATTAGTCGAAGATTAGAATTAGACCGAGTACAAGTGCGTCAGTGGCGATCGCGATGGTTTGAGGAGAGAGAAAAACTGAGTGCCGCCGAAGAACAACAGGTAACGGAGAAAGCATTAATGGTCTTGATCAAAGGAATTTTAAGCGATCGCCCAAGACCTGGAACAACAAAATCCTTTACGGTCGAACAAGTAGTCCAGATTGTAGAGATCGCTTGTGAAGAATGTGAAAAATCAGACAGACCAGTGAGCCATTGGACACCTTCAGAGTTGGCGGATGAAGCCATAAAAAGAGGAATTGTCGAAAAGATTGCCCCCCGTAGTGTGGGGCGTTTTTTAAAAAGAAGCGACATTACAACCACATCTCGTTCGTTACTGGTTAAATGCCAAAATTGATGATCCCTTAAAATTTAAAAAGCAAGTCAAATATATCTGTGAACTTCATCAAGAAGCTAAAACTTTGTTAGAACAAGGAATTCATTTAATTAGTACAGATGAAATGACAGGGATTCAAGCTCTTGAGAGATTATTTCCGAACAAAAGAATCAAGCCTAAACAAGTAGAAAAAATCGAATTTGAATATGAAAGACACGGAACTTTAAGCTTGATTGCGAACTGGGATGTGGCAAGAGGAACAGTTGTTAGTCCCTCCATTGGACCGACAAGAACAGAACAAGATTTTTCTGAACATATCCAGAGAACGATTAAGATTGATGAAAAAGCAGAATGGATTTTTATTGTAGATCAACTCAACACTCATAAATCGGAAAGCTTAGTCAAATTAGTAGCAGAAAGCTGTGGAATTACTATTGATTTGGGGAGAAAAGGAAAGGAGGGGATTTTGCAATCTATGGACAGCAGAGCAGATTTTTTATCAGATGAATCTCATCGAATTCGCTTTGTTTATATTCCCAAACATACATCGTGGCTTAATCAAATTGAGTGTTGGTTTTCGATCTTAGTCAGGCGTTTACTCAAAAGAATTACTGTCCGTTCAACTGAAGAACTATCCCAAAAAATTCTCAATTTTATTGATTACTTTAATCAACATTTTGCTAAGCCGTTCGTTTGGAAATTTAAGGGCTTTAAAGATCATAAGTGACTGGTAGATTATTTTTGCTAAGCTGCACTAGGTCAAGCTATGGCCGAAGTTACGCCTGTGGACAAGTCAGAGCCGACTCCCTTGGATGAAGCAGGAAGTAAAATAGACTCAAGCCGAGTTATCATCAGCCTAAAAACCTGATGGGTAAGTTTGGGTAAGTTTTATATAGCGGTTTATTTACTTTCTAAACGAAATAAAAAGATCATTAATGCAACAACGCCTATCTGTAAAGCAAAGTTAGGAAAAGCGGTTGTTACGTCTTTCCCAGCGGCTAACTGTGCCAAAAATACTAACGCCCCCACAAAACCCGATGCAGCAAAGGCAATGTAGAAAAATTTTCTTAAGCCTTTATAGGGGGCTTTTGCTTCTGCTCTTAGAGCAGCATATTTTTGGGGATCTAGTGGAGTAGGGGACTTTTCAGGGGGCTTATCCATATATCAATTCCGTTGAGAGGAGTGAAAATATGATACATTATTAACGTAACCTGTATCCAGGCCACGTTAGCTCAGTTGGTAGAGCACATCACTCGTAATGATAAGGCCGCGAGTTCAAGTCTCGCACGTGGCTTTATCCTAAAATGTCAGAACCTCGACCCTCGGTTTTACGCCCTGGGATGAAAATTCGACCACCAAAAAACGTGCAGCACTATATAAAAATTAAGAATTATGCTATCTGAGGCTAGTCAAAAATTTAATCAATATTTAATTGAATTCCCTGAATTACAAACACAATTAAAATCAATTAAATCCCCCGTTGATTTAATTAATCTTGCTAAACAAGAAGGGTTTGAATTGACCATTGATAATTTTCAAGAACTGGCTCAATATGCTTTTCATCAATGGTTAATCAAGGTTGCACCGTCTGTTCGTCTTTTCTTTGAGAAAGTACATAATGATCAAGAATTACACCAAAAATTAAATCAATGTACATCGATGAATGATTTAATCAGTTTTGCCAAAGAGTGTAATATTTACATAACATTATTAGAAATGGAGAAAGCTGCCGAAGTCGCCAAATCATTTAAAGTTTTTAGTTTTGAAAAACTCTTTTTTCAAAATTTAAAGGTTCAATCGAAAAATGATGTAGTATAATAATTATTCAGAGAGAAAAGAAGAAAATCATGACAAAAACTCCGAACCTTGAAATATTTAATAATAGCTGGCAAATTTATCAAGAAATTATTAGATTTAATTATATGGAGCATCAGGACATCTATTCTGATCTTAAGAAATATATCACTAAAAATTATCCTGAGCCGTTTTCTTTATTGGAGTTAGGATGTGGTGATGCTTTTTATTCAGCCAAAAGTTTAACAGATACAGCGATTTCTCATTATGTTGGAGTGGATCTTTCACAACCCGCGTTAAATTTAGCTAAGCAAAATCTTAATGGACTCAATTGTTCTGTAGAACTCAAACAAGTTGAAATGTGGGAGTTTTTAGAATGCTATTCATTAAGCTTTGATCTGATCTTAATTTCCTTTGCTCTACATCATTTATCGTCTTCTCAAAAACAGGCACTTTTAAACAAATGTTATCATCATCTCAATGCAGGAGGTGCATTATTATTGATTGATATTTTTTGCCGAGAGCGTGAACCTCGTCCTGAATACTTGAAAAGATATTGTAACTATGTTGGATCCCAATGGCAGAAAATAGAAAGGAGCGATCTTGATCTTGCCCTGGAACATATTACCAGCAGTGACTTCCCTGAGTCTATTGCTACTTTTAGAACATGGGCTGAAATTATCGGCTTCAATCAAGTAGAAGTAATTTATAACGGAACTTTTGAGGCTCACAATGCCATTACTTTTTACCGAAAATAACACGGGAGCATTCTGATAATTAATAATCTTTAAAGGTTCGAGTCCCATAGGTATTGGACTTTGGACAAAAAAAGTTTGTTAGCGTATATTTTACGCTAAACTAAAATCTCAAAATATCGGCTCTGTATCAGTCAATAAAATTGGCTGACAAATAGGGCTAATCTATAGATTCTGAGGAAAACTAAGGAGCTTTTAAGTTTTCAGTTGATTTTTTGCTCCCTTTCTTGATAACATCATGACGAGTTCGTGGGGCTTTTTTGTAACCTTTAATACGTCCGGAAGAAAAACCTCGACGTTTGGGAAATTTGGCGAAAGTCCCCAAGGTCGTAATTATTCTTGAAAAGTCTCTTTGAACTAGACTAGGGGTGATTTTGATGGATTTATTAGTCTTCAAATACTGTTCCCAATCACGGGGTAAAACCACAGCTAATTTTCTGGCAGCCCACAAATTTACATAAGAAAGAAGTGTTAGTTTAAACCAATTTTCTTCATGATGTACATCGGGAGTTAAATAAGATGTCATCAATAATCTTTGTTTACCAAATCGAAAAAGATGTTCCATGTCATAACGTTGTCGATAACACTGATAACAATCAACTAAACTTAACTCATCGCGCCGAGAACCAATAACAATAAGCCACATAG
>NZ_AADV02000164.1 GCF_000167195.1 Crocosphaera watsonii WH 8501 | reverse complement strand
TCAGTTATCAGTAACCAGTTGAATGGTGGATCATTGTTAACTTTAGAGAACGATCTTAGACAGTTCGATCGCCTGGAAATGGATCGCTATACCCGGATTTCTCACAAATTAATTTGAAAGCCCAATCCAGAGATGAAAAATGATAATTTTTAGGACTAATAGAAATTTTGAATATAGATGAATAAAAAAATTGACTTTGATTATCCAAAAATTGAGTTTAAGAGGGAATAATTATATTAACTTTTGATTTTCTCCACGATAAATAAGACTAAATGAAAGTATCAGTCAGTCAACAACTTATGATAGATATCTTTTTTAAAAAACAACTTATTCTACTTATCCCGTATTAGGAATAGTTTTAATTTTTTTGTTAGCAATAGACAAAATATCTTGATAAGGACAAGCACTAGCTATAGCGATAATAATTCTTCTACAACTAATCTTTATTCTGGCTCCCAACTTAAGAAGATTTAGACGTATTCTTCCCACAGTTGCTTTAGCCAATGAAGTTTTTTTTAAACAGTGTTGACGAAAAGCATTTATGAGAACATAAGCCCAGGAATGTATCCATAATCTTAGTTGATTACTTTGAAATGTTTGAGTTGAAGTTCTATCAGCTGACAAGTCTAATTGTTGTTCTTTAATCCGATTTTCCATCTCGCCTCTCGGACAGTATTTTTTTGTATAAAGTTTTGAGGGTGGAATTTTTGAAGCGGGCAAAGATGTCACCACATGGCACATTTTTAAGCCATCACTTCCATAACAAACTTTTGTCACTACTCTTCTTTGACAACTCCATGACTTTTCTGTTTTATAACGAATAGAGCGATACCAAGTAGAAATTGGTACTAATTTTTTAACTTCTTCTAAATCTTCTTTTTTCTGAAATAAACTATCCATTAATTCAGTTATTGGAGCTAGTTTTTTTTTCATATTCATGTTTGGCTTTTTCAATTACATCATCCGCTCGTAACTTAAGAACGCCATTTGTTCCCATAGCTATAACATAATCAACTAAAGGCTGATTTCCACAAAAATAGAAGATTTCTTCACGGGCATAGGCACTATCACCCCTAACTAGGATATGAGTCTCTGACCATTTTTCTCTAATTAGTCCGATAATTCTTTGTAATTCGTCTAAGGCTCCATCGGCTGGATCTACATTAGATGAACGAAGTTTAGCAACTAATAAATGATGCCCACAGAAAATATATGAAGGAGCATAACATACTCCGTGATAATAACTATTAAAAAATGCCCCTTCTTGATTACCATGTACTTGGTCATCCGTGACATCCATATCTAATATAATACTTAAGGGAGGTTTTTTATAAGACTCTAAAAAAAATTCGACAAAAGATTTTTCAATGGCTTCAAAGTTGGGTTCTATTTTATGATAACGACTCGTTTTTTGGTCGAGAATAGTCTCAGGACAATATTCCAATCTATTAATTGTACTTTTTCCAGCTAACCATCCCTTTTTATCTTCAAGTTCATTAAGCTTTTCTAAAGCGATCTTAAGGGCAGGATCGTGACGTAATTTATCATGGTCATTGACATCTTCATAGCCTAAAATAATTCCATAAAGCCTTTGTGCTAATAACTCATGAACGGAATGATCTACATAAGATTGATGACGATGATCTTGAAAACAGTTACCAAACTTCTCCGTAATTCCCAGTTTTTTATCCAACTCAGCTATCCAGACAATCCCCGCATCTGAAGTGATTAGTCCCCCATCAAAATTAGCGATTATTTCTTTTCCTTTCTGTTTACTAAAGTTGATTACTTGACGAGGGGTTCGGGGATGACTGGGACTCATTAAATTAGTTTAAGGTAAATTGCTTTAATAATTAAATTATAGCATATTTTATTCTAACAATCTAGTACTATTAGAGATTTTATTAATAATTTTTTTGGAAAAATGAGTGATTGATTTATCTTTTCATCTTTGTCTAATTCGGGTTGATTTTAACTTAAAATCTGACAACAGACTGTTGGTTGGGGAAATCTGCGATCGCTCTGTTCAAACCCACTTCCTGTAAGGCTTCTGTGTTTGGCGATCGCAGATTTTGTGAGAAATTCGGGTGAAGGGAATATCTTAGAAATTTGGCAAGGGTTAGAACTGCAAATTATTAAACATAAAAATGCCGATGATCCTTGGATTTCTAACCTATTACCCCCCTATTTAGAGCGTAATCTGAAGAAAGTTGTCCCCAATGCTAATCTAACTGTAATTATCGATGAAGATGCCACCGTAGAACGCCGCGTAAGAAGCGATCGCACCCTACAAAAATTGTCACACCATATCGTCACCCGACGAACAGACGGTAAGCCAGAAATCACCTCAGAGAAGGTTTGCGTCTCCCATACGGGTGCATTGACCCTAGTAGTAAGGGGGGAAGCGGCTGTGATATAGAACCTGTTACAGAGCGTTCTAGAACGGTTTGGCACGATCTCTTAGGGACCCATTATTTAGCCTTAGCAGACATGATTACTGCTGATAAGGGAGAATCTCTCAATGTCTCTGCTACCCGTATTTGGACGGCTAAAGAGTGCCTGAAAAAAGCTGAAATGATGGTGGATGCACCGTTAATATTGATGAGCCGTAAAGATAATTCTCAGATGGTTTGTTTGAGGGTGGGCAAGACAGTTATTTGTACGTTTTTGGTAAGGGTTAAAGGGTTTGAAATGCCGTTGGTTTTTGCTATTTTAGTCGATGAAGAGAAAGAAATTGACCGAGGCTCCTGCCTTATTGTAGAGGAGAATCCTATTTTTACATAGAGATTTAATTAGCACTATTATTGATATAGTAATCGAGAAGAAAATACTTTTTTAGCAAAAAAATAAACCCCATTAAAAGGAGGCAGGAGTTGAAAGGCACTCAGCAGGAGGCCGGTATAGATGGGGATTTTAACCCACATCTAACCGGAGACCACCAAATCGAAGATTTTGGTGGGGGACTTAAACCCGATTGGGCGAGGCACAAAGGCTTTACTTTAACTAAAAATCTTCCCTCCTGCCTCCTGCCCCCTGCCTTCTGCCTCGCCCGAAGGGCTGTTAAACGGAGTTTAGATCCTTCAGCAGTAGTTGATTATTTTCTAAATTAATTAATTTTAAATTAGCTTGATGAGCTTAATTTGATCTAAAAAGTGTACTCTAAGCTTTTTTAAGAAAAGTTTTTGCTAAACCGGAAAGTCCTAATCCAACCAATGCTAAGGTTAAAGAAGGTTCAGGTATCAGTGGTTTTTCAGCTATATTCCAATTATCAGGATTAAAGGTCTCAAAATCATCTCCAAAATTAGCCGTTGTACTAAAAAAATTGTTGGTAGTAGATATAAAAATACCATTGGTGCCACAAATAACTGAGGTATCATCACAAGTACCGAAGTTCATAAATGTCCCATCCAATGTAACAATTGTCGGGTTACTTGTATTACCAAACTCATCACTAACAGTAGGGGTTTCAGGAAGATCAACTCCATCTAACTGACTCATAAAAACAGATGTTACATTGATCGTATTCTCATCTCCTTGAACTTCTCCCTCTAACATTCCAGTGTAAACGTCTCCACCTCCTGTGGTGTAAGACCAATTAAAGACAGCAGCAAAAGCAGCATTTGTAGACCCCAATAATGATGTAGTTGTTCCCGCAAAAATAGCTAAGGATGTTAAAACTTTTTTCATAACTTTATTACCCAAAAGAATAGTCATTGCTCATTGTAGAAAAAAAAAAAATTATGCAACTATTATGATATTTTCTGGTGCAAACTGTTGATTATCTTGTAGTTTCCAGCTTTTTATCTCAGTCACTTTACCCTTCCTTAAAGAAGCAATAATATAGGAATAGTCAGGCCAAGCAATTTCACGATCAAAAGCCGATGGAATGGCGGGATGATCGGGATGAGAATGGTAAATGCCAATAATATTTAAGTTGCGATCGCGTATTTCTTTTTGGACTTGTAATAAAACATAAGGATCAATACTAAAACGATTTTTTCTACTTAAAGGTTGATGCTCAGAACTCACTGCATTCTCAAAACCTTCCATTATGTTAGGAGTCCAGGCATTCTCGGTTTCTCGAACTTCTATCACCCGTGGATGATCTCCTTCAATGGTTCCCAGTAACAAACCACAGCATTCTTCGGGATAACTTGTTTGAGCATGGGTTTCAATTTGTTGGAGTTGAGAGGGAGAAAGATAAATCATAATAAATAGGGGGTCATTCTCCAGGAAAGCTAAAATAAACATAGAGAGGTTGACTATTTTTGAGAAAACTTTGTCATAATTTTAGGTAGGGAACCCTGTGACTATGGAAAAATAAAAATATTATGCGTATTAAACAGTTATTTGTCTCTGTTGGACTATTAATCTTAGGTGGCGGTCTAGGACTTTGGGGAAGCCGCTATCTGATGCAAACCCCTCAAGAATTGACCAGTGAAACCCCAACAGTGGTTCCCTCCAACCTCAAACCTTTTCCTTTCCCTGCCAAATCTTCCCCACAAACAAATTCAAACTTTATTGCTAAAGTAGCACAAAAAGTCGGTCCAGCCGTAGTTCGTATCGACGCAACCAGAGAGGTTTCTGGACAAATGGGAGAAAACTTTGAACATCCCTTCTTTCGTCGTTTCTTTGATGACGAGAGTCCCATTCCCAGAGAACAGATCGAACGAGGAACGGGGTCAGGATTTATTTTAACCCCCGATGGCAAGTTATTAACCAATGCTCATGTGGTAGATGGCACCAAAGAAGTCAAAGTTACCCTCAACGATGGTCAAGTATATAAAGGAAAAGTCTTGGGAACCGATTCCATGACAGATGTAGCGGTGGTGAAAATTGAGGCCGAAAACTTACCCACAGTGGACATAGGCAACGCCGAACAACTCAACCCCGGAGAATGGGCAATCGCTATTGGGAACCCTCTAGGACTGGATAATACAGTCACAGTAGGGATTATTAGTGCTTTAAGCCGATCTAGTTCAGAGGTAGGAGTACCAGATAAACGAGTTAGGTTCATTCAAACCGATGCAGCTATCAACCCAGGAAACTCTGGGGGGCCTTTGCTCAATGCTCAAGGTCAAGTCGTCGGTATAAATACAGCTATTCGGGCCGACGCTCAAGGATTAGGCTTTGCCATTCCCATTGAAACAGCACAAAGGGTGGCTAACCAGTTATTAATCGACGGGAAAGCAGACCATCCTTATCTGGGTATCCACATGATCACTCTCAACCCAGAATTACGCAAAGAACTCAATCAAGAGAAACAATTACCGTTTAAAGTCACTGAAAATGAAGGAGTTTTGGTGGTGCGAGTTGTTGATGGTTCCCCGGCACAAAAAGGAGGGTTTGAGCAAGGAGATATTATTCTTAAAGTTGGGGGGCAACCAGTTAGTAAAGCAGTTGAAGTGCAAGAACAAGTAGAACTTAGCACCATTGGGGAAACTTTAGCCGTTGAGGTTATGCGTGAAAGTAAACCTGTCACTTTAAAAGTGTCACCTGGTTCTTTTCCCACAAAATAATTAACAATTAACAGTTAACAATTAACAATGGATAATTGGTTTTTTCCTACAGACAAGAGGATTATATTTTTGTTTTTTCTCTTGGAAATAAAAGATTTTTAACTGTCCATTGTCCATTGTCCATTATCCATTAATCACCCTGCCATAATAGGCCATCGCCCTTTGACTTTGCCAGGCCCACATTTGATCCCCTAAAGAAAAGTGCCACCACTCCCCAGGATGCCGTAGAAACCCAACTTGAGTCATGATGTGGTTGAGGAGTTCTCGTCTTTGATGGTAAATTTTTCCCTTGCTATCTATCTGGTTAGCATAATAATCGGGGTGCGATCGCTGGGATAATTCATCAATCTCTCCCCCCATATCTAATAGTTGACCTTGATCATCCATCAAGGTAATATCAACGGCTGCTCCGGTACTATGGGGAGGTGGTGTTCCTAAATCATCACTGGGTACTGCCCAAATTTGATAAACTTGTTGCCAAAGATTTTCTTGTTGCTCAGGAGATAATTGTTCTAAGTTTAGTCCCTTTTCTTGTAGTAGAAATGTAAAGGTATAATCTACCATGAATCTTTGTACAGCAACGGGACGATAAGCATCAAAAATGTGAATTTTCCATCCGAGATACTGTTGTTGTAAATTTCTTTGCGCTTCTATCAGTGTTTCTATAACTCGGGATCGTAAATAGTAGGGAGATTTCTGCCCATAAGAAGCTCCTAACTTTTGGTAAGGGTGAGGTTTTTCTACGGAAAAGCGTTCTAAAGGAATGGAAATCAGGGCTTCACCACAATCTTGAATGGGAATACTTTGATAGGGTTTCATGCAGTTATTACGTAATTAGACTTAAGTTAAAATTGGCTCTATATTAAAGAAAAGGTCTAAAAAACTGAGAATAAATCCGTAGCTTTACCATTCCTTTATATTAGCAACCTGTTTATACTTATGTTTATTAGAGACGTGAAATAATGGAATTATGAGCCATGACTGTTAATATCATTCCTTATCAACAACCTCAAGATTTCAATAAAAAATTAGTGATGCTTGATTTATCCCAAAAGTATCATCATTACTATTGAATTTTGTGATTATGAAACAGATGAAGCTACAATATAGTCTATGTGAAAAATTTACTATAAGGGATATTCCTTTTCCAGCATCATGATTTATCTTGACTCTGCCATCATTAGTGACGCAAAAATAGCCAGACAATACGGATGGGTAAAAGGTATCACCACCAACCCAACCTTACTAGGAAAAAGTGACTTATCCCCAGGAGAAACCTTACAACAGTTAGCTAATCTAAGTCCCGGTGAACTCTACTATCAACTAACAGCAACCGAAGCTGAAAAAATGATAGCCGAAGGGAAAAAAGCACATCAACTAATTGGGGAAAAAACAGTCTTAAAAATTCCTGCCACAACTATAGGTTTTCAGGTGACAGCCACATTATCTCCCCAGATACCTTGCGCTGTTACCGCCATTTATAGTGGCGCACAAGCAGCCATTGCCAAAGAAGCAGGAGCTAAATATGCCATTGCTTATGTTAACCGTGCAACCAGATTACTAGGAGACGGTTTGGCCTTAGTTAAACAGATGGCTAAAGTGTTAGAAGGGAGTAAGACTGAAATTTTAGCAGCTAGTTTAAAATCACCCCAAGAAGCTGCGGATGCTCTACAGGCAGGGGCGCATCATTTAACCATTCCCTTAGACATTTTAAAGGCTATGACTACTCATGAATTCTCAGAAAAAACCGTAGTAGAATTTAACGAAAAAGGTCAAGGAATTTAACAATAATCTACTAATTACTTGAGTGTCATCAAATAGCTAAAAACATGAAATCTGAAAAACAGATAATTCTGACAGTCACTGTCTTATTTACTACGGTTTTTCTTGGGTCTCTTTGTTTATTAATAGCAAGTCCCCAGGTAGCCATTCTCTGCTCTTTATTACTCCCCTGTACTGTGTTGTCTTACCTCTTTCCTCGATGGGGTTTATTAACTTTTTTGATTTACTTACCCTTAGGTGGAACCATTACTTATGGGGTAGCAGGTGTTTTTCAAGCTTTTGGTAGAGGGATTCGTTTTACAGGTTCCTATTCTTTGTTTCATCTAGCGAAAGATGCTTTTTATTTACCTGCTTTAATAGGGATTTTAATTCATTATAAAGTATGGAAAAAGAATTCATTAAAATTACGGTCATTAATGATTGTAATTGCTTTATTTGTCTTCACTTGTTTGCTGACTTTCTTTTTCGTCAATATTCCGGCAGATGCTACCAATGCCAAAGATAAAATTACTTTAATGGGGCTTGTAGGCTTAAAAGTATGGTTGGGTTATATTCCCTTAATTCTTTGTGCTTACTATTGTTTGAATAATCAAAAAAATCTATTATTATTTAACCGTTTTTTACTACTTCTCATCCTTATTGCTTGTAGCTTATGTCTCATTCAATACTTGTTTTTAGTTCATGGTATTTGTCCAGGAAGCACTGATTTGCCTGAACCTTCCAATACTTCTGCTAGTTTACGCGCTCAATGTTTTGTAGGAGGTTCTTTATTATTTAACCCCGGAAAAAACTTAATTAGATTACCAGGAACATTTGTGGCACCTTGGCAATGGGCTTGGTTTTTGATTGCCAGTAGCTTCATTAGTTATGGTGTTAGTTTCAGCGAACCTTCTCGCCTCTGGAAAGGTCTAGGTTTTGTGACTATAATAGCTGTCTTAGTTGCCACTTTAATTTCAGGACAAAGAACAGCCTTATTATTAGTACCTATTATTTATTTAGTCCTCTTACTGATAACCCAGAAAAGAGATAAAAATTTATTAGTTAAGTTAGTAATTCTCTTTATTGTAAGTATAATAATTAGTACACAGATCGGTTTAGTTGATGAAAGGATCGCTAACTTTATTCAACGTTGGCAATACTCACCCCCTCAAGAATTTATCGTTAAGCAAATACGCTGGATAACCAGTAATTACATTACTTTATTGGGCAACGGACTAGGGAAAACAGCAAGTGCTGCTCATCGTTTAGGTTCTATTACATTGGTGGAAACTTTTCCTGCTCAAATTATCTATGAAATCGGAATTTTAGGATATTTAGTATTTTTAAGCCTTGTCACAACCCTAACGATTCTAACTTTTAAAGCCTATCGTTCACTCAAAACTCCTGCTTTGCGTGGATTAGGATTATGCTTATGGGCTTTTATCCTCTTTATTAGTTACAATCCTTATTATTACCCTCTAGCTGTCGATCCCGTTGCTGTTTATTATTGGTTTATTGCAGGAATGTTATTCAAGTTACCTGTCTTGGAACGTAATTGCTCACCGCAATAAAGAATCTGTCTTGACAACATAAAGGTAAAATCGGGGATTTTTATGTATAGTGGGGGTTATGACCACAAATGCTACCATTGATTCAAAGCTAGTTAGAGCTATCGCCGATGAACAGTTGGCGAACAATGTCTTCATGATTGAGTGGCTAGTCAAGGCACAACAACAGTTATCTCTTCAACAAAGACTGATTGACCAGCAACAACAACAAATCTCTACACAACAGCAAGAAATTGAAAAATTGAAAGAAGAGAGAGATAAGCTAAAAAACCGTAACTCAAAAAACAGTTCAGTCCCCCCATCATCAGACCCACTAAAAAAGCCTTCTGACAAAAAGAAACGCAAAAAAGGATTTAAACGCGGACCAAAATATGACCACCTAGGGAAGACCCGTAATGGTTTTGGTCAGCCCGATAAGATAGTCCCTTTAGAACTAGAAAACTGTCCTGTTTGTGGGGGTTCAGTGGAACGAGATGAAGTAGTTCCCGAAAAAGTCCAGCAAGTGGCTGAAGTAGTAGACCAACCCATAGAAATCAGGGAATATCGTCGCGGATTCTATAAATGTCCTAGTTGTGGATGGTCAGATTACAGTCCTGTTCCATTGGGAGTTAAAGAAGGATTCAGTTATGGGGCGCGATTAAGTAGCATCGTGGGCTGGCTTGGCTATGGGGGTAATCTTACATGGCGTAAACCAGGAACCTTTTATAGAGTATGTCTTTGGGCATTCCCATTTCCAAGGGAACCCTTGCCAAAAGCCCCAAATGGGTTTCAAGAAAATTTTAAAACCCTGGAACCCAAAAGTGGGTTAAAAGTAACTTCCGGCCCCCCGGGAAATCCCAATGTGTTTGAACAAAACCCGT
>NZ_AADV02000165.1 GCF_000167195.1 Crocosphaera watsonii WH 8501 | reverse complement strand
CCTTATAACGGTAATTGTTAAAAAGATGGAGCATTCCGATGATGACTTTGTTTATGAAAGGCATGAGTATCATAATAGTTCTTTCAACTTTAGTCTTGGAGAGGTTAGCCTCCACACCAGAATTCTGACAGACGTAGCCGTTCATTTTGGTCATTTTGAAATTTATTACGTAATAAATATCGGAATATATACGCTAACGTCAAAAGAGGTTGTTTGTACCAGTTAAGGCTAATGTCATCACATTCCGAACTTAAGACCAGTCAAGATGTCCACCTGAGAGCCAAACAAATTAAGAGTCTAATTCGCTCTCTTAAACAGAAAATAAAGAAAATTGAACGGGAAGGGGAAGTAGCACCAGCTAATTGTCATATTATTCGTTATCAGGTTAATGGAAAGGGAACAATCTACTGGTATTATAAACTACAGGCTGCTGAATCAATTTTTCCTATGGCCACTAATAATGAGAAAAAAACCAAATATAAATATTTAGGACGAGCCGGAAGTTCTGCTCATATTGATGCTGTAGAAAAACTCACTAGAAGAAATCTCATTGATGAATTAGAACGAGTCATTCAATCTCTAACTGAAAGCTACTTAGATATCTATATTGGAACCGAAACTGAATGAAGCTATTTAATATTTAAAATCCCCTAAAAAGATGGAAAGAGAGTTTTTAAAATCACCTTAATTCTCTATTTTAGCTCTGGAGATATGTTTAGCGTAAAATTTACGCTAACAATTGTTTTTTATCCAAAGTCCAATGATCAGGATCTCTATACTTAAGTGATATTGCTCTCAGGCCAAATTGTTAACTGATAATAATATTATGTCCCTACAAATATTACTAACTATTTGGCAAGTTTCTGGGAGGAATTTCTCGACCTTGATAGAATCTTTTTTCTAAACCACCCAAAGCAAACCAACTAATTACGCCCAAGGGAACAGTTATCGTTAATAAGATCATGCTCCAGATAGGAGGATGGTCAAATATTAATAGTAAGCTAACAATGGCTGACCAAATAATAGAAGTGGCGATCGCTACACCTATTTTTAGGCGTTGTAAGTTCTTGAGTGCTGTGCGACAACTACTACAATGTTTGGTGTGGGAATGGTAGCGATCTAGTAATGTTTCTGAGGAAAGGGCAGGACTTAGGGATTGTTCTGGAAATAACTGTGCTTGATATTGACTAATCCAAATGTGTAATTGAAAAACAAATAAATCTGCTTTTGTCGGTAAATAAAAAGCTTTTGCAAACTTAGAACTACCTCCTTTTTGTTCTAGATATCGTTCTTGATGATGTAGAAAAATTTGATCATCTTCTAATACTCCATTTTGTCCAATATGAGAATACCAACGGGGAGTTAACTTAATAAAAAATTTTGGTATTTTGGAAGAAAACTTGAAGGGAAAACGAGCAAATAAACGACATTTTCCTTTACCGATGGGAGTAGCATAAACTACCGTTAAGGTTCTACCGAATTGCTTAGAAGTGAGATCATGGTACATCATTGCAGGGGCAACAAAATTGGTTTCTTGTCTTCCCAAAGTACCTTTTCTTGGTCCCTCTTCCCACACCCCTTTAAACCCCCATTTTCCTGATTCAATAACTTCTAATTCCACGGGGGAAACATTGGCACGGTTGCCCACACTTTTATGATGGGTATAGGGAATATGGCTAGAATCTAAGACATTTTCCATCAGGGTTAAAGCGTCATAAGGTAAGTCCCGAAAGGTATTTAAACAGACCCATTCATCGGAGTCTTCTTCTAAAACGTCTACGAGGGGAATGGGGGTTATTTCCGCATTTTCCGGTTTTCCAGCATAGACAAATAGTAAGCCTTGTCTGACTTGAGTTGGCAAGGTTTTAACCGATGCTCGGAGGGACTTTTCGGCCTTTCCTGTTGGGTGTTGTTGGGGAATTATTTCACAGTTTCCCTGCCCTGAAAATGCCCATCCATGATAAGGACATTCTAAACAACCTGATTCATTAATTCTACCTTCAGATAAGGGAGCTAAACGGTGGGGACATTGATCTTCAAACACAGACCATTGATTATTTTTTTCCTCCCACCAAATAACAATATTCTTCTCTAATAAGGTGAAAGCTGTGGGTCTTGTTTTATCTAAATCTTCAACATAATGAACGGGATACCAAACCTCTTGCCAGTCAAAATAGTCAGGATCGCTTCCCCCTATAATTGAAGTTTTTTCTGGAGTAATCGTTGTTTTATTATTATTAATCGTTACCATTGGCTAATTTATAGTTTAAAAAGAGTTTAATGATTTCTATTATAACAAAATGTAACAACAAATAGTTAACAAATAATACCGACCCCTGAGCGTCTGGGATCTCCTATAGCTTCTAAAGAATTATCTTCCTTAAGTCTGACAGCATGAACCCCACCAAAAAACATATTTAGTTCTTGCCAAAGGATAATCTCAGTGTCTGGAGGCAGTCGTAAATTTTCAATGGTTTCTAACTGTTTTGTAGGTTCTAGATTAAACAGATTATTTTCCCAATGAACTCTCGGTTTATTAATGGCTTCTTCTAGGGAAAAATTAAAATCTAATAAGTTGAAAATGACTTGTAAAAGAACTGTCCTAATGCGATTTGAACCCCCTGAACCTAAGACGATTTTTGGTTTTCCTTCTTGGAGAATTATAGTAGGAGACATCATGGAAGAAATACGGCAATTATTAGGCCAACAATGAAACCCTAACGGGTTCAAATCTGCTTCTCCTAACATATTATTGAGCATAATTCCCGTATTAGGAATAACATAAGAGGAACCTTCTCCATTAGAGTTGGTTACACTAGCCGCATTACCATATTCATCCATGACACTAATATGAGTGGTACTGCCCCATTTATTAATGGTTTGTTGTAATTTGTTTTGACCATCACTAATATTTTTCTTGCTTAAAAATTGACTAATAATATCATCTTGGTAAAGATAATTGTCATAATTTATTTCTCTAGAATCATTAGTTAAATTCATCACCAATGCCAATAGTTGTAGATAATCTTGGCTTCCAAATTGGTAAGATTTAAGATTAATATTCTCTAGAATTTTTAGAGCATAATTAATCAATATTCCGCCGGAACTAGGGGGAGGATTGGTTAATAGTTGATAGCCTCTATAATTAAAATTAAGAGGTTTTCTTTTAATAACACGATAATTGTCTAAATCTTCTTGAGTTAAATAGCCACCCTCTTTCATATCTTGCAAAATTTGCTGACCAATATCTCCTTGATAAAACTCTTGGATTCCTTTTTTAGCAAATTCTTCTAAGATATTAGCAAAGTCTTTGATATAAGCTATATCTCCGATATTAAATAACTCATTATTTGATAAATAGATTTTTCTTGACTCATGGGAAGCCCTTAAAATAGGTTCTAAGACTTCAAACGTAACTCGGTTATAATCGTTGACTTGGTAACCATTTCTAGCATAGTTAATGGCTGGTTCTACCAACACAGAAAAGGGTAATTGACCTAGTTCCTGATGCACTGTAAACAAGCCCATCAAACTACCCGGAACGGCAACAGAACCCCGACCAATATGAAATACTTGGGTTGCTCCCCCAAAGTTAATATCAACGGGATAAAATTCGATTTCAGAGAGGGATTTTTTTAGTTGAGGGGTTTGACAAAAGAAATCAAATAAAATACTTTCTTGGTCTTGTGTATGTGCCAATAAAAATCCACCCCCCCCCGCAGAAGTTAAAGTGGACTCCACCACAAAAGAGGCTAACATGGCAGCGATCGCTGCATCAAAAGCATTACCCCCTAATTCCAAGATGATCTGACCTGCCTCTGCTGTTTTGGGATGTCCGGCGGCGATCGCTCCACGAGTTTTTCGATTCATCAATTTTGGCTACTAAAACAGGACTATTCTTTAATTAACTTCCTTTTTCAGTATTATAGTCTCAGATTTCAAGGAGATTTTAGTATCCGGATTGACCTCTATCCAAACTTTTGCCCCAGCGTAGAGGGTTTGATTATCCGGACGATAAACAATTTTACACTGTCCATTGAAAGAAACTTCAGAGCAATAGGTTGTTTTCGAGCCTTTTCTGACGATAATGACAGGATCTTTCTCATCTCGGTTATTATTACTCCCGATTAAACCTTTATTGACGTGAATGACCGTAGGTTTTATTCGACGCTTAACCAACCATTGGTCTTTTCTCCCTCGCTTGCCACGAATAATTCTAGGCATTCTTGTTTTGCCATAAAGAGGAATTTTCCAGCCTTTTTGGGTTTTATACGCCCCTTTGACTCGTTTAGCATGAATTAATTGCAGTATCCGTTGACGACTTATTTCAAGTAAGCTAGATGCTTCTGTTATAGTCAAAGTCTTCATAGTACAAAAATATGTTATATAAGGTTTTATTGTACTACAGCAAAAAAAAAATCAATATACGGTAGAGTATGTCAAAATCAAAAGGTGGCAAGCAAGGGAAGCGAGGGTATTGAGATGCGAATTTTATTTGTAGGGGCAGAAGTAGCTCCGTTGGCCAAAGCTGGGGGAATGGGGGACGTACTTGGAGCCTTACCAAAAGTTTTACATCAATTAGGCTATGATGTCCGCATTATCATGCCTTATTACGGATTTCTCGACGATAAAATAGAAGTCCCCTCAGAACCAATCTGGCATTCCCATGCCATGTCCCAGGATTTTTCGGTGTATCAAACCACCCTTCCCAAGAGTAATGTTCCCCTTTACTTACTGAAACACCATAGCTTTGCTCCACGCCGTATTTATGGGGATGATGAATATTGGCGGTTTACCTTCTTTTCTAATGCAGCAGCAGAATTCGCTTGGAATTGCTGGAAACCGGACATAATCCATTGTCATGACTGGCATACAGGTATGATTCCTGTGTGGATGCACCAAACACCAGATATTACCACTGTTTTCACCATCCACAATTTAGCTTATCAAGGGCCTGGCCGTGGTTTTCTGGAACATAATACTTGGTGTCCTGGGTATATGGATGGAGATAATTCTCTGGTGGCAGGAATAAAATTTGCAGGTCGGATCACCACCGTTTCTCCAACCTACGCCGAACAAATCCAAACTCCAGCTTATGGAGAAAGACTCGATGGCTTATTGTCTAACTTTAACCATAACTTAGTAGGAATTCTCAACGGCATTGACATGGAATTGTACAATCCTGCTGAGGATCAATTTATCCATCAAACCTTTACTCCTTATACCCTAGAAGACCGTAAGGCCAATAAAATTGGTCTTCAGCAAGAAACTGGACTAGAGATTGAGGAAGGTGCCTTTTTGATGGGTATGGTGACTCGTTTAGTAGAACAAAAAGGGCTTGATTTAGTTCTTCAAATGTTAGACCGTTTTCTGGTTCATACCGATGCCCAATTGGTGGTTTTGGGCAGTGGGGATCATTATTATGAGAATCAGTTATGGCAATTAGCGGCTCGTTATCCCGGCCGTGTATCGGTACAAATTCTTTATAACGATGTCTTATCCCGCCGTATTTTTGCCGGAGCAGATGTCTTTTTGATGCCTTCGCGTTTTGAACCCTGTGGCATCAGTCAACTGTTTGCCATGCGTTATGGTTGTGTTCCTATCGTTCGAAGCACGGGGGGATTGAAAGATACAGTGAGTTTTTATGATCCCATGAACGAAGAAGGAACCGGTTATTGTTTTGATCATTATGATCCCTTGGAGTTATTATTCTGCATGATTCGTGCTTGGGAAGGATTTCGCTTTAAAGACGATTGGATGAAACTGCAACAACGATGTATGACCCAAGATTTTAGTTGGTATGGCTCTGCGGCTGAATATATCAAAATTTATAAGGAGTTAACCGGACAACCTGGAGAGTTAACCTCCGAAGAAGAAGATAAAATAAGCTTTTTAATTCAAAAGAATATTTCCTGGGATCTTAATGGCAAGGGAAATATAGATGAAAATATTGGAGAAGATAACACTGAAAAAGAATCCACTGAAACCCAGACAGTTATCCAAGAAGAAAGCACAACAGTTGAAGACGAACAAACCCAAGAATCTACAGCCCCAACTGATTCTTCAACCATTACGAGCCAAGCAGTAGAAGTTGTTACTAACCACAATGCCCCAGAAATAGAGGAATCACTATCTCAAGAGAGTTCCACCTCAATCATAACCACAGAAACAGAAGTTCATCAACCAACGAGTGATATTGAGGAAGATCAACCCAAACTAAAACCGCGCCCTTCTATATCCAGTCCTACGGGAGACTAAACTTCCTCCCTCTTCAAGTCAGTGGTTTATTTTCTGGTCAAAATTCCAGGCCACCCAAAATGTGGATGTTTTTGATAGGATTTTTAGGTGAGGATTTATTTTGACATTTTCGTTAACCAAAATTTTTGATAAATATTATGTTTGTTCTACGTTATTGTGTGTGTGTGAGTGTAAGTCTGTTAGCAGTATTATCCTGGAATACAGGACTAACAGCGCAAACGGTGTCTTCTCTAGAAGGAGAATCAGAGGCTGAAAAATTAAGCTTAGACTCGGAACTATCTCAACCCCGTGTTACTGAGATTAGGCAGATGCAAGAGTCCTCTGTCCCCTCTCAGAACCCAAAAAATACTTCAACTGCTGACAAGCAAGGGAAAAACTCCCCTCCAGATATGTTATCCCAGTCAGCAAGCCCTTCCACTCTGGAGGAGTCCGAACAATTCTCAGAAACGGTTCTTGAAAAATTACCCCCCAATAACCTGAATCCTAACGGTAATCCTCTATTACGTCCCACTAGACCAGAAGACGTAGAAACAAATATTAATCAACCCCTAACTCTCAATGAAGTGATTGCCCTGGCCTTACAAAATAATCGGCAAATAGAAGAATCTCGTATTGCTGTCGATGAGGTAAAAGCCCGCTTAGTAGAAGAACGAGCAGCCTTGTATCCTACCCTAGATATCGACTCTAGACTGAACCGCGAATTTATTGAACGTCAGACGGCTGAATTTGCTACAGGTCAGGATACTGTGGCTAAATCACGGGAGGCTACAGGTATTTTTAGTGTTGCCCTTCGCTACGACATTTATACTGGTGGAGAACGAGACGGTCGTATTATGAGAACAGAACGGGAAATTCGCGATCGCCAATTGGAATTAGAAAGAATTGCTGAACAAGTGCGCTTTGAGGCCACAGATAACTATTACCTTCTACAAAATGCCGATGCTCAAGTAGCGATCACCCAGGCGGATGTGGAAAATGCTTCCCAAACCCTACGGGATGCCCAGTTATTAGAGCGAGCCGGTTTAGGGACGAGATTCGATGTTTTAACGGCTGAAGGGGACTTGGCCGCAGCTAATGAACAGTTAACACGGGCGATCGCCGATCAACGAACGGCAAGACGGAGATTAGCAGAAACCCTTAGTCTGGGGCAGCACGTTCAGTTGGTGGCAGCAGACGAAATCACAGAATCTGGGGTCTGGGACCTCTCTCTTGAAGAAACCATTGTCCAAGCCTACAAAAACCGTTCTGAGCTAGAACAAGAGCTAGTGCAACGGGAGATCGGGGAACAGGATCGTCGTATTGCCATCGCAGGGGTCATCCCACGCTTAGATTTTCTGGCAAATTATGGGTTTGACGATGACTTTGATGACAGTTTAGGGGCTTTGGAGAATTATCGCTTTGAAACTCGTTTAACTTGGCGATTATTCGATGGGGGTAGGGCGTTTGCTGGTGCTAGGGCCGCAGAACGCCGTATCGATCAGGCCAATATTCGATTTGCTGATCTGCGCAACGAAATTCGCTTTGAGGTAGAAGAAGCTTATTTTAGTTTGGTGGCTAACCGAGAAAATATTGGCAGTACACGCCAAAATGTGGAGACCCGTGAAGAAGCCCTCAGATTGGCTAGATTACGTTTCCAGGCTGGTGTAGGCACACAAACTGATGTTATTAACGCCCAACGAGATTTGTCCCAAGCACGGGGCAATTTCCTACAAGCTATCATTCAATATAATCAGTCTCTCAATGCTCTACAAAGATCCGTGAGTAACTTCCCTGATAACCGTCTCTTTGAAATCAGGTAAATCCACCTTTGATTAATTTTCTCTGTGATCTGTAATCTTAAGTTTTGAATCTGGTGAACAAATTACTTATAGTTTCTTAACATTATAGGTAATAATTGTTTTATATAGATCGGCGTAATGCAAGGAGGCAGATGACTATTAAATTTGTTAAAGAGGATAAAGAGGTTGTCTCAGCACAAGGGGCTAACCTACGGGAAAAAGCTCTACAAAATAAAGTTGATATTTATACCTTCAAGGGTAAACTTATGAACTGCGGTGGTTATGGGCAATGTGGAACCTGTCTGGTGGAAATCGTGGAAGGGATGGGAAATGTTTCCCCCCGTACCGATTTTGAACAACGAGTCCTCAAGAAAAAGCCTGATAATCACCGTCTTGCTTGCCAAACCCTAGTCAATGGCCCGATAGCAGTGGTTACTAAGCCGAAATAAGGCATAGGACTAATTGCAGTCATTGACCTTAGAGATGATATTCTAAAAGTTGTTGTTTTCAATTGATAACATAGAGGCTAATTAATCATGGAAGTTAACGATCTTGGTTTTATTGCGACTATTCTGTTTGTTCTTGTTCCCACCGTATTCCTACTCATTTTATTCATCCAAACCCGTGAGGAAACGGAATCTTAAGCTATTTTTCATAAATGCTTAATTCAAGATAGTGGGGAAATTTCAACTCGAGAAATTCCCCTCTTTTTTATCAAATTTCCCAAAGTAGTGCAGCTTGGCGAAAGTAATCCACCAGATTTTTACAGAAACTTTCGTGACTAGCCACGACAATGTGTTTCAATGAAACTAACGGAAGAATCTCGAAGTTGATGTCCATGATAAAAGCATTGCCAATTAACCTCTCCAACCTACAGAAAACAGTACTCCAACAAATAGTGAGAGGGACAACAAACCCCTATCGCCTTGTTAGACGAGCCAAGCTAATCTTAGCCGCAGCATCAGGAGAGAGCAATAGTTCGATTAGTCGAAGATTAGAATTAGACCGAGTACAAGTGCGTCAGTGGCGATCGCGATGGTTTGAGGAGAGAGAAAAACTGAGTGCAGCCGAAGAACAACAGGTAACGGAGAAAGCATTAATGGTCTTGATCAAAGGAATTTTAAGCGATCGCCCAAGACCTGGAACAACAAAATCCTTTACGGTCGAACAAGTAGTCCAGATTGTAGCGATCGCTTGTGAAGAATGTGAAAAATCAGACAGACCAGTGAGCCATTGGACACCTTCAGAGTTGGCGGATGAAGCCATAAAAAGAGGAATTGTCGAAAAGATTTCCCCCCGTAGTGTGGGGCGTTTTTTAACAACGAAGCGACATTACACCACATCTCGTCCGTTACTGGTTAAATGCCAAATTGATGATCCCTTAAAATTTAAAAGCAGGTCAATATATCTGTGAACTCATCAAAAGGCAAACTTTGTTAGAACAAGAATCATTAATTAGTACGATGAATGACAGGATTCAGTCTTGAAATTTTTCCGGCAAAGATCAAGCCTAACAGAGAAAATCCATCGGTTGAAAAACGGATTAAGTGTTGCAATGGATGGGCAAGAAAGTGTATCCCTAGGGCCGGGACACATTTTCGATTTCCGACTCAATT
>NZ_AADV02000166.1 GCF_000167195.1 Crocosphaera watsonii WH 8501 | reverse complement strand
CCAACAGGCAATCGCATTAAAATCTGAGATGCGTGATCCAGTAAAGATTTTAGAGTTTCAGTACAAATGAACGGCGATAGCGAAACCTCTTATGCAGTCAGCTTTTCAAAAATTAAATGCGATTGCCCTGCCCCCCCAAACTGTTTTGATGCGCGAGCGTCAACTCCTAAAAGAGAGAAAACAATCCGATTTTATGCTAATAATAATCAGATTGTCCTTAATCGTTTTATAACTTAAATCATGAGCTTTTTAGCAGTTTATGAATCTCATTTTACCAAACATTTAACACAAACACAGTTCGAGGCTTTTAGAATTTTACTGTGGTTGCTGACAGTACATAAACAGGTTAGAATAGAACGGTTAGCAGCTTGTTTTCCTTTACCAATCCTTTATCAAAGTCGTCGTAAACATATCCAGAGATTCCTAGTTTTGTCAGCTTTAGCCATTCCCAGATTCTGGTTTCCTGTGATTAAAGCTATTATTTGTAAAGAATTTAAGACTGGCTCTCGTCTGATTATAAAAATTGACCGAACCCAATGGAAAGATAAAAATGTTTTCATGGTTGCTGTTATCTGGAAAAAGCGGGCTTTACCCATCTATTGGACACTTTTAGGGAAAAGAGGAGCCAGCAGATTATCTGAACAACAGGCATTAATTCAACCTGTTCTTTGTCTTCTAAAAAACTATGAGTTAGTCATTCTTGGAGACCGAGAATTCCACAGTGTTAAATTAGCTTATTGGTTGAAACAAAAAAGTAAAAAACAAAAGTTATTCTTCGCTTTTCGTCAGAAACAAGGTACAAACCAGAAAAAAGATGATGAAGATTATCAAACTTTTTCGCAGTTAGGAATGAAACCTGGGATGAAGATGTTTTTAACTGGGGTTTCAGTCACTAAAAATAAAGGGTTTGGAAACTTTAATGTGGGAGCATATTGGAAAAGAAAATACAAGGGCAAACAGGAAAAAGAGCCTTGGTTTATTCTTACCAACTTAGACAGTTTATCAGAGGTCTTGAAAGTCTATCGAGCCAGGGCAGGTATTGAAGCTATGTTCAAGGATTGTAAGACAGGGGGTTATAATTGGGAGGGAAGTAAAGCCAATAATAAACGACTAAATTCCTTGATTTTATTAATAGCGATCGCTTACACTGCTACTTCTTTAAAAGGCAAAACATTTCGACAAACCAATCAAGGAAAATATATTGCTCGTCTAACTGAAAAATCAAGATGTGACCGAAGACATAGTAATTTTTGGATAGGACTTTATGGCTCTCTTTGGATTCACGCTTGGGAATTTTGCTCTGATTTTATTTCAATTATGATGAGCAATAATCCCCAGAAACTCAACAATTATAAAAAAGGGTTACAAGCCATGTCCATAATAGATAAGACGGCTTGATTCCCCTATTTTATCTTAACATAAAATAACCAGTGGAAGATGATTTATTTTAGATGTAACTATCCAAAATAAACCAATTTTTATTTTTTAATAAAAACTAATATTGCCCAAGGGGTTGATTTTGAGCATCAACCCTGTGGGGGGGAGGAGGGTTACACCGTCCTCCCCCCCACACACACGGCAAGAATGATTATCATTATTGTTTATTCTCAATAAGCCCTCTAGTTTTTGACAATTTATAGAGCGATCGCCACGGCTGAAACCCTCTTTCAATCAGGGTTTTAACGGGCTTGTCACCCCGTGAGGTGCTAGGTTTAGGAATAAAATCACCATCCTCTACCATTAAATTAATATGACCTATTAAAGCTTCTTTTGCCATTATTTTTACTTCTTCAATACTTTCTCCAGCACTAATACAACCAGGAAAATCATAAAATTGTACGCCATAATCACTATCTTCATCTTTGTGAATTGTTGCAATATAAGTAGGGTTTGCTGAAAAAGTTCCTCCAAAATTTATGCCACTTTTGACCAAGAATTTTCTGACAAATCAATAAGTTTTAGTACATAAAAATTGTTTAAAGTATAATCAAAATTAATGAAAGGCGGTTTGATGAGTTCTCCTGTTCTATTATTAGTAAATAAGGACAAAAAAAGCGACAAAAACTGCCTCAGAAGTTTACAAAGATTGACAACTGAAAATGTAATAGCAATAGATGTAATGGAGGTTTCAGGGAGTTTTGTCATCACGAGATTTAGGCTAAATCTTCGTTTAGCTTGTCCAAACTTTCCCTCAATAGCATTACGGAAGCATTCATCGGAGTGGGCTTGTTTCTTTTCTTCTTCACTGACATTTTTCGGAGGTCTTCCTAACTTCGGACTACTGATTCTTATCCCTCTTTCCTTACACCAATTTCTGTTTTCCCTAGTTCGATAAATTTTATCTACATGGACGGATTCGGGATAATAGCCAAACGTTTCTTTATACTTTTCTACTTGTTCTTTTAAATGACAAGATTCATTGAAGTTTTCCAAACTTATTTTGTCTAGAAACACATAGTTATCTACACAGCTTACTGAGAGTTTAGCTCCAAACTCTATTGGTTTTCCTGCTTTTCTCCTCACTATTGGACGAATATGCGGTTGAGTTAAACTTACAATTCTTTGAGGAACACTCTGGGTCTTATTCTCCCACATTGACTGTTGTTGTTCATAAACTTTTTTGATAGTCTCTAGACAATTTTTCTGTCTTTTACTCAGATTTTCCAGGGAAGCCCCAGCTTGGATTAAGTCTTCTATATTTCCTAAATTTTTCTTAAGGTATTTTAACTGTTTCCCGATAGCTTTTCTTCTTTCTTGATAAGATACTTTTCGTTTTTTAGCTACTTTTAAGTATTCCTTTCTAGCAATTTTTCTAGAAGTTCTCGGCTTTTTTCTCAATTTTACTCTTAATAGTTTATAAAGATTATCTATTATTCTTTCTGTCTCAATTCTGGCTTGATTTAATATGCCTAAATCCGTTGGGTATTTGATGTCTGCTGGCGCACAAGTCGCATCTAAAATTAGTTTACCTTTATTTTTTATTTTTTCTCCTTTTTCTTGGAGACAATCCTTTTTTTTTACTTCTTTATCACTCTTGTCTATTTCTCTTTTTACTATTTTTTTATTGATTTTGTTTATCAATTCTCCATCAATTCTTTTCCTAAAATGAACTAGCATTGAAGGTTCCAGTGGTGGCTCTTGTTGATAACAATTTAAACCTATAAAGTATTGTAGATAAGGATTTTCTCTAATCTGTTCTATAGTTTCTCTATCACTTGTTCCTGATTTTTCCTTAATAATTAATGTCCCTAATGCCATTCTAAATAGTTTGGCTGGCGCACCTTTTTCTGCTGAAAAAAGTTTAGCATATTCTTCCTCAAAATCATCCCAAGGTATCAACTCTGCCATGATTACCCAACGATTATTGGGGGACAATTTGCTCTCGAAAGGTAATTCAAATTTTTCTGGGGGCGGTAAAGGTTGCTCCTCTTTTCGATACATTTGTTCTTGACCAACAACTGGGAGGTGTTTTTACCAATTATAGCGGTTTGTAGCCGACAAAGCTGATCTTCTTTGCGATCGCGAATATGGGTGTAACCTTTTAAAGAATAGGGTTTTGCTTTTATTCAGCAAACCCTAAGTAATCATGTTAAAAAATAAGATAAGTAAGGTGGGCATTGCCCACCCTACAGATTATTATGTAGCCAAAAACCTAACTTCTGACTTCTGACTTCTGACTTCTGACTTCATTACTCGTTGCCTTCTATGGGTGCAAACCCTTGACGCTGAATATTCTCGCTAATATGACGAGGTTCGAGGAACTGTAATAAATAGTCGGGGCCTCCTGCTTTGGAACCCACACCGGACAACTTGAACCCACCAAAAGGTTGACGGGAAACGATCGCCCCGGTAATAGTTCGGTTTATGTACAAGTTACCTACTTCAAACTCTTTCTGGGCCTGTTCGATATGTTCGGGACTACGGGAATATAAACCCCCAGTCAAAGCGTAGTCGGTTCCATTGGCAACTCCTAACGCTTCGGCAAAGCTTTTAACTCGCATCACCGCCACCACTGGACCAAATATCTCCTCTTGGGCAATAGTATGGTTGGGTAAGACATCCCCGAAAATGGTGGGACCCACATAAAAACCGTTGTCAGGGGCTTCCATTTGCAGGGCAAGGGTTGACTCTTGTTTTGCTATTTCGATGTACTCTAGAATGCGTTTTTGTGCCGTTGCGTCGATCACTGGCCCAACTTGGGTAGAGGGTTGATCTGTTGCCCCCACATTCAACGACTTAGTAGCCTCCACAAACCTTTCTAAGAAAGCATCATAAACCGGGTCTAAAACAATGATACGGGAGGCTGCGGAACATTTTTGACCGCTATATCCAAAGGCAGAAAATACAGCCCCTGCTACCGCTTGATCCAGATCGGAACTTTCATCAACAATAATAGCGTTTTTGCCCCCCATCTCTGCAATAACCCGTTTTAGGTGTTTTTGTCCTGGTTGTAAGATAGCAGCATCGGCATAGATGCGACATCCTACTTCCCTCGACCCGGTAAAGGCGATCAAATGTACGTCAGGATGGTTGACCATATATGCCCCTACTTTGGAACCCTTACCAGGAACCAGTTGAAATACTCCTTTAGGAATACCGGCATCTACCAATATTTCGGCAATTTTAGCAGCGATAACCGTAGAAGTTTCGGCTGGCTTCAATAAGGTACAATTTCCTGTTACTAAGGCTGCTACTGTCATGCCTGTGGAAATAGCAAAGGGAAAGTTCCAGGGAGAGATAACTAAAGCGATGCCTCTGGGTTGATAATGATAACGGTTGGTTTCCCCTGCTACATCGTAGTTATAACCCTTGTCTAACCGTTCCATTTCATCGGCATAATAACGGCAAAAGTCGATGGCCTCGGATACTTCTGCGTCTGCTTGCTGCAATACTTTACCGACTTCTACACAGATCCAAGCGGATAACTCATGACGGCGTTCTTCCATTAAATCGCCAGCTTTACGTATTATTCTCGCTCTTTCTGTCGCAGGGGTTTTCTTCCAGTCTTTAAAGGCTTCTCTTGCAGCATTTAAAGCTTGTTCTGCCTGAGAAACAGAAATTAAACCAATTTGTCCCACCACTTCAGAAGACTTGGAAGGGTTCACGGATTCGACAATGACATCTGTTTGGACATATTCCCCGTTAATTAAGGGTAAATAGGTCTTACCTAAACTATCTTTGACTTTAGCTAAAGCTTTCTCTGCTTTATCCCGTAGGACTTCCCGAGAGTAATCTGTATCAGGGACATTGACAAAACTCTCTTTTTGTGCTATGCGTTCGGTATTCCCCGAAAGCGTTGGGGAGGCGATTAAGTCTTCGATGGGTCTTTCTTCTAAATTTTGGCGCAAGAAGGAACTATTAGCGGTATTTTCCAGTAAACGACGGATTAAGTAGGCCATACCTGGTAACAAGTTACCGTAGGGCGCATAAACTCGCACACGATGCCCTGTTTTAACTAACGCTTTGGCTAACTGATCCCCCATTCCATATAATACCTGCATCTCGAAAGCGCGAGAGGGGACTTTTAAGGTTTCAGCGATGGCGATCGCCCTTGCTTGCGATCGCACGTTATGGGAACCAATAGCAGCGTACAAATATTGATGATTTTCCAATAATAATTGGGTCATCTCTTCGTAGTTAACATCTGTAGCTGATTTTTGGTTATATACAGGTTGTGGCCAGTGATTTTGTTCAGATTTAATGGTTTCTTGATCCCAGTACGCCCCTTTCACCAATCTTATTGTAATGGGAGTACCTCGTTGTTTGGCCCAAGAAATGAGATCGTGTAAGTCTTGTTTGGAGTCTCTTAAATATGCTTGTAAGGTAACACCAATATCGCTACGGTTGCGAAACTCCTCTTCTAACAATAATTCTCTTAGGATAGATAGAGTCAGATCCTTGTAAACATATTGTTCCATATCAAAATGGATGGCAACCCCTAACTCTTGGGCCCGGCGCAGTAGAATACGAATAAGTGTACAGACTTTTTCTTTACTTCCTTGGGGATCGATGGGATCAAACTGGGAATAAAAAGCGGTTAATTTAACAGAAACTTGAACCTTAGATAAGTTTTCATCACCTGCTGTGTCTATTTGAGCTACATTTGACCATTTTTTTGACTCTGTAGCCAATTTTTCCATCAAGTCGAGATAACTATCAAGATAAGCTTTGGCCTCGCTTTCCGTAATAACTGCTTCTCCTAACAAGTCAATAGTAAAACCCATTTTCTCTTTTCGGAGACGTTCGACGGTTTTAATGACTTGGGGGACAGTTTCACCAGAAATATACTTGAATGCTAAGGTTTGCACCGCTTTACTTATAGTTTCGGCTGCTACTTTAGCAGGAAGGGAATTATAATCAGTAAAGTTAAGAATACCCTTTAATGAACTAGGTAATTCTACGGACTCATCCCCTAAGTATTGTTGCAGATGATGGGCTATTTCTGCATTACTTTGTAGCGCGGGTAATGTGTCGATAAAATGGAATAATTGCACCCGTAAACCAGGGTTAGCCATAGCAAAGTCTAATAGTTTATCGTCTAAACGCATTTGGTCGCCTAATTTAGACCAAAGTGATCGTTTTTCACGGGTTTGGGCGATTAATTCCTTAGCTATTTCCTGGGTTCGTTGTTCGTAGGTTGTAGAATCAAGTTGTACTACCAAAATTTCATACTCTCCTATCTATAGTGTGTGAGGCGTTGGGGAATTTTTAAGGATAATGTTGAGTAAAAGTATCTAATGTTACTTTCTTTCTTAATTTTAGCTTAAGATTGTCCCGTAATATACGGTTATGGTGGAGGGTTTAATATTATTAAGCCCAAAATTATAATATTAATCTTTATGATTATTGTTAAAGTAAATTAATAAAATCTTCTACACTTGTATCCGCATCCCTAATAATAGCTCGTAATGTTCCTTTAGGTAATGTTTGATGATCAGGGACAACAACTTGTAAAAAAGGATTATCTCTTCTTAAGATAATATGACTGCTTTGTCTACGTTTTTGATAAAATCCTATTTTTTTAAGGACCTCAATGCACTGCTTTCCAGAAATATTAGGAAGTTTACTCATACAACAACTAGAAAAGTCTCAAAGTTTTGGGTTCTACCAAACCTGTTATGTAAAACTATTAAAAAAACATTCTGAAAGCCTGATTTAGCAAACATTTGAGTTTTTGATAGTTTGGTTTTTATTGACTTCCTTACTAAGTTAGGCTTAGTGATGGTTTGAGCGATTTTTACCACACTAAGTTCGGTGTAGCCAAGTTTTCTTCTGGTATAGGTAAGTTATCCTCCTCTAAAGCAGCAATATAACCTGTAATAGCTTCTTTTATGTTAGCAAGAGCTTCTTCTTTTGTATTCCCTTGACTAACACAACCTTTAAGACTGGGACATTCAACAATCCAATAATTGTCTTCATCTTTGTATAATTGGACTTTGGACAAAAAAAGTTTGTTAGCGTATATTTTACGCTAAACTAAAATCCCAAAATATCGGCTCTGTATCAGTCAATAAAATTGGCTGACAAATAGGGCTAATCTATAGATTCTGAGGAAAACTAAGGAGCTTTTAAGTTTTCAGTTGATTTTTTGCTCCCTTTCTTGATAACATCATGACGAGTTCGTGGGGCTTTTTTGTAACCTTTAATACGTCCGGAAGAAAAACCTCGACGTTTGGGAAATTTGGCGAAAGTCCCCAAGGTCGTAATTATTCTTGAAAAGTCTCTTTGAACTAGACTAGGGGTGATTTTGATGGATTTATTAGTCTTCAAATACTGTTCCCAATCACGGGGTAAAACCACAGCTAATTTTCTGGCAGCCCACAAATTTACATAAGAAAGAAGTGTTAGTTTAAACCAATTTTCTTCATGATGTACATCGGGAGTTAAATAAGATGTCATCAATAATCTTTGTTTACCAAATCGAAAAAGATGTTCCATGTCATAACGTTGTCGATAACAGTGATAACAATCAACTAAACTTAACTCATCGCGCCGAGAACCAATAACAATAAGCCACATAGGTTTCCAAATACTATTTCTTTCTTGAGCTCTGACAACAATCTGGAGTAAAGTAAAGGGGTGATTGTTCATTTTATAGTTTTTAGTTCCTCTCATTAACATCTGTTTCCATCCCGAAATAGTCACTGTTAATTGACGACCTTTTTTCGTTGTAAAGGGAACATGATGAACTTCATCAGGTTCAGTCCAAGTTTGGTCATCTTTAAGGTCAAATTTATCCCCATACCAACGGGGATGTCCCGAAGTTTTGGCTTGATTTGGGTCCCGAATAAATTGACGATAAAAAACTCGGTCACTTCTAACTCTTGTAATAGTAACTACGTCTTCAGGCTTAACTTGTTCCCCAATAAAATCCTTTTGGCTGTAGTCACTATCAGCCACTAAGACAGATAATTTATCAGAAAATAAAGAACTTTGCCAGATTTTTTTTAGTTGTTGATTGCCTTGATTTACTCCTTTATGTTTAGAGGGGACTCGCTCTCCTGATAAGGGGACAGCCCAAGGGACTTTTTCTGTGTCTATTTGGTCAGGTAAAGCGCAGACAACGGAATAACAATGTCCAATATTAATGGGTTTATTTCCCTTAATTGGATTGGGGTAATGAATAAAGGTTTTATCCGCTAACGTTTCGGCAAACGGTCGTGGACAGGGAGTTGTGTCAATACCAAATAAGTTATAATGTTTTGAAGTGGGAGGAATTGTTCTCGATACCGCTGAAAATAAAGTCTCAATTCTCTGTTCATAATTAGGGTTTGCTGAAAAAGTTTCTCCAAAATTTATGCCACTTTTGACCAAGAATTTTCTGACAAATCAATAAGTTTTAGTACATAAAAATTGTTTAAAGTATAATCAAAATTAATGAAAGGCGGTTTGATGAGTTCCCCTGTTCTATTATTAGTAAATAAGGACAAAAAAAGCGACAAAAACTGCCTCAGAAGTTTAGAAAGATTGACAACTAAAAATGTAATAGCAATAGATGTAATGGAGGTTTCAGGGAGTTTTGTCATCACGAGATTTAGGCTAAATCTTCGTTTAGCTTGTCCAAACTTTCCCTCAATAGCATTACGGAAGCATTCATCGGAGTGGGATTGTTTCTTTTCTTCTTCACTGACATTTTTCGGAGGTCTTCCTAACTTCGGACCACTGATTCTTATCCCTCTTTCCTTACACCAATTTCTGTTTTCCCTAGTTCGATAAATTTTATCTACATGGACGGATTCGGGATAATAGCCAAACGTTTCTTTATACTTTTCTACTTGTTCTTTTAAATGACAAGATTCATTGAAGTTTTCCCAACTTATTTTGTCTAGAAACACATAGTTATCTACACAGCTTACTGAGAGTTTAGCTCCAAACTCTATTGGTTTTCCTGCTTTTCCCCTCACTATTGGACGAATATGCGGTTGAGTTAAACTTACAATTCTTTGAGGAACACTCTGGGTCTTATTCTCCCACATTGACTGTTGTTGTTCATAAACTTTTTTGATAGTCTCTAGACAATTTTTCTGTCTTTTACTCAGATTTTCCACGGGAAGCCCCAGCTTGAATTAAGTCTTCTATATTTCCTAAATTTTTCTTAAGGTATTTTAACT
>NZ_AADV02000167.1 GCF_000167195.1 Crocosphaera watsonii WH 8501 | reverse complement strand
CCCATTTGCAAATGATTATCATTATCGTTCATTCTCAATAAGCTCTCTGGTTGCCGACAATTGTTTAGGGTCGGGTAACAGAGAAAAACCGCTCTGGACTTACTTTTCAACCTACTTGTCACCCCGTGAGGTAAAGAAGTTACAAAAGGATCTCCTAAACACCAATTAGGATTCTTGTATGCTCCGAAAATGATTGATTCTGTGTGTTTAGAAGATTTAAAACCCATTCCCTTAAAGTTAGGGGAAGTTTTAGTTTTTACGTTAGCAACCGTTCATGGCAGTGAAGAAAATTGCGGCCATATTTCTCGTTGGAGTTCTGATATTCGGGTGATGAACGCCTTAGCCCCGGTTGATCTTTCTAGCCGGCCTCATTATTACGAAACATTGAGTCGTTCTGTTGTTACTGAATTAGCCCAATCCTATTATCTGTTAGAAACATGAAACATTGCTTAGTTACAGGAGCATCCGGTTTTATTGGCAGTCACCTGTGCGATCGTCTTTTGGACTTAGGCTACCAAGTGACGGGATTAGACAGTTTAATTGTCGGCAATCCAAAAAACCTAGAAAGTGCCAAAACTAACCCACAATTTTCCTTCCTTCATCAAGATGTAGCAGATTTAACCCCACAAACCTTAGAAAACATCGATTGGATTTTTCATTTAGCCGGACTAGCTGACTTAGTTCCCTCAATCCAAAACCCAGAAAACTATTATCATTCCAATGTTCACGGCACTTTTGCCCTACTCAATGCTTGTCGTCAAGCGAACATTAAACGTTTTGTTTATACCGCTTCGTCTACCTGTTACGGCATTCCTGACACCTACCCTACCCCAGAAACTTATCCCTGTTCCCCTGAACACCCCTATGCCTTAACCAAATATCTCGGGGAACAATTGGTCATGCACTGGGCTAAAGTTTATAAGCTTCCGGCTCTGTCCTTACGCCTATTTAACGTCTATGGCCCTCGTTCTCGTACCACTGGAGCTTACGGAGCCGTATTTGGGGTATTTTTAAAGCAAAAACTCGCTGGTAAACCTTTTACTGTCGTTGGGGATGGTAAGCAAACCCGTGATTTTACCTTCGTGAGTGATGTGGTTGAAGCGTTTGTCAAAGCAGGCCAATCTGACGTTACTAATGAGATTATTAATGTGTGTTCAGGTCAACCCCAAAGTGTCCTAAGATTGGTCGAGTTACTCGGCGGTGAGATCACCTATATTCCAAAAAGACCAGGGGAACCCGACTGTACTTGGGGAGATATTACTAAAGCTAAAACCTTATTAGGATGGGAACCCCAGGTTTCCTTTGCCAATGGCGTTGCCCAAATGTTAGACCATATTGAATTATGGCGAGAAGCTCCCTTGTGGACACCAGACTCCATCAACGAAGCGACGAAGGAATGGTTTGAATATTTGGGGAAACAGCCATAAATGAATGCCGCTAAGTTCAGTAGATCACAAACATCTTAGTTGAGATTGCAGGGGAGCTTTCTAGCGGGGAGCGGGGGAGAAACAAAATGAAAGAAATTTAGTCTCTGAAGAGCGTATTTGCCAATTGTATTGATATTTAACGCAAATAAACCGAAAATAACCACTTATTTCTTTAATTTTAACTCCAGATTATCTCCCTTTCTCCCCGCTCCCTGCTCCGAAGCAGCCCAAACAATTCAGCAATTAATAATGAACAATTAATAATTAATAATTACCCCTGCTTGGTGCGCTTTCCAACCGCCGTACGACGACGGTTTGGTCGCATCCGCTTCTTGAAAGAAGGGGATTGGCTAAAAGGAATTTCTTTTTGATTTATCCCCTTGAAAGGGGAGGCTTTAAACCTTCATTGTTGAATTAATAATTAATTATTGACTATCGACTCTTAATTATTAACTATTAACTCTTAATTATTAATTATTTGGTAAGTTTTCGATCTACTGAAGTTATCCTTTTTGACGAGGCTCAAACCAGCATCATTCCATAGCCTTCACGGTAAATTTGACCCATAACTTAGCGGCATTCAGCCATAAATAAGTCTTTCAAAAACTGATAAGAAAAAACTCAGCGAAAGAACTAACAGATGTCAATTTTTACTACAACTCAGAGATAACAAACCAGAAATCTCTCCCCCTTAACCAAGCAGTATTGAGCAGTATTGGGGGAACTTTCCCTAGAGATTATTCGTCAAGGCTGGGAGAAATAGCTCAGCTAGAGTCATTCTGATTGTGTTTTTTTATGTATTTGGGAAAATCCGACTATCCCTCCGATAACTGATGTTTTTACCGTCCAACTCACCGTAAACATCAGTTATCTTCAACTAACATAAAGTCAACCATTAAAATTATTTACTCTTAATGAGTTGACTAAACTGCCTATAGTCCCTACTATTGTACGAATGCTGCCACAGGGTTTTTCCTTAATGGACTGTCCTGAATAAAAAGCAGATGAACACGATTTCCCGTTCTTTGTGGAGTGAACTATGACTTTTTCAACTACCCCAAAAATTAAGTTATTAAAATTAAAATGAAAGTTCTTATTGCTGACTTTGATTTATTTAAAAAAATGGGAGGCGGTCAAACCTTTTACCGTAGTATTATCAAAAAAAATCCCCAAATAGACTTCTACTATATTGCAGAAAAAGAACCCTCCGATACACCCCGTCCTTCCAATGCTCATGCCCTTTCTTATCAAGAGCAGTTTCTCGTGACAGACTTTAAGAATTTCTTTGAAGTAACGCCACCAAAATGGGTAGAAAGGGCCTTTGTGATGGCCAGTAATATTGCTGCCTCTGCTATCAACCAACAATTTGATGTGGTGGATGTGCCTGACTATGAACAATGGGGTCTCTTTTTACGCCCTGCTCTCAACTATTTTAAAGTAAATTTTGGCTGTGTTGCTCTTTCAATGCACGGCATTATCTCCAAAACCCTACGTCTTGATTGGTTTGAGGGTGGCAGAGGAAACATTCCTCTCGATCTGCAAGAAAAAATGCAGTATCAAACAGCAGATATTCGCTATGGAATTAGTAAAAGTTATTTAGATGAATGGCAAGCATTTGATAGGTTAGACTCTCATTACTATAATCCCCTACATTTCCTTGATTTACCCAAACCTACCTTAAATTTGCCTTCAGAATCCCCTCCCGATCTTAATTTTATTGGTCGCACGGAAAAACGAAAAGGCCCTGATATTTTTGTAGATTTGGTGTGGTGGATTCCCAGGGGAAATTATAGTCAAGCTCGTCTTATCGGCCCCCACAGTTATAACTACAATAATACACAATCATCCCAAGATTATTTAAACGGGATGATTAATCATCGGCAAAAAGAGATCAAGCTCTGTCCCCCCATGAAACCCTCAGAGTTGGTTGAATTATTTGCCAGTAAATCCCTAACTTTTGTGCCGTCAAGGTACGATACCTTAAATTTAGTTGCCCTAGAATCTCTGTTTTCTGGATGTCCTACCGCTATTGGCAATGGTGCAGGGGTTTGTCGTTTTTTGGAAGAAAGTTTTCCTCAAGTTCCCTTTATTAAAATTGATGTTAATAATATCTATGCCTCTCTCCCAGACATTGCTAAAGTTTTAGATAATTATGATGAATATAGAGAGAATTTAGTGGCTCAAATTCGCTCATCTACTCTCAACACAAAGGACTCAGAATTAGGGGAAATTTATCAAAGTTCTCTCAATTTTAACAGTGAAACACGAGAAGAATTAAATGAGTGGTATTCTCAATTAGTTACCTATTGGCAGTCTAATCAGTCAGGATTTAGTTTAGGTAAAATTCCTGGGATTAAAGTAGTAAAAACTCAAGTCAAATCCCAAATCAAACCTATTTATAAACAAGTTCAGAACACCATCGGAAAAACGAAAGCTCGGATTCAGAAGCCATTAGAAGAAACCCGCAACGCTCAAACCTTGAAAGCTCCAAAATTAGTTAATCGTTATAAGTACACTTTTAATGCTTCAGAATTAACCCAAAAAGATTTGGGAAATAAAGTCAAAGAATGCTGGAAGTTAGGGTCAGCTTTTGGGGGAGAAAATCAAAGCTTACAAGACAAATTAGGGAACGGTTACCGTATCGATCGCGTTCGCTTATGGCGTGAAATTGCTCGTATTGAGGAGCTAAGGGGGAATGAGTTAGTTGCTGCTACCTACAAACTTCGAGCAATTCGTCTGTTAGATCAGGATTTATTTGGGGATCTGTCCTATATAAACCGAGCGTTAAATAATCAAGGGTTTACCAAAGAAGCAACTGTCATACAAGCCATGTATGGTAAACCAGGGGAAAGAGAAGCTCAATGTTATGAGTTAATTGAGCAGACATTATTAGATAATATTCTCAACAATAATTGGGATTATGAGTTGGTGGATGATCGACGGGATCAATCAGTTTATCGCGTTAGTGTGATTGTTTCCCTTTATAATGCAGCTGCTAAACTTCCTTTATTTTTAAGAGCCTTACAACATCAGACCTTAGTTCAACGGGGAGAAGCGGAAATTATCTTAGTGGATAGTGGATCTCCAGGGGATGAATATCAAGTTTTCCAACAATTAGCTCCTGAATTGAATATTCCCATTGTTTATGGGCGATCGAAAAAACGGGAAACTATTCAAACTGCTTGGAATCGAGGAATTGACTTATCTAGGGGTCGTTTCTTATCTTTCTTAGGGGTCGATGAAACTATTCTTCCTGGTTGTTTAGAAATCTTGGCGGCGGAATTAGATGAAGATCCTGAATTGGATTGGGTCATTGGTCATAGTTTAGTCACCAATGTTGATCAACAAGGTAGTTGGGTAAATGATATTATGCCTTATGATCGCAGAAAATATCAGCAGGATTTAGTCTATTTAGAAACCTGTTATTTATCATGGGTAGGTGCCTTATATCGTCGTTCCATTCATGATCGTTTCGGGTACTACGACGGGAGTTTCCGAGGCGCAGGGGATACAGAATTTAAGAGTCGTATCTTGCCTTTTATCAAGAGTAAAGTTGTTGATCGTACCCTAGGGGTATTCTGGAATTATCCTGATGAAAGAACCACCCAAAGTCCGGCTGCTGAAATTGAAGATATGCGAGCTTGGTACTTACATCGTACTTTTGCAGGTGTTCGCTATGCCTTTGCTGATAGAAGCGTGGAGGAACTTGAAAAATTAATCTACTTATCTCTGTGTTATCGTAAATCTTACTGTACCCACACCAGTACCGATTTGGAGTATGCCTATAACTTGTGTTTGTACTTAAAAGAAATTCATCCTCAATCAAACGCCCTGAAATATTTTCAAGGCATCGAAACCCTATTAAACGCTTATCGCTCTCTAGATTGGATTCCCAAATTATCCCGTTTTTCTCCCCTGAGCCGAGTAATAGAAACCCGCAAAATTGCCTCCCAAATTCAAAAAGACCATCAACGGTCTTGGAATCACGAGTCAAGTCTGGGGTTAACGCCGACTTATCAGATTTTTAATGATAATCGTCACGAGCAACACTCGTTTTTATGGTTCACTGAGGTGGACAACAATTCGTGATTCATATAATACCAATTTCCGAAACTTAGGCTACACTTGTAGAAATAATTGATTTCAGGCGATCGCACAATGTCAGGTGTAGTAAAAATCGAGATAAATGAATCAGCAGAAACTCTCAAAGAACTCTTAAAAAAGGCAAAGACCCCCCAAGAAAAAGAGAGAGTTCAAACCCTTTACTGGTTAAAAACAAAAACAATCACAACAGTTAAACAAATTGCTATAATCTTGGGGCGTAATCGTGTGACAGTACAAAAATGGCTGCATAAATATCGGAGTGGTAGACTGAATCATCTCCTAGAACCCAAGACAAATTTAGGAGGAAGGCCAAGCTCAATTCCTGGGTCGGTAATCGACAAATTAAAGGAAGAATTACAAAAACCAGTACGAGTTTAGCCATTTGGATACTCCTTGCTTTGAGAAATTTTTAGAGCTTTTTTCTCAAAAATATCCTGACGAAGTTCATATTATTCAACTAGACAATGGTCGAGGACATCTTGGTTTAGATTTGTCCATTCCTGATAATATTATTTTACTATTTCAACTGCCGACCCACCTCGAATTGAATTCGAGGTGGAAAGCGGCAGTGCATTCCGCACCCCCTTATTGTCCAGAAGTTAATCCTATTGAAAGATTTTGGAAAGAAGTCAAAAAATTCCTAAAAAATCAAGTTTTTGATTCCCTCGATTTCTTACGAAGAATCTTGAGAAATATATTGGCTAGATTTACTCAAGAAGATATCGCTTCTATTACAGGATACGATTTTATTCTTGAGGCATTATCTGTACCCGGACTTTAGGAAATTGGTATAACAAAATTTATTGTTATTGGCCGTCTTTCGTGTCATTACTCTCCTACTATGGCCTCAGTTTGACCAAATATGGGGCTATTTTTTCACTTGCGACTTTTGCCGAATAATGACTGAATTTTCCGGCCGATTTTTGGCTGACTTGTGATCAATCTAGAACAAAAATTGAAGCTATTGAACAATATACATTATCTGAGTAATTATTAGCTTATTTTTAGTCGATTATTTTTTAAGACATTGAATATTCGCATTTTTTAGGATTTAAACTGATGCGGATTACTCCTTTATTTGTCTGCTTTTTCCTGAGAGTTATTTTTATTGTCTCTTTTCTCTTTCCAGCAAATTTTAAAAAGCTTATTTTTCAAGGTGAGTCGTGATAATTAGCCGTTGTATGGCATTAATCGAATGATTACTCTTAGTAACTCTGTTTTAAAGGTTGCCACAAAATGCCACTCTTTGTCTCAAACCACTAAAATCAGCGTTTTTTATTCATATAAGCTATCTATAGTCTAATAAAAACCTTCTAGTCTTATAGACAAGTTCTCACTATTTTAGACAACGGATTACTACTTAATTCAACTCAAGCTTTAGCAGCTTTAACAATTCATATATGGCAATATATGGCAAATTGTGGCACGTTTATGGCAAATTTGCCGATTTTTAGAAGTCATCTTCGTTGAAAAACAGCCCTTATACCTCGGTGGAGTCCCAGAGCCAGCAGGCTCTATGTCATACAGTTGCTATCTACCCAATAACTGGGTGTGCTGCTGGTCGGGGGGAATTTCCCCCCAATCCCCCCTATCTTACCATTTAATGTTCTCTTTATCTTGTTGGATGGAGACTTTCTCCTAAAGACGCATGACATTAGAGTTGGAAAAAAAATTAAGACTCAATCAAATCGATAATAGTGGATAACGGCAAAAATAATAATAAGGGATGTTCTTCTGTCCCCTCAAACCCAAACCGTTGATAATATTTTTTCACTTCAAAACTTTTGGCATCGACAAACAACCCTATCACCCCGGCATTGTCTGCAATTACTTTTGCTCGTTTCATGGACTCAACCAACAAAATCGACCCAATCCCAAGTTTTTGAAACTCCTTTGATACTGCTAATCTTGCTAACTTTACCCCAGGTACAACATCGGGATATTTCTTAACCCAACGAGGGGGAAGATTATCAACTTGTACCTCACACAAGGTCAAGGTAAAAAAGCCTATAATGACCGATGGTTGCTCAGTATCAACCAAAACAAAGGTACGAGATAACCCTTTCTGGATATGCTGTCGTGCCGTGCGTTGTAAAAACTGATTGAGGGCATTCTCTCCACAGTCAAACCCTTTCCTATCATGATGTTTACTGAGGAGTTCAATCTGTTTCACTGAAAAAAGCCCGATGTCTAGCAATAGCGTCCTTTAAATGGTCATTAGGGACGGGGGGATTTTCAATGAGACTAAAAATTTTATCGGCATCGACATCAGATAAGTGAATTACCTGTTCTTGTTTAATTACGAATTGGGCTTCTTTGACGGCTGCTGCTACCATAAATTGGTTTAAGGTTGCCCCTGTCAAATCAGCAGCTTTTTGCAACGTCTCTTTTACGGATGCTGGAACTCTAGCTGTTACACGGGAATCATTTGGAGAGGTTTTAGCCATCAAATTTAGTTCCTTATTTTCCTTCATTTTAACAGACTTGGTGACAAAATGGCACCATAAACCCCACCACTTTATCGGCCCCGTCTCCCCTTTCTTCGTTGTAATGATTGATTATTTTGCTGTTCAAGTTCTCTAAGTGTGTCCTTCATCTCAGAACCGGTAAATATTTCTATATCTTTTTGGGTTAAACCAGGACTATTTTGAGGTAAGTTAATACACTGCCATTGCTGGTTTTTATGTTCATCAACCCCAACAGATTGAGCAATCATTTTATAGTTTCCTTCTCCATCTTTTATAGTTAATCTTCCTTGACTATATTCTATTAAGTTATCTTTGGCTTCATACCTAACGGTTTGGTTAGCTTTTAACCATTGATAAGCAATAGGAGCTATGGTTAGAGTGTCTTCTTCTTGCTTTTCTATAACATCAGGAGAAAATTCAGGGGTCAACCGTAGGGAATTCATTAAGGCTTTTTCTTTCTCTAATTTCTCAGATGATTGATTAATAGTATTTAGTTGAGACTGATTAATTAAAGCTTTTTCTTTTTTCTTCTGCTTCTTTTTTTCTAATGGTTCTGTATCTAATTCTTTGGGTAAATAAAGACTTAAATTAATCTCTGACCAGTTAATTAATTGTTCTGGGGGAAGGATAACGGGTTGATGGTTAACGGCATCTTCTATTGCTTTTCTATCCCGTTGAGGGTCACAGTTTATCCCTCGCTGACTGATTAATTTAGGGAAGCTGCCATTATGCAGTTTACTCCCCCTGAAAGGTTTCGCCCCCTCCATTTGGTAACTTATTCTTTTTCTACCAGTGGCTGTGATGATGGGTTTTACATCGATGCCTAAATGTTGCAGTCTCCCTATAAATAAAGTCATGGTAGGTTGGTCTCTGGTGGCTGCATCGATGGCTGCTTGTAATTTGATGGAAATGGGAATATCTGGGGGTTGTGGCTGTTCTCCCCTCTGATAATCCCTCAGTTGTCGTTTATATTTTTGGACTTGGCCATGGGTGAGGGCTTTCTGTTTTCTCTGTCGACTAGGGGCAACTTGGGTTAATTGATGTTGGAGTTCTAATTCCCTGATAATAGCTTCAAATCTTCGTTTATCTTGCCAATCGTCCACTCTTTGCCCTTCTAGGGTAATCATATTGACGGCAATATGAATATGGTCATGGTCATGATTCCAATCATGGCCTGGATCTTGTCGATGATGGTCAATGACCACATATTGGTTATCAACATAGCCTAATCGTTGAATGGCTTGTGTGGCAATGGTTTGTTTAAGGTCATCAGATACTTCCCCGTCTTCTGGGGCAAAACTGAGAATAAAATGTTTGACCGGTTTGGTGGTGGTGCGTCTTTGGTCTGCACAATTATTGAATTCTTGGGTTAGTTGTTCAATGGTGTCCCCGGCGGCGTTTCCTCCAATAATTCTGGCTCCTTTATCGCTGGCCAAGAGGTAACGAAATAATCCCCCAAAGTTACTGCCGTGTTCTATGTGTCCTATCATTGTTCGTTGCTTTCAATCAGAAAAAAAATGATTAATAACTAATAAGTAATGGTTCAAAAACTTG
>NZ_AADV02000168.1 GCF_000167195.1 Crocosphaera watsonii WH 8501 | reverse complement strand
CGGTGGGGAATAGGAGAAATGAGCTATCCCAGGAGATTCCGCCGAGATAAATGGCAGCGTTGTTCAAGAAGAAGGGGGAAGGTTTATATGTTATCACCTCCCGTACGATCGTGTACGCCAGTGTTCCCACGTACTTTTTGAAAGTGTGTTATTCAAAGATATGGGTGCGTCGAAACAGGTACATTATATTCTTTAAGAAAAAAGGGAGGGAAAAAGATTTGTTTGGCGAATTTTTGTAAGATAACCCGTGGTTGGGACCAAGCAAATATTTTTTTATAGCTCGTTTAAAAAATAATTAACCCCCAGACCGGGATTTTGTTGACTCAGAATCCAAAGACGGGGGTAAATGTTTTTTAAAGAGGATCGGCAATGACCTTTAGGTTTTTTTCCTTAAGGAAGATGCGGTAGTGGTAAACTCAATATGGCCAACCCAATTTGGAACAGGCAGAATTCACCCAATTAGAATCTCTTAAAAACTTTTAAAAAGTTTATTTTGGAGTTTTTCAATAATTGGAAATTTACCAGGATTTCAGTTAAGTCTCAAATAAAACTTTAGGCACAGTATTTTATTAGGAGAATATTTGGGCATGATTGGAACATGTTTTTCTTTCGTAGACCCTGAAGGTATCTTATTTGTATTAGACATAAATACACTCGAATAAGGAACAGGTGAAGCGAGATAGAAATAAACTTTATCTCTAGGTATTTCTGCTTGAACTATTGCCATCCCATCTTTTGTCTTATTAACCTATTCCACTCTTTTAGATTGGTATTTTTCAGACAATGTTACTCAGGAAATTATGAAAATTAAGGATAAAATAAGTGAAAGTAAAATGAATTATTTATTATCTAGAGGATTATCTCATCGCATTAATGTCACTCCTACTGGAACTTGGACTTTAATGGCAGCTATTACTGGTGTACAAGCTGTATCTTTAATCACTACTCATGATGATAAAAGTTAAATTAACTTTAAATCATTTACCCTCAAAAAATTTCACTTAAATTTAAAATCAACCCTGGTAAATCATCTTCTCCCGATAGGTTTTGAGGATGATTTAATATTTCTTTTTCTCGCCCTAATCTATATTGGACTTTGGATAAAACACAATTGTTAGCGTAAATTTTACGCTAAACATATCTCCAGAGCTAAAATAGAGAATTAAGGTGATTTTAAAAACTCTCTTTCCATCTTTTTAGGGGATTTTAAATATTAAATAGCTTCATTCAGTTTCGGTTCCAATATAGATATCTAAGTAGCTTTCAGTTAGAGATTGAATGACTCGTTCTAATTCATCAATGAGATTTCTTCTAGTGAGTTTTTCTACAGCATCAATATGAGCAGAACTTCCGGCTCGTCCTAAATATTTATATTTGGTTTTTTTCTCATTATTAGTGGCCATAGGAAAAATTGATTCAGCAGCCTGTAGTTTATAATACCAGTAGATTGTTCCCTTTCCATTAACCTGATAACGAATAATATGACAATTAGCTGGTGCTACTTCCCCTTCCCGTTCAATTTTCTTTATTTTCTGTTTAAGAGAGCGAATTAGACTCTTAATTTGTTTGGCTCTCAGGTGGACATCTTGACTGGTCTTAAGTTCGGAATGTGATGACATTAGCCTTAACTGTAACAAACAACCTCTTTTGATGTTAGCGTATATATTTCGCTAATTTATAAGGTAATAAATTTTAAAAATGACCAAAAATGAAACGGCTACGTCTGTCGAGGAATTCCTGGTGTGGAGGTCTAACCTCTTCCAAGGACTAAAAGCTAGAAAAGAAACTATTATAGAATTACTCGATGCCCTCTCCAGTAACCAACAAGCTCACTCAGTCGTTGAATTGTCTCTCAATCCTTTATTTAGGGTTTGCTGAATAAAAGCAAAACCCTATTCTTTAAAAGGTTACACCCATATTCGCGATCGCAAAAAAGATCAGCTTTGTCGGCTACAAACCGCTATAATTGGTAGAAACACCTCCCAGTTGTTGGTCAAGAACAAATGTATCGAAAAGAGGGGCAACCTTTACCGCCCCCAGAAAAATTTGAATTACCTTTCGAGGGCAAATTGTCCCCCAATAATCGTTGGGTAATCATGGCAGAGTTGATACCTTGGGATGATTTTGAGGAAGAATATGCTAAACTTTTTTCAGCAGAAAAAGGTGCGCCAGCCAAACTATTTAGAATGGCATTAGGGACATTAATTATTAAGGAAAAATTAGGAACAAGTGATAGAGAAACTATAGAACAGATTAGAGAAAATCCCTATCTACAATACTTTATAGGTTTAAATTGTTATCAACAAGAGCCACCACTGGAATCTTCAATGCTAGTTCATTTTAGGAAAAGAATTGATGGAGAATTGATAAACAAAATCAATAAAAAAATAGTAAAAAGGGAAATAGACAAGAGTGATAAAGAAGTAAAAAAAAAGGATTGTCTCCAAGAAAAAGGAGAAAAAATAAAAAATAAAGGTAAACTAATTTTAGATGCGACTTGTGCGCCAGCAGACATCAAATACCCAACGGATTTAGGCATATTAAATCAAGCCAGAATTGAGACAGAAAGAATAATAGATAATCTTTATAAACCATTAAGAGTAAAATTGAGAAAAAAGCCGAGAACTTCTAGAAAAATTGCTAGAAAGGAATACTTAAAAGTAGCTAAAAAACGAAAAGTATCTTATCAAGAAAGAAGAAAAGCTATCGGGAAACAGTTAAAATACCTTAAGAAAAATTTAGGAAATATAGAAGACTTAATTCAAGCTGGGGCTTCCCTGGAAAATCTGAGTAAAAGACAGAAAAATTGTCTAGAGACTATCAAAAAAGTTTATGAACAACAACAGTCAATGTGGGAGAATAAGACCCAGAGTGTTCCTCAAAGAATTGTAAGTTTAACTCAACCGCATATTCGTCCAATAGTGAGGGGAAAAGCAGGAAAACCAATAGAGTTTGGAGCTAAACTCTCAGTAAGCTGTGTAGATAACTATGTGTTTCTAGACAAAATAAGTTGGGAAAACTTCAATGAATCTTGTCATTTAAAAGAACAAGTAGAAAAGTATAAAGAAACGTTTGGCTATTATCCCGAATCCGTCCATGTAGATAAAATTTATCGAACTAGGGAAAACAGAAATTAGTGTAAAGAAAGAGGGATAAGAATCAGTGGTCCGAAGTTAGGAAGACCTCCGAAAAATGTCAGTGAAGAAGAAAAGAAACAAGCCCACTCCGATGAATGCTTCCGTAATGCTATTGAGGGAAAGTTTGGACAAGCTAAACGAAGATTTAGCCTAAATCTCGTGATGACAAAACTCCCTGAAACCTCCATTACATCTATTGCTATTACATTTTTAGTTGTCAATCTTTCTAAACTTCTGAGGCAGTTTTTGTCGCTTTTTTTGTCCTTATTTACTAATAATAGAACAGGGGAACTCATCAAAACGCCTTTCATTAATTTTGATTATACTTTAAACAATTTTTATGTACTAAAACTTATTGATTTGTCAGAAAATTCTTGGTCAAAAGTGGCATAAATTTTGGAGAAACTTTTTCAGCAAACCCTAATTAATAATGTATAATTGCTAATTGTTAATTATTAAATATTAATTAATTTTAATGGCTAGTGTTACATTTGACCAAGTTATCAAGCGATTTGGAGATTACACCGCAGTTAATAATCTCAATTTAGATATCAAAAATGGGGAATTTTTGGTGTTTGTTGGCCCCTCTGGGTGTGGCAAAAGTACCTCCCTAAGATTATTGGCCGGGTTAGAATCTATCACAGAAGGGACTATATCCATTGGAGATCGCCCTGTAAACGGACTATCCCCTAAAGATCGAGACATTGCCATGGTCTTTCAATCTTACGCCCTTTACCCCCACATGAGCGTCTTTGATAACATGGCCTTTAGTTTAGAATTACAAGGGAAATCTCGTACCGATATTAAACAACGAGTTCATAGTGCAGCGCAACAGTTAGGCATAGAAAAACTACTCCATCGTAAACCCAAAGAACTTTCAGGGGGACAACGCCAACGGGTTACTGTGGGGAGGGCGATCGTGAGACAACCTGCTGTATTTTTGATGGATGAACCCCTATCAAACCTGGATGCAAAATTACGGGTTCAAGCGAGAAAAGAAATTAGTAAACTCCATCAAGACTTAAACACCACCTTTATCTATGTCACCCACGATCAAGTAGAAGCGATGACTATGGGCGATCGCATTGCAGTGATGAAAGAGGGTATTTTGCAACAAGTAGACACCCCCACAAACCTTTATAACCATCCTATCAATAAGTTTGTGGCAGGATTTATCGGCAGTCCCTCCATGAACTTTTTCCCTGTAGAAAGGAGAGAAAAGGAGGGAAAATCATACCTCAAATGGGGTGAAACCTTGATTGATCTGCAAACCTATCTGCCTAACATGGCAAAAGATATAGGAAACCCATCCTTAACTCTGGGTATTCGTCCCGAAAACATCTATCATCCCCAATATACCCCCCCAGATATTCAAGGATTAACCATACAAGTAACAGTTACCCTCATAGAAAACATGGGGGACTCATTGGTGGTTTATGGTGACACCCCCAACGGAGAGGAATTAGTAGCCCGTTTGGACCCCCGTGCTAAAGTAAGGTCAAAAGAAACCCTAGACCTATTAATAGATAGTCAACGTCTTTATCTCTTTGATAGCAATGAACATACTCTCTGATATTAATGAAAAGATTCAAAAACAGTTTAAAACCTGCCTTTTTTGCTGCTACATTCCTAATTTGTCTCACCGTAAGCGGTTGTAGTTTCTTGAACCAAACCCCTCAAACCAATCAAAAACAAGTAACAATTCTTGGGGTTATTGTGGGGGAAGAACAAGAAAAACTAGAAAAAGCTCTAGCCCCTTTTACCGAAAAAACAGGCATTGAAGTAGTTTATGAAGGAACTAATACCTTTGCCACCACCTTACCCATTCGGGTAGACTCAGGCAACCTCCCAGACATAGCTTTGTTCCCTCAACCTGGGTTAATGGCCGACTTTGCCAAAGAAGGACAATTAATCCCCTTAACAGAATTTATAACCCCCGAAAACCTCAAAGAAGCCTATCCTGATACTTGGATCGCTTTGGGAAGTGTAGATGAGACTCCCTATGGGGTTTGGTATCAAGCTTCGGTTAAAAGTTTAGTTTGGTATAACCCCAAAGTTTTTCAGGAAAACGGTTACGAAATTCCCAAAACCTGGGAGGAAATGATCGCCTTAAGCGATCGCCTGGTGGAAGAGGGCAAAACCCCCTGGTGTGTTGCTATGGAAAGCGGAGATGCAACCGGTTGGGTGGGTACAGACTGGGTGGAAGACATCATGTTGCGAACAGCAGGGCCCGAGGTTTATGATCAGTGGGTTAACAATCAAATTCCCTTTACGGACCAATCGGTAAAAAACGCTGTAGAAACCTTCGGTAAAATTGTCCGCAACGACAAGTATGTTTATGGGGGTAAGGTGGGGGTGTTAAGTATTCCTTTTGGAGACTCCATCCAAGGATTATTTGGGGAGCAACCTAAGTGTTATCTCCATCGTCAAGCGGCTTTTATTGCCTCTTTTCTTCCTGAAGATATAAACACAGCCGAAGATGTGGGCATTTTCTATTTACCCCCCATTGAACCGGATCAAGGATCTCCTGTGTTAGTTGCAGGAGATGTGTTTGCTATGTTTAATGATACCCCCGAAGCAAGGCAGTTAATGGAATATGTTGCTAGTAAAGTTCCCCACGAAATTGTTGTTAAATTAGGGGGTTCTATTTCTCCCAGAAAAAATATTGCAATGGATCTTTATCCTAATCAATTAATGCAGCAACAAGCAAAGATTTTGGCCGATGCTGATGTTATTCGTTTTGATGGTTCGGATATGATGCCGGGGGCTGTGGGAACTGGTACTTTTTGGTCTGGTATGGTTGATTATGTTGGAGGAACGGATGTGGAGACTGTTCTAGAAAATATTGAAAATAGTTGGCCAGAATGAGCAATTATTTTTGAATGTTTAATTAAGATATAAAAATAATGGAAATTATCACCAGAATTATTAATGTAATATTAGCTGTTGTTTTTGGCTGTGGTGGGGTTATTGGCATCTTTTATTTAGCAAACTACTGTATTGCTCGCCTACCTAAACCTTGGAATCATAATTTATTACCTTGGGTTTATATTTCTCCTGCAATGTTAATCTTGTCAGCTTATTTGATTTTGCCTACTATTCAAACTTTTTATCTCAGTTTTTTTGATGGGCGATCGCAAAATTTTGTGGGTTTGAAAAACTACTTATTTGCTTTTACTGATAAATCAATGTTGATGGCTGTCCGTAATAATTTATTATGGTTAGTTTTGGTTACAGGTATTAGTGTATCTTTAGGGTTAATTATTGCTGTTTTAGTAGATAAGGTTTCCTATGAACCCATTGTAAAATCTCTAATTTTCTTACCGATGGCCATCTCATTTGTGGGGGCAAGTGTTATCTGGAGATTTATCTATGCTTATCGACCATTAGGAGATGAACAAATCGGGTTATTGAATGCCATTATTGTTAGTTTAGGTTTTGAACCCGTGGGTTGGTTAGTAGAAAGATCGGTCAATAATTTTGCTCTTATTATCATTATGATTTGGTTATATACTGGGTTTGCCATGGTTATTTTATCCGTAGCAATTAAAGGTATTCCACAAGATATTGTTGAGGCTGCCCGTATTGATGGGGCGAATAGTTGGCAGATTTTTTGGCGTATTACCATTCCTATGATTCGTTCTACTATTTTAGTGGTGAGTACGACTATCATTATTTTAGTTTTGAAAATATTTGATATTGTCTTTGTTATGACAGGGGGAAATAATGGCACAGAAGTGATTGCTAGTCGTATGATCAAAGAAATGTTTAACTATCGAAATTTTGGACGTGGAAGTGCGATCGCTATTATTTTACTCCTCTTAATTATTCCCGTCATGATTAGTAATATTCGTCGTTTTCAAACTCAGGAGAAATTAAGATAGTGCCAGAAAAAATAAACAAAAAAAATCAAGTAGAATTTTGGCAAAAAACTCCCATTCATATCACCCTTGTCATCATCGCCTTTATCTGGACTCTGCCCACTATGGGGCTATTTATTAGTTCGTTAAGGCAACGAGAGGCTATGTTATCCAGTGGTTGGTGGTCAGTTTTTCTACATCCCTTTGAACTCACCCAATATCATCTAGGCAACTACTTAGAGGTGATCCAATCTCAGGGAATGGGACAAGCTTTTTTAAATAGTTTAACCATTTCTATTCCTGCTACCATTATTCCTATTGCCATCGCTACTTTTGCAGCTTATGGGTTTGCTTGGATGGAGTTTCCGGGACGACAATTTTTATTTCTTATTGTTGTCTGTTTATTGGTTGTTCCTTTGCAAACTACCCTTATTCCTATTTTACGGGCTTATCGAGATTTAGGATTAGCAAATACCTTTCTAGGAGTATGGTTAGCTCATACTGGTTATGGGTTGCCATTAGGTATCTATTTGTTGCGTAACTATATCGGTGCATTACCAAGGGATCTCATCGAAGCGGCCAAAGTTGATGGAGCCTCCCATCTAAAAATTTTTACACGGTTAATTGTACCCTTATCCATGCCAGCGATCGCCTCTTTTGCTGTCTTTCAGTTTCTTTGGGTTTGGAATGATTTATTAATCGCTTTGGTTTATCTCGGTGGTACAAAGAATGTGGCACCTGTCACCATCCAACTGAGCAATATGGTAGGCTCTAGGGGTCAAGATTGGTATTTATTAACTGCCGGTGCTTTTATTAGCATGACAGTGCCTTTAATGGTCTTTTTTGCCCTACAACGTTACTTTGTACGGGGTATGTTAGCCGGTTCGGTTAAATCTTAAGCTCAATTACTACAAAAATGAATAATTAGGGTTTTGCTTTTATTCAGCAAACCCTAACTATCAGGTTACGCTCTGGATAACCATTTGCTTTTTCTGCTACTTATTGACAACAGAACAACGAAAGAGTAAATGGTTAAACTAGTGCAGCTTGGCGAAAGTAATCCACCAGATTTTTACAGAAACTTTCGTGACTAGCCACGACAATGTGTTTCAATGAAACTAACGGAAGAATCTCGAAGTTGATGTCCATGATAAAAGCATTGCCAATTAACCTCTCCAACCTACAGAAAACAGTACTCCAACAAATAGTGAGAGGGACAACAAACCCCTATCGCCTTGTTAGACGAGCCAAGCTAATCTTAGCCGCAGCATCAGGAGAGAGCAATAGTTCGATTAGTCGAAGATTAGAATTAGACCGAGTACAAGTGCGTCAGTGGCGATCGCGATGGTTTGAGGAGAGAGAAAAACTGAGTGCCGCCGAAGAACAACAGGTAACGGAGAAAGCATTAATGGTCTTGATCAAAGGAATTTTAAGCGATCGCCCAAGACCTGGAACAACAAAATCCTTTACGGTCGAACAAGTAGTCCAGATTGTAGAGATCGCTTGTGAAGAATGTGAAAAATCAGACAGACCAGTGAGCCATTGGACACCTTCAGAGTTGGCGGATGAAGCCATAAAAAGAGGAATTGTCGAAAAGATTTCCCCCCGTAGTGTGGGGCGTTTTTTAAAAAGAAGCGACATTACAACCACATCTCGTTCGTTACTGGTTAAATGCCAAAATTGATGATCCCTTAAAATTTAAAAAGCAAGTCAAATATATCTGTGAACTTCATCAAGAAGCTAAAACTTTGTTAGAACAAGGAATTCATTTAATTAGTACAGATGAAATGACAGGGATTCAAGCTCTTGAGAGATTATTTCCGAACAAAAGAATCAAGCCTAAACAAGTAGAAAAAATCGAATTTGAATATGAAAGACACGGAACTTTAAGCTTGATTGCGAACTGGGATGTGGCAAGAGGAAAAGTTGTTAGTCCCTCTATTGGATCGACAAGAACAGAACAAGATTTTTCTGAACATATCCAGAGAACGATTAAGATTGATGAAAAAGCAGAATGGATTTTTATTGTAGATCAACTCAACACTCATAAATCGGAAAGCTTAGTCAAATTAGTAGCAGAAAGCTGTGGAATTACTATTGATTTGGGGAGAAAGGGAAAGGAGGTGATTTTGCAATCTATGGACAGCAGAGCAGATTTTTTATCAGATGAATCTCATCGAATTCGCTTTGTTTATATTCCCAAACATACATCGTGGCTTAATCAAATTGAGTGTTGGTTTTCGATCTTAGTCCGGCGTTTACTCAAAAGAATTACTGTCCGTTCAACTGAAGAACTATCCCAAAAAATTCTCAATTTTATTGATTACTTTAATCAACATTTTGCTAAGCCGTTCGTTTGGAAATTTAAGGGCTTTAAAGATCATAAGTGACTGGTGGATTATTTTTGCTAAGCTGCACTAGTTTTAGAATCCCCAACTTTTTCAGTACGAGTACAAGTCAACCCTAACCCCACCCGTTGCAGTAGCCGG
>NZ_AADV02000169.1 GCF_000167195.1 Crocosphaera watsonii WH 8501 | reverse complement strand
CCCCCCCATTTGCAAATGATTATCATTATCGTTCATTCTCAATAAGCTCTCTGGTTGCCGACAATTGTTTAGGGTCGGGTAACAGAGAAAAACCGCTCTGGACTTACTTTTCAACCTACTTGTCACCCCGTGAGATCTTTTAGTCTGGCGATCGCCTTTGCTTTGGTGTATTCTATTTTTCCTTGTCGTAAAGCTTCTAACACATCTAAAGGCAACCTAAGTAAAGGAAGACGATTACTGACAAAAGACTCCCATTCCATGCGTCCTAAGTCATGGAATACCTGTTGGACAATTTCAATTTGCTCATTACTGATAACGTTATCAGTAATTTTTTTTGCCACCATGTTCTGCATTTTGTACAGCAGGGAACTGACAGCAAAATAGTCGGGCAGTTGAAGACGGTTAGCCAGCAGTTGGAGAATCGCTTCGGTTTCTTCAACTGGGTTTAAGTCTTCTCGTTGTAAGTTTTCTACTAGGGCGATTTCTAAGGCTTGGGAGTCGGTTAAATCACGAATGGTGACAGGAACCGTATCTAGGTTGGCTGCAACGGCTGCACGATAACGTCTTTCTCCTGCGACTAATTCATAGACCCCTGGTTTTGAGGGAATGGGGCGAACGAGTAGATTTTCTAAGATGCCGTAAGTTTTGACTGAAAGGGAGAGTTGGTCTAGTTTTTGAGGGTCAAAGTAACGACGGGGTTGTGTTTTAGGGAGGATAATGGCGTTGAGTTTTAGGGTTTGAGGCGTTGAGTCTGTTTCTTGGGTTCCAAAAAGAATATCGAGATTAGCTTGTGCTTTATAGGGTTTATCGCTTTTAGAAGTCATTTCTGTGTTAAGAGGAGTTTAGTTATGGGGTGATGAGTCTTTGTAATTTCATCTCTATTTTAAAAGTTGGCTTTTAAATTGAGGAGCATTTATGATTACTGATAACGTTATCAGTAATTTTTTTTTGGCAATTACCTCGGTGAAAGCCGAGGTAGGTACAGGCAACAAATAACAGTGTTTTCTGTTCTTTTATAACTCAGGTTAATTGTTCTAAGTCAGCAGCTATTGCGTCTAAGCGTTTAAGAGCCGAATTTTTAGGCTCGTAGATAGCTAAAGGGACTTGTTCTTCACTAGCATCAACAAAGGCGGTTAAGCGAGGAATCGGTTCATAGACTTTGCCTATTTGACCGTATTGTTCTTGAATCGCCTTGAGGGTACGCTTATCTTGGGAATTGGTGGTGGCGAAACGAGAAGGGATAAAGCCAGCGATTTGTAATGATTTATTACCTCGTTTTTTGATTCTAGCAATGGTTTGTAAGAGTAAGTTTGTGCCTTGAAAGGCTTTGAAATGGGTTTCAATGGGAATGAGAACATGGGTGGCAGCCACCAGACTGCTATAACTGAGTAATCCCAGACTGGGGGGACAATCAATCAAGATAAAATCATAATTTTCTTGAAGGGGGGCGATCGCTTCAGATAGTCTAACTTCACGGAAATCGAGGTTAACCAGTTGGATCTCAGCAGCACATTTAGTGATATTAGTGGGAGCAAGATCCACGCCATGAATATCTTTGAAAATAAATAACGGTTCTTCGTTGATTAACGCATCAAAGGGGGTTTTTTCGAGGGTATCTGGGTCAACTCCCATAAAGATTGTTAGGGAAGATTGGGGATCAAGATCGATGAGAAGAACCCGATGGTTGTGTTGCTGAAGATGGTAGCCTAAATTTAGGGTTAGAGTAGTTTTGCCAACCCCGCCCGCTTGGTTAAACAGAGCTATGATTTTAGTCATGGATGATCGAGGCTAATCAAGGCTGACACGACTCTTTGAAAATTAGCATAGCATTCTAATGAGCAATAAACGAATTGATTAAGTCTAAATAGTGACTTTTCAATAATTAACATCTTTATATCATCAGGGTAAATCTATTTTTTGGGAAATATCTAATGATCAACGGATTTTCTTTTATAGGTTATTTGACAAGCCTTACATAATCTTAACTGTTGAAGTCGATTGCTAAAAGAAAAAATATTATTCTTGTTATGTTGTTGAAACAGGTTAAGACCCTGACTAAGAATAATCTGCCAGCCATGTGTGGTGATAATTTGACAACTATCGTCTTGGATTTTAGTAGGATCAACTTCCCAAGTTAGGACAATTCCAACTGCTGAACAAGATTTAGCAATATGATTTAAAGCCTCATATTGTGTGTTTACCTGAAACTCATCATCGGTGGTAATTAGGTGAATTAATATCTCTTCTTCTTCTAACTTAAACTTAATAACAGTTTCTAAAAATTCTATAAAATTATCTATTTGATGTGAATTTTTAAGGTTTGGTTCTATGATGGTGAGTTGGTTCACATTTTGAATATAAGGGCCAAATAAACAATCAAAGGTAATTCCTTTTTGGTTTTCCTTAATTATTATCGTTTGTTCTGTAAGGTTGTTATGACTGTTGAAGTCTAGGGGTGAAGTTATTGTTGAGTCAAGATTTTCTGTCGGAATAGTCTTATTGTAATATTGAGGATATTCCTGTTCTTCAAGAGTCATAACATCTTGAGAGTTTCCAGATTCATTTAGATAAGCAAATTGTACATTAGGATAAGTAGCGTCCATTCTAATTAACTGATCTTTGACCCTCTTACGTCCCTCAATGGCAAATTGAAGAATTTCCTCCATTTCTAATAATGTCGCTTCTCCAGAGGGAAAGAGCAATTTCATTAAACCCGAAAAAGTTTTATGAATACCATCTCTATCCCTAGCTGAGATATCCGAAGTCAAAGAAAAGTATTTTTGATAACGATCTGAATAGTCATAGCTACGAAGGAATCTGAGAATTTCGGCCAGATAATCTACAACAAAACCATAACCAGAGGAAAACATTTCTCCTCGAATAATATCCATTTCCCACCCTGGAATATAACAGTGTATCCGGTCTAGAAAAGCAGAATCATAAAATTTTTGGGGTAAATCTGCGAATAAATCACTGTGTTTAAGCATATAAAGCACGGTATGTTGAGTATTGCCTACAAATACTAAAGAAGATTCTGCCCCTAGGGTTTCAATTCCACGAGAAAAAGACTTGTTGGCCATATAATTTTTCATAATATCCACAAGCGCCTTATCCACACGCTTTTGTTTTCCTGCAAATTCATCAAAAGCAACCACATCCCAATAACCAACTAGACCAATTTTTCCTGTGGCGTTATTGACAAATAATTTAGGAACAGTCACTTCTCCACCTGAAATTAAAATCCCATGAGGTGAGAATTCAGAATATATATGGGATTTTCCTGTTCCTTTGGGACCCAATTCAATTAAATTATAATTGCGCTCACAAAAAGGAATGAGGCGAATAAGTTGAGTAAGCTTAGTTCTTCGACTCAAAAAATCTGGATTAAAACCGATACTTTGAATTAAAAGGTCAAACCATTCGTCTGTAGTAAATTGTTGGCGAGCTTCTAAATAATTATCAAAATTAAAGTCAGATAATTGAATAGGTTTTAGCGAAGATAGAAGCCAAGGACACGCTTTATTATCTTCTACGAAGTCATATTCAATCTCAGCAATAGACCACACTCCGCTAACAAGAAGCTTGGGATGAGCTTTGACCGTACTTGAATCGACTAAAACTTTTTTAATCCCTAAATTAGCAAAAGTAGCTTCATAGACATCTGCTTTATCGTTTAAGGTTACGCTAATTTTATCAATGATTTTGTAACGTCCTTTCTCTTTAATATTAGAACGGACTAACCCTGCTTCATTACGATGAACATAATGCCTCCGTAAAATCTCCTTAACGGTTTCAATCCCTGTTTGAATTGAAGCTTCATCGTTGGTGGCGCAATACTGTCCAAGTAAATATTCTAAAACATAGGAAGGAACAATAGCGTTGCCTTTAACTTCTTTAACGAGGTCTTTTCTGACAACTAATCCCTCAAAATACTGATTAATTTTTTGGTCAAGGTTACTCATAGTTTGTGATTAGTGGAAAGTAGAGAGTGGGAAGTAATCATATATTTAAGACATTACTGATTGCTATAGTTAAGGAAAGGAAAAGTTAAAAGATAGAGAGTATAGTCATATTTAATCAAGCTTAAAATAGGTGATTAAGTGGACTGAGACACTTAAAAATCGGGAGCATCCCATTTTTGTAAATCTCTCAAAGCGACAGGAGATAAAGGTTTCAGCTATCCTAAATCGGCTAATTTGCTTTCATTGGTATGCTCCCTAAAAATCAAAATCACTGGTAAACGAGCGACGGATAGTATAAGGAACCGATTTGTATTCTGTGAAATGGGAAGTATCAGTTAATTTTTCTTCTAATCGTAAAAATACCTCTTGATTATTAATATTATTTGCTGTACTGGTTAAGATAAATCTTAGCTGAAATTCTCGTTCTCTTGGATTTTCCGAAGCAGAATCAAAAGTAAGGTCATGGAGATCCGAAATTAACTCTCCTGTTTGAGTATAGATACCTGCTTTAAGAATTCGGGGTTGAACTTTGTCCGTGGACGGTTCTTGTTGATAGAAAGTAACTGCTAATTGTCCAGAGGTTATTGTTGAGTTAGAATTACGAATGATTTCCACTTGTACCGTAGAAAGATCCCCTCGTCTTTTTTTATTAACTTTGACAACGGGAATAATAATTTCTTGAAGGGTTGCGCCTCCGTGAACAAAACGGCTACCTGAGCCTTTGATTCGTAAACGATTAATAGATTTAGGAATTTGCATTTCTAGTTCTCCAACTAAACCAATATCTTTTGCTTTAAACTTCCGTAGTCCCTCTGATTCTTTTAATTCTTGACCTATTATAAAACGTCTATTTTCTTTAATAACTTTATTCCCATTTACTTCAGCATGAGAAAAATCACTATCGGCGATCGCACGATGTTGATAAATAAATCCATGATCCGCCGTAATCAATAAGTTACTGGCATTAGCCCCTGTTAGTTTTTTAATGAGACGAATAAGGTCAGAACAAGTATTTTCAACCGCTTCAAAAACTTGTTCTTCTGTCGCTAATTTATCTCCTATGTTATCAATTCGATTGTGATAAACATAAACTACATCATGTTCTCGAAATAAGGAACGACTTTCATCACCGTTTAAGTTGATTAGGTCTTTTGCTTGAATAACCGTTGCTTTTTTTTGTCTCTTTTCAAACGCTTTTTCGAGAATTTTACGACGGTTTTCAGTACCTTGGGAACTATAACCATCTACATCAACGATCGCTTGGGGGTGATCAATAATTTCTAGTGTGTCATGGGGAAGAAGTGCTGCCATTCCCAATTGCGTATAACTTGGTAACAGAGTAACAGCAGCGTCGAGAGTGGCTTCATAACGATCTTCTTGACGAATAAGACTAACCAACTCATCACCAATTTCATATCGTAAGGCATCGGAAATAATCACACAGACTTTTTTATCTTTTTTGAGGAAAGGTTCTACCCACTTCAAGAAAAAACGTCTTTGAGATGGCATTTCAATGCTTTGCCATTTCTCAATACTATCTATCATGACTTGCCAATGATTATTAAGTTTTAAAAGATAGTGATTTGAATATAGGTTTTCTATTTGTTCGCTTAATTGTTCTGTGAGAGTGGGATTAGCAGATGTATTTACATGGAAAATAAATTTACGGTAGAGTTGGTCAAGTTTAAACCAAGATTGGCAATATTTTTCAAAACCGTCTTTGATGGATTCGATGGATAAGTTAGCTTCATCTAAAACGTGAATAAACTGGGAGCCATAATTAATAGCTTCATAAAAATGTTCAAATTCTCCATACCAGTGTCCTTGTTTACGTTGACGTACAATATTTGTTACCTCATGAGTAGCAATAGTTCGGTTGCTAACAGCTTTAACTAAATCATGAATAATCTTTTGGTCGATTAAACGAAAATAATCAATTTCTAGAAGTTCTTGATAATCTCGCTGGTTAAGTTTTTCTTCAATCTTGAGAATTTCAGCACACTGATGGGATAAGTCTTCAAAAGACTGCTCAAATTGACGGCTATCTTTCCATCTATTGAGAAAAACAATAGCGTCTCCTGTCAAAGTTCCTTGTTTTTCTACGGCGGTAGTATAACAAGATTTAAACAATTCTATGACAAAATCTTTGATACTTAATTGTGGGGAACAGTAGCCATAAACTTGTTTCATTTGTTGCCAAAGAAACTCGGTTAATTGAGTGCGATCGCAGAGTTTAATTTTTTCGTTTTTATCCTGAGCATATTCTTCTAAGAGTCGTTCTAAAATTGAATCTAGGCGTGGTTCAGCAGTTGTACAAACAGCAAACATTTTGAGACGAATAATGGTTTTAGTATCCTGTGGTTGCAGTAACTGTTTTAGGGCTTCTCGACGTTTATTTGACCGAAAGAATTCACTATAAGACTCAATAACATCGGTAAATTCTAATCCTAATTCTAATTCTGTTAACCAGAGGGATACTTGATCAGTGCTAAATTTTCCCTGTGCTAATTGTACATCTAGCAACCAGTTATCTAGATAGTCTGGTTCTTTTCCTTCATGGTACAGTAGAAATTTTTGTTGAGGTTGTTGTCGTAAAACTCGGTATTTTATGCCAAATTCATTATTATTAATGTAAATTTTTTCAATGTCTGCTAACTCTAACTTCTCAAAATCTGAACGCAGTTCTTTTTCGGGATCATACCAGAAAACAATACGATGACGTTCAAACAATTTATGTAGTGCTTGACTAATATTTTTATCCAAAATTAACCTCCAAAATCAATGCGCCAGATATTACTGGCAACTTTAGCTAACTGTTTTTGCCGAGATTGGATCTTTTCTCCATTCCATGTATCGTAATGTTCTGCGATCGCTCTTGTCATCAAAAAGTCACTGTTTTGATAAACTTCTCGTTTAATAGAATAGTCTCCATTGCCTAATTCTCGGTTACGGGCAGTTTCTAAGGGAGTCATATTACCTAAACGATAAATAAGACGTTCTTGTTGGGGTTCTTCGATATAATCCCATGTTTGACCAGGATTTTCCGGGAGAATATGTTCTAGATTATAAGTGGCACTTTCAAAGTCAAAGGTATGTCCGTATCGTTGTTTTTCGATTTCAAACAAAATATAACGGACAATTTTTTTATTACGACTACTGGTGGTTCGTAGTTCTTTTTCGGAAAAAGCTGCCTGAAATGAGGGCTCTTCTGGGTATAAATCTCGCAATATCTCTAAAACTTTTCGATAGGTATTGTATTGTCTCTCAAATATTTTCCAAGCGATGTCATTATAAAGTCGTTCTTGCTCATTACTAGGCAAGCTACAGATAACATTGTAGCGAAAGGAGATAATGGAGATGGCCTCTAAAATTTTGCTAAAGGACTGACGATCTGCCTCAAAAAAAACATGATAACTACTCATCAGCATTGCCAGGGGTTGACGCACACTAAACATCTGTAGTTGTCTTAAGGCTTGTTTTTCCTTTTTTTGCCAACGTTCATCCTGTGCATCTCGTAAAGCTGCATAAATATCGGCCGAAAGATCCAAGTCTCTCACTAATTTAAAAGCTTGTTCACGGTTAGTAATCTCACGGCGAATGGTTTTAAATAAATCGGATTTTCTGACTAATTTATGACGACTATTCCAATAAACCCGCAAAAATTCGGGAAAACTTTCACTTCCTAATAACCCGACTATCCGTTCCCAACGTTCTTCGAGAGATTTTAACTCAGTTTCGTGGGTTTGGGCGGTACTGATCACAGAAAATAAGTAATTTTTTAGTAAATCTGTGGCAGATAGGCGAACACCTCGCGCATTAAGGGTTTCAAAGACTTTAAAAGCGTTTAATTCATCGGTAACGGTAATAACGGTAAAAAATAATTTATCGACGAGAGAATCAATAAAAGCGGCTAATTTTTCCCCACTATGGGGCTGTGTACCTAATTTTGTCTTAAAACGACTTTTAAACCATTCAAAGGCTTTGCGTAACAGGTGTTCTGACGCATTTAACCCTCGACGGGGTAGGGGTTCAAGGGGAACGAGATAAGTTTGATAAAAGCGATTATTATGGCGATTTAGTTCTAATTTTGAGCGAGGAACCAGACTGACGGGATCTACATAGCCAATATAACTATTTTGTAGTTGTTCTTTACGGCGACGGTTTCTGTCTGCATCAAGGTTGTCTTTTACTAAGTCTTCTAAATAGGCTAACCCTGCGAGAATCATGATACTCAGGGTTGTCATTCGTTGTTGTCCATCAATAATAGCAAATTGTTTATTGTTGGAGGATTGTAGGACTAAATACCCCATATAATGGGCTGGTTCGCCATCTTCTTCAAATAATACTAGAATATCTTGCCATAGGTCATCCCATTCATCTTCTGTCCAAGAATAATCTCGTTGAAAGGGGGGGACATGATAGGTGAGTCCATTACCTAGCAGTTGGCGAAAGGTGAGGTTAGCGGTGTTAAAGTTCATTTTATTTTAACTTAATCCTGTCACTTTTTTTAGGGCTTTACCAAATTGTTTATAGTTGACTTTTACGCCATCGTCTAGGTCAATTTCTTTTTGTTTAATGGCTAAGGGATAGAGGGTTTCTTGTTCATATTCTTCTAATTCGTTGAGCATTTTCTTGATTTGTTCTGTTTCTCTTAAGGCTTTGGTTTTTTCTGTTTTGGATGCACTAGAACTAATTTCAATTTGTTTGAGGGTTTCTAGTCTTGCTTGTAGTTTAGTCCGAAATTCTCGCAGATATTTATTAAGGACAATATTAAGGGTATCAGGGCGATAGCGATGGAGATATATTAAGGCGTTAAATGTTCCTTTGGGGCTACTGAATAACCAATATATAGGACGTTTTTTATAGCGTTTAACATGGTCATTATAAAAGTCTTTAAGAAAGTATTTTTCAATGTCTTTATTAATTGCTTCTTCAATAAAGTTAAGGTTTGCTTGATAGTTTTTTTCTCCAAAAGTGACACGCAGAAATTTACGGAATTGTTCGTTTATATCATCAGTAAACCAGTCACCTTCGAGGATGGGAATAACGTTGGTTTCTGTTGGGGTAAATGTGGGGTTAGGGATTTGTTTTAGGTAGTCTTGTAAGGTTTCCCCTTGGTTAGCTAAAATTAAGCCTTCTTTATCAAGGGAATAACGCCCAAACATACAACCGACAGCATAAGAGATAAATTCTTTGATAGTATCTGCTAAGAGTAAGTTTTCGAGTTCTTCTTGGGGTTTATCGCTGTTATAACGATAATGGGGATTACAGGTTACAGTTATTTCGTTTAAGGGAACATCGGGGTTTAATTCGTCTTGTAATCCATAAGCTTCGATAACTATACGGTTATTTTCTTCCTCTAGTTTCTGCCATTCTAAGGTCATTTCTTTGCCATTGTTGGCGGAGAGTTCATAGGTTAGCACAGGGGTGTACAACTCCGAATAGCTATCTACTGTCAACGGGGAAGGTACTAAATTCC
>NZ_AADV02000170.1 GCF_000167195.1 Crocosphaera watsonii WH 8501 | reverse complement strand
AATCCGTTGGGTATTTGATGTCTGCTGGCGCACAAGTCGCATCTAAAATTAGTTTACCTTTATTTTTTATTTTTTCTCTTTTTTCTTGGAGACAATCCTTTTTTTTTACTTCTTTATCACTCTTGTCTATTTCTCTTTTTACTATTTTTTTATTGATTTTGTTTATCAATTCTCCATCAATTCTTTTCCTAAAATGAACTAGCATTGAAGATTCCAGTGGTGGCTCTTGTTGATAACAATTTAAACCTATAAAGTATTGTAGATAGAGATTTTCTCTAATCTGTTCTATAGTTTCTCTATCACTTGTTCCTAATTTTTCCTTAATAATTAATGTCCCTAATGCCATTCTAAATAGTTTGGCTGGCGCACCTTTTTCTGCTGAAAAAAGTTTAGCATATTCTTCCTCAAAATCATCCCAAGGTATCAACTCTGCCATGATTACCCAACGATTATTGGGGGACAATTTGCCCTCGAAAGGTAATTCAAATTTTTCTGGGGGCGGTAAAGGTTGCTCCTCTTTTCGATACATTTGTTCTTGACCAACAACTGGGAGGTGTTTCTACCAATTATAGCGGTTTGTAGCCGACAAAGCTGATCTTTTTTGCGATCGCGAATATGGGTGTAACCTTTTAAAGAATAGGGTTTTGCTTTTATTCAGCAAACCCTAAATAATCTAGAGAGTTTACAATATATTAGTGAAACTTATGCCGATGGTATTGGTGTTTGGAAAAATAGTATTTTACCTCGTACTTCTATACATAAAAATAGTAAAATCAGCACAAAATTAACGGGGGAAATAACTTCTTTTGTAGAAAATGCTCATCAAGCAGGGTTATTAGTCCATTGTTATACATTACGTCCAGAAGAAGAGTATTTAACTTTAAATACCGATGAAAAAGTAAAAACAATGAGAGAAGAAATTGAACAATTAATGAAGATTGGAGTTGATGGTTTTTTCTGTGATGATCCTGCTACTTGTCTTCAGCAAGTGACAATTAATTATTAATGCTTTTAAAATATCTTTCTATTAATAAAATAGCAACAATATCATCGATAGGACGAGGAGGGTTTCGCATTCCTTGGGGAAGCAGACGCATTAACCCTTGAGGGGGATACATTTTCCAATAGCGATCGCGCGCTTCTAGGGTACTATTTCGTTCGTCTATAAGTTCAATGGGAATAGACATCAATAACTCATTATCTAGGCGTTTTCTCCACTGTTTAGAGGTAGTTTGATTACCCAGAACTAACAAGTTAACAGAAAACTGTTTAATGAGAGTATTTATGGTTAAAATAGCTTGGGAAGATTCGATTACTTGATGGTAATAAATATTACCTTTTTTGTCGGTAATAGCAATACCACACTTATCTCTTCCTGGGTCAAAACCTAAGATTTTCGATAGGATTGCTTGATTCATAATTCAACCTCTGTTTCTACAATAACGTTTCCGTCTCGAATTCCCAATAATATTAGTTGTAGGGGTCCAATAGTTTTGCTATCTTCCATAGCAATAGCTTTTAATTCGTCTAAACCCTCTTCAGATTGCTTAATTTTTTCTATGAAGTCCACAATAGTTTTTAGTCGACCATCTCCCACTTTAATTCCTCCTAAAACCCCAGAACGACGGGCGCGGAACTGAGTAGCAGAGAGTAATAAATCTAACCTTTCTTGGATAATTTCATCGGTTAATTCTAGAGAGTCCATAGAAATAATAGCAATGGTTTCGCCCTGACTAAAAATTTTCTGATTGAGAGCAATATCAGCAAAAACTCTGACTTCTTTTTCTCCTTGAACGTAATTACCAGCAGCAATAATTCTCACAACATATTCTTGTCCATCTTGTAGTGTTTTAAGCAATTGTTGAACCTGTCCTTGAGTAATTTTAACAACTCTTTCATCGGCTTTAATATTTTCTTTTCCCACTAATTCTATGGCTGTTCTATTGGCTTGTCGCAGTAGTTCATCCACCACATCAGTTCCCGCTTTTGGCTCCACTAAACGCACCGCACCAATAGATAAAACTTGACCCCTAACAATAGCAATTCTTCTTTCCCTTAACTCCTGATAAGTTTGATAATACTGCTCTAAAACCGCTACTTGTCTTTGTAAATAACTGGATTCTTTTTCCAATTGTTTTAAGCGAGCTTCTCTTGCTCTGAGAGCCTGATCTTTTTCGTCAATAGCTTGATCAAGTTTAGTAATTTCAGCATCTCTGCGATTAATTTCTGCTTGCAAGGTACTCTGTTGTTTTTCTAAACTTTGAAGGCGTTTTTGTCGTTCGTTTAAAGTACGAGTTTGTTCAGTAATCTGAGCCTTTCCCTTCGTTAATTCTTCATCTCTTCTACTGACTTCCTGTTTAAGTTGATTGACTTCTTTATCTAATTCTATTTGATCTTGTCTAAGTTGCTTTCTCTCATTGAGTAGGGTTTGAATATCGGCTTTTAATTGAACCGCTTGACTAGAAACAGATTTAAGTTGTTCTTTAGCTTGATCAAAATTCTTATTGGTAGTTTGTAACTTTTGTTCAACACTTTCTTGTTCTTCTTGTGTCTTTTCTAGTTCCTTTTCAACACTTTCCTTATCGTTGCCTAACTCCTCTAAATCAGATCTAGCAATGCGTAATTGTTTTTGAATATCATCCAATTGAAAAAGCCCTTCTCTGAGGGATTTACTAAAAGCTAGTAAAATCCCAAAAGTTAAGGCAGCAATCAAAGTTCCTGTGAAAACAGTTACTACCACGGCGGTTTGTTTGGGGCGTAGGTTGCCAATGGTAAGCCTTGCTTTTCCCACTTTGCTCCCCAAGCGATCGCCCAATGCTGCCACTAAACCTCCTAAAATGAGGATCGATACAATTAGGATATAAGCACTGGTCATTCGCTTCTCGAGTTAACAACAGGGTTAGGCAAATTGCTGAGAGAGGGCAACCGGGTTATGAACGGTAATTTTTTTCTTGTGAATGGAAATCATCTCTTCTTGGCGTAAATCTCCGAGAAGACGGGTTACTGTCACACGGGTTGAACCAATAGCCTCAGCGATAGCCTGATGGGACAATTTTAAATCAATGCGAATCCCTTCGGGAGTCGGTACCCCAAAATCTCGGCATAAGATTAATAAAAAACTGACCAAACGAGACCCCATATCTCGGTGAGCGAGGGTTTCGATCATCATTTCTGTTTGTAAAATCCGTGAGGATAGCCCCTGAAGCATTAAAAGGGACAGATCGGGGTGACTTTTGAGAGCTTGTTCGACTTGTTCTATGGGGGATGACAATAACTCCACAGGGGTAAAGGCCACCGCATGGTAAAAGCGATCCGAGCGTTGTCCCGTAATTAAAGACAGCACCCCGAAGACACTATTCTCTCTCAACAACGCAACAGTAATTTCTTCCCCAGCTTCGTAAACCCGAGAGAGTTTAACCGCTCCTTTTAGCAAGAAATAGACTCTTTCTGCGGGATCACCAGGGAAAAATATGGTTTTCCCCCGATCAAAAGCTTCAACTACAGGGGGATAGGCACCGCCACCAATACGTTGGAAGACGGCTGCTAAAGGTTTATCTTGTGGTACAGACAATTCCATCACACTTTAATACAACACCGAAAAAATAAGGGGACTGACTATAATAATAATGATAATTTTTAGTCCCAGATAAAAACATCACTTTAACGTATCTTCAAAGGTTTTTGCTACATTTTGCTTCACAATATTCTTATTGGGATAATTTATCCTTGCTTCTGTCCCTGATTATAGCCACCATTATCGGATAATGGGGGTTGATTCGGCAGAAATTTTGCCCATTTGTCAAAATAATTATGTTAGATTTAACTGGAAAGAACGCGCTAGTTACAGGAATTGCTAATAATCGCTCCATTGCTTGGGGAATTGCTCAACAACTCCACGCAGCAGGGGCCAATCTAGCTGTTACCTATTTACCGGACGAAAAAGGGCGTTTTGAGAAGAAAGTTCGTGATGTGGTTGAACCTATCAATCCCTCCCTTATTGTGCCTTGTAACGTCCAAAATGAAGGGCAGGTGGAAGAAACGTTTAAGGCCGTTGCAGATACTTGGGGAAAACTAGATATTTTAATCCACTGTTTAGCTTTTGCGGATAAAGATGGGTTAGGGGGTGATTTTAGTGCTATTCCTCGGGACGCTTTTAGTCAGTCTTTGGAAATTAGTACGTTTTCTCTAGGAAATATGGCTAAATACGCTAAACCGTTAATGACAGAAGGAGGGAGTATTGTTACTTTAACCTACTTAGGAGGGGTGAAAGTGATTCCTAATTACAATTTAATGGGAATAGCAAAAGCTGGTTTAGAAATGAGTGTTCGCTATTTAGCTTCGGAACTTGGACCTAATAATATTCGGGTTAATGCTATTTCTGCGGGGCCTATTCGTACCTTAGCTTCTTCTGCGGTAGGAGGCATTTTAGATATGATGCGTCATGTGGAAGAGGTTGCCCCTTTAAAACGTACCGTAACACAGTTGGAAGTGGGGAATACGGCTGCTTTTTTATCTAGTGACTTAGCTAGTGGTATTACTGGTCAAGTTATTTATGTTGATGCTGGTTACGAAATCATGGGTATGGGATGATTTAGTTTAGCCTAAAAACATTAATTTTGTAGGGGCATAATATTATTATGCCCATTACGCCCATTATCGACAGATCATTTAGTTTGAAGTTAACCTTCTTTTGATTAATCTACCCGATCCCTAAGTCAGTGATACTAAAGTTAATGACATCAGTACCCACTCTCCCACGATGGGCAAACTCAAAACTCACTTCCTGGCCAGTTCCAATACCCGATATTTCTTGAAATAAAGTTTGATCAACTTCAGCGTGTTGGGTTCCTTCGTAAGCAGTTACCCCATTATCTCCATTACCCCAGATTTCAATATTACCATTCATGCTTTCCCAACCTAGTACATAAGCATCATTTTCTATGAAAAATCCCGCACTATTCCCAACGTCAGGAAGTTCAAAACCACCATTAATTAATTGTGCTTGAACTTGAGATGCAGAAGCAATAATAGTTCCACAAGCGATCGCCGTAGTTGTAGAACTGAACTTCCCCCCACGAAAAACGACAAAAGCCTTATCTAAAGGTAGTTGTAGCGATTTTTGTACTACCCATTACTGGGTACAATCTCTCTGAAGATTATATGAAGTGGGTTTGAGAAAACTGCACCTATGTAGTTTAATAGTACAGCGATCGCTAAAATCTTGTCAAGATATCTCTTTTGTGTCCATGTATGGACACAAGAGAGATGTAGGCTAAAAGCCTTTATAGATAGGGTTTTCAGTCAAAAGTAGTATATATATATGGGGGGAAGTTCAGATATGTCATCTTTAACTATCTTTTTATAACCCTAGTGCTAGGGATATTTGTACTAAAATGAGGTTAACTCTGTAGGGGCATAATAATATTATGCCCAGATCGTTCGGTTTCAACGATGTGCAGGGTTTAATTGATGGTATGCAGGGTTTAATCAATGGTATGCAGGGTTTAATCAATGGTATTCAGGGTTTAATTAATGGTGTGCAGGGTTTAATGGTATTAAACCCCTACGAATAGAATAACCATGAATTAATTTAACCAATTTTCTCCACCTGATAATTTAGATAATTGATAATTAATTTGTTCTCTAATTGTTTTTTTAGAATAAGTGTAAGTCATCTTTAATAAATCATTAGCTATGTTTTCAATTTCCTCTTCATTAACCTTCTCTCTAAGTTGAAGATGCTATTTTAGCCAATTTGAGCTAGAGAGCGAACCGATAAGACTTCATCTTCTCGCAAAGGTTCAACAGTCGATTTAGGAACAATAATAACCTTAATTGATTCTCCTATAGCATTAAATATTTCTAAGACATAACCTTCTTCTTTTCCTGATGGATGAGGGACTTTATCAATTAATGTAGCAATATCTCCTCTTTTTAATCCATATTCAGGAAAGTCTTTGTTTAAAGATACTCTTTGATATAATTCAATCATTGACTTGTTTCTCCTTTTTAGGTTTTAGGGTAATAAATTGAATTCTGTTGTCTATTGTTCGTTTTAACCAAATTGTAATCACTGATAAATATTGAGAATTTACGCCTCTTAAGTTTCCTTCAACTCGATAAAATGTTCCATATTTATTAGTTATGTCTTCTATTGCTTCACTCTTTTTAATAAGGTTATAAATAGCTAATTTCGGTTCTTCTGAGTTATTTTGATTAAATCCTCCTTTTGCTAAAAATTTTGATTTATCATCCTGTTCTCTAAAGACTAACAAATATTGAGTTATTTTATCATCGGGAATAATAACATTAGATGGTAGTTTCATCAATTTAAAACCGTAGGGGCATAATAATATTATGCCCTGATCTTTGAATGTCAAAGGTTTGCAGAGTTGATATTAAGGTTGAGGGGGTTTAATAGTATTAAACCCCTACATGATCTAAACGGTTGAAACCAAAGGATAAGGATGGGTTAACTTATCTAACTGTTGTATCAGTAAACTGAGGAATAAACCGACATCGGTAACGATACCCACAGACTCCACAGAACCGCGATCGCTTAATTTAGTCACTACAGCAGGGTTAATGTCCACACAAACCATTTTCACCCCGGCAGGAGTCATATTACCCACGCCAATACTGTGTAACATGGTGGATAACATCAAAATCATGTCTGCGCCTTGGATTAACTCAGCATAGCGACTTTGTGCATTAATTAAGTCCATTTCTGTGTCTGGTAAGGGACCATCATCACGGATCGAACCAGCTAAAACGAAGGGAACGTTATTCTTAACGCATTCATACATAACCCCTTTGCCGATCGCCCCTTGTTCCACGGCTTGGGCAATACTACCATAACGGCGCACTGTATTAATAACCTTGAGGTGATGACGGTGTCCCCCACTAACTGGGACTCCTCGCTGCATATCTACCCCTAAAGAGGTTCCCATCATCGCTTGTTCAATATCATGAACAGCGATCGCATTACCCCCTAATAATGCATCAATATAACCGTCTCTGATTAATTTTGCTAGGTGTTGCGCCCCACCAGTATGAATGACCACAGGCCCTGCTGTTACGGCAACTTTGCCCCCTTGATCTCTTACTTGGCGCATTTCCCAAGCTATTTGTTCCACCAATAATTCTACCCGACGCTCACTGGAAACCCCGGAACCCATAAAGGTAAACTCTTTTTTCCCGTTGCGTTGCTCCCGATCTTCCGCTTGTCTGACGGTACGAATACCATCAAAGCCAACCATAACATGATCCCCCACGGCGAGATCCCGTAATAACTTACATTCTGCGGTCATTTTCTGGGGATCAACTACAATAGCAGCATCCATGCGCTGATTTTGTACTTTCACCCATTGGTCGTTAACTCTGACTTCTGTGGGATAAATGGTACTCACATAGAAGTCATCGGGGGCAACCCCTGCTTTAGCCACGGTTTCGGTTTTAAGATCACAGACTTCTTGAGGGGGCGCAACGGCACCGAGATCAATAAGTTGTGTCATAATTTCTTCCATGACATCGTGATCCGGTGCAGAGACGCGAACTTGTGCTGCTGAGGTGCTTTGTCTTTCTATTCCTAAGTCAAAGTTTAATACCTTGAAACTGCCCCCATTTTCCACAATGTTATCTAGGGCCTTATTCATAATACCAGCATCTAAAAGGTGTCCGTTTAGTTGAATGGTACGACTTTCAACCGGGGTACTAGCATGAACATCTTCTAAAACAGGTTCATTCACCCGTAGGGTTAAACATTTAGCTGCCCCACCTGCTTTGAGAAACTCGGATAAGGGGGTTTGGACTACTTCAAAACCTGCATTATTTAACCGTTGTTGTAAGCTTTCGCTTATTTGGTTCATAATGATGTTTTGGTTAATATTAACCGCGTTACAAGCGAATTTTACGGCATCTGGTTCTTCCACAACAATGCGCTTTTCTTCGGCGATACGCAGTTCTATTAAACGGTTAGAATAGGAGTCAAAAGCGGGGGGATAGTAGAGTAAATAACCGCCAGCGAGGGGACAGAAGCAAGTATCGAGATGATAGAAGCGTTCATCCATGAGACGTAGGGATAATACTTCTGTGTCTAACCATCGCGCTATATAAGGATGGGAGTCTAACTCGGATCTAAAACCATATCCGGCCCATAACCAGCGGCCTTCTCTGTCAAATAAAGCGTCTCCGGCACCTTCAAAGGGTAAGTCTTTGGGCAGTTCAAAAACTTTGAAACCATTGTTGGCAAACCATTCTTTGAAGTAGGGTTCTTCTCCTTGTCTTTCTTTATGATAAAAACGACTGACGATGGCATTATCCCCTAATACGAGTCCTGCGTTGGCGGTAAATACCATGTCAGGCCAGCCTTTTTGGGGTTCCACTAGTTCCACGATCGCCCGTTCTTTGATGGCGTTATGTAGCTGGTTCCATTGTTCTACGGAGCGATCGCGGGTTGATTTATGTATATTCCCTTCCATCCAAGGATTAATCACATAATCTACATCATAGTGGTCTGGGGCGCACATTAAAATACGAATCTGATCTGCCATAATAGTCTTCAATTAAGCTAAATTTAGATATGTTCGTCGATGTTATCCAGTTTGTCGCCTCCTCACTGATACTGAATAACCCAACTTATCATCATACCCTGAATTTGACCGCAGAAGTAGGGGTCAACGGCCGTTGACCCCTACAACATCCATTTGTGGTAGTGACAGGTTATAACCATAAGGTGGGTTAGACGGCTAGAATTTAGGCGATCGCAGGAATCTAACAGTACGTCATGAATCTAAAACTCTAGAGTTGGGTATTGTCTCCATATCATTAACAGCTTAAAGTAGTAATATATAATGATAAATGATAATATTTAACATAAAAAAAGATGCGCTACAAAGTTAGATTACAAGAGAGCGAAGAGGGATATGCAATCTGGTGTCCTAGCTTACCAGGATGTTGGTCCCAAGGTGAAACAAAAGAAGAGGCAATAGAAAACATTAAAGATGCGATTAAAATCTATTTGGAGACAGTTGAAGAATTGAATAAGGATACTGAATCTCTTTATGTAGAAGTGGGGTAATGATGCCTAAACTTCCAGGAATCAATCATTTAAGAGCAATTAAGGCTTTTGAAAAAGCTGGTTTTCAAGTTATTAGACAAGGTAAACATATTTCTATGAGTAATGGCGATCGTGTTATTGTTATTCCTAGAGCAAATCCAATTAATGCTTATACGATGGCTGGAATATTAGGGTACCGACTCGATCTATC
>NZ_AADV02000171.1 GCF_000167195.1 Crocosphaera watsonii WH 8501 | reverse complement strand
AGAGAAGAAAAGAGAAAAGAAAAAAAAAAGAAAAAAAAAAAGAAAAGANTGGAGAAACTCAGCCGGTACCTTTCCCATAGCCTGATTCTTTCTTGATAAGATACTTTTCGTTTTTTAGCTACTTTTAAGTATTCCTTTCTAGCAATTTTTCTAGAAGTTCTCGGCTTTTTTCTCAATTTCACTCTTAATGGTTTATAAAGATTATCTATTATTCTTTCTGTCTCAATTCTGGCTTGATTTAATATGCCTAAATCCGTTGGGTATTTGATGTCTGCTGGCGCACAAGTCGCATCTAAAATTAGTTTACCTTTGTTTTTTATTTTTTCTCCTTTTTCTTGGAGACAATCCTTTTTTTTTACTTCTTTATCACTCTTGTCTATTTCTCTTTTTACTATTTTTTTATTGATTTTGTTTATCAATTCTCCATCAATTCTTTTCCTAAAATGAACTAGCATTGAAGATTCCAGTGGTGGCTCTTGTTGATAACAATTTAAACCTATAAAGTATTGTAGATAGGGATTTTCTCTAATCTGTTCTATAGTTTCTCTATCACTTGTTCCTAATTTTTCCTTAATAATTAATGTCCCTAATGCCATTCTAAATAGTTTGGCTGGCGCACCTTTTTCTGCTGAAAAAAGTTTAGCATATTCTTCCTCAAAATCATCCCAAGGTATCAACTCTGCCATGATTACCCAACGATTATTGGGGGACAATTTGCCCTCGAAAGGTAATTCAAATTTTTCTGGGGGCGGTAAAGGTTGCTCCTCTTTTCGATACATTTGTTCTTGACCAACAACTGGGAGGTGTTTCTACCAATTATAGCGGTTTGTAGCCGACAAAGCTGATCTTTTTTGCGATCGCGAATATGGGTGTAACCTTTTAAAGAATAGGGTTTTGCTTTTATTCAGCAAACCCTACTTAAGGAAATTGGCAAAATTATTTCTGTTGACATGAGACACTCCTTGTATTAATAAATTTTAATTAATTTAGTAGGATAAACTCGGTGCTTGATAGAGATAGAAATCATCAACCAATTGTTTCAAGATAAAATCAGCTACATCAGCATGATTAATTGTCAATGTTGATGTCTTATCTGTTCCTGGAAAACCGTGACGATACTGGCCTGTAAGTTCACCCTCTATAAAAGCTGCGGGGCGAATAATCGTCCAATCTAAACCACTATTTTGTACCATGTCTTCTTGTATTTGATGGTCTGCAAACACCTTACGCAAAATAAAGCCAAACATAACATATTTCCAGTAAAAATTGAGACTTCCCCAACTCTCACCAACTCCTAAAGTTGTTTGACAAATCAACCGTTTCATTGCACATTTTTTCATAGCTTCAATAATGTTTTGAGTTCCTTGTGAGCGAACCTTACCGCTTAACTTTTTCCCAGAACCCAAGGTACAAAGCACTATATCTTGTCCTTGTAGTGCTTGTTCTACCCTTGCGCTGTCCATGACATCTCCCTGAAATAGTTGCAGTTTAGGGTGCTTAATCTGGAGTTTGAGGGGGTTTCTTGCAAAAGCTATCACCTCATGGCCTTGTTCGAGTGCCTGTTTTACCACCTGTTGACCGACATTACCAGTTGCGCCAAATACTACGAGTTTCATGATTTAATATCTCATTTCGTAACAACACTTTCAGCTTAGAGATTTTCTCGTCACGAAACTATCTGCTTCTTGCTTTACTTGAACATTCTTGCTCTCAATTTTCATTTTTTTGCATACAATTAAGTAGGTAGGCAAAAATAAACGCCAGTTCGTAGTAAGTCCTTTAGGACTAGAAAACAAGTCCGTAGTGAAGGCTTTAGCCTTCACTACGGACTTTTCTATTTTATCTTTAATTACACCTACCTACTTAACCCATAAACTGCAAAGCATGGGCTGGCAAAAAAGAAGCAACAGTGGAAAACATTCTAGTTGAACATCTTAAAAACCCCCCAGGAGAGGGTAACTATGTTTGTGAGGATAGACATACCGTGTTTATATATCTCTCTCAACGTCCTCTTGAATATTTGCAGATTCAGGATGGTGTTACCTATAACGGTTTATATCGTCCTGGGGAAATATTGATTACCCCTGCTAATGTACCTTTATTTGTTCGATGGAAGGGTCAAGAAAATTGTTTACAGATTCAGATCAAAACCGAATTTTTCCATAATATTGCTCAAGAAACCATCAATGTTGATAGTAACTTGTTTCAACTTATGCCTCAATTTCAGGTTAATGATTCTCGTCTTCAAGGGATAACTAAGATGCTTTTTGAAGAATGTCAACAAGAAATTTCCAATAATCAACTTTATCTTGACTCCTTAGCTAATATTTTAGCTGTTAATCTTGTCCGACATCATGGCACAACTAAACCAGTTGTACCTGTTTATCAAGGAGGTTTATCACCCTATCAACTAAGCCAAGTTTTTGATTATGTTGATGCTCATCTTGACCAAAATATTAAACTAGAAAACTTAGCTAAATTGCTTGATCTCAGTCAATTTCATTTTAGTCGTTTATTCAAGCAGTCTCTTGGTTTATCTCCTTATCAATATTTAATCGAGCAACGCATAGAACGGGCTAAGCAATTATTAAAAGAAACTAATCAATCTATTCTCGATATTGCTTTAAATTGTGGATATAATAGTCATAGTCATTTAAGTAAACAGTTTCGACAAGTAACGGGTATGACTCCCAAAGCTTACCGCATAAATTAGATAACATATAAACTCAAAAGATGGAGGAATAAAAAAGATGGGATTAATTAAAAAAATGGCAGGGTTGATGGGTGTTTCTCTCATGGGGATGCTCTATTTTACTCCCAGTTTAGCCGAAACACCACTGATTGAAGTCAAAGCAGAAAACACTCTGCAAGAAATGCTTAATTATCTTAAAGATCAATCCTCTTTAAAATTTCAAGCAGATGTTGCTCAAGATTTAGTTTTTAGTAATGGTCAAAAAATTCAACTGGGTGCCATAGTTAATCTTAAAGTACGTCGTCCCGATAAACTTAATATTGATTATCAAGGCGATCGCAATCATGTTCGCTTTTATTTTGATGGCAAAACCTTTACTATGGAAGGGTTAACTAACAATGTTTATGCTAACTTTTTAGAACCTTCAGAGGTGGATAACATTAATGCTTTAGTTAGACGAATAGGAGAAAGACTTAATATCACTTTACCCTTGGGAGAAATCATTGCCACAGATAATGATTTAGAAAGCATAAAAAATAGGATTACCAGTGGTGTTTATGTGGGAGAAAGTCGAGTCAATGGAGTTATTTCTCATCATTTAGCTTTTACACAAGATAATCTTGATTGGCAAATTTGGATCGAAAAAGGAGAAAAACCCCTTCCTAGAAAATTAGTGATTACCTATAAACAAGATCCCTCTTCTCCTCAATATTCTGCTATATTATCTAATTGGAACTTTGACCCGATTTCAGAAGAAGATCCTATCTTTTCTTCTCAACCTGCGGATGATGCTGACAAAATTGATTTTCTGATCATACAACCATGAAACTTAAATTAGACTTTTAGTATTATTTCTAAAACAAAATTTCATTATGTTAAATATGAAACAATTAATTACCAAAAAATCACCGATTATTTCCGTTATTTTTACCTTGGTACTAGTTTTAAATTATTCTTTGCCAAGCTATTTTATTGAGGTAGAAGCAAGAGGATTTAGAAGGGGTGGAACCCGTGGTGGTAGTCGAGAGATTAATCGTGGTGGCCGACAGGGATATCGAGAATTTGATCGTGGATATCGTCAAGATAACCGCCAAATTAATCGTGATGGTAGGGATTTTGATCGTGGATATCGTCAAGATAACCGCCAAGGAAACTTTGATGATCGTAGGGAAAATCGACAAGGAAACTTTGATGATCGTCAACAAAATAGACAAGAAAATATCGATAATCGCCAACAAAATAGACAAGAAAATATTGATAATCGCCAAGATTTTAGGAACGATCGCTGGGATGATGTGAATGATTGGCGTAATGATCGTTGGGATTATTGGAATGATTGGAATGACTGGGTAAATACTAGATATTGGGTTGGTTTAGGAGTATCTTTATTAGCGATTCCTGCTACTGCGATCGCTGTTTCTGCTGCTAACCAAGATTATTATTATAATGAGGGGGTTTATATGCAGCCTCAAGGCAATTCTTATGTAGTAGTTTCGGCTCCCATAGGTGCAGTTATATCGAATCTTCCAGAAGGTTATATCCCTGTTTCTGTTAACAATTCAAACTATTATTACTATGGTGGAGCATTTTATCAAGCATCTTCTGGAGGTTATGTTGTTGTACAAGCACCTGTAGGTGCTGTAGTGCCTTTTATTCCTGATGGATATGAGAAAACTCTCATAAGAGGTACAACATATTATCAATATGGAGGAGTTCGTTATCAACCTGTTTATGATGGAGGTAACTTAGTTTATAAAGTAGTTTAATAAGTAATGCGTGAATCTGATTATATTGCCAATACTAAAATTAGTTATAGAAAAGACTATGGACAATTTTTTACACCATCCATAGTCTCTTCTATAATGGCTAAATGGATAACAGAGAATGAACCCAAAACTATCCTAGATCCTGCTTTTGGTTTGGGGGTATTTTATGAAGAAATAAGCAAACTTAGTTTACAATATCAATGGAATTTAACAGCTTATGAAATTGACAATAATATCCTTGACTATTTAGATAATATTCAAGATAATAAAAATATAACTATTCTTAATCAAGACTTTTTAGTATCAGAAATTAATTATTATGATGCAATTATTTGTAACCCTCCTTATATGCGGTTTCAAAAATTTATCAATAGACATAATATATTGCCAAAAATAGAACAGCAAATCGGTAAAAAATTAGTTGGATATTCTAATATTGCTTCTATTTTTCTGATCAAAGCATTACAACAACTCAATAGTAATGGCAGACTTGCTTTTATTCTTCCCTTTGAATTTTTTAATACAGGATATGGCAAAGAAATCAAAAAAACACTGATTGAAAAACATTTATTAAAACAGATCATTATTTTTGCTAACGAAAAAGACATTTTTCCCGATGCAACTACTACCATTTGTATCTTATTCTGTGAAAATAATCAACTTCAACAAGATATCAAGATAACTAATATTAAGACAACTCAAGAAATAAAAGATATATCTAATATTAGTAATTATTATCATCATAAATTAACTAATATTCAATTACCCCATCAGCAAAAATGGACACCGATTATTTTATCTTTAATATCTCCACAAAAAATACCAGAAGGTTTCTGTCAATTATCAGAATATGGTACATTTAAGCGAGGTATTGCTACCGGGGCTAATGATTTCTTTGCTTTGAATAAGAGTATAATTGAACAGTTAGAAATAAATGATAAAAATGTCTGTCTATGTATCACTAAAAGTCATTTAATTAAGCAAACTATTTTTACTGATGACGACTTGGACTTATTGATTAAACAAGATAAACGTATTTACTGTTTAGATGTAAAAGAAAGTAACAGTCAAGCAGTTATAAATTATCTGAAACTAGGAGAAGAAAAAGGATATCATCAAAGATATTTAACAAAAAATAGAAACCCTTGGTATAAACTAGAAAAAAGGGAACCTGCACCCATTTTATTCGGGGTTTTTAATCGTGGAAGACTTAAAGTAATTCGTAACTTTACCACAGCGATAAATTTTACCTGTTATCATGGTTTTTATGCTAATCTCTTAGGACATAATTTAATTGATAAATTGTTTATTTATTTAATTAGTGATCTGGGACAAGAGATTATTAAAATGAATAAAAGAAGCTATGGTAATCAATTAGATAAATTTGAACCACGAGACTTAAACAATGGTTATTGTCCTAATATGAAACAATTTAATTATATTAATCAAAAAGACGTTAATAAAATCATTAAGATTGCTAAAATAGATGAAAAAAAAGCAATCTTGATGAGCAACCACTTAATTAAACAAATAATTAATAGAGAAATTACTAAGTAGGTAGTTAAGGCTTTAGCCTTGATGATGACTATCTTTATGGTCCTAAAGGACTAACTACAAACTTACACAGCCTTCTAGGCTGTAATAAATGGTCTATTTGTGTTACAATCTTTACAACTAAAATATAAATGCTATATGTTAAATAATCAATTAAACTATATTTACTTACACGGATTTGCTTCTAGTTCCCAATCTTTTAAAGCACAAAAATTTCAAGAACTTTTTGCAACTAAAAATATCCCTTTAATTATTCCTGATTTGAATCAAAATGATTTTTATAATTTAACCCTAACTAGACAAATTAAACAAATATCAAGCTATATCGAAAATGAGCCTAATTCTGTTGTTTTAGTTGGCTCAAGCTTAGGCGCATTAGTCTCAGCTTTTATAGCAGAAAAAGAAGAGAAAGTCAAGGGATTGATTTTAATAGCACCTGCTTTTTATTTTTTTAGCCGCTGGTTAGAAAATTTAGATAAAGATACTCTAAATACTTGGAAAGATGAAGGAGAACTACCGATTTATCATTATGGATATGAACAAGAACTACCACTAAGTTACCAATTTATTATTGATGGAAAAAACTATAACGAAACCCTCTTAAAGCGTCCTGTACCCACTTTAATTTTTCATGGAAAAAATGATGAGGTTATTCCGATTCAATCTAGTCATGATTATGCTCAACCTAGAGAATGGGTTAAATTAATAGAATTGGATAGTGATCATTCACTAAATGATAGGATTTCTGACATTTGGAAACAAATTCAAGACTATGGAAAGTTGAGAATTTAAGAAACTGGTAAGGTGATTTACTGAAAAATTCTCAACATGATTGCAAAAATATTATATCCTTTAAGGTTATTTTTTCATACTTTAGGGTTTAATAGAGATTAGGAACATTTAGCATATTGAGAGGAGTTAATCCAAAATAGTGTTTATTCTCAATGGTTACGAATATGTATTAGGTTTTTTACTCGCCTGTAGTTTAATCCCTATTCTCGCCCTAACTGCATCAAAAATCTTACGCCCCAGTGGCGGTGGCCCCGAAAGAGTCACCACCTACGAGTCAGGGATGGAACCCATCGGCGGAGCTTGGATTCAATTCAATATCCGTTATTATATGTTTGCCCTGGTATTTGTGGTATTTGATGTAGAAACCGTCTTTCTTTATCCTTGGGCCGTCGCCTTTAACCGCTTAGGGTTACTGGCATTTGTAGAAGCTTTGGTCTTTATCTCTATTCTAGTAGTTGCCCTCGTTTATGCCTGGCGGAAGGGTGCGTTAGAATGGTCATAAAACTTAGCAATTATCTAAAATCGTAGTTTGTAGATCCATTATTAATCTCTTATGAGTTTGAACACAACTTCCGATCCATCCGCCTTCGAGCAGTTGCAAAAAGAAAAAATCCTTAACCCTGCTGCTCGTAGCCAAGTTACTCAAGATTTGTCAGAAAATATCATCTTAACCACTGTAGATGATCTGCACAACTGGGCAAGATTATCCAGTTTGTGGCCCCTATTGTACGGAACTGCTTGCTGTTTCATCGAATTTGCAGCCCTCATCGGCTCTCGCTTCGATTTTGATCGTTTTGGTCTAGTTCCCCGTTCCAGCCCCCGACAAGCGGATTTACTCATCACTGCGGGTACAGTTACCATGAAGATGGCCCCTGCGTTGGTGCGTCTTTATGAAGAAATGCCCGATCCTAAATACGTCATCGCTATGGGTGCTTGTACCATTACCGGGGGAATGTTTAGCAGTGACTCCACAACCGCAGTGCGTGGTGTAGATAAATTAATTCCTGTGGATGTTTATATTCCTGGTTGTCCTCCCCGTCCCGAAGCCATTTTTGACGCTATTATCAAACTCCGCAAAAAAGTTTCTAACGAAACTATCCAAGAACGGGCTACAGTAATGGAACAAACCCATCGCTACTATAGCACTCCCCACAAGATGAAAGCCGTTTCTCCCATCTTGACAGGGAAATATTTAGCTACACCTACCCGTCAAGCTCCTCCCAAGGAATTGACAGAGGCGATCGGTATAGAAGTTCCCCCTGCTTTATTGTCCCAAAAACAGAAGGAGAAAGCCTAATATGGTTGATGAAAATACCCCAGATAATGCCCCAGAAACCGAAGAAGCGGCCATTGTAGAAGCAGGCCCAGTGTCGGGTTGGTTGACGGAAAATGGTTTTGATCACGATCTTCTCGAACCTGATCATTTAGGGATCGAGTTAGTTAAGGTTTCTCCTGACTTTTTAATCCCCTTATCTACTGCATTGTACGCCTACGGGTTTAATTATTTACAATGTCAAGGAGCTTATGATCTAGGGCCTGGAAAAGAGTTGGTTAGCTTCTATCATTTAGTTAAAGTAACCGATAACTGCGACAAACCTGAAGAAGTGCGCCTTAAGGTTTTTGTACCCAGAGATAACCCTCATATTCCTTCAGTTTATTGGATCTGGAAAGCAGCAGATTGGCAAGAGCGGGAAAGTTATGATATGTATGGCATTATCTACGATGGCCATCCCGATCTTAAACGCATTTTGATGCCGGAAGATTGGGTGGGTTGGCCCTTACGAAAGGATTATGTTTCCCCGGACTTTTACGAGTTACAAGACGCTTATTAAGGTTACTGTCTTGTGTTATCCTTTTTCCCCTCAACTTTGGTTAGGTTGGGGGGAATTTTTATAGTTAGTTCAAAGAAATTTACTTTCTCTCAAATATCATTTTCATTTAATCCTGCATCTTTAAGAATACCTTTTAGTGTTCCTATGGGTAATCTCGATTTCCATGTATTGGGATAACAACAATTGTGGAACATTTCTTTGTAGAGGGGGATCCGCTAGATCGACCTGCAGCATGCAGCTGCATGTCCTT
>NZ_AADV02000172.1:8635-8791 GCF_000167195.1 Crocosphaera watsonii WH 8501 | reverse complement strand
GGAATCGGCCAGATGGGTTGCACACGACTCACATACCGCGAGTGTGCGACCTCCTGCGGTGCGGGCCAGTCACGAACTCATGAGTCGGCCCGGGCTGCGGGAATTCGCTGGTATGGGCAAAAGCTCGAGTCGGATGAGCAATTCCCTCGCTAGATG
>NZ_AADV02000172.1:0-8610 GCF_000167195.1 Crocosphaera watsonii WH 8501 | reverse complement strand
ACCTGAAAGCTGATACTCCTATGGTGGCTTTATTGCCAGGCTCAAGACTCCCTGAAGCAGTACGTAATTTTAAATTACAACTTAATCTTATTCTAGAAATTCTTAAAGTCATTCCTCCTGAAAAAATACAATTTCGGGCGGCTTTGGTGCCAAAGTTAATGAAAGAGTTGACATCAATTGCTGATAGTGAAGATTGGCAGTATGAAGATAATAAACTAAGTTATCACACTGAACAAGGAACTATAGAAGTTATCTGTTATTCTGATGCCTTTAATGACATTTTACACAACTGTACCTTGATGTTAGGAATGGCAGGATTAGCAGTGGATCAAGGTATTGCTTTGGGGAAACCAGTGATTCAAGTACCAGGAGAAGGCCCCCAGTTTACTTACGAGTTTGCTGAAGCACAAACCCGTTTGATCGGTAGTTGCGCTCAAACCATTGGCACAGGACCTGCTACTGCCAACACCCTCAAAGAAGCAGCACAATGTGTTGCTAGAACTATAGTAGATCACCCTTATTTAGAGGAATGTGAAACGAACGGAAAAGCACGTTTTGGACCCCCTGGAGCTTCTGAAAGAATTGCTGAATTTTTATTATCTAACCTGGGAGTTAATGAACAATAATAATTATGATTGTAATTCTTGTAATTGATTTAAGACTTTTTCTCCATGATTTTTGACCCTAACTTTTGACCAAATATAGGCAATGTTTCCCTCTGGGTTAATAATAAAAGTGGAACGAATAATGCCCATATATTCTTTTCCCATAAATTTCTTTAAATTCCAGACATCATAAGCTTTAGCTACTGTATGATCTGGATCACAAAGTAATTCTATGGATAAATCATACTTGTCAATAAACTTACAATGGGACTTTTCTGAATCGGGACTTATGCCAATAATTTTTGCGGATAATTTCGCAAATTCTGGGGTTAGTCTCGTAAAGTCTTGTGCTTCTGTCGTGCAACCTGGGGTATTATCCTTTGGGTAAAAATATAAGATTAACCACTGTCCCAAGTTATCTTTTAAATTAATAGTTTCACCCTTATGATTACTAAGGGTGAAAGTAGGCGCACTTTCTCCAATTTCCAATAAGTTACTCATAGTTTATTCTCAAAATAAAAGTCAATTTTAACCATCGTCATTATCAATAAATAATTAAGCAAAAAATTGAGTTCACAATTTTCCGTAATTTTACTCCTGACAGATTCTCTTAAACTCCGTTATTTTGGAGATAAATAAGCAGAATAAGTACATGATTCATTTAATAGTACCTAGTACCATTGGTTTGGGATTGGGTAGTTTTTTAGGTAAACATCTTTCACAACAAGGAATTACTGCAGAAAATGCACTGGATAAACATCAAACCACAGCTAGAGTTATTTTTGCTGTTATCGTAGCAATTATAACCCCATTTATAATGATAGAACATTATAACTTAGGTTATCATCTTCCTAGAGTATTTCCTCAGATCATTTTTATCCCAGATTCCGCACTTCAAAAAGTAGCATTAAATACTACAAGCCTGGGGTTAATAATTAAGTATAATTGCTTAAGCTCTTGAAGACAAAAAAGTGGGATAATTGTTTAAGTTGTTTCCTCTGTAAAAAAAGAGCGAAAAATGTCTTATTTAGAAGAAATACAAGTTAAAAATTTAGACCATTTAGGGATAGTAGCTGGTTTAATTGATGAAATAGGAATAGTCAAAATAATTAATAATAAATTAGGAATAGATGTTAGAGAAAAAATCTCAGCAGGTACAGTAGTTAAGTCTATTTTAATCAATGGACTAGGATTTGTTTCAAGACCTCTATATTTATTCAGTCAGTTTTTTCAAGATAAAGCCATTGAGAAATTGTTAGGAGAAAGAATTAAACCTGATTACCTTAATGATGATAAAATTGGGAGAGTAATGGATGAATTATATAAATATGGACTAAATGATATTTTTATTGAAGTAGTTTTAGAAGTAATTAAAAAATTTAAAATAGACCTTAAATACTCCCATTTAGATCCCACATCATTTCATTTAGATGGAGAATATAAAAGGGAAGAAGATAAAGAGAAACAGGAAGAAGAAAAAATTATTAAAGAAAGACCAATTTTTATTAAGAAAGGATATTCTCGGGATCATAGACCAGACTTAAAACAATGTGTCTTGGATTTAATAACAAGCCAAGATGGAGATATTCCATTATTTGTGAGAGTAGGAGATGGAAATGAATCTGATAAAGCTGTATTTGGAAAAGTTTTAGTAGAATTCAAAAAGCAAATAAAGTTTGATAGTATCATGGTTTGTGATAGTGCTTTATATGGTCAAGAAAATCTCCAACTAATCCAACATTTAAAATGGATAACGAGAGTTCCAATGACCATAAAAAAAGCAAAAGAATTAGTGCAAAATATAGAGGTGGAAGAAGTAAAAGATGAAGATAAAGAAAAAAGAAGTGACCTAAATTTAGAAAGTTATACCTGGAAAGAAGAAATTGTTACTTATGGTGGAATCAAGCAAACTTGGTTAATAGTCTTGAGTGAAAAAAGACAGAAAAGTGATTTGGAAAAACTAGAAAAACAACTTTCCCAAGAAGAGAAGAAATCCCAAAAATTTCTTAAAGAAATACAATCTGAAGAATTTGAACATCCTCAAGCTGCTCGATATAAATTAAAAGCTATTAATAAAAAATTGAGATTGTTGGAAATAAAAGAAGTTGAACTGATTGAAACTTACTCGAAAAAAAAGGAAAAGATTTATAAAATGATTAGTCTGATCATCAAAAAAGATGAAGAGATAAGTAGAAAGACTAAAGAAGCAGGAAAATTTATTTTAGCAACTAACTTAGTAGAGGAAAATAAATTAGAAGCTAGTGAAATTCTGATAACTTATAAAAACCAGCAATCTACGGAAAGAGGATTTCGATTTTTGAAAGATCCCTTATTTTTTACTGATAGTTTCTTCGTTGAAAAACCAGAAAGAATAGAAACAATGTTATTTTTAATGTCTTTGTGTTTGTTGATTTATAACTTGGGGCAAAGAGAATTAAGAAATTGTTTAAAAAGAGTCAAAAAAGGAATAAATAATCAAGTAGAGAAAGTAACATTGCGTCCGACTTTGAGGTGGATATTTCAATGTTTTCAAGGTATTCATTATGTGATTTTAAACGGAGTTAAACAAATTGTCAATTTAACAGAAGAAAGGCGTTTTATATTGAGTTTATTACCTGCATCTTGTCAAAGATATTATCTATAAATTGAATTGGATAAAGCAAAAATAATAAAAGAATAAGAGTCTAATGATATCAAATGAGAAGAGGAAACTCTCCTTCGTTTGTGCTGAGTCTTGCTAAGTTTTCAATGAGTATAAATCTTCTTAATTTGATTATTTTTCCTAAAAATTTAATGAAAAGAGAAATATTCTTGCCCAGGTATGATTTTCGGACTTTTTAAAACTATGTATTTTTTTATACTACATTTTGAAGTGCGGAATCTGGGTTTTAAAAAACGCCCCACACTACGGGGGGAAATCTTTTCGACAATTCCTCTTTTTATGGCTTCATCCGCCAACTCTGAAGGTGTCCAATGGCTCACTGGTCTGTCTGATTTTTCACATTCTTCACAAGCGATCGCTACAATCTGGACTACTTGTTCGACCGTAAAGGATTTTGTTGTTCCAGGTCTTGGGCGATCGCTTAAAATTCCTTTGATCAAGACCATTAATGCTTTCTCCGTTACCTGTTGTTCTTCGGCGGCACTCAGTTTTTCTCTCTCCTCAAACCATCGCGATCGCCACTGACGCACTTGTACTCGGTCTAATTCTAATCTTCGACTAATCGAACTATTGCTCTCTCCTGATGCTGCGGCTAAGATTAGCTTGGCTCGTCTAACAAGGCGATAGGGGTTTGTTGTCCCTCTCACTATTTGTTGGAGTACTGTTTTCTGTAGGTTGGAGAGGTTAATTGGCAATGCTTTTATCATGGACATCAACTTCGAGATTCTTCCGTTAGTTTCATTGAAACACATTGTCGTGGCTAGTCACGAAAGTTTCTGTAAAAATCTGGTGGATTACTTTCGCCAAGCTGCACTAGCTAGTATTTCTCCCTGTATCCTAGCCTTACTTCCTGTCAATCTCAGTTATATCGGCACCTTAAATATAAAATCCCGTTGGGATGCTTTTAGCAAAGCTGGTTTATTTGTACTCGGTGCTGTCACCATTTTAAGTTTATTTGGCTTGGTTTCTTCCTTTGCTGGATTGGTGATGGTGGAATATCGAGGCTATATCAATATTGTGGTTGGCTTAATTATGGCTGTGATGGGATTGTGGTTAATCGGAGTTGTCAAAATACCTTTACCACAGATGAATGTTAGTCTTCCCGTTGCTGGGCCTTATGGGGTGGGTTTAACCTTTGCCTTAGTTAGTTCCCCCTGTGCGAGTCCGGTATTATTCGCTGTGTTGGCCGCTGCTGCTGCTAGTGGTTCTCAGATTTTAGGCACTTTAACAATGGTTAGTTATGCCTTGGGTTATACTATGCTGATTTTTTTAGCAAGTTTATTTACAGGGTTAGCTAAACAAAGTAAGAAGTTATTAAGCCATTCTGAAACCATTATTCGCACTGGGAGTGTGGCCTTAATTATGACCGGTGCTTATTACTTATTTACTTGTACAAAATGGTTTATTGGTTAAACATTATTAATTATTAATTATTAATTGTTAATTATTCTTGATAGGCTGCCCCTAGATAAAGTTGTGCTACTTTGGGATCGTTAAGTAATTCTTGTCCCGTGCCTTCAAAGCGATCGCAGCCATTTTCCAGAACATAAGCCCGATCAGCCATCATCAGGGCTTTTTTGGCGTTTTGCTCCACTAAAACGATGGCTTTTCCTGTTTCGTTAATGGCTTTGATTTGTTCAAAAACGCTATTAACTAAAATGGGTGACAATGCTGCTGATGGTTCATCTAATAATAAAACATCTGGGTCTAGCATTAAGGCCCTTCCCATAGCCAACATTTGTCTTTCTCCCCCGGATAGGGTTCCTGCTTTTTGACGACGACGTTGGGCTAATTTAGGAAACATGGTGTAGATTTTTTCTTTCTGCTGTTTTAATGAACCATGACTAATAAATGCTCCCATTTCTAAATTTTCTTCGATGCTCAGGGTAGCAAAGACATTTTGGATTTGGGGAACATAACACATTCCTAATTTGACAATTTGATCAGACTTCAGACCGGTGATATTTTTGTCTTTAAAAAGTATCTCACCCTGATTTGTTTTTAGGAGACCAAAAATGGTTTTTACTAAGGTGGATTTTCCGGCACCATTAGGGCCAATAACGGCCACTAATTCTCCTAAAGAAATACGAAAGTTGATGCCTTGCAAGATGTTTAAATCTTTGACATATCCAGCATAAACGTCCTTGACTTCTAAGATATTTTCCATTGATTTCTGACTTCTTTAACTTAAAATGGCGTTTTTTGCAAGTCGGGTCTTTCTTCCGGTGCGATCGCTCCTTCCACTGGACAAACTTGTAAACAAATTCCACAATCAATACAAGTATCAAAATCAATCCAATACCAGTCTGTTCCTTTGATGTTTTTCCCTGGACCGTCATGAATACAAGCGACGGGACAAGCATCTGCACAGTCGGCAATGCCTTCACAGACTTCTGTTACAATGGTGTGTGGCAAGTTTATCTCTCCTTTTTTAATGATATAGTCTTTTGTTTTAAACTATTTTGGTAACAACAATAGTATTATTATTGAATCATAACAGTAAGGTGATCCCCTTGTCCATTTTGAGAAAGATACTTTAGTGGGACTATGGCAAGGGAACAATCAGCCATCAATGGGGTCTATCATTGATAATTATTGTCATCTTTATAACTATTCAAGGTGACTAATTTTTCACCATACATAGTATATTTTAAGAGATGTTCTATTATAAAAAAATATTTTCTTCTTCTAATTATATCAGTCTCTTGATAGCTCTGATTGTTGTTATTTTTGTTTCACTATATTTCTACTTTATTAAATTTGATAGTAACATAACTGGTTTTTTTCGTATTGGGTCTATTTTACCTTTATCTCCTTTTCTGAATCCTGAAAATACTTTGATTTATCAAGGAGAAATAGGTTATGACGGTCAACAGTTTTTAAGTTTAGCTTTTGACCCTTTTTTGCAAAATCATGAAACAGTTAATAGTTTAGACCATCCTATTTATCGTTATCGTCGTATTTTATATCCTTTGGTAAGCTATGTTTTAGCTTTTGGTAATCCTCGTTTAATTCCTTATTTTATGGTGGGAATTAATGCTTTATCTATTCTCATTATAGTTGCTATTACTAATTTATATTTTAAGTCTGATAATGTTTCAAAATTTCAGTCTCTGTTTACTTTATGTATTCCTGGGGTGTGGATGGTGTTATCTTTAGGAACTGCTGATTTATTTAGTAGTGTCTTTTTAATTGCTTCTTTTTATTGCTATCGTTACGAACAATATCGGTTAACAGCTTTATTTATTAGTTTGGGTTGTTTGACGAGAGAAACATTATTAATTGTTTGGTTTGCTTTATTTTTAACCAGTTTAATACAAAAGAGATTTAAACAGATTACGTATTTATTATATGGGTTGATTCCTCCTATTCTCTGGACGGTTTATATTACTTTTTTAGATTTACCTGGGAAGGTGAGAGTTAAAGATAATTTTGGGTTTCCTTTCCTGGGAATCATTAATAAGTTTATTACTATACTAACATCAGGAATTAATGGCAGAAATTTATTTGAAGCTTATATGTTTATCGTTCTATTGTTGAGTTTTGCTGCTATTTTGGTTATTTATCTGAAACATCGTAAACTCAATTTATTGATGCAGATAGGTAATGGTTTTTATAGTGTCATGTTTATTTTTAGCAGTATGACAATTATGGGTTATTATTTAGACTATTCTCGGGTTTTTATGGATGTTTATTTCTTGTTACTACTCAGTATTAATTTAACTAAAATACCCTACAAAACTATCCTATTTTCTGCATCAGGAATAGGAAGTTTAGCATTTTTGATTTTACATTCTTGAATATACCCATTTTAGGAGTTCGGAGTTCGGAGTTCGGAGTTAGGGGTTCGGAGTTCGGAGTTAGGGGTTAGGGGTTCGGAGTTAGGAGTTAGGAGTTAGGGGTTCGGAGTTAGGGGTTCTTAGGGGTTCGGAGTTAGGGGTTAGGGGTTCGGAGTTTTTTCTTGACGTTTTTTGTGATGGTTACTAAAATCCTGATAATAACATCTATTTCTTGTGTAAGAGATTTTACTTTGTTTTCATTAATTCCTCCTGACTCGACTAAAACAATGAGCCAATATTCCGTTTCTCTGGCTTCTTTTAAAGCAATTTCCATTTTATGCAAAAAATCTCTATCACTCTGTCCAGACTGCGCTTCTCTTACATTAGCCCCTATGGAAGTACCACTACGAATAAGTTGAGATGAGAGAATTCTCTCTATCCCACCCTTCTCATGAAGAAAACGACAAAGTTTGACTACTCTGACGGCAAAAGTCAATGTTCTTTCTTGAATATCTTGATTATCTGTCATATCAACTCTAACCTCCGAACTCCGAACTCCGAACCCCGAACTATATTTTAGGAGTTTCTTCTAGAAGACAAAAACCTGTAGAATTCTAGACATACCTGTACATAATGTCTAGGATATTTCTTCTGCTCCAGGAAACTTGCCAGTATAATAGATTGGACTTTGGACAAAAAAAGTTTGTTAGCGTATATTTTACGCTAAACTAAAATCCCAAAATATCGGCTCTGTATCAGTCAATAAAATTGGCTGACAAATAGGGCTAATCTATAGATTCTGAGGAAAACTAAGGAGCTTTTAAGTTTTCAGTTGATTTTTTGCTCCCTTTCTTGATAACATCATGACGAGTTCGTGGGGCTTTTTTGTAACCTTTAATACGTCCGGAAGAAAAACCTCGACGTTTGGGAAATTTGGCGAAAGTCCCCAAGGTCGTAATTATTCTTGAAAAGTCTCTTTGAACTAGACTAGGGGTGATTTTGATGGATTTATTAGTCTTCAAATACTGTTCCCAATCACGGGGTAAAACCACAGCTAATTTTCTGGCAGCCCACAAATTTACATAAGAAAGAAGTGTTAGTTTAAACCAATTTTCTTCATGATGTACATCGGGAGTTAAATAGGATGTCATCAATAATCTTTGTTTACCAAATCGAAAAAGATGTTCCATGTCATAACGTTGTCGATAACACTGATAACAATCAACTAAACTTAACTCATCGCGCCGAGAAACCATAACAATAAGCCACATAGGTTTCCAAATACTATTTCTTTCTTGATCTCTGACAACAATCTGGAGTAAAGTACAGGGGTGATTGTTCATTTAATAGTTTTAAGTTCCTCTCATTAACATCTGTTTCCATCCCGAAATAGTCACTGTTAATTGACGACCTTTTTCGGCGTTAAGGGAACTTGATGAACTTCATCAGTTCAGCCCAGTTTGGTCATCTTAAGGCAATTTATCCCATACAAAGGGGATGTCCCCAAATTGTGCGTGATTGGGTCCCGAATAATGCGGTAAAAACCGCGCCTCCAATCTGGAGG
>NZ_AADV02000173.1 GCF_000167195.1 Crocosphaera watsonii WH 8501 | reverse complement strand
GTTTGGCTATTATCCCGAATCCGTCCATGTAGATAAAATTTATCGAACTAGGGAAAACAGAAATTGGTGTAAGGAAAGAGGGATAAGAATCAGTGGTCCGAAGTTAGGAAGACCTCCGAAAAATGTCAGTGAAGAAGAAAAGAAACAAGCCCACTCCGATGAATGCTTCCGTAATGCTATTGAGGGAAAGTTTGGACAAGCTAAACGAAGATTTAGCCTAAATCTCGTGATGACAAAACTCCCTGAAACCTCCATTACATCTATTGCTATTACATTTTTAGTTGTCAATCTTTCTAAACTTCTGAGGCAGTTTTTGTCGCTTTTTTTGTCCTTATTTACTAATAATAGAACAGGGGAACTCATCAAACCGCCTTTCATTAATTTTGATTATACTTTAAACAATTTTTATGTACTAAAACTTATTGATTTGTCAGAAAATTCTTGGTCAAAAGTGGCATAAATTTTGGAGAAACTTTTTCAGCAAACCCTAATTAAAGCAGGATATTTAAGAACACCACTACTTTGTGCTAATTCACCAACAATAATTCTTAATAAGGTTGTCTTACCGTTTCCATTTTCACCCACAAGAGATGTTATCTCACCAAACTTTAATTCTAATTCTGGTAAAGTGAGCTTAAAATCATTTATTTTTCCTGAATATTGTTTGGTAATGTTACTAGCATAAAGAACAATGTCAGTATCAATATTAATAGGTTCATTAATTTTTACTTGTTGTTTCTTTTCTTGAGAAACATCAATAAAATTTTTATTTGTATCAATTTATGTGATTAGTTTTTTTTATTTTCTTTAGATACAATATCTTGGAATTGAGATAGCTGAAAATTATTATATTCAGCAACAATTAAATCAAGAAAATCGAAAATATCAAAAGTTAAACTTGATAAACTTCTACTTACCTCTTCTTGCGAAGAAAGACGCTTGCGTTTATTGGTTTTAATTTCAGCATAACGAAGCTGAAAATCGACGGTTTCATACTTACGCTTCTGATCAATAGCAAAATCTTCTGCTAAATAACCTAACCGCTTTGTCGCTAACTCAAGTTGATTATCTGCAATCAAATTTTTTATTTCTGTAACAATTTTTTCTAGTCTTTGTCTTTCTAAGTTTTCATCTCTTGCTTGCATTTTCAGAAACTAAAATCTAGATATTTTGATATTATTTTACAACCAAGTTATAAAAATTGCTATATATTAGTACAAAAAAATAAAGCTTATGCGGTGGGCAATAATTTTAAGCACTCAATTATTGTACATAAATTTTTGATTTGCCCACCCTACGATCTGGTAAGAAAAATTAAATAATGATCTTAAAAGTTTCCAATAAACCCCTAACACCCTTCATAATAAGAATATAGCGTGATAAAGAAAAGCCAGAGACATCCATGAGCAAAGGAACACTCTTCGATAAAGTTTGGGATACCCATACCGTTCAAATATTACCTTCAGGACAAACCCAACTCTTCATCGGACTGCATTTGATCCATGAAGTCACCAGTCCCCAAGCGTTTGCTATGTTACGGGAAAGAGGACTCAAAGTAATGTATCCCGATCGCACTGTGGCCACGGTAGATCATATCGTACCCACGGAAAACCAAGCCCGTCCTTTTGTTGATACCCTAGCAGAAGAGATGATACAAGCACTGGAAAATAGTACCAAAGACAACGGTATTCGTTTCTATAATATCGGTTCAGGTAGTCAAGGGGTTGTCCATGTCATCGCCCCGGAACAAGGACTCACCCAACCCGGAATGACCATTGCTTGCGGTGACTCCCATACCTCCACCCACGGGGCCTTTGGGGCGATCGCATTCGGCATCGGAACCTCTCAAGTAAGGGATGTATTAGCCTCCCAAACCCTTGCCCTATCCAAGCTAAAAGTGCGTAAGATCGAAGTTAACGGCAAGTTACAACCGGGAGTATATGCCAAAGATGTCGTCCTTCATATCATCCGTAAACTGGGGGTTAAAGGTGGTGTGGGTTACGCCTACGAATACGCCGGAACCACCTTTACCAATATGTCTATGGAAGAGAGGATGACGGTTTGTAATATGGCCATCGAAGGGGGGGCAAGATGTGGCTATATTAACCCCGATGATGTCACTTTTGACTACTTAAAAGGACGAGACTTTGCCCCCACAGGAGAAAAATGGGAAAAAGCAGTTAGTTGGTGGCGTGGTATGGCTTCTGATGCCGATGCAGAATACGATGATATTGTTACCTTCGATGCTGCGGAGATCGAACCAACGGTAACTTGGGGGATCACACCAGGCCAAGGTATTGGGATCAGCGAACCCGTCCCCACCCCTGATAGTTTACCCGAAGGCGATCGCGCCATCGCTCAAGAAGCTTACAGTTATATGCAGTTATCTCCTGGAAGTCCCATCAAAGGCACAAAAGTTGATGTCTGTTTCATTGGTAGTTGTACCAATGGCCGCATCAGCGACTTAAGGGAAGCTGCTAAGTTTGCCCAAGGCCATCATGTGGCTAATGGAGTTAAAGCGTTTGTGGTTCCTGGATCGGAACGGGTTAAAGTCCAAGCAGAAACCGAAGGGTTAGATAAAATTTTTGTGGAAGCCGGGTTTGAATGGCGTGAGGCCGGATGTTCTATGTGTTTAGCCATGAACCCCGATAAGTTACAAGGGGATCAAATTAGTGCCTCTTCTTCTAATCGTAACTTTAAAGGCCGTCAAGGATCATCCACAGGAAGAACTTTGTTGATGAGTCCCGCTATGGTTGTCGCTGCTGCGGTAAATGGTCAAGTTTCTGATGTTCGAGAACTGAGTTAAACAGTGAATACATTGCCAGTGATCACTGTTTAACTGTTCACTGGTAACTGTTCACTGTTTACGGTAACCATTGAGGACGAAAACCCACCAAAGGTAACTCTTTTAAGTCTGCTTTACTATTAGGGTTATTGTTAATGGGAGGAATTAATAACCATAATTTTCCACCTACGATCGCCTGACCTGAATCATTAGTTAAATTATCCTTTAACCTAGTATCATCGCTAGTTAAAATTTGGTCAAATAATAATGCTAAACCATCAGGAGATAAACTAATTTTGATGTCTTGATAATGGGATAATTTAGCTAACGGGATGACTTCTCCTGATTTAATATCAAACTTAGCAAAGTAGGGTTGTTCTCGATATTCTTCTCCTTCTAATAGTTCGGTTAGTAAACAATATAATTGAGTTCCTGTTGGAGTAAACTGACAATTAAAAATTGATCCTTCTGTGTTTAAAAGTTCTTTTTCAATCCCTTGATTATTAACATAAAATAGTGATTTTGTGTAACGTAGATTAGCCTTATCTGTATTAAAATCAACCATTGCTGCGGAATTCCCTTGAGGAGAAAAATCTAATAATTGACCGAATTTAGGTAAAAAATCTAAGGGTTCTGATTCCGGTTCTAAGGGTAAAATTCCAATCCCTTCGCCCCTAGCCACAGCTAATGCCTGATTATCAGGTGTTATTTCAAAATAACCCCCTGTAACCCTTAATCTTTCTGCTTTTTCTCCTTTTCTAACTATCCACAAATCGAAGTCAGCAGGATTTTGACGGTTAACTCTTTGAATGACAATAGTTTCTCCATCAGCAGAAAGATCAAATTGATTATTTTGATAGGTTTCGTTATCTAAAATTTCTTCTATTTTACCAGGAGGATTATTATTACTATCTTCCACTCCATTATTAACACCAGTAGTAACAGTATAAAGTTTTAATTTTCTTAGGCCATCAATACCTAAACCTTCCTTATAAGCAGAAAATAAAATGCGATTGCCTTCGGGATAAAATTCAAAATTCATCACCACTAAATCCGGTGGCGTTAACATTCTTTTATGTTGTTGGGTAATATTATAAAAAACAAGTTTACCCTTTTCTTCTCCTTGGGTTCCTATGTAAGCTAAAGCCCGATCGCGACTCTGAAAAGTTCCCACAAAAGGTTCCATTTCTTGACCTGCTTTATTATTTTTGCGAAATTTTTCCCTTGCTTCGCTTAACTGTACTGTATAGGTTTGTCCATAAGGAACAGGAGTTTCTACCGTGTAAGCTAAGCGACGGCCAGCCCAACTTACTTTACCAGGAAGAGGGGGATCAATGACTAAATTTTTCTCCACTGTTGCTTTATCCATCGGACGATCAAAGGTCAAAATAAACGCCCGATCTTTATTACTAATGTTTTGTTCTTGCCAAGTAAAACTTTCAACTTGGGGACCCTTTCTTAAAAAACAATTCTCCCCACAAAGTTTATCCCCAATCATTAAACCACCAATGAGGACACTAAACCCTCCAATTAACAACATGGAGAGTTTATCAATCGGTTCTTGTAATCTAAGTTTATTAATCATTTGAATAAATAACTGATAACTGATAACTGATAACTGATAACTGGACTAATTAGAATACCCATAAGGATCATTAGGGGTAGGAATAGTGGTAATGCTATTAGCTGATAACACTAACTGTCGTTTTTGCGTCGGAGTTTGTTGCATAGTTTGGGTATCAATAGTCAGGGTTTCTGTCATCATTTCCCCTTCTATTTGTAACCAAGTATCGGGAGGATAACTACTGCGATCGCGTTCTAATTTAACAGGAAGTCCCACGGGATAAGCATCTACAGCGCAGCAAGTAATAATAAAACGACTCAAGAAGATATAATTCTCAGGGAGTAAGGGAGAATGCACCACAAACCCCGTTACATTGGCTTTTTGACCTTGATAAGCATCCGGTTCGGGATAAGCGTTGAGGGTTCTGATCCAGTCGATTAGCGATCGTTCTTCTGGTTTAATATTCAAGGCAAAACTTTGAATTTCGCTTTGGGTGATGGGTAAAGATTCTGAAATACCCCGTTGTAAAGCCATTTGACTATCAAAAATTGTTGGGGGAATAATAAACCCGGCGATGGCAGAAATAATCAAGAAACTACTGCCCCATCCTGGGGGAAAAATAGTGATGTGTTCCACGGTTTCCCCGTTATTGCCCTTTTTACGTAGGGTTTGAACCCATAACCAAGCTTTGACACCTGCTAAAATAATTAAGAGGATACCAGTGGCAAGAACTAGCAAATTATAGTTAGGATGGATTAATAATTTGAGTTGACCGGTTACCCAATATTTGAAGAGTAGAATACCCCAAGCAAGAATAGCTAAGATATCCAAACCTGGTAAAAACAGCTTTAGCTTAGGAGTAAGTTTAAATTTAGATAGTACATTCATAACATGATTTTACCTCTTTTATCAATGGATAATTGACAATTGATGATTAATTAATCCGGTTGAAAACCTAATCTTCCATTCTACATTCAACTTATCCATTGTCTATTATTCAAAACAGCTATCTCAGAGAAAGTAACTATGAAACATAGCCAAGATAAAGGTTAACTGTCCGGCCAGTGCAAATAAATAGACTATCATTCTCGGTTGAAAAATTGAAAGCATTAAACCAACGGCTTTGATATCGATCATTGGTCCAAACACCAAAAACGCTAACAGAGAACTGGTAGTGAAGGTTGAGGCAAAAGATAAGGCAAAAAACGCATCCACTGTTGAACAAATAGAGACAATAGCCGCTAATAGCATCATGGCTAGGATAGAGCTAATGCTTCCCTGTCCCAAACTTAAGACGATTTCACGAGGGACAAAGACTTGTAGACAAGCGGCGATCGCACTGCCTAAAATTAACATTCCACCCAATTCTCTCAGTTCTTGGGTAACATTTTCCAGAAATAATTTTAAGCGTCCATTCATCACCGAGGATTGATCGGAGGTTAAGCTCAATGTTCCGGCTGATGTTTCATCCAGTCGCATTGGACCTTTATCGGCTCCCAGTAAAAACGTCCCAGACTGTAATAACATCGACTCTTTTAAGTTGGGTTCTTTTTTTCTGGAACGAGCAAACCTGGGTTGACGGGACAAGATCATGATCCTTTTGGCCAATAGTGGTTGTAGCATGGGGCGGGGATCTTTTTGCACACTGAAGATCCAGCCTATAGCAATGGCGATGATCAGGGAGAAAAGAATTCTATAAAAGACAATTTCTGGTTGACCCCGAAACGCCAGCCAGGTAGACCAAATCACGATCGGGTTAATGGTGGGAGCCGCTAATAAAAAACCGATAGCCGCCGAGTTGGGTAATCCCTGTAGAAGAAAGCGACGCGCTACCGGCACATTGCCACACTCACACACCGGAAAGAGAAAACCGATACAACTGCCGGCGATCGCCCCTAATAATGGATTTTTGGGAATACTGGCTATTAACTTTCCCTCATCGATGAATAGGAGTAAAGCACTTGATAAGGATACCCCCAATAGTAAAAATGGGAAAGCTTCCACCAGCAAACTGAGGAATAAGGTAAAGGCGTGGTGTAATTGGGTCATTATTATACTTTTGCCCGATCAGGCTGGTAGTAGTTCTATGGACGTAAGTTGGCTTAATAATGTTCTCAAAGATGAATAGGATTAAACAGGGATCACTTTAGCATAATTTTTAACATTCTCTTAATATAACCGACTTTATCGAAAAATCAAGGGTCTAAAACCCCTTCTACACCTGAGTTCAACTTAAGGAAATGTATGTACAACGAGCAACAAGTAGTGAATCTGAAACCCTGATTTTATACTTGAACAAATAATAAGTCCGAACTCCGAACTCCGAACTCAACCTTCTGCCTTCTTCCATAAAATAAACCCATAGGTACGCTTACCGTATGGGTTTATTGGTCGAAATATTCGCTGAAAAAAAACATTCAACCTAATGTCGAAAAGGATTCCCCATTGTCTTACGTAGGTCCGTAAATTTTCGACCAACAAATAAATCGACCGTAGGGAGTCCTTATTCTAGAAACTTGTGTTAGAATAGTATCACCTATTGATAAATACTATGCCCGAAACCCAACCCATAACAGTAGCTTGCAAGCTTGAAGTCAGTAATACACTCGCCAAAGAAATTGAAGATACATTACTGGTGTTTGCAACTTCCTGTGATTGGGTTAACCAAAACACTCCTAATAAGATGACTAACAAAACTGCAATGCAGTCGTTAGTTTACAAAAATGTTAGGACTAACTTTGGACTATCAGCTAACCTAGCAATTCAGGCTGTTAGAAGGGTTTGCGCTAACCGAAAAACAGCTAAACAAAAAGGTAGAAAAGTTAAAGAGTTTAGTCCTACTTCTATTAGTTACGATGCTAGAATATTTAGCTTTCGGGAAAAAGATTGGACGGTTAGCGTAAAGCTATTAAATAGTCGCCAACGAATTAAGTTGTTAATTGGTAATTACCAAGTCGGTTTACTAAAAGGGAAAGACCCGAAAGGAGCTACTCTAGTTAAACGCAAAAATGGTGATTATTACATTCATATAACATTAGATGAACCGACACAGCCTGAGACTAAAACGGATAAAGTATTGGGTTGTGATTTAGGTCGTACCGATATTTGTACAACATCAGAAGGAGAATCATGGTCAGGCAAACAGGTTGCAGATAAGCGCAATAACTATGCAAAACTGAGAGCAGTTATTCAGAAAAAAGCCTCGAAAGGCACTCTTATGCTCACGGCGTAGATGTCGCCAGTTACTAGCACGGTTGTCGGGGAAAGAAAAACGCTTTCAGAAACATATTAATCATGAAATATCACGCCAGTTAATTAATAATGCCGTAACTGACAAACAAGCTATTGCCATTGAAGATTTAACAGGGATTAGAGAGCGTACTAACAAGAAGCTGCGGAATGCAGTCGCCCGCCTTAGTTCTGCCGTTCAACGGCAGAACGGGGCGCGACCTAGAAGCAGAAAAGATAAGCGACTAGGTAATAATTGGGCGTTTTACCAATTAAGACAATTCTTGACTTATAAATGTGTTTTGGCAGGTGTAAAACTAATATTAGTAAACCCTGCATGGACATCACAAACCTGTTATAAATGTCATGTAATTGGTGATAGAAAAGGTAAGAAATTTGCCTGCAATAACTGCGGAAATAAATGCGATGCAGATTATAATTGGACTTTGGATAAAAAACAATTGTTAGCGTAAATTTTACGCTAAACATATCTCCAAAGCTAAAATAGAGAATTAAGGTGATTTTAAAAACTCTCTTTCCATCTTTTTAGGGGATTTTAAATATTAAATAGCTTCATTCAGTTTCGGTTCCAATATAGATATCTAAGTAGCTTTCAGTTAGAGATTGAATGACTCGTTCTAATTCATCAATGAGATTTCTTCTAGTGAGTTTTTCTACAGCATCAATATGAGCAGAACTTCCGGCTCGTCCTAAATATTTATATTTGGTTTTTTTCTCATTATTAGTGGCCATAGGAAAAATTGATTCAGCAGCCTGTAGTTTATAATACCAGTAGATTGTTCCCTTTCCATTAACCTGATAACGAATAATATGACAATTAGCTGGTGCTACTTCCCCTTCCCGTTCAATTTTCTTTATTTTCTGTTTAAGAGAGCGAATTAGACTCTTAATTTGTTTGGCTCTCAGGTGGACATCTTGACTGGTCTTAAGTTCGGAATGTGATGACATTAGCCTTAACTGTAACAAACAACCTCTTTTGATGTTAGCGTATACATTCCGCTAATTAATAAGGTAATAAAT
>NZ_AADV02000174.1 GCF_000167195.1 Crocosphaera watsonii WH 8501 | reverse complement strand
GGATGGGGAAACGGCAGTGCAGCTTGATCCTGGTTTAGATCTAGAGGATCCCCATCCGTTGGGTATATGATGTCTGCTGGCGCACAAGTCGCATCTAAAATTAGTTTACCTTTATTTTTTATTTTTTCTCCTTTTTCTTGGAGACAATCCTTTTTTTTTACTTCTTTATCACTCTTGTCTATTTCTCTTTTTACTATTTTTTTATTGATTTTGTTTATCAATTCTCCATCAATTCTTTTCCTAAAATGAACTAGCATTGAAGATTCCAGTGGTGGCTCTTGTTGATAACAATTTAAACCTATAAAGTATTGTAGATAGGGATTTTCTCTAATCTGTTCTATAGTTTCTCTATCACTTGTTCCTAATTTTTCCTTAATAATTAATGTCCCTAATGCCATTCTAAATAGTTTGGCTGGCGCACCTTTTTCTGCTGAAAAAAGTTTAGCATATTCTTCCTCAAAATCATCCCAAGGTATCAACTCTGCCATGATTACCCAACGATTATTGGGGGACAATTTGCCCTCGAAAGGTAATTCAAATTTTTCTGGGGGCGGTAAAGGTTGCTCCTCTTTTCGATACATTTGTTCTTGACCAACAACTGGGAGGTGTTTCTACCAATTATAGCGGTTTGTAGCCGACAAAGCTGATCTTTTTTGCGATCGCGAATATGGGTGTAACCTTTTAAAGAATAGGGTTTTGCTTTTATTCAGCAAACCCTAATTATTAACTATTAATTATTAATTGCTGACGATTCCTGACCATTGCACCTTTTTTTCTTTACTACGACGATAGGAAAAGAAATGAGACGGGGATTGATAGGTACAATAAGGAGCGATGCTGATTTGTTCGCTTTTAATACCTAATTGTTCTAGTTGTAACTGATTAATACGACGCACATCTAAACGGACTTTTCCTGGTTTGGGATCGGGTAGGATGGGGGGGGTAGAAATCTTGGCTAAGGGGTTTAAAATGCCCTCTAAGCTGTCTATTTTCTCCTTTTGGAACAAACTAGCCCCCACTTCTGCTGCCACCTTCTCAGACACCTGATACACCTCTCCACTGATAGCCGGTCCCATGGCAATGCGTAAATTTTCTATAGCACTGCCCCAAGCTTGTAAACGGGTTATGGCCTCTGGTACAATCCGTTGAGCAGTTCCTCGCCACCCTGCATGAATGGCAGCAATATTACCTGTGACTTCATCCCCGATCAAAACGGGGGTACAATCAGCACTAGCAACCCATATCGCTTGTTTTTCCAGGTTAGCAATAATACCATCAGCCGAGGCAAAAGTATCCTCTGTGGCCTCTTCTTTAATCTCACTAGGGGACAAAACACGGTTACCATGAACCTGTTTAATACGGTAGGTATCCGCTTCAGGATCAAGAACTTTACTTAAGTCTTCAGGGGTTTTCGGATAAAACGGTTGTGTAAAAAAACCGTGGGGCCAAGCTTGCAGTAGGGAACAGGTTAAATAGGGTAGCCCTTCTGCAGACTGCCATTGCCAACTTTGGGTTAAGCGATCGCTCATTGTTAAGTGATTTTAATTTAGCGAGAAACATAGGGGTATTCGCTGATGCCCCAACTTCTAGCTTAGCAAGATTCTTGGATCAACTATTGCGCTACAGTAAGACGAATCAAAATAGAGCGATCGCCTAAGGTTAGAAATTTAAGAGTCGCATAATCTTCAGTTATTAAAAGAGTCGGAAAAAAACAATTATTTGACACATAACATATAATAAAAACAGAAACAAAAATACTCTACATCTAGCAAAGGATTTGAAATACAGGTTTCAAGTCAAATTCTATTTCTTTTTTCTTTCTTGTTATTCTTTAGCGGTAAATAAAATGATAGATTTAGCATAATCTTTCTGATTAACTCCAAAAAAATAAAAGTTGTTTAAACTAAACTATCATACCAATTATTCATTTGTTAGAATTTTTTATGTCTACTTTAGGGTTTGCTGAAAAAGTTTCTCCAAAATTTATGCCACTTTTGACCAAGAATTTTCTGACAAATCAATAAATTTTAGTACATAAAAATTGTTTAAAGTATAATCAAAATTAATGAAAGGCGGTTTGATGAGTTCCCCTGTTCTATTATTAGTAAATAAGGACAAAAAAAGCGACAAAAACTGCCTCAGAAGTTTAGAAAGATTGACAACTAGAAATGTAATAGCAATAGATGTAATGGAGGTTTCAGGGAGTTTTGTCATCACGAGATTTAGGCTAAATCTTCGTTTAGCTTGTCCAAACTTTCCCTCAATAGCATTACGGAAGCATTCATCGGAGTGGGCTTGTTTCTTTTCTTCTTCACTGACATTTTTCGGAGGTCTTCCTAACTTCGGACCACTGATTCTTATCCCTCTTTCCTTACACCAATTTCTGTTTTCCCTAGTTCGATAAATTTTATCTACATGGACGGATTCGGGATAATAGCCAAACGTTTCTTTATACTTTTCTACTTGTTCTTTTAAATGACAAGATTCATTGAAGTTTTCCCAACTTATTTTGTCTAGAAACACATAGTTATCTACACAGCTTACTGAGAGTTTAGCTCCAAACTCTATTGGTTTTCCTGCTTTTCCCCTCACTATTGGACGAATATGCGGTTGAGTTAAACTTACAATTCTTTGAGGAACACTCTGGGTCTTATTCTCCCACATTGACTGTTGTTGTTCATAAACTTTTTTGATAGTCTCTAGACAATTTTTCTGTCTTTTACTCAGATTTTCCAGGGAAGCCCCAGCTTGAATTAAGTCTTCTATATTTCCTAAATTTTTCTTAAGGTATTTTAACTGTTTCCCGATAGCTTTTCTTCTTTCTTGATAAGATACTTTTCGTTTTTTAGCTACTTTTAAGTATTCCTTTCTAGCAATTTTTCTAGAAGTTCTCGGCTTTTTTCTCAATTTTACTCTTAATGGTTTATAAAGATTATCTATTATTCTTTCTGTCTCAATTCTGGCTTGATTTAATATGCCTAAATCCGTTGGGTATTTGATGTCTGCTGGCGCACAAGTCGCATCTAAAATTAGTTTACCTTTATTTTTTATTTTTTCTCCTTTTTCTTGGAGACAATCCTTTTTTTTTACTTCTTTATCACTCTTGTCTATTTCTCTTTTTACTATTTTTTTATTGATTTTGTTTATCAATTCTCCATCAATTCTTTTCCTAAAATGAACTAGCATTGAAGATTCCAGTGGTGGCTCTTGTTGATAACAATTTAAACCTATAAAGTATTGTAGATAGGGATTTTCTCTAATCTGTTCTATAGTTTCTCTATCACTTGTTCCTAATTTTTCCTTAATAATTAATGTGCCTAATGCCATTCTAAATAGTTTGGCTGGCGCACCTTTTTCTGTTGAAAAAAGTTTAGCATATTCTTCCTCAAAATCATCCCAAGGTATCAACTCTGCCATGATTACCCAACGATTATTGGGGGACAATTTGCCCTCGAAAGGTAATTCAAATTTTTCTGGGGGCGGTAAAGGTTGCTCCTCTTTTCGATACATTTGTTCTTGACCAACAACTGGGAGGTGTTTCTACCAATTATAGCGGTTTGTAGCCGACAAAGCTGATCTTTTTTGCGATCGCGAATATGGGTGTAACCTTTTAAAGAATAGGGTTTTGCTTTTATTCAGCAAACCCTAATTAGGGTTTGCTGAAAAAGTTTCTCCAAAATTTATGCCACTTTTGACCAAGAATTTTCTGACAAATCAATAAGTTTTAGTACATAAAAATTGTTTAAAGTATAATCAAAATTAATAAAAGGCGGTTTGATGAGTTCCCCTGTTCTATTATTAGTAAATAAGGACAAGAAAAGCGACAAAAACTGCCTCAGAAGTTTAGAAAGATTGACAACTAAAAATGTAATAGCAATAGATATAATGGAGGTTTCAGGGAGTTTTGTCATCACGAGATTTAGGCTAAATCTTCGTTTAGCTTGTCCAAACTTTCCCTCAATAGCATTACGGAAGCATTCATCGGAGTGGGCTTGTTTCTTTTCTTCTTCACTGACATTTTTCGGAGGTCTTCCTAACTTCGGACCACTGATTCTTATCCCTCTTTCCTTACACCAATTTCTGTTTCCCCTAGTTCGATAAATTTTATCTACATGGACGGATTCGGGATAATAGCCAAACGTTTCTTTATACTTTTCTACTTGTTCTTTTAAATGACAAGATTCATTGAAGTTTTCCCAACTTATTTTGTCTAGAAACACATAGTTATCTACACAGCTTACTGAGAGTTTAGCTCCAAACTCTATTGGTTTTCCTGCTTTTCCCCTCACTATTGGACGAATATGCGGTTGAGTTAAACTTACAATTCTTTGAGGAACACTCTGGGTCTTATTCTCCCACATTGACTGTTGTTGTTCATAAACTTTTTTGATAGTCTCTAGACAATTTTTCTGTCTTTTACTCAGATTTTCCAGGGAAGCCCCAGCTTGAATTAAGTCTTCTATATTTCCTAAATTTTTCTTAAGGTATTTTAACTGTTTCCCGATAGCTTTTCTTCTTTCTTGATAAGATACTTTTCGTTTTTTAGCTACTTTTAAGTATTCCTTTCTAGCAATTTTTCTAGAAGTTCTCGGCTTTTTTCTCAATTTTACTCTTAATGGTTTATAAAGATTATCTATTATTCTTTCTGTCTCAATTCTGGCTTGATTTAATATGCCTAAATCCGTTGGGTATTTGATGTCTGCTGGCGCACAAGTCGCATCTAAAATTAGTTTACCTTTATTTTTTATTTTTTCTCTTTTTTCTTGGAGACAATCCTTTTTTTTTACTTCTTTATCACTCTTGTCTATTTCTCTTTTTACTATTTTTTTATTGATTTTGTTTATCAATTCTCCATCAATTATTTTCCTAAAATGAACTAGCATTGAAGATTCCAGTGGTGGCTCTTGTTGATAACAATTTAAACCTATAAAGTATTGTAGATAGGGATTTTCTCTAATCTGTTCTATAGTTTCTCTATCACTTGTTCTTAATTTTTCCTTAATAATTAATGTCCCTAATGCCATTCTAAATAGTTTGGCTGGCGCACCTTTTTCTGCTGAAAAAAGTTTAGCATATTCTTCCTCAAAATCATCCCAAGGTATCAACTCTGCCATGATTACCCAACGATTATTGGGGGACAATTTGCCCTCGAAAGGTAATTCAAATTTTTCTGGGGGCGGTAAAGGTTGCTCCTCTTTTCGATACATTTGTTCTTGACCAACAACTGGGAGGTGTTTCTACCAATTATAGCGGTTTGTAGCCGACAAAGCTGATCTTTTTTGCGATCGCGAATATGGGTGTAACCTTTTAAAGAATAGGGTTTTGCTTTTATTCAGCAAACCCTAATTCGCTCTCTTAAACAGAAAATAAAGAAAATTGAACGGGAAGGGGAAGTAGCACCAGCTAATTGTCATATTATTCGTTATCAGGTTAATGGAAAGGGAACAATCTACTGGTATTATAAACTACAGGCTGCTGAATCAATTTTTCCTATGGCCACTAATAATGAGAAAAAAACCAAATATAAATATTTAGGACGAGCCGGAAGTTCTGCTCATATTGATGCTGTAGAAAAACTCACTAGAAGAAATCTCATTGATGAATTAGAACGAGTCATTCAATCTCTAACGGAAAGCTACTTAGATATCTATATTGGAACCGAAACTGAATGAAGCTATTTAATATTTAAAATCCCCTAAAAAGATGGAAAGAGAGTTTTTAAAATCACCTTAATTCTCTATTTTAGCTTTGGAGATATGTTTAGCGTAAAATTTACGCTAACGATTGTTTTTTATCCAAAGTCCAAATCTTAACACAGATGGCTCTTTTGAGTATATTCCCAATGCTAACTTTAACGGCACTGATACCTTCACTTATCAAGCCAATGATGGGGAATTAAACTCTTCTCCAGCTACTGTAACTATAACGGTTAATCCTGTTAATGATGCTCCTGTAGCTAGTGATGATCAATACAGTGTGGATGAAGACACAACTTTAACCATTGAAACAGCAGATGGTGTGTTAGGAAACGACACAGATGTTGATGGAGATACCTTAACTTCTCTGTTGGTAGATGCACCAAATAATGGCAATTTAACCCTTAATACAGATGGCTCTTTTGAGTATGTTCCTAATGCCAACTTTAACGGCACTGATACCTTTACTTATCAAGCCAATGATGGCACTGACGATTCTAACATAGCCACTGTAACAATCATCGTTAATGATGTACCCATAGGTGCTGAACCCCCTGTATTTGGTAGTCTAGGGGATGAAACCTTAGATGCAAGTGTAACTCCTGGTTTTGATGGTGTTGACGATCTGGCTTTCAGTGGTGCAGGAAATGACTTCATTGATACTGAGTCTGGTGAGGGTGGTAACCGTGTTTATGGACAGTCAGGAGACGATACCTTTACCTCACGGGGTGACAAGCCCGTTAAAACCCTGATTGAAAGAGGGTTTCAGCCGTGGCGATCGCTCTATAAATTGTCAAAAACTAGAGGGCTTATTGAGAATAAACAATAATGATAATCATTCTTGCCGTGTGTGTGGGGGGGAGGAGGGTTACACCGTCCTCCCCCCCACAGGGTTGATGCTCAAAATCAACCCCTTGGGCAATATTAGTTTTTATTAAATAATAAAAATTGGTTTATTTTGGATAGTTACATCTAAAATAAATCATCTTCCACTGGTTATTTTATGTTAAGATAAAATAGGGGAATTAAGCCGTCTTATCTATTATGGATATGGCTTGTAACCCTTTTTTATAATTGTTGAGTTTCTGGGGATTATTGCTCATCATAATTGAAATAAAATCAGAGCAAAATTCCCAAGCGTGAATCCAAAGAGAGCCATAAAGTCCTATCCAAAAATTACTATGTCTTCGGTCACGTCTTGATTTTTCAGTTAGACGAGCAATATATTTTCCTTGATTGGTTTGTCGAAATGTTTTGCCTTTTAAAGAAGTAGCAGTGTAAGCGATCGCTATTAATAAAATCAAGGAATTTAGTCGTTTATTATTGGCTTTACTTCCCTCCAAATTATAACCCCCTGTCTTACAATCCTTGAACATAGCTTCAATACCTGCCCTGGCTCGATAGACTTTCAAGACCTCTGATAAACTGTCTAAGTTGGTAAGAATAAACCAAGGCTCTTTTTCCTGTTTGCCCTTGTATTTTCTTTTCCAATATGCTCCCACATTAAAGTTTCCAAACCCTTTATTTTTAGTGACTGAAACCCCAGTTAAAAACATCTTCATCCCAGGTTTCATTCCTAACTGCGAAAAAGTTTGATAATCTTCATCATCTTTTTTCTGGTTTGTACCTTGTTTCTGACGAAAAGCGAAGAATAACTTTTGTTTTTTACTTTTTTGTTTCAACCAATAGGCTAATTTAACACTGTGGAATTCTCGGTCTCCAAGAATGACTAACTCATAGTTTTTTAGAAGACAAAGAACAGGTTGAATTAATGCCTGTTGTTCAGATAATCTGCTGGCTCCTCTTTTCCCTAAAAGTGTCCAATAGATGGGTAAAGCCAGCTTTTTCCAGATAACAGCAACCATGAAAACATTTTTATCTTTCCATTGGGTTCGGTCAATTGTTATAATCAGACGAGAGCCAGTCTTAAATTCTTTACAAATAATAGCTTTAATCACAGGAAACCGGAATATGGGAATGGCTAAAGCTGACAAAACTAGGAATCTCTGGATATGTTTACGACGACTTTGATAAAGTATTGGTAAAGGAAAACAAGCTGCTAACCTTTCTATTCTAACCTGTTTATGTACTGTCAGCAACCACAGTAAAATTCTAAAAGCCTCGAACTGTGTTTGTGTTAAATGTTTGGTAAAATGAGATTCATAAACTGCTAAAAAGCTCATGATTTAAGTTATAAAACGATTAAGGACAATCTGATTATTATTAGCATAAAATCGGATTGTTTTCTCTCTTTTAGGAGTTGACGCTCGCGCATCAAAACAGTTTGGGGGGGCAGGGCAATCGCATTTAATTTTTGAAAAGCTGACTGCATAAGAGGTTTCGCGATCGCCGTTCATTTGTACTGAAACTCTAAAATCTTTACTGGATCACGCATCTCAGATTTTAATGCGATTGCCCTGGGGGGAGGGTGATGGGGTGACGGGGTGACGGGGTGACCGGGTGACGGGGTGAAAATATAGAGATCATTTCTCGAAAATCTCCCCCTCTCGCTCAATACTGTTCGGATAAGCTTGAAAAGTTGATTAAATAAGGAGTGTGGGAAGGCTGGGAAGTGTACTTCGACAAGCTCAGCAACAGGGAAGACTAAAAACAATATTAATATTCTGCTTCCCTATCTCCCAGTCCCCCAGTCTCCCAGTCCCCGAGTCTCCCAGTCCCCCAGTCCCCCAGTCTCCCCCTCTCCCAGTCTCCCTATCTCACAGTATTACAAGGCTCCGGCTGCCGTTATATCAAGAACTCACCCTAAATGGGTGGTACTATTGATGGCTTGAAGAACGGAATGTACATCCACTCCTTAAGGATAGTCACTGACGCTAACACAGCCATGACCC
>NZ_AADV02000175.1 GCF_000167195.1 Crocosphaera watsonii WH 8501 | reverse complement strand
GAAGATTTAGAAGAAGTTAAAAAATTAGTACCAATTTCTACTTGGCATCGCTCTATTCGTTATAAAACAGAAAAGTCATGGAGTTGTCAAAGAAGAGTAGTGACAAAAGTTTGTTATGGAAGTGATGGCTTAAAAATGCGCCATGTGGTGACATCTTTGCCCGCTTCAAAAATTCCACCCTCAAAACTTTATACAAAAAAATACTGTCCGAGAGGCGAGATGGAAAATCGGAGTAAAGAACAACAATTAGACTTGTTAGCTGATAGAACTTCAACTCAAACATTTCAAAGTAATCAACTAAGATTATGGATACATTCCTGGGCTTATGTTCTCATAAATGCTTTTCGTCAACACTGTTTAAAAAAAACTTCATTGGCTAAAGCAACTGTGGGAAGAATACGTCTAAATCTTCTTAAGTTGGGAGCCAGAATAAAGATTAGTTGTAGAAGAATTATTATCGCTATAGCTAGTGCTTGTCCTTATCAAGATATTTTGTCTATTGCTAACAAAAGAATTAAAACTATTCCTAATACTGGATAAGTAGAATAAGTTGTTTTTTAAAAAAGATATCTATCATAAGTTGTTGACTGACTGATACTTTTATTTAGTCTTATTTATCGTGGAGGAAATCAAAAGTTAATATAATTATTCCCTCTTAAACTCAATTTTTGGATAATCAAAGTTAATTTTTTTATTCATCTATATTCAAAATTTCTATTAGTCCTAAAAATTATCATTTTTCATCTCTGGATTGGGCTTTCAAATTAATTTGTGAGAAATCCGGGTATAAGAGTTCCCAAAAAAGTTGAGGAATATATTCAGTAATATTCCTCAACTTTTTATCAGTCTTTTTACTGAAATATATTGTGAATTAATAAATCTATTTAAAGATTACCAAGAAAATGTAAAGTAATAGTGAAGCCACTGAGATGTTGACTTGACCACGTAATGTGCTACAACTAATTATAGTGCTTTCAAAGTTATTAAATCATTAAGCCCTTGTAAATCTTATTTTGAGGGCAATAAACACAAAACCTCAAAATTATGTCATCAATCAAGAAAAAAGCTATCAGAGGGACTATCTGGACTGTAGCTGGCTATGGAGGAAGTCAAGTCCTTCGTTTGGGTAGTAACCTAAGGTGATTTCCGAGAAAGCTTTTCCCATAGGGGGTAATCGCTTGGACTAAAGGCTTTCAAGAAATAAAAGGAACAGAGAGTTAGCGGATCTTGGTACACAACTTTAAAATTTCATAATTGGCTTGTCTGAAAAAACAGAAGAAATAGATTAAAATGAAGAGGTAAAAAGATTAGAGAGAGTAAATTGAAGCTAAAACAGACAAATAATCCCTTAACCCCGTCGATGGTCGATGATTTACGTTTAGCAGCCTCAAAAATGACGGGAGCAGAGCGTCGTTCATTTCAAGCTGAAATGTGTCTCAAGTATTGTGGAGGAAGTGCCAGACAAACCGAAATCGTGTTTGGTTGGGGGAGAAAAAATGTTCAACTTGGATTACATGAAAAACGAACTGGGATAGTGTGTTTAGGATTACAATCAGTCAATAGTGGATGTAAAAAATGGGAGGAAAGATACCCAATAGTTGCCCAATCATTGAAAGAAATAGCCGAAGCTCACGCACAACAAAACCCCACATTTAATAACCCCATTGCCTATACAAGATTAACGGCGGCTGAAGCCATTAAACAATTAAGAAATCTAGGATATAATGGAGAGGAGGTTCCTGCTGCTTCGACAATGGCAGATATTTTAAATCGTTTGGGCTATCGATTAAGAAAAGTGGTAAAAGCTAAACCTAAAAAAAAATCTCGGAGACGGACGCTATCTTCGAGAATATAGAGAAAAAAGATAGAAAAAAAGACCCTTCTGTGAAACGTTTAAGTATGGATTGTAAAGCAACTGTGGAAATAGGAGAATATTCACGTGGCGGACAAACCAGAGGTTATAATCAAGCTCAAGATCATGATATGGGAACTAAAGAAAAATACGTTCCTTGTGGGATTGTAGATGAAGAGACAGGGCAACTTTATGTAACTTTTGGAAGTTCTTATAAAACGAGTGATTTCATGGTAGATAACTTGGAGCAATGGTGGACAAGTCTGAGTATAACTGAAAAGCAGCAACTAGAGAACATCCAAATTAAAGTTGATAATGGACCAGAAAATAGTGGAATAAGAAGGCAATTTTTGAAGAGAATGGTAGAGTTTGACGACCAAACTAAGAAATCTATTCAATTACTATATTTTCCTCCTTATCACAGTAAATATAATCCCATAGAAAGATGTTGGGGAATTTTAGAGAGGCATTGGAACGGAACACTTCTGAGAAATGCTCAAACGATGTTAGCTTGGGTAAAAACTATGACATGGAAAGGCTTAAATCCGATAGTTAAGTTAAGTAAAAAAGTTTATCAAAAAGGCATTTCTTTAACGAAAAAAGAGATGAAGGAAATTGAGAAACGTTTAGAACGTAATCCTCACTTACCTAAATGGGATATTTTGATTAGACCCAGTTAGTCTAAAAAGTTAATAAGAGTGTAAAATTAAGTGAATTTCCTTTTTAAAAATAGTCAAAGCTAATTTAAAAGTTAGCGTATTTCTTTCTTTTAGATAGGGAGGTTTTTGTTCGCGGAAAGTATCCGCGAACAACTTTTTATTTTTCCCTTTTCGCTTATTTGAGATGTTCTACAAACAGATTCTGAGAATGGGTGGGAAACTTTTTCTTGGAAATCACCTAAACGCGGACCAAAATATGACCACCCAGGGAAGACCCGTAATGGTTTTGGTCAGCCCGATAAGATAGTCCCTTTAGAACTAGAAAACTGTCCTGTTTGTGGGGGTTCAGTGGAACGAGATGAAGTAGTTCCCGAAAAAGTCCAGCAAGTGGCTGAAGTAGTAGACCAACCCATAGAAATCAGGGAATATCGTCGCGGATTCTATAAATGTCCTAGTTGTGGATGGTCAGATTACAGTCCTGTTCCATTGGGAGTTAAAGAAGGATTCAGTTATGGGGCGCGATTAAGTAGCATCGTGGGCTGGCTTGGCTATGGGGGTAATCTTACATGGCGTAAACAGGAACATTTTATAGAGTATGTCTTTGGCATTCCCATTTCTCAAGGGAGCCTTGCCAAAATGCACAAATGGTTTCAAGAAAGTTTAGAACCCTTGACCCAACAGTGGTTAAAGTACATCCAGCAGCCAGGAATCCGATGTGTTGACGAAACCAGTTATTGCATCGATGGCATCAAGTATTGGGTTTGGGTAGCCACATCAAATGAGGTCTGTGTGTTGATGTTGGCTCCCACTAGAAGCTCCGCAGAAGTCGAGAAATTGTTAGGAGCAGATTTTAAGGGCATCCTCACCAGTGACTGCTATAGTGCCTACTTTAGACAAAGTGCGATGGACAAACAGAAATGTCTGGCACATTTAGAACGAGAGTTAGAGTCCCTTAAAACCAGTCGTTTTCAAGCGAATCGAGAATTTGCTGCCGATGTACAGCAAGTTTTAGCAACCGCCCGTATCCATTATCGTCATTATCATGCTCGAAATTTAACCCTTGAAGACTTAGGCTCCAAAAGAACAGAAGTCGAGAACTCACTGCAAAAGATTTTTAAAGCAACTCCCAAAAAAGGATGGCCTTATGATGCACAAAGATTGATTAACCGTCTCAAACGTCATTGGGAAGAGTGGTTCACCTTTCTAACTTATCCTGAAGTCAAACCAGATAATAATGATGCTGAGAGAGCTTTACGTCCCATTGTCATTCACCGCAAAGTAAGTGGGGGAGCAAGAAGCGACTGGGGTGCAGAGTTAGTCACCCAAATGTTCAGTTTTTTAGAGACCATGAGATTACAGGGGCAAAATGCCATTGTCCAATTATGCGAATTATTTTCATTAGCTGGTCGGAGTCCCCCAGGATTAGAGATGTAAAAGGCTCCGGAGCCGATGGGGGATAGATTTTTCTTGATCGCCCTATCTCTCTGCACAAAAATACACAAGGTTAGCGGATAATCTCCGCTAACAAAAAACTATCTTACTATTCTTTTTTTTCTCATATTGTTGTTTTTATTTGAGGTTTTTAAAAGACTTGATTCTGGGAATGTTAGTCATTAAAATAGCCGTAATAAATTAGCTTAAATTTTACGCTAAATCACAGGGCTTATATTTTTGTTGACTCAACTGATGTTGTTTGTAGTGCTTTTCAATAAGACTTTTTTGTTGCGGTGAGCAGTTACATTTCTAGTTCAGGAAAAGAATCTAATTTTTTCTCTGTTACTCTCTCAAATTTCCGCCAACCTTGAGCCTTTGTGTCAGGAAATTCTTGTAGTATATTTTCGAGAACAGTTTCAGGTAGAAAATTATCAAACACAATATGAGGAAAAGGTTTGGCATTTATATATTCTTGATGATATTTATGAGCCAATTCATCTAAGTGATTAGCATCTAAACAAAATTTTAGATATGTAGTTAGATATGTAGTTTCCATGACTAAAGTTTTCCTGTAGTTATAAAAATTATTTGAGTGTAAAGAAAAAGTTATTGATTCCAGTGAGAAAGATCACGACTAAGGAATTGAGATAATCGATGATTAGGTTCACGGAACTTTTCTATTAACATTGTACGAGTTTCAGGCAACATTTGGGGAGGAACATATTCTTGATTAGTCCACTTTCCATTACCAAAATTATATCCTATTTGATAGAAAGTTTGTTTTAAAGATTTCGGTAATAATTGACTAGCTGACTTAGCCAAAGGAATAGCTTGAATAGATTTGCTTAGACGACGACGAAAAAATTTCTCTGAATCATCATCAGCTTTGTTGGCAACGATTGCTTCTTTGTTCATTAGTTTAATATCGAAGTCAACCCCCAGGAAGTCAAATATTTTAGTCACTACACCCATAGGATTACTGATTAAATCTTCCATGAACAAAAACAAAAAAGATTCTTGTGGATAAAAAGGCAAATATTTCTCAATTTGCTCTAAATAGTGACTACTATCAATAAATTCACTTTGTTGAGCGATACCCTCTTCAAATGTTTTTGCTTCCATTAATTCATTTCTTGCTGGCAGAAATTCCCGATTATATTGACTTCGCCTTAATCGATACGCATAAAAGGAATAAGCACTATCAATAGGATGTCTCATAATATATATTAACTTAACATCTGGAAGATGTTTAGCTATACGCTCAGCAGTGTTCGGGTGCTGATGCGATCGTGAATAAGTCGTTGACGCTTCTCCACAAATCTGATGTGGTTTAGCTTCTTCAAAAAGTGACTCATACCATTCTATCCCCTTAGTATAATTTTGATCTAAAGAGAAAAAATCTGGTTCTTTTGGGGTACTCATAAAAATCTGAGGATGACGACACAAATACTCATATAACGTGGTTGTCCCGGATTTCGCTGCACCAATAATAATAAAATCAGGTTTCGTCACTAGGAAACTCCTCCAAATTTTTATTAAACAATGATCAACTGTAATAGGAATTATACCATTTAACAAATTTATCTAGTCCCTCTTCGATAGAAGTACGGGGACTAAAGCCAACATCTTTAATTAAATCATCGATATCAGCATAAGTCATCGGTACATCCCCTGGTTGCATCGGTAAAAATTCTTTAATAGCTTTCTTCCCGATACACTTTTCTAGCACTTCTATAAAAGTCATTAGTTGAACAGGTTGATTATTCCCTATATTATAGACTTTTGCTGGGACATTATTATTCAATTCTGAGCCTTGAGGGATCTTGTCGCTCACTCTTACAATTCCTTCGACAATATCATCGATGTAGGTAAAATCTCGCTTCATTTTGCCATGATTAAACACTTTGATAGGGCTTCCCTCCATTATAGCTTTTGTAAATAAGAAATAAGCCATGTCTGGGCGACCCCATGGCCCATAAACTGTGAAAAAACGCAATCCTGTTGTTGGTATTTGATAAAGATGACTGTAAGTATAAGCCATTAATTCGTTTGCTTTTTTTGTGGCAGCATATAAACTGATGGGAAAATCGACATTATCCTTAGTTGAAAAAGGTATTTTTTTATTCGCCCCATAAACTGAACTAGATGAAGCATATACTAGATGTTTTATTTTACTATGACGGCATCCTTCAAGAATATTGACAAAACCCACTAAGTTACTATCAACGTAAGCATAAGGATTTTCTAAGGAATAACGAACACCAGCTTGAGCAGCTAGGTGTATAACATAGTCAAAATTATTATTATTAAACAATTTAACCAGGTCATTTGTATTAGCAATATTAATCTGATAAAATGAGAATTTATCATAGTTTTTCAATTGCTGAAGACGATGTTTTTTAAGATTTACATCATAATAATTATTAAGATTATCAATTCCGAAAATATTATCTCCTTTATTGAGAATATCTTGGCAGACATAAAAACCAATAAATCCTGCAGCACCTGTTACTAATATGTTTTTCATTTTTTTTGACCAACCCTATGTATTCCAGTAATATGATATCATATCTTTAATTTATAAGTAAGCTCTAATTCCATCAATAGATATTCCTAAACCCAATAAATATCTGACTGCTGTTCCTAGAAAGATTAATCCTATCATGAGACTGGTAGCTTGTATATCCTGAGTGATATCTATCAATTTTTCTTGCCAAAGACCATAACTTATAGCGATATAGTAGGGAATATCATTAAAAGCAATAACCACAATACCTCCAATAATTCCTAGATTGATTAAAACTGAAGGTAAAAGTAAAAGCATATAGAAAAATTTACAGAAATTAGCAACAGCAGGATAAATTGTTTTGCCTAAAGCGTAAAGGGCTTTATCCATTGTCACTGATAATATTAATGGCCATAAACCAAGGACTAAAATAGGCAATATCCAGGCTGCATCGTTATATCTTGAGTCATACAATTGCAAAATTATGAAATCTCCTGTGCAGAATAATACACTGATCATCACAGCCATCAGCATTAATAGTAATTGACGTTTTCCCACAATTTTAGCACGCAAAGTTGCTCTGGGTAAGTGAAGTTTCTGAGATACCAATGGCATCATTATTTGCTGACTCACCTTTCTCAAAACTTGTTGAGGTATATTTGCAATAGTAAACGCCACAGTATAAACGCCTAAAATTTCTAGTGATGTAAATTTACCTAACATAATCTTATCCGTTTGCTGTGCTAAAAATGTCATTGCCGTTGCAATAAAAATCCAGCGACCAATAGAAATGATTTCTTTCAATGCTTCCTTATCCCAAGCAAAGCGGTTAGATATCGTCGGCTCCAGTCTGTGACTAATAGCCATCTTGATAAAGACAGAAACCAAACTACCCACCACCAAAGCCCAAATTGATCTATAGAAGTAAGCCAAGATAATCATAATACTCAAGGCCAATATTTGTATCCCTAAGTCAAGTACAGTTATTTTCCCAATTTCTAATTTACGATTAAGGGTAGGCAAAGAAGTTGAATTAAATCCTGAGATAATGGTTGTCAGTCCAACCGTAGGGAGCAACCAAACAAGTTGCTCATTGTCATAGAATTGAGACACAGGCCAAGCAATAAGACAACATCCTATCCACAACCCGAATCCCCTAATAACTTGTAATGTCCAAGCGGTGTTAAAGAAAGTGGGATCATCTCCCCTTGGACTGCGAATAATACTGGGTTTAATACCAATGTCTGAAAACAGAATTAAACCCTGAATAAACGTATTTACTAAAGCCATTAAGCCAAATAACTCTGGAAAAAGAAGACGAGTGAGAATTAGGTGATTTCCAAGAAAAAGTTTCCCACCCATTCTCAGAATCTGTTTGTAGAACATCTCAAATAAGCGAAAAGGGAAAAATAAAAAGTTGTTCGCGGATACTTTCCGCGAACAAAAACCTCCCTATCTAAAAGAAAGAAATACGCTAACTTTTAAATTAGCTTTGACTATTTTTAAAAAGGAAATTCACTTAATTTTACACTCTTATTAACTTTTTAGACTAACTGGGTCTAATCAAAATATCCCATTTAGGTAAGTGAGGATTACGTTCTAAACGTTTCTCAATTTCCTTCATCTCTTTTTTCGTTAAAGAAATGCCTTTTTGATAAACTTTTTTACTTAACTTAACTATCGGATTTAAGCCTTTCCATGTCATAGTTTTTACCCAAGCTAACATCGTTTGAGCATTTCTCAGAAGTGTTCCTTTCCAATGCCTCTCTAAAATTCCCCAACATCTTTCTATGGGATTATATTTACTGTGATAAGGAGGAAAATATAGTAATTGAATAGATTTCTTAGTTTGGTCGGCAAACTCTACCATTCTCTTCAAAAATTGCCTTCTTATTCCACTATTTTCTGCTCCATTATCAACTTTAATTTGGATGTTCTCTAGTTGCTGCTTTTCAGTTATACTCAGACTTGTCCACCATTGCTCCAAGTTATCTACCATGAATCACTCGTTTTATAAGACTTCCAAAAGTTACATATACTTGCCCTGT
>NZ_AADV02000176.1 GCF_000167195.1 Crocosphaera watsonii WH 8501 | reverse complement strand
GGAGGATTCAATACATTTGTTCTATAAATATTCCAGATTGTTTGAATAACCTGGGGGAAACGTTTACTTTGTTCCCCAAAAACGAAGAGATATCATATGGTATTCTCAAAACCCTCTAGTTTAGACAATTATAGACGATTGCCACGGCTGAAACCTCTTCAATCAGGTTTTAAACGGCTTGTCAACCCGTGAGGTAAATACTAATCAACGAAATCAGAATTTGTTGAACTAGTTCTATTTTCTGATATACAATTTTTGGGACTCATGAGGGACAGAGTTTATGTTTGGAAGTTTCTAATACCAGATGAAATAGATTCAATTAGGTATTGCTCACAATTATGAGAATTACTATAAATGAATTTTGTAACTAATTGGAATAACTACTTTATGTTGTTCTGAATAACCTTTCCATCTCTTCCATCGACTATAATCAGGAAATTTTTCAGGTTCAGAATCTTTATCTGTCTTAATTTTCTTGATGAATTTTTTGTTAGCTGTCTCATTATAAATCCATTCAGTTTTATACTTATCCCAATCTCCCTTGTAATATGCTTGATCCCAATAACAACATGATTTAATTTGAGAATTAGTTAAATTTTTTACATTGATTAAATAAGCTCCTTTAAAGTTAGCTGTTTTAAGTTTAGCTCCTTTAAAATTTGTTTTAAAAAGATAAGCTCCTTCAAAATTAACTCCAGAGAGATCAGCATAAGAAAAATCAACATGAGAAAGATCAGCATGAGAAAAATCAGCCCCAGAAATCATAATATTATTGACATCTTTAGATAATCTAATTTCGCCAAGACAAGCTTTGAAAAAATTAGCTTCTTTAAGCTTAGCATTAGAAAAATTAGCTCCACGAAGAAAACTATTTTTAAAATTAGCTTCTTCAAGGTTAGCATCAGAAAAATCAACTTTTTTAAGTTCAGCTTCTTCAAAATTAGTTTGAGATAGATTCATTCCACAAAAATAGGCTCGTGAAAGGTCAACCTCAGAAAGATCAATATTACTAAAGTTACATGATTGGAAGAAATTTATTTGCCCCTCATCTTCTACACTCTTTTGTATTAATGAAGTATTATATAAAAATAGTAAAATTATTGTTTTACTTGAACTCTCATTTAATCTTCTGAGAACGGTTACAGTCTTAGTTGTAATTATATTAAAGACTAATCCATTTATGCGTTGAGTTAATCCACTTTTTAGTTTGTTGTCAAAAATATAATGTAGTAGTAAATTTTGAATATCTTCTAAGTACTTTTCTAAGATGTCTTCTTCTCTATTTTTTTTGTTAATTTCTAATTGCTTTTCAGCTATTCCCCTTTGAATAATCCAACCTGTAAAAAAAATAGCTATAGGTGAAGCAAACGTCTGAAAAATCCATTTCCATACTTCATCCCCATAAATATAATTAACTATTTTATAAAAAGTTGAAGTAATAATTTCAATCATTGCATCAGGCATTAACAGTCTAATTTCTTTTTTCTGTCCTCTCTTTTTAGATTACCCACCTCCCGCTAAGAAGTCGTCATTAATCGTCAGGGCATATTCTAAACTTCCCTAATCAATTTAGTCAATATTAAAACGAAAGTTATTTAGGATTAAAACAATACTTATTTGATACTGATTTAGTACCAAATTGAAACTATTGTCATTCTTCTACGTCAATGGACACTAAGTGGGTTCTTTGAATACTAAGTTAGTACCACTTTGATGCCAAAACAATATCTATTTAATACTGAAGCTAGACCATGATCATACTTGTCGGCAACCAAAAGGGAGGGGGCGGGAAATCCACAACGGCAGTTAATCTCTCGGCCTGTTTAGCGCACAAAGGGAGCGATGTTCTTCTGGTTGATGCGGATAAACAAGGCACGGCCACCAATTGGGTTAGAGATCGTCAAGAAACTCAACTCCCTGTGGTCAATTCGGTACAGAAGTCTGACAACATTCATCATTGTTTGCTAGATCTCGCACAACGCTATCAAGTGGTGGTGGTCGATGCGGCCGGACGAGACAGCCGAGAACTCCGCACTGGGATGATTGCTGCTGATATTTTACTGATGCCTTTTCGTCCTTCCCAACCGGATCTTGATACACTCCCGACCATGCAGGAGATCCTTACGTCTGCGTTAGACCTTAACCCCAAACTTCAACCGTTTGCTTTACTGACGATGGCTCCCACGAATCCAGCGATTAATGAAATAGCACAATCAAAAAGTGTGTTTGCTGATTTTTCTGACATCCAACTGCTAGAAACGATTATTTTTGAAAGGAAGGTGTATCGAGATGGCATGAGTGAGGGACGGGGCGTGGTCGAAATGAGTAATTCAAAACCGGCGGCTGAATTCCAGTCATTAGTAACTGAATTGTCTGAACGAGCTAATCTTAATTTTTCTAATAAGTCTTTAATTTATGCGTAAACCTCGACCCAAGACCCCTACGCCTCAAGAAATCGAGAATTTTGCGGCTAAAGCTGATACCATTCCCACTGGAGAATCGGCAGCACCTCCTAATCCTCGCGCTCCTAGAAAATATAAGTCAATCGCTGTCCCTTTTAATGAATATGAGTTTGCTAAATTAGAATGGCTTTGTGAGCAAACCGGAATGAGTAAAAATGCTTTAATTCGTTATCTGATTCTGACTCATGCTAAAGCGTTAGAGCGAGAGGAGCTACTCTATCAACATCAAATTGGTACTAGATAAATACTGTTTTGGTACTAAAGTAGTATTGGTTTTGTAGTGATTTATTAGATGCGGGGGTGGATCTGGTGACGGTGCAGAAGTTAGCGGCGCTTCAAGTCTTGCCGATTTAAGCGAAATGTCTTGAGATTATTCCCACTATTCTGCAAACCTCTCACTATATCCATTCTGTTGACACTTTTCAATAATTCGATTTATATCCTTTAGGCCTTGTCTGCCAAAATAAGGTGATAGAGTAGAAACCACTCCTTCTTGCTCAAGGGCCCTAAATCCTGCGTATGCCGTTGCAACTGCCTGACAGGCATCCTCGAAATTCTCCTGAGCTTCTTGTGCGTTCGCGTCGGCTAATTCTAAATTATTTCTAGCCTCTATACTACTCAACCAACCCCAGCTACCCAGTGCCAGAGCAATCACAGAGAAGACACTCAGAGACAAAATAGTATTGCGCCGTCGTTTTTTTGGCTGTCGTTCCTATTGATCGCGCCAGGCAACACTAGAATTAACAAATTCATTTTCATTGGGACTCAACCCACCTAATTTCTTGAAAGCATTGGCCTCTCTTAACCCCACAATCTGCTCTAATCTAGACCCTTTGAGTAACTCATTTCGTGCCTGAGACTCCCCTTGCGCTTCTTTTAATCTTTGCCAACGTCGCGTTTCATCTGCTAAATAATTCTTGAGAATAATGGCTTCTTTTTCTTCTTCTAACCAGCGTCTTAACTCATCCCAAGAACTGAGCAAAATTTCATGGGCAAATTCCACCGTTGCTTGTTACTTTTTCCCTGATGTTCCCCCTAAAGAAATCGTCTCCTCCCGTTCATATAATAATGAGAAAAAAACCAAATATAAATATTTAGGACGAGCCGGAAGTTCTGCTCATATTGATGCTGTAGAAAAACTCACTAGAAGAAATCTCATTGATGAATTAGAACGAGTCATTCAATCTCTAACTGAAAGCTACTTAGATATCTATATTGGAACCGAAACTGAATGAAGCTATTTAATATTTAAAATCCCCTAAAAAGATGGAAAGAGAGTTTTTAAAATCACCTTAATTCTCTATTTTAGCTCTGGAGATATGTTTAGCGTAAAATTTACGCTAACAATTGTTTTTTATCCAAAGTCCAAATCTAACGATGGGGCGTGAATTTGTCGAAGCAAAAGACACAGCTAAGTTACAAACGTTATTAGATGATAATGAGGGGTCAGCCTTTATTCCTGATGTTAACCGCACCACCAAGATTAGTGAGGTAAGGGGGTTAGAGGCATTGAATGTTCTGTCTCTTGTCAATGAGAACCGTGAATTTATGGCCACCGATGAGGATTTAATTAGTCGGGCAAAAATGGCTATTCATAATACCTCCCAGATTAAGACGATCTTTGGCATATCCGTTTGTCAACCGACAGCTAACCCCAACACAGGGGAAATGACCCTACCCACAATTAAAGTGGCACGACAGCAGCTTAATTTAATTGGCTATGATTTGAAACGCAGTGAACGGCGAATGATTGATGGCAAGCGACAACATATCTATAAATTAGTGGATCTGCTTCCTCCTCAAACCCGTCAGGAGATCTTTGATCATTGGCTAACGAAGGATAGGGAATATTCGATGGTTAAGTCGGAAAGCATAGATTTGGCACGAGAGAATAATCAAGTGGCACGACAGACCGTATATAATAAATCGACTCCTGGAGCCTTTGAAGCTGTCCCGTTGCCAAAAGTGGGAATGGAGGTAATTAATTTGGCGACCTCTGGGATAGGGAAAATTATCTCAGTATCACAAAAACTATCGGAGGTGTTGGTGAAGTTTGCTGATCTGGTTATCCCTTACAAGTTATCGAGTTTTTGGGATGAAGTGGAGTTGGCTTTCTAAAGGATAATGAGTTTAAAACCTCATGAAAGACTAGACACAGCTTACGATTTCTTGCCCTTTCATGGCTCTTCGATAGACAGTCTTGATAGATACACCTTTGCAACCAGCATTTAGATATTCTAATCCTTTTATTACGTGAGGAGTTGGTTTTGCTCCTCTCATAGATATTAAATAATGGGTATTAGAGATAAGATCAAGCCACCAAGTTGATTGATCCATGTCGCCAATAGCATACGGTCCATGAGCTACATTAAGGTGGACTTCTGTACCTAACGTCTTCTCTAAGAAATATTTGCAAATTATAGCCTTATTCATTACCTCATTAGGAATACTAACTTCAGGTGTATTTGTGAATATACCCTCTATTGAAGTAGGAGTTAATTCTTTATTTGCTTGCATATTGATTAAACCTCAATTAGTTCTTTGTCATTCATTTTTAGAAATTGCTCTTTGTTTTAAGCTTTGGGAAATCTTGTGGCAGAGCAAAATTTAGAGCATTCACTAGCTTTAAATCAGATTATTGTCTTTTATCTTTCAAAAATTGACTAATTTTTGTAATTGTAAAGCAGGTTTTAAAGTATTAATATCTAGATTAGTGACGACAGTTTCTTCACCGGCGGCGCAGTCATACACCATATATGTCCAAATACCAGGACTACCTGCTTCAGCACTTTCTGCTTCGTAAAAAGTAGTTGTGCCATCTTCTTCACATTCATAATAAGCTGAATAAAGATTTTCCAAATTAAGTTCATTTTCTTCTATTATCTGACGAAATTCAGCTAAGACACCAGCAATGTGATGAGGTTAAGTTTCTACTTGCACTAAGCGTTCTTCTTCCCAAATAAAATTATGTAATTCAAGAGCCATTTTGTATCTCCTACCCTAATTAACTAATGATTTATTTTTGAAATTTAACCAACATTCATTAACCTTTGATGACAATTTCAATTTGCTCTGGGAAAACATTAAACTTTTTAGCTATTCCTTCTTTTGCTTGTTCTATTGATAAAGAAGGAACGTGACTGTTTTCAGTCTTTTGTATCTTTTCAAAATTGAGAGTAGAAATATCAATTCCCAAGGACTCTAAAGTAGTGTAGCGAACAGGATTGTGCTGACCGTTCCAGACATTAGGAATGTCAATACTTGCGTATTCAGAAATGTGGATAGCCCAACGATCCTTTCCAGAATGTTGATCGACGCAGACAAAACGAATTCTACTAATCAAGCCGACCACAAACGCATGTCTTTTTTTAGCCCCCTCGGAATGGCAGCAGACCAGATACTTACAAGATCCTGCTCTATCTTTGTTAAGAACCCAACTGTTATCACATCCGTTAGTTTTTATGTACTGTAAATCGTTAGCGGTAAAGGTAACAACTGTATCTTCCATAATTTTTTGTCCCTTAAACTATATCTATAGTATGAGATATTTTAAGGATAATATCAATATACTTTTTGTATACTTTTTAGGTACGGGGAAGTCAAAAACCTCTCAAGTGACCTATACAAGTGCGATTAAGCAGTTTTTAGCCTTCATTGATAAGGAATTAAGGTCGGTGGTTTTAGAGGATTTTCAACTCTGGGTGAGGTCGCTGGAAATGCGCTATAGTTCCCACATGGTGAAAAATAAGGTCAATGCCATTAAGTCTTTACTCAGCTTTGGGCAAATTAATGAAACAACTTAACTTATTTGATACAAATGCTTCATCTCTTAAATCGAGACTACCTAGTCTTGTTATGGATAGAGAAGCTTTAATTAAATGGAAGCAGAGAGTATTTAAGTATCAAGAAACTATAAAAGATAGTCAACCACAACAACAAACATTATTTGAAATGCCTAAAAGTTCATGGCATACTGTAGATGATATTAAACCTTTTGAGTTACCAATACATAACTGTTTATTTTGGAGAATGCCCGAACCCAAGTATCAGTTTGCAGACGAAAGTAGTAAGGGCTATCTTTATTTTATAATCGATAATACGTTACCTATTTTATTATATTGCGGTGAAACCAAGCTAACAGCTAATCAAAGATGGTCGGGGGTTCATGATTGTAAGGATTATATCAGAAATTACATTCAATTGCATCGGATACATAACTTAGATGTCGCTGTGGTTTCTGCTTTTTGGGAACATATTCCTCCTGAGAAGAAAATCTTGTTAAAATGGGAAAGAGAGCTAATTATAAAATATAGAAGTCCATTTAATAAGGAATCATGGAAATATTGGGGTCAACCATTCAAAAAAGAGTGGAAATGAAAGGTGGTGAGCTTGACATTCAAAGCAAGTGATTTTAGACTAAATTACTCTTTGATACTTTCTCAAAACTATCAGAGAATTCTATATATATAAATTCATTAAAATTCAATAACTATGTCAATGAATAATGGAAGAGACTTTTGGCTTTTCCCAAATAATCCTTTTTTCTCCTTTACCAGATTCTTGCCAAATCTTTTTCACTTCTACTTTAGTTTTTTTCCTCTTCTTCCACCATCTTTTCATCGTTTTCACAGAGTGAATGTTATTTAACTAACATTCTAAAACTCACGTTGACTAAATAGCCTATAATAAGTATTAACAAAACAACGGCTTTTGTAAACAGTAGAACAAATAAACAGCCTTACGAGAGCAGAAAATGTTATAACCCAGATTCCGCACTTCAAAATGTAGTATAAAAAAATACATAGTTTTAAAAAGTCCGAAAATCATACCTGGGCAAGAATATTTCTCTTTTCATTAAATTTTTAGGAAAAATAATCAAATTAAGAAGATTTATACTTATTGAAAACTTAGCAAGACTCAGCACAAACGAAGGAGAGTTTCCTCTTCTCATTTGATATCATTAGACTCTTATTCTTTTATTATTTTTGCTTGATTCAATTCAATTTATAGATAATATCTTTGACAAGATGCAGGTAATAAACTCAATATAAAACGCCTTTCTTCTGTTAAATTGACAATTTGTTTAACTCCGTTTAAAATCACATAATGAATACCTTGAAAACATTGAAATATCCACCTCAAAGTCGGACGCAATGTTACTTTCCCTACTTGATTATTTATTCCTTTTTTGACTCTTTTTAAACAATTTCTTAATTCTCTTTGCCCCAAGTTATAAATCAACAAACACAAAGACATTAAAAATAACATTGTTTCTATTCTTTCTGGTTTTCCAACGAAGAAACTATCAGTAAAAAATAAGGGATCTTTCAAAAATCGAAATCCTCTTTCCGTAGATTGCTGGTTTTTATAAGTTATCAGAATTTCACTAGCTTCTAATTTATTTTCCTCTACTAAGTTAGTTGCTAAAATAAATTTTCCTGCTTCTTTAGTCTTTCTACTTATCTCTTCATCTTTTTTGATGATCAGACTAATCATTTTATAAATCTTTTCCTTTTTTTTCGAGTAAGTTTCAATCAGTTCAACTTCTTTTATTTCCAACAATCTCAATTTTTTATTAATAGCTTTTAATTTATATCGAGCAGCTTGAGGATGTTCAATTCTTCAGATTGTATTTCTTTAAGAAATTTTTGGGATTTCTTCTCTTCTTGGGAAGTGTTTTTCTAGTTTTTCAAATCACTTTTCTGTCTTTTTTCACTCCAGACTATTAACCAAGTTTGCTTGATTCCCACATAAAGTAACATTCCTCTTTCCAGGGATACTTTCTAAATTTGGCCCTCTTTTTCTTTACTCAACTTTACTTCTCCCACCTCAAATTTGCATAATCTTTGCTTTTTATGGCATTGGACCCCGTACCATTTAAAGGTGATAGTGAAATTTCTGACCTTTAGCCTTCCCAACTGGATCTTCACTT
>NZ_AADV02000177.1 GCF_000167195.1 Crocosphaera watsonii WH 8501 | reverse complement strand
GTGTTCCTCAAAGAATTGTAAGTTTAACTCAACCGCATATTCGTCCAATAGTGAGGGGAAAAGCAGGAAAACCAATAGAGTTTGGAGCTAAACTCTCAGTAAGCTGTGTAGATAACTATATGTTTCTAGAAAAAATAAGTTGGGAAAACTTCAATGAATCTTGTCATTTAAAAGAACAAGTAGAAAAGTATAAAGAAACGTTTGGCTATTATCCCGAATCCGTCCATGTAGATAAAATTTATCGAACTAGGGAAAACAGAAATTGGTGTAAGGAAAGAGGGATAAGAATCAGTGGTCCGAAGTTAGGAAGACCTCCGAAAAATGTCAGTGAAGAAGAAAAGAAACAAGCCCACTCCGATGAATGCTTCCGTAATGCTATTGAGGGAAAGTTTTGACAAGCTAAACGAAGATTTAGCCTAAATCTCGTGATGACAAAACTCCCTGAAACCTCCATTACATCTATTGCTATTACATTTTTAGTTGTCAATCTTTCTAAACTTCTGAGGCAGTTTTTGTCGCTTTTTTTGTCCTTATTTACTAATAATAGAACAGGGGAACTCATCAAACCGCTTTTCATTAATTTTGATTATACTTTAAACAATTTTTTATGTACTAAAACTTATTGATTTGTCAGAAAATTCTTGGTCAAAAGTGGCATAAATTTTGGAGAAACTTTTTCAGCAAACCCTATGTAAACGCAATATTGAGTAGATGAAAAACTTTTTTTTGTTAAGGAAATAATCATGGTTTCAGCCCCTGAAAGTCAGCCTTAGCTTTGAGTTAGGCGATCGCAGTCTAGGATAAAATATAATTCATGTGTCCTAACTAATTTTTCTACTGCTATAGATCCGAAAAAAAACTAAGAAGTCATGATCATAAAGCGAATTCTGCCTAAAATGATTGTTATACGTAACAGGTAAAATCATGTCAAAAAATAATAACAGTGGTTTATTCATGGTGGGTGTAGTCATTGGTAGTATGGTAGGAACCGTCACTGGACTCTTGTTAGCTCCCCGTTCAGGAAAAGAAACCCGACGCATCATCAAAAAATCTGCCGATGCTCTGCCGGAAATGGCCGAAGACTTATCTACTACGGTACAATTACAAGCCGATCGCCTTTCCGAGTCGGCACAAAAAAACTGGGACGGAACCTTAACCCGACTCAAAGAAGCGATCGCAGCAGGGATGGAGGCCACCCAACTAGAAAACCCTCCCGTGGACTCTCCCCGTGATATTACTGCTCAAACCAACTCCTCCAACAATAATTAGGATGACAAGTGATCCCCTATTTTGGCTTAGCTGTTCTCTGATTCTAATGGCAGTCAGTTTAACCACGGTTTTAATCGTAGCCATCCCTGTGTTGCAAGAAATAGCCAGGGCAGCCCGTAGTGCAGAAAAATTGTTTGATACCCTGCACAAAGAATTTCCCCCTACCTTACACTCCATTCGTCTCACAGGCTTAGAAATCACCGAATTAACCGATGAGATCGATAGTGGGGTTAAAAGTGCCTCAGACATAGTTAAACAGGTGGATACCGGACTGAATCAGACCCAAACACAGATTAAAAACGTCCGAACCGGAACCCGTCGCTTGCTGAGGGGGTTTCAGGTGGGTTGGAAAACCTGGAATCGTTCTTCTTCAAGAACCCCAGAAAAAGATCAATCTTAATTCGGATGTAAAAAAGTGTAAAGAAATATAAAATTGATTAATATTCATTTAAGTGTTGACAATCGGTTCCATCGTAAAATCTTATGCAAAAACGTGGCTTAAAATCCTTTTTAACTTCCTTATTCGTCTGTCTTCTTAGTTTTGCCATTTTAGTATATTCCCCTTCCCCTGCCTTAGCGGTCAATAACCCTGAGTTATTGCCAGATGAAGTAACCCCTGTAGTAGATTTAGCCAATTTTATCCCCGATCGCCAAGAAGAATCCTTGATTCAAGATATAGAAAGCTTTGAACAGGAAACCGGGTGGAGAATCCGTGTTTTAACCCAATACGATCGCTCTCCTGGCCGTGCGGTGATCAAATTTTGGGGTTTAGATGACAAAAGTATCCTCCTAGTGGCTGATTCCCGTGGAGGCAATCTCCTCTCCTTTAGTATTGGGGACGACGTTTATGAGTTACTACCAAGAACTTTCTGGATCGAATTACAATCCCGTTTTGGTAATATGTATTATATACGGGATAATGGGGAGAATAGCTCCATTATGGACTCATTAGGCACAGTTAAAGGGTGTTTAATCAAGGGTGGTTGTGGAGTTGTCCCTGGTTTACCCAGAGAGCAATGGATTTTGACTTTAGTTACTTCTATTGTCGGTGGTTTAGTGTTTGGTTTTGCCGGCACACCCCGTAAACCAGATCAAGTGTTTGCTTGGCAATGGGTTCTGATTATTTCACCATTATGGGGAATTCTCTTTATTGCCTTTGGTATTGGCCCAGTGGTCACTAGAACCTCTGATTGGTTACCTTTGTTCCGCAATGTGATGGGATTTGCCTTAGGGGTATTAGTAGCTTATCTGTCTCCTTTTTTAAATCAATCCTCCGCCTCCAATCCTAATACTTAATTAATAATTTTTGTGTTAACTATGGAATGGCACCTTACTGATGCTCAAAGTCTAGCTATGATAGATCGGGAAATCGGCGAAACGGTTTTCTCCCCTGCGGAGTACGAAATTGTACGACGGGTGATTTATCAAACTGCTGACTTTGACTATCTTTCTTTACTTCGCTTTTCCGAGAAGGGTTTGCAATCAGGGGCTGCTGCTTTGGCAGCCCGTAGCACTATTGTTGTGGATGTGCCGATGGTGCAGGTGGGTATTGTTCCCAATCTTCAGGAAACCTTTGCGAATGCTGTTTACTGTGGCACCCAAACCATTACCCGTCCCCAGAAAACGAAGACTAGCACCGCTTGGGGGGTGGAAACTTTAGCAAAACGCTATCCCGAAGCTATTTTTGTGGTGGGAGAGTCGCAAACGGCCTTAACTGCCTTGGTAGAGTTGGTGGAACAAGATGAGATTAAACCAGCTTTGGTGATCGGCACTCCTGCCGGGTTTATTGGGGCAGATGTGGCTAAAGAACGGTTAAACGATGCCCAAATTCCCCATATTACCGTTAATGGTCGTAAAGGTAGCGCAGTGGTGGCAGCAGCTATTGTTAATGGTTTATTAGACTTAGCTTGGCAAGCTTATGGTCAGTCGGAAAGTGGGGCCAGGTAATGAGGTAAGAAGTCAACCCACCCCTAACCCCTCCCAGGAGGGGAAGGAATAAACAGAGATTTATTATTTTTAGGTAGTTAGCGTAGGGTGGGTTAGACGGCTATAATTTAGGTGATCACAGGAAAATAAGAATCCGTCGTAACCCACCATTTTTGTTGAACAAAATCGTTTCGCGCAGTCCCCATCTAAAATTTTTAATTTAGATGAGGTTAGCGAAACCAATAAATAAACGCGAAGCATCCTTATATATGTTAATATGTTCCTAAGTCAACAAGCTTTTTAGTCATGATGGGTAAGTCTAAAACCAAACGTAAAACTAAAAAGAAAAAACCGAACTCCATGCTCCGTACAGATGTCTGGAAACTGAAGGTAAAATCTGTAGAGAAAAAGTTATTATTGTTGACAGTTGCTGAATATAGAAGATTTTTAAAGGCATTAGTTTTTATTGTTAATGCTGAATGGAAATTAATGGGAAATCTGACAGATAAAGAGAAAGTAAATTATCTAGAAAAATCTATCCATGTAACTAGCCAAAATACCCAGATTAAATATTTATATTATCAAAAAGTTATTGATAAATATCCCTCATTTCGTAAGTTTCCTAGTTATTTGAGAAGAGCAGCTATAGCTGATGCCCTTGGGATTGTTTCAAGTTTTCAAACTCGTTATCGAGAATGGCAATCAGGGATAAGAAAATATAGAAAAGTTAGACCGCCTCGTTTAACAGCTATGTGTCAATCCTATCCTGCTTTATATAAAGGGCAACAAGTCAAATATAACGATGATTATCGAAATGTTTCTCTCAAAATTTGGAATGGTTCAGATTGGGTTTGGTTAGAAGAAATCCCAGTGAAAGGTCACGGACTTAATCGACATAAAGTGATAGGTAATCAACTAAAGTCTCCAGCTTTAGTGGTTAATTCTAAAACTTGTCAGCTTTCAATGCCAGTTAAAATTAAACCCGTAAAAAAGGAGGATTCAGATTATGTTTGTTCCGTAGATTTAGGCATTAATAATGCTGCTACCTGTTCGATTGTCGGACAAGACGGTACTGTAAAAGCTAGGAAATTTATCAATCCGGCTAGAGACATAGACCGTCGAAATAAGCGCAGAATGATGATTAATCAAAAGTCAAAACAGACTCATAAAAAGACAAAACAAAAGTTTGTTAAGGGTTTTTGTCGAGGTCTTTATCGGAAGTCAAGTAATATCAATTTAGAAATCTCTCGTAAAGTTTCTAGAGAAATTATTGAGTTTGCGTTACTTCATGATGTCAAAGTAATCGTCATTGAAAACTTAGCAGGATGGAAAGCTAAGGCTGGAAAGAAAGGCACTTTAATGAGACAAAAGTTTCATTTATGGTGTCATCAAAAAATTGTAGAGATTTTAAGTGACCGATGGGCAGAATTAGGGGGAAATGTGCAAACAATTAACCCTAAATACACCAGTGCTTACGCCTTTGATGGTAGTGGGAAAGTTAAACGTAATAAAAAGAATTATTCTTTATGCGTTTTCCCATCTGGTAAACAATATAATGCTGATTTAGGAGCTTCATATAATATCGGAGCAAGATATTGGTATTCTGTCTTAATTGGTGATAAGTATTTCTCTAGGGTATTTGTTAGCAAAAGTTCTACAAATACACTGCGGACACCAGTAACTCTGGAGACACTTAGAAGTCTAAAAGCTTCTGGGTGGAAATGAATCCCCATCTATAATCTTTGATTTAGATGGGGTGTGTTCAAATAATCCAATAGGAGTTCACTATAATTCATTTATCTCTAACACCACCCAACAGAAAAATAGAGATTGCAGAAGGGGAATAATGAAAACAAATCAAACTATAGTATTAATTCTATCCCTCGCAATGAAAATCAAGAAATAATAATTAATATTGGGCTTAATAACATTGGGCTTAATATTATTAAGCCCCTACGAATACAATAATAACACCCTAAATAATCTAACCTAATAAAACATTTATCGTCCAACTCGCCAAATTGTGATAGTTCCAAAATAACCTCCAGCTGCCAAATATTTACCATCTGGACTATATACTATGGAACTAGCCCATGAAAGATCACCTGTTAAAGTCCTAACTACTCTTCCTGTTTCTATATCCCATATTTTGATAGTATCATTCTCACCACTAGCTAAATACTTCCCATCTGGACTATATGCTATAGAATAAACACCTCCAGAAGTAGTCAATGTTTTATAAATAAATTCATCACTATTCCGATTAAGTAATAAAGGGTTCGTTGCTGAAAAACCATAACGCCAAAAAATATAACTAGGATATGCTGCTAATAATAACAAAATTCCCCCAACAGCAATTAATCCATTTCTTAATTTATTATTCTTTGGTTTGGGTGGTTTAGGAAGTGGTTTTTTTTTGTAATTGCTTTTCAATTTTATCCAATCTTTCCAAAATAACTTGAGTATTATTATTATCAGGATGATCAGGTTGTTTACAAGAAGGGTTAATACAATAACAAGGTTTCATCATCAGTTAAGGGTCAGAAAAATAATGGTTAATAAATACAATATAGCAATCATAAATGATTCATGAGAACCTCGATATACCCTCTTCAGTTCCCCCCTTTTTAAGGGGGGTTAGGGGGGATCAGCATTCCCTTATACTCAAACTTAATTCTCACAACTGATAACTGATTGCTATAGTCCCTAGAGTGGGTTGAATTATGCTAGAATAGTTTACTGATATGGTAGCATAGCCAAAAATATAATAAATAATCAACGAAAAAAGAGGTGAATTAATGGGAGAATTCTTTCAAAATGTGTCACGTTACCCCCGTTATCTGATTAGCTTTACTCTAGGGGTATTTTTCGTCTTTTTTAACTGGATTAAACCTTTATTTAAAAATCCTGTCAGTGCGATCGCTGTTGTTGGCATTGGTATCGGTACTTTTTCACTGCTTTATTTTACTTTAAAAGCAATGTTAGGCTTATCAGCAGTTTAAAATAATCTAGGGGTTTAATAGTATTAAACCCAGCAGCACTTAATTAAACCTATCACACCCACCCCTAACTCCTCCCAGGAGGGGAACATGAGGGGAAGTAAGAATAATTAATAACTGAAAAAAAATGAGTCGAACCTATCAAACCACAGGGATTATTTTAAAGGGAATACCGTTTCAAGAAGCCGATCGCTTAGTAACTCTTTTATCTCCTGATTATGGTTTAATTCGTGCTATTGTACCAGGGGCGAGAAAACAAAAATCAAGATTGAGGGGACGATCTGAATTATTCGTTATCAATGAATTACTAATAGCTAAAGGGCGATCTCTTGATAAAATTACTCAGGCCAATACCCTCGAATCTTATCCAGGGTTAAGTAAAGATTTAGGAAAGCTTGCAGCCGCCCAATATTTAGCCGAATTAGTGTTAAATTTAGCTTTAGATGATCTACCTCAAGTAGAAGTTTATGAACTTTTTAACGAGCATTTAAGGCGGTTAGAAAAGATGTCGTTAGCAGAGAGTTTATACGGATATTTAGCACAAGCTGTGTTTCATTTATTGGCGATCGCAGGGATCGGACCCCAAGTTCATCGTTGTTGTGTTACCCAAGAAGAATTAAACCCTAATTTTCATGATCCTAGCTGGTGTGTTGGCTTTAGTTTTGATGCCGGGGGATTGATAAATTTAAGGATTAGAGATAAGGAAAAAAATAATACTAATCCTATTGTTTTACCGATTATTAATCAGAGATTAAAAGCAACAGAACTAACTATATTACAACACTTAAATGAATCATCCTTACCCCATCCATATAAAATTTTACCGGCTACTATTCTAGATAGTGATTTCATTGTTCCTTGGTTAAAAGTGGAACATCTATTAAGAAATTATGCTGAATATCAATTAGGGCGTTCTTTTCGTTCTGTTACCCTTATTGATAGTTTACCTACAGCAGAATTTTAGCTAGTTTATCTAAATTAACTAGATAGTGATTTTACTTAGTAATTTAGATAAATAATAAATTTAAACAGGTAGTTATACTGATGCTAAAAATATATTATTTTTCTATGTTTTAGATAAATACTAATTGAATTAAGTTACTAATTAGGGTTTGCTGAAAAAGTTTCTCCAAAATTTATGCCACTTTTGACCAAGAATTTTCTGACAAATCAATAAGTTTTAGTACATAAAAATTATTTAAAGTATAATCAAAATTAATGAAAGGCGGTTTGATGAGTTCTCCTGTTCTATTATTAGTAAATAAGGACAAAAAAAGCGACAAAAACTGCCTCAGAAGTTTAGAAAGATTGACAACTAAAAATGTAATAGCAATAGATGTAATGGAGGTTTCAGGGAGTTTTGTCATCACGAGATTTAGGCTAAATCTTCGTTTAGCTTGTCCAAACTTTCCCTCAATAGCATTACGGAAGCATTCATCGGAGTGGGCTTGTTTCTTTTCTTCTTCACTGACATTTTTCGGAGGTCTTCCTAACTTCGGACCACTGATTCTTATCCCTCTTTCCTTACACCAATTTCTGTTTTCCCTAGTTCGATAAATTTTATCTACATGGACGGATTCGGGATAATAGCCAAACGTTTCTTTATACTTTTCTACTTGTTCTTTTAAATGACAAGATTCATTGAAGTTTTCCCAACTTATTTTGTCTAGAAACACATAGTTATCTACACAGCTTACTGAGAGTTTAGCTCCAAACTCTATTGGTTTTCCTGCTTTTCCCCTCACTATTGGACGAATATGCGGTTGAGTTAAACTTACAATTCTTTGAGGAACACTCTGGGTCTTATTCTCCCACATTGACTGTTGTTGTTCATAAACTTTTTTGATAGTCTCTAGACAATTTTTTCTGTCTTTTACTCAGATTTTTCCAGGAAAAGCCCCAGCTTGAATTAAGTCCTTCTATATTTCCCAAATTTTTTCCTAAAGGTATTTTAACCTGTTTTCCCGATAGCTTTTCCTTCTTTCTTGAATAAGATACTTTTCGTTTTTTTAGCTACCTTTTAAGGAATTCCCTTCTCTAGCAAATATTCCTAGGAAATTCTTCGGGCTTTTTTTTCTCCAATTTTAACCCCCTAAAAGGGTTTTTTAAAGGAATAAACCCAATTAAATCCTTTTCCGGGCCC
>NZ_AADV02000178.1 GCF_000167195.1 Crocosphaera watsonii WH 8501 | reverse complement strand
TTAATCTTGTATAGGCAATGGGGTTATTAAATGTGGGGTTTTGTTGTGCGTGAGCTTCGGCTATTTCTTTCAATGATTGGGCAACTATTGGGTATCTTTCCTCCCATTTTTTACATCCACTATTGACTGATTGTAATCCTAAACACACTATCCCAGTTCGTTTTTCATGTAATCCAAGTTGAACATTTTTTCTCCCCCAACCAAACACGATTTCGGTTTGTCTGGCACTTCCTCCACAATACTTGAGACACATTTCAGCTTGAAATGAACGACGCTCTGCTCCCGTCATTTTTGAGGCTGCTAAACGTAAATCATCGACCATCGAGGGGGTTAAGGGATTATTTGTCTGTTTTAGCTTCAATTTACTCTCTCTAATCTTTTTACCTCTTCATTTTAATCTATTTCTTCTGTTTTTTCAGACAAGCCAATTATGAAATTTTAAAGTTGTGTACCAAGATCCGCTAACTCTCTGTTCCTTTTATTTCTTGAAAGCCTTTAGTCCAAGCGATTACCCCCTATGGGAAAAGCTTTCTCGGAAATCACCTTACTGATAAGCCATTGGCATTCTTTTCACATTAAGCAACACGGGGTAAAACATCTTGATCAAGAACCGATTCATAGTAGCGTTTTAACTGACGAGTAGCCGCAGCCCATCCCCATTTTTCTGCCTCTTGTCGGGCATTGCTGCGTAGCTGTTCCCGTTCCTCTGTGGCTGCTAAAAGGCGTTTTGTAGCCATAATCGAGCCATTTGGGTCTGTGGGTTCAAATAGATAGCCATTCACCCCATCCGTAACAATATCAGGAATACCCCCAGAATTAGCTGCTACCACAGGACATCCAGCGGCCATGGCTTCCAATAAAACTAACCCCAACGTCTCCGTTGTGGAAGGGAAAACAAAGGCATCCGCCGAAGCAAAAGCTGAAGCCAATTCTAACCCTTGGAGGTAGCCGATAAAATGGGTCTGAGTCCCGGCAAAATTAGTCTCTAACGCCTCCCGATGGGGTCCATCTCCAACAATCGCCAAATGTGCCTCTGGAATAGCCTCTAGGATAGGTTTAATGCGATCTATTTGCTTCTCTGGCGAAACTCGTCCCACGTATAAAAGTAGGGGTTTTTCGGGGTTGCCTCCCGATAAACGCGATCGCATTTGTTTTGAGACTAAATGGGGTTGAAACATTTCTGTATCTACCCCTCTTTGCCAGAGATCCACCCGTTCAATATCATGAGTTTCTAAAGCTTCTACCATGGCCGTCGATGTGCAGAGGTTGAGACGGGCTTGGTTATGGGCTAATTTTAGCAGTTCCCAGAGTAATCCTTCTAAGGAACCTAAACCGTAATGTTGTAAATATTGGGGTAAATGAGTATGATAAGAAGCGACTAGGGGAATATTTAAGGTTTTAGCGAAATAAATACCCCCTAATCCCAAAACCGCAGGATTAACCACATGGATTAAATCAGGTTTAAATCTCTCTAATGCTTTACCCACTTGAGGAGTAGGAATGGCTAATTTTAACTCAGGATATAAAGGAAGAGGAATACCTTTAACGCCATGAATTTTTGCTCCTTTATGTTCTCTTAACCCACCGTCGGGGGAAAAAACTAAGACTTGATCCCCGTTGCGCTGTAAATGATCAACCGTATGCCGTAGACGGGTCACAATACCATCAATTTTAGGTAAGAAAGTTTCTGTGAATAGAGCAATTCGCATAGGATTTTCGATTTTCTTGCATAACCATCAATATAGTAGGCTATCTTGGGTCATTTGCGCCAAGAAAATGAACCATGAACAATGAACCATGAATAATTGTCATTGCTGAGGTACTCCGAATCTCTCTAATCAATTTTCTTTTCAATAACTAAAGTTGAACCGATCCATGCACCAGTTGCATCATAATTACGAATTAATCTTTGACGTTCTTTTTCATTAACTAACCAACCAACTTCTAAAAAGAAGGGTTTACGTAATTCTAATTTTAGGGGTGCATTGGTTGAACTCCCATCGGGTAACAATAAAATTTGTCTAGGATTATCTCCACTATTAAATACTAGCTTATTACCCTCAATACTGGCTGATGAAGTCAGGGTGGTTCCTGAAAAAGTTAACTGTTGTTGAATTTTATTATTATCAATTTTTTTGACTTCTAAACTGGTTTCAAATTTATCTGTAGGTCGAAGATCACGATAAGCAGTGTAAGCTTTTCCTTGCCATGTTCCTAGTAATTGTTCTAAGGTTAATGGAGGACGTTCTTGAGCATTACTACCACTACGGAATTCTCGAATTAAAGTAATACTTGAAAGCTCATTTTGACGGTCGTATAACAAGACACAACGTAAACGGCGATCGCCTTCAATAAATCCAAATTCTGATCCAAAATCGGCAAAAGGGGCTAATTGAAATGACCCTTTAGAGAAGGTTCCCGTCTCAAAGAAAATAATTTGTCTTCCCAAAGAACGGTATTCTTGTCCATAGTCTTGAGTGGGAGTTTCATCATAGCTATTGCCCCCAAAACGACGCAAACGAAACTTAACTAATTTATTGTCTTCTAACCCTTCTAAATTGATAATAGAAAGAGTAGAATCAAGTATTTCACCTTGGGGAGAAATTTTAGTAAACGATCCTCGCCATGCTCCGATATTTTTTAAGAAATTTTGCCAGTTATTTTCAGCCATTTTTTCAAGGTATTTTCTTATTCTCTTTATGTTTATGATACTCAATAATCAGACAAATTCCCAAGGTAATGACCTGAGTTCGGTGTTAGGAGTGAGGAGTTCAAAGTAGGGGTCAACGGCCGTTGACCCCTACTTTGTTAAGGAAAGAATATACTTTTCAGACTTACTTAATGGAGAAAATGACGCATTTTTGTCAAGACCATCACTAGCCCTAACTCATTGGCCGCAGCAATAGAGTCTTTATCCCGTAAAGAGCCGCCTGGTTGCACGATCGCCTGTATTCCAGCAGCAGCAGCAGTGCGTACAGAGTCGTCAAAGGGGAAGAAACCATCACTAGCAAGGTATCCCCCATTAGTTCCCTCTCCAGCTTCTTCTAGGGCAATTTTCACCGCCCCTACACGGTTCATTTGACCGGCACCAATACCTAAAGTAATGCGATTTTTGGTGACAACGATCGCATTTGATTTAACGTGCTTGGCTACTTTCCAGGCAAATAATAACTCCGCCAGTTGCTCAGGAGTTGGTTGCTTCTCTGTTACGATTTCCCAGTTATCCGGTACATCCACCGCATCATCTGAGTCTTGCACCAATAACCCGCCGGCGATCGCTTTTACGGTTTGCTTGGGTCCCTGGCTTAAATCAGGCAATAACAAGACCCTAACTTTGGCTTTTTTACTAATAATCTCCTTCGCTTCTTCTGTACAAGCTGGAGTTACCACACATTCTAAGAAGGTTTTAGTTAATTTCTCTGCTGTTTCCCCATCCAAGGGCTGATTTAAGGCCACAATCCCCCCAAAGGCGGAAATAGAGTCAGCGTTAAAGGCTTGTTCGTAGGCATCGGCTAAACTCCCGGCTACGGCTACCCCACAGGGGTTGGTATGTTTAAGAACGGCTGCTGCTGGTTCTTTCGGGTCAAATTCAGCAATAATCCGTCTGGCTGCTTCTAAATCTACTAAATTATTATAACTGAGTTCTTTTCCTTGCAATTGCGTTGCTGCCGTCCATCCTGTAGCCTTGCTTCCCCGTTGATACCAAGTGGCACTTTGATGGGGGTTTTCTCCATAACGCAGGGTTTGAAAGGCGGTTCCGGCAACGGTGTAACGACTGGGTAAGGTGGTGGTTTCCCCTGTGGAAAGACTGGCAAAATAATCGGCGATCGCTCCGTCATAGGCGTTGGTTAAGGCAAAGGTTTCTCCTGCCATTTTTTGCCGAAAATTTAAGGAGGCTTCCCCGTTATTATCCTTTAATTCTTGTAAGTAACTCTCGTAATATTTAGGATTGGATAAAACGGTGACATGGGCGAAATTTTTTGCTGAGGCACGGAGTAAAGTTGGCCCACCAATATCAATTTTCTCTATGGCTTCAGCTACTGTCACGTCTGCTTTAGCAATGGTTTCTTCAAATGGATAAAGATTAACCACCACTAAGTCAATGGGACGAATATCATTACTATCCATATCCTCTACATCTTGGGGTATCTCTCTACGGGACAAAATACCGCCATGAATGCGAGGATGGAGGGTTTTAACCCTACCCCCTAAAATTTCTGGGGAACCTGTGTAGTCACTAACTTTTGTAACTGTGAGTCCGGCTTCTTGTAGGGTTTTGGCCGTACCTCCACTACTGATTAATTCAAAATCAAATTCCTTGACTAATTGACGGGCTAATTCAACAATTCCTGTTTTATCCGATACACTCAGTAGGGCTAACCTTGCCATTGGGTCTTTATCTCTCAACTAAACATCCAATTAGCCCCATTATTATACGATTTAGCTTATTCTAAGCTAAAATAAATATTAACGATGGTGGGCAGGGATTGCCACTATTTTGCTCAAAATCAATCCTTGATTTAGCCCACCTGACAACGAGTTAATCGTTGTTCCAGTCTTGCGCTGGAATTATATCCCCAATACAATCTCTGAGTAAGAAGTCATTTCTTTCTAACTCGGTTTCAATACAGCGCCATTCCCCTGAAGGAAGATACTGACACAAGGTATAGATTCTTTGTTGTTTACCTAGTTTCCCTTGTTCCACTAGATGCAGTGCTTCATCTTTAATATCTTCTATGGTGTATCTTGTCACTAGGATAGCCCAATCCCTCCTTAAAGCGTTAACTCTAAAATAATGTTTAAATTTTGCTTAAATAGACTTGTAGAAAAAAAGTAAACTGACATAGGATTACCAGTTCCTAAAACTGGTTCACCCAACCGCTTGAGTATTTATTCCCTATTCATATTGTAGCCATTGTAACATTCCACTAGGAATAAAAAGATTAAGACTTAGTTAAACTTGGATTAAACAGCGGAAGCCTAAAGATTGGCAGAGAATTTCTTAAAAATTATTATTCATAAGAGCTTTTATGGCAGTTATGGCTATTTTTGATGCCCAAGAGTTAAAAATTAAATAATAGACAATCAAGATACCCATTCCTCTTGCATTCTCAAGAGACACCTTGATCTAATTTTTGAGATTGGATATACTTTAGAAAACTTTACAAATCTTTTTTCTCATTACTAAAAACTTTTTTCAATGCAATCTACCCCTAACCCTGATTTACTTTCACCATTTTCTGAAGCCCTGACTAAGTTTGCTTATCAAGGGTTCCAGCAAACTAAAAGTTTATTTAGTTTTGCTCATAAAAATATCAGCGATCGCTTGACAAATACGGTTATCCCCAGTCGTCAAGATATGACTTCTCCTCTTTCTCCTGAATTATTGTTAAAGTTACAAGAAAGTCGGAGTCAACTTTGTGAAATAGACTGGGAAGATGTCCAAAAAGGGATCTATCCTGTGGAAGTTTTATTTGATAGTTTCTTGCCAGATTTACTACGTTATTATCCTGAAATGTGGCTAGACTTACCCAAAATTTGGTCAAGATTGCAACGCAAAGAATATCAATCCTTTGCCGATGATATTGAGAAAGAAGGCTATCCCGGTTACTATTTACAAAACTTTCATCATCAAACCGATGGTTATCTCAGTGACTCCTCAGCTAATCTTTACGACTTACAGGTAGATATTCTTTTCAACGGGATAGCTGATGGGATGCGTCGTCGTATTCTTACCCCTTTAAAAGAAGGATTAACAACATTTTCCTCGGTTCCAGCTTACCAGATTAAAGTGTTAGACGTTGCTTGTGGAACCGGACGTACTTTAAAAGCACTTCGGGCAACCTTTCCTAAAGCGTCTTTATTCGGGGTTGACTTATCCCCTGCCTATTTGCGTAAAGCCAACCAACTCCTATCAGAAAACCCTCGGGAACTCCCCCAACTCAGCCATGCTAATGCAGAAGACTTACCCCATCCTGACAACTTTTTTCATGGGGTTAGTTGTGTGTTTCTCTTCCATGAGTTGCCTGGGTTTGCCCGTCAAGCAGTTATTGAGGAGTGTTTTCGGGTGACAAAACCTGGAGGGACATTCGTTATTTGCGATTCTATGCAGTTAGCGGATACTCCTGAATTTGAAGGAATGCTGAACAATTTTTCTGCTATGTTCCATGAACCCTATTATCAAGATTATATTAGAGATAAATTAGGGGAAAGATTAGAAAAAGCAGGGTTTGAATTACTGGAAACGCAACTACATTTTCTTAGTAAATACTGGGTTGCCCGTAAACCAGATTCAACTACCTTAATACAAAATAACTGAATGTCATGATAGTTACGGTAAGTGTTTTCATGAGCAAAAAAATCAAAATTATTGTTCTTGACGCAAATATTTATTGATAATTATTTTGAATGCCTTCAAGGCGATCGCGTCCTTGTTTTTTAGCCTCATACAAGGCTTCATCCACTTGATCGACAAAGGACATCATGTTTTCTTGCAAAGAGGGCATGATAGTTCCTACCCCTAAACTGATGGTGACATAAGGTTTAACATCAGAGACTTGATGAGGTATTTTTACACTGCGAAGGGAGTCTAAAATTCTTTGAGCAACCTCCTTTGCTCCGTCATAGGGAGTGTCTGGTAAGATAAGGGCAAACTCCTCTCCTCCATAACGTGCCACCAAATCAGCAGGGCGAAAGGTTGATTTAGCGATAATGGTTGCCACTTTCTTGAGACAATCATCACCACCTAAATGCCCATACTTGTCATTATAGCGTTTAAAGTAATCAATATCCCCCAAAATCAGAGATAAAGGTTTTTGCTCTCTGCTTAAACGTCGCCATTCTTTCTCTAAAGTTTCATCGAAACAGCGACGGTTAGCAACTTGTGTTAAGCCATCCATATTTGCTAAACGATATAATTTTTGATTGAGTTCATGTAATTCTCGATTCATTTTCTGTAGAGATGCTTTATATCTTTGTTGGGTTTCATTAGCTTTTTTTTGTCAGTCACATCTGTTTGTACACCCAGATAATAAAGAATGTTTCCTGACTCATCTTTGATAGGAGATAAGGACATTTCATTCCAAAATAATGAACCATCTTTACGATAATTTCTCAGAGTAACATGACAAGATTCTCCCTTCTGTAAACAATCACGAATCTGTTCAAGTTCAGGTTGTTGATCATCGCTTCCTTGTAAAAAACGACAGTTTTTTCCAGTTACTTCCTGCAAGGAATATCCTGTCATGATTTCAAACCCGGGGTTAACATAAATAATCGGATAATCAGAAGCGGTAGCATCGGTAATAACAATACTATTATTGGTAGCGGCGATCGCTTGATATAATAAGTGAGATTCTAGGGGAATTTGTTGATGTACTGGTTGAGAATTTTCTATTATTTTTAGCTTTTTTACCAAGTTTTTGTTCTCTTTTTTTACTTCTTTTAGTTTTAAACTAACTTTTAGTTGAGTTTCTATTCTCACCAACAATTCTTCTTGTTGACAAGGCTTGATAATATAGTCTGTCCCTCCTATTTCAAAGGCTTTAATCTTATCTGATAATTCGTCAAAATCTCTTAAAAATATAATAGGAACATCAGTAGTTTTATCTTGCATTTTTAGTTGCTTACAAACTTGATAATCATCTACTCTATCTAGATTCATACCTAATAAAATCAAATCAGGAATTTCTGCTTCTACTGCAATCAAAGCCATTTCTCCATCAATAGCTTGTCTCACTTTATAACCTTGTTCTTCAAGAACTTTAGACAATAATTTTAGACTTTCGATCTGATTTTCAGCAATGAGAATATCTGCTTTTTTGTTTGTATTGGTATTCATAATTAATCAATTAATGGTTCAATAATTTCTCTAATTTGACGGTAATTAAAATTATTTACTAATTCCCTCATACTGTTGATAATTGAATCATGACGCTCAGGAATTTGTTGAATTAACTCTTCTAAAAGACTTCTATTCCCTGAACTTGCAGCCGAGTAAACTTCTTTAAGCCATTGGGAAGACATCATTTTTAAAGTAGTATAATTTAAGCTTTTTACAATTTTCCTTGTACTAATCATTTCTACTTCTTCATTATTCCACAGATAAGAAACACCTAGATAGAAGTTTATTTTCTCCAAAATTAAATCCATAGAAAATGGTTTATAAAGACAATCATCACACCATATTTGTAATTGCTCTCTTTGACTTTCTTCTAGTTTCCCTGATGCTATCCCAACAATTGTTATCTGGTTTAGGGTTTGGATATTCTTAATCTCATTTACTATTTGATTATT
>NZ_AADV02000179.1 GCF_000167195.1 Crocosphaera watsonii WH 8501 | reverse complement strand
GATGGACGGGGATCACATTTGGAATTAGAAGACTTATTCAGCTGGGGCTTCCCTGCAAAATCTGAGTAAAAGACAGAAAAATTGTCTAGAGACTATCCCAAAAGTTTATGAACAACAACAGTCAATGTGGGAGAATAAGACCCAGAGTGTTCCTCAAAGAATTGTAAGTTTAACTCAACCGCATATTCGTCCAATAGTGAGGGGAAAAGTAGGAAAACCAATAGAGTTTGGAGCTAAACTCTCAGTAAGCTGTGTAGATAACTATGTGTTTCTAGACAAAATAAGTTGGGAAAACTTCAATGAATCTTGTCATTTAAAAGAACAAGTAGAAAAGTATAAAGAAACGTTTGGCTATTATCCCGAATCCGTCCATGTAGATAAAATTTATTGAACTAGGGAAAACAGAAATTGGTGTAAGGAAAGAGGGATAAGAATCAGTGGTCCGAAGTTAGGAAGACCTCCGAAAAATGTCAGTGAAGAAGAAAAGAAACAAGCCCACTCCGATGAATGCTTCCGTAATGCTATTGAGGGAAAGTTTGGACAAGCTAAACGAAGATTTAGCCTAAATCTCGTGATGACAAAACTCCCTGAAACCTCCATTACATCTATTGCTATTACATTTTTAGTTGTCAATCTTTCTAAACTTCTGAGGCAGTTTTTGTCGCTTTTTTTGTCCTTATTTACTAATAATAGAACAGGGGAACTCATCAAACCGCCTTTCATTAATTTTGATTATACTTTAAACAATTTTTATGTACTAAAACTTATTGATTTGTCAGAAAATTCTTGGTCAAAAGTGGCATAAATTTTGGAGAAACTTTTTCAGCAAACCCTATTTATGAAGTTTTATATCACCTTGGTTGAATTAAGCTTGTATATTGATATTTTTGGGATTTTTGGGGACATATAAACAAAAAATTGCCTCAAAAAGAGACAATCTTAAGCTTTTGTTCTTATTTATTTGGTCAGAGATAACAATAAATAAAGTTTATTAAGCAACTTGTTACTCGATATTCTCACTGCTAACTGCCAACTGAGGAAGGATCAACCCAACGGCCATCTGCCTTAATCAAGTTAATTAACTCTTCGACCCCTTGTTCTTCATGAACCCGTTTAATTTCTTCCCGGCCACGATATAGAGCAATATAACCAGCTTGTTTCCCAACATAACCGTAGTCAGCATCAGCCATTTCCCCAGGGCCATTAACAATACATCCCATGACAGCAATATCTAACCCTGTCAGATGTTTAGTTGCCTCTCGCACCTGATGTAAAACTTCTTCAAGATTAAATAAGGTACGACCGCAAGAAGGACAAGCAACATATTCTACCATAGTCTTGCGGAGTCCCAAGGCTTGTAGAATGCTATAACAAACAGGTATTTCTTTTTCTGGGGCTTCGGTCAAAGAAACACGGATAGTATCTCCTATCCCCTCTGCAAGGAGGGTTCCAATACCAGCAGTGGACTTAATGCGACCATATTCCCCATCTCCTGCCTCTGTCACCCCTAAATGGAGAGGATAGTCCATGCCCAACTCATCCATGCGTTTTACCATCAAACGATAGGCCGCCAACATCACAGGAACACGGGATGCTTTAAGAGAAACGATCAAATTATAGAAATCAAGAGACTCACAAATATGGATAAATTCTAGAGCAGATTCCACCATTCCTTCTGGGGTATCCCCGTAGGTGAATAACATTCTTTCTGCTAAAGATCCATGATTAACCCCAATTCTCATGGCTTTTCCTTGATCTCGAAGAGATATAACCAAAGGTTCTAGGGTTTGGCGAATTTTATCCCCAATCTTTTCAAATTCTTCTTGACTATACTCTGTACGGGTGGCGCGGGGTTTTTCAAAAACATATAATCCTGGATTAATACGCACTTTATCCACGTGCTTAGCCACCTCTAAGGCAATATTTAAACCGTTGTGATGCACATCCGCCACGAGGGGAACTGGTTGATACACTTGGGCTAATTTTTCTTTAATAGTCGCTAAAGCCTTAGCGTGACCCATGCTAGGAACCGTTACCCGAACAATCTCACAACCAATTTCATGTAAACGACGAATAGCAGCCACAGATCCCTCAATATCTAGGGTATCCTCATTAATCATAGACTGTACAACAACAGGAAACCCACCCCCAATAGTGATATTGCCCACTTTAACTGGACGGGTTTTACGACGATGAATAGTGGTATCAAAATCTGGTTGAGAAATGATTTTCGGTGTTTTAGGCGTTTCTAGAGTCTGCATGATAGCTAGTTATAAAATAATTTGGTAGCGAATTTATCCAAGTTCTATTTTAATACTCGATTGTCTTAATATTCCTTAGGTCTGACTACACATTTAGGCGGGAGTCAACGGTAGTTGACCCCTACGGTATAGATATCTGTAGTCCCAGTGGAGGAAAATGGTACAGCTAAAAAAGTTTAGAGGACGTGTGATCTTAACCATGCAAGAGGAATATAAAGCATTTTCTTGGGGGTTCTCACAAAAGCTCGTTGACTAAACACATCATAATCATTCGCTTCGATGACATTGAGAATACCTTGATACAACATCAAAGCCGCCCAAACTGGCCAACGAGAATCCTTTGAAAGTAGACGAATACCCCTTTCTGCATCCTTATAATACTGTCGGGCCCGTTGGATCTCAAAACGCATTAATTCACGCCAACGATCGTCTATTACCCCTTTCAATAAATCCGTTTCTGTATAATTAAAGCGATCTAAATCTTCTAAAGGTAAATAAATACGTCCTCGTTGAGCATCTTCTCCTACATCCCGTAAGATATTGGTTAATTGATTGGCAATGCCCAAAGCTATGGCCTCTTCTTTAGGTATATAAGGCTCATTTTCCTTATCCCAAGGGCCCGCAGAAGGATTTTCTTCTATTCCTAAGACAGCATTGGACATCAATCCTACGGTTCCGGCTACCCGATAACAATAGAGTTTCAGGTCTTCAAAGGTCTCATAACGGTTACGGTATAAGTCCATATGTTGCCCTGCGATCATATCCTCAAAGGGTTCTATTTCCACAGGGAACCGTTGCAAGGTGTCCACTAGGGCGACATCCTCATCATCCACAGGATGACCTTTAAATAAGTGTTCGAGATGTTCATGCCACTTTTGTAAGGTTTCTGGGGTGGTATATTTGGCTTGAGGACCGTCGACTAATTCATCGGTACGGCGACACCAAACATAGATGGCCCAGATCGCCCGTCGTTTTTCTGGTGGCATTAAGAGGGTTCCCAGATAAAAGGTTTTTGAGTATTTCTGGGTGATTTGACGACAGCGTTCGTAGGACTCTTCTACAGAGGCCAGGATTTGGGGGGGTTGGGTAGGTTTAGGCAATTGTAGCATTCAGCACAAGCAGAATGGTTTTCTATAGTAATCAGAATGTAATGGGGTTTTTTAAGAACCGTTGGACTTTTAGCATTGTCCCATTCATTGACCGTTTCGTCATTATTTCAGACGAAATTTTTGGTCATTAACTGGGAACAGACTAGACTAAAGAGGCTTCTTTGGTTGCTTCTGGGGTGGATGGGGATATTTTAGCTGGATAGTCTTGCGCTAGGGTTTGCGCCGCTAGTTTCCCTGATAACACAGCCCCTTCCATGCTTCCTAGATATTTTTGCATGGTAAAATCTCCTGCTAAGTAGAAGTTAGCAATGGGAGTCTTTTGGGAAGGACGATAAGCTTGTCTTCCAGGAGTTGCTTTATATACAGAACGGGGGGTTTTGACTACGTGATATTTGAGTAGTTTGGCTGCATTTTCCCCTGTAAAGTGTTGGGGGAAAAGTTGTTTAATTTCTTTCATGGTGGCTTCGATGATGGCTTCATCGGAGGCGGTGATCCAATCCTGTGCCGGAGCTAAGACTAACTCTAACATGGAGCGATTTGGGTCAGCATATTCTTTACAGGTGTTACTCATGTCCGCATAGACGCTAAGTAAGTCGGAACGGGAGAATAAGAGGTGATCGATATCGGTGAGTTTGCGATCGAACCAAAGATGGAGGTTAATCACAGGAACCCCTTCTAAGCCTTCTAATTTATTAAATTCCTCTAGTTGTCGCAAGGGTTTAGGTAACATGACTTTTAAGGGATCAACCGGCATAGCAGAGATATATAAGTCTGCTGTAAACTCTTGATCTGGTTCCCCGTTGAGTCCCCTGAGAAGAAACCCTTTCACTGTATTATCGTCGTTAAGTAAAATTTCTTTTAATGGGGCATTTAATCTCACTTCTCCGCCCCTTTCGGTAATGTAATCAACTAAGGGTTGGCAGAGTCTTTCTGTGGGGGAACCATCTAAGAACGCCATTTTAGAACCGTTTTTCTCTTGTAAGAAGCGGTTGAGGGCTGTTAAGAGGATGGTAGCGGAAATTTCATCGGGGTTAATGAAGTTTAAGGCTTTGGACATGGCGATAAAGACTTCTTTTTCCACTCTGGCAGGAATATTCTGCTTTTCTAGCCACTCGGACCAAGAATATTGATCCATGTCCTCAACGTAGCTTTGACCCCGTACAATGGCAGGGAGTAAACCTAAACCAAACTTAATTTTCTCTTCCCAGGTCAACATATCGTTATTGCGTAAAATAGCCACAATACCGTTAACTGGGGCAGGAATATCGGGAAAATCAAACCGTGAGTAGGTTCCAGGTGTTTCCAGTTGGTTGAAGATCATACTGTGTTCTTTCCACTGTAGGCGATCTTCAATGCCTAATTCTTTGAATAATTGCAACATATTGGGATAGGCCCCAAAAAAGATGTGGAGTCCAGTTTCGTACCAGTCTCCGTCTTCATCTTTCCAAGCAGCTACTTTGCCACCGAGGACATCTCTTCTTTCGAGGACAATAGGGGTGTGTCCTGCATCACATAAGTATTTGGCACATGAAAGGCCCGCCAAACCGGCACCGGCGATCGCAACTCGCATCTATCTCTCTTCTCTTGTATTGGTTTATGTCTTACTCATTATACTTTGCATTTCGTAACATTTTGTTTAGATTTAGAAATTTTCTTGTTCCCTTGGTGGATGGGAGTGGTTTTCAACTGGGTGTATCAATATTTTAGTTGAGTTGAGTGTGGGGAGTGTGGGAAGTGTGGGGGGAATTTTTATCTTTCTTCCAAAAGAAGACCCTCGGCTTTGCCGAGGGGATGAATTTTGGGCAAAACATCTCGACTCGTAGTAGAATGGTAAGCAGAGGTAAAGCGCAATAAATATTCAGGGGATTGGCTTCCCTTACCTCAGATCGTCGGGACAAATATCGCCCTAGAAATTGTAAAGGTGACGCGACTGGTAGATTAGGTTTAGCGGTGACGCACAGCCGAAAAATTAAATAGATTTTGGATCCGTTTGCGGTCGGTGCGCCCGTGAACGTTAAATAATACGGCACAGTCATGGCGGTCTAACAGGGACTATTTCGGTAGTCTAGTTAAGAGTCTATTATAGTCAATTCATTGCAGAGCAATTTAAAAGAGTAAACTATTGGGATGAACATCTACCGTTCTGGGTAATATATTGTCATTTGTACAGCCTTCTGATGGAGTACAATTATCTTCATAAAGGGCTAAATCAAACCAAAATGTTGTACCTATTCCTACTTCACTAATTAGATTAATTCGACTATGATGTTTATCAATAATATTTCTAACAATTGACAGTCCTAACCCAGTTCCTTCCAGGGTATGAACTCGATTTTCTACACGGAAAAAGCGATCAAAAATTGCTGCTTGATCTTCGGGGGCAATGCCAATACCACTATCAGAAATTTCTACTCTAACACAAGATTTATTGTTAAATTGTTTTGATTTCGTTTTAAAATGATAGGCACGAATAACAATCATTCCCTTAGAAGGGGTAAACTTTAGGGAATTTCCCACTAAATTAGTCATCACCTGTAATAGTAAGTCATAATGTCCTAAAATCAAAGGCAAATTAGGTTCAACTTCTTTCTTCAAAACTAACTCTTTATCCTTGGCATTCAATTGATAACTTCTTAGGGTTTGTTCGATTAACTGCGATAAATCTATACCTTTCAAATGATAAGTTTTAGAAGATTCTAAACGGGATAAATCTAAGACATCATTGACTAATCTAGTGAGGCGATCTGTTTCATGATTAGCAGTTTCTAGAAACTCTTTTCTTTCTGTTTCTGTTAAGTCTTCTCCAAATTCTGAGAGGGTTTCTATAAAGGATTTGATGTTGAATAAAGGGGTTCTTAATTCATGGGATACATTACTAATAAATTGACTTTTGGCTTCGTTTAATTCTACTTCACGGGTAATATCTTGTACCGTCATAGCTATCCCTTTCAAGGTTTCTCTATGTTGATCGAACACTTGAGTTAATAAAACTCGCACAATTCTTGATATGGGTTGACTGATACTAATCCGATATTCTCCTGGGCTAATTCTAGGTTGTAAAGGTGTATCTTCCGCGGTTTGATATTCAGACTCTAATTCATCCGAAACAGACGTATTCTGTTCCATCATTTGTTTCAGGGGAGTTTGTAACTGTTCGGTTAATTCTGAGGGTAAAATTTCTAGTATATTTTCACCAATAACATTTTTACTATCCCAAACAAACATCCGTCTTGCTGTGGGGTTAACTAATAATAAGTTGAGATTTGTATCTAATAAAATTGCCCCATCAACAATAGTAGAAACTAAGGTATCTAATTTTGCTTTTTCGGATGTTAATTCGTCAATATTTTGTTCTTCGTAACGTTCAAGACGTTTAGCCATTTCATTGAAACTAAAAATTAATTCTCCCAACTCTCCACCAAAGGGAAGATTAATTCTTTGTTTAAAGTTTCCTGCGGCAATATTTTTAACTCCCAGTAATAATTCTTTGATGGGACGGGTAATAGTTAAAGCATTAAAAACCGCTCCTAGAATTACCATAGCCCAAATAGCTACAAACACCGCAATGGTAACATCACGGGTTAAATTGGAAGAATTAACAACCGTTGCATTGGGATTAATGCCAATGGACAAAAATCCTAATTTGTTGCCTTGATGTCTTAGGGGTACAAAAACATCCGTTACTTCTCCATTAGGACTTTGATGTTGTCTTACCAAGGGTAAGTTATGATCGTCTGAGGGAAAATCGGGCAGTTGTATACGACGTTCAATAGTCAGGGAATTTTGAACTTCAGCCGATGAGTAGGGAATACCAAAGAAAATATTGCCTGTCTTGTCAGTATAGATAATATAGCGGATACTGGTGGTACTCTGATAAAAGCGACTGGAAAAACGAGCAACTTCTGTTAAATCGTCCTCAGCAATGAGAGGAGTTACATTAGAAGCGAGTAATAACCCCAAATCTCGACCAAAGCGCGTATCATTTAACTGTGCGTCTTTTTGAATAGTATTAACGGCCCAAAAGGTTAAACCACTCATAAACAAGGAGACGGCCAAGGTTGCTGCCGCCATTAACTTGGTTTGCAGTGTAAATTCTGACCACCAACGTCTGAGGATCTCTTTGATTTGGGATAGGAGATTGAACAAAGCTAACTAAGTGTAAGATTTTTCCTTTTCAATGATCAGCAACAGGGGAGGGCTTTTTCTTTACCTTACCTATTTTTACTTTACAATAGAATTTCCCTGTTTAGTAAGGTGTGTGTGAGGAAAACAGTCATGACAGTGTATGAAGATGTCAAGAGTCAGGCTAAGACTACTGAGATATCCAGGCTAACCCTAGTCAAATACAGTGGACTAACAGGATTAATTTGGCTGATTTTCTGTCTATCGGCACAAGCAGCCCAAGACCTCCGTATTGCTATTAAAAAGGGCGTTAGTGCTGTGCAAATAGGCAGTTCAACCCCTGCCATTGTCAGGGACGCTGGGGGGCGAGCAATCGGCAATTTAGCCCCTCTGGATGGCTTTACTGTTAAACCTAGAGGTAGTGGCGTTAACCTCAACCAATGGAACTCTAGTCATCTAATTATTGAACCCAAAGACGATGGCGTGGTATGGATCGGCGATCGCTGGTATCGGGGTAAAGTTCGGGTGATTCGTCAAGGAAAAGGCGTAACGGCTCTTAATTTAGTCGATGTGGAACAATATTTGTACAGTGTGGTTGGTGCCGAAGCTTATCCTACCTGGGCCCCAAGAGCTTAAAATCTCAAGCAGTGGTAGCCCGTACCTATGCCCTCTACAAAGCGTCTCGGGCAAGCAATCGTTATTATGACTTAGATACTACCACCAACACCCCAGTATATTAGGGGTTGGGAAC
>NZ_AADV02000180.1 GCF_000167195.1 Crocosphaera watsonii WH 8501 | reverse complement strand
CGGGCCAATCGCATTAAAATCTGAGATGCGTTATCCAGTAAAGATTTTAGAGTTTCAGTACAAATGAACGGCGATCGCGAAACCTCTTATGCAGTCAGCTTTTCAAAAATTAAATGCGATTGCCCTGCCCCCCCAAACTGTTTTGATGCGCGAGCGTCAACTCCTAAAAGAGAGAAAACAATCCGATTTTATGCTAATAATAATCAGATTGTCCTTAATCGTTTTATAACTTAAATCATGAGCTTTTTAGCAGTTTATGAATCTCATTTTACCAAACATTTAACACAAACACAGTTCGAGGCTTTTAGAATTTTACTGTGGTTGCTGACAGTACATAAACAGGTTAGAATAGAAAGGTTAGCAGCTTGTTTTCCTTTACCAATCCTTTATCAAAGTCGTCGTAAACATATCCAGAGATTCCTAGTTTTGTCAGCTTTAGCCATTCCCAGATTCTGGTTTCCTGTGATTAAAGCTATTATTTGTAAAGAATTTAAGACTGGCTCTCGTCTGATTATAACAATTGACCGAACCCAATGGAAAGATAAAAATGTTTTCATGGTTGCTGTTATCTGGAAAAAGTGGGCTTTACCCATCTATTGGACACTTTTAGGGAAAAGAGGAGCCAGCAGATTATCTGAACAACAGGCATTAATTCAACCTGTTCTTTGTCTTCTAAAAAACTATGAGTTAGTCATTCTTGGAGACCGAGAATTCCACAGTGTTAAATTAGCTTATTGGTTGAAACAAAAAAGTAAAAAACAAAAGTTATTCTTCGCTTTTCGTCAGAAACAAGGTACAAACCAGAAAAAAGATGATGAAGATTATCAAACTTTTTCGCAGTTAGGAATGAAACCTGGGATGAAGATGTTTTTAACTGGGGTTTCAGTCACTAAAAATAAAGGGTTTGGAAACTTTAATGTGGGAGCATATTGGAAAAGAAAATACAAGGGCAAACAGGAAAAAGAGCCTTGGTTTATTCTTACCAACTTAGACAGTTTATCAGAGGTCTTGAAAGTCTATCGAGCCAGGGCAGGTATTGAAGCTATGTTCAAGGATTGTAAGACAGGGGGTTATAATTGGGAGGGAAGTAAAGCCAATAATAAACGACTAAATTCCTTGATTTTATTAATAGCGATCGCTTACACTGCTACTTCTTTAAAAGGCAAAACATTTCGACAAACCAATCAAGGAAAATATATTGCTCGTCTAACTGAAAAATCAAGACGTGACCGAAGACATAGTAATTTTTGGATAGGACTTTATGGCTCTCTTTGGATTCACGCTTGGGAATTTTACTCTGATTTTATTTCAATTATGATGAGCAATAATCCCCAGAAACTCAACAATTATAAAAAAGGGTTACAAGCCATGTCCATAATAGATAAGACGGCTTAATTCCCCTATTTTATCTTAACATAAAATAACCAGTGGAAGATGATTTATTTTAGATGTAACTATCCAAAATAAACCAATTTTTATTATTTAATAAAAACTAATATTGCCCAAGGGGTTGATTTTGAGCATCAACCCTGTGGGGGGGAGGACGGTGTAACCCTCCTCCCCCCCACACACACGGCAAGAATGATTATCATTATTGTTTATTCTCAATAAGCCCTCTAGTTTTTGACAATTTATAGAGCGATCGCCACGGCTGAAACCCTCTTTCAATCAGGGTTTTAACGGGCTTGTCACCCCGTGAGTTTTTGAACTCTTGTGCCACAAACTGAGCAATCTTGACTGGTGAAATGGGGAGGGACAGCAATACAAACAATGCGATAAATCTTAGCAAAATAATTCAACCATTCAGTGAATTGATACCAAGACGCATCACTAATTGACTTAGATAGCTTACGATTCTTTACCGCCGACCCACCTTGAATTGAATTCAAGGCGTGGAATGCGCTGCCGCGTTCCTGCTGGATTTCAAATCCAGCAGGGTCGGCAGTGGAAAGCGGCGGTGCATTCCGCACCAAGTTTTTTACATTTAAAGCCTCATAGACTACCAAATCATTAGATTGGACTAATGATGCAGTAGGGTGAATATCTAGGTAAATCTAGGTAAAACTAGGTATAATGGTGTTATGCCGAGATATTTTACCATTGGAGAAACAGCCGACTATTTTGGTGTAAGCGTCGATACCATTCGACGTTGGGAATCTGAAGGTCGGATTACTTCCCAGAGAACCAAGGGAGGTCATCGACGATTTTTAGCTTCAGCCTTAGCAGGAATTGAAGAGGAAGAACGTAATGAAAAACCAACACTATGTTACGCAAGAGTTTCAACCAGAGATAAAAAAGACGATTTAGAACGTCAAGCTAATACCTTGGTTGCTTATTGCGAGAATAAAGGCTGGCAAGTTGAATTAATCAAAGATATTGGTTCGGGACTTAACTATAAAAAACGAGGACTCAATAAACTGATAGACAAAATTCTCAACGAAGAAGTCTCACGCTTGATTATTACCGATAAAGATAGACTTTTAAGGTTTGGAAGTGAGTTAATTTTCTCCTTGTGTAGTCATTATCAATTAGACATGGATTAAGAAATGTATTGACTGAACCAACTAATATCTATGCAGAAGATTTATCAACTCCTATTAACTCTAAAATTAAATCGAAGCGCATCAATCGAAAACTTAACCAATGGGTTAAAGGGGAATTACAGACTTCACTCGAAGAAATTGGACAACAAACGGGTTCAACCGTTAAAACCGTTTGTGCTGCCTATACCTCGCAAACTGATTTCCAGACGGGGACTCTCTTAGGGAGTCGGGTTGGAGATTGCTTTTACCGTTATAACGGGGAGGTATTGCAGAGTGATTACAATGCCGCTAATGTCATTGCTCATCGTGGTACAGATGAAGAAATTACTCGATATATGAAGTATCGGGAGGTTAGACGAGTATTGTTGCATCGTACCGTGCGATATCTGCACTCTATTGGATACAGTGTCAGTTATGCCACAGAACATGGTTGGTTATCAACTAAATTCAAGTCAGAAGCTTTGGCTGTAGAGTCAGAATATCCCCCGATGGGGTATCGGGGACGTTTAAGCTCTGCAAAGGGAGAGTTTATCCAACTCGAATTACCTTTGTAGAGATAACAGCAATTTAATCACATACCTAGATTTACCTAGGTTTAGTGTACCCCCACGAGCTTCAGCCGTGGGTGAGCTTACAGCCAAAACCATAATAGACAACAAGTGCCGAATAAACACAAAATACCCATTATTCCAGCTAAGGGTTGCTGATAAATACCAATTATCCAATCTTTACCTTCTCCTGTGTAGGAAATCATTTGGGCGGCATCTAAAGAAGCTAACCCCCACACCCAACCGGCATGAAGTCCCCCTGCTAACCAAATATTCCCTCCATCGGCCCATCTTGCTACCACCAAAACCATTCCCATTAACCACAGTCCAGGTAACTGAGGAATGGTGGTTTGTCTTTCCCATAGTAGATGAACTAAAGCAAAAATACTACTAACTATGATAGCACTCACCCAGGGGTCATAATCTTGTTCTAAAATTGTTTGAAAAATACCTCGAAAGACAAATTCTTCGTTTAAGGCTATCCAGATGGCTAATCCGAAAATCGGTGCAGCAACCTTCCCTAGCTGCTCTAGGTTCTCAGAGTCCCATTCTAGCCACCCTAAACCTCCTTCGATGGCAAAAACCACTCCTAACCCTCCCAAGCCCAACAAAACACCTATACAAAGGGAAATTAGGGTATTCCCTTGCCAGGATAATCCATAGTCAGATAATGAAGTGCCTTCGATCGCTATGGTTAACCAGCCTAAACAGGGAACCAATAAATACAAAGGTACTAACAAAGGGATTTTCTGTTCTGCCTCTAACGGTTGAAATGGTTTCCAGTGGAGGCTTTTACCCAAAAGTAAGGATATGGGTAGCCAAAGGGTTAACCATATTAGTAGGAAAAGAACTATTTTGCTCTGACTAGGAATCTCTTGGAGAACCATAAACCAATGGGGAAAGTGGGGGGGTAAAAATACTTCCCTTATGCTCGGATCTGGGGCTATAGCAAAACTATTTTCAACCGTTATCAATAACACGACGATGGCCAATAAGTAGTCAACTTCTTATCTGACCATAACATATTGCTTTCATGGTTGCTGTTTCATCATCTGCTCCCCATTTGTTTTAGGGGAGGGATCGCTTTTGCCCTTGTCCGATCAAACCCAGAAAGCACTAAAGTTTGACCTTTCCTTTTGACTTGGGTTTAGCGATTTTAGTCCCATGTTTAACTGGTACTCAGTAGTCTTTAGGCTGCCTCTTCTTCATCAGCACCTACTTGTTTAAGATGAATATGTTTGTAGCCTAATTTAATTTCAAATTCGTCCCCTGGTTTCAATCCCATCTGCTCAGTATAGGTGGAACCGATGACAATTTGACCATTTCTGTGAACACTAACTCTGAACGTAGGTTCACGGCCACGACCATCTTTAGTTGCCCCAGGTGCGAGGGGAACGCCTTTGGCTGCCAAAACAGCATCATAAAAGTCCGTTAAGTTAACACGAACTTGTCCTTCTTTTGTCACTGAGTAATAGCCACATTCTCTGGCTGTTTCTCGGCGAGGCTTATCGGATAAGCTTTTTATTTCTTGAAGTAGGGCTTTTCCGGTTAAGGGAGTAGGATTTGGATCAATGGTGTCAGCCATAATTCTATCAATGTCCTTTGATTTTCTCTCAATGATGAGTAGGTTGTTTCGATCATTATTGATCATATCAAAAATATAGCGTGAAATTCCTAAACTAAACAAAAAAAATTTCAAGAATTATGAAGTTGATCGGGGGTAGTTTAAGGGGGTAAATTTATTCTGATCGGCTCAAACTCAGATAAATTCCCTCTCTATCTCCTCTAGGGTTGTGGTTGTTGAACCTGAAAATAAAAGTAAAAAACTCCAGACTACATAGGTCTCAAACCTTGATCGTGCTTGAGTTGCTTGCCAATATTAACATAACTGATAATTGATAACTGTGAAGAGTTTGGGGAGTTTGGCACCGACAGGGACTTTAACGAAGTCAGAAGTCAACCCACCCCTAGCCCCTCCCAGGATGGGAAGTTCCTCAGAACGAGATAATATAGAAGAGATCCATCCATTTTATTATGTTCTTATGAAAGTATTGTTTAAAGTCTGGCGACAAAAACCGAAGAAAAGTCCCCAGCTAGAGAGTTATCAATTAGAAGTACAAGCTGGTAATACCATCTTAGAATGCTTGAATCGTATTAAATGGGAACAAGATGGTAGTTTAGCCTTCCGAAAAAATTGTCGCAACACTATCTGTGGTAGTTGTGGTATGAGAATTAATGGGCGATCGGCTTTGGCCTGCAAGCAAAATGTGGGACAAGAGTTAGAAATGATATCCGCTTCGAGTAATGGAGATATACCAACTATCACCGTTGCACCCTTGGGAAATATGCCAGTGATTAAAGATTTAGTGGTGGATATGTCTGGTTTTTGGGATAAACTTCAAGAGGTTGATCCCTACGTCAGTACCAAAGGGCGCAAGATTCCCGAGAGAGAATTTTTACAGACTCCCGATGAGCGATCGCAGTTGGATCAGACGGGTAACTGTATTATGTGTGGTGCTTGTTATTCTGAATGTAATGCTTTAACGGTTAACCCTGAGTTTGTCGGACCTCATGCTTTGGCTAAAGCCGAGCGGATGGTGGCAGACTCCCGTGATACAGGGACAGAGGAGCGTTTAGATAACTATAATCAGGTAGAGGAAGGAGTTTGGGGTTGTACCCGTTGTTATTATTGTAATGCGGTTTGTCCTATGGAAGTTGCCCCCATGGATCAAATCTCTCATCTCAAAGAAGAAATTTTAGACCGCAATGATGCTCAAAGTAGTCGCGCTATTCGTCACCGTAAAGTTTTGATCGATCTGGTGAAAGAGGGAGGTTGGATCGATGAGAGAAAATTTGGTGTTTATGTAGTAGGGAATTATTTCAAAGACTTAGAAGGGTTACTTTCTCTTGCACCCTTGGGGTTAAGAATGTTAACCAGTGGCAAGTTTCCTGTTGTCTTTGAACCCTCGGAAGGCAAAAAAGAAGTGCGATCGCTCATTGAAAGGGTACAAAATTATCAATTGAGTGACAAGGCTCTCAGCAGATAAATACCAATTTCTGTTAGTAGGGGTTAACGGCCGTTAAGGTGATTTCCAAGAAAAAGTTTCCCACCCATTCTCAGAATCTGTTTGTAGAACATCTCAAATAAGCGAAAAGGGAAAAATAAAAAGTTGTTCGCGGATACTTTCCGCGAACAAAAACCTCCCTATCTAAAAGAAAGAAATACGCTAACTTTTAAATTAGCTTTGACTATTTTTAAAAAGGAAATTCACTTAATTTTACACTCTTATTAACTTTTTAGACTAACTGGGTCTAATCAAAATATCCCATTTAGGTAAGTGAGGATTACGTTCTAAACGTTTCTCAATTTCCTTCATCTCTTTTTTCGTTAAAGAAATGCCTTTTTGATAAACTTTTTTACTTAACTTAACTATCGGATTTAAGCCTTTCCATGTCATAGTTTTTACCCAAGCTAACATCGTTTGAGCATTTCTCAGAAGTGTTCCGTTCCAATGCCTCTCTAAAATTCCCCAACATCTTTCTATGGGATTATATTTACTGTGATAAGGAGGAAAATATAGTAATTGAATAGATTTCTTAGTTTGGTCGGCAAACTCTACCATTCTCTTCAAAAATTGCCTTCTTATTCCACTATTTTCTGGTCCATTATCAACTTTAATTTGGATGTTCTCTAGTTGCTGCTTTTCAGTTATACTCAGACTTGTCCACCATTGCTCCAAGTTATCTACCATGAAATCACTCGTTTTATAAGAACTTCCAAAAGTTACATAAAGTTGCCCTGTATCTTCATCTACAATCCCACAAGGAACGTATTTTTCTTTAGTTCCCATATCATGATCTTGAGCTTGATTATAACCTCTGGTTTGTCCGCCACGTGAATATTCTCCTATTTCCACAGTTGCTTTACAATCCATACTTAAACGTTTCACAGAAGGGTCTTTTTTTCTATCTTTTTTCTCTATATTCTCGAAGATAGCGTCCGTCTCCGAGATTTTTTTTTAGGTTTAGCTTTTACCACTTTTCTTAATCGATAGCCCAAACAATTTAAAATATCTGCCATTGTCGAAGCAGCAGGAACCTCCTCTCCATTATATCCTAGATTTCTTAATTGTTTAATGGCTTCAGCCGCCGTTAATCTTGTATAGGCAATGGGGTTATTAAATGTGGGGTTTTGTTGTGCGTGAGCTTCGGCTATTTCTTTCAATGATTGGGCAACTATTGGGTATCTTTCCTCCCATTTTTTACATCCACTATTGACTGATTGTAATCCTAAACACACTATCCCAGTTCGTTTTTCATGTAATCCAAGTTGAACATTTTTTCTCCCCCAACCAAACACGATTTCGGTTTGTCTGGCACTTCCTCCACAATACTTGAGACACATTTCAGCTTGAAATGAACGACGCTCTGCTCCCGTCATTTTTGAGGCTGCTAAACGTAAATCATCGACCATCGACGGGGTTAAGGGATGATTTGTCTGTTTTAGCTTCAATTTACTCTCTCTAATCTTTTTACCTCTTCATTTTAATCTATTTCTTCTGTTTTTTCAGACGAGCCAATTATGAAATTTTAAAGTTGTGTACCAAGATCCGCTAACTCTCTGTTCCTTTTATTTCTTGAAAGCCTTTAGTCCAAGCGATTACCCCCTATGGGAAAAGCTTTCTCGGAAATCACCTTATTTCTTTTCCTTTCTGTTTACTAAAGTTGATTACTTGACGAGGGGTTCGGGGATGACTGGGACTCATTAAATCAGTTTAAGGTAAATTGCTTTAATAATTAAATTATAGCATATTTTATTCTAACAATCTAGTACTATTAGAGATTTTATTAATAATTTTTTTGGAAAAATGAGTGATTGATTTATCTTTTCATCTTTGTCTAATTCGGGTTGATTTTAACTTAAAATCTGACAACAGACTGTTGGTTGGGGAAATATGCGATCGCTCTGTTCAAACCCACTTCCTGTAAGGCTTCTGTGTTTGGCGATCGCAGATTTTGTGAGAAATTCGGGATAAGATGTCAAACTCTCAACCACAAGCAGGACAAGGTTCGCCTTTTGATTTTTTCACTCCCGAGTTATCACCCCCCGAAGATCATACA
>NZ_AADV02000181.1 GCF_000167195.1 Crocosphaera watsonii WH 8501 | reverse complement strand
GGGGGGGANAGGAGGAGGCAGGCAGTGCCGCTGTGACGATCTAAGGATCCCAGAATTCTGTAGATGAAACTCTAATGGATGGATTGAAGTTGTCAAAGCTTATAAAAGTTTATCTTCGGTGGAAGAAGCTTTCCGTTGTTATAAATCTATTGATTTAAAAGTGCGTCCTATTTATCATTATAAGGGAGACAGAGTTAAGGCACATATTTTCTTATGTATGTTGGCTTATTACGTTGAATGGCATTTAAAACAAAAATTAGCCCCTTTATTATTTGAAGATGAAGAAATTGATAATAACTATCAGGATGTCATAAAAGCTCGTCGTAGTAATTCTGCTGTTGCTAAAGATAGAAAAAAACGCACCGAAGATAACTTACCAGTTCACAGCTTTCGTACTTTACTAGAAGATTTGGGAACAATTTGCTTGAACACAGTTGAGTGTTCTTTAGAGAGTGGAAAATACGTTTTTGACAAGATAACTCGACCTACTGAAGTGCAACAAAAGGCATTAGATTTATTAAGCATTTCTTCTGTTTGTACCCATTAATAACCCCTAGCTAATTCGGTGTATCCCTCATGCAGCATACGTTATCGGGTTTTGTCAAAGGGGAAGTTCAGTTAGAAATAGATAACTTAGAATTAACTCCACAAGAAGCGCAATCAACCCCTGAACCCGGTGCTATCTTAGGTTTACTCGCTGTAAGTTCCATTGGTGCATTGGCTCGTCGTAAAAAAGGGTAATTGCATCTTTTGTTGAAGATTACAACCTTAAAAACTGAGTTGTAGGGTGGGCAGCATTAATTAATTTGATCTTACCAGAGAGGATTTAATGGCTGCCCACCAATAGGTTTGAAATGAAATAGATAAGGGGATGGTGGGCAAAATTTTAAGTTAATCATCACATTTGATCTGTTTTCCCTTTTGCCCACCCTACAAGTAGCTATTGAAGTGCCGGATGGTGATGGTACGCTGAATTTAATGATTTAGATATTCTTAAGGGAAGTAACGATACATATCTTTTGGATGAAGAAAACGTACTAAAGCAACAACATTTCCATTTAGATAAAGTCCAAGACGATAGTTACCTATACGAATTCTATAAAATCCTTGATGTCCTTGTATTGCTTTGACATTTCTTAAATCAGTGATATTTTTGGCAACTTCTATATCTTCAATCACACCTTTAATTTGTTGCTTAATTTTGGGTTCTTTTAGATTGCGTAAGTCCTTTTTAAAGGTTTTACGAAATTCAATATTCATGATTAGTCTTCTAACAGAGAAAAAATTTCTTCACGACTAACATTTTCGGTATCTATTCCTTCTTTTATAGCATTAGCCATTGCTATATCTTCAATGACTTCATAGATTAAATCTTTAAGCAAGTCTTGTTCTTGGGTAAGGAGTTCATAGAGTAATTCTTTAAGGATTGGTTTTAAAGCTTGTTGTTGAGGATTTGTCATAATTTGAACTGAATATATAATCAATCACTGTAGCAAATTTTAGAGTGGGCAAAAAAGGATGCTGAAAAAAAATAATCGAAAAATCTTTATTTATTGCCCACCTATTTTCTTCATTCTCAATACCTACTCTTCTTCATCAATAGCTACTTCTTCAACAATTGTTCCTTCTGGAACTTTATCGGGATCTAACTTAAGAATTAACACAGATAAAGGTGGTAAACATAAATCTACCGAATAAGGTTTATTATGAAATGCCCATTCATCAGCCCATTTACCCCCTAAATTACCCATATTACTACCGCCATATTTTTTGGCATCACTGTTAAATAATTCAAGATAATATCCAGATTCAGGAACCCCGATCCGATAATGACTATGGGGTTGGGGAGTAAAATTACAAATCACGATTAAAGTATCTTTGGGATCATCGCTTTGTCGGGCAAAAGATACCACACTATGGGGATTATCGTTACAATCTATCCAGTAAAATCCATGATAGTCAAAATCGTGGGTATATAAGGCCGGTTCTTGTTTATAAAGGGCGTTAATATCCGTAAAAAATTGCTTTAGTTGTTGATGGGGTTCGTACTGTAATAAATGCCATTCTAAATCACCCCAAACATTCCATTCACTCCACTGGCCAAACTCCATACTCATAAACATGGTTTTCTTACCAGGATGGGTGTACATATAGGTAAATAAAGCCCGAACATTGGCGTATTTCTGCCATTCATCCCCCGGCATTTTACCCAACATATTACTCTTTCCATGCACTACCTCATCATGGGATAACGCCAACATGAAATTTTCGTTGTAATAATACAACATACTAAAAGTGACGTTATTTTGATGGTATTGACGGTAAAAGGGATCGATGCTGAAATAATCTAACATATCGTGCATCCAACCCATATCCCATTTAAGATTAAACCCTAACCCACCATCATAAATAGGCCGAGAAACCTTCTCCCATTCTGTGGACTCTTCAGCAATAGAAAGAATACCAGGGAAATACTCGAATAATAAAATATTGACTTCCTTGATAAAATTAACCGCTTCAATATGTTCATCTCCACCGTATTCATTGGGTATCCATTCCCCATCCTTACGCAGATAGTTACGGTATAACATAGAAGCCACCGCATCCACCCGAATACCATCAATATGATACTTATCAAACCAAAAAAGAACATTAGCCACCAAAAAGTTCTTGACTTCATGACGGCCATAGTTAAACACTAACGTCCCCCATTCCTTATGTTCACCAATGCGAGGATCTGCGTGTTCATAAAGATGGGTGCCATCAAAATAAGCTAACCCGTGGGAGTCTTTGGGAAAATGCCCCGGAACCCAGTCTAAAATCACCCCAATACCATTTTCATGACATTGATCCACAAAATACATGAAATCTTCCGGTGGACCAAACCGAGAAGTGGGAGAATAAAATCCAGTGACTTGATACCCCCATGATCCATCAAAGGGGTGTTCGGCAATGGGTAACACTTCGATATGAGTGTAACCCATCTCCTTGACGTAGGGGATCAATTTTTCTGCTAGTTCGTAGTAACTGAGAAAACGGGACCCAGAGTTTAATTCTGAGACGATGACGGGATCAGCTTCTCCATTGAGTAAAGGCATTTTTTCCTCGGAAGAAGCGTGTAACCAAGACCCCAAATGTACCTCATACACAGATACCGGTTCCTTGAGAGGATCGCTATTACGTCGGTTTTCTAACCATTGCTCATCATTCCATTGATAAATATTATCTATATCCACCACAATAGAAGCGGTATCTGGTCGAACTTCCCGATAAAAGCCATAGGGGTCTGATTTTTCGTAGATATGACCTTCACTGTTTTTGATCTCGTATTTATAGACTGTCCCTGCACCTATTTCCGGCACAAATAACTCCCAGATGGTGTTGTTGCGTTTACGCATCTGGTGTTCTCGGCCATCCCAGTTATTAAAATCACCAATAATAGAAACATTACGCGCATTGGGGGCCCAAACCGCAAAGTAAACCCCTGCAACTTTATTGATTTTGCCTACATGAGCGCCTAATTTTTCATAGATACGGTGGTGGTTTCCTTCAGAAAATAAGTAAATATCCTCGTCAGTTAGAAAAGGAGAACTAAAAGCATAGGGATCATAGATCACTTTTTCGTGTTCCCCTTCCTTAACTTTCAGTTGATAGTTATTTAGTTCAGGGGTTTCGATAATACATTCAAAAAAGTTGGGATGATGAACAGAGTTCATGGGATCTTCTTTTCCTTCTGTGGGACGGATCACCCATGCTGCTTCTGCTTTCGGTAAATAAGCCCTGACTACCCATTTTTTAGTCTTTTCACCTTTTTCTAGAAGGTGGCAACCTAAAATCTCAAAGGGATCATGATGTAAGTTATAAACAATCTGATTAACTTGATCTGCGGAAATAGTGGTGGTCATGGGACTCGCTATATGGCAATAAACTGAAGGAAGAGACTTATTATTAATGTCAGAAGTTAGTAGTCAGAAGTTTCCTCTGTTTGGGCAAAAATAAGGGCTATTCTCACCGAAGACTAGAAGCACAAAGCTAGACTTTAGACAACAATATCTGTTTTAGTGGATCTTACAACAGTTTGGTGCAGATCAATGATCACTCTCAAGATTTGATTGCGAAATAACGGGTTTTAGCACTTTGGCTAACCATTTCATCACTTTTTGCTGATAACGATGGCCTTCGGGTAAATAGGACAAGGCACGACGATAATCTGAGATCGCATAATTCCAATCCCCCATCAAATAACGAGTATAACCCCTTTCTGCATAAATACGCCCCAGGTATTGATTGCCAATCATTTTCGCTAGTTCCAGGGTTTCTATAGCTAATGGATAGTCTCCTAGTTCTCTGAGGGTAATACCTTGATTAATCCACACCTTTTGGTTATAAGGATTAATATCTAAGGCTTTTTCGTAGTTTTCTATGGCTTTGCTCAAGTTCCCCTGATGGGCGTAGCAGTTACCCCGATTATTATAAGCTCGATCTAAACTAGGGCTAAGGGCGATCGCTTTATTGAAATCAGTCATCGCCTGATCATAATCAGCTATTTTCAGGTACATTAAACCCCGATTATTATAGTCAATGGCACTATTGGGGAGACGGGCAATTAATTTGTCCAGAATAGCGATCGCCTTCTGATAATTCCCTTGATTTGCTTCTTGTTTAATAATAATCCTTAAATGTAAATCAGAAAGTTCTTTCTTTTTAAGTTGGGTGGCCATGGCCGCTTTTATAGACTCCTCTTCTGACACCGATGGGATCGGAACCAATGATGAGGAATGTTTCTTATAGTTAGTTATATCATCTTTCATAATAGCAGTATTAAGGTGCTTATTGAAAACACTGTACTCAATAGTGTGATGCTTAATGGTAAAAAATGTGTCACTCTGGTAACTGTCTCCATACCTTAAACTTGCTCTCCAATCTTCCTAACTATCTACCATCGGGAGTTTCCCCATTTTATAAAATTTTCCTTAAGTTTTTCTGGTTTTCCTAAAGCATACCCATGACTGATAAAATTAGATTATATGAATCATAAGGAGTTATTCTTACTCATGTCTACTACTACATTATTACCTAATCATTCTGATATCTCTATGGATGATTACTGTGTATTTGGGTTAGCAACTTGTTTTTTAAAGGAAGATGGAGAATTTCATCAAGTTCGTGTTATTGAACCTATTCCTTCCGCCGCTTTAGAACCTATTTGTCAAGGAATTCCTACTTCTTATGAATTGGTTTCTGCTAAGTCGATTGGAGACATTTTAACTGGGGAAACGTTAACGAAAACGTCTGATTTTCCTGATGATGCTCAGTTTGGTGATGACTTTATTGAAAGAACTTTAGCAGCAGTTAGAACTTATAAGAATCGTCCTTCTGCTCAATCTTTAATTACTCTGGGAACAGTTAAAAAAGACTTGAATTTTTCTTTAGAAAAAAAACGAATTCTCAATGCGGTTAATGTGGTAAAAGCAGAAGATAATGTTAAACAACATTCCCATACCCATCAAGTCTTATAGGCGGTAAATTATTCACAATTGGGGTTTACATTTTCCTGCATGAATTAAACCAACACGACGGGCGATCGCTTCTTCTTTGGAGGCGAAAGGACCCCAATAATTTGTATTTTCTGGGACTTGATTATAATCAAGTTCTACAATTTCGCATTGTTCTGTTTCTGTTTTAAGAATATACCAAATGTTGCTCATAATAATTAAATCATTTTAACCTTCCAGATCGCAAAATACTAATAATTAACCAAACCCCTAATAAACTAGCAGCAGCAAACAAAACAGTGCTAATTAACGACAATTGTTGAGTAGATGACCCCGTAGAAATAATCGCCGCCCCCATAATTAATGAACCTAAAACAATACTAAAAGAAAGACGATTTGCAGAAGAATCTACACTGCGTCTTAAAGGTTCTAATTCTTTTAATCTGAGATTCCATTGTAAGGTTTCTGAAGACAATCTATCCAGTAATATATCCACTTGTCTTGGTGTTTTCAGATAAATCGATTTGAGGTCTAAAACCGTTCTTAAACTGGTTTGTAAAGGAGTATCACCAATTAATTGACGGCGAAATAAATCCGTCATCAAGGGTTTAATTTCGTCAAATAAATTAATCTGAGGATTAAACTGTCTGGCCGCCCCTTCTAAATTAGCTAAGCACTTAGCATAAAGTCCCAAATTTCCAGGTACTTTTAACTTATTTTTACGGGCAATTTGTAAAATTTCATAAACAACCTCACTAAAATTGAATTGAGACAAACTGAGGTCATAATATTTCCGTAAAATCTGTTCATAATCATTGCGTAATCTTTCTAAACTTTCTGCTTTTCCTCCCTGAGATAATTCTATAGTTAATTGTGTACAACCTTGTGCATCTAAATCAAAAATTGCTAGTAATAATTCTGTTAAAATTTGTTGTGTTCTTGGGTCAAGTTTTCCCACCATACCACAATCAATAATGGCAATTTTTCCATTATCTAAATAGAAAATATTACCCGGATGAGGATCAGCATGAAAAAACCCATCTAAATATAGTTGTTGGAAGAATGCCCTAAATAATAAAGTAGTAATTTCTTGTTTTCTAATCTCAATAGATTTTGTACTTTCAGGAATACTTAAATCAGCTTCTAAAATAGGTTTTCCATGTAACCATTCTAACACCAAAATTTTCTCGCTTGTTACCTCCCAATACACTTTAGGAATAACTAATTGTTCCGTATCAAACCAACGACTTTCTGATAAATTATTTCTAATTTTGTCAGTATAATCAGCTTCTTTTGTAAAATCTAATTCTGCTTTAATTGCTTGAGAAAATTCATCAGCAAGCTCAACAATATCGTAATTTTCTCCAAAATCTGTTAGAGAAACTAACTCAGCAACTCCCTTAATTAAACTAATATCTTGCTCAACAATTTTATCAATACCTGGGCGTTGAACTTTAATAGCAACTTCTTCCCCAGTAGTTAAAGTTGCGCGATGAATTTGTCCAATAGAACCAGCAGCAATAGGTTGCTGATTAATCTTACTAAAAACAGATTCTATAGGTTGCCCTAACTCCTGACTTAGTAGTCTTTCAATAGCTTCCCAAGATACGGGAGGTACATTGGCTTGTAAAGCCGTTAACGCCTTGATATAATTAGGGGGTAAAATGTCGGGACGAGTGCTTAAAATTTGCCCTAATTTAACATAAAATGGTCCTAATTCTACTAAAATATTGCGGAGAACTTCAGGGGTTGGAATATTGGGATCTTCGTCTTTTTTTCCTGTTAATAAACCCTTCATATAATCCCAACCATTACTAAGGACAACCTCAATAATTTCTCGTTGACGCGCACTGGTTTGAGTTAAGGAAAACATAAAATAATTCTCTTTATTTTAAGTCGATAAATGTAAATAACTATTATAATCATTATATAACAATAATCTGTAAGGTGGGCAATGCCCACCCTACGGTCATGTTTGAATCTTGGTTGAGGTTGTCTTACTTATCCCAGATTCCGCACTTCAAAATGTAGTATAAAAAAATACATAGTTTTAAAAAGTCCGAAAATCATACCTGGGCAAGAATATTTCTCTTTTCATTAAATTTTTAGGAAAAATAATCAAATTAAGAAGATTTATACTCATTGAAAACTTAGCAAGACTCAGCACAAACGAAGGAGAGTTTCCTCTTCTCATTTGATATCATTAGACTCTTATTCTTTTATTATTTTTGCTTTATCCAATTCAATTTATAGATAATATCTTTGACAAGATGCAGGTAATAAACTCAATATAAAACGCCTTTCTTCTGTTAAATTGACAATTTGTTTGACTCCGTTTAAAATCACATAATGAATACCTTGAAAACATTGAAATATCCACCTCAAAGTCGGACGCAATGTTACTTTCCCTACTTGATTATTTATTCCTTTTTTGACTCTTTTTAAACAATTTCTTAATTCTCTTTGCCCCAAGTTATAAATCAACAAACACAAAGACATTAAAAATAACATTGTTTCTATTCTTTCTGGTTTTTCAACGAAGAAACTATCAGTAAAAAATAAGGGATCTTTCAAAAATCGAAATCCTCTTTCCGTAGATTGCTGGTTTTTATAAGTTATCAGAATTGCACGTGG
>NZ_AADV02000182.1 GCF_000167195.1 Crocosphaera watsonii WH 8501 | reverse complement strand
CAGCTTTATCAGATTCATTTCCATCTCCTACTCTCACAAATAATGGAATATCTCCATCTTGGCTTGTTATTAAATCCAAGACACATTGTTTTAAGTCTGGTCTATGATCCCGAGAATATCCTTTCTTAATAAAAATTGGTCTTTCTTTAATAATTTTTTCTTCTTCCTGTTTCTCTTTATCTTCTTCCCTTTTATATTCTCCATCTAAATGAAATGATGTGGAATCTAAATGGGAGTATTTAAGGTCTATTTTAAATTTTTTAATTACTTCTAAAACTACTTCAATAAAAATATCATTTAGTCCATATTTATATAATTCATCCATTACTCTCCCAATTTTATCATCATTAAGGTAATCAGGTTTAATTCTTTCTCCTAACAATTTCTCAATGGCTTTATCTTGAAAAAACTGACTGAATAAATATAGAGGTCTTGAAACAAATCCTAGTCCATTGATTAAAATAGACTTAACTACTGTACCTGCTGAGATTTTTTCTCTAACATCTATTCCTAATTTATTATTAATTATTTTGACTATTCCTATTTCATCAATTAAACCAGCTACTATCCCTAAATGGTCTAAATTTTTAACTTGTATTTCTTCTAAATAAGACATTTTTCGCTCTTTTTTTACAGAGGAAACAACTTAAGCAATTATCCCACTTTTTTGTCTTCAAGAGCTTAAGCAATTATACTTAATTATTAACCCCAGGCTTGTAGTATTTAATGCTACTTTTTGAAGTACGGAATCTGGGTTATAAGCAGTTAGACAACAAAATTCGACCACCTACAAAGATTTTTAAGATTTATGCTAAACTAAACCCATGACTCTGACACTTGACTATACATACGGAATCCACCCTGATAGTAAACAGGAAGCAAGTCACAGTTTGATTTAGAGAGATTTAACTTTTATGAATCATGAGCTAACCACATCTTTGTCCAAGGATAATGCCAATGTATCCAAACCTTATTCCCAAGTTCACCTAAAAAGAGCAGGAAAAAAACTATTATTAATCTTGCCCGACAACGAACCTAAAGAAGCAAACAAAGACTGGATAGAGTTATTACAAGACTTAAAATACTGTTTAAACCATCATAAGGGAACCTGGACTCCAGCAACCCCTGTTCATTTATTGGTAGAAAACCGCTTATTAGATAGTCGTCAGTTTCATAATATAGGGGAAGCTTTGGAGGCTGCTGAATTAAAGTTAACCCGTGTCTTTACCAGTCGTCGTCAAACCGCCATTACAGCGGCCACGGCCGGTTATTCCGTGGAACAAGAAACCACACAACGGGAACTTTTTACCACAGAAATTGCTAAACCCGGCAATCTCACCGAACCCTTATATGTCAAAACCACAGTCCGATCTGGGGTTGTCATTCGTCACCCAGGAAGCATTATCATTCGAGGGGATGTTAATCCAGGGGGAGAAGTGATCGCCGATGGAGATATCATCATTTGGGGACATTTACGGGGTGTTGCCCATGCCGGGGCAAAAGGCAACCCAGAATGTTGTATCATGGCGTTAAGAATGCAGCCAACCCAGTTACGCATCGGTGAAGCCGTAGCCCGGCCCCCTGGGGAGATTCAAGAGGTATTTGAGGCAGAGGTGGCTTATTTAACTACCGAAGGGATACGCCTTAAGTCCGCCCTCAATTTTAATAAAACCCACACATTCACTGCCAAGGATCAGGGATGGACGCACAAAAATAGCTCCAATCTTGCATAATAATAAGTCTATTGGATAATTGAGTTTTAGATTATGAGTCGTGTTATTGTAATTACCTCTGGAAAAGGAGGCGTAGGTAAAACCACTATTACTGCTAACTTAGGGTCAGCCATCGCTAGTTTAGGCCATAAAATTGCTTTAGTGGATGCGGATTTTGGTTTAAGGAATTTAGATTTACTCTTGGGACTCGAACAACGGGTGGTTTACACTGCTGTTGATGTTTTATCTGGTGAATGTTCCATAGAAAAAGCCTTAGTCAAAGATAAACGTCAACCCAATTTAATGTTATTACCCGCTGCCCAAAATCGCACCAAAGAAGCCATCAGTCCCGATGATATGAAAAAGTTGGTGGAACTATTGGACGAGCAATTTGATTTTATCTTCATTGATAGTCCTGCCGGCATAGAAATGGGTTTTCGCAACGCCATATGTCCAGCACAAGAAGCGATCATTGTCACCACCCCTGAAATGGCTGCTGTCAGGGATGCGGATAGAGTTGTCGGCCTCCTGGAAAGTGAAGATATAAAAAAAATTCGCCTCATTGTTAATCGTATTAAACCAAAAATGATTCAACTCAATCAAATGATTGGGGTGGAGGATATTTTAGATTTGTTGGTGGTTCCCCTGTTGGGTGTTGTTCCCGATGATGAACGCATTATTATTTCTACGAATAAAGGGGAACCTTTAGTCCTAGAAGAAACGACTTCTCTTCCTAGTTTAGCTTTTACGAATATCGCCCAACGGTTAAACGGAAAAGATATTCCGTTTGTCGATTTTATGGCCGCTGATGATAACCTGATCACCCGTTTTCTCAGGATTTTCAAAAAGTAAACTGTCTTGCTAGTCCTATAAACTATGATTCTTCATTTTCTTGACAAAATGTTTCCCTGGAAAAGTCAAACCAAAAGCGGCGACAACGCCAAACACCGTCTTAAGTTCATTTTAGCCCACGATCGCGCTGGACTAAACCCCGAAATGCTCGAGGCTATGCGTAAAGAAATATTAGCGGTGGTTAACCGTTATGTGGATATTGATCCCGAAGAAATGGAATTTTCCCTGGAAAGTGACCAACGTATGACAGCTTTAATTGCTAATTTACCTATTCGTCGCATTAAACGGGAAAATTAGACCGCGATCGAGTCTTGAGTCTAGGTATTTACTAGGAAAAATTACTAGAATTTAACCCTAAAAAAGCATAAATTAGACACTTATCGGTTTTTTTCACAAGTCCCACGCAGTTTCATCCGTGGGACTTCTAGTATTGGGAGTTTTTTACTGCTTATCACAAGAATATATGTATTGCCGAAACCTTAACTTTTATTTTGTAATATTGGGTTATAATTGTTATAATACTTAACATTAGACCAAAAAAACTATGATTAAACAAACAATCGGATTAAAATCTTTTTCTGCCTTAGTAGGGGGACTCGTAGCCTTTGGATTCTCAGTTGCTCCTGCGGTTGCTGATAAAATGGAACAAAAAGCGTCTCAGCCAGAAACCCAAATAATAGCGGATCACCACGGGATGAAGAAGAACATTGTCCAGACAGCGGTTGCTGCTGATGACTTTGAACTCTTAGTGGCTGCGGTTAAAGCTGCCGGGTTAGTAGATGTCTTATCTGGTGAAGGTAAGTTTACTGTGTTTGCTCCCACCGACGAAGCATTTGCAGCATTAGGGGAAGACACTCTTAAAGATTTACTGAAGCCCGAAAATAAGGACAAACTGGCCGCTGTTTTAAAATATCATGTTGTTCCTGGTGTGGTTAAATCTACCGATCTCCAAGAAGGTAAGGTTAAGGTTGAAACTGTGGAAGGCAGCAAGGTTAAAATTAAGTTAGAGGGTTCAGAAGTCACGGTTAATGATGCAAACGTCGTTAAGGCTGATATTATGACCAGTAACGGTGTAATTCACGTCATCGATAAAGTAATCTTACCTCCTAAATAAGTAAGAAACTTTTTATAGCAGTTCCCATCCTTGTGAGGTACAGTATTTTTTAGCTTTAGGCAACAGGCAACAGGCAACAGGCAACAGGTAGGAATTTGGAGTGTACCTCATGAGTCCGAGAAACGCTATACATAATTAGGTGATTTCCATAAATAATGGATCTTTTTGATCAGAAATCAACTTAAGGGTTGAGGTGAATGTTATCATCTCAACCCTTTTTAACTAATTAATTTTGGTAATTTACGATACATTTTTAACTGTTCCAATTTATCAACTGTCATCCTTTGACCTTGTGTATTTTTTGACTTGGTTTATACTAATGTTGTTTCCGATATGACTGTTATTCCGATGAGCAACATTTGTTGTCTCTATAGAACCCATTTGGGATCTATAACGTTTCTCGGACTCAATATGTACACCTAATATCGAGCCTCCGAACTCCGAACTCCTAACTCCGAACTCCTAACTCCTAAAACTAGTGCAGCTTAGCAAAAATAATCCACCAGTCACTTATGATCTTTAAAGCCCTTAAATTTCCAAACGAACGGCTTAGCAAAATGTTGATTAAAGTAATCAATAAAATTGAGAATTTTTTGGGATAGTTCTTCAGTTGAACGGACAGTAATTCTTTTGAGTAAACGCCGGACTAAGATCGAAGACCAACACTCAATTTGATTAAGCCACGATGTATGTTTGGGAATATAAACAAAGCGAATTCGATGAGATTCATCTGATAAAAAATCTGCTCTGCTGTCCATAGATTGCAAAATCCCCTCCTTTCCTTTTCTCCCCAAATCAATAGTAATTCCACAGCTTTCTGCTACTAATTTGACTAAGCTTTCCGATTTATGAGTGTTGAGTTGATCTACAATAAAAATCCATTCTGCTTTTTCATCAATCTTAATCGTTCTCTGGATATGTTCAGAAAAATCTTGTTCTGTTCTTGTCGGTCCAATAGAGGGACTAACAACTTTTCCTCTTGCCACATCCCAGTTCGCAATCAAGCTTAAAGTTCCGTGTCTTTCATATTCAAATTCGATTTTTTCTACTTGTTTAGGCTTGATTCTTTTGTTCGGAAATAATCTCTCAAGAGCTTGAATCCCTGTCATTTCATCTGTACTAATTAAATGAATTCCTTGTTCTAACAAAGTTTTAGCTTCTTGATGAAGTTCACAGATATATTTGACTTGCTTTTTAAATTTTAAGGGATCATCAATTTTGGCATTTAACCAGTAACGAACGAGATGTGCTTGTAATGTCGCTTCTTTTTAAAAAACGCCCCACACTACGGGGGGAAATCTTTTCGACAATTCCTCTTTTTATGGCTTCATCCGCCAACTCTGAAGGTGTCCAATGGCTCACTGGTCTGTCTGATTTTTCACATTCTTCACAAGCGATCTCTACAATCTGGACTACTTGTTCGACCGTAAAGGATTTTGTTGTTCCAGGTCTTGGGCGATCGCTTAAAATTCCTTTGATCAAGACCATTAATGCTTTCTCCGTTACCTGTTGTTCTTCGGCGGCACTCAGTTTTTCTCTCTCCTCAAACCATCGCGATCGCCACTGACGCACTTGTACTCGGTCTAATTCTAATCTTCGACTAATCGAACTATTGCTCTCTCCTGATGCTGCGGCTAAGATTAGCTTGGCTCGTCTAACAAGGCGATAGGGGTTTGTTGTCCCTCTCACTATTTGTTGGAGTACTGTTTTCTGTAGGTTGGAGAGGTTAATTGGCAATGCTTTTATCATGGACATCAACTTCGAGATTCTTCCGTTAGTTTCATTGAAACACATTGTCGTGGCTAGTCACGAAAGTTTCTGTAAAAATCTGGTGGATTACTTTCGCCAAGCTGCACTAGCCACTCAATCATGAAGACATTCTTCGCCAACTGTTCATCGGCGATAGCTCTAACTAGCTTTGAATCAATGGTAGCATTTGTGGTCATAACCCCCACTATACATAAAAATCTCCGATTTTACCTTTATGTTGTCAAGACAGATTCTTTATTGCGGTGAGCAATTACAATTCTCCATCAATTCTTTTCCTAAAATGAACTAGCATTGAAGATTCCAGTGGTGGCTCTTGTTGATAACAATTTAAACCTATAAAGTATTGTAGATAGGGATTTTCTCTAATCTGTTCTATAGTTTCTCTATCACTTGTTCCTAATTTTCCCTTAATAATTAATGTCCCTAATGCCATTCTAAATAGTTTGGCTGGCGCACCTTTTTCTGCTGAAAAAAGTTTAGCATATTCTTCCTCAAAATCATCCCAAGGTATCAACTCTGCCATGATTACCCAACGATTATTGGGGGACAATTTGCCCTCGAAAGGTAATTCAAATTTTTCTGGGGGCGGTAAAGGTTGCTCCTCTTTTCGATACATTTGTTCTTGACCAACAACTGGGAGGTGTTTCTACCAATTATAGCGGTTTGTAGCCGACAAAGCTGATCTTTTTTGCGATCGCGAATATGGGTGTAACCTTTTAAAGAATAGGGTTTTGCTTTTATTCAGCAAACCCTACGTAGGGCGCGCCATCGCACAGAAGTTGTTTTTGAAACAGAGATTTATGCTCCGCTTCAAAAACTATGCGCCTTAAAAGGCGGGGTTTTAGACCCAACTATTGATTTTCTGGGTTGAGAAAAGTTATTAATCACGATTATTTCTAGATAAAATGACGACAAAAAAGAGAAGCAAAATATTGATAAACTTCCATTAAAAAAAGGGCATGATGTTAACATCTACCCCTAATCAGATCAATTTCCTAATATTCTTTTTTTTTGATTAATTGACTGTTTCCTGCATTCTTTCCCAGCGAGGATCGGGATCTTTGAGGGTTTCTTGTAACTCTTCCCAACGCAGTCCAACAGGTTTAGGAGTTGCAGGGGCAGAAATGGGTTGAGTGCGACCTTTTAAAATAGAAACAGCCCTTGTGTATTGGGGATCAGCATTGGTTCCCATCAAGCTAGGATCGTTTTTGAGGCGAACTGCTTGCTCCATGGTCAACTCTAAATAAACATTAGGACTAATGCCTTTCTGGTTGATATCGGTGCCACTGGGGGGGTAATAACGGGCTATAGTTACCGCTAACCCGGAACCATCGGAAAGGTTATGAACAGACTGCACTGTACCCTTACCATAGGTGCTAGTCCCCACTACCGTCGCACGACCGTTTTCTTTGAGGGCCCCAGCCAAAATTTCACTGGCACTGGCCGACCATTCATTGACTAAAATGACTAAGGGTAAGTCGGTTAAGGAAGTACCATTAGCCAAGAAATGGCGATCGCCTCCTCTACGATCAACTGTACTGACAATTTCTCCTTTTTTCAACCAAAGACGAGCAATGTCCACACTGGCGAACAATAGTCCTCCAGGGTTGCCCCGTAGATCGAGAACATAGCCAGAAACCTCTTGTTGTCCTAAGTCTTCGATGGCTAATTTCATTTGTTCGGTAGCGTGGGAACTAAACTCATCGAGTTTGATATAACCGATGCGATGGCTTCCGTCTTCTTGAAGGTTGTAAGTTACTGCAGGAATCTCGATTTGCGCTCGTTCCAAAGTAACTTGAAACACCCCTTTATTCCGTCGTGATAGTTGTAAACTGACTTCTGTTCCCAGTTCCCCAGCAAGAGCTTCTTTGGCCTGTTCTATACTCATTAAAGCTGTGGGTTTGCCGTTAATGCGAATCAGGCGATCGCCTCGTTTTAATCCTGCGTTGATGGCAGGAGAGTTCTTCACTGCTTCCACGATATAAATTTCGCTGGTACGCTTATCGATGGCTAATCTCACCCCAATACCCGATACTTCTCCGACGGTTTGGCTGGTTAACACAGAAAATTCATTGGGGGGTAAAAAGCGGGTATAGGGGTCGCTTAAGTCCTCTAGGGCTTCACGAATGGCTTTATATGCCTGTTTTGGACTATCGTAATCTTGGGATAATAATTCTCTCCGTTTTTCTTGCCAATTAACCCGATTAAAATCTGGATTGACAAATTCGTTATTCACAATTTGCCAGATTTCGTCCACAATGGCTTTGGGATTATTTTCTAGAACTTCTGGTTCAGGCGCACTATTTACAGGTAGGGCTAAAGTGTGTAAGAAAATCGTAGCTAGAGTTCCACCTAAAAAGAGTGAATGATGACGGCACAAGTATTTTATGATATTGTTCATAGTTTTTTATCGATATCGAACGGGAATCAAGAGGCAGTTTACGTTAGCCAACCATGACAGATGAAGGAATCATGAACCATAAGCAAACCCTTTCATCTATTTTCATACTATGGTACACGCTCCTATGAAATTATGACGTTGATTTCCATTAAGAGTTCATGAATTTCTGCTTCACGAAACCTATACAATGCTATTTAAGATAGATCAATCGGGATGGCAGGATTTGAACCTACGACATCCTGCTCCCAAAGCAGGCGCGCTACCAA
>NZ_AADV02000183.1 GCF_000167195.1 Crocosphaera watsonii WH 8501 | reverse complement strand
TTCCTGTTTACGCCATGTAAGATTACCCCCATAGCCAAGCCAGCCCACGATGCTACTTAATCGCGCCCCATAACTGAATCCTTCTTTAACTCCCAATGGAACAGGACTGTAATCTGACCATCCACAACTAGGACATTTATAGAATCCGCGACGATATTCCCTGATTTCTATGGGTTGGTCTACTACTTCAGCCACTTGCTGGACTTTTTCGGGAACTACTTCATCTCGTTCCACTGAACCCCCACAAACAGGACAGTTTTCTAGTTCTAAAGGGACTATCTTATCGGGCTGACCAAAACCATTACGGGTCTTCTCTGGGTGGTCATATTTTGGTCCGCGTTTAAATCCTTTTTTGCGTTTCTTTTTGTCAGAAGGCTTTTTTAGTTGGTCTGATGATGGGGGGACTGAACTGTTTTTTGAGTTACGGTTTTTTAGCTTATCTCTCTCTTCTTTCAATTTTTCAATTTCTTGCTGTTGTGTAGAGATTTGTTGTTGTTGCTGGTCAATCAGTCTTTGTTGAAGAGATAACTGTTGTTGTGCCTTGACTAGCCACTCAATCATGAAGACATTGTTCGCCAACTGTTCATCGGCGATAGCTCTAACTAGCTTTGAATCAATGGTAGCATTTGTGGTCATAACCCCCACTATACATAAAAATCCCCGATTTTACCTTTATGTTGTCAAGACAGATTCTTTATTGCGGTGAGCAATTACGGTATTTCAGCAAATTTTGTGGTGTCCTCGAATTGTTCTAAAATTTTTTTTTCCTGACTCTTTTTTATCCATTTCTAAGAGAAGTCTTTTCAGCCTAGTTATTTTATTTTTAGATAAGGTAGGAGAAACAACTAGCATATGGCGAGGAACCGATCTTGTTTCCCCAATAATAATAAATTGTTGTTGAGTTTCTTCGGGTAATTTTTCAAAATCAACCGAACCCATAGTCATTGCATCAACACGGCCACTAATTACCCACTGTATCGAAGTCAATAACATAATAATATTACCGTCAATAATGCTCTGTGATAGCAGTCACATCTAACTAATATAGTTAACAACAGGTTTAAATGATAAGATCAGTTAAAAATATATTTAATATAGAGATTAAAGAAATATGACGGTTAAACCGCAGTGGTTACGGGTAAAAGCCCCTCAATGGCAACGGGTAGGAAGTGTTAAGGAAATATTACGGGATTTAGGCTTAAATACGGTTTGCGAGGAAGCTTCTTGTCCTAATATTGGGGAATGTTTCCATGTAGGGACGGCAACTTTTTTGATTATGGGGCCTGCTTGTACTCGCGCTTGTCCTTACTGTGATATTGATTTTGAGAAGAAACCCCAACCCCTAGACCCCCAGGAACCCTTAAATTTAGCTGAAGCGGTGCGTCGTTTACGTCTCAATCATGTGGTGATTACCTCGGTTAACCGTGATGATTTACCGGATGGGGGTGCGTCTCAATTTGTCCTTTGTATTGAGGCTATTCGTCAAGTTTCCCCAAAAACCACCATTGAGGTGTTAATTCCTGATTTATGCGGTAACTGGGATGGTTTAGGGATTATTTTAGAGGCTAAACCAGAAGTTCTTAACCATAATACCGAAACTGTCCCCCGTTTGTATCGTCGGGTTCGTCCTCAAGGAAATTATCAGCGATCGCTGGCTTTATTACAAGAGTCCAAAACCTTGGCCCCGAAACTCTATACCAAGTCCGGTATTATGGTGGGGTTAGGAGAAACCGATGCAGAGGTGCGTCAAGTGATGGAAGACTTACGAGCCGTTGATTGTGATATTTTGACCATAGGACAGTATTTACAACCCTCTGCTAAACATTTAGGGATAAAAGAGTTTGTTACCCCCGAAAGTTTTGCAGGATGGCAAACCTTTGGGGAGTCTATCGGCTTTTTGCAAGTTGTTTCCTCTCCCTTAACCCGTAGTTCTTATCATGCGGAACAAGTTCGAGAGTTGATGACTGAATATCCTCGTTAATGAAGTGCGATCGCTATTTTCAGAGGTTTTTAATACCAATTTCTTAAACTCTGGCTGCACATTTGGGTAAGGGTCAACGGCCGTTGACCCCTACAATATAAACAGTATACTCACTTAATTATTGATATACTAGGACAAGATAAGCAAAAAATAAGATAAATGGAACAACTCACCCTTGATCAATTTGGTCGTGTCGAAATTCCTGAAAAAATACGCCAAAAATTAGGAATTAACAATGATACCAAGTTATCTTTAAAAGTTGAAAATGGTCAACTTATTCTTAAACCCTTACAATCAGAACTAGAAACCTACTATGAAGATGGAATCTTGGTCTTTAAAGCTGAACCAATAGGTAATGTAGAAGTACCAACATAGAATTTATTTTGAGAACCAGGCGATCGCACTCAATTAAATTGAAGGGGCGATCGCGCTTAATTCTAGGGAACCAAAATCAAAAATATTGGTTAATATAATCATCTAAATAACTCAAGGAGGGAGTTGCTTGGGATAAATCTTGTTCTTGAGTGGAAAAAGGGTCAACGATCTCTTCTTTGAGAAAATGAGCATCAGTCTTTTGCCATCGCTTATTAAGGTCGAAAGTGGCTTGTAACCATTTTGGTAGGGTAAGATTCACCATGATATCCTCTTGATTGGCCTACGTTATAGCTTAGGGGGATACCTATGAGTCATGCGCCCCCCTGATGAGTCATCCTAATGGGTGAATTGAAATCCTCCCTGAGAAGCTTTCAATTCAGGTTAGCTGGAAGGGTGAATAATGTAATACAAAAAGTGGGAATACTAATTATATTCAGGTACTTAACCGCTCTTTACTTTATAGGCAACATGGTAAATTCCAATATAAAATCTAATCCAAATGTCAAATTAAAGATTACTAAAAAGGGAGAAATTATTTTTTATGGGATATCAAAAAAACAAAAACACCGCTATACAGAAAGACTTGATAATTATGAAACTACTTATACTATAGACAATAACTATTATAGAAAGAATGAAATAGTTATTCATTTTCATAGGATTGAAATTAAACTTTTCAGTATATTAAAACAATACTATAGCTTAAAAGATGATAGAAAATGTCAACTACCAATGTCTAAAGAAACATTATATTTTCAAGATAAACAACATATCATCTATATGCAAAAAGAAATGTCCCCTATAATAATATCTCATTTTGCAGAATGTAAAAACAAATATAGACATAGATATACAAAAGATGCTGAGGTGCTTATTCTAAAAACAGTTCCTCCAGCGAGTTACATTGATATTAATAATAATTTTCGTGTAATTAATAATATTAACTGTATATATATAGATGACACTATTCAAGACAAAATAGCTATTATCAAAGAGATTCATGATAGTCTAGAGTTACCACAAAACAAACCAGTATTTAGTTTTTAAACTTTTCTAGACTGAAAAAATGAAAGCACAACGAAGTCATTCTAATGGGACTTTAGCTGAATCTATGTTAAAAACCTTCGTCACACAATAACAAATTTTCTGTTTATGGTTTCAGTTCTTTTTGCTTAACTACAGGAGATGCCACAGCATACTTGTGAAAAAACAGGACTTTCTGTGACAAAATTGTAAAAAAACGTTACAGTATAAACAGATTGATAACGACAAGTGGAGAGAGGAAACCTAATGTTAGAACTGTATCAATTTGAGGTTTCTCAATATTCTGAGAAAGTGCGCTTAATTCTTGATTACAAAGGATTAGAATATCGTAAAATCGAAGTTACTCCAGGTGTGGGACAACTGGACTTGTATAAAATGTCGGGACAAAGACAAGTTCCTGTCTTAAAGGATGGAGAAACTATTGTTGCTGATTCCACTGAGATAGCCTTTTATTTAGATAGAAAATACCCAGAAAAACCAATTATCCCTGCAGATCCTCTTAAACGAGGACAATGTTTACTGATAGAAGAATGGGCTGATGAATCTATCGGAATCAAAGGAAGATTTGCTTTAGTCGGAGCATTAAATCAAAACCCCAATTTTCGTAGTTCTGTTTTACCAAAAGAAGTACCTGACGTAGTAAAAAATATTATTAGTGCGGTTCCTGGGGATCTTTTGAGTGCTTTAGGAACAGGGGTTGGGGTTGGACCAGATACAGTTAAAGAAGCCACTAAAGCCCTGAAACAAGACCTAGAAGCTCTTAGTCTTATTTTAGAGCATCAACCCTATTTAGTTGGGGATGAAATCACCTTAGCTGATTTAGCCGTGGCAGGATTAAGTATTATTTTAAAACAACCTGGCGGTGACTATTTAGATATTCCTGATAACCTCAAAGGAAAAGGTATTCCTGGGTTAGCAGATAACACTGCTTATGATGCTTTCTTCCTCTGGCGCGATCGCCTTTACATGGACTATCGAAAACCCCTTTCTTCTCAACCCTCTGAAGAAGAGTCACCGACTAGCATTGAGATAGAATAGTAAGAACAGTTTACAGTGAGCAGTGAACAGTAATATATTGATCACTGTGGAAAAAACTAGACACTTTTTGTTAATTATTTAGGAAAAAACATCATGAAAACCTCAGACAAACAATTTGAAATTAATAAAACCGAACAGGAATGGAAAGAAAGTTTGACCCCAGAACAATTTAACGTTTTGCGGAAACACGGTACTGAAAGAGCAGGAACCAGCCCTCTCGATAAAGAATATGGAGAAGGGGTTTATAAATGTGCTGCCTGTGACAAAATCTTATTTACTTCTGAGACTAAATATAACAGTGGAACAGGTTGGCCAAGCTTTTATAAACCCATTGAAGGTGCCATTGAAACATCAGTTGATCGTTCTTTATTTATGACAAGAACTGAAGTACATTGTAGTTGTTGTGGCGGTCATTTAGGCCATGTGTTTGGGGACGGACCAAAACCCACAGGACAACGTTATTGTATGAATGGAGTTTCCTTAGAGTTTATCCCCAAAGGTGAATAATAGGTGAGATGAGGAGTGTGGGGAGTGTGGGAAGTGTGGGAAGACTATATAGAAGCAATATTAATATTCTGCTCCCCATCTCTCCCCCATCACCCAGTCTCCTAGTCACCCAGTCACCCAGTCTCCCAGTCACCCAGTCTCCCCATCTCCCAGTCACCCAGTTGCTTGCTTCTTTAACCATACCTTTGATAAACTCAGTTAAAAAAAGCTGTTAAAATGCCAGTGAATACCATCCCCCCTGTAGATTTAGTCCGTCAATACAAGCTTATTAGTGAAGAGGTTGATCGTGCTGTCCTCGAAGTTGTCCGTTCCGGGCGTTATATCGGTGGTGAAGTTGTTAAGGACTTTGAAGAACAACTCGCTAAATATGTCGGTAGTGCGCACTGTATTGGTTGTAACTCAGGAACCGATGCCCTATATTTGGCCTTACGAGCATTAAATATTGGTGCTGGAGATGAGGTCATCACCACACCATTTACCTTTATTGCCACCACAGAAACCGTCAGTTTAGTGGGAGCTAAACCAGTTTTTGTGGATATTGAACGGGATACCTTGAATATGGATGTGGGAGCCATTGAAGCAGCTATTACCCCTCAAACCAAAGCCATTATCCCTGTACATCTCTTTGGCCAACCGGTTAACATGGCCCGTTTAATGGACATTGCCCAAAAACATAATCTGTATGTGATCGAAGACTGCGCTCAAAGTACAGGGGCAAAATGGGAAGAGGATCTGACAGGAAATATTGGTCATGTTGGTTGTTTTAGTTTCTTTCCCACCAAAAACTTAGGAACTTGTGGGGATGGTGGTGCGGTTACCACAAATGATCCGGCGATCGCCGAAACTATTAAAGTTATTAAAGAACACGGTTCAGCACAACGATATTATCACGATGTTGTGGGTATCAATAGCCGTCTTGATAGTATCCAAGCAGCTATTCTTCGGGTTAAATTGTCTTATCTTGATCAGTGGAATAAACAACGAAGAGAAATTTCCCAACGGTATCATCAACTATTAGCAGGTATTCCTGGAATACAACTTCCTCAAGAAATTAAGGGAGGTTATCATGTATGGAATCAATACACTATTTTAGTAAAAAATCATAACAATAATGAAAAAACCACAAGAGATGACCTGAGAGAAAAGTTACAAGAAAATGGTATCATCTCAATGATTTATTATCCCATTCCCTTACATTTACAAAAGGTTTATCATAATTTAGGTTATCAAAAGGGTGCTTTTTCTGTAACAGAAGAAGCAGCAAATGAAGTGTTATCCTTACCTATGTTCCCCGATATTTCTCCCGAAGAACAAGAACAAGTTGCTTATGCTTTAAGAGATTATTTTGCTTAAGATGGTTCAAAAAATATAATTAGAAATTAATTTTCCCTAACCTTTGCTCTTGGTCAGTAACTTAACGTTTATGATAGGAATAGAGCTACAGTTAAGGAACAGGTAAATATTAATGAACCAAGTCAAGTTAATTTCAGGGCGAGGTATTCCCCTAACAGGAGATGATATCGATACCGATCGCATTATCCCGGCAAGATTTTTACGTTGTGTCACCTTTGACGGTTTAGGAGAACAGGCTTTTGCCGACGATCGCAGCCAACTGAAAGGGGAACATCCCTTCGATCAGCCTCAATATCAAGGGGCGAACATCTTAGTAGTCAATGCTAACTTTGGCTGTGGATCATCTAGGGAACACGCACCCCAAGCCATAATACGTTGGGGAATCAAAGCTATTATAGGTGAAAGTTTTGCCGAAATCTTTTTTGGGAACTGTATCGCCAATGGGGTTCCCTGTGTGACTGCATCCCCTGAAGCGGTCAAAAGTTTACAGAGCCAACTACAAAATAACCCCCAGGCTCAAATTAGCCTAGATTTAACAACCAAGCAAGTCAAAGGTGATGATTGGATAGCAGACATTTCTATGGGAGAAGGTTCCCGTCAAATGCTTCTCGAAGGGACATGGGATAGTTGTGGACAATTAACCCAAAACCCCAACCAGATTAAAGAGACGGCACAGAAATTACCTTATTTGGTCTGGTAATAAAAGGGATTGTGAGATGATTTCAATCAAGTCAGTAGGGGCTTAATAATATTAAGCCCGTACAGAGATAATTATCGTTATTATGCAAAAAATTGGATTTTAAAGCCTTAATCTGGCAATATGGTCAGGGGAAAAGAGATTTTAGTCGGCTGGATCTTCAGCGAATCGAGTTAATCCGAGAAACGCTGATAGAAATCGATTTCAGCCGAACATCGTTGGAATGGGCAAATTTGAGCGGAACAAATCTCACTGGAGCCGATTTAAACCGGGCTGACTTAATTTATGCTCGTTTGCTCAGTGCTAAGGTGATTTCCAAGAAAAAGTTTCCCACCCATTCTCAGAATCTGTTTGTAGAACATCTCAAATAAGCGAAAAGGGAAAAATAAAAAGTTGTTCGCGGATACTTTCCGCGAACAAAAACCTCCCTATCTAAAAGAAAGAAATACGCTAACTTTTAAATTAGCTTTGACTATTTTAAAAAAGGAAATTCACTTAATTTTACACTCTTATTAACTTTTTAGACTAACTGGGTCTAATCAAAATATCCCATTTAGGTAAGTGAGGATTACGTTCTAAACGTTTCTCAATTTCCTTCATCTCTTTTTTCGTTAAAGAAATGCCTTTTTGATAAACTTTTTTACTTAACTTAACTATCGGATTTAAGCCTTTCCATGTCATAGTTTTTACCGAAGCTAACATCGTTTGAGCATTTCTCAGAAGTGTTCCGTTCCAATGCCTCTCTAAAATTCCCCAACATCTTTCTATGGGATTATATTTACTGTGATAAGGAGGAAAATATAGTAATTGAATAGATTTCTTAGTTTGGTCGGCAAACTCTACCATTCTCTTCAAAAATTGCCTTCTTATTCCACTATTTTCTGCTCCATTATCAACTTTAATTTGGATGTTCTCTAGTTGCTGCTTTTCAGTTATACTCAGACTTGTCCACCATTGCTCCAAGTTATCTACCATGAAATCACTCGTTTATTAAGACTTCCAAAGTACTAAAGTGCCTGTATTTCTCTAAATCCACAGAACGATTTCTTATTCCATTCTGATTGAGTTATATAACTTGGTTGCGG
>NZ_AADV02000184.1 GCF_000167195.1 Crocosphaera watsonii WH 8501 | reverse complement strand
AACGGCCGGGATCACTAACTGTTTCCGATAGCTTTTCTTCTTTCTTGATAAGATACTTTCCGATTTTTTAGCTACTTTTAAGTATTCCTTTCTAGCAATTTCTCTAGAAGTTCTCGGCTTTTTTCTCAATTTTACTCTTAATGGTTTATAAAGATTATCTATTATTCTTTCTGTCTCAATTCTGGCTTGATTTAATATGCCTAAATCCGTTGGGTATTTGATGTCTGCTGGCGCACAAGTCGCATCTAAAATTAGTTTACCTTTATTTTTTATTTTTTCTCCTTTTTCTTGGAGACAATCCTTTTTTTTTACTTCTTTATCACTCTTGTCTATTTCTCTTTTTACTATTTTTTTATTGATTTTGTTTATCAATTCTCCATCAATTCTTTTCCTAAAATGAACTAGCATTGAAGATTCCAGTGGTGGCTCTTGTTGATAACAATTTAAACCTATAAAGTATTGTAGATAGGGATTTTCTCTAATCTGTTCTATAGTTTCTCTATCACTTGTTCCTAATTTTTCCTTAATAATTAATGTCCCTAATGCCATTCTAAATAGTTTGGCTGGCGCACCTTTTTCTGCTGAAAAAAGTTTAGCATATTCTTCCTCAAAATCATCCCAAGGTATCAACTCTGCCATGATTACCCAACGATTATTGGGGGACAATTTGCCCTCGAAAGGTAATTCAAATTTTTCTGGGGGCGGTAAAGGTTGCTCCTCTTTTCGATACATTTGTTCTTGACCAACAACTGGGAGGTGTTTCTACCAATTATAGCGGTTTGTAGCCGACAAAGCTGATCTTTTTTGCGATCGCGAATATGGGTGTAACCTTTTAAAGAATAGGGTTTTGCTTTTATTCAGCAAACCCTAAATACTGTCAGCATTAAAGCAGACAACCCAGAAAAGTTCGGAAACCCGTACCCAGACGACTATTGCCATGACTCCCCTTATTTCGCTAAATTAGCACTCGTAAGGTTAGAGTGCTAAGCATCTCAAACAAGCCCTCATTCCTAATTATAAACTTCAGGAGGATTCGTTCATGGCAGCAATTAGTATCAACGTCTCTACAGTTAAACCCCTCGGCGATCGCATTTTTGTAAAAGTTAGCCCCGCCGAAGAAAAAACCGCAGGTGGTATCTTATTACCCGATAACGCCCAAGAAAAGCCCCAGATCGGTGAAGTTGTGGCAGTTGGACCCGGAAAACGCAACGACGATGGCAGTCGTTCTGAATTAGATGTCAAAGTTGGCGATAAAGTGCTTTACTCCAAATACGCCGGCACCGATGTCAAACTGTCTGGAGATGACTACGTATTACTATCGGAAAAAGATATCCTCGCTGCCGTTGCTTAATCAAAGCAGAGAAGACTTGAGAGCGACTTTATTGATTATTGATTGAGAATTGACCAAAAAGAGGCATAACCTATGGCTAAATCCATTGTTTACAACGAAGATGCACGTCGTGCTTTAGAAAGAGGTATGGACATCCTAGCTGAGTCTGTGGCCGTTACCCTTGGACCTAAAGGCCGCAACGTTGTCCTAGAAAAGAAATTTGGCGCCCCGCAAATTATTAATGACGGGATCACCATTGCAAAAGAAATTGAATTAGAAGACCATATCGAAAATACCGGAGTTTCCTTGATTCGTCAAGCAGCTTCTAAAACCAACGATGTCGCTGGAGACGGAACTACCACCGCTACAGTTTTAGCCCATGCGATCGTTAAAGAGGGTTTACGCAACGTTGCGGCCGGTGCTAACCCCATCGCTTTGAAACGGGGTATCGATAAAGCTACCGACTTCTTAGTAGAAAAAATCGCGGCCCACGCTCAACCCATCGCAGACTCAAAAGCGATCGCTCAAGTCGGTGCCATCTCCGCAGGAAACGACGAAGAAGTTGGTGCAATGATCGCCGAAGCGATGGATAAAGTAGGTAAAGAAGGGGTTATTTCCTTAGAAGAAGGAAAGTCCATGTTCACCGAACTGGAAATCACCGAAGGGATGCGCTTTGATAAAGGGTATATTTCCCCTTATTTTGTCACCGATGCTGAACGCATGGAAGCAGTATTTGAAGAACCCTGCATCCTCTTAACGGACAAAAAAATTAACCTCGTACAAGACTTAGTGCCTGTTTTAGAGCAAGTTGCTCGTCAAGGTAAGTCTTTAATGATCATCGCCGAAGATATCGAAAAAGAAGCCTTAGCAACCCTGGTGGTTAACCGTTTACGGGGTGTGTTAAACGTAGCTGCGGTGAAAGCTCCTGGATTTGGCGATCGCCGTAAACAGATGCTCGAAGACATCGCTGTTTTAACTGGTGGTACTGTTATCAGCGAAGATGCTGGCCTCAAGTTAGAGAATGCCAAGTTAGAAATGTTAGGCTCTGCTCGTCGGGTAACTTTAACTAAAGACGACACAACTATTGTTGCCGAAGGCAACGAAGAAGGGGTTAAATCTCGTTGTGAGCTTATCCGTCGTCAAATGGAAGATACAGAGTCTTCCTACGATCAAGAGAAGTTACAAGAGCGTTTAGCTAAGTTATCCGGTGGTGTAGCTGTCATCAAAGTGGGTGCTGCTACTGAAACCGAAATGAAGGATCGTAAGTTACGTTTAGAAGATGCCATCAACGCCACAAAAGCAGCCGTAGAAGAGGGTATCGTCCCTGGTGGTGGTACCACCTTAGCACACCTCACTCCTACCCTAGAAGAGTGGTCTAACGGCAATCTAGCTAACGAAGAGTTAACCGGTGCTTTGATTGTTGCTCGTGCTTTAACTGCACCCTTAAAACGTATTGCTGAAAATGCTGGTCAAAACGGTGCGGTAGTTGCTGAGAGAGTCAAAGAACAAGACTTTAACACCGGTTACGACGCTGCTAGTGGTCAGTTTACCGATATGTTAGCTGCTGGTATCGTTGATCCTGCTAAAGTGACTCGTTCCGGTTTACAAAATGCTGCTTCGATCGCAGGTATGATCCTCACCACCGAATGTATTGTGGTGGATAAACCTGAGAAAGAAAAAGCACCTGCTGGTGGTGGTGGAGACTTCGACTACTAAACCTTAAACCTAAAATGTGGATATTGTAGGGGTCAACGGCCGTTGACCCCTACAATATATCTAGGCAGAATCAGTCATGATATGTGAAAAGCGAGAATATATAGCAATCAGTTATCAGTTGTGAGAATTAAGTGAATTCTGATCCACCCTAACCCCCCTTACTAAGGGGGGAACTAAAGGGGGGATCATAAGGGGGGAACTAAAAGGGGGGATCTCGATAATCTCACGAATCATTACTGATTGCTATATATCAAGACATAATAATATTATGTCCCTACGAATGCGTCCTTGTAGGGGTTTAACACTGTGTTTTACCCTGCTCAATATTTTCTCACAACTGAAACCTGATTGCTATATTGTTAATTAAAGTAGACGAACTAGGAGGATCTGTGGTGCAACTCCATTCTGGTGCAGTCATAGAAACCCATAATTTAGTATCTTATGAATCTTTGGGAGTTAATCGTGGTTTCACCTTAACTTATGACTCAGAAAGAGCAGATTCTCGTCCTATTTTACACTTTGATTATAGCAATGTCGTCTTTAACGAAAATCGCCGTTTAATGGCAGAATTAACGGTACAACAAGGGATGTTTGAGTATGAAATAGCAGGAGGGACTAATTATTGGTCCATTCCTGAAGAGGGTGGTAATATTGAAGCGGCCTTACAAGGGGATATGCGTGGGTTAGGTTCGGGGCGTTATGATTATCAATTAAGTACAGGATTATTGCAACTGAATGGGGAAACCTTGAATGGTTCAACCATTACTTATACTGGGGACATTATTCACGTTAACAGTATTGGTAGTATTTTCGGCAATGGTTGGGGTTTGTCCGGTTTGGAGGAAATCGTCGAAAATGTGGATGGATCGGTGTTAATCATCGATGGAGACGGGGGAGAATTGTTATTTGAAATCCTGGAAGAAGGTGGTTATGACTCGCCTCCAGGGGATTTTTCTGTGTTGGAAAAATTGGAAGATGGGACATTCCGACGCACCATGACGGATCAGATGGTTTATAGTTTCAATGCGGATAATAAAATTGCTAGTGTAAGCGATCGCAATGGAAATACTACTCAATATATCTACAACAATGAGGGGAATATTAGCACCATTATCGATCCTGTGGGTTTAGAAACTAATTTTAGTTATACCAATGGTTTAGTTACCAGTATTAGCGATCCGGGGGATCGTGAGACAGTGTTAGAGTATGACACAGCAGGAAACCTGATCCGTTAATTTCTATAATAATACCTACAACCAAATTGCTGTTAGTTCTAATGGTTTACTCAGCTTTGGCGGAATCAAGTCTCAGTATACTAATACTGATCTAATGACTGGTGGTGTTGGATTATCTGATTTACCTTCCATCTTACCATTCTGGGATGATTTAGAAACAAGAAGTGATGAAGGAGCTATTGCTGAAATTTATACTCAAACAATTAGAGAACCAGATAATCGCCAATTTATTGTACAGTGGCATCAAGTTGAAGCTTATCCATATCTTTCTGAAACTGGAAATATCACCTTTCAAGTGATATTGAGTGAAGGCACTAACTCAATTCAATTTAATTACCTTGATGTTAATTTTGAGCAATCTACTGATGAGGAACATAGTGCCGGAAAATCAGCCACAATTGGTATTTGGAATAATCAGAATCAGTTTCAACAGTACAGTTTTAATCAGGCTAGTTTGCAAAATGGCTTATCCTTAATTGTTACTGAGCAGGGGATTACTGAAGCAACCGGAACCTCTATCGGTCGAGGATTCAAGAGTTTCACCTATGACCCAACTTTCAATCAATTAACCAGTTATACCGACGAATTAGGTCATCAAACTCTCTACGATATTGACCCCAATAATGGAAATGTTCTCTCCATCACTGAAGTCATTGGAGAAGTAGGAGGAAATGACGATCTTATCACTCAATTTACCTACACTGCTAATGGTTTAGTTGATACGATTACTGATGCTTTAGGTCGTATCACTGATAATGATTATGATACATTTGGTCGTCTTATTTCTATGACTTATGCAGTAGGAACAAACGACGAAGCAACCAGACAATTTGAATATGATACCGTAGGCAACCAAACCGCTATTATTGATGAAAATGGCAACCGCACCGAGTTTGAATATGATGCTTTAAATCGTCTCATTTCTATCACAGAAGCTGATCCTGATGGTGAAGGTTCCTTAACTTCTCCTATTACCAGTTATACCTATGATGCTGATGGAAATTTACTCACCACAACCGACCCAGAAAATAGCATTATTACCAATGAATATGATGTCTTAAACCGTCTCATACAAACCACTGATTCTCTCAATCAAGTTACAACCTTTACTTATGATTCTATTGGTAATCTCTTGTCAGTTGTTGATCCGTTAGGAAACGAAACCCAAAATATTTATGATGAACGTTATCGTCTCATTGAAACAATTGATCCGGAAGGAATCATTACCCGATTTGATTATGATCTAGACAATAACCTAATTACAGTGATAGAAAATTCAGTTTTAGGAACAACAAATTGGATTAAGTGAAGTGGTCAAGTGAAAATGGAGGAAATGATCAAACTTATTTGATTACAGACAATGTAATGACTTGGGAAGAAGCAGAAACAACAGCACAAGAATTAGGAGGTCATTTAGTTGCTATTAATAGTGAAGCTGAACAAGAATTTATCGAAAATAATATTTTAATTGGTCAATACGAACGTTTACCTTTATGGATAGGAATTAATGATGTAGAAAATGAAGGGGAATATGTATGGACAACAGGAGAAACATTAGACTTTACTAACTGGAATGAAGAGCAACCTAATGATTCTGGTGATTATGGTACAATTAATTGGCATCACTCACGGTTTGATACTAATATTAAAGGAACATGGAATGATGTACCCTTAGAAGGAACAGTGGGTTTTGAAGGGTTTACAGATGGTCTTTATTTTGGATTAATTGAACTTGAAATTAATGACCTTTCTAACAAAACAACTTTTGAATATGATGCCAGAAATCGTCTCATAAGTGAAACCGATCCTTTCAACAATACAACTACCTACGAATACGATGTAGTTGATAATTTAATTGCACAAACTGATCGAAGCGATCGCAGAATTGAATATCAATATGATGACATCGATCGCCTAATTCAAGAAACCTGGATAGATACTGAACAAGTTATTAATTATAGTTACGATAAAGTTAGTAATTTAACCTCAGTTGTGGATCAATATAGTTCCCTAACTTATACCTACGATAACCGCGATCGCCTGATTGCTGCTGATAATTTAAACACCCCCAATACCCCCCATGTAACCCTCAATTACACCTACGATGATGTGGGTAATATGTTGTCAGTGGTTGATACAATAAATGGGGTAGAAGCTGGCACTAATAACTACAATTATGATGCCCTGAATCGCTTAATTGAATTAACACAATCTGGTAATAATGTCAATGATAAAAGTGTTAATTTTGCTTACAATGCCTTAGGACAATATACCTCAATGAGTCGTTATAGTGACTTAGCTGGAACACAATTAGTTAACCAAACAAACTACAATTATGATGACTTAAACCGTCTCACCAATATAGGTCATAATAACGGTACAAATGACATTGCTTTCTACAATTATGCTTATGATGCTTCCAGTCGTATTACTCAGATAACCGATGTTGATGGAGTAACAGACTATACCTATGATGACAGAGATCAGCTAATTGGTGCAGAACGTAGTAATGATAATCTTGTCGATGAAACATACGAATATGATGCCAATGGCAACCGTATTAGTTCCAGTTTGCACGAAAATGGCTATGAAACAGGGACAAATAACCGTTTATTGTCCGATGGGGTTTATAACTACGACTACGACAATGAAGGTAACTTAATCAGTAAAACAGAGATAGCCACAGGAAACAGCCAAGAATTTATCTGGGATTATCGTAATCGTTTAATCGCAGTCATTGACAAAGATAATGAGGGAAATGAACTACAGCGCGTCGAATTTGTTTATGATGCGTTTAATCGACGTATTAGTAAAACAGTAGATACAACCCCCTCAGATGAAGTTGCAGGAGTTGTTACTCATTTTGTTTATAACGCAGATGATGTTCACTTAGAATTTGTGGATAATGACGGAATCACAGGGGAAAATGAACCTATTTTAAGTCAACGTTATTTACACCCCAGATTCCGCACTTCAAAATGTAGTATAAAAAAATACATAGTTTTAAAAAGTCCGAAAATCATACCTGGGCAAGAATATTTCTCTTTTCATTAAATTTTTAGGAAAAATAATCAAATTAAGAAGATTTATACTCATTGAAAACTTAGCAAGACTCAGCACAAACGAAGGAGAGTTTCCTCTTCTCATTTGATATCATTAGACTCTTATTCTTTTATTATTTTTGCTTTATCCAATTCAATTTATAGATAATATCTTTGACAAGATGCAGGTAATAAACTCAATATAAAACGCCTTTCTTCTGTTAAATTGACAATTTGTTTAACTCTGTTTAAAATCACATAATGAATACCTTGAAAACATTGAAATATCCACCTCAAAGTCGGACGCAATGTTACTTTCCCTACTTGATTATTTATTCCTTTTTTGACTCTTTTTAAACAATTTCTTAATTCTCTTTGCCCCAAGTTATAAATCAACAAACACAAAGACATTAAAAATAACATTGTTTCTATTCTTTCTGGTTTTTCAACGAAGAAACTATCAGTAAAAAATAAGGGATCTTTCAAAAATCGAAATCCTCTTTCCGTAGATTGCTGGTTTTTATAAGTTATCAGAATTTCACTAGCTTCTAATTTATTTTCCTCTACTAAGTTAGTTGCTAAAATAATTTTTCCT
>NZ_AADV02000185.1 GCF_000167195.1 Crocosphaera watsonii WH 8501 | reverse complement strand
CGTTACGCCGCCCGTTATTCTTNCGATCAGTCAGCTGGAACACTCGTCACAATCACACGTGACACAGTCTATTCTGTTGCTCGTAGTATACGATGACTTCATCAGCCATCATAAGGTTCTAAATAAGATCTAGAATTGGACTGTCTGATCTAGAAATCAGCGATTACGCTTCAGATGATTAGCTAAGACTTGAATAACTCCATCAAAGTAACCAGCTACTTCAGTGGCTAAGAAACTACAATCACCTTCAGTTACCGCCATTTTTCGCTGAGAAACTGTGTTGTTTACAAAAGCAACAGCAGCAGCTTTCATAATGGCCACAGCTCTTGCAGCAGAGGTCGTGGGAACACCTAAAGCAGAATAGGTTTCTTTAAGACCATTTAAACAACGATCATCAAGAACAGAAGCATCACCAGCTAAGAGAGCGTAGGTTACATAACGAAGAATGATTTCTCCATCCCGTAAACAAGCAGCCATGCGGCGGTTTGTATAACAATTACCACCAGCTTGAGTCAAACCAGTGTTTTCACAAATCATACCTGCAACAGCATCAGAAACGATACAACTAGCATTGCTGGCAATAAAGTTTACTGCATCGAGTCGTCTGTTTTGATTAGAAATATAGGATTTGAGGCTTGCTAATTCATCTGCACCTATATAAGCCGTTTTGGCATCAGCAGATATTACTGCCCGAGAAAAAGCGTCTAACATTGAGTTCTCCTTAATTGAGCTTTCATTTTGAACACAAAATATATGTTAGGGGGTTTTTGGATCTTTGTCTTACTTCATGAAAAACTAAGTAACAAAACGTAATATTAATATTTCTTAAAAAAACTGTTTATTGATTTCTGATAATTTAATTTACAAATGACTCATTGTAACGATAAAGTAAAATAATGGAAACAAGCTATAGCTAAGTTTTCTTGAAAGATTCGACAAAAAGTTAAATTAAGGGGGTTGATTGCACTTGAAGGCTTTCTATCCCCTTTTACATTTGGAAGAAAAAACAATATCAAATTTTTGGTAGTGTATAGAGCTGCTAATAAGTAGATAAAAAGATAGTTAAACCTGCTCATATCTTCATAAACCTTGCTAACCTGAGTTCGATGTAAGAAAAAGGCATAAATCCCTAAAAGAGAAATAGCCTCTTGAGAAAAATAAACACAGCAATTCCAGCTAGTTACTATAACAAAATACTAGCCAAAATCAATCTATTTGATTAAGTTACTTTTTCAAAATAGGCAGCTTTCAGAAGGAATTAAAGTGCTGGGAAGGCAAGTATATTCGTCATTATTAAGATTAAGAGATGGCTTCTTGATTCAGTCGCTTCAAGTCGGGGAACCCGCCCAACGCGCTGAATCGCTTCTTCTCTTGATGTGTATAAGCGATTAAACCAGCAATTATATTAACCATAAAGTTCACAACACTTCTATGTCTTGAGTGAGAAATTTGAGAAATATTTTTTAACTAATCATTTACGGTTTCAATTAATGAGCGTTTTCTCAACATAATTTTATCAATCATAGGTAGCAAACGATTGTTCTTTTTTTTTTTTTTTTTTTTTTTTGAAGGGGGTAATGAACTTAATTCCTTTGTCAAAAAGCTCCTGAAATAAAGGAGAAGAAATGTAACCTTTATCTCCATATAATTTTCAAAAAAGTTCCTGAACTAAATTTTTTACTGGCACTCTATCATCTACATTTCCTGGAGTAACTTGGAAAGATAAAAGTTCGCCTTTATCATTAATAATTAAATGTAGCTTAAACCCAAAGAACCATCCAATTGAGCTTTTTGGGGAAAAACTAGCGAAGCTGTCACCAGGGGCAATCTAGGTTGAAACCCTTACAGAGCAAGCCTTTAGCGTACAGTACATTTGTTTAGTCCCACAAGCCTTCAAATCTAGCTGATGATAGCTGTGTATATCGCACAGTATTCTGAATGTTGGCATGACCTAGATAGGGTTTTGCTTTTATTCAGCAAACCCTACTTAGATATCTATATTGGAACCGAAACTGAATGAAGCTATTTAATATTTAAAATCCCCTAAAAAGATGGAAAGAGAGTTTTTAAAATCACCTTAATTCTCTATTTTAGCTCTGGAGATATATTTAGCGTAAAATTTACGCTAACAATTGTTTTTTATCCAAAGTCCAATTGGAAGCGGACTCAATTTTAGGAGGCGAAAGTTTATCGCCATTTTGGAACGAATATACAAAGGCGATATCGGACGCTTTGTCTGCGCCTATCCCGACAGAGCCGTTAGATTCGGCTTCCCACTTATTGAGTGGCTCTGCGAGCAAGCAGGCTGCGAACTCGTGGTTCTCAATGAACGTAAGCTCTCTCCAGAGCAAGAACTCGTCGAAGATATCCTGTCGATCCTCCACTGTTTCTCTGCTCGGTTATACGGACTGCGAAAATACAAAAAGCAAGTGCAACAAGCGATACAAGACAAAAGCGAGAAACCAGACTCTCAAATTGACCCCCAACGCTGTGTTGAAGATCAGGGTATATCCATCTAAAGAGCTTCATCGCCTCTGGAAATCTTGGTTAGCCGGTTATCGGTGGGTTTACAACTGGACAATTGCCTCGCTTAAATCAGACCCCAATCAATCAGCTTATAGTCTACAACCAAAATGTAGAAATACTGAGAAACCAGACTGGGTAAACATCTTCTAATCTTCTCCAATATGATAATAACTTCTACATTCTCTCAGAAGGGAAAGTCTTAATTATAGTGATCGCGCTCCAGAGCGATCACTATCTAGCTATGGTTGGTTAAATTGAACTCAAGACAAAAAACATATAACCTTTAAATTATAGCCGAAAAAACTTTTCTAAGAGGTCTATTAGCTAAACTAAATTAATGGCGCATTTTGACTTTAGAAGCTTCCATTCTGGTAAAAGCTGTTCTCGCAACTTCTCTAACGTAACTATCTTCTGATTCGTCAACAGCAATTTTAGAGAGTAAATCAGAGATGGTCTGGTAGTCTTCAAAGGTTTTAGGGTCTTGCTCATCCCCCTTAAGGACATTAAGTGATACAATCGCCTGGATTACAGACAGCTTTAATGAGATATCGTCAGTCTTTATTGCTTCTAGAAGGATATTGAGGGCAGGTTTACCAATCATTCCCAATGTTCCAGTGGCTGACACTTTAATACCTGAGTTGGTATCTTTGAGTGTTTTTCCTAAAGCATCAACAGCAACTTGAGGAAAAGATACTCCTGGATAGTCACGGGAAAAGAAGCGAGCAATTGCTGATAGGGTTTGAACGCAAGAAGCCCGAACATAATCTTGTTGACTGGTATTTAATTTTTGGGCTAATGCTGGGATAGCATCTAGTCCAATTACCGTGAGTGCTTCACTAGCCCCTTTTCGATAAAGGGGGTCTTCTTGTGATAAAATCTGAATCAAGTTAGGGATAGTTTCATTAGAAGCGATCGCAAGAACATTACTGATTGCTCTTTGTCGCAACACAGGATTTTTCTGTTTGAGTTGTTGATATAAATCTTCGGTTAACATAAACTTAAATCAATTGATTTGACAAAAAAACAGGCTAACCAAAAGCCTTTGCCCTGATAATCATGTTTATTATATCAAACAAGGTTCCCAATTGTTAGTCTCTTAGAGACTTTTTCTAGATTATAAATTGACTATATTTGGTGTTGAAACTTAGCGAAAGTTAGTGGTGGGTGTGTTCAAAAGTTCTACAATATGGATATAACCTTGCTTTTGAGCCATCATTAATGCTGTATAACCATGTTGATCTTGAGTATTAATATCTGCTCCCTGTTTTAGTAAGACTTCCACAGTATCTTTATGTCCGTGGGCTGCTGCCATCATTAGTGCAGTCCAACCATGTTGATCTTGAGCATTAATGTCTGGTTCATATTGGAGTAAGAGTTTGACCGCTTCTGTTTGTCCTAATGATGAGGCTGCTTGTAAGGGAGTGACACCATATTTATCTGTCTCATTTATCTGAGAATTCTTCTCTAGTAGAATTTGTAATGTTAAGGTTTGTCCTGCCCTGGCCGCCCACATTAATGCTGTTCTACCAAAAAGAGGATCTTTGTCATCAATATCAACAACTTTCTCCAGCAATAAACTTAAAGTCTTAGTATCACCACTTTTAGCTGCTTCTATTAATCGATTGTTCATTCAGTCGCTCCAGCATCCTTGAGCATTTGCTGCATTTCTTTGAGATTAAGTTTGATAGCATATTTCAATGGAGTGTATCCCCAATCATTGATAGCATTAACATGAGCCCCTTGTTCAATCAACAATTTGACGATCGCCTGATAGTTACGAGAGACAGAACGCATCAGAGGGGTGGCATTTTCTTTATCCTTAACATTAACATCAGCCCCTTGATCCACTAAGGATTTAACAACTTCTAAATCCCCATCTTTAGTAGCCTGCAACAGTTCTTCATTAAGCTTATTAATAGAATCCATCTTTATCCCTTCAAACAGTAACCTGACAATTCTAAGGAACTCTAAGCATTACACTAAACCAATTAGGTTAAGCATCCTGCCAAAAGTTCCCTAAAAAATTAATTCAACGCAATTGATGTCAATGTCTCTAGGACATGGAGTTGATTAAATAATCAATATATCCAGTTAATTCTGTGGCAGCTTGAGCAGACATATCACGAGGAGAACAGATACGATCTCTTACTTTAGTGAAGGCAGCTACATAAGCAGCAGTATTAATTCCTAACGCACGGTAAACTTCACGCGCTCCAGCAATACCCCATTCGTCAAGAGGACCAGTACCACCAACAACTAAACAATAATTAATTAAGCGTAAGTAGGTAATCACATCCCGCATACACTTGTCTTTGCGAACTTCGGGAGTACAGTTTTTACTAATTCCTTCGGGGAATTCGGCATAAACTGCATCAACTGCTTCTTTGGCAACCGCTTCGTAATTACCAGCTAATTTATCCGCTGCTTCTAAACGTGCCTCAGCCCGTTGAATATTACCAGCAATCGATTCTAAATCAGAACCGCTAGGATACCGGCCGGCGGTATCTGCTGCTGCAATGGTGGTGGTTAACACTGATTTCATGATTAATCGTTTCTCCTAGTTTTTAAATTTTCAATTAATTTCATTCAAGATCAAGCAGTCTGCTTGATTAAAAGTTCTCTTGGCACTCAAGACTAGCTAATGGATTTGAGTACGGTATCAAAATAACCAGCCACTTCCGTTGCTAAGTCGCTACAATCCCCTTCAGTCACGGTCATTTTGCGCTGAGAAGCAGTATTGTTAACAAAGGCAACTGCCGCCGCTTTCATAATGCCCACAGCACGACCAACACTAGCTGTAGGAACACCCAATGCTGCATAAGTTTCTTTTAAACCGTTTAAGCAACGATCATTAAGGACAGAAGCATCCCCTGCTAACACAGCATAGGTTATGTAACGGAGGACGATGTCACCATCTCTGAGACAAGCTGCCATTTTGCGGTTGGTATAGATACTACCACCTGGTTCTGTCAAACCAGAGTTTTCACAAACAATACCAGATACAGCATCAGATACAATACAGCTAGAGTTGCTAGCGATGAAGTTGGCAGCATCTAGACGACGGTTACCCAAAGAAATGAACTTTTTTAGTTCATCTAGGTCACTACCACCGATAAATTTACCACTGGTGTCTGCTGTGGCTACTTTTCTCGAAAAAGCATCGAACATTTTCTTACTCCTTGTATTTAGACAAAATTTTATGAATAGTCTATAGAATATGAAATAATAAAAAGGTTATCTTAGTCTTTTTTATGAGAAATAATGTAACAAAACTTAAAAATTTGGGGATTGACTGAAAATTATGATGCTCAATTCTTCCGAGAAATTTCCTACTCCTGATGCAACAGAACATTTCGTCGAACAAATTAATGAACAACTTAGCCAGGGGATTTTTGATGCCGAAAACTCTCAATTATTAGAGGGAATGGTGGAAGCCTTAGCCGATAAAAGAGGATTGGTTAGATTGAGCTTAGTAGAAGCCTTTGGCAAAATAGGTCAGCCAGGAGTCCCTTTCTTGGTAGAAGCTCTCACCCATCATAGTAATCCTGTAGTGCGTCGCTCGTCAGCAAAAGCCTTAGCTAAAATTCGCCAACCCGATACAATTTCTCATTTGATAGGTGCGATGGTCAAAGATGAGGATACAGTGGTCAGAAGTTCAGCAGCAGGGGCTTTAGCTGGGATTGGTTCTGCCGCACTTCCTGCTTTATTGGAAGTTATTGCTGGGGAATATCCCGAACCAGTTAAGGGTCAAGCTACTTGGGCGATAGCCCGCGCAGGGGTTGAGGCAGTGGAACCTTTACATCTTGCCCTCAAATCTGACAAGACAGACATCCGCCTAGCTGCTTTAGAAGGGATTGCTAAGATTGCTGAAGAACATGGAGATGAGTTATCCCAGAATGCGATTCTCTCAGTTCTTCAAGATGATGATCTCGAAGTGCGACTCGAAGCCATTGCTAGTTTGAGCAGATTTCCTTCCCAAGTGGCTTTACCAAAATTAATTCCTCTCTTAGAGGATGATAATCTAGAGGTCGTACAAAGAGCGATTCTCGCTTTGGGAAAATTAGGAGAACCTGAAGTTTTACCAATATTACAAGCTAAGTTAGCGGAAAAACGCGAAGGGATTGCACAATTTGTCAAAATAGCTATTTCCCAACTTAAATGTCGGTAAGGGGTCTCCCGCTATACGGATGTTAGCGGTGGGATGAAACCCCGACCAGTAAACGAAACTGCGTAGCATCCATATTTTAGAAACTTCTTGGTCAAACTCCTTAATATAACCAGACAAGATCCAAGGGCGCATAATCTTAGTGACATCCTCCCACGCTAACTGCTAGGCAGTATAGCGTGGGCTTCCCGACTCACGACGGGATATTTCTGCCCACAGAGGTATTCCCCTACGCCAGTTATCTAGGCTCATCACCCCCGACACCTCGACTTGACAGACGGTTTCCTTTCCTCTGAGTCCCAGAGTAGTAGTTTCTATGCCTCGATTACAGATTTCTTGGGCTGATGCCACGTCACGGTCACAGCGATAGTGGCATTCAGGACAATCATGAACTCTATCAGAAAGAGTTTTCCTAACTTCTGTACGACAATTAGGACAGGTTTGGCTAGTTCCTCGGTGGTCAACTAATCCAAAATATTTGCCCCTTATCAAACATACATAGGGTTTGCTGAATAAAAGCAAAACCCTATTCTTTAAAAGGTTACACCCATATTCGCGATCGCAAAAAAGATCAGCTTTGTCGGCTACAAACCGCTATAATTGATAGAAACACCTCCCAGTTGTTGGTCAAGAACAAATGTATCGAAAAGAGGAGCAACCTTTACCGCCCCCAGAAAAATTTGAATTACCTTTCGAGGGCAAATTGTCCCCCAATAATCGTTGGGTAATCATGGCAGAGTTGATACCTTGGGATGATTTTGAGGAAGAATATGCTAAACTTTTTTCAGCAGAAAAAGGTGCGCCAGCCAAACTATTTAGAATGGCATTAGGGACATTAATTATTAAGGAAAAATTAGGAACAAGTGATAGAGAAACTATAGAACAGATTAGAGAAAATCCTTATCTACAATACTTTATAGGTTTAAATTGTTATCAACAAGAGCCACCACTGGAATCTTCAATGCTAGTTCATTTTAGGAAAAGAATTGATGGAGAATTGATAAACAAAATCAATAAAAAAATAGTAAAAAGAGAAATAGACAAGAGTGATAAAGAAGTAAAAAAAAAGGATTGTCTCCAAGAAAAAGGAGAAAAAATAAAAAATAAAGGTAAACTAATTTTAGATGCGACTTGTGCGCCAGCAGACATCAATACCGGTACCGAGCTCATTCTATCCC
>NZ_AADV02000186.1 GCF_000167195.1 Crocosphaera watsonii WH 8501 | reverse complement strand
CACTGAAGAATCTTCTATTTTTGTGAAATCAGCCTTTAGTTGATTATGTTATAGCTATGGGAACAAATGGCGTTCTTAAGTTACGAGCGGATGATGTAATTGAAAAAGCCAAACATGAATATGAAAAAAAACTAGCTCCAATAACTGAATTAATGGATAGTTTATTTCAGAAAAAAGAAGATTTAGAAGAAGTTAAAAAATTAGTACCAATTTCTACTTGGTATCGCTCTATTCGTTATAAAACAGAAAAGTCATGGAGTTGTCAAAGAAGAGTAGTGACAAAAGTTTGTTATGGAAGTGATGGCTTAAAAATGCGCCATGTGGTGACATCTTTGCCCGCTTCAAAAATTCCACCCTCAAAACTTTATACAAAAAAATACTGTCCGAGAGGCGAGATGGAAAATCGGATTAAAGAACAACAATTAGACTTGTTAGCTGATAGAACTTCAACTCAAACATTTCAAAGTAATCAACTAAGATTATGGATACATTCCTGGGCTTATGTTCTCATAAATGCTTTTCGTCAACACTGTTTAAAAAAACTTCATTGGCTAAAGCAACTGTGGGAAGAATACGTCTAAATCTTCTTAAGTTGGGAGCCAGAATAAAGATTAGTTGTAGAAGAATTATTATCGCTATAGCTAGTGCTTGTCCTTATCAAGATATTTTGTCTATTGCTAACAAAAGAATTAAAACTATTCCTAATACTGGATAAGTAGAATAAGTTGTTTTTTAAAAAAGATATCTATCATAAGTTGTTGACTGACTGATACTTTCATTTAGTCTTATTTATCGTGGAGAAAATCAAAAGTTAATATAATTATTCCCTCTTAAACTCAATTTTTGGATAATCAAAGTCAATTTTTTTATTCATCTATATTCAAAATTTCTATTAGTCCTAAAAATTATCATTTTTCATCTCTGGATTGGGCTTTCAAATTAATTTGTGAGAAATCCGGGTAAAGCAGTTTCTTTTAGTACCCGAATCACTTTATTAGGGGGATCATCATAGGAAAATCCAAATAAAAATCTTTCAACGTGTAAGGGGGTGGGACGATTATAATTAGTAAAGTTTCCTTGGGCTAAAATTGAATTAGGGATCACCACACTATCTTGATCACGAGTTTGTAAATAAACCGATCTCCAATTAACCTTAATTACGTAATTGCTCACCGCAATAAAGAATCTGTCTTGACAACATAAAGGTAAAATCGGGGATTTTTATGTATAGTGGGGGTTATGACCACAAATGCTACCATTGATTCAAAGCTAGTGCAGCTTAGCAAAAATAATCCACCAGTCACTTATGATCTTTAAAGCCCTTAAATTTCCAAACGAACGGCTTAGCAAAATGTTGATTAAAGTAATCAATAAAATTGATGATTTTTTGGGATAGTTCTTCAGTTGAACGGACAGTAATTCTTTTGAGTAAACGCCGGACTAAGATCGAAAACCAACACTCAATTTGATTAAGCCACGATGTATGTTTGGGAATATAAACAAAGCGAATTCGATGAGATTCATCTGATAAAAAATCTGCTCTGCTGTCCATAGATTGCAAAATCCCCTCCTTTCCTTTTCTCCCCAAATCAATAGTAATTCCACAGCTTTCTGCTACTAATTTGACTAAGCTTTCCGATTTATGAGTGTTGAGTTGATCTACAATAAAAATCCATTCTGCTTTTTCATCAATCTTAATCGTTCTCTGGATATGTTCAGAAAAATCTTGTTCTGTTCTTGTCGGTCCAATAGAGGGACTAACAACTTTTCCTCTTGCCACATCCCAGTTCGCAATCAAGCTTAAAGTTCCGTGTCTTTCATATTCAAATTCGATTTTTTCTACTTGTTTAGGCTTGATTCTTTTGTTCGGAAATAATCTCTCAAGAGCTTGAATCCCTGTCATTTCATCTGTACTAATTAAATGAATTCCTTGTTCTAACAAAGTTTTAGCTTCTTGATGAAGTTCACAGATATATTTGACTTGCTTTTTAAATTTTAAGGGATCATCAATTTTGGCATTTAACCAGTAACGAACGAGATGTGGTTGTAATGTCGCTTCTTTTTAAAAAACGCCCCACACTACGGGGGGAAATCTTTTCGACAATTCCTCTTTTTATGGCTTCATCCGCCAACTCTGAAGGTGTCCAATGGCTCACTGGTCTGTCTGATTTTTCACATTCTTCACAAGCGACCGCTACAATCTGGACTACTTGTTCGACCGTAAAGGATTTTGTTGTTCCAGGTCTTGGGCGATCGCTTAAAATTCCTTTGATCAAGACCATTAATGCTTTCTCCGTTACCTGTTGTTCTTCGGCGGCACTCAGTTTTTCTCTCTCCTCAAACCATCGCGATCGCCACTGACGCACTTGTACTCGGTCTAATTCTAATCTTCGAATAATCGAACTATTGCTCTCTCCTGATGCTGCGGCTAAGATTAGCTTGGCTCGTCTAACAAGGCGATAGGGGTTTGTTGTCCCTCTCACTATTTGTTGGAGTACTGTTTTCTGTAGGTTGGAGAGGTTAATTGGCAATGCTTTTATCATGGACATCAACTTCGAGATTCTTCCGTTAGTTTCATTGAAACACATTGTCGTGGCTAGTCACGAAAGTTTCTGTAAAAATCTGGTGGATTACTTTCGCCAAGCTGCACTAGATAGAATGTAGTAGGGAACTTTGGGCTAAAATAAGCCAGACTCAAAGCAAACTGAAAGTTTAAGGAAGCAGGAACAATAAAGATGAAAGTCCTAATCACTCTACTCCTGTTGACCATTGCTTTGTCATTCATGAACACTTCTAAATCTGACGTAAAAACTAGGTTATTAATAGCAAGAGAATGTGTTGGTTGTTTTCTAGAAAATGCAGATTTACAACAGTTAGATTTAGAAGGAGTTAATCTAGAAAATGCAAACTTGAAACAAGCTAATCTTCATCAAACTAACCTCAATAAAGCGAATCTCAAGAATGCCAATTTACAACAAACAAGGTTAACAGAAGCACAGCTAAAACAAGCAAATCTCACCAAAGCTAATTTATTTGAAGCCAACTTATCCAAAAGTAATTTGGAAGAAGCTACCTTAGAAGGAGCTAATCTTGTTAATGCAAATCTGGGAAAAAGTACGCTCAAAAATGCTAATCTTAGTAAAGCTTTATTAAAGGGAAGTAAGCTATGTAATTCTAACTTAGAAGGAGCAAACTTAGAACAAGCTGATCTATCAACCTATCAAGAATGGCCCACTTTTCTACATAGGGTTAATCTCCAAAAAAGCAATTTAAAACAAAGTAATCTACAAGGAGCATGGTTAGTTGATGCTCAACTCATGGAAGCGAATTTGCAAGAAACCAACTTCAACTATGCTAACCTCAAAGGGGCTAATTTAGCAGGAGCAAATTTAACACATTCTCGCTTAGATTCTGCTGTTTTAGAGCAAGTGAATTTTTGTGGTACAATTATGAGCAATGGAGCGATTTCTTTGAAAGGCTGTTCAGTTCAGGGAATTTATGATTTCTCCCCTAATAATTATCGCAAGCATTACTCTATTAATCGCAGTTTCGATTAACAGCATTTTTAAGAGTGATTACGGTTGGTTTAACCGTTTACGTCGTCCCCAATGGCTAACCTTTGAATGGGCGATACCTTTTATTTGGATATTCGTTTTTATTTGTGGGGTTTATTCAGCTTATCAACTGTGGATTAAAAAACCAGGAACTACGGAAACTTGGCTATTTATGGCCGGTTATTTATTATTAGAAGTTTTGGTTATGGCCTACACTCCTGTTATGTGTAAACTGCGTAGTTTACGAGCAGGTACAATCATCGGTGCAACTGGTTTTTTTTGGGGTTTAATTCTTGCAGTTTTCCTGTGGCCAATCTCACGGGAATCGGTGTTTTTATTGTTACCCTATTTATTATGGAGTCCCGTGGGAACTTATGTTACTTGGGAGATGATTTTTTTGAATCCTTTAGATTAACTCAATTAATACCAATTTCTGTTAGTAGGGGTTAACGGCCGTTAACCCCTACACACCCCCGTAATATTCTGCTGCTTTAATTCCTGATAAAATCGCTTTTTCCAAGGTTAAATGAAGATTGGGAGCGGGTGTTAAGGAAAAGGCATCCCCGGCAAGAATTAAGGAACCAGGGTTATCTAGGGCTAAAAATGACTCTCCATAGACGGTTTTTGGGTGACTGTAACGCCATCGATGGACTTGATAATTAATCACTTTTGAACCTAACCAAGTTGAAGCCAAGTTAAACAATTTTTCGGCAATTATCCCATCATCCGTCTGCCAATGATCATGACTAAATTCGGGAGTAGAATGTATTGTAACAGCAAACCCTTGGGGAGAAATCCCTTTTTTATGATTACAAGCAATACTAGCAAGACAAGAATCATCAAGTTTTAACCATCCCGAAGCAGGAATTAAACTTAACTCTTCGAGCAAGGCTAAAATAGTAATGCGAGGATGATAAACCACTTGTTCAAGACGAGATTTTATCAAAGAAGGTAAAGCAATCCCAGAATTTTCTAGTAAGGTTAAAAATTGAGGAATAGGAGCAGTTAGAATTAGGCGATCGCCCTGGAAAGATTGTCCATTTTCCGTTGCCACCGTCCAACCAGAATCACTGCTTTTAATGTTTATAGCTCTGGTTTGTAGATTAATATCCAAGTCTTTTGCTAAGTATTGCCCTAAACTACGATTACTCTCAACACCTCGATAATAGGATGTTTCAGGATCAATATCTTGGTGGGAATACTCTGTGACAACACCCTCAGCCAACCATTGAGCCAGCCATTTTTGCACCGTAGCATCCTCAACAGCAAAAAACTGCATACCATAGTCAAAAACCCCTATTGTCTCCTCTGAGTGACGAATACGGCGTGTTGCTAAACGCCCGCCAATTCCTCGCCCCTTATCAAGAATAGTGCTTTTAATACCGTTATTTTTGAGTACATTAGCAGCAATTAAACCACAAATTCCTCCACCAATAATAAGAAAATTGTTTTTCTGTTTCTGATTCATAGCAATTTATGTTAGTCACCTACGTAGGGGTCAACGGCCGTTGACCCCTACAGTATAAACATCTTCCGGTTTGGTTTTATCTACCGGTGTTTATGGTACTTTCGAGGTATGAGGCTGATCAACCCCTTGAACACGGCGAATATTAGCCCCTAATTTGCGTAATTTTCCTTCTAGGTTATCGTAACCGCGATCGAGATGGTGTAATCCTTGGACAATGGTTTTTCCTTGCGCTGCTAAACCAGCTAAGACTAAGGCAGCAGAAGCGCGTAAGTCAGTGGCCATAACTGGCGCACCAGAAAGAAAAGGAACCCCATTCACTAAGGCAATATTCCCTTTAACTCGGATATTTGCTCCCATGCGTTGCAACTCAGCTACATGGCGCAGACGATTTTCAAACACCGTTTCTGTGACCATACTACTACCTTCGCTTAAGGTTAATAAAGCCATAAATTGTGCTTGCATATCCGTGGGAAACCCAGGAAAAGGTAAGGTTTCGATGTCCGTTGCTCTTAAGGGAGCAGGAATCAATCTTAAGCGATCGCTTCCTTCAGTCACTACCTGGGGACCTACTTCCCGTAATTTAGCAATCACAGAGGCTAAATGTTCAGGAAACACGGGGCTAAGGCTGATTTCCGACTGGGTGATGGCTCCAGCTATTAAGAGGGTTCCAGCTTCGATGCGATCGGGAATCACAGAATAGTCCGTACTGTGCAAACGTTCTACTCCAGAAATAACAATTTTATTGGTTCCTGCACCTTTAATTATGGCTCCCATAGAACGACAGAAGTTTGCCAGATCGATAATTTCAGGCTCTTGCGCCGCATTTTCAATGATGGTTTCTCCTTCTGCTAAAGTCGCCGCCATCATAATAGTTTCTGTTGCCCCAACACTGGGACAATCTAAATAAATTTTCGCCCCCTGTAGTCGTTGACGACTTCCTTTAACACAAGCATGGACAACACCATGTTCAATGCGAACATCTGCACCCATGGCCTGTAACCCTCGTACATGGAGATCCACCGGTCTTGCACCAATAGCACAACCCCCCGGTAAAGGAACACGAGTCATACCTAAACGAGCCAGCAATGGACCAATAACAAAGAAACTGGCACGGAGTTGAGAGACTAACTCGTAAGGAGCTTGATCCTGTCCAATATCCTGAGCATTAATGTCAATCACATCACCATCTCTATGCAACTTGACCCCAATAGCTGCTAAAATTTGGGTCATGCGCTCAATATCAACCAAAGAAGGGAGATTTCTTAAGCGACAATCTTCTGAGCAAAGGATGGCACCGGCCATTAAAACTAAAGCGGAGTTTTTTGCCCCGCTGATATTCACTTCACCCTTTAAAGGGGTTTGTCCTTGAATTTCTAATACTGATTGTTGTTCTTCTAAATGGGTTGTCATAGATCGGTATATAAGAGTGTTTTACAGGTATAAATTCCAAAACTACTAATCTTGTATAGTTTTGGTGCAAATTCGCTTTCAATGTAACTTGAATGAATAAAAAAGTCTAGCTAAAGTTCCTTTTTTATCTCTCTTCTGTTAAGGATTTAAGACTTTCTCAAGAAATTGACTAATAGTTTAAGTCATGATATTGTGATAAGCTGGAAACAGAAATGCGGGACTGGCGGAATTGGTAGACGCGCTAGATTCAGATTCTAGTGTCCTTAAGGACTTTCGGGTTCAAGTCCCGAGTTCCGCATCCACCATCGCACCTTTACTGGTTTAAATGATCACAAGTATTCGTAATCCTTTAATTAAGCAGATTCGCAAGCTACATCGCACTAAAGGGAGACGAGAAGAAGGTCTGTTACTTTTGGAGGGCACTCATCTGGTGGAGACGGCTTATGAGGCAAATTGTTCCTTGATGACCTTATGTTATACGGAGCAATGGCGCACCCGTTATCCGCAATTGTGGGAAAATGTATCTAAGAAAGTGCAACGGTTAGAGTTAGTTTCCCTTGAGGTTTTGACTGCTATGACCACCACAATTAACCCTGATGGTGTGGTAGCAACCGCTTTGTTTGAACCATTTACCGAAGGGGAAATTACAGATTTTAGATTAGGATTAGTGATAGAAAGATTGCAAGATCCTGGCAATTTAGGAACGATTATTCGCACGGCTGCTGCAACTGGAATTGATGGGATTTGGTTGAGTGATGATAGTGTTGATGTTGATCACCCAAAAGTATTAAGAGCTTCTGCTGGTGCTTGGTTTCAAGTTCCTATATTTATCAGTTCAGACTTAAAAAGGATAGTGGAGAAATATAAAAATAATGGGTTTAATATTGTGGCAACTTTGCCTAATACTACTCAAACATACTGGCACTTACAGTTAACAAAACCTACCTTAATTTTATTGGGTAATGAAGGCTCAGGATTATCAGATTCCTTGGTCTCTCTAGCTAATGAAATTGTTAGTATTCCTTTAAGTGAAGGCATCGAATCATTAAATGTTGCCATTGCGACAGCATTAATCTTGTATGAAGCANAACGACAACAGATATTTAACTAATAGAGAAATTTACTGAACTAATGGCATTAATAAAATTACGCTCAAAAATAAATTCACCATAATCTGCCCAATCATCTAAACCTCACG
>NZ_AADV02000187.1 GCF_000167195.1 Crocosphaera watsonii WH 8501 | reverse complement strand
CTCAGTCCCCAAGCTAAAACTTCCGATAGCATCATCCGAAAATAATCATTTTTAGACAGATTATCTTCTTTATCATAAAGTCGATAATTTAGAGGGACTGAAATTCCATTAGGGTCAGTATATAATAAAGTAACTAAATTAATTCCTTTGATAGTTTTATGTTTATTTCCTGACCAGAAATAACCAATAAATTTACTTAATTTAGGATTACTATAAAGTTTTTCAATGACTGTATCATCAATACTTAAGGTTCCCCCACTCAGTTCAATGTGCTGTTTAAATTCATTGAATAAATCAACAGGTTTATAGCTTTCTCTTAATAAAAAACGGTTAACACTATCATGAGATAAATCCTCAAATATCTCGGATAAACGATTACAACCCGAATATTTGGATTCAGCAATTAAATAGTAAGTATAGAGTTCTAAATGACATTTAGCCGTTGATTTCTTCGTTATAGTTCGGATATCTACCTCCAGTTCTTATAATCCTCTCTATTTTATCAGTTTTTTGCTTTTTGTTAACAGCGATAGCTTTCTCTGTTTGGACTATGCACATTGTAAACCATCTGTCAATGCGTAACTCCTAGAAACATTACCTAATGGCAACAATGTTTTACGACTGGGCGATAAAAATAATACCTCAGCAGAAAATGGTGGGGCAGCTACTAGCTCTCTTTTGAATCCTAATATAAGTTTTGCAAATGTCAAAGTTTCTGCTGAGTTAAATTCTGATGGGGATACTAATGACCGATTTTTATTATTGGCTAGGACGAATTTGGACACTTTTGATACTTACTCATTTGGAATTGATTTTGAAACCGATCAGATATTGTTACGTAAAATAGTTGGAGGGGTTATTGATACTCCTTTGGTACAGGAATCTGTTGCACTTGATCAAAATACAACCTATTTTGCTGAGTTTACAGTTATTGGGAATGAACTAACGGGAAGTTTATTTGACGAAACCAGCACTAATCTATTGTCAGAAATATCATTTTTTGACAATGATCCATTAGCCCCAGGAGTTACGGGTATTTCTACAGATATTAGCGATGGGTTCTTACCCCAAGGAAATGACATAAATAACGGAACGATTGACAATTTCTCTGCTATGTCGGTGCCTGAACCTAGTTCTATATTTGGTATTTTAATGGTCGGTGCATTAGCAAACAAAATTTCACGACGTAAATGGTCTAAGTAAATAGAAGAATTTTCTGAAAAATTATTGATAAAATTGTTAAAATTCTTTGGAATCTATCTTCTTAGTAAGTTAGGGTAGTTTACAGATCAGGATTTGTAAACTTTATATTGCCTAAAAAAAGCCCTTGTTTTCTAACAAGAGACTTAGAAATTTTTTTATCATTTAAAATTAACCGGACCAACTCACCCAATGAGGGGAATGTGCGGATAAGGTTTCGTCTAATTCACATTGTTGACTGCCTTCTAAACAGATTTCTTGGGTGTCAGCAACACTCAAATCGGCGTTAACAATAGTGGCACCGCAAAGCTTAGCACCGCTTAAATCTGCCCCATCTAAATGAACCTCTGCAATCTAGCTTTACTGAGATTAACATTGTTTAAATTAGCACAACGTAAGTCAGCATTGGTCAAGTCAACCCCAGTTAAATCTGCACCACTCAAATCTGCACCAATGAGGTTAATTTCTGTTAAGTTAGCTCCCACTAAATGAGCTTTGGTTAAATCCACATTGGTTAAGTTAGCTTGCGCTAAACAAGCACCACTCAAATCTGTATATTTGAGATTAGCACCACTTAAGTCCGCACGGGTTAAATTAATCCGTTGTAGATTCAATCCTTGTAAGTCCGCTTGGTGTAAACTTATGCCTTCAAAGTCGCGCTGATTTTTGAGATAATTGGTAAAAAAATGTCGCTCTTTCATCACTATCTTCTCCTATTAAGCTCATGCCGTCTCTTCCGCTTAATATTTGTCTATAACTATGGTCTAATTGGTTATTAATAATTATTCAAATCGAAGCGAAAATGTCAACGTTCAATGATTCAATTTTAAAATACTCTTTAGAACTCTTGGGGATTAATCTGAAAAAGTCAATAATTTTTTACAAAAATTAGTATTACTTTATTTTTAACAGACTAAAACCAGAGATGTTTATATTGTAGGGGTTAACCTCTACAGAAATGTGTATTAGTTGAAATAGTCAATTTTTTAACTGTCATCTTTAGTGTGGTCGTTTTATCGGATAAAAGCTAAGCTAACTATATCGATGATAGTAATGCTAAAAATTCAAAGTTTACTGATAACTGAACTATGATGGTCTCAGAACTAGCGATCGCAACATCTAACCTCACCAAGCAATTTGAACGCCATATTGCGGTCAATAAGCTAGAATTGGAGGTAGAGTCTGGAGAAGTTTACGGATTGATTGGCCCCAACGGTGCAGGGAAAACCACCTTGATCCGAATGTTGGCCGCAGTTGAAGAACCCACAGCAGGAGAAATTCATATTTATGGCGATCGCTTATTAAGGGATAGTAGTCACCCCCGTCTCAAACAAAAATTGGGCTACCTTCCAGATGATTTTCCCTTATATGAAGACCTCAATGTTTGGGATTATTTAGATTATTTTGCTAGACTATATCATCTAAGATTACCCCATCGTCGTCGTCGTCTTCAAGAAGTTCTAGAGTTAGTCCAATTAACCAGTAAACAAGACAGCAATATCAAAACCCTTTCACGGGGGATGAAACAAAGACTAAGCTTAGCTAGAACTATTTTACACGATCCCCTTTTATTACTATTAGATGAACCAGTTTCCGGTTTAGATCCCATTGCGAGAATGCAGTTTAGAGAAGTGGTCAAAACCTTGCAAAATGTTGGGATGACGGTTTTAATTTCTTCCCATGTTCTCAGTGATTTAGTAGAATTATGTACTTCTGTTGGTATTATGGAACTAGGATTTTTAGTAGAAAGTACCTCACTCAAGGAACTATACGAAAGATTATCCCATCAACAAATTATCATCAAAACATTAGGAGATTTAACCAAACTAGAACAAGAATTAAAAGGCTTTTCTCAAGTAGAAGAATGGGAGATTCTCTCTCAAAAAAACAGTTTACGGGTTAATTTTTCAGGAGGAGATGAAGAAAGTGCCGAATTATTAAAACATCTCGTTCATCAAGGAATTCCTATTGCAGACTTTCATTGTACTCAGGAAGATTTAGAGTCTATCTTCCTTAATTTAGGTCACAAACAAGCATCATAATTGATGTTACTTACTAAACCACAAATCTAGGAGAAAAAAGCCAATGCTTGTCACCTATATAGATAAAATTGGGGACTGGAATCCCCAACTAATCAGAGAATTAAAAGGACGCTTTAAAGTTCGTAATTTATCTATCGCTGCTGTTATTGCTTTTGGTATTCAATTTTTATTACTATTAGCTTTTGATGCACAACTCCCCATGGATAGCATTACATCACCCCAAAGTAGTCGTTATTGTACAGCTAATTCACCAGGAAGGTATAGCAGTTATAGGTTATCATGTATTAAGGATTTACTAGGAAATTGGGTTATTAACTGGCAACTTTGGTGGTTAGATATTTTCAAAGTTCTTAGCGTCATTGGTTTATTTATTTTATTAACAGCCGGAGCCTATTTACTGATAGCTGATTTATCTAAAGAGGAAAATAGAGGAACCCTAAACTTTATCCGTTTAAGTCCCCATTCTTCTCAAAATATTCTCTTAGGGAAAATTCTGGGTGTTCCTTCTATTATCTACTTTTTATCTGCCATTTTATGTCCCCTACACTTAATAGCTGGAATTCAAGCACGTATTTCACCTAGTCTAATTTTAGCCTATTATTTAGGTATTATTATTAGTTGTGCATTTTTCTATAGCCTTTCATTACTTTTTGGTTTAGTGAGTTCGGGGTTAGGAGGATTTCAAGCTTTTCTATGCAGTGGACTGGTTTTAATGTTTCTCTTTATCACAACAAGTGTTCTTTTCTCTTCCCATGATTTTATTTCCCACACCCCTTTTGATTGGCTAATGTTGTTTTATCCAGGGACAATTCTAGCTTATCTGGTTGAGTCCACTTATATTCCTGTTAAAACAGCAGATATTGATTACGAAACCCTAGAGCAATTTGCTTGGTATGGTAAACAATTTTGGCAGAATTCATTCTTAGGAATTAGTTTCATCTTTGCTAATTATGGGCTTTGGATTTATTGGATAAATCAAGCATTAAACCGACGTTTTCGTAATCCTAACGCAACATGGCTCAGTAAGGTAAATAGTTATGGTATATCAGCTAGTTTTATTATTATTACCACAGGATTTATCTTTCAATCAGGCCGCTGGGGAGACATAGAAGACCATATTTTTGCGAATATTATTATCTTACAAATGTTCATTATTGGTTTTGCTTGTTTACTAATGGTGGCCTTAAGTCCCCATCGTCAAACTTTATATGATTGGGCAAGATATCGTCACGAAAGTACCGAAAATTCCCGTTCTCTCGTCCGAGATTTAATTTTAGGAGAAAAAAGCCCCTCACCCCTAGCGATCGCTCTCAATGTAGCTATTATGTTTGCCTATCTTATCCCCACAGCATTGATAGCACCCCTAGATCATCCTTTTGGTGTTTTATTAGCACTATTTATTACTCTGAATCTCTTAATAATTTATGCAGTGATAGGTCAACGAATTCTCTTGTTTAAACTGCCTAAACCTACCTTGATTGCGACTGGAGTAATTGGTGTTTTAATGTTTATTCCTCCTTTGATATTTGCCATTTTACAACTTGATCCCAATAAAGCTGTAACTCCTTGGTTATTTACTATTTTTAGTGTGGTTGCTTCTTATGATAATCTAGAAATGTTAAGCATAATGTCAGTTATGTTTTCTCTCTTAAGTCAATGGGGACTAATTGCTTTAGGTAGCTATGAAATGGGTAAATGTTTACAAAAAGCAGGAGAATCAGAGACTAAATTGTTGTTAAATTCTTCAGGGAGGTTAATATAAATAGGGTTTGCTGAATAAAAGCAAAACCCTATTCTTTAAAAGGTTACACCCATATTCGCGATCGCAAAAAAGATCAGCTTTGTCGGCTACAAACCGCTATAATTGGTAGAAACACCTCCCAGTTGTTGGTCAAGAACAAATGTATCGAAAAGAGGGGCAACCTTTACCGCCCCCAGAAAAATTTGAATTACCTTTCGAGGGCAAATTGTCCCCCAATAATCGTTGGGTAATCATGGCAGAGTTGATACCTTGGGATGATTTTGAGGAAGAATATGCTAAACTTTTTTCAGCAGAAAAAGGTGCACCAGCCAAACTATTTAGAATGGCATTAGGGACATTAATTATTAAGGAAAAATTAGGAACAAGTGATAGAGAAACTATAGAACAGATTAGAGAAAATCCCTATCTACAATACTTTATAGGTTTAAATTGTTATCAACAAGAGCCACCACTGGAATCTTCAATGCTAGTTCATTTTAGGAAAAGAATTGATGGAGAATTGATAAACAAAATCAATAAAAAAATAGTAAAGAGAGAAATAGACAAGAGTGATAAAGAAGTAAAAAAAAAGGATTGTCTCCAAGAAAAAGGAGAAAAAATAAAAAATAAAGGTAAACTAATTTTAGATGCGACTTGTGCGCCAGCAGACATCAAATACCCAACGGATTTAGGCATATTAAATCAAGCCAGAATTGAGACAGAAAGAATAATAGATAATCTTTATAAACCATTAAGAGTAAAATTGAGAAAAAAGCCGAGAACTTCTAGAAAAATTGCTAGAAAGGAATACTTAAAAGTAGCTAAAAAACGAAAAGTATCTTATCAAGAAAGAAGAAAAGCTATCGGGAAACAGTTAAAATACCTTAAGAAAAATTTAGGAAATATAGAAGACTTAATTCAAGCTGGGGCTTCCCTGGAAAATCTGAGTAAAAGACAGAAAAATTGTCTAGAGACTATCAAAAAAGTTTATGAACAACAACAGTCAATGTGGGAGAATAAGACCCAGAGTGTTCCTCAAAGAATTGTAAGTTTAACTCAACGGCATATTCGTCCAATAGTGAGGGGAAAAGCAGGAAAACCAATAGAGTTTGGAGCTAAACTCTCAGTAAGCTGTGTAGATAACTATGTGTTTCTATACAAAATAAGTTGGGAAAACTTCAATGAATCTTGTCATTTAAAAGAACAAGTAGAAAAGTATAAAGAAACGTTTGGCTATTATCCCGAATCCGTCCATGTAGATAAAATTTATCGAACTAGGGAAAACAGAAATTGGTGTAAGGAAAGAGGGATAAGAATCAGTGGTCCGAAGTTAGGAAGACCTCCGAAAAATGTCAGTGAAGAAGAAAAGAAACAAGCCCACTCCGATGAATGCTTCCGTAATGCTATTGAGGGAAAGTTTGGACAAGCTAAACGAAGATTTAGCCTAAATCTCGTGATGACAAAACTCCCTGAAACCTCCATTACATCTATTGCTATTACATTTTTAGTTGTCAATCTTTCTAAACTTCTGAGGCAGTTTTTGTCGCTTTTTTTGTCCTTATTTACTAATAATAGAACAGGGGAACTCATCAAACCGCCTTTCATTAATTTTGATTATACTTTAAATAATTTTTATGTACTAAAACTTATTGATTTGTCAGAAAATTCTTGGTCAAAAGTGGCATAAATTTTGGAGAAACTTTTTCAGCAAACCCTACTTAATAATTCAGTACGGAGTGACTCCTAAACTAGACTGAATCATATATTGGCACAGTTTCCGTTGCTCATTTATTATCATTTTTTTTGTTAATCAAAATTCCCAGTAAATACAAAAATACTAGCATATATTTACTTTTGACTTTTGACCTTAAATAATATATAGTTATGTTTGTAAAAGATTACCCAATTAAGTAGGGTTTGCTGAATAAAAGCAAAACCCTATTCTTTAAAAGGTTACACCCATATTCGCGATCGCAAAAAAGATCAGCTTTGTCGGCTACAAACCGCTATAATTGGTAGAAACACCTCCCAGTTGTTGGTCAAGAACAAATGTATCGAAAAGAGGGGCAACCTTTACCGCCCCCAGAAAAATTTGAATTACCTTTCGAGGGCAAATTGTCCCCCAATAATCGTTGGGTAATCATGGCAGAGTTGATACCTTGGGATGATTTTGAGGAAGAATATGCTAAACTTTTTTCAGCAGAAAAAGGTGCACCAGCCAAACTATTTAGAATGGCATTAGGGACATTAATTATTAAGGAAAAATTAGGAACAAGTGATAGAGAAACTATAGAACAGATTAGAGAAAATCCCTATCTACAATACTTTATAGGTTTAAATTGTTATCAACAAGAGCCACCACTGGAATCTTCAATGCTAGTTCATTTTAGGAAAAGAATTGATGGAGAATTGATAAACAAAATCAATAAAAAAATAGTAAAGAGAGAAATAGACAAGAGTGATAAAGAAGTAAAAAAAAAGGATTGTCTCCAAGAAAAAGGAGAAAAAATAAAAAATAAAGGTAAACTAATTTTAGATGCGACTTGTGCGCCAGCAGACATCAAATACCCTACGGATTTAGGCATTTAACATCAGGGTCGGGGATCCCCTG
>NZ_AADV02000188.1 GCF_000167195.1 Crocosphaera watsonii WH 8501 | reverse complement strand
CAGACGCCTTAATTCCCCTCTGTTATGGGGACATTAAATTACCACTGGTAGATGATTTATTTCAGAACTGTACTATCCAACTGAAACCAATTTCTATTAGGTCATCAATACTAATATTGCCCAAGGGGTTGATTTTGAGCATCAAACCCTGTTGGGTAGGGAGGACGGTTACACCGTCCTCCCCCCCACACACACGGCAAGAATGATTATCATTATTGTTTATTCTCAATAAGCCCTCTAGTTTTTGACAATTTATAGAGCGATCGCTACGGCTGAAACCCTCTTTCAATCAGGGTTTTAACGGGCTTGTCACCCCGTGAGGTTGATTTTTCTGTTCCCTTTTTTATGACAGGGGCGCAGTTTTTAGTAAAATTAGAAGATGCACCTAAGTTTGATTATAACGGCAACTTAACGGATATTCCCATCGCTTTTTTACCAGGAACTACTACTCAAGAAATTATTCCTCAAATCTATCCCTTAGCCAAGTGGAAAGATATTAAAAGCAGAGAAGAAGGGGTAAAAAAACTCAAACAAGATGAAGTGAAAGCCGTTGTTAGTGATGGTATTTTGCTATTAGGAGAAATTGTTCAACAGGTTGGTAGTGTAGGAGACTTCGTTTTATTACCCTCTCAACCCATTACTAGAGAATTGTATGGGTGTATTTTACCCCAAGAAAATACCGAATTTAAAAAATTAGTTAATTTAACTATTCTTAGCCCAGAAAATCGTATTTTACAAAAGGAATGGTTTAGTATTAATACAGGAGAATTTCCCTATATTATTGAACAAAAGGACTAGCATCAGGGGCAAAATATTATCAATTAACAATTAATAATTAACAATTAACAATTAATTAAGGAGAGGTCATTATATATTGTCCATTGTCCATTATTGAAATCAAAAATCAAGGTCATCCTCATTAGTGACAATAGGGCGACCAATGATTTTCGGAGAAGGAGGAACAGTAAATTGGACATGAATAGGATGTTGAAAAACATGAGTCAAAGCGGATTCAATTTGGTCTCTTTTATGCTCGCAAACCCTCAACAAAACAGGCTTTTTAACTTCGATGGTAGCCCAGTGGGTATGGAGTGCTTTAAAATGACCATGAGTTTTCAGTAAAGCTTGAGTCAACATAGGTAATTCTTGAAGAACTTGCAGCCAGATTTGTTGAAGTATTTCAGGAGAAAGGGGTGAAGGGGGGTTAAGAGACTCAAATTGATGATTAGCCCATTTTGGATGATAACTCCGAAGATGTCCGTATTTTTGCCAGATAGATAGGGGAGGATTGAGTTCTTTAAGTTGATAGTAAATCCAACCAACAGAGTAGTTATTATAACGTTGTTGCTGGAGTAAGTCAGAATAAATCTGCTCCCAGTGAGAAAGTTTGGGAGAGGGAGAAGAATCGGGCTTATCTTCCTGCATTATCGCAAAAAGATCTAGCTGTTTGGGAGGGATAGATTGTTGTGGGGGAGTGGTAGAAGGAGGAGGCGTTTGATCTTCAAGGGTTTCATCTTCAAGGGTTTCATCTAGGAGTTACGCATTGACAGATGGTTTACAATGTGCATAGTCCAAACAGAGAAAGCGATCGCTGTTAACAAAAAGCAAAAAACTGATAAAATAGAGAGGATTATAAGAACTGGAGGTAGATATCCGAACTATAACGAAGAAATCAACGGCTAAATGTCATTTAGAACTCTATACTTACTATTTAATTGCTGAATCCAAATATTCGGGTTGTAATCGTTTATCCGAGATATTTGAGGATTTATCTCATGATAGTGTTAACCGTTTTTTATTAAGAGAAAGCTATAAACCTGTTGATTTATTCAATGAATTTAAACAGCACATTGAACTGATGTGGGGGAACCTTAAGTATTGATGATACAGTCATTGAAAAACTTTATAGTAATCCTAAATTAAGTAAATTTATTGGTTATTTCTGGTCAGGAAATAAACATAAAACTATCAAAGGAATTAATTTAGTTACTTTATTATATACTGACCCTAATGGAATTTCAGTCCCTCTAAATTATCGACTTTATGATAAAGAAGATAATCTGTCTAAAAATGATTATTTTCGGATGATGCTATCGGAAGTTTTAGCTTGGGGACTGAGGCCAATTTATGTAACTGGTGATAGTTGGTATTCATCTAAAGAGAACCTTAAATTTTTGAAAAAACAAGAATTAGGTTTCATGATAGGAATAGCTAAAAATCGACAAGTATCAATCGTTAAAGGACAATATCAATCCGTTGAAAGCTTAGAAATAGAGGAAAATGGGACAATTGTTTACTTAAAAGAGTTTGGCGAAGTTAAAGTATTTAAGAAACATTTCAAAAACGGGATGCTTCGTTTTTATATTTTATTTGACAAAGAAAATAAAGACTTAAGAGAAACAGATAAAACTCTATTTACTTTGTTGAAAACAACTCATTGGATTATTGAATGTTACCATCGTGCGCTCAAACAATTATGTGGTATCAATAAATTTATAGTCAGAAAATCAGAAGCTATATTGACCCATTTCTTTAGTTCTTTACGGGCTTTTATTAAACTTGAATTAATGAGAGCTAATGAGTTAATTGATAATTGGTATCAACTCCAAAGAGAATTGTCTATTGAAGTTAATCGGAATTTTATTTTAGAGCAAATAAATTTGAAATTATCAGCCTAATTTATAGATTAGTTATTGTTATTATTACGTCAATTTTAATGACTCTAATAATTAGCGATCGTTGTCTCTCTTTAAAGCTACTCATATTTAAGTTAATTTGTCAATGCGTAACTCCTAGTAAGATTAGAGCTATCAACAATTTCAAGTTTAGACCATTCAAGTTGATATTCTACAAAGTAATCTTTCCATTCTTGAAGAGTCAATTTAGATCCAGAAAAGTTAGATGAAGCTGAAAATATAATTGCACGGCAAGGACTTCCTTGACTAGAAATTTCTTCTGCAATCCAATAAAATTCTTTACTTTGATTCAGTAGCAAAGTAATAGTCTTAATATCACCGATATTTTCTTGAGCAAGATCAAGATTTGGTATATTAAAATTATAAATATTCCTAAATTTTTCAACTAATTGTTCTCCACACCAACATCTAAGTTTGACAGATTGCTCTGTATTGTTATACTCTGAAACAATTCCGTTTGCAGTTGAATTAAGTTCAGATGTAGATAATAAATAAGAAAATTTGGCTTTTTTCGGTTAGTTTTTCCTATCAGTTTGTCAATAACATCAGCATCAATTTTTTCTTGATGAAATTTGCACTCTACTAATCCTATTTCCTCAACATCGTTTTTAATAAGAACATCAATCTGCATTCCCGTAATAGATATATTTTCCCTTACCTTCCATCCCTGTTGACGAAATAAATCGGCTACAACTTTCTCCCAAAAATCACCTTTTTGTTTGTTACTCCAGTCGTTAGGAATAACAACTTTAAATTTCTTCTTTAACCTATTGTATAATGTGTCAGACATTTATTTGGCCCTTATTTTTGCTCTGATGATCATCTAATACTAACAACTCAAAGCTAAAATTTAAACCGAATCAAAAGTAAGGTAACTTCTTTTACCAAATATCTGTCAAATCCAAAGTAAAATCTGGTAAAATCGTTTCTCCTGATAAAAATTGTGGATTTTGTAAAATTTCTACTTCCTGATCAGGGCGATAAATTTCTACTTGTTTTTGTCTTCGATTAATTAACCATCCTAACCTTGCACCATTCTCCATATATTCTTGCATTTTTAGGCGTGTTTTTTCGAGAGAGTCGCTAGGAGACATTAATTCAGCCACAAAATCAGGACATAAAGGCGCAAATTTTTCTTTTTCAGCAGGAGTTAAACTATTCCACCGATCTTTATGTATCCAAGAAGCATCCGGCGATCGCTCTGCACCATTAGGGAGCTTAAACCCCCCGGAAGAATCAAAAGATTTCCCTAACTTACTTTGACGACTCCAAGCTCTTAATTGATAGGTTAACTCAGCGTTACGCTCGCTTGTTTCGCTTCCTGTAGGTGGCATTATAATTAATTTTCCGGTTGCAGTGCGTTCAAATCTCAAATCACGGTTATTTTGACAAAGCTGAAAAAACTGCTCGTCAGTTAAATCAATATCTAAATTGAGAGGTGCAGATAAACTGACGGTGTTACTATTCATCATAATCTTTCAGTAATTACCCGTAAAACAAATAACCCAAATGGGTGAGCTACCTGGGGGAAGCACGGAGATGGAAATTTTTATACTATATGGTGTATAAGTGAGATCGCACTAGCTGATCACAAAAATAATAAATGTCTTTCGTTTAGTTTGAGCAGGAGCAACCCCATGGAACTTATTTCACTCTTTTTGATCTTAGCAGGAACTTTTTTAGTAGACTTTTTACTCTACCAATAAATAGATCGCCATGGGGCGATGTGTGTGTTATATCAGTGTTATATCAGTGTTAAAGTGATAGCTCTCTTCTGGTACCGACTAACTGGGAAGAGCTATTTTCGTCGTTAAGGTTTACTTGTTCCAAACGATTCCAGATAGCTTGTAACAGTTCCGCAACCCCAGTTTTGGTCACAGCAGAAATAGTGAAAACGGGAGAATCACTCAACGGTTGCAACTCCTCTTTAATTAATTTTAACGTTTCTTGATCACAAGCATCAACTTTATTTAAAGCAATTATTTGGGGACGATCGCATAACCCTCGTCCATAAGCGTTTAATTCTTGTTGAATCACTTCATAATCTTGGAGCGGATCATCTGATGTCACATCTACTAAGTGTAACAAAAGACGAGTCCGTTCGATATGGCGTAAAAATTCGTGGCCTAACCCTACACCTTCGTGGGCACCTGCGATTAAACCAGGAATATCAGCAAATACTGTTCCGTCTCCTGTGGGTTTTCTAACCACTCCTAAGTTGGGAACCAAAGTAGTAAAAGGATAGTCAGCTATCTTAGGACGAGCGGCCGATAAAGAGGCGATTAACGTGGATTTTCCTGCGTTGGGTAAACCAATAATACCCACCTCAGCCAGTAACTTTAACTCTAATCTGAGGTTACGTAGTTCCCCTTCCAAACCAGGTAAAGCGTATTCTGGAGCGCGATTTTTGTTGCTCAAAAAGTGTTTATTCCCTAACCCTCCTTTTCCTCCCTCAGCAACGCAGAGGGTTTGTCCCTGCTCCACTAAGTCCCCTAACATTTCCTGTGTTTCCAGGTCGTAAATTACTGTACCACAGGGAACCTCAATTATTATGTCTTTACCCATAGCCCCTGTACAGTTATTAGGGCCTCCTCGTTTACCATTATCTGCTTTGAAACGACGGGCATAACGAAAGTCTAACAGAGTTTGTAGGTTGCCTTCTGCTTGCAGGATAACCGATCCTCCTTTACCTCCGTTTCCTCCTGCGGGGCCTCCTGCCGGAACATATTTCTCCCGTCGGAAGGCGATTATCCCATCCCCTCCTTTGCCCCCTTCTACTTCGATTTCTGCGCGATCGATAAACTGCATTTGATTGCTTCTAGATTGTCTATTTTATTTCCATTTTAACCCGAAATATTGCCTCAAGATTTATGGGATACATTACAAAATTATGATCATTGGGTTTTTTTCCTTAACCTAACGGACAAGATAGGCGATTTGACTAATAGACTTCATCGTGAGAACCTAAATTTAATAACGAAATCGCCTGTTTTTGTTGTTCAGGATCTTCTATAAATTCAAATAAAACACGGTTACTATAATCAATTGAACATGACCATACATTTGATAAGTCACCTTTTAATTTATGAGTGCGTAAACTGGGATGAAACGGATCTTCTGCTAACTGACGGACTGTTTTTTCAATGAGTGGTCTAAACGCTGGGTTTTTACGTATCATTCTTTCTTTTAAAAGCTCGCAATGATTGAGGTTTCCAAGCAATTTTCATGGTTGATCTAGTTCTTCTAAAAAGTCACCAACTGAGCCAAATTTTACTTTTCCTTCGGTAACTTCTTGGCGAATTTCTGTTATTTCCTGTGATAGAACTGCTCTACGTTGTTGATGCAATCTTTTCTGGATAGTGTCAATTAACATCTGTTGTTCTTCTAATGATAGTTTTTCTACTGTTTCAATCGCTTGCTGAAAGGTTGAAGTTTTTACCATAGTTGATTAATAACCAAAAGTTTTTTTATTATATCATATCAATTAATTGAATTGTTAACCGAGTTTTCTAGACATTTTCTACGTTGGCGCAAAAGTTTAGCATTTGCTATTCCTAAAACTTCTTCAATTTCTAAACCAAAAAGGTCTAGTTTTTTTTGTACTTGTTGTAAATTTTTAACACTTTCTTGTCTTAATTTTTCATCAGGAACAGAAAAAGATTCATTCATTATAAACTCCAATTTTTTTTAACTTCTTGAATACTAGCTTCAGCAGAATCAATAGTTGCTTGTCCCCTTTCAATGGTCTTTACTAGCAAATTTACCATATCTTCTGGAGGCCGTGGCTGAATTTCTAAAATACTTAATAATAGCTTGTTAAGTCCATTATAACGCTCGGTTAGTTTTTCTCTAACATTCTGAAGTTCATCAAGTTCTGGTATAGTTTCTGTTGTTTCACCGTATCTTTCTAAGATTATCCATTCTGTTTTTTGTGGAAAGTCCATAATAATTAGGGTTTGCTGAAAAAGTTTCTCCAAAATTTATGCCACTTTTGACCAAGAATTTTCTGACAAATCAATAAGTTTTAGTACATAAAAATTGTTTAAAGTATAATCAAAATTAATGAAAGGCGGTTTGATGAGTTCCCCTGTTCTATTATTAGTAAATAAGGACAAAAAAAGCGACAAAAACTGCCTCAGAAGTTTAGAAAGATTGACAACTAAAAATGTAATAGCAATAGATGTAATGGAGGTTTCAGGGAGTTTTGTCATCACGAGATTTAGGCTAAATCTTCGTTTAGCTTGTCCAAACTTTCCCTCAATAGCATTACGGAAGCATTCATCGGAGTGGGCTTGTTTCTTTTCTTCTTCACTGACATTTTTCGGAGGTCTTCCTAACTTCGGACCACTGATTCTTATCCCTCTTTCCTTACACCAATTTCTGTTTTCCCTAGTTCGATAAATTTTATCTACATGGACGGATTCGGGATAATAGCCAAACGTTTCTTTATACTTTTCTACTTGTTCTTTTAAATGACAAGATTCATTGAAGTTTTCCCAACTTATTTTTTCTAGAAACACATAGTTATCTACACAGCTTACTGAGAGTTTAGCTCCAAACTCTATTGGTTTTCCTGCTTTTCCCCTCACTATTGGACGAATATGCCGTTGAGTTAAACTTACAATTCTTTGAGGAACACTCTGGGTCTTATTCTCCCACATCGACTGTTGTTGTTCATAAACTTTTTTGATAGTCTCTAGACAATTTTTCTGTCTTTTACTCAGATTTTCCATACGAGCCCCAGCTTGAATAAGTCTTCTATACATCCTAAGGTTTCGGTACCGGTCATCCGTCCAC
>NZ_AADV02000189.1 GCF_000167195.1 Crocosphaera watsonii WH 8501 | reverse complement strand
GGGGGATACAATCGAGCTCGGTACCAATCCCTGCGTTTGGAACGTCCAAAATCTGTGTTTTCCGTGTGAGAAATATTTCCTGAGAGCATCAGTTAATGGTGTCTTCTTTTTCCTGCTAATTGTCCAGGCTCTCAGCATATTCCATAATATTAAGTCTTCGGATGAGAACGTTTCCTTACTTGCAACAGTTCGGTAGTAATTGCACCATCCTCGAATTATGGGGTTTAATCTTGCGATTAATGCTGCTTGTGGGGCTTTCTTATGAGCTTTGATAACCTCTTTGATTGCCTCATGGTGAGCTAGTGCAGCTTAGCAAAAATAATCCACCAGTCACTTATGATCTTTAAAGCCCTTAAATTTCCAAACGAACGGCTTAGCAAAATGTTGATTAAAGTAATCAATAAAATTGAGAATTTTTTGGGATAGTTCTTCAGTTGAACGGACAGTAATTCTTTTGAGTAAACGCCTGACTAAGATCGAAAACCAATACTCAATTTGATTAAGCCACGATGTATGTTTGGGAATATAAACAAAGCGAATTCGATGAGATTCATCTGATAAAAAATCTGCTCTGCTGTCCATAGATTGCAAAATCCCCTCCTTTCCTTTTCTCCCCAAATCAATAGTAATTCCACAGCTTTCTGCTACTAATTTGACTAAGCTTTCCGATTTATGAGTGTTGAGTTTATCTACAATAAAAATCCATTCTGCTTTTTCATCAATCTTAATCGTTCTCTGGATATGTTCAGAAAAATCTTGTTCTGTTCTTGTCGGTCCAATAGAGGGACTAACAACTTTTCCTCTTGCCACATCCCAGTTCGCAATCAAGCTTAAAGTTCCGTGTCTTTCATATTCAAATTCGATTTTTTCTACTTGTTTAGGCTTGATTCTTTTGTTCGGAAATAATCTCTCAAGAGCTTGAATCCCTGTCATTTCATCTGTACTAATTAAATGAATTCCTTGTTCTAACAAAGTTTTAGCTTCTTGATGAAGTTCACAGATATATTTGACTTGCTTTTTAAATTTTAAGGGATCATCAATTTTGGCATTTAACCAGTAACGAACGAGATGTGGTTGTAATGTCGCTTCTTTTTTAAAAACGCCCCACACTACGGGGGGAAATCTTTTCGACAATTCCTCTTTTTATGGCTTCATCCGCCAACTCTGAAGGTGTCCAATGGCTCACTGGTCTGTCTGATTTTTCACATTCTTCACAAGCGATCTCTACAATCTGGACTACTTGTTCGACCGTAAAGGATTTTGTTGTTCCAGGTCTTGGGCGATCGCTTAAAATTCCTTTGATCAAGACCATTAATGCTTTCTCCGTTACCTGTTGTTCTTCGGCGGCACTCAGTTTTTCTCTCTCCTCAAACCATCGCGATCGCCACTGACGCACTTGTACTCGGTCTAATTCTAATCTTCGACTAATCGAACTATTGCTCTCTCCTGATGCTGCGGCTAAGATTAGCTTGGCTCGTCTAACAAGGCGATAGGGGTTTGTTGTCCCTCTCACTATTTGTTGGAGTACTGTTTTCTGTAGGTTGGAGAGGTTAATTGGCAATGCTTTTATCATGGACATCAACTTCGAGATTCTTCCGTTAGTTTCATTGAAACACATTGTCGTGGCTAGTCACGAAAGTTTCTGTAAAAATCTGGTGGATTACTTTCGCCAAGCTGCACTAGTTAGAGCTATCGCCGATGAACAGTTGGCGAAGAATGTCTTCATGATTGAGTGGCTAGTCAAGGCACAACAACAGTTATCTCTTCAACAAAGACTGATTGACCAGCAACAACAACAAATCTCTACACAACAGCAAGAAATTGAAAAATTGAAAGAAGAGAGAGATAAGCTAAAAAACCGTAACTCAAAAAACAGTTCAGTCCCCCCATCATCAGACCAACTAAAAAAGCCTTCTGACAAAAAGAAACGCAAAAAAGGATTTAAACGCGGACCAAAATATGACCACCCAGGGAAGACCCGTAATGGTTTTGGTCAGCCCGATAAGATAGTCCCTTTAGAACTAGAAAACTGTCCTGTTTGTGGGGGTTCAGTGGAACGAGATGAAGTAGTTCCCGAAAAAGTCCAGCAAGTGGCTGAAGTAGTAGACCAACCCATAGAAATCAGGGAATATCGTCGCGGATTCTATAAATGTCCTAGTTGTGGATGGTCAGATTACAGTCCTGTTCCATTGGGAGTTAAAGAAGGATTCCGTTATGGGGCGCGATTAAGTAGCATCGTGGGCTGGCTTGGCTATGGGGGTAATCTTACATGGCGTAAACAGGAACATTTTATAGAGTATGTCTTTGGCATTCCCATTTCTCAAGGGAGCCTTGCCAAAATGCACAAATGGTTTCAAGAAAGTTTAGAACCCTTGACTCAACAGTGGTTAAAGTACATCCAGCAGCCAGGAATCCGATGTGTTGACGAAACCAGTTATTGCATCGATGGCATCAAGTATTGGGTTTGGGTAGCCACATCAAATGAGGTCTGTGTGTTGATGTTGGCTCCCACTAGAAGCTCCGCAGAAGTCGAGAAATTGTTAGGAGCAGATTTTAAGGGCATCCTCACCAGTGACTGCTATAGTGCCTACTTTAGACAAAGTGCGATGGCCAAACAGAAATGTCTGGCACATTTAGAACGAGAGTTAGAGTCCCTTAAAACCAGTCGTTTTCAAGCGAATCGAGAATTTGCTGCCGATGTACAGCAAGTTTTAGCAACCGCCCGTATCCATTATCGTCATTATCATGCTCGAAATTTAACCCTTGAAGACTTAGGCTCCAAAAGAACAGAAGTCGAGAACTCACTGCAAAAGATTTTTAAAGCAACTCCCAAAAAAGGATGGCCTTATGATGCACAAAGATTGATTAACCGTCTCAAACGTCATTGGGAAGAGTGGTTCACCTTTCTAACTTATCCTGAAGTCAAACCAGATAATAATGATGCTGAGAGAGCTTTACGTCCCATTGTCATTCACCGCAAAGTAAGTGGGGGGGCAAGAAGCGACTGGGGTGCAGAGTTAGTCACCCAAATGTTCAGTTTTTTAGAGACCATGAGATTACAGGGGCAAAATGCCATTGTCCAATTATGCGAATTATTTTCATTAGCTGGTCGGAGTCCCCCAGGATTAGAGATGTAAAAGGCTCCGGAGCCGATGGGGGATAGATTTTTCTTGATCGCCCTATCTCTCTGCACAAAAATACACAGGATTAGCGGATAATCTCCGCTAACAAAAAACTATCTTACTATTCTTTTTTTTCTCATATTGTTGTTTTTATTTGAGGTTTTAAAAAGACTTGATTCTGGGAATGTTAGTCATTAAAATAGCCGTAATAAATTAGCTTAAATTTTACGCTAAATCACAGGGCTTATATTTTTGTTGACTCAACTGATGTTGTTTGTAGTGCTTTTCAATAAGACTTTTTTGTTGCGGTGAGCAGTTACTTAATTACTTTGCCTATCGTCTCCCCTACTTGTAACCAGTCCCCCAAAGCAAAAGGACGTTCAAATAATAATAAAATACCCGAAAAGAGATTTTTTAATGTGTCTTGCAAGGCTAAACCAATCACCAATGAACCCACCCCAAAAGCGGTTAAAAGTGCGCCTAAATCTATTTTCCAGACGGTAGAAAGAATAACCGCAGTAATACAAGCAACGAGAAAAAAGCGAATTAAGTCCAACAATACATCTGGAACCCTTTCTTGCCAACTTCCTGAAACTGCTTGATCAAAAATCAAGACTTTAAATGCCGAAAGCATGGCATGAATCATGCCGATCCACACTAAAGTTTTTACCAACCTAATAATAGTAGTTTCTTCTGGTATTTCTAAAACTCTTGTAAATAAAAATAATAAAGCTACCAAAGGAAAAACCAAATTTCTAAAAATAATAATGGTGGCTATTAATGGTTTTTCTTCTTGGCGAAGTCGGACAATAATTTCATTTAAGATAATCATAATTAAGGGAAATCCTAAAATTAATGAAATTGCCCAACGAAACCAGTTTTGTTCTACTAATGCAACCGGCATGATAATTAATTGACTATTTTCTACAATATCTGCTACCCCCATTATGAATAATCACAGCCGTTTAACTCGAAAAACTTAGGATCTTATTATTTTTACCTTTTCGTCTCTTAATTAAGAAATTGTTAAGAAATATTATCAAAACTTGATTATTAACAGTTTTCCCCATTGATATTGGTTATCATGCTCTGTAAATTAATCCTTTTTTGTTTAGCACTCATAAGGTTTAAGTGCTAAATCAAACCCTTTACTATTAGGCTCTCTATTAGTGAATAGAACTGTTAAAAATAAAAAAACAAAACAGATTATGAACTACTTTTTTGACATTATCGGTACAGCTTCCGTTTTAACCTTTTTTAATTATCAACAACAAATTGAACAGAATAAAAATCGTGGCTCAGCCTATTTAGGTAGTTATCAATGTAGCCTTGATAGCTTTATTGAATCTGTTGACAATATTCCTAAAAACCCAGATTGGGATTGGGATGATGTTGTCGGAAGTATTGTTAATTTTTGGCTAAAAAATGAAGATCAAGTACGTTATTGGCAAAATAATTTTAATCCCAGTGATTTGGACACAGTGATTGTTGCTAGGGTAGGAGAAATTGAAGCTTTACGCTGTGAATTTGAATCTTTATTGGATGTTTAGAATTTGAAGATGACGGTAATAGAAATCTGAGGGAAATTTATTCCGTCATCTTAACTTAATAGTAGAAATAAGTGGAAATAAGTAGAAATAAGTAGAAATAAAGAGAAATCAATAGACAATTTATTATCTGTAACAACTGAAGAGTTTAAAAAATAAAAACTATGGTTATAATGAAAATCAATGAAGAAACTAAAGTTATTCTCTATTATTGAAGATGAAGTTGAAACATCCTTATCGTAGTCGTTTAATTTATGGCCTACTAGCTATTTTGATCAGTAGCAGTATTATTATCACTTCCCCACAACCGAGTTATGGTCAATCGTGGCTAAATTGGATATATCAGGGGGTACAAGTCATTCAATTATCCAATTTATCGGACTCTCAAGAAGTTAAATATGGAAGGCAAATCAACGATGAGTTAATCAGAAGTGGGCAGTTTCGTATTTCTCGAAATCAAACCTTAACTCAAAGAGTTGATCGTATTGGTCAACGATTAGCACAAAATAGTAGTCGTCCGAATCTACCTTTTACTTTCCAAGTTCTTCAAGATAATTCTATTAATGCCTTTGCTACTATGGGGGGGTTTGCCTATGTGAATACAGGGTTAATTGCTGCGGCTGAAAATGAAGCAGAATTAGCCAGTGTTATTGGTCATGAAATTGCCCATATTACCCAACGTCATTCTATTAAGCAAATGCGGAATGTTGCCATTTCTCAAGGGTTAATGTCGGCCACTGGATTGAGTGAAAATAATATTGTTAACATTGGGGTACAACTAGGCTTTAATCTTCCTCGCAGTCGAGAAGCTGAACTAGAAGCGGATCGAATAGGTTTACAAAACTTAAGAAAAGCTGGATATGCGCCCATTGGTATGATTACCTTTATGAAAAAATTGCTCCAAAGTGGCGGAGCGCCCCCTGCTTTTTTAAGTACGCACCCAGCCACTTCCCAAAGGGTTCAAGCCCTAAGTCAAGCGGTTAACCCTGATATTGCCTATCAGGGAGATGGACTAGATAATAGAGCTTATCAACGTGAGTTTCGGGGTTTACTATAAGACTTTTCTACTTAGAATCTAACCTTACGTAGTAACCAGTCTGTAATTAATTCAGGGGTGTTCTTTTTCACCCAATAAAAGGCGATCGCTCGAAAACTAGGTTTAGATAATCTAGCAATTAATTTCGTAACTCGATTGAGAGGACGCATAGAAACTTTTTGATTGATTAAATTGAGGGAACCCATATCATAAAGACAATCAATAATCATCTTAAAGGTTGCTTCCTCTCGTTCCATTAGGTTTTCAAGTAAGAGCATGATATTTTTTTTCTGTTCTATTTCTAGTTTTTGAGCCTCTGAAAGCTTGGGAAAATATTGGACAACTTTGGCAGAGCTTTTAGTCCTCTTAGAGTGCTTATTTCTTTTTACTTTCTTTTTTTTCTGTACTTTTTTCTGCTGAGCATTTTTTGCTAATTTTTTATTTGATTTCATAGGTCTTTTTTTATGTTTAGTAGAAATCATAATTTTACCAATTAACCAATTAGTGATTAATTCAGGGGTATTGTTTTTCACCCAATAAAAAGCAATAGAGTGAAAAATAGTTTTTGCTAGTTTTACAACTAATCTTAGTAGAGACTTGAGAAATTTTAAAGGATTTTTTTTATTAATTAAATTAAGAGAGCCAACGTCGTAAAGACTATCAATAACCATCTTAAATGTGGCTTCTTCCCTCTCCATCATATTTTCAACTAAGAGCATGACATTTTTTTTCTGCTCGATTTCAAGTCGTTTCACTTCTGAGCGTTTAGGGACATATTTAGCCACTTGTACTGGTTGGTTTTGATTGCTCCGAGAAAGTACCATAGAAAATCCTAGATTAACACTCTCAGATACTATAGAAAAAATCCATCTACTGAGGGTGGGAATTAAACTGTATTTTTAGAATGAATTTTATTTTAGCCAAAGGGGATAAATTAGCCATAGAGGGTAAAACCCTTGTCAGAAGTACATTCTAGCTATATGATGATTCTGAATCTGGTCAAAATCTCTAAGAAATTATGAGACGAGATGTGTCAATTTGTAAATTTTTTGCTAATAATAGTCTAAAGATAGCAACAAGGCACTCTGCCTGAAACTTAGGGGTTACTCCCACGAGAATCAGAAAGTTGTGCTAGTTTAAGAAATGTTAATGATCCCCTAACTCAGATTCTGGTGTTGGTGTTTTGGATCTAGGCATACCTTACGGATTTCGCCCATACAGTCAACCTGATAGGCGTTCTCTGGGTCTAGTCTCACATCAAAATAGTGGGACAATATGACCTAAACTAGATAAAACAAACGTTAAGAAATCTTGCCATTGATTTCAGTTAAGCAAGAGGATTGGATTCTATGACTATTGCAGTCGGACGCGCACCAGAAAGAGGATGGTTTGATGTCATCGATGACTGGTTAAAACGCGACCGTTTCGTATTCGTTGGTTGGTCTGGGATATTACTATTTCCCTGCGCCTACATGGCCCTCGGTGGTTGGCTAACAGGAACCACCTTTGTTACCTCCTGGTACACCCACGGTTTAGCAAGTTCTTACCTAGAAGGATGTAACTTCTTAACCGTAGCGGTTTCTTCCCCCGCTAACGCCTTCGGACACTCCTTACTGTTCCTCTGGGGACCTGAAGCACAAGGAGACTTCACCCGTTGGTGTCAAATCGGTGGCTTATGGTCATTCGTTGCCCTTCACGGAGCTTTCGGACTGATTGGCTTCATGTTACGTCAGTTGAAATCGCCCGTCTAGTGGGTATTCGCCTACAACGGACCACCACC
>NZ_AADV02000190.1 GCF_000167195.1 Crocosphaera watsonii WH 8501 | reverse complement strand
CCACTGTTCCTGTTTCGCCATGTAAGATTACCCCCATAGCCAAGCCAGCCCACGATGCTACTTAATCGCGCCCCATAACGGAAGCCTTCTTTAACTCCCAATGGAACAGGACTGTAATCTGACCATCCACAACTAGGACATTTATAGAATCCGCGACGATATTCCCTGATTTCTATGGGTTGGTCTACTACTTCAGCCACTTGCTGGACTTTTTCGGGAACTACTTCATCTCGTTCCACTGAACCCCCACAAACAGGACAGTTTTCTAGTTCTAAAGGGACTATCTTATCGGGCTGACCAAAACCATTACGGGTCTTCCCTGGGTGGTCATATTTTGGTCCGCGTTTAAATCCTTTTTTGCGTTTCTTTTTGTCAGAAGGCTTTTTTAGTGGGTCTGATGATGGGGGGACTGAACTGTTTTTTGAGTTACGGTTTTTTAGCTTATCTCTCTCTTCTTTCAATTTTTCAATTTCTTGCTGTTGTGTAGAGATTTGTTGTTGTTGCTGGTCAATCAGTCTTTGTTGAAGAGATAACTGTTGTTGTGCCTTGACTAGCCACTCAATCATGAAGACATTGTTCGCCAACTGTTCATCGGCGATAGCTCTAACTAGCTTTGAATCAATGGTAGCATTTGTGGTCATAACCCCCACTATACATAAAAATCCCCGATTTTACCTTTATGTTGTCAAGACAGATTCTTTATTGCGGTGAGCAATTACTGTCCTTGTTCTTTTGGAGGAATCAAACAAAAAAACCAAATATAATTTGGCATCGATGAAAAGTATGATTGTTCACAGTGTAAGGGAATCCATTGATCTTCTGAATATTCTGTTGATGTATAAACTTTTCCTTGGATTAGGGTACGGGGAGAACCTCCACCTGTATTTTCCAATAAGTTTGGGGTTCCGGCTTTTGATACTTTTTCAAAACTTTCTGCATCTTTGACTGAGAAACCACGAAATAATAAAGCACCCGACTCTTCTAATTGTTTGTGTAGTTGGCTACTATTTTTTTTGATAAATTCGGGAAGACTTTGAGCTTCTTCCTCATTAACTGGTGAAATTATGAATGGGTATTGAGACATCTTAATTTTCTATTTCCCGTTGCAAGGGATAGGGCAAAATTATATTTTCATTTTTATACCACATTTTACAGAAGTTGAGAATAGTCTATTTGCTCTATTGAGCTTAATCTAACCAGAGATTTTCTAAACCAGTTCCAGCAGTTTTCATGATAAACTTTTCTGTTAATCTTTGCTTCTGTTCAGGTGAAAAGTAATCTTTCCATGATCCTACTTTCCCCTTACGAACAAAAGAGGGCATATTTTCAGGACGTTTACTAGACCAACGTTGTTGATCTTTTTTCATCTTTTGTAATGAACTATTAACAATTATTTTGTTAATAATACTCTCATTCTCCACAGTATATAAATATTTATTACCTAGAAAGTTACCTATTTTTATGATAATGGATTTTAGATCAGCTTTCATGGTTTCGTAGGTGAAAAATAAAACATTGGGATCGTCTTTGTGTTCATACCAAGGAACTAAATTATCAAAATAGTCACCAAAGTCAACTTTTCCCCTTATAAAGCATTCAAAAAAGTCATCAAAAGTTCCATCAGTAAAATCGTAATGTTGAACAAATCCCCTAGTATGATGATAAAATGATACCAAACAATCAAAAGGATTCCTAGCAACATAAATATATTTAGCTTGTGGATTATAAGGAGTTAAATTATAAGGTAAATGGGTTTTAATGACTCTTGGTTTAGGTAGTTTTTCTACGGTTTCTTTTCCTACTTCTTCTAAATGAGGGATATAAGTTTCTAATTTTTCTGATGGGGATAAAGGTTCCCCTTGATGCTGCATTAACCAGAGAATATATTGTGTCCAAGTTGTACCACATTTAGGATAGGTAACAAGGAAAATATCTGATTCTTGTGCCTGATATTGGAGTGCAGAAGTAAACCCTTCAATGGGAAAACCCATCGGCATTAAAAATCCGTTATGATTGTAATAATTAGGTTTTTTGTTCATGACTTATCTGGGGTTTCCTAAGAGAGTATTGACGGAAATTTTCAGGTTAGGAAAAGATAAGGGAGCAACGAAACCACTATTATACTCTTTTTTGATTTTATAATCATTATTTTGAGGATCTTGGAAGACTTTTAAGGTTTTTGATTTGAGGGCAATTACCCAATACTCTTGAATATTAGCACTAGCATAAATTGTTTTTTTTATGCCTAAATCTTTGGATAAAGTGCTATCAGCAATTTCAGCTAACCAATAAATATCTTCTGGGTAAGGATGATGATTTAGATATAATGTATAAGGAGAACGAACAACAGCAATATCTGGTTCTGGTTCTGAGTCGGTTAAAGTAATAGGGTGTGCTTCCCTAACAACAGCTTGCTCTCCTAAAATAGAACGGAGATAAGCGACAGTGATATGATTTATTGAAGTGTGGATCGGACCCTCTGGACTCATTTGTAGTATTTCTCCTGCAATTAATTCTACACTGCGATCGCTTAAGATTCCTGCTTCAATCATTTTGTGATAATCTTCTACTGACCATTTGGCAACACTATACATAATTATTGTTAATTTTCCTCAAATAATTGTCACGACAATCTCTATCTTTATTATCTTAGCATATCCCTTTAACCTGAAAATATATAGTTAATATCTATCTAAAAAAGTAAATTGTTACCATAATTTGGTAAACTATTCGTAAAGAAAAATAAAAGCCTGAGAATAATTATGGCCAATCAAGAACATTTAGCCCTCTTAGAAAAAGAAAAAATATGGACAATGTGGCGCAGAAACAACCCTCAAATCAGTCCAGATTTACAAGAAATTGATTTAAGAGCAAAGAATCTGGAAAAGGTTAATTTATACGGAGTAAATTTAAGTAAAGCTAATTTAGAAAAAGTAAATTTAAGCCGAGCAAACTTAGAAAAAGCAGAGCTAAACCAGGCAAATTTAAACGCAGCTAATCTCAGTTATGCCAACCTCAAACAAACTAACTTAATGGGGACTAATTTACGAAAAACTAACTTAAGACAAGCTCAACTGTGCCAAGCTAATTTAATCGGAACATCCCTAAGAAATAGTCAAATACAAAAAGCTGATTTTAGTCAAGCTCAACTCAATCGTACTAATTTAAGCGAAGCTTGTGGAGAAGAAACTAACTTTTGTGAAGCCAATCTTTCCCAAGCTAGTTTATACGAAGCCGAATTACAGGGGGCTTATTTTTATCGGGCTAATTTATCTCAGGCACAATTGATTCAAGGCCATTTATATGATAGTTATTTTGTCCATGCTAACCTACAAGAAATTAAAGGAGATCGCTTGGATTTAAGGTGGTGTAATTTAGCCCAGGCCAACCTACAAGGGGCGAGTTTACAGGGAGCAAACTTAAGTTATGCTAACCTCAGTTATGCCAACCTAGAAGGAGTCAACCTAGAAGGAGCGAACTTACGGGGGGCAAATTTAATAGGGACAAATCTAGAACAAACTAACTTAAGGGGGGTGGAGCTATCAGAGACCATTCGAGCTTAATAAAATGTTAGACATAATGGGAAAAAATAGCAGTATTCTAATAGTAATAGACAGTTAATCATGGTTAATAATTGAGATTCAATCCATGCTCGAAAAAATCTTATATACTGAATCAGGAAAAGGAAAGAGCCAAGAAATGCTGGAAGTGTTGATGGATCTTCCTGCTATTCAACGAGCAGCCTTGAATATTCTGCACGTTGTCCCTCCCCAGATTACCACCACGGGAATCAGCGAGAAATGGGAAGAGGGAGGGAAATTGGTGGCCAGCACCCTGGAAAACCTCAAATTAGACCCCAGCCGTGTCTCCACCATGCTACGTCAAGGGGACCCCAAAGACACAGTTTGTGAGGTTGCCGATGAGCTCAACGCTGATTTAATTATTATGGGTTCACGGGGTTTAAAACGTCTCCAAGCCATCTTAAACCAATCTGTTAGTCAATACGTCTTCCAACTGAGCAACCACCCGATGTTATTGGTTAGGGATGATGTTTATGTCAAGAAGATTAAACGGGTAATGGTTGCCCTCGATAAGTCTCCTGCTTCCCAATATGCCCTAGACTTAGCTTTGTATCTCTTGCGAGACTATAAAGAAGCAGAATTAATTCTCGGTAGAGTTAACCCCGATATTAAAGCAGAGTTACTGCCTCTCTCAAAAGCAGAAATGGAGAATAACCCCATTGTCTCAGAAGCAGCGACAAAAGTTAAAAGAATGGGTATTCCTTATCGTTGTGCTGTCACAGGGGGGCGGCCTGCTGAAAAAATCTGTAGTTTGGTAGAAGAATACAACGTGGACTTGTTGTTGTTGGGATCACCCGATCGCCGTCCTTCCATCGCCAAAGCAATACCGGACTTGGATCGCCTCTTAGGAACGTCTCTATCAGATTATATTAGGGTTAAAGCAAATTGTCCTGTCCTTATGGTTCGCAAAGAAGGTCTAACCATCTAGTAGCAAAAATTAGTAGCATTTACCCGTTAAATGGAATAAATCAGACACTCAGTTCTTTCTTGACAGGAAAGAAAATACTTGGCAGAATAAACGTATTAAGATGCCTCGCAGGTTGCTTCTCATGAGGTAATTCTTCACCTTAGTAGGGGAGGCATTTTAATAGGTAGAATATTGGTAACAATATTCCTTCGCTTTTGGAAAGGGTTCAACAGAGCAAAAGCGGAGCAAAGGTTAAGAGTTAAACCTTAGTAGTTTAGATAGATTTGAAGCAGAATGCCCCTCATTTGTGATGACTTCAACTCACTCAAACTGAAAAGTAACCAAAAGACAGGCGTAATATTACGATTAATTACGTTTTATTCCGTTTTGCTGCTCACTCTTTAGTCAAAAGGGGGCAGGGGAGGAGTGAATATTTGTTTTCTCTCCCCAAGTCTCCCCATCTCCCCATCTGCCCCATAAATGACGGGGGTTTTTTATTAAGTTTTGTACCAATTTTTCCTGGTATTCTAGAAAACATTATAAGGATTCTCATCGCAAGGTTTACCTAACAGATGAACAGGTAAAATCAGAAGAAGTTAACGGGGATCAATTTGCTGCCCTTGTGCGTAGTAGTGCCGAGTTTGTGGCTGGAATGAAAATCGCTAAGTACACCATCGTCAAGCAAATGCAGGATAATCCAAATTTGCTACCTGATGATCTCAAAAAACAAGTAGAAGCAGGTTATCAGGAAAAAAGTAGGTGTCATGTTAACTTCGGTAACAAAATGTTTCACAAAGTGACGATAATGATGCACAGTAATAGTAAAACCAACCCTGTTATAGGAGATCACCATCAATGTTATCAGATACCCAAGTTTTAGTTGCTTTAGTTGTTGCCTTAGTTCCTGGAGTTCTTGCTTTTCGCCTAGCTACGGAACTTTATAAGTAACGACTTCGTTTAATAAAACAGATACCTATTCACCCCCACAGAAACAATGATTTAAGGTTTTTGTTTGGGGTGAATGGCTTAGTATAGAAAAGTTATCTGTTTAACCTATGTCCATGTCTAGACAGCGTCGTTCTCGTCGTCAAGCCGTTTCTACCCCCAACTCAGAGCATCAATGGTTAGCCACAGAAATCAGCGTTAAATTAGCAATTAACGGCATTTTATCCCTTGTAGCCCTGGTTAGCTTATTCAAATTAATTCCCTATCAATGGTCACAACAAGCGCAGTTAAAAGAGATTAGAGTAGAAGTAGAAGAAACAGAAAAACGAGTGTCTCAGTTAAGGGATAATTTTCGACATAATTTTGATCCACATAAAGTTAATAAAGTTATGGAGGAGCAAAGTCCCCGTTTACACCCTACACAAAGAAAGATTTTTTGGGTGAATTAATGAAAAATATTAAATTAGGTTAATCTAAGGTTTAATGGTTCCTCCTCTAAGCACCCAACAAACAAAACCACTAATACTTGCTGTAATAGTAATAATTACTATTTGTCTCCAGTTCTTATTTACTCTTTTCCCAGAAAAAATTACTTGATTTTTTTGACCTTTTTGATAAACAGGAAGGGGGTCATTATCCAGAAACGAAGCTTTCGATGTATAAGATTCTTCAGTAATAATTACCTTAATTCCCACCATCTCTGCTTTATAAGATAACATTTATGATACCATTTTCATAAACTTAGAGACTGTTCCTAAACAAAATATTAAGTAGGGTGCATTAGGAAAACTATATTTTTTTGGTAGTAGGGGTCAACCGCCGTTGACCCCTACACCGGATGTGTAGTCGGACTTTAGGAAATTGGTATAAAAATATTCCCTCCTGTTCCCCTCCAGTTCCCCTCCTATTCCCCTCCTGGGAGGGGTTAGGGGTGGGTTGCCCCCTGCCTTCTGCTTCGCCTGAAGGGCCATTAGGTGATTTCCAAGAAAAAGTTTCCCACCCATTCTCAGAATCTGTTTGTAGAACATCTCAAATAAGCGAAAAGGGAAAAATAAAAAGTTGTTCGCGGATACTTTCCGCGAACAAAAACCTCCCTATCTAAAAGAAAGAAATACGCTAACTTTTAAATTAGCTTTGACTATTTTTAAAAAGGAAATTCACTTAATTTTACACTCTTATTAACTTTTTAGACTAACTGGGTCTAATCAAAATATCCCATTTAGGTAAGTGAGGATTACGTTCTAAACGTTTCTCAATTTCCTTCATCTCTTTTTTCGTTAAAGAAATGCCTTTTTGATAAACTTTTTTACTTAACTTAACTATCGGATTTAAGCCTTTCCATGTCATAGTTTTTACCCAAGCTAACATCGTTTGAGCATTTCTCAGAAGTGTTCCGTTCCAATGCCTCTCTAAAATTCCCCAACATCTTTCTATGGGATTATATTTACTGTGATAAGGAGGAAAATATAGTAATTGAATAGATTTCTTAGTTTGGTCGGCAAACTCTACCATTCTCTTCAAAAATTGCCTTCTTATTCCACTATTTTCTGCTCCATTATCAACTTTAATTTGGATGTTCTCTAGTTGCTGCTTTTCAGTTATACTCAGACTTGTCCACCATTGCTCCAAGTTATCTACCATGAAATCACTCGTTTTATAAGAACTTCCAAAAGTTACATAAAGTTGCCCTGTATCTTCATCTACAATCCCACAAGGAACGTATTTTCTTTAGTTCCCATATCATGATCTTGAGTTTGATTTAACCTCTGGTTTGTCCGCCACGTGAATATTCTCTTATTTCCACAGTTGGTTTACCATCCATACTTAAACGTTCACAGAAGGGTCTTTCTGCAACCTGCGCCCTATATGCCGAAGAAGTGTCCGCCCGAAATTTCCTAAGGTAGCTTAACATCTTTCTAATGATGCCCAAGATTAATATCGGCTGGTGAAGGGGGAACCCCTCCTTATCCAATTTCAGGTAAGGCAGCGAGAATTGAAGCAGGGAGAAGGGCGGGGGAAGCGCACTAAGAGGACGGGTCCTC
>NZ_AADV02000191.1 GCF_000167195.1 Crocosphaera watsonii WH 8501 | reverse complement strand
CCCATGGCTGGTACCTGTATTTTAAGAACAGTAGAAAAGTATAAAGAAACGTTTGGCTATTATCCCGAATCCGTCCATGTAGATAAAATTTATCGAACTAGGGAAAACAGAAATTGGTGTAAGGAAAGAGGGATAAGAATCAGTGGTCCGAAGTTAGGAAGACCTCCGAAAAATGTCAGTGAAGAAGAAAAGAAACAAGCCCACTCCGATGAATGCTTCCGTAATGCTATTGAGGGAAAGTTTGGACAAGCTAAACGAAGATTTAGCCTAAATCTCGTGATGACAAAACTCCCTGAAACCTCCATTACATCTATTGCTATTACATTTTTAGTTGTCAATCTTTCTAAACTTCTGAGGCAGTTTTTGTCGCTTTTTTTGTCCTTATTTACCAATAATAGAACAGGAGAACTCATCAAACCGCCTTTCATTAATTTTGATTATACTTTAAACAATTTTTATGTACTAAAACTTATTGATTTGTCAGAAAATTCTTGGTCAAAAGTGGCATAAATTTTGGAGAAACTTTTTCAGCAAACCCTAAGTAGCTTTCAGTTAGAGATTGAATGACTCGTTCTAATTCATCAATGAGATTTCTTCTAGTGAGTTTTTCTACAGCATCAATATGAGCAGAACTTCCGGCTCGTCCTAAATATTTATATTTGGTTTTTTTCTCATTATTAGTGGCCATAGGAAAAATTGATTCAGCAGCCTGTAGTTTATAATACCAGTAGATTGTTCCCTTTCCATTAACCTGATAACGAATAATATGACAATTAGCTGGTGCTACTTCCCCTTCCCGTTCAATTTTCTTTATTTTCTGTTTAAGAGAGCGAATTAGACTCTTAATTTGTTTGGCTCTCAGGTGGACATCTTGACTGGTCTTAAGTTCGGAATGTGATGACATTAGCCTTAACTGTAACAAACAACCTCTTTTGACGTTAGCGTATATATTCCGCTAATTTATAAGGTAATAAATTTTAAAAATGACCAAAAATGAAACGGCTACGTCTGTCGAGGAATTCCTGGTGTGGAGGTCTAACCTCTTCCAAGGACTAAAAGCTAGAAAAGAAACTATTATAGAATTACTCGATGCCCTCTCCAGTAACCAACAAGCTCACTCAGTCGTTGAATTGTCTCTCAATCCTTTATTTAGAAGAGATTATAACAGTTTATATAGAGGAATTCAAGAGTTTTTACCCACTCAAACTGACCCTAATTATGAACAGATAATTGAGACTTTATTTTCAGCGGTATCGAGAACAATTCCTCCCACTTCAAAACATTATAACTTATTTGGTATTGACACAACTCCCTGTCCACGACCGTTTGCCGAAACGTTAGCGGATAAAACCTTTATTCATTACCCCAATCCAATTAAGGGAAATAAACCCATTAATATTGGACATTGTTATTTCGTTGTCTGCGCTTTACCTGACCAAATAGACACAGAAAAAGTCCCTTGGGCTGTCCCCTTATCAGGAGAGCGAGTCCCCTCTAAACATAAAGGAGTAAATCAAGGCAATCAACAACTAAAAAAAATCTGGCAAAGTTCTTTATTTTCTGATAAATTATCTGTCTTAGTGGCTGATAGTGACTACAGCCAAAAAGATTTTATTGGGGAACAAGTTAAGCATGAAGACGTAGTTACTATTACAAGAGTTAGAAGTGACCGAGTTTTTTATCGTCAATTTATTCGGGACCCAAATCAAGCCAAAACTTCGGGACATCCCCGTTGGTATGGGGATAAATTTGACCTTAAAGATGACCAAACTTGGACTGAACCTGATGAAGTTCATCATGTTCCCTTTACAACGAAAAAAGGTCGTCAATTAACAGTGACTATTTCGGGATGGAAACAGATGTTAATGAGAGGAACTAAAAACTATAAAATGAACAATCACCCCTTTACTTTACTCCAGATTGTTGTCAGAGATCAAGAAAGAAATAGTATTTGGAAACCTATGTGGCTTATTGTTATTGGTTCTCGGCGCGATGAGTTAAGTTTAGTTGATTGTTATCAGTGTTATCGACAACGTTATGACATGGAACATCTTTTTCGATTTGGTAAACAAAGATTATTGATGACATCTTATTTAACTCCCGATGTACATCATGAAGAAAATTGGTTTAAACTAACACTTCTTTCTTATGTAAATTTGTGGGCTGCCAGAAAATTAGCTGTGGTTTTACCCCGTGATTGGGAACAGTATTTGAAGACTAATAAATCCATCAAAATCACCCCTAGTCTAGTTCAAAGAGACTTTTCAAGAATAATTACGACCTTGGGGACTTTCGCCAAATTTCCCAAACGTCGAGGTTTTTCTTCCGGACGTATTAAAGGTTACAAAAAAGCCCCACGAACTCGTCATGATGTTATCAAGAAAGGGAGCAAAAAATCAACTGAAAACTTAAAAGCTCCTTAGTTTTCCTCAGAATCTATAGATTAGCCCTATTTGTCAGCCAATTTTATTGACTGATACAGAGCCGATATTTTGGGATTTTAGTTTAGCGTAAAATATACGCTAACAAACTTTTTTTGTCCAAAGTCCAATAACGAAAGAATAGCTGATATTGATAGTCAACTCAACAAAACTATTGTGGAAAACGATAAAAGAATTGCTGAATTGACCAGTCAAATTAGTCGCACCCAAGTAACCCTCAAATACCAGGAAATCAAAGCTCCTGTGGGTGGTACGATCTTCGATGTTCACGCCGCACCTGGTTACGTTCCTCCCCCAAACCAAACCGAACCCCTGCTAAGAATTGTCCCTGACGATAATAGGAGTTACGCATTGACAAATTAACTTAAATATGAGTAGCTTTAAAGAGAGACAATGATCGCTAATTATTAGAGTCATTAAAATTGACGTAATAATAACAATAACTAATCTATAAATTAGGCTGATAATTTCAAATTTATTTGCTCTAAAATAAAATTTCGATTAACTTCAATAGACAATTCTCTTTGGAGTTGATACCAATTATCAATTAACTCATTAGCTCTCATTAATTCAAGTTTAATAAAAGCCCGTAAAGAACTAAAGAAATGGGTCAATATAGCTTCTGATTTTCTGACTATAAATTTATTGATACCACATAATTGTTTGAGCGCACGATGGTAACATTCAATAATCCAATGAGTTGTTTTCAACAAAGTAAATAGAGTTTTATCTGTTTCTCTTAAGTCTTTATTTTCTTTGTCAAATAAAATATAAAAACGAAGCATCCCGTTTTTGAAATGTTTCTTAAATACTTTAACTTCGCCAAACTCTTTTAAGTAAAGAATTGTCCCATTTTCCTCTATTTCTAAGCTTTCAACGGATTGATATTGTCCTTTAACGATTGATACTTGTCGATTTTTAGCTATTCCTATCATGAAACCTAATTCTTGTTTTTTCAAAACTTTAAGGTTCTCTTTAGATGAATACCAACTATCACCAGTTACATAAATTAGCCTCAGTCCCCAAGCTAAAACTTCCGATAGCATCATCCGAAAATAATCATTTTTAGACAGATTATCTTCTTTATCATAAAGTCGATAATTTAGAGGGACTGAAATTCCATTAGGGTCAGTATATAATAAAGTAACTAAATTAATTCCTTTGATAGTTTTATGTTTATTTCCTGACCAGAAATAACCAATAAATTTACTTAATTTAGGATTACTATAAAGTTTTTCAATGACTGTATCATCAATACTTAAGGTTCCCCCACTCAGTTCAATGTGCTGTTTAAATTCATTGAATAAATCAACAGGTTTATAGCTTTCTCTTAATAAAAAACGGTTAACACTATCATGAGATAAATCCTCAAATATCTCGGATAAACAATTACAACCCGAATATTTGGATTCAGCAATTAAATAGTAAGTATAGAGTTCTAAATGACATTTAGCCGTTGATTTCTTCGTTATAGTTCGGATATCTACCTCCAGTTCTTATAATCCTCTCTATTTTATCAGTTTTTTGCTTTTTGTTAACAGCGATCGCTTTCTCTGTTTGGACTATGCACATTGTAAACCATCTGTCAATGCGTAACTCCTAGATAAATTAATCGCCGAAGTCAATATTACTAACCAAGATATCGGTTTTGTACGAGTGGGACAAAAAGTGGATGTGCGCATTGATTCTTTCCCTTTTAGTGAATTTGGCGATATCAAAGGAACGGTGATCTCCATTGGTTCCGATGCCCTAGAACCGGATGAAATTTATCAATATTATCGATTCCCCACTAAAGTTGAAATGGATCACCAATACTTAAAAACCACTGAGCGTGAAATTCCTTTACAATCAGGAATGTCCGTGACCGCTAACATTAAAGTTAGGGAAAATCGTACCGTACTCAGTTTAATTACAGAACTGTTTAATAAGAAAGTGGAAAGTCTTAAACAGGTTCGTTAAGGGGATAAACCAAAAAAAACAATGGATTTATTGGAATATCAGGCTAAAGAACTTTTTCATCAGGTGGGCATTCCTGTCCTACCTTCCCAACCCATTGCTAAATTAAGCGAACTCAAACACCTTCATATTCCTTATCCTGTGGTCCTCAAGTCCCAAGTCCATTCTGGAGGAAGGGGGAGGGCCGGAGGTATTCGTTTTGTGCAGAATACCATCGATGCTGTGGCTGCGGCCCAAGCGATTTTTAGCTTACCCATCTTAAAAGAATATCCCGAGGTGATTCTCGCTGAAGCTCGTTATGATGCCCAAGAAGAATTTTTCTTGTCTATTGTTCTGGACTATCAACTACAAAGACCGGTTTTAATGGGTTCGGCTAAGGGCGGAATCGATGTGGAAACGTTACTAAAACATACCCAGAAAGTCGTCCTCCATCAAGGATTTTCGCCTTTTTATGCCCGTCGTCTGGCCACAAAAATGGGTCTACAAGGTCGCCTCATTCATGGAGTGAGCATCATCCTAGAGAAAATGTATCAACTGTTTATCGAAAAAGACCTCGATTTAGTTGAAATTAATCCCCTAGCGGTGAGTTCCTCTGGAGAGTTTATGGCTTTGGATGGCAAAATTACGGTCAATGATATGGCTTTGTCCCGTCATTTGGACTTATTGAGTTTTCTTAAGCCAAGGGTTGATCAACCTTCGTCCCAAACCCCTCAAGCAACCATCGTTACCACTCCCCCCCAAAAACCCTGTTGGCTACCAGCTAGGGAAAAGGGGGGTAACATTGGACTGATCGGGAACGGTTTCGGATTAACTCTGAGCAGTTGGGATTTGATGCTTGAACAAAAAGGAGAAATCCTGGGGGCTTTTGTTATTGAAGAAAAAAGTAGCAGTAAGTCCTTGATTAAGCAGTTGGGCATTGCCATCGAAAAAATGCTCACTGTTCCTGATATTAAAGTGATTTTCATCAACATTGTTACTAAACATCAAACATCGGAGTTAGTTGCCCAAGCTTTACTCGATTACTGTCAACCTTTGGTGGTAACATCGGGTAGCGAGGAGCGTTTACCTAGACCCACTGGGTCTAATTCGACCCGTCAACGGCCAATAACCCCTTCTCCTATGGAGAACCCCATAGAATGGGTTATAAGGCTACCTGTGGACGATTTACAGCCCATAGAAGAGTCCTTTTCTGGTCTCTCTGTTAACTGTTTCAAGGAGATGATGGAGGCTGTCAAGAAAACCGTTGCTTTAAGTAGTCAGGCATCAAAAAGAAAATCATGAAATGGGAAGCAGATAGTAAAGTTTTAATTCAGGGGATCACTCATCCCCTGGCAATCAGTTATGCCCCACGGATGAAAGCCCAAGGCACTAATATTGTGGCCGGAATTACTCTAGATGAGGAAACTTCTGATATCAACGATATTCCCGTGTTTACCTTGGTGGAAGAAGCGGTTACTGAAGTGGGTAAAATCGATACCAGTCTCATTTTTAGCCCCCCCTACGAAGTTTTAGATGCTGGTTTGGAGGCGATCGCTGCCAATATTGAACAGTTAGTTATTGTCACTGCTTGGGTTCCTCCTCTCGATTTAATTACCCTCCTCGAACAAGCAAAAGCAACTAATACTTTTGTCTTGGGTTCGGGCAGCGAAGGGTTACTGGTTCCAGATAACTTTTGGTTGGGTGTGATGGAACCAGAATTCTATAGTAAGGGATCGGTGGGGATTATTAGTCGTTGCGATCGCTTGATGGATGAGGTGGCTAAAAGGCTCACTAAAGCAGGTTTAGGGCAATCTTTAGCCATTAGTTTAGGAGCGGATTGGATCATGGGATCAAATTTTGAGCAGTGGTTACAGATCATGGAAGAAGATGATTCCACTAAGGCGATCGTTTTATTGGGGCAACCTTATAGTAGTCCCGAGTTATTGGCGGCACAATATATCGATTCAGGGATTGAAAAGCCTGTCATAGCCTATCTTCCAGGGATTCAAGCTCCCATTAACCGTAGTTTTGGTGATGCCACTAGCATTATTGCTAGTCAGTTATCTTATCAAAGCACATCCATCACAGAGGAAAATCAAACCGTTACTGCTTTGAAAAAAGCAGGGGTGAAAATTGCTAATAATGTTGAGGAAATTCCTAAGTTAGTTAAGCGTCTTTTTCCTAGTCAACGTCGTAAGTCACGTACATCTAATCGTTAATTAATCCACGGCAAACCCTGTATACTCTCTAATTAAAGGTTCGTGAAAACCTAAGACAATATCCTCTTTAGGAACATAATGTACATTTTTGCTACTATAAACAATATAGTCAATTTACCCTAATCATGAAAAGCTATACTTTAACGCAAACTCGTAACCAGCATGGGGAAGTGTTTGATCAAGCAAGGGTGTGCGATTCGATGAGTCAGAAAACTGATACCCAGTCCTAGACAAAGGTACAGCGTGTGACTCGCTCAGATACCCTAGAAGGGGTTCTGAGTAACTGTCCGAATGATGTGGGTGCAAGTCCCACCGCCGAAGGTTACGGCTGACTCAAGACCTACCCACAGTGACCAAACTCGGAATTTTGGAGGCTGAAGCTGGGAATAGGATGCAATCAGACACCGACTGCTGGTGACACTGGCGTTACAGGAGTCCCCATGATGAAACAGAACCTAGAAAAGTGACTTACTTGAGGGCAGGAAAGCAGAAAGAATAGCACCCCCTGACCCCATCGGAGCAATGTAACCCGTCAGCACTTACCCTTATGACTGACATAACCTTGGGTTTCCGATAGTCAAAGTGGTTCCATCTAAAGGGACAATCAATCATCGGACGGAACGAATAAAAACGAATCTAGAGTCTCAGGAGATAGTCGAACCCTGAGTAGGCAAGACGAGATGCGGAACTCTCTAGATTCGGGTAGGACGAAGCGTAATTGCTTCGAGGCAAAAAGAAATTGATTAACAGAGATGACACATGGTTAGACACAATATCAAAGATTTTAGTGAACTTTGGACAAGCACTTCCGTGGAAGAAATTTCGCAGAAATCTTTTTCGTCTCC
>NZ_AADV02000192.1 GCF_000167195.1 Crocosphaera watsonii WH 8501 | reverse complement strand
CACGTCTTCCCCCCCCCATTTGCAAATGATTATCATTATCGTTCATTCTCAATAAGCTCTCTGGTTGCCGACAATTGTTTAGGGTCGGGTAACAGAGAAAAACCGCTCTGGACTTACTTTTCAACCTACTTGTCACCCCGTGAGAAATTTTAGTCCATTGCCTCAATTTTTAATCCTTTCAGGTGTTAGTTCAAGTGGTTTAGGTTTAGGTTATTTAATAGGTGTGTTAATCAGGTGACTTTTTGGAAATTGAGTGAATATTGTAGGGTGAGCAAAGCCAGAATATAGCTTAATTAATCTAGGAGATAAATATCTTGCCCACCTAATACTTAAATAATAATGGTGGGCAATGATTATGGGTTAATCTTCAATAAAATAAATTACCCCATTTGCCCACCCTACTCTAATTCTCATCACAATGGTGGGCAATGATTATGGGTTAATCTTCGATAGAATAAATTACCCCATTTGCCCACCCTACAGTTAATGGTAATTGTTAATTGGGAAGATTGTAGGGTGGGCAAAGCCAGAATATAGCTTAATTCATGTAGAAAATAGATATCTTACCCACGTAACACCTAAATAATAATGGTGGGCAATGATTTTGAGTTAATCCTAAATAAAATAAGTTATCCCATTTGCCCACCCTAGAGTTTTTTCTCTTTAAGTGAGCATTTAACGATTAAAAATTTATATAGCTTTTAGTTTAACACAACCATGATAGTTGTCATGGTCTAGAAGACTGTGTTTATAATTGCGATCGCTTAACAATAGATTGTCTTAAATAAGCGATCGCATTATTTGAGCTTAAGATTCCTGTTGTGTTCTATTGTGATTAAAAACTTCAAATACTTGACGGCAAAAAGATCTAAATCTTTCTGCAATATCCTTAGCCGGTTGATAATCACCTTCTAGCTGCCAGCTTTCTACTGTTGACAGTCGCCACGCTTGTCCCTGATGATTAAAAGCAGTTATTTCTAAACCCACCAACCTTTGGATTTTATCTACGGGATCTTTATGAAACCTAATCTGTACTAACATACTCCGACCTTGAAAGCGAGGACTCCATCCAGGTAAGTGAAAAGCAATATCAATAGAGTGAGGATCGACTAATTCCAGGGTTCCAGGATCATTTACCCAGGGTTGAAGATCAGCTTTAGCATCGGGAAAATGGGTTTTAAATAAATGAACAGTGGAGGCAATTTTTGTAGCGATTTCTACACCTTGAGCTTTTTCCGATGCGTTCATGTTTTAGTTTCCTCTTGATAAGTCCTAGTCAATAGCTAATTTTAGCCATCCAGCTTTATTCTATGTCAGTATCTAAATTAATTCACCGATTAAAGACTATAATAAACTTAAAGATTTTGTTTAATTTTTCATCAACTAAAAACTCTCATAGGCATTACAATAGCTGTAGAGAAGTTTCTAATTAAGCCACCCAATGGTGAATAAGCGTTCTCAACTCTAGTCTTAATTTCGGCTTCTTTGCAACTATTCACCCCCTTGGAACTGTCTTTGAGGCAATAGCCGTCATGGCATCAAATCAAGATAAAGATCAATTCTTCTACCCTCGGTATCCCTATCGTGGGGAAGTAAAACCGGAAAATGTAGTTTTTAACGCTAACTTACAAGAGTTTGCTCAAGAAGTTAACTATCTTTGTAATTTAGAAACAGCAGGAAAAATTAAACCTGAACAAGCTTATCAAAAAATTAAAGAACTATGGAAAAAACTCAAACTGTCTAAACACGAATTGAAAATAGGAGAAAATTTATTTAACCAAGAGTTTGATGACGATAACGAAAACGGCACTGAAAATGAATAGCTTGACCGATCGCACCGTCTCAAGTAAATAATATTGTAACTATTACATGGTTGCTCATAATGTCCCGTTCTAAGGCAATACAATATTATATAGCTGCCCGTCTTCTCCTTGCCCCCTTAATGGTGTGGACTATTGTTACTTTGGTTTTCTTGCTGTTACGGGCAACCCCTGGTGATCCGGCGGATGCTATTTTAGGAAACCGTGCGCCAGAAGCCTTAAGGGAGAGTTTAGGGCTAAATAAACCCCTCTGGTTACAATATTTGGCTTATTTAGGTCAACTCCTTAGCTTAAACCTGGGAACATCTGTTACCAGTCAAGGGCAGTCCGTTTGGGAAATTATTACCCAACATTTTCCAGCTACTGCTGAACTTACTTTTTATAGTATGGTGGTGGCCATGGCTATTGGAGTCACTATCGGTATTTTATCCGCTTCCCGACCCAATACTGCTATTGATGTGGGGGGGGCGACTGTTTGGCATCATCACCTATTCTTTGCCCATATTTTGGGTGGGAATGCTCTTTCAGTTAATTTTTGCGGTACAGTTGCGCTGGTTTCCTCTAGGAACCCGTTTTCCCATCAATCAAACCCCTCCCAATGGCCTGACTGATATCTATACCCTTGATAGCCTTTTTAGCGGTAACTTGGGGCAATTTTTCACCGCAGCCTACTACTTAATTTTACCCTGTTTTACCTTGGGTCTATTATTGAGTGGCATTTTTGAACGCATGGTGAGGGTAAACTTAAGACAAACCTTACAAGCAGACTATGTAGAAGCGGCTAGGGCTAGGGGTATCCCCGAAAGACGAATTTTGTTGGCCCATGCCCTGAAAAACGCTCTCATCCCTGTTATTACCGTCTTTGGATTGACGTTTGCGGCACTATTGGGAGGTGCAGTGTTAACAGAAGTGACCTTTTCTTGGCCAGGGTTGGGAAACCGTTTGTATCAGGCGATCGATGTGAGAGACTATCCCACAGTACAAGGTATTATGGTCTTTTTTGGGGCTATTGTGGTAGTAGTGAGTATTTTAATCGATTTAATTAACGCCTACATTGACCCCCGTATTCGTTATTAATTTATATTCAAACAATATGCAATACTTAGATAAGATAAAAACAATTTTTCGACAAATTTTAACCCTAATTTTGGTCGGGTTTTCTCTTGTAACATTAACCTCTTGTGCTGCTACTGGGAATCAAAATCAAGTGGTTTTATCCATTTTAAGCGATCCTAAAACTTTCAACGCTGTCTTATCCCAAGAGTCTCCTAATATTTTTGGTTTAACTTATGAAGGGTTAATTACCGAGAATCCTTTAACAGCAGAAAAAGAACCAGCTTTAGCAGAATCTTGGGACATTTCTGAGGATAAATTAACTATTGTTTTTACCTTAAGAGAAGGATTAAAATGGTCTGATGGAGAACCATTAACAGCAGATGATGTTATTTTTACTTACAATGATTTGTATTTGAATGAGAAAATTCCTAACAATTTTCGGGATAGTTTCCGAGTTGGCAGTAAAGGAGATTTTCCCAGCATTAAAAAGTTAGATGACAGACGCATAGAATTCAAAATTACAGAACCGTTTGCCCCCTTCTTAGATAATGCTGGTGTTCCTATTTTACCTGCTCATATTTTGCGTCAAACCATCCAAGAAACAGATGGGGAAGGGACTCCCAAATTTTTATCAACTTGGGGAACGGATACACCACCAGAAAATCTTATTGTCAATGGTCCCTATAAACTTAAGGAATATGTGACAAGTCAACGAGTTGTCTTTGAGAAAAATCCTTATTATTGGAAAAAAGATCAACAGGGAAATCAGTTACCAAATCTTGAAAATGTTGTTTGGGCAATTGTGGAATCAACAGATACCTCTTTATTACAATTTCGCTCAGGTAGTTTAGACTCTATTAGTGTTACTCCTGAATATTTTTCCTTGTTAAAAAATGAAGAAGACAGGGGGAATTTTACGATCTATAATGGGGGTGCGGCATACGGCACTGTGTTTATTTCTTTGAATCAAAACCGAGGAAAAAGGGAGGGCAAACCTTTAGTTGATCCCATTAAAGCTGAGTGGTTTAATAATGTTAATTTCAGAAAAGCTGTTGCCTACGGAATTGATAGACCTCGAATTATTAACAATATTTATCGTGGTTTAGGTAGTCCCCAAAATACACAAGTTTCTGTACAATCTCCCTACTATAATCAAGCAGTAGAAGGTTATGATTATAATCCAGAAAAAGCCAAAGAATTATTATTAAAAGAAGGCTTTACCTATAATTCAGAGGGACAGTTATTAGATAGCAAGGGAAATGAAGTTGAATTCAATTTAATTACCAACGCAGGAAACAAAATTAGAGAAGCGATGGGAGCGCAAATTAAAGAAGATTTAGGACAATTGGGAATGCAGGTTAATTTTAGTCCTTTAGCCTTCAATGTTTTGGTAGATAAACTCAGTAATTCCTTAGATTGGGAAGCGCATATTATCGGTTTTACAGGAGGTAATGAACCCCATTCTCCTAATCTTTGGTACACCGATGGGAACTTACATATGTTTAACCAAAAACCTCGACCTGGAACCAAACCTCTCACCGGAAGAGTAGTATCAGACTGGGAGAAAAAAATTGAGCAATTGTATATTACAGGTTCTCAGGAAGTGGATATGGATAAACGTAAAGAAATCTATAACGAAGCACAAGAGTTAGTATCAGAATATCTGCCATTTGTTTATCTAGTTAATCCCTATTCTTTAGCTGCGGTTAAAAATCGTTTTGATGGGATTGAATATTCTGCCTTGGGGGGTGCTTTTTGGAACATGGAAAAACTGTCTGTCAATGATGTTAGCCAAGAATAATGTAAGGTTAAACAGAATTTAATGTTTAACCTTGTATTTTTAATAAATATTGACTAGAATGGAACGAAAATTCATGCAATTATATTGTAGGTATAACTACGTATGTTCAAAACAATCCTCAAAAACTTCCTATGGGTAACCCCTGTGGGTTTAATGATGGTTTCTGGTGGTCAAACAACTGCTGCCACCATCTTGTTAGATGATTTTGATTCTTTACAAGGAACCAGCAATAAAGAATGTAAGATTTATTGGGATTGAGATCACAAAGACTTAAAGTACCTACAACCTAGTTATTGGACTTTGGACAAAAAAATTTTGTTAGCGTATATTTTACGCTAAACTAAAATCCCAAAATATCGGCTCTGTATCAGTCAATAAAATTGTCTGACAAATAGGGCTAATCTATAGATTCTGAGGAAAACTAAGGAGCTTTTAAGTTTTCAGTTGATTTTTTGCTCCCTTTCTTGATAACATCATGACGAGTTCGTGGGGCTTTTTTGTAACCTTTAATACGTCCGGAAGAAAAACCTCGACGTTTGGGAAATTTGGCGAAAGTCCCCAAGGTCGTAATTATTCTTGAAAAGTCTCTTTGAACTAGACTAGGGGTGATTTTGATGGATTTATTAGTCTTCAAATACTGTTCCCAATCACGGGGTAAAACCACAGCTAATTTTCTGGCAGCCCACAAATTTACAGAAGAAAGAAGTGTTAGTTTAAACCAATTTTCTTCATGATGTACATCGGGAGTTAAATAAGATGTCATCAATAATCTTTGTTTACCAAATCGAAAAAGATGTTCCATGTCATAACGTTGTCGATAACACTGATAACAATCAACTAAACTTAACTCATCGCGCCGAGAACCAATAACAATAAGCCACATAGGTTTTCAAATACTATTTCTTTCTTGAGCTCTGACAACTATCTGGAGTAAAGTAAAGGGGTGATTGTTCATTTTATAGTTTTTAGTTCCTCTCATTAACATCTGTTTCCATCCCGAAATAGTCACTGTTAATTGACGACCTTTTTTCGTTGTAAAGGGAACATGATGAACTTCATCATGTTCAGTCCAAGTTTGGTCATCTTTAAGGTCAAATTTATCCCCATACCAACGGGGAGCTAATTGTCATATTATTCGTTATCAGGTTAATCGAAAGGGAACAATCTACTGGTATTATAAACCACAGGCTGCTGAATCAATTTTTCCTATGGCCACTAATAATGAGAAAAAAACCAAATATAAATATTTAGGACGAGCCGGAAGTTCTGCTCATATTGATGCTGTAGAAAAACTCACTAGAAGAAATCTCATTGATGAATTAGAACGAGTCATTCAATCTCTAACTGAAAGCTACTTAGATATCTATATTGGAACCGAAACTGAATGAAGCTATTTAATATTTAAAATCCCCTAAAAAGATGGAAAGAGAGTTTTTAAAACCCCCTTAATTCTCTATTTTAGCTCTGGAGATATGTTTAGCGTAAAATTTACGCTAACAATTGTTTTTTATCCAAAGTCCAAGAGACTTAAGTTCGTTGAGTTGTTTGTTAGCGGTTTCGATACGTTGTGTGACTGTCATGGTTTAGACCTCTTTGTTTTTTGCTTATGTAATAGGGTCTACTTGCTAAAAGTTTAGCAATCTCCATCATATCAGACCCTTGCTTTTCGTGGAGTTTTATTATCTTATCTTGGTAATGAGCCTCTAAGCTCCTAAGCTCCGCACGATGCTCAGCTTCTATTATTTTGAGTTGAGTCTCGTAGGACTGTTTTGCTTTACTTTCTATCCCAGACTCCGCACTTCAAAATGTAGTATAAAAAAATACATAGTTTTAAAAAGTCCGAAAATCATACCTGGGCAAGAATATTTCTCTTTTCATTAAATTTTTAGGAAAAATAATCAAATTAAGAAGATTTATACCCATTGAAAACTTAGCAAGACTCAGCACAAACGAAGGAGAGTTTCCTCTTCTCATTTGATATCATTAGACTCTTATTCTTTTATTATTTTTGCTTTATCCAATTCAATTTATAGATAATATCTTTCACAAGATGCAGGTAATAAACTCAATATAAAACGCCTTTCTCCTGTTAAATTGACAATTTGTTTAACTCCGTTTAAAATCACATAATGAATACCTTGAAAACATTGAAATATCCACCTCAAAGTCGGACGCAATGTTACTTTTCCTACTTGATTATTTATTCCTTTTTTGACTCTTTTTAAACAATTTCTTAATTCTCTTTGCCCCAAGTTATAAATCAACAAACACAAAGACATTAAAAATAACATTGTTTCTATTCTTTCTGGTTTTTCAACGAAAAAACTATCAGTAAAAAATAAGGGATCTTTCAAAAATCGAAATCCTCTTTCCGTAGATTGCTGGTTTTTATAAGTTATCAGAATTTCACTAGCTTCTAATTTATTTTCCTCTACTAAGTTAGTTGCTAAAATAAATTTTCCTGCTTCTTTAGTCTTTCTACTTATCTCTTCATCTTTTTTGATGATCAGACTAATCATTTTATAAATCTTTTCCTTTTTTTTCGAGTAAGTTTCAATCAGTTCAACTTCTTTTATTTCCAACAATCTCAATTTTTTATTAATAGCTTTTAATTTATATCGAGCAGATTGAGGATGTTCAAATTCTTCAGATTTATTCATTAAGGTTTGGTACCGAGTCGATCTAT
>NZ_AADV02000193.1 GCF_000167195.1 Crocosphaera watsonii WH 8501 | reverse complement strand
TATTTTCCCCCGGAAATTCCATTCCACAGGCTTACACCAAATTAACTTCACAGAAGTCTTTTTCAACTTTTCTCTATTTCTGAGATAGCTCCGTCTCCAGATTTTTTTTAGTTTACCTTTACCACTTTCTTAATCGATACCCCAACCGATTTAAAATATCTGCCATTGTCGAGTCAGCAGGAACCTCCTCTCTATTATATCCTAGATTTCTTAATTGTTTAATGGCTTCAGCCCGCCGTTAATCTTGTATAGGCAATGGGGTTATTAAATGTGGGTTTTTGTTGTGCGTGAGCTTCGGCTATTTCTTTCAATGATTGGGCAACTATTGGGTATCTTTCCTCCCATTTTTTACATCCACTATTGACTGATTGTAATCCTAAACACACTATCCCAGTTCGTTTTTCATGTAATCCAAGTTGAACATTTTTTCTCCCCCAACCAAACACGATTTCGGTTTGTCTGGCACTTCCTCCACAATACTTGAGACACATTTCAGCTTGAAATGAACGACGCTCTGCTCCCGTCATTTTTGAGGCTGCTAAACGTAAATCATCGACCATCGACGGGGTTAAGGGATGATTTGTCTGTTTTAGCTTCAATTTACTCTCTCTAATCTTTTTACCTCTTCATTTTAATCTATTTCTTCTGTTTTTTCAGACAAGCCAATTATGAAATTTTAAAGTTGTGTACCAAGATCCGCTAACTCTCTGTTCCTTTTATTTCTTGAAAGCCTTTAGTCCAAGCGATTACCCCCTATGGGAAAAGCTTTCTCGGAAATCACCTTGAGCATAGGCTTCAGTTTCAACTACTTGTTGTTCTATAGTCTCTGCGTTTTGTTTAACTTCATCTTGGCCTTCTTTTGATAGGTTAGCTTTAGCTACTAACTCAGCATAAAGTCGTTGAGATTCATGAACTTCATCCCATGATTTATGACCTGCTTTTTTCTCAATTTCTTTGGCAATAGCAAAGATATCAGGAAGTCCTAAAGCCCCCAATTCATTTAAACCAGGAATGTCTCCTAATGTTTTAGTTAATTCTGATAAAGTACCTTGCCACAAAGTGTTAAAGTTAGGAACATTAACGGTGGGAAGATTTACTGAAACATTAGGCAGAAAATCAGACATTTGAAGAGGAAAAGCCCGTACACTAGGTAAAGAAACTAGACTAATAATCCCTAGAGAGACACTGGTAAAAAGACCGAGTTTAATGACTTTGTTTTTGAGATTACAGGAGGGTTCTTTAATTGTTGATTGATTCATAATGGATAATCGATATTGAGAAAAAGCTGGTAAAATAGTTATATTCTACTGAGTCGTTAATTGTCTCAAGGAAAATAATAACTGTTGTAGAAAATGTTTAACATGACTCCTCCTAAGTTACTGAAAATTAAACTTTATTGGAACAAATACTTGACAAGTCAGATTTAATAATTAATAATTAATCATTATTGCTTCTTGATTACTAACTGTTAACTGTTAACTGTTCATTGTTAATTGTTGCCTAAGCTGCATTAAGATAGACTTTAGAAAAGTCAACTAAAGCTCTAACCTTATCCTCTGAATTATTAAAATAGTTCCTCCTTAAAGCAGCTTCTTCAGCATTATTAGCAGCCAAAGAAATTAAAAGGTCTGACGGATAAAATCGTACAGAAACATAAATCCCCGAATCATCCAATAACCATTGAGAATAACGACCCTTTTTGTTAATACCATAATTAACCAATGGTTCCAATAATTGAGGAGGATACCCCATCCATTTTTCATAAGCAGGAATAGCACCCCTTTGAATACGTCCAATAATACGAGTCGTCATATTAGCAAAAATCATATCAGCAGCCACAGAACGACCAATAGAAGACGGTTCCTGCGCACAAATAATAACCCTTATTCCTGACTTTCCACTAGCAGCAAAATGTTGACCAATAGCCATAGCTAAACTATCCCATTGAAACAAAATAGGAGTTTCATCAGCAAAAATAATACTCTTTTCATAAGACAAACTACGACGCGCAGCAAACAAATTAAACATCATGGCCATCACCGCAGCATCCAGGTTATTACCAAGGTTGCGTAACGCCACCACCTGCATTAATTTGTTACTATCGAAGGTAGTAGGACGACTAAGAATTTGCCCTATTTTCGTTTCCTTCCAAGCTAATAAACGTAATTTGATGTATTTAAGAGCTTTAATAGTAGAACTATCAGCATCAACCAGTTCCAAGCGTTCAGGGGAACAAAACATCAATAAATCCCACAAAACCGGCATAGAATCCCAAGCTGCTGTACCTTGTCCCTGTTGATAAGCCTTAGCAAAGCGGTTAATAATTTGATTATTGCCGTAAAATCGAGCAATCATCAGGTCAAAAAGACTACTAACCCGTGAGGGGTCAATTTCTTGGCTACTTTTCTCCTTACCCCCGAAAACCAACAGAAACAGTAACTGTTTCAGATACTCTTTGAAGTCCCCTAATAATTCAACTTGATCCTTCTGTTTACGTCCCGATAAATCAGGGGGTTCAACACAATTAAACCCTAAAATAGACGAACCTGTATCTAGATAACTACAATAAGGACTGAGATAGTAAGAAAAATCGCTGAAGGTTCCAGTACCATCCCCTTTAGGAAATTCTAACACCGTTACTGGTATATTATGCGCCAAAGCTAAAGTAAATAACTCACAGTTACTTAAACTTTTACCACTGCGTTGAGTAGCGAAGAAACCAAGATGTCTTTGGGTATTAAAAAGATCCAAATAAACAGGGTTTCCCCCCTCTTGCGAGATAAATTCAATACCCTTATGATCAATAAGAGGAGTCTTGCATAAAGGTATCACCCCAGGCACTTCCGAGGTTTGATAACTTTGCAGACGTTTAAACGGTTTACTCAACAGTTTATCCCAAGTTAACTGAGGGAAAGTTTCTACCCAAACCCTCCAAGCGTATTCCGTTTCCCGTACACACCAACCTTGACGGGGGAAAGATGCGATAAAATTACTACAAGCATTATCTAAGTCTTGTTCATGGTTGCGATGAATTAATACTACTACTGCGGTATGTAAAGGGACATTTCCTCTAATAAGAGAAGCTTGAGCTTCAATAGTTTCCTCTGCTTTTAGTTGGGCCCCAACATCCACATCATTTTTCTCAGCAGCAGTTGAAGCTGCCACATTACTTTGTTTGGTCAAACTTTTCAGTTTTTCCCTCATTAACCGAGAATTTCCCAGTTGCAGTTGACAGAAAACTTCGGTATCATAAACCCTATCTTTAGCCACAACATCCCAGAGGGATCTTAACTGATCTCCTTCATCCATCCAACCATCAGGTTTATCCGCTAAATAGAGAACACCTGTATGACGATTATTAACATAAACACTCTTCTTTTTAGCCACAGGTACAGAAGATTCAGACTCCATTAAATAGGACATAAAATCGATGTCTGAGTTAACTTCTTCCGTAAAAGTTTTACCATCAAAAAGAATGCGATAAGGAATTTTCCGAGGGGGTGTATCGTTAAATCGTTTCCACAGATCATCACGCATTTCTTCAGAAGATTTAGCCCTAACCCCTAATTTAAGTTGGTCAGAAAATAATTCTTCTGCTCGTTGGTATCCGTCTATGTATGCTAACTTTAAAATGGTTTCAACTTTTTGTTTTTGATGTTCTCCATATTGTCCAGTAAACATCAACCAATAACCTTCAATAGCACTCAAAGCTTTTTCAGCTAAATCAGCTTTTTTTCTTGACCTTGTTCCATAGTATAAGTCAAATAAAAGCGCAGAAAACTAATTTTTCTAATACCTTCTTTAGTTAAATCTTGAACTCGTTTCCTTGTGCCTCCAATTAATAAAGCTAACTCAGGGTTTAAATTAGTTAATTCTCCTAATTCTTGTTGACGTTGATTATCATCTCGAAACGTGCCAAAATGGATAGTAAGAATTTCCCCTTTAGGTAAATCTTTCAACCCCGTTTCTAGACGAGCTAAACAACCAGCAAATTCTTCTTCACTTTGTAGAGGAGAAATACCTCCACATTCAAAACCAAAGACAACCCGATAACTTTCTTTTTTTTCTTTCTTTAAGATAGTAGCACCAATTTGTTTACCCTTATGATTAATCGAGTAGAATCCTACTATTTGAAACATATCTTCAAAAGGTTTCTAACGATGTTTAACCCCTTGAGGATCTTTAATTGTTTTTACGCCTATTTTGCTCATTATTAGTTTTTCCCTTATGTGATAATAATGCTTGATTTCGACCCATTCCTCTTACCCAATGGGGAGGTTGTATAAACTTAGAAAAGAATTTGTAATAGCCTCCTGCGGTAATAACCCACCATGTTGAACAGCCCCAAATAATTAGAATAATGACCCATAACCACGGTAAATTAAAGACTCTCTTTCCGAGGAAAAATACTGTTCCCCCAATAATTAGCCACGGAATAAATTGCTCTGCTGGAAATGGTCCTATTCTCGGTGATAAATCTAAACTTTTGTTGACTCTCCTAAAATTTGGCATTCTCCATTATTAATTATTACTTATTAACTATTAATTAGAGAATTGTTATAGCTTGATCTCCAGCCGCGCAAGCAAATAATACTAATAAAGGAAGCTTTAGCGGCTGCTTCCAATCTTCATCATCTCTTCCGGCTTGAATGGCTTTTACAACACCATAAACAATGTATCCTACCATCAAAGCTTCTAGGGCATAAGTCCCGATATTAATGGCTTCAGTTGCTCCTGATGCACCAGCATAGTTTGAGTTAGTAAACATAGTATCTATTTTCGTTCTAACATTGTTAAAAAATAGTGCCTGAGATGCTAATATTAGCTTATCAAAGAGATAAATTCCTGCTAATAAAATAGACAAAGCTGGCATTAAACCATATTTCGCAATCCAGTTTTGAATGCTCGATAATCGACGATTACTATTTTTCTGAAACACTAAGTAGAGGATAACGATAAACCCCCAAAGTGAGACAGTTAATACTTCTCTGGAATTACCTGTTCCATTAAATAAACTGAGAACTAAAGTTCCTGAAGTTAACCCCAATAATAAATCTGTTGATAGATTATCTATGAACCCACTTAATCCTCTTTTAGAAGGAGATAGTTTCGGATAATTATTCTCTATTGCTTTTACTGAAAAGGTCATATTTCCCTCCTTTGATATTTAATAGTTAACAATAATTAATTGTTCATTGTTAATTGTTAATTATTAATTGCTAACCCGTACACCTTATGTTTTATCAGGAATCAAATTTTATGCCATCTCCTCAAGTCGTTATTATTTTTGATAATCAAATCTGATAATCAGAAAATATAATGACTTCAAGGGATGACAAAATTGATTTTTTGTGTTAAGGGCTTTTCAAAAATTAAATATTGTTCATTGTTGAATGTGCGCTTTGCGCCCCATAGATGACAATCATTGATTTTTATCTATGCGATTATCATCAATTAATATATTGCCCCCTCATTGGCCATTAACCCTCGTTAACGGCAAGAAGCAACCGTTAGGAAAAAATTGGCAACGAAACCCTTACACTCCATCGCAAGCGATCGCCATTTTTCAACAAGGTTATGTAACATTAGGAGGGGAAAAAGGAAGTTACCGAGTTAAACCATTAGGAATTGGGATACTTTGTGGTCATAATAGTAAAGAGTTCCTATTTGCAATTGATTGTGATGGAATATCGGCACACCGATCTTTGCAAAGATTGGGTCAGCTTCCCCCAACGGTTTCCTTTACATCTGGAAGGCCAGGAAGATGCCAATACTTGTACAAACTGCCGTCCCATAAACAGATAAAATCCTGTAAAGTCACCACTGCCCCTGGAGAAGTCCTAGAAATTCGTGGAAGCCATCACCAGTCAGTGTTGCCGCCTTCTCCTCATCCTATTACCGGGCAGTATCGATGGGTTAATTCCCCTGCTGATGTTGAAGTGGCGATCGCACCTCAATGGCTTGTACAATGGATTGACTTGCAAACTTATAAACCCTCGAAACCCAAGAATAACAGGAAACCTTTTCATCAAAATGTGTCCAAATTGGACACACCCTCAACGTCAGAAGAAGCTGCCGTGGCACTTCTTGATCTGATTCCTTCCTATTATGCAGATGATTACGATAGTTGGATCAAAGTGGGCATGGCCTTAAAGTCCATTTCCCCTGTATTATTAGAGGCTTGGGATCGTTGGAGTCGACAGAGTAAAAAATGGAAACCAGGGGAATGTGCTTATAAATGGCGAACGTTTAATGGGGTAGGGATAAGCGAGCGTACACTGTATTGGTTGGCTCAAAATTCTTAAAAAAAAGTGAAAATACTCTATTTCGGGGGATTTTCACTTTTATATTGTTCTAGAGCAACTGTAATAATTGTCTAAATTATGGACTAGCCTAGTAATAACGAAACTTTGTTGCTAGATAAGATGAGATAAAAAGAATCCTGAATTATTCAAAGTATTGCCATAAAAATTTAAGTTCTATCTGACAAAATCTGTGAGGGCTTGGTGAAAACCGACTTAAAGTCAGATTATGCTATTATTAAGTTAGTGGTAATGAAAATATCTCTTTTCAATAGCAGTGTCGTTGTTAATTTTCACCTCTGATTGTGGCTAAGATAACTCGTTTTAATCCAGATTTATCTCCCATCGCTCGGGCGATCGCACTCTGGTTGGAGGATAAAACTTCAAAGATGACTCGTCGGGAATATGAGAAGGATTTACGGTATTTTTTTGAGGTGATGTCCGGTCAACAAGTGACAGAAGAGTTAGTCAGTGCTTTTTTGAACATATCCCAGTCTCAGGCTAACGCCGCTTTAATGGCTTACAAGGCTGCTTTGAAGAAACGAGGGTTAGCCCCCACTACCATTAACCGTAAAATCAGTGCGGTGAAATCTTTTATCAGTACGGCGAATCGTTTAGGATTATGCCAATTTTCTTTGAAAGATGCTGTCAAGAGTGAGAAACTTAAGCCTTATCGAGATACATCGGGTATTCCTTTAGCAGAGTTTAAGAAGGTTCTTCGTTTGTGCGATCTTTCTACGTTAAAAGGGAAACGGGACAAGGCGTTATTGATGCTATTTTGGTCTAATGCTTTACGGCGTAATGAGGTTAGTTTACTAGATATCGGAGATTTTGTGCCGTCAAGCCGCATTCTATGGGTTAAGGGAAAAGGGCGTAGTGAGAAGGAATCTGTGGATTTATCTCCGAAAACCATTCAAGCGATTTGTGATTGGTTAGCAGAAAGGGGGAGTGCAGGTATTAAGTCATCGTCTCCGTTGTTCATTTCCCTAGATTCTCGTTCGAGGGGGAGTCGTCTGAGTGGGGATGGCCTTTACAAAATTGTTCGTTG
>NZ_AADV02000194.1 GCF_000167195.1 Crocosphaera watsonii WH 8501 | reverse complement strand
CCCAACATTTGTGGCCCAGTGTGCTGCGCCCTACGATTGCCGACCCCACATGGACTGGTGGACCCCCCATTTGCAAATGATTATCATTATCGTTCATTCTCAATAAGCTCTCTGGTTGCCGACAATTGTTTAGGGTCGGGTAACAGAGAAAAACCGCTCTGGACTTACTTTTCAACCTACTTGTCACCCCGTGAGGTTCGGGACTTTTAATCAGTTCAGCGAAGGGGGCGATGGCTTCTCTGGCGGCTCCTGCGGTAGGAGCATGGACTTCGAGAAGGATGGTGCGGTCGCTTTGGACGATGAGGGCGTTTTCAGGATTGTAGGACATCTCTAAAATGAGCAAACGATGATGACGAAAGCCGGGATCTCCCCTTTCGTTAGCATGAGAAGTCAGAGCCGCTTGACATTAAACTAAAGGTTCAACTGTCAGCTTAAAACCGAGGGCTTTGGCTACTTTGGCTACCGTGGCAAAAGTGGGGTTGCCATCAGGAGACAATGCCTTGTAGAGTCCTTCTCGGCTTAACCCTGTATCTCGCGCCAGCTGACTCATGTTCCTAGCCCGAGCAATTACGCCAAAGGCATGAATAATCAAAGCAGGATCATCACCAGCTTCAGATAGACAAGCCTCTAGATACAACTGAATGTCCTCTTCAGTTTTGAGGTGTTCTGCTGAATCCCAGCGGGTAGTGCTAATAGCCATGATTCAATCCTCCAATTGTCTAGCAAGTTTTTTCGCCTTGGTAATGTCAGAATTTTGGGAGCTTTTATCACCACCACATAGGAGTACAACAATAACTAATCCGCGTTGCACGAAGTACACCCTGTAGCCAGGTCCGTAATGAATACGAAGCTCGCTCACCCCCTCTCCAACTGGACTGACATCGCCAAAGTTGCCCATTTCCAGGCGGTCAATCCGCGCTTGTACACGAGCCTTAGCCCTACGGTCTTTTAATCCCTTAAACCAGTTGGCGAATATTTCTGTTTGACGAACTTCGAGCATACGTTAACTATAGTTTACAGAGCCAAAAGTTGTCAACTATAGTTATCAGGTGGCTTGATGAGTAGGTATTGCATTAGACCTTCATTCGACAGTGTTCCCCAGTTATTTAATAATTCTGAATTGGAGCGGAGCTGTCTTGACTGGGCTAAGGCTCGTGTTTTCCATGCTTGAAGTTTGGCACGAAGGGCTTCCTGACCTGGCTTGGGGGGCATCGAGGCTATCTTGGCAAATCGTTCCCGATTGCGTTCTTCCCAATATTGACGAATTTCTGCTGCTGTTTGCAGACACTCTTGGTATTCTGCTTCAACCTCCGTACGATGGGTTTCAATGTAGGCTAAGGCTGAACAAATTTGCTCATTGTTAAGACCGAGTTTTTCACGGATTAACTTTGGTGGATACTGAGCTTTCAGGTAATCCATTACATCATAAAGAGTGATGCGTGTACCTGTAATCGTCAGTCCACGCTCAGTACGAATAATTGAGGATTGCTCATTCGATGCTGAACTCATAGCTGTTTCCCTGCCAAACTTAATTTTATATTATCTCAAAATTAGTAGAAAGATTAGGCATTTTATGTAAATAAGACGTATAACCATGATTAGCAAAAGCTTTTTGGACGAATGCCGCTAAGTTATCCTGCGATCGCTGACGGCCAAAGGATTTCAAGCGGATTTCATTTTAGCCCGAAGAACTTCACGGGGTTCTTGCATTACCCGGATTTCTCACAAATTAATTTGAAAGCCCAATCCAGAGATGAAAAATGATAATTTTTAGGACTAATAGAAATTTTGAATATAGATGAATAAAAAAATTGACTTTGATTATCCAAAAATTGAGTTTAAGAGGGAATAATTATATTAACTTTTGATTTTCTCCACGATAAATAAGACTAAATGAAAGTATCAGTCAGTCAACAACTTATGATAGATATCTTTTTCAAAAAACAACTTATTCTACTTATCCAGTATTAGGAATAGTTTTAATTCTTTTGTTAGCAATAGACAAAATATCTTGATAAGGACAAGCACTAGCTATAGCGATAATAATTCTTCTACAACTAATCTTTATTCTGGCTCCCAACTTAAGAAGATTTAGACGTATTCTTCCCACAGTTGCTTTAGCCAATGAAGTTTTTTTTAAACAGTGTTGACGAAAAGCATTTATGAGAACATAAGCCCAGGAATGTATCCATAATCTTAGTTGATTACTTTGAAATGTTTGAGTTGAAGTTCTATCAGCTAACAAGTCTAATTGTTGTTCTTTAATCCGATTTTCCATCTCGCCTCTCGGACAGTATTTTTTTGTATAAAGTTTTGAGGGTGGAATTTTTGAAGCGGGCAAAGATGTCACCACATGGCGCATTTTTAAGCCATCACTTCCATAACAAACTTTTGTCACTACTCTTCTTTGACAACTCCATGACTTTTCTGTTTTATAACGAATAGAGCGATACCAAGTAGAAATTGGTACTAATTTTTTAACTTCTTCTAAATCTTCTTTTTTCTGAAATAAACTATCCATTAATTCAGTTATTGGAGCTAGTTTTTTTTCATATTCATGTTTGGCTTTTTCAATTACATCATCCGCTCGTAACTTAAGAACGCCATTTGTTCCCATAGCTATAACATAATCAACTAAAGGCTGATTTTCACAAAAATAGAAGATTTCTTCACGGGCATAGGCACTATCACCCCTAACTAGGATATGAGTCTCTGACCATTTTTCTCTAATCAGTCCGATAATTCTTTGTAATTCGTCTAAGGCTCCATCGGCTGGATCTACATTAGATGAACGAAGTTTAGCAACTAATAAATGATGCCCACAGAAAATATATAAAGGAGCATAACATACTCCGTGATAATAACTATTAAAAAATGCCCCTTCTTGATTACCATGTACTTGGTCATCCGTGACATCCATATCTAATATAATACTTAAGGGAGGTTTTTTATAAGACTCTAAACAAAATTCGACAAAAGATTTTTCAATGGCTTCAAAGTTGGGTTCTATTTTATGATAACGACTCGTTTTTTGGTCGAGAATAGTCTCAGGACAATATTCCAATCTATTAATTGTACTTTTTCCAGCTAACCATCCCTTTTTATCTTCAAGTTCATTAAGCTTTTCTAAAGCGATCTTAAGGGCAGGATCGTGACGTAATTTATCATGGTCATTGACATCTTCATAGCCTAAAATAATTCCATAAAGCCTTTGTGCTAATAACTCATGAACGGAATGATCTACATAAGATTGATGACGATGATCTTGAAAACAGTTACCAAACTTCTCGGTAATTCCCAGTTTTTTATCCAACTCAGCTATCCAGACAATCCCCGCATCTGAAGTGATTAGTCCCCCATCAAAATTAGCGATTATTTCTTTTCCTTTCTGTTTACTAAAGTTGATTACTTGACGAGGGTTTCGGGGATGACTGGGACTCATTAAATCAGTTTAAGGTAAATTGCTTTAATAATTAAGTTATAGCATATTTTATTCTAACAATCTAGTACTATTAGAAATTTTATTAATAATTTTTTTTGAAAAATGAGTGATTGATTTATCTTTTCATCTTTGTCTAATTCGGGTTGATTTTAACTTAAAATCTGACAACAGACTGTTGGTTGGGGAAATCTGCGATCGCTCTGTTCAAACCCACTTCCTGTAAGGCTTCTGTGTTTGGCGATCGCAGATTTTGTGAGAAATTCGGGGATACCAAGAGTTCAAGGAATAATCGTAAAAACTAGGAGAAGCAATCATGAATTATGTCATTGGCGGTTGGACTCAAAGTCTTCAAGATCTGGCACCACCTACCTTTTCTTATGTTATGTATGGTATGGTAACGAACCTAGAGGGACTGACAACAGGCACTCCTAGTTCCCCAGGTTGGAGTCCAGCATCAAACCCCACTCCTCCGGCAAATGGTCAGGTAATGTGGACTTATGGTGGGGCTGGATGTACGCCACCAGGAATGCCATCTACTTCCTCCTACATCGACGCTATCTTGGATGCCACCAACATGAATGGATGGGCTGGTGTGGATTTTGATGATGAGTGTAACATGAATGTAGATGGATTAATCCAAACAATGGGTGCACTTCAGCCAATGCAAACCAGTTATACTTTTCTTGCAGGCTGGAATTACAACAACCCAGGTTCAAGTCCTGAGGGACAAGCAACCAACGAAGCAGTTATGCAGATTGCAGTAACAGGCGTAGCTAATCGTATGGTTTTGATGTGCTATGGCGATGCTATGTGGAGTATGCCAGACATCGAAAATAACGTAGGTCTTGCGATTCAACGAACTATCGAGAACGGGGTACCTCCTAAACAGGTGATTCTAGCGTTGACTCCTCATGGACTAAATGAAGAAAATCTTAATTATTTCCTTGATCAGATCATCAACTATGACATTGGTGACCTATTTATCTGGGATTTTCCCGCACTTAGTCCCTCTGATCTTAATACAATTGAACAAAGACTAGGCATCTTTGCATAGAAGTAGAATCTGCTTTGCATTGAAAGAATCCCACCGTTAAGCTTCGCTGTAACGGGGGATTCTTTCCACATCACTAAAATCTTTAGATTCTATTAGAATAAAGGAAAGAAGTGAAAAAAGCGAAAAAATCTAGCAATTCCGTAAAATATTTAATACTATCGTTATGAATCTCCTGTGCTTCAGCCAGGAGAGTGTCAACAACAGAAAATGCTTGATTAACCAATAAGAAAACGATAAGTAACTATAATTGAACTAACCAAGATAAGAAACCAAAGGACAAAAATTAATCTATTGAGCCAAAGATTAGAAATTTTCTCTTGAAGAACAAAGGGAAAGAAGTTAAACCGATTCCATTGGCTAACAAGTTTTTCCTTTTCAGAATAATTAGGAATACAATACTTAGTAATAGAAGGGTTAACGTAACAGGCAATATTGATCACTCTTTTAAGCAACCGTAGCTGATATTGAGATCCAGGAAAAGCATTTACTTCTTGGAAAATTTCTAAATTTAAAGGCATAGCAACGGAAGCTAACTGAACAATAAGAGCAATAGTAATAGCAGCTTTGACTAGGTTTTTTTTGAGGTTAGATAGAGAAGGAATTTCTTTAATTAATACTGCAATTAACGGAAGCAAAAACAGATGAAGAGATGTTACGTGATATCTAGCTGCACAAGCATGATCTCCATGCCAAAAAAAGAAGCGACTATAAGCTACTAGATGTAGGGAAAAATTCAATCCTATTGTGATTAAATACCACTGTAAATAAGGATGAAAACGTCGCCAATATGCTATACCTGCCACCAAACAAGGTAAGACGAGAGGATCGTAAAGAAAAATGCTTTTTGCTGGAGAAATAAATGGGCCCAATATACCCACATGAGGAGAGTTAACCAGGGGATAGTTTGGGTCTAGTTGTGGTAGTCCTTCCCACATGGGATCTGTAGCTAGTTGGAGTTTTTCAACCCTTTTTCCACTGGCAAAAAAACTACCATAGCGAATAATATCAAAAAGACGACCCAAAAAAGTAAATGGAACTAATCCCACCAACCAAATACTAATATCTTTAATTATTTTTTGAATATTCTTAGTTTGATATAGTAAGCATCCTAATAAAAAATAACCCACCGTAAAAACATGAAGAATACAGGTTATCCTAATTAAAATGGTTCCCCCTAAGGCTAAACCACTCCAAAAAAGTAATGGATATTTCTGGGTTTTAATAAATCCTAAAACTCCTGCATATCCCACAATTATTAGAGCCAGAATTTGGTTATTTTGTTGGTGGACTTGGGCATGATGAAGAACAGTAGTAGCCAATAATAAAAGCAAGCTAGAAATAGCTGCTACTTTATCAGGAAAATCGAATAAGTTAAGCAACCAATAGCCAGAAACAACAACAGCAACATTAATGGGAATAAAAATCAAAAAACTAACCATTAATTCTCGCCATTATTCTTCCTCTAAAATCGGAAAAACCTTAGATAATTGTGTTCCTATCCAATCACCAGGAAGCATCAACAGAGATTGTCCCTGTTCGTAAGCAATATAACGTTTTTCGTTCGCCCCTATAACCCCAAACCGAATATCCCCTCTGATTTTTCTATTCATATTTGGGGTAATTTGTACCTCTTCTTTGCCTGTCCACCAAGCATTAGCCATTTGTAGCCTTAGTTGCGTATCTAGAACCCCTAAATCACCTGCATTTGTTAGTAAAAGCCATAAAAAAGCAATTAACGTAATCTGTTTTATATATTTCATGCCCGTCAATGATTGAATTTCACCTCGCTAGTTTTTATTAATATAGGATAAATAAGTCATCCGTTTAAGTTCTCGCCGCCCACGGGCAACAGAATCTAAAATGAGTCCACAAGTAAAACTCAAAAAAGCTAATAACATAATCGAGGCAGCTAAAATAACTGTGGGAAATCGGGGAACTAATCCTGTATTGAAATAAGTTATTAACACTGGCAGACTTAAAATCAGGGCAATCATACCCAATAAAACAGATATAATCCCAAAGAAAAGGAAAGGCCGAACCTCTTTGAAAAGCAAGATAGCTGTTCCTAAAACCCGCCAACCATCGGTAAAAGTTTTCAGCTTACTTTCAGATCCTGGAGGCCGTGAACCGTATAAGGTATACTCCTCCATGAAAGGTAGTTTTAGCTCTAAAGTATGCACCGTTAGTTCGGTCTCGATTTCAAAACCACTGGATAGTGCCGGAAAAGATTTGACAAAGCGACGGGAAAAAACTCTATATCCTGAGAGCATATCTTTGAGATCTGCGCTAAATAAGAATTGAACTACTCCTTTCAAGAACAGATTCCCGCTACGATGACCTAAACGATAAGCCTGTTTATCCTCTGCTGCTGAACGACGGGCCCCAACCACCATATCAAGATTATAGGTTAATAATTTATTAATTAGCTCAGGGATAGCCTCCGCCTCATAGGTATTATCCCCATCCACCAAAATATAAATATCCGCATCAATATCAGCAAACATTCGTCTCACCACATTGCCTTTCCCTGGTTGCGGTTCGTAGCGAACAATGGCACCGGCCGCTTCAGCTTGGGCAACTGTGTCATCCGTGGAACGATTATCATAGACATGAATCTCTGCTTCTGGTAGCGTAGCCTGAAATCTCTTAACCACCTGAGCAATGGTTAAGCCTTCATTGCGACAGGTACTAATACCGCTAACGATAATCAGTTCGATCATGATGAAGATATGTTGATATGACTTCACATAGTACGGTCGGTGATTGATCTCTTCTCTC
>NZ_AADV02000195.1 GCF_000167195.1 Crocosphaera watsonii WH 8501 | reverse complement strand
AATAGTCGAGTCGTACCAAGCTGGGGTCCATGGAAAAATCTGAGTAAAAGACAGAAAAATTGTCTAGAGACTATCAAAAAAGTTATGAACAACAACAGTCAATGTGGGAGAATAAGACCCAGAGTGTTCCTCAAAGAATTGTAAGTTTAACTCAACGGCATATTCGTCCAATAGTGAGGGGAAAAGCAGGAAAACCAATAGAGTTTGGAGCTAAACTCTCAGTAAGCTGTGTAGATAACTATGTGTTTCTAGACAAAATAAGTTGGGAAAACTTCAATGAATCTTGTCATTTAAAAGAACAAGTAGAAAAGTATAAAGAAACGTTTGGCTATTATCCCGAATCCGTCCATGTAGATAAAATTTATCGAACTAGGGAAAACAGAAATTGGTGTAAGGAAAGAGGGATAAGAATCAGTGGTCCGAAGTTAGGAAGACCTCCGAAAAATGTCAGTGAAGAAGAAAAGAAACAAACCCACTCCGATGAATGCTTCCGTAATGCTATTGAGGGAAAGTTTGGACAAGCTAAACGAAGATTTAGCCTAAATCTCGTGATGACAAAACTCCCTGAAACCTCCATTACATCTATTGCTATTACATTTTTAGTTGTCAATCTTTCTAAACTTCTGAGGCAGTTTTTGTCGCTTTTTTTGTCCTTATTTACTAATAATAGAACAGGGGAACTCATCAAACCGCTTTTCATTAATTTTGATTATACTTTAAACAATTTTTATGTACTAAAACTTATTGATTTGTTAGAAAATTCTTGGTCAAAAGTGGCATAAATTTTGGAGAAACTTTTTCAGCAAACCCTAATTAACTGATTATTGTAGAATATCATTGATTAGGGTTTTCTTAAACAATTATCACAATGTCCACATTTAAACCCTTTTGCTTCTTGGGTAAATCCAAAAGCGTTTAAGATATATTGCCAACGACAAGAACGAGTCATTAAATATTGCTTCATTTGCTGTGATTCTTGTTGATATCTCTTGCTTAATTTACTAATTTTAAAAGATGATAGATCTGCGATTAATTCATAATTAAAGGGATCTAACCATTTAAGTTGTTTACAACGATATAACAGAGATAAAATTCTTTCAATTTTTGGATTGTCTTCTTTAAGATTCATTATGTTTCCTTGTTTTGGTATTTGATGAAAATGATTTTTTACTTGTTGGTAATTTTTTTGTAATTGTTGTAGAAAATATTGGTTTCTTTGTTGATCAGTGGGATCAAGCCATCCTGTGGGTTCACTAATTAAAGTTAGGGTATTTGCTTTCTTGCCATCTCTTCCTCCTCGTCCAATTTCTTGTAAGTATTCCGATAATAAAAAAGGAGTTTGATAATGAACAATCCAACGAACATCAGGTTTATTTATACCTAAACCAAAAGCAGAGGTACAAACAACAAATTGTAATTTATCTTCTAACCATTGGTCTTCAATTTGTCGCCTTTTTAAAGCACTCAAACCAGCGTGATAAGCAGACACTTTATAATTTAATTCTTGTAGCCATTGACTCAATTCTTCACTATCTTTCCGAGAACGAATATAAACTAGACCACTTTCTTTTTGTTGCTTGTTAATAAAATTTAGGAGTAGATGACGACGACAACGGAGAGTCCAAGCAATTCTTACGGCTAATTTGAGATTATTACGATAAGGACTAATGGCAAATATTTGTGAATTTTTTAACTTTAAACTAGCTTTGATAATCTCTTGTAATTTAATATCTGCCGTTGCTGTAAAAGCTGCGATCGCTATTTTTTTATTGGACAGTTTATGCTTTAATAATGCTTGTCTCACTGCCCCCAAACGACTATAACTAGGGCGAAAAGTCTCCCCCCATTGAACTAAACAATGTGCTTCATCTAAAATCAATCCGTTGATCTCAATATGGGGTTTAATTAATAAGGTGATTTCCAAGAAAAAGTTTCCCACCCATTCTCAGAATCTGTTTGTAGAACATCTCAAATAAGCGAAAAGGGAAAAATAAAAAGTTGTTCGCGGATACTTTCCGCGAACAAAAACCTCCCTATCTAAAAGAAAGAAATACGCTAACTTTTAAATTAGCTTTGACTATTTTTAAAAAAGAAATTCACTTAATTTTACACTCTTATTAACTTTTTAGACTAACTGGGTCTAATCAAAATACCCCATTTAGGTAAGTGAGGATTACGTTCTAAACGTTTCTCAATTTCCTTCATCTCTTTTTTCGTTAAAGAAATGCCTTTTTGATAAACTTTTTTACTTAACTTAACTATCGGATTTAAGCCTTTCCATGTCATAGTTTTTACCCAAGCTAACATCGTTTGAGCATTTCTCAGAAGTGTTCCGTTCCAATGCCTCTCTAAAATTCCCCAACATCTTTCTATGGGATTATATTTACTGTGATAAGGAGGAAAATATAGTAATTGAATAGATTTCTTAGTTTGGTCGGCAAACTCTACCATTCTCTTCAAAAATTGCCTTCTTATTCCACTATTTTCTGCTCCATTATCAACTTTAATTTGGATGTTCTCTAGTTGCTGCTTTTCAGTTATACTCAGACTTGTCCACCATTGCTCCAAGTTATCTACCATGAAATCACTCGTTTTATAAGAACTTCCAAAAGTTACATAAAGTTGCCCTGTCTCTTCATCTACAATCCCACAAGGAACGTATTTTTCTTTAGTTCCCATATCATGATCTTGAGCTTGATTATAACCTCTGGTTTGTCCGCCACGTGAATATTCTCCTATTTCCACAGTTGCTTTACAATCCATACTTAAACGTTTCACAGAAGGGTCTTTTTTTCTATCTTTTTTCTCTATATTCTCGAAGATAGCGTCCGTCTCCGAGATTTTTTTTTAGGTTTACCTTTTACCACTTTTCTTAATCGATAGCCCAAACGATTTAAAATATCTGCCATTGTCGAAGCAGCAGGAACCTCCTCTCCATTATATCCTAGATTTCTTAATTGTTTAATGGCTTCAGCCGCCGTTAATCTTGTATAGGCAATGGGGTTATTAAATGTGGGGTTTTGTTGTGCGTGAGCTTCGGCTATTTCTTTCAATGATTGGGCAACTATTGGGTATCTTTCCTCCCATTTTTTACATCCACTATTGACTGATTGTAATCCTAAACACACTATCCCAGTTCGTTTTTCATGTAATCCAAGTTGAACATTTTTTCTCCCCCAACCAAACACTATTTCGGTTTGTCTGGCACTTCCTCCACAATACTTGAGACACATTTCAGCTTGAAATGAACGACGCTCTGCTCCCGTCATTTTTGAGGCTGCTAAACGTAAATCATCGACCATCGACGGGGTTAAGGGATGATTTGTCTGTTTTAGCTTCAATTTACTCTCTCTAATCTTTTTACCTCTTCATTTTAATCTATTTCTTCTGTTTTTTCAGACAAGCCAATTATGAAATTTTAAAGTTGTGTACCAAGATCCGCTAACTCTCTGTCCCTTTTATTTCTTGAAAGCCTTTAGTCCAAGCTATTACCCCCTATGGGAAAAGCTTTCTCGGAAATCACCTAACTCCCAAACTGGAGGACTTAATAAGGTTTCAGGAGAAAGATATAATAATCTAAGTTGTTGTTTATTAATCTTATTTAAGGTCATTTTTCTTTGCTTTTTAGGTATTTCATTATGTAATAATTCAACGGGTAATTGTTTATTTTTTAGTTCATTAACTTGATTTTCCATTAAAGCGACTAAGGGAGAAATAACTAGGGTTAGACCTTTTTTTAGTAAAGCAGGAAGTTGAAAACAGATAGATTTTCCTCCCCCTGTTGGCATGACAATTAAAGCATCTCGGCCTTGTAATAAACAGCTAATAACTTCTTTCTGTGGGGGTCGAAATTCTTGATAACCCCAGATTTTCTCAAAGGTTTTATAGATAGAGGCCCACTGTTCATTATCAAAATTCATGATTGAAAATTTAAGAATTATTAATTATTAGCCAATAACTTGTAAGCTTTTCTAGTAATAATGTTATAATAGATGTCAAAGATAAATAATCAAGCAATTCCCTCCAAGATTATGAATCAATTTGAATTTGGAGATAGTCCCCGTTGGACTCAAGACGCAGAAAAGAAACTGAAAAATATTCCATTTTTTGTTAGAACTCAAGCCCGTCAAAGAATCGAAGACTTAGCCAGAGCAGCTAACTCAGACGAGATTACAGTAGAAATGGTAGAACAGGCTCGCTTAGAATTTGGTCAATAATTATTGTTGACCAGTTATCAGTTGCCCTAATTATAATTCTACTAGAATGTACAGTTGTTTTGTATTAAATTATGTGAATCATTTTTCCAAAATTAATTCATATTCATACAAAGCAACGGGAATATTAATGGCCTTAAAATATTCAGGATCTTCGGGCGATAAATAAATAGCTGTTACTTGTTTCGCTGTTACCTTGTTAGAAGTAATTAACTGATAATTTGTGGTGGTTTCAACTTCATTGAGATAAATACTTGTCGGTCTTTGAAACAGTTGTTGTGTGATTTCTGTTGTTAAGAATTCTTGAGAATTGGGAGTTTCTTGACTGCGACCTGTTATGGTAGAAATCAGTTGATTATCATCAGCTAAAAAGGTAATTTGACGATTGGGATTATCCTCCGACACCTTAACCGATAAAACTTCCTCATCCCCCAGATAAGCTTTAGCAATATTCTCTCCATTGAAAGTGCGATCGGCAACGATTAAATTTTTTTTAGGGGAGAAAGAAGAGAGAGAGAGGATACTGGGAATTGAGGGTTTTTGTGGTTGAAAACGGACTTTAAAAGTAAATGGTTGGTTTAAGTATTTTTCGTTTTTTTCAAAGCCTGGGGTTACAACTTTGGGGGCTAAAGGAGCTATTTGTTCCCTCAAAATACTGGTAGCTGTCCAGGTTCCGGCAATCCATTCAGGATAGATTAAATCTGTGTCAGTTTGACTAATATTCAGCTTACCATTCCAATTAGGATAGGCTGCTAATCGATCAGCTATTTCACCTGCTTGAGTTGGTTGAGGAGAGGCAAAAATCAAAAGTAAATTGAGGAGGAAAATTACAACAAGTTTCATGGTTAAATTATTTTTGATTAAAGGCAAAGTTAGCGTAACTTAATTCATTGATTTTATTCCATTGTGACACTTCTTGTCTAAATTTATTCCAAGATTCATAAACTTCTTTAAAGGTAGCATCTTTACTGGAATTTTCTTCGTATAAATCAAAAGCAATAGTTTGCGCTGCTGTTAAAATTTCCTGAGAATAAGGAATTAATTGTGTTCCTCCTTGCAGTAAAGATTGCAGTGCCACCCGATTTTGTGCATCGTATTGACTCAACATATTTAAGTTAGCTTCCATGGCCGCTGCTTGTAACATTGCCTGATATTCTTGTGGTAATTTATCCCAAGCAGATCGATTAATTTGTAAGTCTAAAGTTGCCCCAGGTTCCCACCAACCAGGATAATAATAATAGTCGGCTGCTTTATTTAAACCTAATTTTTCATCGTCATAAGGGCCAACCCATTCCGCAGCATCGATCGCCCCCGTATCCAAAGCAAGGAAAACCTCACCTCCAGGCAAGACTTGCACATTTACCCCTAACCGGGTCATAACTTCCCCTCCCAGTCCAGGAATACGCATTTTTAAGCCTTTGAGGTCATTAACAGACTGAACTTGGCGTTTAAACCATCCCCCCATTTGCGCCCCCGTATTCCCAGCAGGAAAGCTAATAATGTTAAAATCTGCATAGATTTTGTGCATGGTTTCCAAGCCACCACCATGATAAAACCAGGCGTTTTGTTGTTGGGCGGTTAAACCAAAGGGCATGGCAGTACCGAAGCCCAAAGCGGGATTTTTCCCCACATAATAGTAACTGGGAGAATGGCCACATTGCACGGTTCCCTGTTGCACTGCGTCTAACACTTCTAACCCAGGGACGATCTCCCCGGCAGCATAAGGGGTAATCACAAATTTTCCCCCACTCATAGCTTTAACGCGATCGCAGACGGTTTGGGCCCCACCAAAAATCGTATCGAGGGACTTGGGCCAACTGGTTTGCATTTTCCAGCGAACGTTAGGTAAGCTATCTCCTGTCCCGTTTCCTTGTGTGGACTGGGTTTGACAGGAACTGAGAACGGTGGCAGTGGTTGCACCTAATGCAGTATTACTAAGGAAGTGGCGACGTTTCATTGTTTAGATGAGATATTTTAGGTTATGTATCAAAATAGCAGATATTCTCTAGTTAGGGCGATTTAATAGAGAATGATAATTGAAAATTAATTTTTAACCTATAGAAACTATAGTTAGGGGTCAACGGCCGTTGACCCCTACTCAATTATTTTTTAATATTAATACTTTATTGAGAGCTTGTATGGAAGCTCTCAATAAAGTATTAATATAGCTTTCAAAAGATTTTTCTTTGCTTTTCAACCACGGCAAAACATCTCTATCTATAAGTTGATATATACCTTCAAATAATCTCAATCCTTGAAACTCCAAACTAACAGGGTCAAACCAGAAATAGTCAGGAGTACGAAAAATATTTTGATAGAGTTCTTTTTTCTTCGTTCGGTCAACTTTCGCAGTAGAATCTGAAAGTATTTCTACAATCACATAGGGATATTGTCCATTTTCTCCCCAAACAACCCAACTTTTGCGAGGTCGTTTTTCCGTATTTAAAACCACAAAAAAATCAGGAACACAAAAATCTCGTTTTTTCAGTTGTTCGGCATTATAATACATGGTCAGATTACCCGTAGAATTATTATTCATTTCTCTTCTGAACAAAAAACTCTCTAAACAGGTTTACCAGAAGAATATTTGCTGTTAATTGAAAGATCGGTTTTCCAAAGGAGGTTCCTCACTCCCATATTTCGTAGGAAGATACATCAGATTCGAACAGCGATTAGGGGTGGCCTGATTTAATCCCTTGACTAGATTTCTTTAGGTACCCCATTACTTGAATAACATGGCGACTATTAATGCTTTGATTGACCTTAAGCGCTGAAAATCCTCAAAGCTTTCCGAGAGAATAACCCGAAATGTCTGACCATGAAACCTAATTGACCTGTGCTTTGCTAATGACCTCTGTCTTAGACCGGTTCGAGCCTTGGGCCGAAACCCGAACTTTTCATTTGACCCTGCCGCATCCGGGGAGCACCGCCGCCCTCGCACTGGAGACCCTTTATACCGCCGTTGCCAAGGACCTTGGCGGATCTCCGGGCGTACGGGAGATACGTG
>NZ_AADV02000196.1 GCF_000167195.1 Crocosphaera watsonii WH 8501 | reverse complement strand
CCATGGCTGGTCCTCTATTTATGATACGACTCGTTTTTTGGTCGAGAATAGTCTCAGGACAATATTCCAATCTATTAATTGTACTTTTTCCAGCTAACCATCCCTTTTTATCTTCAAGCTCATTAAGCTTTTCTAAAGCGATCTTAAGGGCAGGATGGTGACGTAATTTATCATGGTCATTGACATCTTCATAGCCTAAAATAATTCCATAAAGCCTTTGTGCTAATAACTCATGAACGGAATGATCTACATAAGATTGATGACGATGATCTTGAAAACAGTTACCAAACTTCTCCGTAATTCCCAGTTTTTTATCCAACTCAGCTATCCAGACAATCCCCGCATCTGAAGTGATTAGTCCCCCATCAAAATTAGCGATTATTTCTTTTCCTTTCTGTTTACTAAAGTTGATTACTTGACGAGGGGTTCGGGGATGACTGGGACTCATTAAATCAGTTTAAGGTAAATTGCTTTAATAATTAAATTATAGCATATTTTATTCTAACAATCTAGTACTATTAGAGATTTTATTAATAATTTTTTTGGAAAAATGAGTGATTGATTTATCTTTTCATCTTTGTCTAATTCGGGTTGATTTTAACTTAAAATCTGACAACAGACTGTTGGTTGGGGAAATCTGCGATCGCTCTGTTCAAACCCACTTCCTGTAAGGCTTCTGTGTTTGGCGATCGCAGATTTTGTGAGAAATTCGGGTATACCCTCTGACTTTGTTGCCACCGCTACTTACGCTGGAACTATTGCTGATTTAGGGATAGACACCACACCACAGACAATTATTTGGGACAATGGACAAGAGTTTCGTTTATTCCAAGGTGTACCGTCTGAATCAGTACCTGAACCTGGAACAATTTTAGGCTTATTAGCTTTTGGTTCTATGGGTGCATTAGTTCGCAAACGCAAATAACGTGAGTTCGGAGTTCGGAGTTCGGAGTTCGGAGTTATGATTTTTTTAACGAGAGAATGAGGGTTTGATATTTTTGATTTGAGTCAGTTTTCTACAAATCTACTTATATCGAACTCAGGTTAAATAAGACCTCGTTGTTAACGACGGAGTTTAAATAAACCATAAATTTCGGTGTGAGGAAGGTTTAAAGTCCTTCTTTTTTTTTGTATCTTTCTAACTCACATCTTGCACCACCCCCATTAACCGCGTTGAAATTAATTTCAACGCTAACAAATAGCGTTCAATAAATTGAACTAGAATACCTACTATATCTACCTTTCAGTTATCTTTAGATAACGTCTTTATTAGCCCTGTCAATTCATTGCAGGGCGGTCTAGGTGACAGGTGCAAGCAAGATATCAGTTTAATTCATCCAAACTAAACATAGCTTCTACCTCCCGACGACTCAAACGGGGTAACATATAAACAAGAACCGTCTCTATTAATTGTAAAAGTTCTTCAGGCTTTTGGTCTGACGTTAACTCGTTCCTGACTCTTTGAATAAGTTGACGAGTAACATCAATAGCTTCTGCTTCAGGTAAAGTGATTAACTGTACTGTTGCTAAACCAATTGAACTTTGATTCAGGTTTTCTAGTTCATCCAAATAAAGGCGAGTCACCCTACCAGAAGTTAACATATCTCGATAGCGTTGGATGTTATCTGTGTCCACTCGACGGTTAGGATAGATCCCAGATTCCGCACTTCAAAATGTAGTATAAAAAAAATACATAGTTTTAAAAAGTCCGAAAATCATACCTGGGCAAGAATATTTCTCTTTTCATTAAATTTTTAGGAAAAATAATCAAATTAAGAAGATTTATACTCATTGAAAACTTAGCAAGACTCAGCACAAACGAAGGAGAGTTTCCTCTTCTCATTTGATATCATTAGACTCTTATTCTTTTATTATTTTTGCTTTATCCAATTCAATTTATAGATAATATCTTTGACAAGATGCAGGTAATAAACTCAATATAAAACGCCTTTCTTCTGTTAAATTGACAATTTGTTTAACTCCGTTTAAAATCACATAAGGTGATTTCCGAGAAAGCTTTTCCCATAGGGGGTAATCGCTTGGACTAAAGGCTTTCAAGAAATAAAAGGAACAGAGAGTTAGCGGATCTTGGTACACAACTTTAAAATTTCATAATTGGCTTGTCTGAAAAAACAGAAGAAATAGATTAAAATGAAGAGGTAAAAAGATTAGAGAGAGTAAATTGAAGCTAAAACAGACAAATAATCCCTTAACCCCGTCGATGGTCGATGATTTACGTTTAGCAGCCTAAAAAATGACGGGAGCAGAGCGTCGTTCATTTCAAGCTGAAATGTGTCTCAAGTATTGTGGAGGAAGTGCCAGACAAACCGAAATCGTGTTTGGTTGGGGGAGAAAAAATGTTCAACTTGGATTACATGAAAAACGAACTGGGATAGTGTGTTTAGGATTACAATCAGTCAATAGTGGATGTAAAAAATGGGAGGAAAGATACCCAATAGTTGCCCAATCATTGAAAGAAATAGCCGAAGCTCACGCACAACAAAACCCCACATTTAATAACCCCATTGCCTATACAAGATTAACGGCGGCTGAAGCCATTAAACAATTAAGAAATCTAGGATATAATGGAGAGGAGGTTCCTGCTGCTTCGACAATGGCAGATATTTTAAATCGTTTGGGCTATCGATTAAGAAAAGTGGTAAAAGCTAAACCTAAAAAAAAATCTCGGAGACGGACGCTATCTTCGAGAATATAGAGAAAAAAGATAGAAAAAAAGACCCTTCTGTGAAACGTTTAAGTATGGATTGTAAAGCAACTGTGGAAATAGGAGAATATTCACGTGGCGGACAAACCAGAGGTTATAATCAAGCTCAAGATCATGATATGGGAACTAAAGAAAAATACGTTCCTTGTGGGATTGTAGATGAAGAGACAGGGCAACTTTATGTAACTTTTGGAAGTTCTTATAAAACGAGTGATTTCATGGTAGATAACTTGGAGCAATGGTGGACAAGTCTGAGTATAACTGAAAAGCAGCAACTAGAGAACATCCAAATTAAAGTTGATAATGGAGCAGAAAATAGTGGAATAAGAAGGCAATTTTTGAAGAGAATGGTAGAGTTTGCCGACCAAACTAAGAAATCTATTCAATTACTATATTTTCCTCCTTATCACAGTAAATATAATCCCATAGAAAGATGTTGGGGAATTTTAGAGAGGCATTGGAAAGGAACACTTCTGAGAAATGCTCAAACGATGTTAGCTTGGGTAAAAACTATGACATGGAAAGGCTTAAATCCGATAGTTAAGTTAAGTAAAAAAGTTTATCAAAAAGGCATTTCTTTAACGAAAAAAGAGATGAAGGAAATTGAGAAACGTTTAGAACGTAATCCTCACTTACCTAAATGGGATATTTTGATTAGACCCAGTTAGTCTAAAAAGTTAATAAGAGTGTAAAATTAAGTGAATTTCCTTTTTAAAAATAGTCAAAGCTAATTTAAAAGTTAGCGTATTTCTTTCTTTTAGATAGGGAGGTTTTTGTTCGCGGAAAGTATCCGCGAACAACTTTTTATTTTTCCCTTTTCGCTTATTTGAGATGTTCTACAAACAGATTCTGAGAATGGGTGGGAAACTTTTTCTTGGAAATCACCGAAGACCCGTAATGGTTTTGGTCAGCCCGATAAGATAGTCACTGTAGAACTAGAAAACTGTCCTGTTTGTGGGGGTTCAGTGGAACGAGATGAAGTAGTTCCCGAAAAAGTCCAGCAAGTGGCTGAAGTAGTAGACCAACCCATAGAAATCAGGGAATATCGTCGCGGATTCTATAAATGTCCTAGTTGTGGATGGTCAGATTACAGTCCTGTTCCATTGGGAGTTAAAGAAGGATTCCGTTATGGGGCGCGATTAAGTAGCATCGTGGGCTGGCTTGGCTATGGGGGTAATCTTACATGGCGTAAACAGGAACATTTTATAGAGTATGTCTTTGGCATTCCCATTTCTCAAGGGAGCCTTGCCAAAATGCACAAATGGTTTCAAGAAAGTTTAGAACCCTTGACCCAACAGTGGTTAAAGTACATCCAGCAGCCAGGAATCCGATGTGTTGACGAAACCAGTTATTGCATCGATGGCATCAAGTATTGGGTTTGGGTAGCCACATCAAATGAGGTCTGTGTGTTGATGTTGGCTCCCACTAGAAGCTCCGCAGAAGTCGAGAAATTGTTAGGAGCAGATTTTAAGGGCATCCTCACCAGTGACTGCTATAGTGCCTACTTTAGACAAAGTGCGATGGCCAAACAGAAATGTCTGGCACATTTAGAACGAGAGTTAGAGTCCCTTAAAACCAGTCGTTTTCAAGCGAATCGAGAATTTGCTGCCGATGTACAGCAAGTTTTAGCAACCGCCCGTATCCATTATCGTCATTATCATGCTCGAAATTTAACCCTTGAAGACTTAGGCTCCAAAAGAACAGAAGTCGAGAACTCACTGCAAAAGATTTTTAAAGCAACTCCCAAAAAAGGATGGCCTTATGATGCACAAAGATTGATTAACCGTCTCAAAGGTCATTGGGAAGAGTGGTTCACCTTTCTAACTTATCCTGAAGTCAAACCAGATAATAATGATGCTGAGAGAGCTTTACGTCCCATTGTCATTCACCGCAAAGTAAGTGGGGGAGCAAGAAGCGACTGGGGTGCAGAGTTAGTCACCCAAATGTTCAGTTTTTTAGAGACCATGAGATTACAGGGGCAAAATGCCATTGTCCAATTATGCGAATTATTTTCATTAGCTGGTCGGAGTCCCCCAGGATTAGAGATGTAAAAGGCTCCGGAGCCGATGGGGGATAGATTTTTCTTGATCCCCCTATCTCTCCGCACAAAAATACACAGGGTTAGCGGATAATCTCCGCTAACAAAAAACTATCTTACTATTCTTTTTTTTTCATATTGTTGTTTTTATTTGAGGTTTTTAAAAGACTTGATTCTGGGAATGTTAGTCATTAAAATAGCCGTAATAAATTAGCTTAAATTTTACGCTAAATCACAGGGCTTATATTTTTGTTGACTCAACTGATGTTGTTTGTAGTGCTTTTCAATAAGACTTTTTTGTTGCGGTGAGCAGTTACGCTTTATTGCCTAAATTCAACCTCAGAAGCGAGTTGTATGTGCCTTGAAAAAGTAGGATTCCTTGACTGTTTAGCCATGAGTCTAACTATTTATTAGACTGAAACTTTGGGAATTATCTCTTAATAGAAAAGATTATCGAAAAAATCTACAAGTTATCCCTAAAACTCTTCAAAAGAAAGCATCTTGAGTAGTTTAGGATACTATTGATTGTAGACTTGAATTTTAAAGTCCCTATTAGTTTGGAAGATAATTTTAAGTAATTGAACAGATTGTTAAAATCACCTCGACTCTCGTTAAAGCATGATGATAAACATCACTTATTAAAATAAGCAAGGTAATATCTTTTATCTGATAGTATGGAAGTTTTTGACTCCGTAACCTTGATAAAGAATTAGCTTAATTTTATTCTTTAATCCTTTGATTAGACCACTGGAATTCTACTGATTTAAACGCCGTATTTTATGATTGCTTCTCATACTATTACTAAATAATTAAGTAATCTTACTTATGGGTAACACAGTCTTCTAGACTGTATAGCAGTCTAACCATCTAAGTTGAGATTAAGGCAATAGGAAACTCCGAAACACAGAAGATTAAAACTTCATAACCTTTAGTTCAACTGCCATACAACCAAGATGCTTATGATTACAATGTCAACTAGGGGGTAAATGAGCAGGAAGAACACTAATACAAGCAATAGCAGTATAAACTAGAGCAAATCTCGTTTCAAAAATAGCGATCGCCTGAAACTTAGCCTGACGATACCACTCTAATACACAATTAACAATACCAAATTTAATTAAGGCTATAAGGAAAGATAAAGCTGTGACTAACGATAAACAATCTAATCCATATAGTCCAGTTATAACTAGCAGAGATACACCATGATAGATGATGCCAGGTGTCAATGATTGGGTTCTTTTCTTCCTCAACTTGATTGTATAAATAGCACTGCTAAAAAATAAGGTGTTTAAAATCCACATCCCTACCGCTTCTATAGATAAATTACCAGTAGTGGCACCGTAAGCTAACGGCGAGGCCAGGCAAATAGCAGCAAAACTGATCAATTCGTTAACAATGGACTTATGCTTTTTCTGGAATACTGCAATCCCATCGGCAATCAAGGCCATCACTGCTAAAACATAAATAGATAATAAAACTGGGGAGTGAAACCAAAGCACTATGGCTAAACTTAAGGCACTTATTCCATATATTCCCCCCCAAATCACAAAACGAGGTTTCCAACTTCTTCTTTGTTTTAGCTGCACCACATAAGGATGCTCTACCTGTAAGGCAAAAAATGCACAGAGCAAAGCTATATTCGTCCATTGATTCCATTGTTGTGCTAGAGATGCACCGGTCAAAAAAGAACCAAACAAGACCAATAATACACCCTGTTCTGGGGCAAATGTGGGGCGGAACCAAACAGGTAGTTTAGAGGGCTTTTTGAACTCTGGACTTTGGGTGAGGAAGGGAGGGGAGGAGAGTGCCATGAAGTCAGAAATACTTTAATAATAATCTTTCTCAATAATATTTAAACATACTTTTGCGGATTCACAGAAAAATTTAAGATTTTATCCCAATTGGGGACACTTGAACTTTCAAGATTTATTAAGAATTATTATCAATATTCTGTGGGATAGTGCCGGAACGTAGTGAGGAACTTCATTAATGTTGGGTGATTTCCAAGAAAAAGTTTCCCACCCATTCTCAGAATCTGTTTGTAGAACATCTCAAATAAGCGAAAAGGGAAAAATAAAAAGTTGTTCGCGGATACTTCCCGCGAACAAAAACCTCCCTATCTAAAAGAAAGAAATACGCTAACTTTTAAATTAGCTTTGACTATTTTTAAAAAGGAAATTCACTTAATTTTACACTCTTATTAACTTTTTAGACTAACTGGGTCTAATCAAAATATCCCATTTAGGTAAGTGAGGATTACGTTCTAAACGTTTCTCAATTTCCTTCATCTCTTTTTTCGTTAAAGAAATGCCTTTTTGATAAACTTTTTTACTTAACTTAACTATCGGATTTAAGCCTTTCCATGTCATAGTTTTTACCCAAGCTAACATCGTTTGAGCATTTCTCAGAAGTG
>NZ_AADV02000197.1 GCF_000167195.1 Crocosphaera watsonii WH 8501 | reverse complement strand
AAGAAAGTATTTATAAAGGGATTGGGGCGTTATTTTCACAAAGGAAAAAACGTAGTGTGCCCAAATGTGTTAGAAACAGGTTAGGGCTGGAAATAAAAACCGGAAAAAGGACTCTCCTTCGGACCATTCTTTAAAAAAGTATTCGAAACCGGGGGGAAAAACCCCATTAAGGCCGGGTTTTGGGTTTCTGGGGATTCAAATGTCAGTTCATACCCCGGTAGGAGAACCCCCATTTCGGGAGGAACAGGGGGAAAATATTTCCACCACCAATGGGATTCAAAAACGTTATCAAAACCTGGCAAAAAAGAAAATATTAGCTCATCATGAGGCAATTCAAAGAGGTTATCAAAGCCCATAAGAAAGCCCCACAATCAGCACTAATCGCAAGATTAAACCCATTATAAGAGGATGGTGTAACTACTACCGAACTGTAACAAGCAAAGTAACGTTCGCATCCGAAGACTATTTACTATGGGAGATGCTTAGAGCATGGACAGTTAGCAGGAAAAAGAAAAAGACACCATTGATTAAAGCTCTCAGAAAATATTTCTCACACGGAAAACACGGATTTTGGACCTTCCAAACAACAGGAGCAATCCTCTACCATCATGCCGAAACGGAAATAAAGAGACATACACTGGTAAACCCGGATTTCTCACAAATTAATTTGAAAGCCCAATCCAGAGATGAAAAATGATAATTTTTAGGACTAATAGAAATTTTGAATATAGATGAATAAAAAAAATTGACTTTGATTATCCAAAAATTGAGTTTAAGAGGGAATAATTATATTAACTTTTGATTTTCTCCACGATAAATAAGACTAAATGAAAGTATCAGTCAGTCAACAACTTATGATAGATATCTTTTTTAAAAAACAACTTATTCTACTTATCCAGTATTAGGAATAGTTTTAATTCTTTTGTTAGCAATAGACAAAATATCTTGATAAGGACAAGCACTAGCTATAGCGATAATAATTCTTCTACAACTAATCTTTATTCTGGCTCCCAACTTAAGAAGATTTAGACGTATTCTTCCCACAGTTGCTTTAGCCAATGAAGTTTTTTTTAAACAGTGTTGACGAAAAGCATTTATGAGAACATAAGCCCAGGAATGTATCCATAATCTTAGTTTATTACTTTGAAATGTTTGAGTTGAAGTTCTATGAGCTAACAAGTCTAATTGTTGTTCTTTAATCCGATTTTCCATCTCGCCTCTCGGACAGTATTTTTTTGTATAAAGTTCTGAGGGTGGAATTTTTGAAGCGGGCAAAGATGTCACCACATGGCGCATTTTTAAGCCATCACTTCCATAACAAACTTTTGTCACTACTCTTCTTTGACAACTCCATGACTTTTCTGTTTTATAACGAATAGAGCGATACCAAGTAGAAATTGGTACTAATTTTTTAACTTCTTCTAAATCTTCTTTTTTCTGAAATAAACTATCCATTAATTCAGTTATTGGAGCTAGTTTTTTTTCATATTCATGTTTGGCTTTTTCAATTACATCATCCGCTCGTAACTTAAGAACGCCATTTGTTCCCATAGCTATAACATAATCAACTAAAGGCTGATTTTCACAAAAATAGAAGATTTCTTCACGGTCATAGGCACTATCACCCCTAACTAGGATATGAGTCTCTGACCATTTTTCTCTAATTAGTCCGATAATTCTTTGTAATTCGTCTAAGGCTCCATCGGCTGGATCTACATTAGATGAACGAAGTTTAGCAACTAATAAATGATGCCCACAGAGAATATATAAATGAGCATAACATACTCCGTGATAATAACTATTAAAAAATGCCCCTTCTTGATTACCATGTACTTGTTCATCCGTGACATCCATATCTAATATAATACTTAAGGGAGGTTTTTTATAAGACTCTAAAAAAAATTCGACAAAAGATTTTTCAATGGCTTCAAAGTTGGGTTCTATTTTATGATAACGACTCGTTTTTTGGTCGAGAATAGTCTCAGGACAATATTCCAATCTATTAATTGTACTTTTTCCAGCTAACCATCCCTTTTTATCTTCAAGTTCATTAAGCTTTTCTAAAGCGATCTTAAGGGCAGGATCGTGACGTAATTTATCATGGTCATTGACATCTTCATAGCCTAAAATAATTCCATAAAGCCTTTGTGCTAATAACTCATGAACGGAATGATCTACATAAGATTGATGACGATGATCTTGAAAACAGTTACCAAACTTCTCGGTAATTCCCAGTTTTTTATCCAACTCAGCTATCCAGACAATCCCCGCATCTGAAGTGATTAGTCCCCCATCAAAATTAGCGATTATTTCTTTTCCTTTCTGTTTACTAAAGTTGATTACTTGACGAGGGGTTCGGGGATGACTGGGACTCATTAAATTAGTTTAAGGTAAATTGCTTTAATAATTAAATTATAGCATATTTTATTCTAACAATCTAGTACTATTAGAGATTTTATTAATAATTTTTTTTGGAAAAATGAGTGATTGATTTATCTTTTTATCTTTGTCTAATTCGGGTTGATTTTAACTTAAAATCTGACAACAGACTGTTGGTTGGGGAAATCTGCGATCGCTCTGTTCAAACCCACTTCCTGTAAGGCTTCTGTGTTTGGCGATCGCAGATTTTGTGAGAAATTCGGGATTAGCAATATTACTAACAATAGCTTCGATATTTACCTACAGGAACCCAGCAATGAAGATGGAAATCATGCTCTAGAAACCCTGAGTTATTTAGTCTTTGAAGCAGGAACCTATCAACTATCCGATGGTACTTTAGTTGAGGTGGGAACCATTAATACCGATAGCACTGCCAACCTGGAAAACGGAGGTGTGACCCCTTGGGAAACCGTTGGGTTTGAGACTAACTTTGCTCAAACCCCAGCTATCTTTAGTCAAGTGCAAACAAATAACGACAGTGACTTCGTGCGAACCCGTCAACAAAACGCCACTGCGAATGGGTTTGAAGTAGTTATGGAACAAGAGGAAGGTTTTGCTAAAAACGGGGAAACCCACGGTAATGAAACCATTGGTTATCTTGCTATTACTGAAGGGACGCGTAATAGTAACGGGGTAACATTCCTGGCCGGTAGTACAGATAATAGTGTTACTGATGTGTTTTCAAGTATTAGTTTTGGAGGATAGTTTAGCAATATTCCTCATTTCTTAGCCAATGTTGGCACTTATGACGGACCAGATCCTGCTGGCATCCGTTTCCAAAACCTCACTGTTGATAATGTTCAAGTGGCAGTGCAAGAGGAGATAAGCTTCGATGAAGAAACTATCCATACAACGGAAGTTGTTAATTATTTAGCCCTAGAAGGAGATGATCTCTTACAAGGAACTGCTTATGACCCCTTGACGGGAAATCGGGCGATTATTGGGACAGAAGCATCCGAAGCTATTTTTGGCATTGCTGAAAATGACACTCGTACAGGTAACGGTGGTAGTGATGTTTTTGTTGTAGAATCAGGTCAAGGTACAGATACTATTACTGATTTTGAGTTGGGAGTAGATTTCATTGGGTTAGGGGATAATTTAACTTTTGGTGCGTTGAGTTTGAATGATACAGGTAATGATACTTCTCTGATGTTTAATGGTCAGGAGTTAGCGATTATCAAAGGAGTTCATAAGAGTGATTTTACGAGTAATAATTTTGTTGAAACCTCCATCTAACCTATTCTTTGGATTTAATGGGTTCGACAACTGATATGATCAATATTCGATCCTATCGCTGAGTTAATAACGCTTATGGTTGCTGTTCCCCCGTCTCCCGATGATATTCGTAATGCCTTGGAAACCCCAGTTGATTTTAATTTTGAATTACCCGATCCCGAAGATGAAGAGATCGAAGAGTTTGATTTTCAGGAAAAATTGGATAGCGTTTGGAAAATATGCGATCGCTTTGATCTACAAACAGATATTTGGCGCGGTAGGATCTTACGGGCGATCCGCGATCGCGAAAAAAAGGGGGGAGAAGGCAGGGGAACAGGCTTCTTAAATTGGTTAAAAAAACGAGAAATAACCAAAAGTCAGGCTTATGCTTTGATTCAGTTGGCTAATAGTGCCGATACCTTACTTGCAGAGGGGGTTTTAGACCCAGAAACCATTAATAATTTTAGTAAACGAGCCTTTGTAGAAACTGCCAAATCCGATCCTGAAGTCCAAAAATTGGTTAGTGAGGCGGCACAGAAAGGGGATAGAATCACCCGTAGAGAGGTGAAACAGCTATCAGATGAATGGACAGCCATGAGTTCCGATTTACTGCCCTCAGAGGTCAAGGAAAAGGCAGAAGAGGGAACGTTACCCCCCCGGCATTTAGCCCCCTTAGTTCGGGAAATGGAAAAATTACCAGATTTACACCTAGAAACTATTCAAAAAGAGGTAGCTGAAAATCCTGATATAGACACAGTAAAATTATTAACCACCGATGCTAAAAATTTAGCTAAATATCTCGATGCAGCAGCACAAGTTCAAACCTTAAAAAAGACTCCTTTAGACTTAGAAATGGCTTTGGATGAAGCGGTAAGATTAGAATGTTTAAATACTGCTGCTGACTTAGTAAAACAAGCGACTCAAATAGAGCAAATAGTCGGAAAACTGTACACAACTTGGAAACGGTTAGGCAGTTTATCCGATAGATTATATGTGGATACTGGGGCTAGTAATCCTCATTTGCGATCGATGTTAACTTCTTTGGAATCTTTGAGTGGAGAAGTGATTGAAGTGCAACTGGATGAAGCAGGAGAAAAAACTGTTAGACTACGAATGATGACAGATTCTATGGATTAATTTCATTAGCAACTTCTAACCATCCTTCAATAGCATCTTTCAGGTTATTAATGACTTCTTCAATGGTATCTCCTTCTGTGATACAACCTTCAAGTGCAGAAACTTCTGCCCAATATCCCCCTTCTTCTGCCGTATTAATAATCGCTTTAATTTGCATAATTTCTCAACTTTCAGTTATCTTTTACAACTTAAAATATTCATCTAATAAGTAGGGTGCGTTAGGCAAACTATAATTGTTGGGGTAATTCCTATACTTTTTTGATGCCGTAACGCACCAAAATTGTGTTTTTGGTGTATTACGCTACGCTAATACACCCTACGAGTCTATTACTAATCACAAACAGCTTGACACAGGAACTTGTTACAGTATCTTTAAACAAGCGAGTAAGTATATTCCAGAATCAGACCTTTATCACTATTTTTATGATGATTAAACCAAAGATATACAACAAAAATAAGCCATCAAAAAAGGGTTAACACCGTTAACCCCTACACACCAATTTAATTCAAAATTCTCTATTTTTTAAAGTGAAATAAACATTAAGCTTGTTTTTTGCGCTGGGTTGCTAATACACCTAACCCTAATCCTAATAATGCCATAACGCTACCAGGTTCGGGAACAGATTCAGCCCCAACTTCGACCGTTTCTTGGGAGAATGTAGAACCATTAACACTGGCTTCAATGAAAGTCCCATCAACGTATCGGAATACAAAGATAGGCCCACCAAAACCGTACTCAATATAATAAGTGACACCAGTAGCAGCACCCTGTTGCACAGTGGGAAAGTCACTATAAAACTGTGACCAGTTTAGGGTATTAAGATTAAAGTCAAATTGAATATCATCTATTGTTCGAGATACACCACCAATGGGTTGAACAACGCCATCTAGTACCACTGTTTCTGAATACACCGAGGAACCCATCCCAAACAACTCATAAGACCAGTTGGTGAGGTCACTCTTAGTCACGTTTCCACTGGTGATATCAGTTTCCCAGCTCACGGGGTGACAAGCCCGTTAAAACCCTGATTGAAAGAGGGTTTCAGCCGTGGTGATCGCTCTATAAATTGTCAAAAACTAGAGGGCTTATTGAGAATAAACAATAATGATAATCATTCTTGCCGTGTGTGTGGGGGGGAGGAGGGTTACACCGTCCTCCCCCCCACAGGGTTGATGCTCAAAATCAACCCCTTGGGCAATATTAGTTTTTATTAAATAATAAAAATTGGTTTATTTTGGATAGTTACATCTAAAATAAATCATCTCCCACTGGTTATTTTATGTTAAGATAAAATAGGGGAATTAAGCCGTCTTATCTATTATGGACATGGCTTGTAACCCTTTTTTATAATTGTTGAGTTTCTGGGGATTATTGCTCATCATAATTGAAATAAAATCAGAGCAAAATTCCCAAGCGTGAATCCAAAGAGAGCCATAAAGTCCTATCCAAAAATTACTATGTCTTCGGTCACGTCTTGATTTTTCAGTTAGACGAGCAATATATTTTCCTTGATTGGTTTGTCGAAATGTTTTGCCTTTTAAAGAAGTAGCAGTGTAAGCGATCGCTATTAATAAAATCAAGGAATTTAGTCGTTTATTATTGGCTTTACTTCCCTCCAAATTATAACCCCCTGTCTTACAATCCTTGAACATAGCTTCAATACCTGCCCTGGCTCGATAGACTTTCAAGACCTCTGATAAACTGTCTAAGTTGGTAAGAATAAACCAAGGCTCTTTTTCCTGTTTGCCCTTGTATTTTCTTTTCCAATATGCTCCCACATTAAAGTTTCCAAACCCTTTATTTTTAGTGACTGAAACCCCAGTTAAAAACATCTTCATCCCAGGTTTCATTCCTAACTGCGAAAAAGTTTGATAATCTTCATCATCTTTTTTCTGGGTTGTACCTTGTTTCTGACGAAAAGCGAAGAAAAACTTTGGTTTTTACTTTTTTTGTTCACCAATAAACTAATTTACACTGTGGAATTCTCGTCCCAAAAAGACCAATCAAAGTTTTTAAAGAAAAAGAACAGGTGAATTAATGCCCGTGGTCAGAAAACTGCGGCTCCCCTTTCCCTAAAAGGTCCAAAAAATGGTAAAGCCCCCTTTTTCCCAAAACGGCACCCTGAAACCTTTTTTTCTTCCTTGGGGTCCGGCCATTGGTATAACCAACGAGAGCCGCCCTAAATTCCTTACAAATAAAACTTTTTCCCCGGAAAACCAAATCGGGGAAGGCTAAGCCTGCACAACTTGAAACTCTCGGAATTTTTCCACACACTTTTAAA
>NZ_AADV02000198.1 GCF_000167195.1 Crocosphaera watsonii WH 8501 | reverse complement strand
TGAAACCATTTGTGCATTTTGGCAAGGCTCCCTTGAGAAATGGGAATGCCAAAGACATACTCTATAAAATGTTCCTGTTTACGCCATGTAAGATTACCCCCATAGCCAAGCCAGCCCACGATGCTACTTAATCGCGCCCCATAACTGAATCCTTCTTTAACTCCCAATGGAACAGGACTGTAATCTGACCATCCACAACTAGGACATTTATAGAATCCGCGACGATATTCCCTGATTTCTATGGGTTGGTCTACTACTTCAGCCACTTGCTGGACTTTTTCGGGAACTACTTCATCTCGTTCCACTGAACCCCCACAAACAGGACAGTTTTCTAGTTCTAAAGTGACTATCTTATCGGGCTGACCAAAACCATTACGGGTCTTCTCTGGGTGGTCATATTTTGGTCCGCGTTTAAATCCTTTTTTGCGTTTCTTTTTGTCAGAAGGCTTTTTTAGTTGGTCTGATGATGGGGGGACTGAACTGTTTTTTGAGTTACGGTTTTTTAGCTTATCTCTCTCTTCTTTCAATTTTTCAATTTCTTGCTGTTGTGTAGAGATTTGTTGTTGTTGCTGGTCAATCAGTCTTTGTTGAAGAGATAACTGTTGTTGTGCCTTGACTAGCCACTCAATCATGAAGACATTGTTCGCCAACTGTTCATCGGCGATAGCTCTAACTAGCTTTGAATCAATGGTAGCATTTGTGGTCATAACCCCCACTATACATAAAAATCCCCGATTTTACCTTTATGTTGTCAAGACAGATTCTTTATTGCGGTGAGCAATTACCTTTTGCACAAGATGATTTACGAAAGACAGGTATTAATAATAAGTTGATTGTACCTATTATTTATCGTCCTTTTGATCTTAGATATACTTATTATACGGGGAAATCAAGAGGGTTCATTTGTATGCCTCGTAATGAAGTTATGAAAAATATGTTAAAAAGTGACAATTTTGGATTTCATTTATGTCGTCAAACTGTTAGTGATTCATGGCAACATATTATGATAAGTTCTAATATTACTGATGATTCTTATGTTTCTAACAAAAGTAGAGAAAGAGGTTATTTATTACCTTTATATATATATCCTGATACAGAAAACCAACAAACTAACTTATTTGAAGAAAAAACAGCTAACTTATCCCCTAAATTTTTAACTGCTATTAAAGAAAAATTAGGATATATTCCCACACCAGAAAACATATTTTATTATGCTTATGCAGTGTTTCATTCTCCTACTTATCGTCAAAGATATGCAGAGTTTCTTAAAATAGACTTTCCTCTTCTTCCCCTCACCAAAAATGATAAACTATTCATCACATTAGCAAGCAAAGGAGAAACCTTAGTTAACCTGCATTTAATGAAATCAGATCAATTAAATAATCTTATTACCCAATACCAAGGAGACAAAGAAAACCAAGTTATCCAAGTTAAATATAGTCCCCAAAAGCAACAAGTTTCTATCAATAAAAATTGTCACTTTATCGGTATTCCCGAAAGCATCTGGGAATTTAAAATAGGAGGATATCAAGTCTTAGATAAGTGGTTAAAAGATCGTAAAAAAGCTAAGCGTAAACTGTCCCCTGATGACATTATCCACTATCAAAAAATTGTTGTTGCTTTACAAAATACAATTGAAATAATGCAGGAAATTGACACAATAATCCCTAACTTTCCTATAGAATGAACATAAAGGATCTTAAAACCCTACTTAGACTATATTGTCAATAGCAGCTTCTAGGCTTTGTTGAGATTTTTCTAGTAGATTTTGTTGTTCTGAGGTCATAATATAATTCCTTCTTTGCGAAATAAGATAGTTTTATAGCATTTCCTACAGTCATGAGGTACAGCTAATATCTAGCTTCCGAACTCCTAACTCCGAACTCCGAACTCTCATCATAATTAACTTGACGTGTAACGTTATCCGTCAAGTTTCACCATTTTAATTAGGGATAATAATCTGTTCTTCTGGATCAAGTTCTCGAATAATGGTAGAAGAATCACCTTTTTCCGGTTCAAAAATGGAGGTTAATGCTTCATCTAGGGTTTCTGACATGACAATTTGATTTTCGTAAGCAACAATCACCCTTGCTAAAGTGGGTAAGCTATTTTGTTCCGCTTCTAAATATAAAGGTTCAACGTATAATAAAGACTGTTCTGCAAAGAAAGGTATAACTAATAAATTCCCTTGAATTACTCGTGATCCTTGACGGTTCCAAAGAGAAATTTGTTGAGAAATAACGGGATCTTGATTAATCAAGGCTTCGATTTGTTCTGGTCCATAAATAACCCTTTGTTTCGGTAATTCTAGTAATAACATCTTACCATAATTATCCCCATCAGAACGGGCAAATAAACCAGCAATTAAATTATTACGACTGGTGGGAGTATAAACACTAAATAAGATAAATTCTTGTGCCTCACTGGTAAGACTCATTAAGAGATAATAGGGTTCAATGGGTTGTTGATTTTCTCCATAAATTTCTTGGGGAATACGCCATTGATCCTCTCTGTTATAAAATACTTGAGGATCGGTCATATGATAGGTTAATAAACGTTCTGATTGAGTGTTATATAAGTCTTTTGGATAACGAATATGAACCCTAAGAGAAATTGGCATTTCTGACAACGGTTTGAAAAGAGTAGGGAAAATTTTTCGCCAGGTTTGAATTAAAGGATCACTGGGATCAACAATATAGAAATTAACGTCACCATTATAAGCATCAATAACAATTTTAGCTGAATTACGAATATAATTAAACGGGCGATCTCCTGGTTCAGAATAAGGATAGCGATTGCTTGTAGTATAAGCATCAATTATCCAATACAAACTGGTTTCTTCTGACTTATTTTTAATCTCAGCAGTTACTAGATAAGGATCACGATCAAAGCGTAAAAATGGTGCCAGTGTTCTAATGCGACGATTAATATTACGCCGAAAAATCAATTTAGTATCAGGAGTAAAATTACGAGTAAAAATCATTTGCCAATCTTTTAAATAGTTAGCAAATAGTAATCTTCTTGTCCAATTTTTTAATTCAATTCCCCCACTACCATTGTAAATGTTATAAACATTATCTTGACCACTGGGATAGTCTAATTCTTTAACTTCTGTATTGGTCATAATATAAGTGTCTGTTGACTCTCCAAAGTAAATTCTAGGATTATCAATAGGAATATTATCTCGAATAGCATTACTAGAAGTTTGTAAGTCTCCCGCATTATTTTCTGTACCAATATTCTGTACAAAATAGAATGGTAAACCCCCTTGAGCAACTCGATTAACCGGGGATAAAGTAAACCCATAACCATGAGTATAAACTAAGTGTTGATTCACCCAAGTTTTTGCTTGTTCTGGTACTTCATTATAATCTAATTCTCTAGCAGCAATTAACACCTGTTGCTTGGCAATTTTCGGTAATTTTACATCACTTTCAATGGTTAATTGTACATCATTTTCAATGGGAATACCATAACGATCAATATCGGCATCATTAAACTTATAATAGAGACGTAATTGTTGTAATTGACGGTTAGTTTGTAGAAGTGGACGAGAATCCCAAAGTCTAATATTGTTAATTGTTAGACGATTTTTATTTAAAGCATTGGCTGTTAAATTACCTTGAGCATTGAGTGTTTTAATTTGAATTTTATCTAAACCAAAAGCATGACGAGTTAATGCTATACTACGTTCAATATAAGGGGTCTCTCTAGCTAATTCGTTGGGTTCTACAATAAAACTTTGTACTGTTTGTTGACCCAAAAATGATATGATTATAACAGTTATATAGATTACAAATGGTAGAGGTGAAAAAGGAAGCTTCTTTAATTTAGACCGTTTTAATAAAGGGATTTGAGCATAGCGTCCCCATCCTGTTATTCCCTTAATGAGCAGCCATAAAGAAATGAGAATAGCGAGAACAGAAGCGATAGTATAAATAGGCAAAAGAAAATGGATATCTGTATAACTTGCTCCAAAAACAACCCCTTTAGTCGAGTATAATAATTGATACCTTGCTAACCAATGATAGAGTCCAATGACCGACATGAGAAGGCTACCTAAAATATATAAATGACGGAGTTGAAAACGAGAAAATCCAGGGAATTTTCCTTGAGATAAACTATTAGCTGATAATAAATAGGTGAGACTTACTAAAATAAATCCGACTAAAAATAATCCACCTAACCAAAAATTGACCAACCGCCAAAAAGAAAGAGTAAAAATATAAAAACCGACATCTAGACTAAATTGGGGATCAACTTCTCCAAAGCTGGTGGGATAAAAATACTGTAAAATTCTTGTCCAGTTTCCTGATAAAACCAGACCAAATATTATACTAAAAGTTAAGGATATTATTTTAAAATATAATTGACTATTGACAAAAATAACTATAATAATTCCTCCCATAATTCCTGCTTTCCATAATTGATTTCTCAGTTGAGATAAAATTTCAGCAACAGAATCCAAAAAGAAGGGAGTTGGTAGAGGAGGAGTAATATTAGGTAGGGTAAAATCTGGATTCCAAACATTATAAGCTACTTCACTGTAATAAAGTAACATGAATCCCATTAAACACCCTAAACTAATAGTAAAAACTATTAACCAGAAAAGACCAAGAGAAGGAGATTCAGGAATTAGTTGAGGTTTTGCTTGTTTTAGGGGTTTACGTCTTTTTTTATTCTTAGTAGGAATCTGGGGAATAAAATGCCATTTATGGCGTTCTGCTTGACGCAAATTACCCCACAAAAACCACCAAGAAAAACCACTAATAATCACCCACAACCCTAACTGCCATGATAATTGTTCAGCAAAAATATCTACATAACCCACTTCTTGAAACCAGAGTCTTTCCACAATAACACGGGAGACTAATTCCAATATTAAGCCAATACCTAATAAAAAGGTGATAAATTTAGTCAGGGAAGGGGTGAAAAATTTAAACATATTTATCTTGTTGATAATTCTAATTCCCGAGCTTTCTGGGGTTGGCGTTTGCCTTCTAAAATCATTTTAACCCCTCTTTTTGGAGATAAAGTTAACCCTCTTCGTTGCTGTTTTTCGGGTTGAGTATCTGCTAGTTTTAAGCAATATTCAGAGATAATAATTGCGATGACTAACTTCATTTCAAATTTGGCCAACGCTTCCCCCATACAACGACGGGAACCACCACCAAAAGGAATAAATTCGTAAGCACTATATTTATGATCTAAGAATCTTTGAGGGTTAAATTGTTTGGGGTTAGCATATATATCTTCCCGTAGATGGGTTAAATATAAACAGCCCGCAACTATATCCCCAGGTTTAAAAGTATAACCTCCTACCTCAACGGTTTGCTGAGCCAGTCTGGTAAAGGTTAACATAGCCGAAGGAGAAAGTCTCAGAGTTTCGTTGCAAACTGCGGTTAGGTAGGGGAGACGGAAAATATCCATTCCCTCAGCATCCGGTGAGAGGGTGTTTAACTCCTCAATCAGCTTATCTTTAATTTCTGGTATATGATGGAGCCAGTATAAAGCCCAAGCCATAGCTGAGGCGGTGGTTTCGTGGCCTGCCATTAACAGGGTGATTAATTCATCTCGTAGTTCTTGATCCTTCATGCTTTCCCCTTGTTCATCTTTTGCAAACATTAGGAGGGATAAAATATCTGTGCGCTCGGGATCGGGGTTAGCGCGGCGATCGCTTATTTCTGCATAGATTAATTTATCAAGAGCTTGGCGTTGACGAAGGAAGTAACCCCAAGGACTCCAGTTTCCCAAGTCTTTTTGTAGAGAGGGAAAGAATAAAAAGCCGGAAGTGATGGGAGAATCAAATAGGTCGAGTAACTCTTTTAATCTATATTGTAATTCCTCATAACGTTCCCCCTCAGTTACTCCGAATACCGCTTCCATAATCACTTTTAAGGAGATATCCTGCATTACCTCCCTGGCCAAAAAAGGTTGATTTTCGGGCAGTTTTTCCATGGCCTCTCGGGTAATACGACAGGTTAAGTCCCCATAGACTTTAAGACGTTCCCCGTGAAACGATGGCATCACTAACTGACGACGTTGACGATGGCCATCGCCGTCTAGCATAACCACAGAGTAATCCCCTAATAGTGGCTTTAAGAGGGTATTTAGAGAACTAGGTGCAGTAAATTCCTGGCGATCGTGAGTTAAAATGTACTGCATTATCTCAGGATTACTGATAAGAATGATATCATTGCCTAAACCGATGATTTTGGCTTTAAATAGATCTGGATAGCGATGATGGTTGGTTTGTAGATAGCCAGTGGGATTTAAAACCCATTGTAACTGTTGTACTAACGTAGGAGTTTTCGGCGTAGGAATTGTTTTCATCGGTTAACTTATCAAACTTTATTATACTTTCTTGTTTTATAGTAATTTATTACTCGGTGTTTCTGCAAAAGTGGGGTTATGATCTTATACTCAATGCTAATATCAATGACCGATCTGTTCTATTTAGAAAATTAAAGAGATTCCTCGTACCTCGCAATGACAATTATTCATTGTCCATTGTCCATTGTCCATTGTTAAAGAAATTCCTCGTACCTCGGAATGAGAATAACAAGCAAAAAAGTTTGGTAAAAGTTGAAACTTCTACCAAACTTTTTCTCTAAGCTATAGTTAAAGCTTCTTGGATGGTTTTGTTGTAGATAATACGTCCTGGAGTGGTCTTAATGAACATAGAAACTGCTTCTCCGTCGATTTCTCTAACTCGACGTTCCCGATAATGCTTAACCACACTACCATCTTCTAGGGTTTCTGTTTCTAAGACTTCGTTATCCGGCTTATCTGTAACTACCTCTTCATTGGGATCTTCACTACGTAACCAAACGGAATCATTAAGTGCACCGGTCCGGCTGATCTA
>NZ_AADV02000199.1 GCF_000167195.1 Crocosphaera watsonii WH 8501 | reverse complement strand
AAGTCTGGTCTATGATCCCGAGAATATCCTTTCTTAATAAAAATTGGTCTTTCTTTAATAATTTTTTCTTCTTCCTGTTTCTCTTTATCTTCTTCCCTTTTATCTTCTCCATCTAAATGAAATGATGTGGAATCTAAATGGGAGTATTTAAGGTCTATTTTAAATTTTTTAATTACTTCTAAAACTACTTCAATAAAAATATCATTTAGTCCATATTTATATAATTCATCCATTACTCTCCCAATTTTATCATCATTAAGGTAATCAGGTTTAATTCTTTCTCCTAACAATTTCTCAATGGCTTTATCTTGAAAAAACTGACTGAATAAATATAGAGGTCTTGAAACAAATCCTAGTCCATTGATTAAAATAGACTTAACTACTGTACCTGCTGAGATTTTTTCTCTAACATCTATTCCTAATTTATTATTAATTATTTTGACTATTCCTATTTCATCAATTAAACCAGCTACTATCCCTAAATGGTCTAAATTTTTAACTTGTATTTCTTCTAAATAAGACATTTTTCGCTCTTTTTTTACAGAGGAAACAACTTAAGCAATTATCCCACTTTTTTGTCTTCAAGAGCTTAAGCAATTATACTTAATTATTAAACCCAGGCTTGTAGTATTTAATGCTACTTTTTGAAGTGCGGAATCTGGGGTTCAACTTTGATTTCTATTACCCCTGGACAGTCTGCGGTGACTGCGATCGGTCCTCGCTTAAATGGTAGGATAATTAAAGGTGCAGTATTTCAAGGTGATATATTGTGGGCGATCGATTCTCAACAGAATGAACTATTAAGAATTGATCAAAATACAGGATCAATCCTTGAAAACAAAGAATTAATATTAAATGGTTCTCCTTATAATATATCTGCTTTTATCGATATAGCTGTTGCACCAGATAATTCTTTTTGGTTAGCTGATAGTTGTAGTGGCATAAGACAATTTAACATTAATACAGCAGAAGTTTCATCTTCCCAAATTCTTCCTTGTAGTACAGCAGGAACTAATAATGCTTTCGATGGAATAGCGTTTTCTGATAATGCTAGTGAAGATATTGCATTGATCGCAGAAACTAATTTTTCAGATGATATTCGTCAGATTAATTTGGTAACGAGTACACAAACGGCATTATTTAATAATGTTTACTCTAATTATAATGGCAATATAGATTTAGCCGCAGTAGTAAAAGTAACACAACCTGTGCCAGAACCTTTAACCATATTAGGGAGTTTAACAGCTTTAGGTTTTGGTACATTCTTCAAAAGAAAAATATCCAAGAAAAAGAACTAAAAACTTTTTTCTAATAACAATATAGCAATCAGGAATAATATAGCAATCATTTATCAGTTGTGATAATTAATGTTCAAACTGATCCCCCCTAACCCCCCTTATTAAGGGGATATCTCGATAATCTCACGAATCATTACTGATTACTATAGCTGAAAAGTCAGAACTTCTTAATATTATATTCTTCCAAATCCGATTTTGATCAATTTATGTAGTCTAAGTTGATCAAAATGGTACAACAGATTACATACTTAAAATGGTGGGTTACGGTGCCGATAAAAACTTATGATGTTTTTATCAAAATCAAATCCGCAGCTAACCCACCCTACGATCTAATTTGTTAATAAGTCTTGGGGATGAATAATAGTAATATTAGGGAGGGAAATAAAATCATTAGGATTGAAAGTTAGTAAATAAGGAATATTATGAACAATCATAACCGCAAGAAGTCTAACATCATGGGTTCTTTTCCCTTTAATATTATGATTAATAACTAATTGAAACCATTGGTTAAAAATGTATTCATTCTCTGGAAGAAAGGAAAATTGAGCAATGAATTGATGAATTTTTATGATGGTTTCTTCAGGAGTCCATCCTAACCCATTAACGTCACGAGGACGGGTTGCGACTACCCAAAATTCGATTAATACTTGGGAAGTAATTACACCTTTATTTCCTTGACTAAGAAGATGAGTAATGGTTGTAATAGCGAGAGAATGCTGCGAAGATGAAGTATCAGCAATTCTTAGTAGGATATTCGTATCTAGAAGATAGTCCATGAGTTAATCATACATCGTATCTCTATGTAAAGCTTCGTCCGGTAAATTAGCACTTTGTTTGGGTAGCGTTTCCACAAAAGCTAACCAGTTTTGAGTTCTTTCTTCAGGTGTTAATTGTTGGTTTTGTTCAGCACTTTTTTCAACAAATTTTTCTAAAGATTCATCGGTTAAGGGAGGATTAGATGATTGATGACTATCTATCCATGCTAACCAGTTAGCGGATTTTTGTTCTGGGGTAAGGTTAGGATCTGGTTTTGGAAGGGACATTTTTTGATTAAGAAATTGAGTAAAGTCTAAGACTTCTTGTTGTTTATCGGGGGGAAGTTCTCGCAGATATTCCATAACTGTTTGTTCAATGTTCATGGTAGTTAGTCTCTATAGTTTAGATAGTTTGTAGTGAGTCCTTTAGGACAATAAGAATGTTCGTCATCAAGGCTAAAGCCTTGACTACGAACTAAAAATATAGAATTAATTTAATTCTATATTCTTTCCCTTCCCCTTACCTACTTATTTAACAAAATGAGGCATTATTTCAGCAGCAGTAAATAACCCATGAATACCACGACTATGTAACGATAACCCTGCTTTAAGATAACCGAAAGCAGGTCCACAAACATTGGCTGCCATACTCGTTTCATCCCCTAATGTAAAGGTATGGGTGGATATTTTCCCTTCAAAGGTACGACCAGTTATTTGAACATTTGTACTTAAAGGTTTTTTCGAGTTACGGGTATCTACCACACCCCCAACGGTAACGCGATCGCGGGAACAAATGCCAGCTAACTCTAACATAATATCGTCAGCGTGTTCCATATTTTCTAGGGCGAGAATGCCGTTGGTTTGCTCCAGGAAAGCTTCCACCTCAGCATCACTCATAGCGTTAGCTTTATCCACGTTAAACCCTGGTAAATGGGCGATATCTTCCCTAATAGTAGCGCGGTAAGCTTCCCAGTTGGCAATACCCACACCAAAGGTTATTTTAACACTATGGATCTCGTGATAACTTTGAGCAGCAACAGCGGCCGCAGCAGTTAATAAACCTGGAGTTGCGCCACAACCAGTCATATAAGTAATGCCCGCAGCCTGTAAGTCTCCCTGTAATTGTAACAGTTGTTCCACGGCACTTGTACGCTTGAGAGCATCCACTAACACCCCTTTCCACCCCGAGGCGATAAACTGTCTTGCTACATCAGCCATAAAAGTGTTAGGAAGGTTAGGAAGAGCTAAAAAATAGCCATCCACGTTAGCCGTTTCTAGGAGGTCTTTGATACTATGGTTGCTAAGGGTTCCGTAGGAGTCTAAATAACCGATCGATCCTTGTTTGCTATATGTAGCGATCGCAGTTTGAGGGTTCAATCCTGTGTCACAATAAGCATAACCCTTGAGATCCGCCGCTGCAACCCAAGTCATTTCTTGTTTTGGGGCGAGAACTCTGGTCGCTGCCTGTCCAAGTCCCCCGAAGCCTAATATACCAACTTTCATGGTCTGATGACTACTCATTTTCATAACTATCTTTTTCTATTATGGGAGGTTATGGTCACAAGAAATATAAATTTTCATCAATTATTTGTCTTTTCCTGGCAGCTATTAATATATAAATAGAGAATAAATTATAAACTAATTATCAAGATTATGTTTCAAGTTGGGGACATTATTAGTCAACGTTATCGACTCATAGAAGTTTTGGGAAAGACAGCTATTGGCCATCAAACTTGGTTAGCGGATGATTTATTTTCCCCTATTGACTTATATGCTACACGAAAAAAACAATTACCTTGGTTAAAGTGGGTTTTTGATGTAAATCAGGTTTTCCGTTCTAAGGTTTATGAAAAAGTTACAGTTAAGTTATTAGCATTTAATCCCCAACTTTCCTGGGAACAATTTAAACTATTTGAACGAGAGGCTAAAGTTTTACAAGGGTTATCTCATCCTTTTATTCCCCGTTATCGTAACTATTTTGAACTATCTGAAGAACAGGGTAATGGTATTCCTTGGTTTGGTTTAGTGGAAGATTATATTCCTGGAAAATCTTTACAAGAGCTATTAGAAAATGGCGAAAGATTCCCTGAATCTAAAATTAGACAAATTGCTGTAAAAGTTCTCAAAATATTGATTTATTTACACGAATTAAATCCCCCCGTTTTGCATCGAGATATTAAACCCAGTAATTTGATTTTAGGGGAAGATAATAACATTTATTTAATTGATTTTGGTGCAGTTCAAGATCAAAATTCGGTGACAAATATCAGTTTTACTGTGGTGGGAACCAGTGGTTATACTCCCTTAGAACAATTTTGGGGTAAGGCGGTTTTTTCCTCTGATCTGTACGCATTAGGAGCAACATTAATTCATCTTCTTACAGGTATTTCTCCCACGGAATTACACGACCAAGATTATCAAATTGAGTTTCCAGATCAAGGTAAAATTAATCCTAGTTTGAAAGATTGGTTAACCGCTTTAGTTGAGATTAAAATGTCTCAACGTTATGAAACATCTAGAGAAGCATTAACCGCTTTAAAAACAGGTAAAATAAAGAATAAAAAGAAGAATAATAGGTTACTTAAATCAGATAAAAAAGAGGACTTAATAACAAAACTAAGATTAACCAAAACAGATAATTCTCTACAAGTTATAGTTCCTTCATCTCAATTAAAACTATTCAAAAAAATATTAAAGCTAGAAACAAACTTAATGAATAACCAGTTAGAGTTAAGTCGAGTTATTCCTTTATTCAGTATTTCTGGTCTGTTTTTGATTCCATTTACCTTAACTTTTACAGGTATTCTAATCCAAAATCCATCTTTTATTATAGCATCTTTGGAAATAATGGGAGGGATGAGTTTTCTAATTATCTTGGTACTTTTATTGTTGTATATAATTAGTAGAATGAGTGCAAAAACTTGTTTTTTGTTAGATAAAGAAACATTAAAGATACAAGAAAAAATCTTAGGATTCGAGTATGATCAAGAAGAAGAATGTAAAAAGAACATCATCGGAATTTTTATCCATGAATTACGTCATCGCTATGACGTGACTATTAACACTAGAAAAATGATTTATCAATTGGGTAATAAATTAACAGAAGAAGAGGCTATTTGGTTAGCAAAAGAAATTGAAAATTGGTTAAATTAAGATTAGAACAATTATGTTTAAATCTGGAGAAATTTTGGTTCAAAAATACCAACTAAAACAAAGATTAGGCCATACAGCAACTGGCCATCAAACTTGGTTAGCAATAGATAAGCTATCCCAGGAAAATATTACCCTAAAACTATTAGCATTTAGTCCTCAAATGCAATGGGAAGAGTTAAAATTATTTGAACGAGAAGCGAAAGTTTTACAGTCTCTTCAACACGAGAGAATACCTAAATATCGAGACTATTTTGACGTAGATAAAGACTTAGGTGGTGGGGTTGCTTGGTTTGGTTTAGTACAAGATTATATCCCCGGAGCATCGTTACAAGAATTATTAGAAAGAGGGAAAATTTTTAGTGAGAAAGAAACCTATAATATTGCTCTACAAATATTAGAAATTTTGGTTTATTTACATCAACTAAACCCTTTAGTTATTCATCGAGATATTAAACCCAGTAACTTAATTTTAGGGAAAGATAATCATATTTATTTAATTGATTTTGGTGCAGTACAAGCACAAGGAGCTATGACTGGTGTAACATTTACAGTGGTGGGAAGTAGTGGTTACGCCCCGTTAGAACAATTTTGGGGTAGGGCGGTACCAGCTTCAGATATTTATGCGTTAGGGGCAACTTTGATCCATTTATTAACAGGAATAGCCCCCGTTGACTTACCTCATAAAGATTCTCAAATTCAATTTTCTGATAAAGTTAATATTGCTAATTATTTTATTTATTGGTTAGAAAAAGCGACTAATATTGCTATAGAAAAACGCTTTCAAACAGCGCAACAAGCTCTAAAAAGTTTAAAGAATAAACAAAAATCTGATTTAATTACTAATTCAAATATTCTCACAATAAACTAACTCAACCAAATTATAGTCCTTTCAGACGTGAGGTAAAAGACAATAAACTATCTTTATATTTACCTCCTAAACTAACCTATAAAATGGGCAATACTAGCCTATTTGTCATGATCTTTGTCTTGGGAATTATTACCTTAACATTTTTCCCTTTTTCTCTCTTAGTTTTATTATTTGTTTATCGATATTGTCAAGACATGAGGGTTGTATTTTTAGAACAATCTTTTAAAATACAAAGAACTATTTTGGGATTAACTTACCAGTCTATTCATGGTTCAAGTGATGATATTCTTGGGGTTTTCTTGTATGGTAGTTCTAACAATTATCAAGTGAGAATTAGAACAAAAAAGAGAAGTTATATTATAGGAGAAAATCTCAGAGAAGAAGAATGTGCTTGGTTAGCCAAAGAAATTCAAGATTGGTTATATTATCATGGTAAGTAGGGTGGGCAATGCCCACCTTACCCGCTAAGAAATAAAGTTAGACAGTTGCCATAACTTTAGCTTCTTTAGCTTGCATAACTTTCATTAAATCTAACATCCGGTTAGAATAACCCCATTCGTTGTCGTACCAAGAAACAACTTTAAAGAAGTTAGAATTTAATTTTAGACCACCATGACCATCAAAAATACTAGAGCTACGATCTCCATTAAAGTCCATAGAAACTACATCTTGCATCGGTGTAACGATAACACTACCTTTTAACTCACCATTCGCTACCACACTCATAGCTACACATATTGCTTCATAACACCTATAAGATTTATTTTCTATGACATTAA
>NZ_AADV02000200.1 GCF_000167195.1 Crocosphaera watsonii WH 8501 | reverse complement strand
AAGAAGAGTAGTGACAAAAGTTGTTATGGAAGTGATGGCTTAAAAATGCGCCATGTGGTGACATCTTTGCCCGCTTCAAAAATTCCACCCTCAAAACTTTATACAAAAAAATACTGTCCGAGAGGCGAGATGGAAAATCGGATTAAAGAACAACAATTAGACTTGTTAGCTCATAGAACTTCAACTCAAACATTTCAAAGTAATCAACTAAGATTATGGATACATTCATTCCTGGGCTTATGTTCTCATAAATGCTTTTCGTCAACACTGTTTAAAAAAAACTTCATTGGCTAAAGCAACTGTGGGAAGAATACGTCTAAATCTTCTTAAGTTGGGAGCCAGAATAAAGATTAGTTGTAGAAGAATTATTATCGCTATAGCTAGTGCTTGTCCTTATCAAGATATTTTGTCTATTGCTAACAAAAGAATTAAAACTATTCCTAATACTGGATAAGTAGAATAAGTTGTTTTTTAAAAAAGATATCTATCATAAGTTGTTGACTGACTGATACTTTCATTTAGTCTTATTTATCGTGGAGAAAATCAAAAGTTAATATAATTATTCCCTCTTAAACTCAATTATTGGATAATCAAAGTCAATTTTTTTATTCATCTATATTCAAAATTTCTATTAGTCCTAAAAATTATCATTTTTCATCTCTGGATTGGGCTTTCAAATTAATTTCTGAGAAATCCGGGTTATTTATTCCTCAAAATACAATCCGGTTAACTTTTGCGTCAACCAAAGTAAATTCAATCCTATCAAAAGTTTCTAGGAAAAGTTATCAAAGTTAATAATCAATAATAATATTTTAAATAAGTTAATAAATATAAGTGATAAGTTATTGTCGGCATTATAGTTAATAAATTAATATCAAGATCAGCATTTCTCATAATCTAGAAGATTTTGTTACATACTTAATGACATAATATGAGTATTCCCATAACATCCTAGAAAATTAACCCTATGAGAAAAAATATCTAGGTAGGGTTAAACGGCCGTTTACCTCTACAATTTTTATTGCTAATCTAGTGCAGCTTGGCGAAAGTAATCCACCAGATTTTTACAGAAACTTTCGTGACTAGCCACGACAATGTGTTTCAATGAAACTAACGGAAGAATCTCGAAGTTGATGTCCATGATAAAAGCATTGCCAATTAACCTCTCCAACCTACAGAAAACAGTACTCCAACAAATAGTGAGAGGGACAACAAACCCCTATCGCCTTGTTAGACGAGCCAAGCTAATCTTAGCCGCAGCATCAGGAGAGAGCAATAGTTCGATTAGTCGAAGATTAGAATTAGACCGAGTACAAGTGCGTCAGTGGCGATCGCAATGGTTTGAGGAGAGAGAAAAACTGAGTGCCGCCGAAGAACAACAGGTAACGGAGAAAGCATTAATGGTCTTGATCAAAGGAATTTTAAGCGATCGCCCAAGACCTGGAACAACAAAATCCTTTACGGTCGAACAAGTAGTCCAGATTGTAGAGATCGCTTGTGAAGAATGTGAAAAATCAGACAGACCAGTGAGCCATTGGACACCTTCAGAGTTGGCGGATGAAGCCATAAAAAGAGGAATTGTCGAAAAGATTTCCCCCCGTAGTGTGGGGCGTTTTTTAAAAAGAAGCGACATTACAACCACATCTCGTTCGTTACTGGTTAAATGCCAAAATTGATGATCCCTTAAAATTTAAAAAGCAAGTCAAATATATCTGTGAACTTCATCAAGAAGCTAAAACTTTGTTAGAACAAGGAATTCATTTAATTAGTACAGATGAAATGACAGGGATTCAAGCTCTTGAGAGATTATTTCCGAACAAAAGAATCAAGCCTAAACAAGTAGAAAAAATCGAATTTGAATATGAAAGACACGGAACTTTAAGCTTGATTGCGAACTGGGATGTGGCAAGAGGAAAAGTTGTTAGTCCCTCTATTGGACCGACAAGAACAGAACAAGATTTTTCTGAATATATCCAGAGAACGATTAAGATTGATGAAAAAGCAGAATGGATTTTTATTGTAGATCAACTCAACACTCATAAATCGGAAAGCTTAGTCAAATTAGTAGCAGAAAGCTGTGGAATTACTATTGATTTGGGGAGAAAAGGAAAGGAGGGGATTTTGCAATCTATGGACAGCAGAGCAGATTTTTTATCAGATGAATATCATCGAATTCGCTTTGTTTATATTCCCAAACATACATCGTGGCTTAATCAAATTGAGTGTTGGTTTTCGATCTTAGTCAGGTGTTTACTCAAAAGAATTACTGTCCGTTCAACTGAAGAACTATCCCAAAAAATTCTCAATTTTATTGATTACTTTAATCAACATTTTGCTAAGCCGTTCGTTTGGAAATTTAAGGGCTTTAAAGATCATAAGTGACTGGTGGATTATTTTTACTAAGCTGCACTAGTTATGCTCGATGGACTCGATGAAGTAGCTAACGCCGATGAAAGAAATGCGGTTAGTGCCTGGGTTAACCAGCAAATGACGGTGTATCGAGAAACGGTTTTCATAGTGACTTCTCGGCCTCATGGGTTCCAAAGTGCGCCAATAGAGCGAGTTGGAACCGTTTTAGAAGTGCTTCCCTTCAACCCACAGCAGGTAGAAGACTTTATTTGTAGTCTGTATCGGCAAAATGAAATAATGAGAACCGGACGGGAAACCCCTGCGGTACTCAGAGAAGCAGAAACCTTGTCTGATGATTTAATTACCCGCATTCAAGAGCAACCTGCGATCGCGGAGATGGGCAGAAATCCTCTTCTAGTGACCATGATTGCTACAGTACATTATTGTGGCAGTGCTTTGCCGGGTCGTCGTGTGGAACTCTATCAGAAAATTTGTGATTTACTATTGGGTGCGCGACAACAAGCTAAACGAATGAAAGTGCCATTGATAGGGGAACAAAATAAGTCTGTCTTGCAAGTGTTGGCCTTGTCTTTAATGCAAGCAAAAACCAGGGAATTTTCTTTAGAGTTAGCAACACAAATCATACAAGAAGAACTGGGAAAGGTTGCTGGAAATACCTTAACAGGGGGAGAATTTCTCAAACAAATTAAAGATTGGACTTTGGATAAAAAACAATTGTTAGCGTAAATTTTACACTAAACATATCTCCAGAGCTAAAATAGAGAATTAAGGTGATTTTAAAAACTCTCTTTCCATCTTTTTAGGGGATTTTAAATATTAAATAGCTTCATTCAGTTTCGGTTCAAATATAGATATCTAAGTAGCTTTCAGTTAGAGATTGAATGACTCGTTCTAATTCATCAATGAGATTTCTTCTAGTGAGTTTTTCTACAGCATCAATATGAGCAGAACTTTCGGCTCGTCCTAAATATTTATATTTGGTTTTTTTCTCATTATTAGTGGCCATAGGAAAAATTGATTCAGCAGCCTGTAGTTTATAATACCAGTAGATTGTTCCCTTTCCATTAACCTGATAACGAATAATATGACAATTAGCTGGTGCTACTTCCCCTTCCCGTTCAATTTTCTTTATTTTCTGTTTAAGAGAGCGAATTAGACTCTTAATTTGTTTGGCTCTCAGGTGGACATCTTGACTGGTCTTAAGTTCGGAATGTGATGACATTAGCCTTAACTGTAACAAACAACCTCTTTTGACGTTAGCGTATATATTCCGCTAATTTATAAGGTAATAAATTTTAAAAATGACCAAAAATGAAACGGCTACGTCTGTCGAGGAATTCCTGGTGTGGAGGTCTAACCTCTTCTAAGGACTAAAAGCTAGAAAAGAAACTATTATAGAATTACTCGATGCCCTCTCCAGTAACCAACAAGCTCACTCAGTCGTTGAATTGTCTCTCAATCCTTTATTTAGAAGAGATTATAACAGTTTATATAGAGGGATTCAAGAGTTTTTACCCACTCAAACTGACCCTAATTATGAACAGAGAATTGAGACTTTATTTTCAGCGGTATCGAGAACAATTCCTCCCACTTCAAAACATTATAACTTATTTGGTATTGACACAACTCCCTGTCCACGACGGTTTGCCGAAACGTTAGCGGATAAAACCTTTATTCATTACCCCAATCCAATTAAGGGAAATAAACCCATTAATATTGGACATTGTTATTCCGTTGTCTGCGCTTTACCTGACCAAATAGACACAGAAAAAGTCCCTTGGGCTGTCCCCTTATCAGGAGAGCGAGTCCCCTCTAAACATAAAGGAGTAAATCAAGGCAATCAACAACTAAAAAAAATCTGGCAAAGTTCTTTATTTTCTGATAAATTATCTGTCTTAGTGGCTGATAGTGACTACAGCCAAAAGGATTTTATTGGGGAACAAGTTAAGCATGAAGACCTAGTTACTATTACAAGAGTTAGAAGTGACCGAGTTTTTTATCGTCAATTTATTCGGGACCCAAATCAAGCCAAAACTTCGGGACATCCCCGTTGGTATGGGGATAAATTTGACCTTAAAGATGACCAAACTTGGACTGAACCTGATGAAGTTCATCATGTTCCCTTTACAACGAAAAAAGGTCGTCAATTAACAGTGACTATTTCGGGATGGAAACAGATGTTAATGAGAGGAACTAAAAACTATAAAATGAACAATCACCCCTTTACTTTACTCCAGATTGTTGTCAGAGATCAAGAAAGAAATAGTATTTGGAAACCTATGTGGCTTATTGTTATTGGTTCTCGGCGCGATGAGTTAAGTTTAGTTGATTGTTATCAGTGTTATCGACAACGTTATGACATGGAACATCTTTTTCGATTTGGTAAACAAAGATTATTGATGACATCTTATTTAACTCCCGATGTACATCATGAAGAAAATTGGTTTAAACTAACACTTCTTTCTTATGTAAATTTGTGGGCTGCCAGAAAATTAGCTGTGGTTTTACCCCGTGATTGGGAACAGTATTTGAAGACTAATAAATCCATCAAAATCACCCCTAGTCTAGTTCAAAGAGACTTTTCAAGAATAATTACGACCTTGGGGACTTTCGCCAAATTTCCCAAACGTCGAGGTTTTTCTTCCGGACGTATTAAAGGTTACAAAAAAGCCCCACGAACTCGTCATGATGTTATCAAGAAAGGGAGCAAAAAATCAACTGAAAACTTAAAAGCTCCTTAGTTTTCCTCAGAATCTATAGATTAGCCCTATTTGTCAGCCAATTTTATTGACTGATACAGAGCCGATATTTTGGGATTTTAGTTTAGCGTAAAATATACGCTAACAAACTTTTTTTGTCCAAAGTCCAATTAGGACTAACTACACACTTACGTTTATTTTTACCCACCCGACTAAAATGGTGCCCTGCGACGGATTGTTATCTTCTTGTTATAACCTAATTTGTACCCGTCTAACACACCCTACATTTGAGAAGTTAAAGAATAGGGGGTTGCGAAGGGGGAAAATTTATGTGAAGATGAAAATATAAGCTTCACAGTGGAAATATAATAATTTGATCTAAAAATTACAAAGCCTCCCTATTATTAAATATAGTATCACAAGCCGATGGCTTTTGCAAGCCTTGGTGCAAAAAAATCGATTTTTTTCAAGATTTAAAACAAAAAAATTACCAAAAATAGCGATCGCCGTGAACAGTAGTTTGACGTTCATCTGGGTTATATTGTAGCAGATATTGATGAGCGATCGCATCTTGTTCGGTGAGTTGTTGTAACTCGTTTTGTCGTATTTCGGTATCAGTAGAAAGGAGAATAACTTGATGGGAAGCAGTGGGAAAATAACGCTCAACTAAGTTATTACGGTGGGAAGAGTCGAGTCTTCCTAAAGGGGTATCGATAGCGATGGGTAAGTTACGGCCTGAGACTCTTGCTAAACCCCATAAAAATGCGATGGATAAGAGTTGTTTTTCTCCTGCGGATAAGCGATGTTTGGGTACGGTTTCTCCTTGGGGATCATAAAGAGATAAACTAAAGTTATGGGTATCAATAGCTACCCGATGAACGAGATCAGACTTATGGAGTAAATAACGGAAACACTCTGTTACTTCCCCTTCTAGTTTATTAAGTTTTTTAAGGGTTAATCTTTCTTTAAATAATTGTAGCGTAGTTTGTACCTTAGCAGAAGATTTAATAATATGTTCATTGTTTTGTTTTTCTAATGCTTTATCGGTATAACTTTTCAAGTCTTTAATTGTCATTTGTACTGCTCTTTCTGCTTCTCTAATGCGTTTTTCTGCTGAGTTATATTCTGTTTGACATTTAGCAGCTTCTTTTTGTGCATTGGTGAGTGCATCACTAAGTTTTTGATAGTCTTCTGGAGATGCAGCAACCTGTAATTTTCTCTCGTTATTATCTAAATCAATTTCTAATTTTTCTAAGATTTCTAGTTGTTTTTTAGCAGTATCAAGTTGTAGAGGTAATTTATGATCTAGTAAAGTATTAAGTTGGTTTAATTCATCTTCTGTTATCCCTAAACTATGAGCAAGATTACTTTGAGATGTTTGGTTAATAGTTTCATATTCTTCTGACAAAAATGTTTGTATTTTCTGCAATTCATCTTGAGTAAGTTGGAGGGTTTCTAGATAATTAAGTAACCTTTTATTTCGTTGTTGTAAGACAGTTTTGGCCGTGATAGCTTGTTGTTGCTTAACTTCGCTTTCACCTTGTTCTTTTGCTTCGGTGAGTAAAGGTGTAATTAAAGCTAGAGGTAAACTTGTTGCTGCTAAAGTTACCATCTCATTTCGTTGCTGTTGTAATTTCTCTTTTAATTCATCAATATTAGTCGTGAGGGTACTACTTTCTGCCGATATTATTCCCCCTTCTATTCTAAACCGTTCCGATGCTTCTTTAACTTTCTTATTAGCGCGTCTAAGTCCATTATCTAT
>NZ_AADV02000201.1 GCF_000167195.1 Crocosphaera watsonii WH 8501 | reverse complement strand
AAGAATTCGTACGCAGAAATTGCCAGATACGGCACCCCCGGGATCATCGGGCAGGTCCGGAACACCATCAAGACGTAAAGGTACCGCCGAAGATAACAGAGGGGGAACCAATTAAGAAGGGTCAGATCAAGGGGGGACTCCTCGTGTGGATCTGAAATTCAAGGGAAAATCTCGGATGGAAATTTCCGAAAGTTAGGAAGGGAAAATTCTGCCCAGGAGATTTCGGACTTTGGAGATAGTATTTTTTAACGACATTTGAAGTCCGAATTCTGGGTTATAAAGTTATCAATTATTCCTTCCGGTCTCAATTCTGCCTGGAGTTAATAAGGCCTAAATCCGTTGGGTATTTGATGTCTGCTGGCGCACAAGTCGCATCTAAAATTAGTTTACCTTTATTTTTTATTTTTTCTCCTTTTTCTTGGAGACAATCCTTTTTTTTTACTTCTTTATCACTCTTGTCTATTTCTCTTTTTACTATTTTTTTATTGATTTTGTTTATCAATTCTCCATCAATTCTTTTCCTAAAATGAACTAGCATTGAAGATTCCAGTGGTGGCTCTTGTTGATAACAATTTAAACCTATAAAGTATTGTAGATAGGGATTTTCTCTAATCTGTTCTATAGTTTCTCTATCACTTGTTCCTAATTTTTCCTTAATAATTAATGTCCCTAATGCCATTCTAAATAGTTTGGCTGGCGCACCTTTTTCTGCTGAAAAAAGTTTAGCATATTCTTCCTCAAAATCATCCCAAGGTATCAACTCTGCCATGATTACCCAACGATTATTGGGGGACAATTTGCCCTCGAAAGGTAATTCAAATTTTTCTGGGGGCGGTAAAGGTTGCTCCTCTTTTCGATACATTTGTTCTTGACCAACAACTGGGAGGTGTTTCTACCAATTATAGCGGTTTGTAGCCGACAAAGCTGATCTTTTTTGCGATCGCGAATATGGGTGTAACCTTTTAAAGAATAGGGTTTTGCTTTTATTCAGCAAACCCTAATTACTCCACATATATTGTCCATTAATCAGACAATATATACTTGATTACTATAACAAATAACTATGAAACCAATTATTCATATTTGTATTCTGTTAAGTATATAAATCAGCGACATATTCCCCGTAACCATTGTAAGGTAATGTCTCTTTTATGTCCCAAGATAAACCGGGGCCTGTACTAATAAATTTTTCCGTTGCTTGGGACCATCGGGGGTGAGGTTTGGAAGGGTTAACGTTGGCTTCAAAATCGTATTCGTTGGGATCAATAGTGTTCCAATAAGTAGCAGGTTGTTCCTTTAAAAATTCAATCTTAACAATAGATTTTGCTCCTTTAAATCCGTATTTCCAAGGAATAACCATCCGTATCGGTGCGCCGTGTTGTTTGGGTAAGTCCTCACCGTAAATACCAACAGCAAAAAATGCTAATTCGTTAGCCATTTCCTCAATTCTTAACCCTTCTTTATAAGGCCAAGGTAAAGCTCCTAAATGGAAACTGGGTCCCGTGGTAATTTCTTTATCATAAAAAGAAGTCAAACGAACATATTTTGCTTCGCTTTTTGGTTCAACTGCTGCCATTAATGCTTTCATAGGAAACCCAACCCAAGGTAATACCATTGACCAAGCTTCAACACAGCGAAAACGATAAATTCTTTCTTCTAAAGGGAATGTCTTTTTTAAATCATCAATATCGTAGGTTTTGGGATTTTTAACTAATCCTGTAACTTCAACTTTCCAGTTTTCTGTAGGTAAGTTTTGAGCGTTTAACCAAATCTTTTTGGTTCCTCCAAATTCATAAAAATTGTTATATTGTCCCGCTAAAATTTCTTTAGTCATGGGGCGATCTACTTGACTAAATTTAGGGGAGGTTTTAACCCCTGGAATTTTAGTTCCTTGTAATGTTGCTTCTAATGCAGTCTGAGAGGCTGATTTTTGACATCCTGACAGGGGAATTAAACTGCCGGCGATACTTGCCCCGATTATTCCTTTTAAGAGGCGACGACGGTTAAAATAAACGTTCTCAGGGGTGATTTTATTTTCAGAAATATCCCAAGAAGGAGGAATGCGAGTTAAAGACATGATTGTAAAAAAATAGATTCAGAAAAAAACAAAAATTTTAAACAGACAAAAAGCAAAACTAGCTTATCTACATCATAACATAGTTATTAATAAATCATTATCCATTGTCCATTATCCATTGTCAATTATAAATTCAATGCTTTTAACTGTGCTTTGGCTTTCTGTAGAGATTCAAACCATTCTTTTTCGGGGTCACTATCAGCGACAATACCAGCACCAACTTGTCCCCAAACACTGGCTAAGTTAGGGGATAACGGGGTATATAATAAAGTACGAATGAGTATATTTAAGTCTAAATTTCCTCGATAATCTAAATAACCACAAGAACCATAAAATAAATTACGTTTAACTGGTTCTAATTCTTCAATTATTTCTAAACATCTTACCTTGGGACATCCTGTAATAGTTCCCCCAGGAAATAGGGCTTTAATAAGGTCAATAGATGTTTGTTCTTGGCGCAATTTTCCTTTAACATTACTGACTAAATGTATAACGTGACTATATCTTTCTATGGTTAATAATTCATCAACTTCTACGGAACCCCATTGACAAACTTTTCCCAGATCGTTACGTTCTAAATCAACTAACATGATATGTTCTGCTCTTTCTTTGATATCAGAAGAAAGTTCCATCAACATAGCTGTTTCTTGTTGAAAATTTGCACCACGGGGACGGGTTCCAGCAATGGGACGGGTTTGGGCAATATTATCATTTAAACTCACTAATCTTTCGGGGGAACAACTAATCATATCTCCCCAAGGCGATCGCCAATAACTGGCAAAGGGAGAAGGGTTAATCTGTTGTAATTTTTTATAGAGTTGCCAACTCTTTAATGGGGTTGTGGTTTGAAATCTTAAGGATAAGTTTGCTTGGAAAATATCCCCTGCTTGAATATATTTTTTTGCTTTACATACTGCCTTTTCATACTCTTGTTGATCTGTGTAAAAAGATAAAGAAGAAGGGGAAGCTTTTGGAGAAGAAGGAAAGGGAGAAGATTTTGTTTCTAATTTAGATTGTAAGTCATCTAACTCTTGTAAAGTATTACCAGCTAACCATAATTTTTGTTCGAGATGATCTAAAATAGCGAAGGAGTTGGGTTCGTACCAATAAGCAACAGGAAAGGGAAGAGGATCATGATTATAATGGGGTAAAGATTCTATTTCCCAAGCTAAATCATAGCCCAACCATCCTAACCATCCTCCCCCAAATGGTAGATGTTCAGGACTTGACAAATTGCCCTTTGTTTGCATTAATAACTGTTGTAAAAAAGGTAAAATATTACCTAATTTGGGAGTCCATAATCGAGGTTTACCATTGATAATACGGGGTTCCCCTGCACAAAGAGAATAGCGGGATAAATAAGGATAGTCAGAAGGGGTAGGAAAGGGACTTTCTAATAAGGTTGCAATAGTTGCCTCAGAAGCGTATAATCTCTCAAAAACCTCTGAACCTGTTAACTTTTTTAGGGGAAGCGATCGCCAATGCCAAGATAATAAATGAGTCATACTAAAGGATAACTAAATTGTCTGGTGACTGTCCTCGTTAATATCCATTTTGACGCTCTCCTGGCATTGATCGCAGGAGATTCATAACGAATCCCTATCGGGATGGTTATTTTCTTGATTAAATAGACTTAACTGAAAAGTATATTCACTCAAGTTCCCAGGCACAACCCGTTTGCCATTGTCTTGGTGCGCTACAAGAAGGCGATTGCGAATCGCCGGGGTCGCACCGCTTCTGGCGGACTGTTTTCTCCTTTTAACCTCTGTCAATTCAGGGGTGGGCGTTTCAAACAAGGTTAATTGTTTGGGTTCCGGCAAGTCCCTCCGTACCTTTTTAATTATGTTTAAACCATACTGATTAATTGCTTTGTTCTTGATATTAATACTTGCTTGAAAATTGGCATCATCAACATGACCACAGTTAGTACAAAGGAATTTTTCTCCTTCTCTATTATCGGGATCTATATAATGACAAACTGAACATTCTTGGCTAGTATGACGGGGATTAACCCTTAAGACAATTTTTCCTGACTTAACAGCCATGTACTCAATTTTTTGGGTTAATGAATACCATGAAGCATCGGCGATTAATCGGTTTAAAGCGCGTTTAGCACTTTGTCCATTTTTTAGAAACCTTCCTGTGTGTTCATCTCGTTTTGGTTTACATCGTTTAATCATGCCAGCGATGTTTAAATCTTCAATGGCAATAGCATCAGATTTGTGGACAATTCTTTTGGCTACTTCCCATTGATAAGAATCTCGTTTAATAGCAATTTTATGTTGAAATATAGAAAGTCTTTGTTGGGCTTTTCGTCGGTTATTAGAATGTCTCTTTTTCCGACTAATTCTCCTTTGACGAATTTTCTGTAATCTTTTAGTTGTCTTATTTGTAGCGAACTTAGGATTGTTAATAGCTGATTTATCTGAACAATAAATCAACTTACCTAAACCCATATCTAACCCCGTTACTGTTTTAATTTCTTCTAGCTTTGTTTCAGGAAAAGTAGGGACAGATTTATCTTCTATTCTGACTGAAACATAATACCCGTCAGCCTTTTTTCTAACTGTAACTGACTTAATCTTAAACCCATTAGGGATAGGACGAGAATTATAGAATTTAACCCAACCTAACTTAGGTAAATAGATTTTATTACCCTTTATTTTCACCCCAGTTGCATAAGTAAAAGAACGAAATGTACTGCGATTCTTAAACTTAGGAAAGCCTCTATTTAGCTGAAAAAAGTTATTATAGCCATTATCTAACCGTCTGAGATTTTGTTGTAGGACAGTAGAATCTATTTCGTCATACCAAGGTCTGGCTCTTTTTAGTAAAGGAAGTTCAGTTATTTGTATATTGACTGGGCTTTTTTTCTTGCCTTTGTTAGACCAAGGATTACCTGTTGCTCCTCCTAATAAACAAGTTAAAGGAGTAATAACAACTTTTGTTCTTAAGTCGCAATAGTCTCCACAAATATATCTTTGATAATAGGTATCTATGCGATCTGCTAAAGACCAATTATAGTTAGCTCTAAGCATATCTATCCATCGGTCAATCTTGTCTGACTGACTTATATTTGGACGCAGCTTATAGCAATACCCTAAAATCAATGTAGTTAGCTTAATTGTGGAATATACTGTACTTATCCACATCATTCTAACATTATATTTTCCAGATGTCACAACAATACATAAAAACTTCACATACTGTTTCACTGATTAATTATAAACTGATAAGTTGCTCTATTTCTCTGACAGTAAAATCTTTTGAGACAAGAATTTGATAGATGATTAAGCAAATAGGTTTTAAACCCATTTCCATTCTTAAGTTTAGAAAATATAGCAATCAGGAATGATTTATGAGAACTTCGAGATCACCCCTTCAGTTCCCCCCTTAAGACCCCGTCGTTAACGACGGGGTTTGGGGGTTAGGGGGGATCAGAATTCACTTAATTCTCACAACTGATAACTGATTGCTATAAGTTGATAAACAATAAAAATTTAATATCCGTAGGGTTTTAATATTATTAAGTCCATTTTATTAAGCCTAAATCATTACCATCTAGCAATACAGATTACGCTTAAGACATTCATCAGATTTCTCGTCACCTTGGAATGATACTCAAACGGCTCAAAAGTATACTGACTAATTTTTGCACTGCCATAACACATCAATGTTATTTTTCGTGTAAACGATGTTAGCTTTCATGTATAACTTCATGTATAACTTCATGTATAACTTCATGTATATTTTCAGGAAAGTAATGAGTTGATAACAAACAAAAAAAAATATCTAAAAATCATCAATTTGCTCTTGACTTTCCCCCCCCTTATGTATATTTAAGCCGTAACAAAGTTTTGAGTACATTCAAAAATGAAAAGTTTAACTTTTTCTGCCTTATTGTCTACTGTGGCAGTCGGTTTAGTTGCGGCTCCGGCACAAGCTTCTTTAATTGGCGATAGCATAGATTACTCTTTTGGTCTTAATAATGGTGCCACATTTCTATCTGGATCGGCTATCGTCACTGACTCTGGGGCTGAGTATGACGATTTAGTTATTGGCGCTGATGTGGTGATTGATCTCGCAGCCGATTCATTTGACTTAAGCTTGGATTTCCCAGGTACTGCTAGTCGTGACCTTAAATGGGTCTTATCTGACCTAGACTGGGTTGATAAACCAGGAGAAATCATCGGAGTAACACAAACAGCTGGACGTAGTGCTGTGGACATTTCTTGGATGGCTGATAGTATTACTGTTATCACCCCCGCAGATGTCACTGCGCCTGTTTCTGATCTCTATTCATTTGACATCCAAACCACTCATGCTGTACCCGAACCTTTAACCATTTTAGGTGCAGGAACTGCCATTAGTTTTGGTGCTGCTTTCAAACGTAAACTTGCTAAAAAGAAAGCTGACAAAGCTTAATTTTTTTCGGTTAATAATTAAATTTATTTGATATCTAATGATCAGAATTTTATAATTTAGTTAGGGGAATAATTTCATTTAAGGTTTCTCCTAATTTTCTTTTTGCTTGCATCATTTCATGATCATTTTGTAGTCTTAAAAAGTAACCGTCCGATAATTGAAAATAACGACATAATCGTAAGTCAATTTCAGCAGTCATAGGAGTTTCACCATTAATAATTTTGTTAATGATTGAATCAGAAACATGAATGATTACGCTAATGCTGGGGATCCTCTAGATCTGAACCAGCGTCAAGCTGCACTGCCGTGT
>NZ_AADV02000202.1 GCF_000167195.1 Crocosphaera watsonii WH 8501 | reverse complement strand
CATCCCTTTTTATCTTCAAGTTCATTAAGCTTTTCTAAAGCGATCTTAAGGGCAGGATCGTGACGTAATTTATCATGGTCATTGACATCTTCATAGCCTAAAATAATTCCATAAAGCCTTTGTGCTAATAACTCATGAACGGAATGATCTACATAAGATTGATGACGATGATCTTGAAAACAGTTACCAAACTTCTCCGTAATTCCCAGTTTTTTATCCAACTCAGCTATCCAGACAATCCCCGCATCTGAAGTGATTAGTCCCCCATCAAAATTAGCGATTATTTCTTTTCCTTTCTGTTTACTAAAGTTGATTACTTGACGAGGGGTTCGGGGATGACTGGGACTCATTAAATCAGTTTAAGGTAAATTGCTTTAATAATTAAATTATAGCATATTTTATTCTAACAATCTAGTACTATTAGAGATTTTATTAATAATTTTTTTGGAAAAATGAGTGATTGATTTATCTTTTCATCTTTGTCTAATTCGGGTTAATTTTAACTTAAAATCTGACAACAGACTGTTGGTTGGGGAAATCTGCGATCGCTCTGTTCAAACCCACTTCCTGTAAGGCTTCTGTGTTTGGCGATCGCAGATTTTGTGAGAAATTCGGGTTAAGGATGATAGGTTTAGAGAGAAAGGGTTTAAACCCACGGGTAAACCCACAGAATATGATAGTCAACTCAATAATGTTCTAGTTGTGGTAAGTTGTTACGAAGAACCGGAAACTGGTGTTAAAAAAGTATCATCTCTTGATAAGTTGAAACAAACTTTAGGTAATTTAGGTCAATAATCTGGAGTATTATCAACTAATATAATGAGTGATATTATCTACCCAACCATTGACTTATTCATCTATGATTTAAAAAATTCGCTGAATGCAACAGACGAAGAAAATCATAAATTTGAAGTCCATTTTCGCAAGAAACTTCCCAAAAAGACTAAGTTAGTTGATCCCGACATAGAAATCGAATATTTAGAACTACTTCCTAAGCAACAAACGATTGATTTTGTTAACCAAAATAGAAACTTAGAAGGATACTATTATCCTGTTCGTTTAAATGATACTTATGGGTTACAAATAGATTGTTCTGTTGATAATTTAACCGATTCTCAACCACTGAAAAGTTTTTCTTTTATTAAAGAAGAAATTGAAGCAAAATTAAGAGGGAAAACTGGTAGTATAGGACAGACATGGATGTTATCAGGTTGTCTCCCTAAAGATAGTCGTAAATCTACCCAAGAAGTTGCTAAATACTGTTATGATTTATTTGTAAAAGATGCTAATCTTGAAGAAGATTTAAAGGAACGAGGACGGTTATTTGAAGGAGAATTTTTTGAGTTTTGGCAATATCAACCTAGTCAAGAAATAAACTTACATATTATTGTTGTTATTTATCCTAGTCTGCAAAGCATGGAAAAAGCAGCAGAATTATACAACTATTGGATTGGATTATTCTCTTATAAGCATAAGATTTTATTCGCTTATACTCAGAGTCGTTTGCTTAAAAAAAATCTGATTGAATATTATCAAAAAATTGAAGAAAATAAAAGAAGTATTGAGCAAAATAAAAAGATAAAAACGGATAAAAAAATAAAAGAAGTCGAAAATATTATAGAAACTTACATGGTCGATCTCCCTAAACTAAACTTTCAAAAACAAATTGTAGACCTTAATTTAATTAATTATAAAAACTGGTTAGAAATTATTAAAAACAAAACTTTAGAATCTGACAACTTGCAATTACTAGATAAATTTAGTAAATTATCCACACAAAAATATATCGTACAGATAGAAAAAGATTATGAAAACATGGAACTTGGATTAAGATTATTAGAAAGTAATATTAATATTATTCGCAGTCGAATAGAAGCAGAAAAAGCCAAAAGCGATCGCAGTTTTCAAAACTTAGTAACTGTGGTGGGAACAGGAACCGCATTAATGGCTTTAATTGACGATGAAGGCAAAAAATGTAATGCTATAACTGAAGTAATACCCAATCAATTAATCGTGAAAGTATGTAACGATCCTCTAGGAAAATTCATTGGGTTTCCCATCATCATGATTTTTGTGTTAGGCTGTCTTGGGTTAGTGCTAAAAGGTATCTTATCTAAATTAAGCTAGATTGATTAACAAAATGTAGGGTGGGCAAATCATTAAAAATCTGTGGTCTAATTAATAGCAATTCTTTAATTTTGCCCACCTAATCTATTAATAAATATTAATGATTTAAACAGCGGCCATCTTCTCCGTGGGGGGTTGGTGCTAATGTTGGTATATTACCTTGTATAACTCCGTGAATGGCCTCTAGGGGATCGGTTTGTGAGGTAATATAAACTGTAATACCACGACGACTTAAACGCTCGCTTAAACCCACACCTGCTTCTCCTGTAATTAAAATATAATTGTCTAGAGGATGGGGTGTAATATCATCATCGTGGAGATCGTGAAATGTGGGTTGAGTTTGAGGGACTTCTAATTTTTCGACTAAAGTAGGTTTAATATCTTGGGTTGCTTCATAAACCAAAAATTTACGAGCGCGTCCGGTTTTTCCTGTAATGGTACAAAAATCATCACTCACAAGGGCAAACTTCATGGTTAATTTCCTAATTTTATCGTCTTATTTCTGTTTAAAAATGCTAACATAAGATAAAGTTTTCAAATCTTAAAAACAAGGAAAATTTAAACATATAGGAGTTCGGAGTTCGGAGTTCGGAGTTAGATGTTCATTGTTAATTGTTCATTGTTCATTAATAAAAAACCCACTTCTAAACAACTAGAAGCAGGTTAATTATGATGGAAACTAATCAATATTTAGTATTGAGGAACATTGGAATCAACTTCTTGACTCCAAGCAGTAATACCACCTTTAACGTTGGTTCCTTCTATTCCTGCATCTTGGAGAATTTTTAAAGCTTTAGCCGATCGCCCACCCATCTTACAATGAGCAATTAAACGGTGATCTTTGGCCAACTCTTTCACTTTCTCGATCCCCGATCCTTGTTCGATATCCGGTAAAGGAACTAAGACAGAACCAGGAATACGGGCGATCTCGTATTCATTAACGTTACGCACATCAATTAACACAAAAGCATCAGCCCCATGTTCCATTAAATCTTTGAGATCCTTGACGCTAATTTCAGCAATAGCGGACTTTTCTTCCGTTGCGGCAGCTTGAGCTTGAGGAATGCCACAAAACTGCTCATAATCAATCAAATCATTAATTACAGGCCGTTCTGGGTTTGGTCGTAGCTTCAACTCCCGAAAGGTCATATTCCAGGCATTGTACAACAGTAAACGCCCACTGAGGGTATCTTTAGCCCCCTAAAATGATTTTAATGGTTTCGGTGGCTTGAATGGTGCCGATAATGCCCGGTAGTACCCCTAAAACTCCTCCTTCTGCACAGGAGGGAACCATTCCTGGTGGGGGAGGTTCTGGGTATAAGTCACGATAGTTGGGACCCCCTTCGTAGTTGAATACGGTTGCTTGGCCTTCAAAGCGGAAAATTGACCCATAAACGTTGGGTTTATTCAACAAGACGCAAGCATCATTGGTGAGGTAACGAGTGGGGAAATTATCGGTTCCGTCTACTATCACGTCATAGGGTTCCATGATCTTGAGCGCATTTTCCGAAGAAAGACGGGTTTCGTATAAATCTACCTGACAAACAGGGTTTATCTCTAAAATTCGGTTTTTGGCTGATTCAATCTTCGGTTTATTTACCCAAGAAGTGCCATGAATAATCTGACGTTGTAAGTTAGAACTGTCAACAATATCAAAATCGACAATTCCAATGCGTCCAATACCAGCAGCAGCTAGGTATAGTAAGAGGGGAGATCCTAAGCCTCCGGTTCCGATACAAAGAACACTGGCAGCTTTTAAGCGTTTTTGACCGTCTAGCCCCACTTCTGGCAAGATAATGTGGCGAGAGTATCTTTCAATCTCTTCTTTGTTGAGTTCTATTGCTTTTAAATCAGGGTTTAGCATAGGCGTTGTCATTCATTGACCTAGATAACGCACGGTTTGTGAGGGGCGTGGATCATTATTTTAGCAGAGTTTACTGAGGAGAATTGCAAATTTAGAACTTAGAACTGAGAATTTAGAATTTATTAAGCATCTCTACAAATAGAGGCGATCGCTTATGATAGATAAAGTTATAAAACTTTACTTATCTTCATGAGTGCGACGTTTTCTGCCCTGAGACAAATTAAAAAGACATTCACAAAAACGGTATTATTCGGCAATAAACCTAGTGCTGAACTATTTGCAATCCTGAGCGTCTATTTTGTGCAAGGAATCTTAGGTTTAGCCCGTTTAGCGGTGAGTTTCTTCCTCAAAGATGATTTAGGCTTAACCCCTGCACAAATGGGTGCATTAACAGGTATTGCTGCGATTCCTTGGGTGATCAAACCCCTATTTGGGTTTATTTCGGACGGTTTACCCATATTTAGCTATCGTCGTCGTCCTTATCTGGTTATTTCGGGACTATTAGGCAGTTTATCCTGGATATTATTGGCTACAGTGGTTAGTAATGTCTGGTTAGCTACTGTCACCCTCCTGTTAACCTCTCTTTCTGTCGCTATCAGCGATGTTATCGTTGACTCCTTGGTGGTAGAAAGGGCCAGAAAAGAGTCTTTAAGTCAAGCAGGATCGTTACAATCCTTAACTTGGGGAGTATCAGCTTTTGGGGGGTTAATTACAGCTTATTTAAGTGGTTTGTTGTTAGAAAGATTTAGCAATCAAATTGTATTTGAAATTACGGCTATTTTTCCTTTTATTGTCTGTTTGGCTGCTTGGTTGATTGCTGAGGAACCTGTTAGTAAAAATGAGTTACTTTCTCAACAGGATCAATCTTTGGTTAAACAACAAATAAAACAGGTATGGAAAGCCATTAAACAGAAATCAATTTTTTTACCAACTGCTTTTGTTTTTCTCTGGCAAGCTACTCCTAATGGTGACTCAGCCTTCTTTTATTTTGCTACCAATGAATTAGGGTTTGAACCAGAATTTTTAGGGCGAGTTCGTCTGGTTACTAGCGTGGCTGCATTGTTAGGAGTATTGATTTATCAAAAGTTCCTTAAAAATGTTTCCTTTAGAAATATCTTGGGTTGGAGTGTGGTTATTTCTTCTGCTTTTGGAATGACCACATTATTGCTAGTTACTCATACTAACCGCTTATTGGGAATTGACGACCATTGGTTCAGTTTAGGGGACAGTTTAATTTTAACTGTTGCTGGTCAAATTGCTTTTTTACCCATCTTGGTATTATCTGCTAGGTTATGTCCTAAAGGCATCGAAGCAACCTTATTTGCTTTATTGATGTCCATTGTCAATCTAGCAAACTTATTATCCCATGAATTAGGATCACTACTCACCCATTGGTTAGGAGTAACAGAAACTAATTTTAATAATCTCTGGTTACTGATAACTATTACCAACCTCTCAACTTTATTACCTTTACCCTTAGTTAAGTGGTTACCTAATAACGATCCCCAAGCTGAAGAGTTAGAGGAACAAGAAAATATAAGTTATGTCGGTGAAGTCTATGAAGGTAAAGCTTTAGGGACGGTTACTGATGATGCTCTAATCCCTGATGTCATTCCCGAATTTATTACCAATAAAAAGAAGTAAACTATTTAAGAAACAACAAAAAACATGACTATCTCGATTAATAAAAAAAAGAAAACTTATCTTTCAATCGTCAACAATGGCAACAGGGCTATCAATCTCAACCTAATGAATATGAATATTTTATTGAGGATATAGAGGGAAAAGTTCCTGAAGAGTTACAAGGAACTTTGTTTAGAAATGGACCAGGTTTATTTGATGTGCAAGGGACACCCTTACAACATCCTTTTGATGGAGATGGAATGGTTTGTGCTATTTCTTTTTTACCTAACGGAAAAGTCCATTTTCGTAACCGTTTTGTTCGCACAGAAGGCTATGTACAAGAACAAAAAGCAGGTAAGATGATCTATCGGGGTGTTTTTGGAACCCAAAAGCCGGGGGGGTGGATTAATAATATTTTTGATATAAAGGTTAAAAATATTGCTAACACTAATGTTATTTATTGGGGCAACAAGTTACTGGCACTTTGGGAGGCAGCCGAACCTTATCTACTCGATCCTAGCACATTGGAAACTCTTGGTATTGACTATTTAGATGGGGTATTAAACCCAGGTGATTCTATTTCCGCTCACCCTCACGGGGTGACAAGCCCGTTAAAACCCTGATTGAAAGAGGGTTCCAGCCGTGGCGATCGCTCTATAAATTGTCAAAAACTAGAGGGCTTATTGAGATTAGACTTTGGACAAAAAAAGTTTGTTAGCGTATATTTTACGCTAAACTAAAATCCCAAAATATCGGCTCTGTATCAGTCAATAAAATTGGCTAACAAATAGGGCTAATCTATAGATTCTGAGGAAAACTAAGGAGCTTTTAAGTTTTCAGTTGATTTTTTGCTCCCTTTCTTGATAACATCATGACGAGTTCGTGGGGCTTTTTTGTAACCTTTAATACGTCCGGAAGAAAAACCTCGACGTTTGGGAAATTTGGCGAAAGTCCCCAAGGTCGTAATTATTCTTGAAAAGTCTCTTTGAACTAGACTAGGGGTGATTTTGATGGATTTATTAGTCTTCAAATACTGTTCCCAATCACGGGGTAAAACCACAGCTAATTTTCTGGCAGCCCACAAATTTACATAAGAAAGAAGTGTTAGTTTAAACCAATTTTCTTCATGATGTACATCGGGAGTTAAATAAGATGTCATCAATAATCTTTG
>NZ_AADV02000203.1 GCF_000167195.1 Crocosphaera watsonii WH 8501 | reverse complement strand
ATAGCTAGGCTGGCCAACATCTTTCGGTTAAGGTAACAAAGATTATTGATGACATCTTATTTAACTCCCGATGTACATCATGAAGAAAATTGGTTTAAACTAACACTTCTTTCTTATGTAAATTTGTGGGCTGCCAGAAAATTAGCTGTGGTTTTACCCCGTGATTGGGAACAGTATTTGAAGACTAATAAATCCATCAAAATCACCCCTAGTCTAGTTCAAAGAGACTTTTCAAGAATAATTACGACCTTGGGGACTTTCGCCAAATTTCCCAAACGTCGAGGTTTTTCTTCCGGACGTATTAAAGGTTACAAAAAAGCCCCACGAACTCGTCATGATGTTATCAAGAAAGGGAGCAAAAAATCAACTGAAAACTTAAAAGCTCCTTAGTTTTCCTCAGAATCTATAGATTAGCCCTATTTGTCAGCCAATTTTATTGACTGATACAGAGCCGATATTCTGGGATTTTAGTTTAGCGTAAAATATACGCTAACAGACTTTTTTTGTCCAAAGTCCAATAACCCTTTTAACCTTAAATATTGGTGACGTTGTTTTAGGAGAAGATCGGGGTGACGATAGTACCTCCCGAGTAAGGGTTAGTGGGACTATTTGTAACGAAGGGACATCCCCCATAGAGGTTAGCTCCTTATCGATGCAGGTGGAGGATAAAACCACAGGCTCAATACTCGATACCTTTCGCGTTGGTTTAGGGAGTACCGTTTACACCTTAACGCCAGGGCAAAAAGCGGAATTCGATGGCTCTATTCCTAAGTTACGGGGTCGTAAACAGAGCGATGTTAATATTAAACTGCTAGACTGGAGTTAAGGATATAACCCTTGAAAACAGTGACACACACACAAGAAACAATCACCTATCCCCGTCTCCCCTTGGCGGTTTATCGAGAATTAGCAGCCCATTTACTTCAAATTGAAGGGGTTACTATTGAGTTAATTTCTCAACAGTCTCAAGAGTTCGTTTATGAGCAAAGTCAAATTGATCACTTAAAGATCGCTTATGCTTCAACTATTTCTGCTCCAGAAAAACAGCGAATTGAGGAAATTCTCGACTATTATGCTCAAATTCACACCCCCTACACCAGAGAATTTAAAGAATATTCTCTTTCTTAATTGGATTTTTTGGTCAACTCCTCACTCTTTTTTGTTTTTTGCTTAAACCAAAAGATTAAGATGCTGAATTAATTGAGAGGCTTGCATAACCCCCTCAAACTTCTCCACTGGTTGTCCTTCTTTAAATAACACTAAAGTAGGTAAAGATTGAATTCCGTACTTAGAGGCAATCCCTGGATACTTATCTGTGTCAATTTTAACCACTTGCACTCTACTTCTCATTTGGGTTCCTACTTGTTCTAAAATAGGTGACATCATTTGACAAGGACCACACCAAGTTGCATAAAAATCAATAAGAATGGGAACCGTTGATGTTGACAACATTTCCTCAAAAGTGGAAAACTGTTTTTTAAGTGCCATGACTGTTAAGAGCGAGTTAGCTAATAATAATTATAGATTCGTTGCTAATATTATAACCTATTTTTAAAAAGACAATACTCAACTTTATTTTTATTAATAATTAACTTCTTTTAAAACGATTTTGTGCTTGTTTAAATGCCTCTTGCATCACCGTTTGTATTTGAGCAGGATTCGGTTTTTTGCCCCCCATTAAATCCCCAAAATAAACACAAGCTCCTTCCCCCAAAGCCCAAGTATAAGCCCCTGCCCAAGAAGCAGCAATAATACTGCCCAACCCAGGAATAAACTTAATTAATTCTCGTCCAATAGACTGGGCTAAAAAACCCCCGGCGATCGCACTAACGATGCCACCTGCTTGAGATGGGGTCAAAATTTGCCCGTAGAGTTTACCTAATAATGTTATCTGAGACACTTGTAAGGTTGTCAAGACGGGCATAGTGGCAAAGGGTAAGGGGACGGCGGCTAAGGTAGCTGCGGCCACGGAAAACGCCCAAATATAACGGCGGGCTACATCCCGATAAAGATTACCTATTTTTTCGCTGGTTTCTCCTTCTAGAAGTTGATGAATGGCCACAGATTCTGCTTCGGGTAACTGTTTCGCTATGCTATCTCTAAGGGTTTCTAAACCATAAAAAACGGGGGTATAGCCGTCTTCTTCTAGGGTAAAATCAATGAGAATGGCATCATCATAAAGCTCCTGAAAGTCTTCTTTAAGTTGGTTAAAAGCCCGATTAATATCTTCAACGTTGGGAGGATAAGCAGGATGATCGTCGCTTTGGGAGGGATAAATTTCGTGAAGACAAGTAACCACCAAAAGATAGGGAATTTTTTGGGATAGTTGACGTAAATTTTGAGCTACTTGAGCCAGGGTTTCTGTGGCAAAATCATTAATTTTAACGGTTAAGATAACTACTCTGGCTTGATGGTTAGATGCTTGTAATTTATCGGTTAATTCTTGAATGATAGAATCCGTGTTTTTCTGTGCCTCACCCAACCCCACTGTATCGGTAAAAATGAGTAACGGTAAATCATCATTGGGGTAAGTATATTGGTTAGTATGCTTAGTATGGGGACGAAATCCTTGACCAACAATTTCGGCTGAAACCCCCGTTAATCCTCTGACAATCGAACTCTTTCCCGATTGGGTTTTGCCGATCAAAATTGCTTCAGTGGTGGGTAATTTTTCCCTGGCAGTTTCTAAAATTTCTGCCATTTGTTCATCACTCACCTGAAACCATTGAGGAATTTTTTTGAGTAACAATTTATCTTGGAGGAAATTTTTGGTCGATTGAAAAAATTTATTCATTATTCACCGATCACTGATAATTACTAACAATCCTAAAACCTGCGTGTTGATAAAAGTTAGGACGGAACCAATTACGATAATATTTTAAGGTTTCTGTTCCTTGAGTTACCCAAGCTCCTCCTAACATCATTTTATGGTTATTATCAAAAAAAGGTGCAGAATTGTCTTCATAAAGAACATGGGGTTCAAATCCTGGTAGGGGTTTAAAGTCTTCCTCTAACCATTCCCAAACATTGCCCCGTAAGTCCCATAAACCTGAGTTGCTTTGTGCCGTTTTTAATAAACCCACCGGACTCGGTGAACCAAACTTTAAGTTAAGATTATAATCCTTTACGTCTTCGATGTCCACGTGATAGTTATTATTGGCTCCATAAGTGGCTAAATTCCATTCTCCCTCACTCATTAATCTTGTTTCTTTTCCCTTCCAACGACAATAGGCCATGGCTTCGTAATAATTAACTTCTACGGGCCAATCTAAGGGTAAAGGGATTTCATCAAACATAGCACGATAGGAATATTCTCCTTTATTTAATCTCCAAAATTTAGGATTTTTTACCTCATTTTCTTCCTTCCATTTCCAGGATTTTTCATCCCAATATGCTTGATTTTCGTAACCTTTACTATTGACAAATTCTAGAAAATCTGCATTCGTAATTAAATATTGACTGGCAAAAAATGACTCAACTTTAATCATGCGATCGCCATATTCACAGTCCCATCCGTACAAGGGATTATCTTGAGATTTTCCTAGTTTAATGGTTCCTCCTTCTACTAAAATCATCTTATTCTTATTAGTGACTTTTTGAGAGGGGGCATATTGCCATCCTTGAGGTTTTTCTAATTTTTCTGTAGGCAGTTGTCTAAATAACATGGAAGAAGTTTCAAAATGAATCCTTTGATGTTCCATACCCATCATTAAAGCCCAAAGGGGATGATTTTGATCAATAGGAAGCTCCAAAGATATATTTTTAATTACTTCTAAAATAACCTCATAAGCCCTATTTCTATATTGCCAGATATCTTTAACTTTCGGCCAATTAATATAAGCGATAGCCTGGTTTAATTCTTCTGCATTTTCTGGATCAACACCAAACTCAAATAATATTTCATAGTCGGCGTTAATCCCTTGTTCTAATAACTCAACTTGAATTAACTTATTGATATAAAATGCCGCCGAATGCCCCAAATAAAAAACCAACGGATTTCTTAGGGGATCGGGATTAATATAAAATGTTTCATCATCGATAATACTCTTCATTAATATATCTTCTAATTCCCAACTATTTTCAAAGTAGTTGATTAAAGAATATTGAGAAAAGTTATTAAGTAAAATGGGTAATTGAGATTTAAGGGATGACATAATTATTTTTAGTTAATGTTGAGAGAACATTGACATTTGAGTTGTTAACAATGTGACACAATCCGAAGACTTTTTACAGGCGATAACCCTCTGTTAATGCTTATTTTGAAAATTGGCACAGCATTAGGGCAAACCATTTATTTTCATCGGTGAATACTTTGATGGTTTTTAACTTTTTAGATTCTAACTTATCTCTAGTTTCTTCTATATTAAACTTACGAGACATTTCGGTGAGTATTTTTTCCCCTTTGTTTAATTTAACCTTGAGATCCAATTTTTCCAGGCTAATTTTTTGCTCTCTTTCAGACAGTAAATACATTTCAATCTGTTTTCTTTCTTCGTTATAAATAGCTTGATGTTTAAAATTATTGACATCAAAGTTGCCACCAAATTTATTGTTTAAATGAGTTAGCATATTTAAGTTAAAAGCAGCCGTTATCCCCTGACTATCATTGTAAGCTGGTTCTAAAGTAGATTTGGGCTTTTGTAAATCTATTCCCAATAAGAAATAATCTCCATTTTCTAAAACTTGGGCAATTTTATTTAAGAAATTATCATAACCAGCTTCGCTAAAATTGCCGATAGAACTCCCTAAAAAGAAGATCATTCTAGCTGGCCAAGCACTGGGCTTTAATTGAGTTAATGCTTGCTCATAAGTTCCCACTAATCCTTTAATTTCTAAGGAGTTATAGTCTTGTTTTAACTGAATAGCACTTTCTTTAAGAATTCCAGCACTAACATCAATAGGCATATATTTAAACACTTCATTCGGCTGATGATAAGCATCTAATAATAACCGAGTTTTGGTAGAACTTCCGCTTCCTAATTCTACTAATTCGCAGATTCCTGTTATTTCGACAATTTCCTCGGCGTATTTTCTTAAAATACTAGCTTCTGTTCGGGTAGGATAGTATTCTGGTAGCTCACAAATTTGCTCAAATAATTGAGATCCTTGATCGTCATAAAAATATTTGGGTGGTATGGTTTTAGGACTTTGACTCAAACCTTCTTTTATATCTTGACCCCAGGAACTTTTTGCGTCCTCTCTTTTTTCAACGGGTTGTAAATACTCAATTTGAAACTGTTCCGCTTGAGCTTGATTTAACATAGGATCACTCAAATGATTATGATAAAATTTTGCCCTCTCATTCTAAAACAGTTTAGCGGAAAAAAACAAACTATTGAACAAAATTTTCTGTCATGCTTAAAATATTTTCTTCCGTGGCAACATGATCACTTTCCTTGCCATCTAAATTAACAGCGATATAGGGTTTCTCGGACTCATGAGGTACACCTAATGTCGCGCCTCCGAACTCCGAACTCCGAACTCCTAAAACTAGAAAACTGTGTACCTCACAAGTATGAGAAGTGCTATATATTTTTTAACTAAAATTAACTTTATTAGCCTTGAAAAAAAGTAATTATCATGATGGATCAAAAGTCAAGAAACAATTAAAATTGATATTCTTTAAGAAACAATTGTCAAAAATAAACATAGAAAAAATAATTAAGGTTATACTAAACAAAGAGACAAAAATGCACCACAGTGGTTAAAAGACGGTGGCTTTGATGTTTTACAGTGCATGAAAAAGTTCATTTGTCAAGAACTGGATGCTGCTCAAACCTCTATGGTGTGTACCCGGATTTCTCACAAATTAATTTGAAAGCCCAATCCAGAGATGAAAAATGATAATTTTTAGGACTAATAGAAATTTTGAATATAGATAAATAAAAAAATTGACTTTGATTATCCAAAAATTGAGTTTAAGAGGGAATAATTATATTAACTTTTGATTTTCTCAACGATAAATAAGACCAAATGAAAGTATCAGTCAGTCAACAACTTATGATAGATATCTTTTTTAAAAAACAACTTATTCTACTTATCCAGTATTAGGAATAGTTTTAATTCTTTTGTTAGCAATAGACAAAATATCTTGATAAGGACAAGCACTAGCTATAGCGATAATAATTCTTCTACAACTAATCTTTATTCTGGCTCCCAACTTAAGAAGATTTAGACGTATTCTTCCCACAGTTGCTTTAGCCAATGAAGTTTTTTTTAAACAGTGTTGACGAAAAGCATTTATGAGAACATAAGCCCAGGAATGTATCCATAATCTTAGTTGATTACTTTGAAATGTTTGAGTTGAAGTTCTATCAGCTAACAAGTCTAATTGTTGTTCTTTAATCCGATTTTCCATCTCGCCTCTCGGACAGTATTTTTTTGTATAAAGTTTTGAGGGTGGAATTTTTGAAGCGGGCAAAGATGTCACCACATGGCGCATTTTTAAGCCATCACTTCCATAACAAACTTTTGTCACTACTTTTCTTTGACAACTCCATGACTTTTCTGTTTTATAACGAATAGAGCGATACCAAGTAGAAATTGGTACTAATTTTTTAACTTCTTCTAAATCTTCTTTTTTCTGAAATAAACTATCCATTAATTCAGTTATTGGAGCTAGTTTTTTTTTCATATTCATGTTTGGCTTTTTCAATTGCATCATCCGCTCGTAACTTAAGAACGCCATTTGTTCCCATAGCTATAACATAATCAACTAAAGGCTGATTTTCACAAAAATAGAAGATTTCTTCACG
>NZ_AADV02000204.1 GCF_000167195.1 Crocosphaera watsonii WH 8501 | reverse complement strand
GGGTTAACCGAAAATCTTAACTAAGGGCGTGGCGGTCCTTTTCCCCACCCTCCATGGGGTTACACTTTGGGGCTCACAACCTTGAGAGAAATGGGCCTATTATGTCACGGGATAATTTTCGAGAAAAGTCCTATACGGCTTACTAGCGAGGCTTCGCTCATAAATAGAGAAGTTTTAAAACCATCATTCCAAAGGTCATTTCCCACTCAGGCCAATTAGTTCGGCTTTGGACACACTTTAATGTTGCTTGGAATAGTAACACAATGGGTACATTAGGAAAATTACTTCAGGAAATTGACGCGAGAGGAAGTAACCCCAGTGAACTATTCATATTAAGTGCTTGTGAAACAGCATCAAGGAGATATTCGGCCTGCTTTGGGTTAGCAGGTTTTGCCGTCCGTGCTGGTGCTAGGAGTACCTTAGCAACATTATGGTCTGTTAACGATCAACCTGCTGCGGTAATTATGGAACAATTTTATAAAGAATTATCCACTAATAAATTATCCAAAGCAGAAGCGTTAAGAAAAGCACAATCAACCATGTTAAAAAACCGTTGGTATAGACACCCCTTTTATTGGTCAGCCTATACTTTAGTAGGTAATTGGTTGTAAAATTTAGTTATCAGCTTTCAGAAAGATAGTGTTACTTTTATTGAATGAACAAAAAATTACTATTTTTGATAACTTTCGTAGGGATAATATTGGGATTAAGTAGGGTTTGCTGAATAAAAGCAAAACCCTATTCTTTAAAAGGTTACACCCATATTCGCGATCGCAAAAAAGATCAGCTTTGTCGGCTACAAACCGCTATAATTGGTAGAAACACCTCCCAGTTGTTGGTCAAGAACAAATGTATCGAAAAGAGGAGCAACCTTTACCGCCCCCAGAAAAATTTGAATTACCTTTCGAGGGCAAATTGTCCCCCAATAATCGTTGGGTAATCATGGCAGAGTTGATACCTTGGGATGATTTTGAGGAAGAATATGCTAAACTTTTTTCAGCAGAAAAAGGTGCGCCAGCCAAACTATTTAGAATGGCATTAGGGACATTAATTATTAAGGAAAAATTAGGAACAAGTGATAGAGAAACTATAGAACAGATTAGAGAAAATCCCTATCTACAATACTTTATAGGTTTAAATTGTTATCAACAAGAGCCACCACTGGAATCTTCAATGCTAGTTCATTTTAGGAAAAGAATTGATGGAGAATTGATAAACAAAATCAATAAAAAAATAGTAAAAAGAGAAATAGACAAGAGTGATAAAGAAGTAAAAAAAAAGGATTGTCTCCAAGAAAAAAGAGAAAAAATAAAAAATAAAGGTAAACTAATTTTAGATGCGACTTGTGCGCCAGCAGACATCAAATACCCAACAGATTTAGGCATATTAAATCAAGCCAGAATTGAGACAGAAAGAATAATAGATAATCTTTATAAACCATTAAGAGTAAAATTGAGAAAAAAGCCGAGAACTTCTAGAAAAATTGCTAGAAAGGAATACTTAAAAGTAGCTAAAAAACGAAAAGTATCTTATCAAGAAAGAAGAAAAGCTATCGGGAAACAGTTAAAATACCTTAAGAAAAATTTAGGAAATATAGAAGACTTAATTCAAGCTGGGGCTTCCCTGGAAAATCTGAGTAAAAGACAGAAAAATTGTCTAGAGACTATCAAAAAAGTTTATGAACAACAACAGTCAATGTGGGAGAATAAGACCCAGAGTGTTCCTCAAAGAATTGTAAGTTTAACTCAACGGCATATTCGTCCAATAGTGAGGGGAAAAGCAGGAAAACCAATAGAGTTTGGAGCTAAACTCTCAGTAAGCTGTGTAGATAACTATGTGTTTCTAGACAAAATAAGTTGGGAAAACTTCAATGAATCTTGTCATTTAAAAGAACAAGTAGAAAAGTATAAAGAAACGTTTGGCTATTATCCCGAATCCGTCCATGTAGATAAAATTTATCGAACTAGGGAAAACAGAAATTGGTGTAAGGAAAGAGGGATAAGAATCAGTGGTCCGAAGTTAGGAAGACCTCCGAAAAATGTCAGTGAAGAAGAAAAGAAACAAGCCCACTCCGATGAATGCTTCCGTAATGCTATTGAGGGAAAGTTTGGACAAGCTAAACGAAGATTTAGCCTAAATCTCGTGATGACAAAACTCCCTGAAACCTCCATTACATCTATTGCTATTACATTTTTAGTTGTCAATCTTTCTAAACTTCTGAGGCAGTTTTTGTCGCTTTTTTTGTCCTTATTTACTAATAATAGAACAGGGGAACTCATCAAACCGCCTTTCATTAATTTTGATTATACTTTAAACAATTTTTATGTACTAAAACTTATTGATTTGTCAGAAAATTCTTGGTCAAAAGTGGCATAAATTTTGGAGAAACTTTTTCAGCAAACCCTACTTAGAAAATGAGACTTGAATCCATATGCACAAGGGATTGATGTTTGGAAAGCAATCTGCACTCTTACAGCAAAGTAATATTCTGAGCTATTACATGGTTGGCTCTAATTATAAACGTGAGGAAAACCTACGAAAACTATTAATCTATGTTGACAGAAGATTTAATTTAATTGAAGTGTCTGATATTTATGAGTTTGAGTGTTATTTGAAAAAAGGCGAACCTTACTATAATTTAATAATAGTCATTAATAATAGGTCGGAAAGAAACTCTGACCAGACATATTATTTGCTAAATAATTACCAAAATAAAATTAGAAATACACAAAAATACGTCCCGAAAATATGTATTCCTATCGACATAGATTATCTAGGTACGGGCAGAAAAAAACAATTCACAAATGAATTTTCAAAAAAGTTTTTTGATTTGATAGTAAATGGTGTTGAAGTTGACGATTTTGATTTTACAGCTAAATGCACTTTGGCTCAAATCATTGAACTACCCCAACTTTAGAAGTTGGGGATTTTTTACACGATAAAAAGACTTGATCGTAAATTCTGAAAGAGAGAAAGTACCCCTTAGCCCATTGGATTATTGAGTGAGCGAAGTTTTGATGCAGCCTTGACCATGTTTGTCAAAGAAAGTTTGACCTCTTTCCACTCCCTGGTTTTCAGACCACAATCAGGGTTAACCCACAAGTGTCCCCGTGGTAATACTGCTTCGGCTTTGTTCATAAGATTCACCATCTCATCTTCAGCTGGAACCCGTGGAGAGTGGATATCATATACTCCAGGTCCAATCTCGTTGGGATACTTAAACTCTACGAAAGCGTTAAGCAGTTCCATGTTGGAGCGACTCGTTTCTATTGTAATGACATCTGCATCGAGATCAGCAATGGAATTGATGATATCGTTGAATTCGGAATAGCACATATGGGTGTGAATCTGGGTATCATCCTTTACGCCGCTTGCACTTAGTCGAAAGGCTTTGACTGCCCAGTCTAGATACTCATCCCATTCGCTCTTCCGTAGAGGCAGTCCTTCGCGGAAGGCAGGTTCGTCTATCTGAATAGCGGCGATACCTGCGGCTTCGAGATCCACCACCTCATCTCGAATGGCCAAGGCTATCTGATGTGTCGTAACTGAACGAGGTTGGTCGTCCCGCACAAAGCTCCACTGCAAAATTGTTACAGGACCTGTAAGCATTCCTTTCATAGGACGGTTGGTAAGAGATTGTGCGTAGTTTGACCAGTATACGGTCACGGGACTGGGGCGACTTACATCTCCGAAGATAATGGGAGGTTTGACATACCGGGACCCAAAGCTCTGCACCCATCCATTACTGGTGAACGCAAATCCCTCGAGATTCTCACCAAAATACTCCACCATGTCATTACGTTCAAACTCCCCATGCACAGGCATATCAATGCCTATATCATCTTGGAAGGTGACACACTTGGCGGTTTCCGTCTTAAGAAACTGATCGTAGTCAGCGTCGCTCATTGCACCCTTTTTCCACTGTGCGCGAGCTTTACGAATCTCTTTAGTTTGTGGGAAAGAACCGATGGTGGTAGTAGGAAATTCAGGAAGCTGAAGCTTTTCTTGCTGTTTGCCCTGCCTGACGGTAAATTCTGAAGCACGGTGAAAATCCCTATCACCTACTCCGGCTAAACGAGTTTTTACCGCCTCGTTGTGTATTCGCTGGCTGGTTGCACGAGCCTTAATAGCTTCACGATTAGCTTGAAGAGCTTTCTCATCACCTGTACCATCGAGAAGTTGACGTAGCTCCACAACCTCCTGAAGTTTCTCGTTGGCGAAGGCCATCCAGCTTTTTAGTTCTTCGTCAATCTTACGCTCATTTTCAAGAGTTACTGGGGAGTGAAGCAGTGAACAGCTAGGAGCAACCCAGAGACGATCAGCGCCGACAGCTGCTGTGGCCTTCTGTAATACCTCCAGTGAACGATCGTAATTATTCTTCCAAATGTTGCGACCTTCAACAATACCTACCGACAGGATCTTATCACTAGGGAAGTTTGCAAGTACCGTCTCCACATCCTCTGCTCCACGGACAAAGTCGAAGTGAAGAGCATCAACTGGTAAAGAGAGATAGGAGCCAAGATTCTCTCGAACACCACCAAAGTAGGTCGTGACAAGTATTTTTGCTGTTCCCTTGGCTGCTTGGAGACGATCATAGCTTTTCTTGAGGGCATTAAGCTGCTCTTTGCTGAGATCGGTAGAGAAGATCGGTTCGTCAAGCTGTATCCACTCAGCTCCAGCAGCAGCAAGTTTCCCTATAATCTCTTCGTATACGTCAACAAGATTATCCAGTAATGAGAAAGGGTCAAAGTCTGGGTTGTTCGTACCCTGGATCTTCCCGAGTGAGAGGTAAGTAACAGGACCTATTAGCACCGGTTTGCCATTGATACCCAGTGCTTTGGCTTCGGCAAACTCCTCAAATATCTTATCGCTACTTAGTTTAAAAGTGGTATCAGAGCGAAACTCCGGCACGATATAGTGGTAGTTCGTATCAAACCACTTGGTCATCTCACTGGCGAATGTGGAGACTTTACCTGTTTGACAATCTTTTTCCTCTTCTACCAGGGAAACACCTCCCTGAGTGCCGCGAGCTACAGTGAACACTGTATCAACATCGGTCTTTCCACCTGTCCACTTAAAGCGAGCAGGTACGTTACCGAGCAGACAGCTCATATCGAGCATCTGATCGTAGAATGAGAAGTCATTGATTGGGATGAGTCCTATACCAGCAGACTCCTGCTTTTTCCAGTTCGTTTCTCTTATTGTCTTTCCTGTGGCAAGCAATTCTTCTAATGTGAGGTCACCTTTCCAATAAGCTTCTGTGGCACGTTTTAATTCCCGCTTTGCTCCGATGCGGGGATAGCCGAGGGAGTGGGTTTTTATAGAGTTCATTTGACCGATTGAAATAGTTTATGTGTACTTTTTGTATTTGTTGTAATTGCTTTTGAGCAATATTCAACAGTTTACTAAGCTAAAGCTATGAAGTAAAATGATAAATATTGAAGTATAGATGAATCTAATTCATATTAAAGTGCAATGTCAGTCCTCGAACGAATCCATTTTGAGATTATTGTGGCAGTAGAGAAATTAGGAACGGTAACAGCAGCCGCAAAGAAACTACACGTTACTCAGTCAGCTTTAAGCCACAGCATGGCAAAACTAGAAAAATCACTGGACGTAGAGATATGGCGGCGACAGGGTCGTCGACTGGTTCTAACTCAAGCAGGAGAATACCTATTAGCGGTTGCGGAGCGTTCCCTGACGCAGTTTAACCATACTGAGGAGCGCCTTCGTCAATTTGCCCGAGGACAGAAGGGGGTTCTGAGAATCGGAATTGAGTGTTACCCCTGTTATCAATGGCTCCTAAAAATTGTGGCACCATATCTAATAGCGTGGCCTTCTGTGGACCTTGATGTAAAGCAGAAGTTCCAATTCGGAGGGATCGGAGGTGCGATTCGTTTAGCTAGAAAGCCTGTACTAAATACAGGTGTGTAGCTAGTCTAGAACCTAGAAAACTAGATAACTGTTGGTTTGTTGGCTAAAGGAGCCACACTCGGAATCAAGGGAGCAATCCTAAGAGTGACAACTTAACCCTCCGTTTTGGACTTAGTAAACTCAGGATGGAAGCAGGGTTAAAAGGGGAACCCGTCATGAAACAGCATGGCAAGTCGTTCCTCCAGTCAATTGGTCACGGTTAAGCATTACGCTGAATCATCGTCCTGAACCCTCAAGACCTCCAAGTAGCCAAATCTGTTTGACAGGCTGCGTTCAAAAGAACAAGGTGAAAAGTGGAGTTTTCTTCGTAACATCCACAACGATTCCTAAAAGTAACCTGGGGGAGAGATGAAACCTAAAACCAATACACCCAAACCAACGGAACGAATTAAGTCCATGACTGCTCTTACCATCAGGTCGATGATGTAAGTAGTGACAAACTTAAGCGCAAGGGTCATGGATGTGAGAAGCAATTAAGAAGCAAATGCCTATTTGTAATGAATATGGATAAGCTGACGTATTGCTGGTTAATTAGAAGAAATAGTCTCTATTAGAGGTAGTTAAATGTCGAATGCGAGTATAACCAAGACTACGCCAGAATGGACACCATAAACTGGCAAAGTCCAGAGGAAGTGTTAAGCTTCAAAAAAGATATTTCAAGCTGTTATCAGGAATAAGGTCAAGTAAAAACTTAAAGTACGGTACGTCCTTAGCAAGTCTTGCTTTCGAAGTGCCAAACCCCGGTAAAATCGCGGTTGTCGAAATCTTGT
>NZ_AADV02000205.1 GCF_000167195.1 Crocosphaera watsonii WH 8501 | reverse complement strand
CCCAAACAGGGCAATCGCATTAAAATCTGAGATGCGTGATCCAGTAAAGATTTTAGAGTTTCAGTACAAATGAACGGCGATCGCGAAACCTCTTATGCAGTCAGCTTTTCAAAAATTAAATGCGATTGCCCTGCCCCCCCAAACTGTTTTGATGCGCGAGCGTCAACTCTTAAAAGAGAGAAAACAATCCGATTTTATGCTAATAATAATCAGATTGTCCTTAATCGTTTTATAACTTAAATCATGAGCTTTTTAGCAGTTTATGAATCTCATTTTACCAAACATTTAACACAAACACAGTTCGAGGCTTTTAGAATTTTACTGTGGTTGCTGACAGTACATAAACAGGTTAGAATAGAAAGGTTAGCAGCTTGTTTTCCTTTACCAATCCTTTATCAAAGTCGTCGTAAACATATCCAGAGATTCCTAGTTTTGTCAGCTTTAGCCATTCCCAGATTCTGGTTTCCTGTGATTAAAGCTATTATTTGTAAAGAATTTAAGACTGGCTCTCGTCTGATTATAACAATTGACCGAACCCAATGGAAAGATAAAAATGTTTTCATGGTTGCTGTTATCTGGAAAAAGCTGGCTTTACCCATCTATTGGACACTTTTAGGGAGAAGAGGAGCCAGCAGATTATCTGAACAACAGGCATTAATTCAACCTGTTCTTTGTCTTCTAAAAAACTATGAGTTAGTCATTCTTGGAGACCGAGAATTCCACAGTGTTAAATTAGCTTATTGGTTGAAACAAAAAAGTAAAAAACAAAAGTTATTCTTCGCTTTTCGTCAGAAACAAGGTACAAACCAGAAAAAAGATGATGAAGATTATCAAACTTTTTCGCAGTTAGGAATGAAACCTGGGATGAAGATGTTTCTAACTGGGGTTTCAGTCACTAAAAATAAAGGGTTTGGAAACTTTAATGTGGGAGCATATTGGAAAAGAAAATACAAGGGCAAACAGGAAAAAGAGCCTTGGTTTATTCTTACCAACTTAGACAGTTTATCAGAGGTCTTGAAAGTTTATCGAGCCAGGGCAGGTATTGAAGCTATGTTCAAGGATTGTAAGACAGGGGGTTATAATTTGGAGGGAAGTAAAGCCAATAATAAACGACTAAATTCCTTGATTTTATTAATAGCGATCGCTTACACTGCTACTTCTTTAAAAGGCAAAACATTTCGACAAACCAATCAAGGAAAATATATTGCTCGTCTAACTGAAAAATCAAGACGTGACCGAAGACATAGTAATTTTTGGATAGGACTTTATGGCTCTCTTTGGATTCACGCTTGGGAATTTTGCTCTGATTTTATTTCAATTATGATGAGCAATAATCCCCAGAAACTCAACAATTATAAAAAAGGGTTACAAGCCATGTCCATAATAGATAAGACGGCTTAATTCCCCTATTTTATCTTAACATAAAATAACCAGTGGAAGATGATTTATTTTAGATGTAACTATCCAAAATAAACCAATTTTTATTATTTAATAAAAACTAATATTGCCCAAGGGGTTGATTTTGAGCATCAACTCTGTGGGGGGGAGGACGGTGTAACCCTCCTCCCCCCCACACACACGGCAAGAATGATTATCATTATTGTTTATTCTCAATAAGCCCTCTAGTTTTTGACAATTTATAGAGCGATCGCCGCGGCTGAAACCCTCTTTCAATCAGGGTTTTAACTGGCTTGTCACCCCGTGAGTCTTGTTTCTCATGGTGCAGCGTTGCAAATCAATGCTGGCAATGATGATCTTTGCTCAGCTTTGGAGCAAATGCCTCCGGCAGCACTAGAAGCGTTTCTTAAAGGTTTAGGACAATATATTGCTAACCAAACTCCTCAAAAGAAACACTAATCATTACCAAATAATTAATAATTAATAGTTAATAGTTAATAATTAAGAGTCGATAGTCAATAATTAATTATTAATTCAACAATGAAGGTTTAAAGCCTCCCCTTTCAAGGGTATAAATCAAAAAGAAATTCCTTTTAGCCAATCCCCTTCTTGAAAGAAGCGGATGCGACCCAACCGTCGTCGTACGGCGGTTGGAAAGCGCACCAAGCAGGGGTAATTATTAATTATTAATTGTTCATTATTAATTGCTGAACTTCTCATCTTCACTGTTGTTCCCTAATAATTTTTATTCTTTATTTACCCTAACCTTTCAACTAACCGTGTGTACCGTTGCTTTTGATTCCATTGATTAACAGCTATTCCGATAGCTTTGCTTGACCCCACAATAATCGCCAACTGTTTCGCACGGGTTAATCCTGTGTAAATAAGATTTCGTGAGAGCATAATATAGTGAGACATTGAAACGGGCATAATCACCACAGGATATTCAGAACCTTGGGACTTGTGGATGGAAATACTCCAAGCTAAGGCCACCTCATTCAAATCAGCGTAATCATACTCAACATCCCTATCATCAATTTGAATGGTGACTAATTTTTCCGAGGTGTCAATGGCTTTAACCATACCCAAGTCCCCATTATATACTTGACGATCGTAATCATTTTTCAGTTGAATTACCCGATCGCCCACCCTTAAGATCATTCCTGCTCTAGAAACTTCTGCTTTTTCAGGAGAAGGAGGGTTAAGAAGCTGCTGTAATACTTGGTTTAAGTTTCGAGTTCCCACCAGTCCCCTCGTCATAGGACAAAGTACCTGCACATCAATAGTGGGGTCAAAGCCAAGTTCTGGGATAAATTCTGTGACCAATTCTGAGATAACTTGTACCGTATGTTCTGGTTCAGTCCCCCCGTCATGCCATAAACAATCGGACTTAGGCGTATAGGATATGACTTCGAGTTTGGGATAATGACCTTGGTTAATTTGGTGGGCGTTACGAATGATGGCACTGCTGGCCGCTTGACGGAATACCTGGTTTAATGTGACCACAGGAATTTTCCCTGACTCAATCAAATCCTCTAAAATTTTACCTGGTCCCACACTGGGTAATTGGTCGTTATCCCCCACTAATAAAAGTTGACAAGTTGGTGAGATCGCCTTCAGTAAAGAATGAGCCAGGAAAAGATCCACCATTGAACTTTCATCAACAATGACCGCATCAAAGGGTAAGGGGTTATCTTTGTCTCGTTTAAACCCTCGTTTAGCCGGGTCAAATTCTAGTAAACGGTGTAAAGTTTTAGCTTCCAAACCTGCCATTTCCCCCAATCTTTGAGCAGCCCGTCCAGTGGGAGCAGCCAAACCGATTTTTTTACCCATGGCCTGCCAGAGTGCCACAATGGTTTTTTGAGTGAAAGTTTTCCCTGTTCCGGGGCCACCCGTGAGAACCATAACCCGTGATGAAGCTGCTTTGATAACTGCCTCTAGTTGTTGCGGTGAAAGTTTAATGCGCTTACTTTGAGTATATCGTTGTATCCAGTCTTTAACACGGGGTAAATCAATATTAATAGGATTTTCTAACTGTTTTAGTAATAATTTAGCTAAATTTTCTTCTGTATAATAAAAAGTTGGTTTATAACAAAGTAGCATTTTACCCACTTGTTCAACAATTAAATCCTCGGTTTCTGTCATTTCCTGGGCTGTTTTAACCACTGCTTCCCCATCGATTTGATGTTCATCAACCCTCAATAATTCAAGGGTTTCCTCATCAGCTTCTTGTACATCAACCCTCAATAATTCAATAGCCGAGTTGACCAATTCTGGTAAAGGAAGAAAACAATGACCATCTTCTGCTGCTTCGCTTAAAATGTGTAATAATCCTGACTTATACCGGTATTTTGACCAAGGAGAAACCCCCACCTTAAAAGCAATTTTATCTGCGGTATGAAAGCCTATGCCAAAAATATCCTCTGCTAGTTTATAGGGATTGTCAGTAACAATTAAAATAGATTCATGTCCATATTGTTTAAATATCTTGACTGCGTAAGTTGTTGACACACCATGACCTTGAAGAAAGACCATAACATCTTTAATTACTCTTTGTTCTTCCCAAGTGCTTTGAATCATTTGCACTCGTTTTTTACCGATGCCGGGAACTTCGACTAATCGTCCTATTTCATATTCAATAATATCGAGAGTATCTAAGCCAAAATGAGCGACTATTCGTTTAGCGGTAACCGGACCAACCCCTTTAATTAAACCACTGCCTAAATATTTTTCAATCCCTGTCAATGTGGCTGGTTTTGATTCTTTGTATCCAGTCATATTAAACTGTTGACCGTGTTTAGGGTGGTTATACCAACTACCTTGAACTTGTAGGGTTTGACCTGCTTGAATATTGGGAAAACTGCCTACAATGGTAACTAAATCCTTGAACCCTTTGACTTGCATTCGGGCGACGGTGTAACCCGTATCTTCTGCATGAAAGGTAATGCGTTCAATGACTCCTGTTAAATATTCTGTTTTAGTAATTACGTTAGGGGAAGACATAACAAAAAGGGAATTTAAAAGTAGTAATTATCGTCAGTTCTCCAAATTTCGAGAAAATCTTATCTGCTTCATTATCAATTTAACTGACTTTCTATTATTATAAGATATTTTTGTATTAAAAACTGTATTATTTATAAATAATACAACTAATAATTAATAATTATTTACTTGTTAATTCTAATTATGTAGCAAAAATTGATTGGTCATTACGAAAAGCTTTGAACTCAAGAGCATTGCTACTAGGATCTAGAAAAAACATCGTTGCTTGTTCTCCAACTTCTCCTTGAAATCTAATATAAGGTTCAATGATAAAATCAATCTCATAGTCTTTTAACTTATCGGCCAAAGTTTGCCATTGTTCCATTTCTAAAATCACCCCCCAATGTTGAACAGGAACCTTTTTCCCATCTACTGAATTAACAGGAACATCTCCAAAATTCTCAGAACAAAGATGTGCCGTAATTTGATGGCCAAATAAATTAAAGTCAATCCAATATTCGGAGGTTCTGCCCACCGTACAACCTAGAATAGTTTCGTAAAAGTATCTTGTTTTTACTAAATCAATCACGGGAAAAGCAACATGAAAAGGTCTAATAGTCATGGTTTACCATTTCTAATATTATTACTTATTGTTCAATCAGGAGGTTGTCAATTTAAGACTTCATGAAGTCGGGAAAGTTTCATTAATTATGATGTCTCCGTTCTGTTATTTTAAGTACGCTCTTCAGGGAGAGGAATCGGATCTTGATATTGAATAGCAGCTTTTAGCCATTGTTGCTTTGCGTCTAGGATATTATCCATTGCCTCAGTTAAAGTTTCTCCTGTAGAAATACAACCAGGTAAATCTTGAATCATAACCGTATAACCTCCTTCTTTTTCTGGATAAAAAGTGATCGGATAGTTAAGGGTTAGATAGTCTTCTAAGGTTTGCAGAGATGCTGGAGTTTTCATAGTTTTATTGGTCTAATTCTAGAAGTTTGACAATTTGTTTTAGGTAAGTTCTTTTTACGGTTTGCCCTCCTTTTTTGGGGATCGTAATATGAATGCTTCTTGTTGTTACGAAAAGTGTGATGACTCCCGCTCACCGAAATTTCTTGAAAGCCAAATTGAGTTAAAATATAATAGACATCATTATAGCTTAAATAGGAGTGGTTCTCTCAAGATTTTTTGAATCAGTTTTTCTAGTTTACTCATGGAAAGAGTTAGGATACAGATTTTAGTTTAAATTTAATGCTCTATTATTTACTCGTGTTTTACCATTTTGAGGGGCGATCTCTAGGTACCAGTAGTGCAAATCTGAGATACTGATGGCATGAGCCAATCAACAGAAACCTCTCCTAAACCGACAACGGAACCTCTCAAGCTGACAGCAGAGGCTGTCAATTATCTCATCAAGATACTACCAAAGGGAACCGCTTATTGTATCGGGATCGTTTTAGTAGTGATGATGAGTGGTCGCTTGGTACAATCGAAGGGGAGTCTAGTTAGGGCTGTGTTGCCTCTGGTCTTCCACATAAATGGGGATGGCATCGGGTAGAGCGGGCAATGGAGCGGGGAAAAGTCCCTCTGGACTTGCTCTTTGATCGTGCCGTTAGTTGGTGTCTGAGCAATTTGCCAGTGGAACCAGTGGCGTTGGGGGAAAAACAGCGAGAAGTGCTAGCTATTGATAGTTCCACTATTGCTCGGTGGCGGGCTAGACCTGGAATGGATTTGTTAGGCAAAGGCTTCCACCATCGGGCAGGTAAAGCAATAAGGTGATTTCCGAGAAAGCTTTTCCCATAGGGGGTAATAGCTTGGACTAAAGGCTTTCAAGAAATAAAAGGGACAGAGAGTTAGCGGATCTTGGTACACAACTTTAAAATTTCATAATTGGCTTGTCTGAAAAAACAGAAGAAATAGATTAAAATGAAGAGGTAAAAAGATTAGAGAGAGTAAATTGAAGCTAAAACAGACAAATAATCCCTTAACCCCGTCGATGGTCGATGATTTACGTTTAGCAGCCTCAAAAATGACGGGAGTAGAGCGTCGTTCATTTCAAGCTGAAATGTGTCTCAAGTATTGTGGAGGAAGTGCCAGACAAACCGAAATCGTGTTTGGTTGGGGGAGAAAAAATGTTCAACTTGGATTACATGAAAAACGAACTGGGATAGTGTGTTTAGGATTACAATCAGTCAATAGTGGATGTAAAAAATGGGAGGAAAGATACCCAATAGTTGCCCAATCATTGAAAGAAATAGCCGAAGCTCACGCACAACTAAGCCCCACATTAATATGTACGAGCTGAGTCATCCA
>NZ_AADV02000206.1 GCF_000167195.1 Crocosphaera watsonii WH 8501 | reverse complement strand
GGGACTCAGTCGTACGCACACATAGGTCACTGATGGGGAGTACATTCGTTTATGGGTTCCTGAAATAAGTTCTCTTGATACAGAATATTTAGTAACCGGAAAAATACCACCTTTAGAAGCGCATAGTTGTGGTTATCTTCAACCTATTGTCGATCATAAACAGCAACAACGAGAGTTTAAAGAACGATATAAACAGATTAAAAATTAGTTAGTTAATTAGGGTTTGCTGAAAAAGTTTCTCCAAAATTTATGCCACTTTTGACCAAGAATTTTCTGACAAATCAATAAGTTTTAGTACATAAAAATTGTTTAAAGTATAATCAAAATTAATGAAAGGCGGTTTGATGAGTTCCCCTGTTCTATTATTAGTAAATAAGGACAAAAAAAGCGACAAAAACTGCCTCAGAAGTTTAGAAAGATTGACAACTAAAAATGTAATAGCAATAGATGTAATGGAGGTTTCAGGGAGTTTTGTCATCACGAGATTTAGGCTAAATCTTCGTTTAGCTTGTCCAAACTTTCCCTCAATAGCATTACGGAAGCATTCATCGGAGTGGGCTTGTTTCTTTTCTTCTTCACTGACATTTTTCGGAGGTCTTCCTAACTTCGGACCACTGATTCTTATCCCTCTTTCCTTACACCAATTTCTGTTTTCCCTAGTTCGATAAATTTTATCTACATGGACGGATTCGGGATAATAGCCAAACGTTTCTTTATACTTTTCTACTTGTTCTTTAAAATGACAAGATTCATTGAAGTTTTCCAAACTTATTTTGTCTAGAAACACATAGTTATCTACACAGCTTACTGAGAGTTTAGCTCCAAACTCTATTGGTTTTCCTGCTTTTCCCCTCACTATTGGACGAATATGCGGTTGAGTTAAACTTACAATTCTTTGAGGAACACTCTGGGTCTTATTCTCCCACATTGACTGTTGTTGTTCATAAACTTTTTTGATAGTCTCTAGACAATTTTTCTGTCTTTTACTCAGATTTTCCAGGGAAGCCCCAGCTTGAATTAAGTCTTCTATATTTCCTAAATTTTTCTTAAGGTATTTTAACTGTTTCCCGATAGCTTTTCTTCTTTCTTGATAAGATACTTTTCGTTTTTTAGCTACTTTTAAGTATTCCTTTCTAGCAATTTTTCTAGAAGTTCTCGGCTTTTTTCTCAATTTTACTCTTAATGGTTTATAAAGATTATCTATTATTCTTTTTGTCTCAATTCTGGCTTGATTTAATATGCCTAAATCCGTTGGGTATTTGATGTCTGCTGGCGCACAAGTCGCATCTAAAATTAGTTTACCTTTATTTTTTATTTTTTCTCCTTTTTCTTGGAGACAATCCTTTTTTTTTACTTCTTTATCACTCTTGTCTATTTCTCTTTTTACTATTTTTTTATTGATTTTGTTTATCAATTCTCCATCAATTCTTTTCCTAAAATGAACTAGCATTGAAGATTCCAGTGGTGGCTCTTGTTGATAACAATTTAAACCTATAAAGTATTGTAGATAGGGATTTTCTCTAATCTGTTCTATAGTTTCTCTATCACTTGTTCCTAATTTTTCCTTAATAATTAATGTCCCTAATGCCATTCTAAATAGTTTGGCTGGCGCACCTTTTTCTGCTGAAAAAAGTTTAGCATATTCTTCCTCAAAATCATCCCAAGGTATCAACTCTGCCATGATTACCCAACGATTATTGGGGTGACAATTTGCCCTCGAAAGGTAATTCAAATTTTTCTGGGGGCGGTAAAGGTTGCTCCTCTTTTCGATACATTTGTTCTTGAGCAACAACTGGGAGGTGTTTCTACCAATTATAGCGGTTTGTAGCCGACAAAGCTGATCTTTTTTGCGATCGCGAATATGGGTGTAACCTTTTAAAGAATAGGGTTTTGCTTTTATTCAGCAAACCCTAATTAATTATCTCTTCAGTAGATTTTTGGAGCAGGGCATTTTTTTCATCGGAAACCTGCTTATATAAATCTAATTTTTCTGAATAAAATTCTACTTTTTCAGTTAATACAGTAATTTTGTCAATAATTGTAGAAAACTCTCTTTCTGTCACTGTTTTATACCTCTAGATAATACTAACTATCCCTATTATATTTCATCACTCAAAACAGCAGGGGACTAATCTAATTAACCCCCTACTACACATTATAGAACTCTCACTGAAAAATACTCAGCTATGAAAAATAGCCAATGTTTTATGTGAAAATCAGGTTACTAATTAATCAAAATAGAATAAAGTTACCAACTTTCTTTGTTCTTCTGCCTCTTCGCAAGTTTGTAACAAAGTATGACTATCATGAAAGGCAAAACAAATTAACTGCTGACAACGGGAAACAATTTCTCGGTTGCATAAAGCACTAGCTTCTCCCAAAGATAACCCATCATTTTCGGGGTTTTCTACTAAATGAATGACCCTCTCTAGTTGTTCTTTTGACTCTCTAGGCTGCTTGCTCAAACTTTGGGGTAAAATTACCGTTAACAGGTTGGGATCAGCCCGCATTGCCCCTTTAATAGCGGCTGCATTGGTTCCTGTTGCACCGGATGTCATCAAGCGGTTACCACCTAACACAAGGGCATAACTCATCATTTCGATTAACTGTTGATGAGTTATGGGAACGTGGCGCGAACCCAATAAGGCAATACGTTTTGAACCTGTTTGCTGTATAGCAGCGAGTTCCTGCGCCAAAGTATCTAAATTAGGAATATCAATTGATTGACTCAAAGATTTTCTCGTAGACTGCAAATAATCGTCTGCTATTCTAGCAAAGGTTTCTCACTTATTGAACTTTCTTTAATAATTTTTCCGAAATTGTGGGTATTGCACAAAAAAATACCCACAATTTCAAGAAGTGGGTTAAGCAGAATTCCCTCATCCTGCACAGCTTAGGGATGTGAAGTAACCCAACTTGCTTAGCTGAAGTTGGGTTACTTCAAGCAGAGGGATAGTTTAGTAGAGTCCGGGATTCAATCGATCGCCACCTTCGATTAATTCATCAGCAGGAGGTGTTACCACAAACTGATCGAAATTAGCTTCTAAACGCTGTTTTTGTCTTTCGCTGAGTCCAGGAATTTCTAAGACCTCTTCTACGCTATCATAAGGGGCGTTATTGATAATTTTAGAGGCCAAGTTGGGATAGAACCCACGAAGATCACGAAACTTGCGAATATGATCGTTATTTAAGTCAATTTTTTGCCCAAATTCTGTGGTTAACTTAGCATCGACTGGGTTTAAATTAGCCGCAACAGCGGAACCTACAAAACCCACGGAACTTATTAGTACCATTAAAATAGCAAAAAGACGAACAAGAGTTTTCATTACCATTATTCTCCTAAAAATGTGTGTTGACGTATTATGGACATGATTGACGGGAATAGCCTTGATCAGTGCGAAAAAATTTTAGACAATCTTAAGCTGCTTCAGGAACTATGATAGCTTAGTTTGTGTCTTTATTGCTCTACCAAACTGTTGACTTCCAGTAAAACTTCTCCAGCGATTAAGCGTTTAGCAGCATCTAATAACACTTCTTCGATGTAAGGCTTAACAAAATACCCCTTAGCACCTCGTTCCGCTGCGATACGCTGCATTTTCTGCGCTCCACGGGAAGTAATCATGGCAATAGGAATGGCAGAAAGCCTCTTATCTTCTTGGAGACGAGATAACAATTCTAACCCTGTCATTCTGGGCATTTCGATATCACAGAGAATCAAAGCACAAGATAATCCCCCCCGTAATTTTTCCCAGGCTTCTTGACCGTCTCTGGCCTGTTCTACCTCATACCCGGCCTTACTAAAGCTCATGGATAACATTTCTCGAACCATAACCGAGTCATCAATAATTAATACTAGGTTACTATCAGAAGAAGAAGGTTGCTCATCGGTCAAACTTGCTTGGGAATCAGACCTTAGTGAGGTTTTAGGTATGGGTTTTTTAGTGCTACCGGATAATAAAATTTCTCCCGATAGCATCCGTTCGGCTGCATTTAAGAGAGTTTGATCCGGACAAGGTTTTGTAAAGTAAGCCGTTGCGCCGAGTTTAGCAGCCACTTTCCGATGGCGATCAGCCCCACGGGAGGTCAATAGGGCTACAGGTAAGGAAGAAAGTCCGGGTTCTTTTTGTATATTGGATAAGAACTCTAACCCATTCATCCGGGGCATTTCAATATCACAGAAGACGAGATCACAAGGTAGTCCAGAACGAAGTTTTTCCCAAGCTTCTTGACCATCCCGAGCCTGTTCCACTCGATAGCCTGACTTACTAAAGCTCAAAGATAATAATTCTCGTACTGTAATCGAATCATCTACAATCAATACAGTAGGTTCACTCTGTTCTCCTGTCCAGGTTTCAAAGGCTTTATCCCTCTTCTGCCAGAGGCCATTACCGCTATCGGTACGTAACCTTCCTTGGGCAATGGCGATCAGTTCGAGAACATCCCCGATGGGCATAATGGTTCCATCACCCAGTACCGTCGCTCCAGCAATACCTGCAGGTTTAGGAATGGGTCCCTCGATTTGTTTAATAACAATTTCTTGCTCTCCGATCACCTGATCCACTTGTATGGCCAGTAAGCTTCCGGCACCTCTTAAAATAAGTAAAGATACTGTATCTTCTTCGTGTTTACCCCCATAAACGCTACTACGACCCAACTTCCGATTATAGGACAACAGGTCTTTGAGGGTATAAACCGGCAGACGTTGACTATTCCAAACCACGAACTGTTGTCCGGTTTCATCTTCTACTAAGTCTCTGGGTAGATAATCTTTCATGTCTTCTACCCCATCCATAGGAAAGGCAATACGGGCGCGATCGCTTATACAACAGAGGGCTTTACTAATACTGAGGGTTAGGGGTAGACGAATGGTAAAGGTAGTACCTTTGCCACGGGTGGAGTCAATATTCACAGACCCCCTAATGTCTCGTAAACTGGTGCGAACCACATCTAAACCAACCCCACGACCGGCAAAGTCATCGGCTTTATCACGGGTACTGAACCCTGGATGGAAGAGAAAGTCATAAATTTCTGTTTCTGAGAGGATATTGGCTTCTTCATGGGTAATCAGACCTTTTTCGATGGCTTTTCGTTTAACCCTTTCCGCATCGATACCACCCCCATCATCGGCAACGGTGATCACCGTTTGATTTCCTTGGAGAAAAGCCTGTAATTGTATTTGCCCTTCTTTGGGTTTACCTTGTTTTTGTCTAACTGCTGGTTCTTCAATACCGTGAGTAATGGCATTATTAACCAAATGGGTCATGGGATCGTAAAGTTGTTCGAGAATCATCTTATCGATGAGAACGTCTCGCCCTTCCACTAGCAGTTTGGCTTGTTTTTGTAATTTCCTGGAAATTTCCCGAATGGCACGGGGTAAGCGATCGGCGGTGTTCGCAAAGGGAACCATGCGAGATTTGGTCATCCCTTCTTGCAACTGGGTGGTCACTTGTCGCAGGTTCCGGGCAACTTGTTCGGTCTCATCTACTAAAAACTGAATGTCAGACGCTGACTCCCTGACTCTAACAATCAGTTCGATCATCTCTTGGGAGAGCAGATGGAAGCCAGTAAAGCGGTCCATTTCTAGGGCATCTAAATCTTTATCGTTTTCGTTATTATCTAGGTTAACCTGGTTGTTGTGGTTATTATTTTTCAATCCTAAGATATCTGGCTGCCCACTACGGCCTTGACCCCGACTGGCTAATAAAGCTCCTTCGAGTAGGGTTCGTTCGTATAAATCTTGCATTCGTCCCCCCACGTCACTGAGGTTATGGACTTGGTTGAGGAGGTTATCTAAGAATTGTCTGAGTCTTTCTTGATCCTGTTCTAAACTGTTACGTTTAACTACCAATTCCCCAATTAGGGTTTGCTGAATAAAAGCAAAACCCTATTCTTTAAAAGGTTACACCCATATTCGCGATCGCAAAAAAGATCAGCTTTGTCGGCTACAAACCGCTATAATTGGTAGAAACACCTCCCAGTTGTTGGTCAAGAACAAATGTATCGAAAAGAGGAGCAACCTTTACCGCCCCCAGAAAAATTTGAATTACCTTTCGAGGGCAAATTGTCCCCCAATAATCGTTGGGTAATCATGGCAGAGTTGATACCTTGGGATGATTTTGAGGAAGAATATGCTAAACTTTTTTCAGCAGAAAAAGGTGCGCCAGCCAAACTATTTAGAATGGCATTAGGGACATTAATTATTAAGGAAAAATTAGGAACAAGTGATAGAGAAACTATAGAACAGATTAGAGAAAATCCCTATCTACAATACTTTATAGGTTTAAATTGTTATCAACAAGAGCCACCACTGGAATCTTCAATGCTAGTTCATTTTAGGAAAAGAATTGATGGAGAATTGATAAACAAAATCAATAAAAAAATAGTAAAAAGAGAAATAGACAAGAGTGATAAAGAAGTAAAAAAAAAGGATTATCTCCAAGAAAAAGGAGAAAAAATAAAAAATAAAGGTAAACTAATTTTAGATGCGACTTGTGCGCCAGCAGACATCAAATACCCAACGGATTTAGGCATATTAAATCAAGCCAGAATTGAGACAGAAAGAATAATAGATAATCTTTATACACCATTAAGAGTAAATTGAGAAGGGATCCTCTAGATCGACACGCAGCATCAAGCTGCACTGCCGTCTTCTG
>NZ_AADV02000207.1 GCF_000167195.1 Crocosphaera watsonii WH 8501 | reverse complement strand
CATACTGAGGAACTAAAGAAGAGTACGTCCGTTGTGGGATCTGTATACTGACACATTCAGGACACTTAATGTAACTATCTGGAAGTCCTTATACAACGACTGGACTCGTGGTAGATAACTTGGAGCAATGGTGGACAAGTCTGAGTATAACTGAAAAGCAGCAATCTAGAGAACATCCAAATTAAAAGTTGATAATGGACCAAATAGATAGTGGAAGAAGAAGGCAATTTTTGAAGAGAATGGTAGAGTTTGCCGACCAAACTAAGAAATCTATTCAATTACTATATTTTCCTCCTTATCACAGTAAATATAATCCCATAGAAAGATGTTGGGGAATTTTAGAGAGGCATTGGAACGGAACACTTCTGAGAAATGCTCAAACGATGTTAGCTTGGGTAAAAACTATGACATGGAAAGGCTTAAATCCGATAGTTAAGTTAAGTAAAAAAGTTTATCAAAAAGGCATTTCTTTAACGAAAAAAGAGATGAAGGAAATTGAGAAACGTTTAGAACGTAATCCTCACTTACCTAAATGGGATATTTTGATTAGACCCAGTTAGTCTAAAAAGTTAATAAGAGTGTAAAATTAAGTGAATTTCCTTTTTAAAAATAGTCAAAGCTAATTTAAAAGTTAGCGTATTTCTTTCTTTTAGATAGGGAGGTTTTTGTTCGCGGAAAGTATCCGCGAACAACTTTTTATTTTTCCCTTTTCGCTTATTTGAGATGTTCTACAAACAGATTCTGAGAATGGGTGGGAAACTTTTTCTTGGAAATCACCTAATTTCGCGGTCTATACCCCCAATGCGATTGACTTGGGCGACCCCTTCCACATTAAGTAATGCTCTGGCAACTTTGCGATCTACGAAATCACTCAATTCTTCTACTGATCGCTGGTCAGAAGAGACACTATAGGTAATAATGGAACCTCCTGCCGATTTTAGCTGTCTGACAATGGGTTCATCAACATCTTCTGGTAAGTCTTGACGAATTTGGTTAACAGCATCACGAACATCATTGGTGGCCTGGTTGGTATCAGTCCCCAAGACAAAGTTAATGGTGGTGTTGGAGAATCCATCCCCGACGTTGGAGATGATTTCGTCAATATCCCCTAATCCAGCCACTGCATCTTCAATTTTTTTGGTAACTTGGGTTTCTAACTCTGTTGGACTCGTTCCTCGTTGATTGACGATAACCTGAACAATAGGAATATCAAGATTAGGGCTGTTATCTATCCCTAGAGTTGTAAAAGAGAATAGTCCTACTAAGGCCATAATCATAAAGGCCAGGAGGACGGCAATAGGGTTTTTAATCGACCAGGTCGACAGGTGGAAGGACATAGGTTAGGTAAATTGTTTGTCTTGAACACTTTACTAATTTTAACTTAGCGGAATAAGCTTACGCCGTTTCTAGTTGGTGATCATTTGAGCGAAAAAATCTTAAACTAACAGGAGTGAGTAAGGCAGATGGAAAAAAAAATAAGGACGCGATCGCAGTGACTAATAGCCAAGGATAGTATTTTAATAAACTAAGGGAAAGTCTGTGTAATAGGGACTTGTGGGACTGTATAACCTTGGTTTGTCTCTTCATGTCTTAAGTAAGCATTAATAGCGTTTAGCTTGGAAACTGAGAGACTAAAGCCAATTGAACAGACAATAAGTAGAATTACTAGAAGGTGGGAAGTCGAAAGGGGAGGATCTGGTTTAGGACTCGGATAGTCCTGTTTTCGGTTAAACATAAAAGCCTCCTAAGTTAGTTTTATGGGTATGACCCAACCCAAAGACCCTAAGCCTTCGATCATTTTCCTTTACCATCGGTACCTTAATGACATCCAAGCTAAATTAACCAAAGATGGGAAAATCGATCCAGACCATCCTGGGAATAATTCCCTAAAGCAATGGGGAAAGTCCAGAGTTGGGGATAAGTTGGTTAAACTGTTGTTCAAAGAACTCATTGGAGCTTATCGTAGAAGTAGGAAAGGATAACAACAGAGAAGGGAGAGCTTACGCCCTCCCTTTTTGGTAGTCTATTTTGAAAATTAATCTTAGACTAAGTAACAGAAGGCAAATTTTTGTAAACCTACCCCACCCACAGATTCTATGACCGACGTTCCTGTTTCTCGCATTCGTAACTTTTGTATCATCGCTCATATCGATCATGGCAAGTCAACTCTTGCTGATCGTATGCTACAAATGACCGAAACCGTTGCTCAACGGCAAATGAAAGAGCAATTCCTCGATAACATGGACTTGGAACGGGAAAGAGGAATTACCATCAAACTACAAGCAGCTAGGATGAATTATCGCTCAAAAGATGGGGAAGATTACGTTCTCAACCTCATTGATACCCCTGGCCACGTAGACTTTTCCTACGAGGTATCCCGTTCCTTAGCAGCTTGTGAAGGGGCATTATTAGTAGTAGATTCCTCCCAAGGTGTAGAGGCGCAAACCCTAGCTAATGTTTATCTAGCACTTGAAAATAACCTAGAAATTATCCCGATCTTAAATAAAATTGATTTACCTGGATCAGAACCGGAACGGGTGGCCAGCGAAATAGAAGAAGTGGTGGGGTTAGATTGCAGTGATATTATTAAAGCCTCAGCAAAAGCAGGGATCGGGGTTAACGAAATTTTAGAATCCATTGTCCATTTGGTTCCCCCTCCTGAGGATACGGTTGAGCAACCCTTACGGGCTTTGATTTTTGATAGTTATTACGATCCCTATCGGGGTGTGATCGTTTATTTTCGCATCATGGATGGAACTATCAACACCGGCGATCGCATTCGTTTAATGGCTTCTGGAAAGGAATACGAAATTGATGAGTTAGGGGTACTATCCCCCGATCAAATACAAGTAGATTCCCTTCACGCAGGAGAAGTGGGTTATCTGTCCGCAGCGATCAAAACCGTGGAAAATGCACGGGTGGGGGACACTATCACCCTCGCAGAAGAACAGGCCAAAGAACCTTTGCCTGGTTACACCGAAGCTAAACCCATGGTCTTTTGTGGTTTATTTCCCACGGACTCGGATCAATACGAAGATTTGAGAGAAGCTTTAAACCGTCTCAAACTCAACGATGCTGCCCTTTCTTACGAACCAGAAACCTCTAGTGCGATGGGGTTTGGTTTCCGTTGTGGTTTCTTGGGTTTACTACACATGGAAATCGTTCAAGAACGTTTAGAACGAGAATATGATTTAGATTTAATTACAACGGCCCCCTCTGTAATTTATCGTGTCACCAACCTTGATGGCGAAGTGATGGAAATCGATAATCCTAGTCTACTGCCTCCACCCCAAGAACGGGAAAAAATAGAAGAACCCTATATCGAAGTGGAAATGATCACCCCAGAAACCTATGTGGGGACATTGATGGAGTTGTGTCAAAGTCGTCGGGGTGTGTTTAAGGATATGCGTTACTTTACCCTATCGAGAACTGCTTTGATCTATGAGTTACCCTTAGCTGAGGTTGTAACAGACTTTTTTGACCAATTAAAGTCCAGATCACGGGGTTACGCTAGTATGGAGTATCAATTGATCGGTTATAGGGCAAATCCTTTGGTTAAACTGGATCTTCTGGTGAATGGGGACGGTGTGGATGCTTTGGCCATGATTGTTCACCGTGATAAAGCTTATTATGTGGGTCGTGCTTTGACAGAGAAGTTAAAAGAGTTGATCCCTCGTCATCAGTTTAAGGTTCCTATTCAAGCTGCGATCGGTGCTAAAGTTATCGCTAGTGAACATATCCCTGCTTTACGTAAGGATGTGTTAGCTAAGTGTTACGGGGGAGATATTTCCCGTAAGAAAAAACTGCTACAAAAGCAAGCTAAAGGTAAAAAACGCATGAAGGCGATCGGTACTGTAGATGTTCCTCAAGAAGCTTTTATGGCAGTGTTGAAGTTAGAACCTCAATAATGTGTCAGTGGCCAGTGATCACTTAGCAGTGATCAGTTAGCAGGTGACGGGGTTTAAGTCCCCGTTACTTCCAGAAACATATGTCACTATTGATATATTTAGTGATATATTTGTAGTATACAACTAAAATAGTACATTAAAACTCTTGACAAAAGGGCAATTATCTTTGAGGTTGTAAAAAAATGGAACGCAACCCCATCAAAACGGATAATAAAACGGGCAATGATAGTGCAACTAAGTTGACCATTAATATTAATGGTCCCTATTTCCCATTGAAAAAATTTCAACAGATTCTAGATAGTTTTTCAAGTGTTTTATCTGAGATTGATAAAGAGATATCTGAGACGGGAAATGTAGGGGTAGAATGGTCTATTTCAGACTTTAGACAGGGAAGCATTTATTTAACGGCAGAAGCTGCTATTATCAAAGAAAATGTGGATTTAGATAGACCTCAAGAAATTATCGAGGCGTTTCAATCAGGATTAGAAATTATTAAAGATAATCCAATTCGTCCTAAATATTTTAATGATATTTCATTGAAAAAAGCTAAAATTTTTAGCGAATTAATTGATCCTAATGATTTTGCAGAAATTGAATTTTTTACACAAGATTGGAGATTTAATGTTAATACAAATATTGCTGTTAATATTGATGAAATAATCAAGACTTTTCATCAATATTATGGTGCAATTGAAGGGAAATTAGTATCAATTAGCATAGGCCACGGGAAAAGAATCGGCATTCGCAGTATGGTAGAAAATAAAACTGTTACTTGCTTTTTCCCCGATGAGCTTTTTGAGACTGCGAGAAATGCTTTAGGAAAAAGGGTTTATATATTCGGATTAATTAGACAATATTTACATGGAGAAAAAATAAATATTCACGTTCAAGAAATTAAACTATTACCAGAACCATCTGGCTCTTTTTCTGTTGCTAACATTTTTAATATGATTAGAGGAGAAAATTGAAAAAGAAAGCTTCTCAAGAACAACATTATTGTGACTCTTGTATTTTTATTGGCTTTTTAAGTCAAGAACCTGATAAATTTCAACGATGTAAAAATATTATAGAATCAGCAGAATCAAATTATATTACCCTTTATACATCGACTTTCACAATGGCAGAAGTTGTTAAGATTAAAGTAAATACTTTATCAGAAACGCAACAAGAAAAAATTATTCAATCTTTATTTTCTAATCTTTGGATTAATTTAGTCGCATTTGAAAGAGAAACAGCAGAAATTAGTCGATATTTAGTAAGAAAATATAAATTAAAACCGTTTGATTCTTTACATTTAGCCACTGCTATTAGAATGCAGGTGGACTATTTTAATACAACTGATACCAAAATGATTAAGAAACTACCTCAAACAGTATCTTATCTACCTAATTATCCCAAAGAAGTTATGATACAAGAACCTTTTATTAGAGGATATCAACCTCGGTTATTCTAAACGATTTTATTATATAATAAAAGGTAAACTCCTCACAAAAATTGTCTATGCAGTGGAATTCATCTCTAGTTCAAGAAAAAATTAGCTTTAACTTTAAAAACACCGATCTGCTTTTTCTGTCATTAAGTGATCCTTCCTATGGAAAACAAATTAATCAACCTGATAGCGATAATCAACGCTTAGAATCTCTAGGAGAAAACTTACTTGCACTGATTATTATTGACTATTTATATCATCATTTTCCTTATTTAACCCTCAGTAAAATGACTGCTTTACAGGATAAGTTATTGGATAAAGAAAAACTCACTAATCTTTGGTTTAGTTTAGGATTAGGTGAAAGTTATCCCTTTCTAGATGTTAATCAAGAAAGACATCGTTTACGGGTTAAAACAACTAATCCTTTTGAAAAATCCCTAAAAGCATTAGTAGCAGCTATTCATGTTGATCGGGGATTTTCTCACTCTTATAACTGGTTTAATAAACACTTAATTGCTCCCTTATTAGCAAAGCATCAAAAAGACAATTTAGAAAGGGTAAATCCTGATAAACAATTAAATATTTTAGGCTCTACCCTCTTAAAAGCAGTTACATTTGACTATTTATATACTCTCTTACCTTATGTTAAGCCAGGGCAATTAAAAAAACTATCCAAAACCTTAACATCAAAAAAACAACAAACAGAATACCTCAAAAAAGTAACTACAGAAGATTGGGAAATTATAACCACTGAACAAGATAAGATATCTAAAAAGTCTTTTCCCTCCTTATTCGGTGCAATGTTTATTCATTTCGATCACGAAAACCCTAAAACTCGCTACCGCAATAGTAAAAAATGGTTCAAAGAAAACTTTATTGATGAAGATGAAGTTTTATATGATGCTATATCTTCACTACTCAGAGACGGTATCCCCCAAAAATGGATTATTCGTGAAATTTTAGGCTACAAAAGTAAAGATTATGACCGAGGTAGAAAACGATTTCATGAAATTATGGATCAAAGTTCCGATAAAATATCAGTTAAGACTGAACATTAAAATATCTTTAAATTTTAAATCACGCACTGCTACCTCCCCACTCCGCACGCTGAGAGTGGGGAATCTGGCTTATTTCTATGATCAACGGTTTAGCTTATTTGGGATTCCTTGACAACCCCC
>NZ_AADV02000208.1 GCF_000167195.1 Crocosphaera watsonii WH 8501 | reverse complement strand
GGGGCTTCCCTGGAAAATCTGAGTAAAAGACAGAAAAATTGTCTAGAGACTATCAAAAAAGTTTATGAACAACAACAGTCAATGTGGGAGAATAAGACCCAGAGTGTTCCTCAAAGAATTGTAAGTTTAACTCAACCGCATATTCGTCCAATAGTGAGGGGAAAAGCAGGAAAACCAATAGAGTTTGGAGCTAAACTCTCAGTAAGCTGTGTAGATAACTATGTGTTTCTAGACAAAATAAGTTGGGAAAACTTCAATGAATCTTGTCATTTAAAAGAACAAGTAGAAAAGTATAAAGAAACGTTTGGCTATTATCCTGAATCCGTCCATGTAGATAAAATTTATCGAACTAGGGAAAACAGAAATTGGTGTAAGGAAAGAGGGATAAGAATCAGTGGTCCGAAGTTAGGAAGACCTCCGAAAAATGTCAGTGAAGAAGAAAAGAAACAAGCCCACTCCGATGAATGCTTCCGTAATGCTATTGAGGGAAAGTTTGGACAAGCTAAACGAAGATTTAGCCTAAATCTCGTGATGACAAAACTCCCTGAAACCTCCATTACATCTATTGCTATTACATTTTTAGTTGTCAATCTTTCTAAACTTCTGAGGCAGTTTTTGTCGCTTTTTTTGTCCTTATTTACTAATAATAGAACAGGGGAACTCATTAAACCGCTTTTCATTAATTTTGATTATACTTTAAACAATTTTTATGTACTAAAACTTATTGATTTGTCAGAAAATTCTTGGTCAAAAGTGGCATAAATTTTGGAGAAACTTTTTCAGCAAACCCTAAGTTAGTTGCTAAAATAAATTTTCCTGCTTCTTTAGTCTTTCTACTTATCTCTTCATCTTTTTTGATGATCAGACTAATCATTTTATAAATCTTTTCCTTTTTTTTCGAGTAAGTTTCAATCAGTTCAACTTCTTTTATTTCCAACAATCTCAATTTTTTATTAATAGCTTTTAATTTATATCGAGCAGCTTGAGGATGTTCAGATTCTTCAGATTGTATTTCTTTAAGAAATTTTTGGGATTTCTTCTCTTCTTGGGAAAGTTGTTTTTCTAGTTTTTCCAAATCACTTTTCTGTCTTTTTTCACTCAAGACTATTAACCAAGTTTGCTTGATTCCACCATAAGTAACAATTTCTTCTTTCCAGGTATAACTTTCTAAATTTAGGTCACTTCTTTTTTCTTTATCTTCATCTTTTACTTCTTCCACCTCTATATTTTGCACTAATTCTTTTGCTTTTTTTATGGTCATTGGAACTCTCGTTATCCATTTTAAATGTTGGATTAGTTGGAGATTTTCTTGACCATATAAAGCACTATCACAAACCATGATACTATCAAACTTTATTTGCTTTTTGAATTCTACTAAAACTTTTCCAAATACAGATTTATCAGATTCATTTTCATCTCCTACTCTCACAAATAATGGAATATCTCCATCTGGGCTTGTTATTAAATCCAAGACACATTGTTTTAAGTCTGGTCTATGATCCCGAGAATATCCTTTCTTAATAAAAATTGGTCTTTCTTTAATAATTTTTTCTTCTTCCTGTTTCTCTTTATCTTCTTCCCTTTTATATTCTCCATCTAAATGAAATGATGTGGAATCTAAATGGGAGTATTTAAGGTCTATTTTAAATTTTTTAATTACTTCTAAAACTACTTCAATAAAAATATCATTTAGTCCATATTTATATAATTCATCCATTACTCTCCCAATTTTATCCTCATTAAGGTAATCAGGTTTAATTCTTTCTCCTAACAATTTCTCAATAGCTTTATCTTGAAAAAACTGACTGAATAAATATAGAGGTCTTGAAACAAATCCTAGTCCATTGATTAAAATAGACTTAACTACTGTACCTGCTGAGATTTTTTCTCTAACATCTATTCCTAATTTATTATTAATTATTTTGACTATTCCTATTTCATCAATTAAACCAGCTACTATCCCTAAATGGTCTAAATTTTTAACTTGTATTTCTTCTAAATAAGACATTTTTCGCTCTTTTTTTACGGAGGAAACAACTTAAGCAATTATACTTAATTATTAACCCCAGGCTTGTAGTATTTAATGCTACTTTTTGAAGTGCGGAATCTGGGATCTAACCTCTAGCTGATTACTGATCAGTTTGTGAGAAATGCGGGATTTGTATTGGCATTTGTATTGTCATTGGCATTGGCATTGGCATTGGCATTGGCATTGGCATTTGCTTCGGAAAAGCTAAAAGTAAAAGAAGAAAATTTTAGCTCACGGGGTGACAAGCCCGTTAAAACCCTGATTGAAAGAGGGTTTCAGCCGTGGCGATCGCTCTATAAATTGTCAAAAACTAGAGGGCTTATTGAGAATAAACAATAATGATAATTATTCTTGCCGTGTGTGTGGGGGGGAGGACGGTGTAACCCTCCTCCCCCCCACAGGGTTGATGCTCAAAATCAACCCCTTGGGCAATATTAGTTTTTATTAAATAATAAAAATTGGTTTATTTTGGATAGTTACATCTAAAATAAATCATCTTCCACTGGTTATTTTATGTTAAGATAAAATAGGGGAATTAAGCCGTCTTATCTATTATGGACATGGCTTGTAACCCTTTTTTATAATTGTTGAGTTTCTGGGGATTATTGCTCATCATAATTGAAATAAAATCAGAGCAAAATTCCCAAGCGTGAATCCAAAGAGAGCCATAAAGTCCTATCCAAAAATTACTATGTCTTCGGTCACGTCTTGATTTTTCAGTTAGACGAGCAATATATTTTCCTTGATTGGTTTGTCGAAATGTTTTGCCTTTTAAAGAAGTAGCAGTGTAAGCGATCGCTATTAATAAAATCAAGGAATTTAGTCGTTTATTATTGGCTTTACTTCCCTCCAAATTATAACCCCCTGTCTTACAATCCTTGAACATAGCTTCAATACCTGCCCTGGCTCGATAGACTTTCAAGACCTCTGATAAACTGTCTAAGTTGGTAAGAATAAACCAAGGCTCTTTTTCCTGTTTGCCCTTGTATTTTCTTTTCCAATATGCTCCCACATTAAAGTTTCCAAACCCTTTATTTTTAGTGACTGAAACCCCAGTTAAAAACATCTTCATCCCAGGTTTCATTCCTAACTGCGAAAAAGTTTGATAATCTTCATCATCTTTTTTCTGGTTTGTACCTTGTAGGAGTTACGCATTGACAGATGGTTTACAATGTGCATAGTCCAAACAGAGAAAGCTATCGCTGTTAACAAAAAGCAAAAAACTGATAAAATAGAGAGGATTATAAGAACTGGAGGTAGATATCCGAACTATAACGAAGAAATCAACGGCTAAATGTCATTTAGAACTCTATACTTACTATTTAATTGCTGAATCCAAATATTCGGGTTGTAATCGTTTATCCGAGATATTTGAGGATTTATCTCATGATAGTGTTAACCGTTTTTTATTAAGAGAAAGCTATAAACCTGTTGATTTATTCAATGAATTTAAACAGCACATTGAACTGAGTGGGGGAACCTTAAGTATTGATGATACAGTCATTGAAAAACTTTATAGTAATCCTAAATTAAGTAAATTTATTGGTTATTTCTGGTCAGGAAATAAACATAAAACTATCAAAGGAATTAATTTAGTTACTTTATTATATACTGACCCTAATGGAATTTCAGTCCCTCTAAATTATCGACTTTATGATAAAGAAGATAATCTGTCTAAAAATGATTATTTTCGGATGATGCTATCGGAAGTTTTAGCTTGGGGACTGAGGCCAATTTATGTAACTGGTGATAGTTGGTATTCATCTAAAGAGAACCTTAAATTTTTGAAAAAACAAGAATTAGGTTTCATGATAGGAATAGCTAAAAATCGACAAGTATCAATCGTTAAAGGACAATATCAATCCGTTGAAAGCTTAGAAATAGAGGAAAATGGGACAATTGTTTACTTAAAAGAGTTTGGCGAAGTTAAAGTATTTAAGAAACATTTCAAAAACGGGATGCTTCGTTTTTATATTTTATTTGACAAAGAGAATAAAGACTTAAGAGAAACAGATAAAACTCTATTTACTTTGTTGAAAACAACTCATTGGATTATTGAATGTTACCATCGTGCGCTCAAACAATTATGTGGTATCAATAAATTTATAGTCAGAAAATCAGAAGCTATATTGACCCATTTCTTTAGTTCTTTACGGGCTTTTATTAAACTTGAATTAATGAGAGCTAATGAGTTAATTGATAATTGGTATCAACTCCAAAGAGAATTGTCTATTGAAGTTAATCGGAATTTTATTTTAGAGCAAATAAATTTGAAATTATCAGCCTAATTTATAGATTAGTTATTGTTATTATTACGTCAATTTTAATGACTCTAATAATTAGCGATCGTTGTCTCTCTTTAAAGCTACTCATATTTAAGTTAATTTGTCAATGCGTAACTCCTACCTTGTTTCTGACGAAAAGCGAAGAATAACTTTTGTTTTTTACTTTTTTGTTTCAACCAATAAGCTAATTTAACACTGTGGAATTCTCGGTCTCCAAGAATGACTAACTCATAGTTTTTTAGAAGACAAAGAACAGGTTGAATTAATGCCTGTTGTTCAGATAATCTGCTGGCTCCTCTTTTCCCTAAAAGTGTCCAATAGATGGGTAAAGCCAGCTTTTTCCAGATAACAGCAACCATGAAAACATTTTTATCTTTCCATTGGGTTCGGTCAATTGTTATAATCAGACGAGAGCCAGTCTTAAATTCTTTACAAATAATAGCTTTAATCACAGGAAACCAGAATCTGGGAATGGCTAAAGCTGACAAAACTAGTGCAGCTTGGCGAAAATAATCCACCAGATTTTTACAGAAACTTCCGTGACTAGCCACGACAATGTGTTTCAATGAAACTAACGGAAGAATCTCGAAGTTGATGTCCATGATAAAAGCATTGCCAATTAACCTCTCCAACCTACAGAAAACAGTACTCCAACAAATAGTGAGAGGGACAACAAACCCCTATCGCCTTGTTAGACGAGCCAAGCTAATCTTAGCCGCAGCATCAGGAGAGAGCAATAGTTCGATTAGTCGAAGATTAGAATTAGACCGAGTACAAGTGCGTCAGTGGCGATCGCGATGGTTTGAGGAGAGAGAAAAACTGAGTGCCGCCGAAGAACAACAGGTAACGGAGAAAGCATTAATGGTCTTGATCAAAGGAATTTTAAGCGATCGCCCAAGACCTGGAACAACAAAATCCTTTACGGTCGAACAAGTAGTCCAGATTGTAGAGATCGCTTGTGAAGAATGTGAAAAATCAGACAGACCAGTGAGCCATTGGACACCTTCAGAGTTGGCGGATGAAGCCATAAAAAGAGGAATTGTCGAAAAGATTTCCCCCCGTAGTGTGGGGCGTTTTTTAAAAAGAAGCGACATTACAACCACATCTCGTTCGTTACTGGTTAAATGCCAAAATTGATGATCCCTTAAAATTTAAAAAGCAAGTCAAATATATCTGTGAACTTCATCAAGAAGCTAAAACTTTGTTAGAACAAGGAATTCATTTAATTAGTACAGATGAAATGACAGGGATTCAAGCTCTTGAGAGATTATTTCCGAACAAAAGAATCAAGCCTAAACAAGTAGAAAAAATCGAATTTGAATATGAAAGACACGGAACTTTAAGCTTGATTGCGAACTGGGATGTGGCAAGAGGAAAAGTTGTTAGTCCCTCTATTGGACCGACAAGAACAGAACAAGATTTTTCTGAACATATCCAAAGAACGATTAAGATTGATGAAAAAGCAGAATGGATTTTTATTGTAGATCAACTCAACACTTATAAATCGGAAAGCTTAGTCAAATTAGTAGCAGAAAGCTGTGGAATTACTATTGATTTGGGGAGAAAAGGAAAGGAGGGGATTTTGCAATCTATGGACAGCAGAGCAGATTTTTTATCAGATGAATCTCATCGAATTCGCTTTGTTTATATTCCCAAACATACATCGTGGCTTAATCAAATTGAGTGCTGGTTTTCGATCTTAGTCAGGCGTTTACTCAAAAGAATTACTGTCCGTTCAACTGAAGAACTATCCCAAAAAATTCTCAATTTTATTGATTACTTTAATCAACATTTTGCTAAGCCGTTCGTTTGGAAATTTAAGGGCTTTAAAGATCATAAGTGACTGTCTAACCTGTTTATGTACTGTCAGCAACCACAGTAAAATTCTAAAAGCCTCGAACTGTGTTTGTGTTAAATGTTTGGTAAAATGAGATTCATAAACTGCTAAAAAGCTCATGATTTAAGTTATAAAACGATTAAGGACAATCTGATTATTATTAGCATAAAATCGGATTGTTTTCTCTCTTTTAGGAGTTTACGCTCGCGCATCAAAACAGTTTGGGGGGGCAGGGCAATCGCATTTAATTTTTGAAAAGCTGACTGCATAAGAGGTTTTGCGATCGCCGTTCATTTGTACTGAAACTCTAAAATCTTTACTGGATCACGCATCTCAGATTTTAATGCGATTGCCCTGTT
>NZ_AADV02000209.1 GCF_000167195.1 Crocosphaera watsonii WH 8501 | reverse complement strand
GTTGGCTCCACTAGAAGCTCCGCAGAAGTCGAGAAATTGTTAGGAGCAGATTTTATGGGCATCCTCACCAGTGACTGCTATAGTGCCTACTTTAGACAAAGTGCGATGGCCAAACAGAAATGTCTGGCACATTTAGAACGAGAGTTAGAGTCCCTTAAAACCAGTCTTTTTTCAAGCGAATCGAGAATTTGCTGCCGATGTACAGCAAGTTTTAGCAACCGCCCGTATCCATTATCGTCATTATCATGCTCGAAATTTAACCCTTGAAGACTTAGGCTCCAAAAGAACAGAAGTCGAGAACTCACTGCAAAAGATTTTTAAAGCAACTCCCAAAAAAGGATGGCCTTATGATGCACAAAGATTGATTAACCGTCTCAAACGTCATTGGGAAGAGTGGTTCACCTTTCTAACTTATCCTGAAGTCAAACCAGATAATAATGATGCTGAGAGAGCTTTACGTCCCATTATCATTCACCGCAAAGTAAGTGGGGGAGCAAGAAGCGACTGGGGTGCAGAGTTAGTCACCCAAATGTTCAGTTTTTTAGAGACCATGAGATTACAGGGGCAAAATGCCATTGTCCAATTATGCGAATTATTTTCATTAGCTGGTCGGAGTCCCCCAGGATTAGAGATGTAAAAGGCTCCGGAGCCGATGGGGGATAGATTTTTCTTGATCCCCCTATCTCTCTGCACAAAAATACACAGGGTTAGCGGATAATCTCCGCTAACAAAAAACTATCTTACTATTCTTTTTTTTCTCATATTGTTGTTTTTATTTGAGGTTTTTAAAAGACTTGATTCTGGGAATGTTAGTCATTAAAATAGCCATAATAAATTAGCTTAAATTTTACGCTAAATCACAGGGCTTATATTTTTGTTGACTCAACTGATGTTGTTTGTAGTGCTTTTCAATAAGACTTTTTTGTTGCGGTGAGCAGTTACGACAGGGGGTTATAATTGGGAGGGAAGTAAAGCCAATAATAAACGACTAAATTCCTTGATTTTATTAATAGCGATCGCTTACACTGCTACTTCTTTAAAAGGCAAAACATTTCGACAAACCAATCAAGGAAAATATATTGCTCGTCTAACTGAAAAATCAAGACGTGACCGAAGACATAGTAATTTTTGGATAGGACTTTATGGCTCTCTTTGGATTCACGCTTGGGAATTTTGCTCTGATTTTATTTCAATTATGATGAGCAATAATCCCCAGAAACTCAACAATTATAAAAAAGGGTTACAAGCCATGTCCATAATAGATAAGACGGCTTAATTCCCCTATTTTATCTTAACATAAAATAACCAGTGGAAGATGATTTATTTTAGATGTAACTATCCAAAATAAACCAATTTTTATTATTTAATAAAAACTAATATTGCCCAAGGGGTTGATTTTGAGCATCAACCCTGTGGGGGGGAGGACGGTGTAACCCTCCTCCCCCCCACACACACGGCAAGAATGATTATCATTATTGTTTATTCTCAATAAGCCCTCTAGTTTTTGACAATTTATAGAGCGATCGCCACGGCTGAAACCCTCTTTCAATCAGGGTTTTAACGGGCTTGTCACCCCGTGAGAAAAATTTATTTAAGGCATTCATCAAAGCATTTGATGATGTTTCTACATCCCAGTTTTCAAGTTCAGCATTAATATCATTGGCAAAGGCACAACTAACCAGTTTAACAATATAATTACTTGTGTAAATTAGTTTCTTTTTCGTTGACGGTGTATTTTTTATTCTTTCTGTTTTATCTTTAAATATTGGTACTTGTTCTTGTATAGTTTTCATAATACCAATACGTCCTTCAAATCCTCCAAAAGATAATAATAAAGATTTATCTAATGCTTTACTTTGCGCCATATCTCGGAAGTCAGTTTGACACTGATTAAAATCTTTTTCTAAAACTAAAGTGATGGGAAAATCATTATCTCCAATTAATGCACCCTCTGAACTTTCTATCAGTTCATGAATTGCACTTTTTCTGTGTTGTCCATCAGTTATATCTAATTTTACTCCTCTGGGAATTACTACTAAACAGAGTTCTCTAGCTATTTCAATTACTTTGATTAGATCAGGATCAATATTAGCAGTTAAAGTGCCTAAGATCCAAGGTTTATCTTTTTCTATACGTTTCATAATATATTGTTTGACTTCTTCGGTGTGACCCTGTACTTCTGGACGGTTTTTTCCAGAGTCAGGATCATTATTTTCAGAATGCTTTGTTTGTAGTATGATTGGTAAGTCATGGGCAGGTACATTAATTTGTATCATGTCTCTTTTTCCCTGACGAAACCGTAACCCTAAGAAATGTTTTTCACGGTAATATTTTAACAGATAAGATTCTAATACCTGTCTAAGATTTTGATTAAGTTCCCTATTGTCAATCTGGTTATCAAACATAATAATTGTTAATTTTCGGTAAATACCTACCCTTCTATCATAATCTTGCGTTAAACTAATATAAATCCAGGAAATTACTGAGTTTTTCTGGATCTACATTCATTAATAGTTATGATAATTATTGGTATAATTACTGAATTAGTTTAACATCTGTGATACTCCTATCTGAAACTAAAACCTATGACTGAAAATCAACAGCAAAAAAATTTAAGTTATTATTGCGATCTCTTGGCATCTTTAAATGTTAGTAGTACAAAAAAAAGAGGCAATGCTCAATATAAACCTATTTTGCTTTTATCGGTTATAGATTTAATTTCTCAAAAGATTATTACTGAAAATAAAATTTTAGTTTCTGAGGAACTTATTGATACCTTTAATAAATATTGGAACATTTTAGCTTCTGAATATAAAGGAGGTTTTCATTATCCTTTCTTTCATCTACAAAGTGAAGGGTTTTGGCATCTTACATTAAAACCAGATTTTAATGGTTTACAACCTAAAACCATGAATAAATTAAAACAGTCTGTTGAATATGCTTCTTTAGATGAAGAGTTATTCACATTAATTCAAGATCCAGAAAGTAGAAAAGAATTAATAGACACTTTGATAGAAGTTTGGTTTTCTTCGGCTCAAAAAGAATTACAAGAAATTTTAGAAATCAATCAATCTTTTTAAAAAGCAGGAACCGAAAAATTCCAAGAAAAAAAACTAGCAGAAAATTTTATATAAAAAAATCTTTAGTTAGAGATTCTTTTTTTCGTAAAGCCGTTATTCATGCCTATGACTATCGTTGTTCATTATGTAATTTAAAGGTTATTAAATCACTATCACAAAGTATTGTAGATGGAGCGCATATTAAACCTTTTGCACAATTCTATGACAATAATATAAACAATGGTATTTCATTATGTAAAAATCATCATTGGGCTTTTGATAGAGGTATTTTTAGTATTGATGATAATTATCAAGTTCTGATTTCTGATAATTTCTCTGAAGAGTCACCCAATAGCAAACCTATTAGAGAATTTCAAGGTGAAACTATTTTATTGCCGAACTCACCAACCTATTTTCCAAGTATAGAAGCGATTCAATGGCACAGGCAAAACATTTTTAGACAATAGTTATTCAAAATTATGATAGGAGATTAACAAACATGACTAATATTCAAACAACATTATTTCCGCCCCGTACTGTTCCAGAACTAATTAAAGATATAAAAAGATTAACTGAAGAGATACAAGAGTTATATTGTGTCGATGATATTCCGATTGTTATTGGTTATTCTGGAGGTAAAGATAGTAGTGCTATTGTTCAATTAATTTGGAATGCTATTTCAGAACTACCTTTAGATAAAAGACATAAAAAAATCTATGTTATTACCACTGATACTTTAGTAGAAAACCCCTTTGTTTCGGCATGGGTTAATAAGTCTCTTGAACGCATGGAAAAACGAGCTAGAAAAGAACAGCTACCTATTGAACCTCATTTGCTTACCCCAGAAGCTTCACAAAGTTATTGGGCGGGTTTAATAGGGAAAGGATATCCTGCACCTCGACATAACTTTCGTTGGTGTACACCTCGCTTAAAAATTGATCCTTCTAACCGTTTTATTCGTAATATTGTTAGAGCCAATGGTGAGGCTATTGTAGTTTTAGGAACCCGTAAAACAGAAAGCCAAAACCGTGAAGCGATCATGACAAAAAGAGAACAGGGAAGAGTCCGCGATCGCCTTTGTAAACATCCCCATTTACCCAGTTCTTTGTTATACACTCCTATTGAAGATTGGCGAACCGATGAAGTGTGGTTATATTTAATGCAATGGGATAACCCTTGGGGACATAGTAATAAAGATTTATTCGCTATGTATCGAGGGGCAACCGCTGATAATGAATGCCCTTTAGTTATTGATACTTCTACTCCTAGTTGTGGTAGTTCTCGTTTTGGTTGTTGGGTCTGTACTTTGGTTGATAGCGATAAGTCTTTAGCAGCAATGGTTCAACATGACGAAGAAAAAGGATGGTTACAACCTTTAATTGATGTTCGCAAAGAATTAGATATAGAAAATGATCGAGATAAAAGAGACTTTAGACGTATTTGGGGAACTGTTCACCTGTTTGAACGTAATATTGATGGTCAGACTTCTATTGAACCTGTTCCTGGTCCCTATACAAAATATTGGCGAGAACATTGGTTAAGACGGGTATTAGAAGCACAAGTTAAAGTGAGAAACAATGCACCAGACGACATGAAAGATATTACTTTAATTACTCAAGAAGAGTTAAGCGAAATTAAACGAATATGGTTAGAAGAGAAACACGAATTTGATGATAGTTTACCCCGTATTTATCAAGAAGTGACCGGAGAACCTTTTATTGATAGTCGTCCAGGAGTTGGTCATAGTTTATTAGGTAGCGATGAATGGGATATTTTATCCGATATTTGTGGGGAGGATGCAATGCACTTAGAATTGATGGCCAGACTATTAGATACTGAAAGACAATTTTATACAAAATCTCGTCGTGTGGGTATCTATGGTGACTTGGAAAAATGCTTTGAAACCAGTTCAAGATCCCAAAATGATGCGATTGAAGATGCACACAAAAAACGTAACCTCAAAAATGCGATCGCTGATGAAGATATTGATAAAGTTAAACAAGAACTCAAAAAGACTCTCAACCCCGAAGAAAAACAACCCGAAAAACAACTTTCTTGGGGAACAATTAAATTTGGGCAACCTACCAATAACACGGAAAGTGAGGACAATCTATGATATAAATTATTTGGTAACGTCATTGCTGACTGTTTTTCCGAGTCGATAAGCAGTCAGGGAACTTTGACGAATATCTGCTTCTAAACTAGCATTTAATTCATCTAATTCTAGAATCAACTTATCCCACTGTCTAACTAATGATCTTAATTGATTAACTTCATTTTGTCTGGTGGTATTATCAGGAACTTTGGGTGATGGTTTCATAATGAATTCTAATTTCGTTTAATTTTATTCTGTTATTAAAGTTAATTGACTACAGTTAAGCAAGGTTTTTCATAATGAAGACATATCAATTGTTCAGAGGTAAGAGTAACTAAAGCATAAGTTTGTCCATTATTATCAGAAAATTCAACTTCATAAGCTTCTCCATTTTTGTAAATTTCTACTACTGTTCCTACTTGTCCTTTTGGTAAAATAATTGTATATTTTGTCATGAATTGACAAGTTTTAACATCTTCTAAAAGCGCAATAGTATCATGTAGTTTGATTGAATTCATTTTATCTTAATTTTCTTAATAATTACTCAGGTAATTGTGCTATATTTAATAGTATCATGAAAATAATATGGCAATCAGGTTTCAGTTGTGAGAATTAAGGAAAGCTGATCCCCCCAACCCCCCTTATTAAGGGGGGAACTGAAGGGGGTATCTCAAGGTATTCATCAATTATTACTGATTGCTATAGATACTTTTATTTATTTGTTTAACTATGCTGTTTACAGAATTAGTTTTAGAAAATTTTGGTCCCTATGCTGGTAAAAATATTATTAATCTACGTACAGAAAAAGATAACCAAACTCGTCCTATTATCCTCATTGGGGGAATGAATGGAGGGGGAAAAACAACCCTTATGGATGCTATACGTCTCGCATTATATGGACAACGCGTACAATGTTCAACCCGTAATAATCTCAGTTATAGCGACTTTTTGATTCAAGCAATTAATAACAAAACTCCATTAGGAGGAGAAACACGCATAGAATTAGCTTTTGAACATTTTATTGACGATCAATGGAAAGAAATACGCATTGTTAGACGCTGGAATACACAACCCAAAGACGGTAAAGATACTTTAGGTATTCTGGAAGAAGATTGGCCAGATAAAGCATTAGCTGAGACTTGGGATGAATTTATTGAAACTTTGTTACCTTTGGGTATTTCTAATCTCTTTTTATTCGACGGTGAACAAGTTAAAGAATTAGCTGAACAAGAAACGCCTCCTACTACTGTTATTAAGTCTATACAGTCTTCATTAGGATTAGAATTAGTAGA
>NZ_AADV02000210.1 GCF_000167195.1 Crocosphaera watsonii WH 8501 | reverse complement strand
TTGAATCTTTATTTCACCTAGTATTTGACCCCGATGAAATCATGTCACTACAACTGAAAGAAAGTACAGAAGACAGTAGTGACTATTTAATTGGTTGGTCTACTGAGGTTACTAAATCTATTGAAGAACCTCCTTTTGATAATAGTTACAAAGCTTATTTCCAAGTCTCTGAAGATGATTCTCTTAATCATTTGGTGGGTACAATTGAGGGTTATCACCCGAATAATAAACCTTTAACTTACTATTTGATCGGTGATTTCTTAGAATATTCTGCACCTGAAGATGTAAGATAATATTCATATAGTTACTCAGATTATCATGATGTTATCGACTCATTTGATCGAGATTTTGATGGAAAATTTCCCTTTTCTATTGATTCAGAAACAGGTAAAATTACTGTTAATGGTCCTGATGATATCTCTCTAAGTCCTCTTCCTAATGAAGATGCTGATATTATTAACGGTATCGATCATTATCAATTAGTCATTGCATTTACAGATGGTCCTAAAAATGTGGACGGACGACGCATTTTTGATCAAGTCATTATTGATATAGAAGTCACTCCAGGTAATCAAGCACCTACTGATATTTTAATAAGCAATTTATCAGTAACAGAAAATGCACCTAATGATACTTTAATTGGGGAATTAACAACAATTGATCCTGACTCACAAGAATTTACCTATGCTATATTTGACCAATATGGCGATCCTTTAGACAATTTTAAAATTGTTGATAATCAATTACAAGTAGCAGATACAACTCAACTAGATTTTGAGACAGAATCCTTTTTTGAAATTATCATCAAGAGTACAGATAACCGTGGATTAAGTATAGAAGAAACCTTTACAGTAGAATTAATTGATGACCGAGATTTTGATATTACTGGAACTGAAGAAGATGACTTCATTGAAAGTGGTATTGGGGGAGAAGTTATCACTGGTTTAGGTGGAAAAGATACCTTCGCTTATGATAATGTAGATGAATTTGGAGATATTCTTACTGATTTCAATGCCGAAAACGATGACATAATTGATGTAAGTGGATTATACTATACCTATACTGATTGGGGATATGATCTAGAATCTGTTGTTGGTCAAACTCCTTTTGAAGACTTAATTACTGTCACTGGAGTCGGTAACGAAAATACACAAGTCTTTATCAGACCTTATGGACAAATCTATCTTGATTATCTATTACCTTTAGCAACTTTAGAAGGGGTAACACCTGCTCAAATTGATGCTAATGATTTCATTTTCTCTTAGTCAAATTTTTAACTGTACTTTCGTTTTTTCAAGGAAACACTATTATGTCTAACATGACTATCAACTCCCACATGAAAACTTTATTAGGGGCGATCTCATTTTTTCCCATCCTATCCCTTACCCCAACCGCAGCAACAGCAGCAAATTTAGGTTTTGAAAATAATAATTTCGATAATTGGCAAACATCAGCAAACACCAGCATTGTAGATAGTAGCTTTGGAGTAACTCCCACAGAAGGAAACTATCAAGAATTATTATCTACAGCAGGAGAAGATAATAGTCCTGTTTTTGAGTTAGTTTTTCAAGGTCCTCCACCACCTATTTTTGGGATAGGAGACAGTCTTCAAGGACAAAACCAAGGACAAGGGTTCCTCTTTTCTCAAAGTCAAATTACTGATTTTGGTAACAGTTTATCCCCCCAAAGCACTTATACTCAAGGTTCAGCTATCAAAACTAATATTACTGTTAATGCAGGAGATACCTTAAAGTTTGATTATAATTTCCTCACCAATGAACATTCATCTTTACCCATAAGTAATAATGACTTAGCATTTTTTAGCATCAATGAGCAACTATTTGAGTTAGCAATGTTAAGCAGTGTAGAAAGTAGTTTGCTCCCCTCTTCAACGTCTTTTAGTAGAGAAACTGGTTATCAACAATATACTTACACTTTCACCAAATCTGGTAATGTTACCTTAGGATTTGCTATTTTAGATGAAGAAGATGTTCACGGTGATTCTGGTTTACTCGTAGATAATATTCGCATTGAACCAGGAGTTAGCGTTCCCGAACCCTTAACCATTCTAGGTGCAATAACTGCCATCGGGTTTGGAACTTGCTTCAAAAAAAGTATTTTTTCTCACAATAAAAATTAATTGATACCCCCAGACTTCCCACCCTCCCCACCTCTGGTATCTCCTGTGTCAAACTCCATTCATCTCGTTTTTTGCAAAAATGGGATGCTTCTCTTGTAACCTTGCGAAAATCAAAAATTCTGTTTATAATTAGGATATACCACATGGGGCCGCAACGGCTTCGACAGGCTGGCGAAATCCAAATTGTGATTCAGGTCGAGAGTGAGTCTCCTCTCGTAAATACAAGACTCAAAACAATAGTAACTGCGAACAACATCGTAAGCTTCAAGCGCGTAGCAGTAGCTGCGTAGAACTCTCTCATAGAGTCGCTTACCTCTGACCTGACTCCGTTAAGGACTCGGAGGTACCAACCCCAACGGATGCCCTTAATAGCTACCTCTGGTTGGCTGTTGAGCTAAGACTACACCAGAGCATCCCACCGTTCGGGAGAATGAGCGGTTCCCGTCTGAGGGTCAGAAAGACTAAGCCTGTGAATGAGCGGTAGGTCAATACCCAGTCTGGACAGCAGTTCGACTCTGCTCGGCTCCATTCTTAAAGCTTGAAATGGGATGGACAGTGATAAATTCATTAGTCCATCCTTGAAGCGTACCAAAAAGCCCAAAAAACCAGCAAACCGAAGAGAGAAGTACCAAGGGCGATGGCAAAACTGTGAAATATTTGGGAATCAATAAGAGTCATTTGGATAAGTAGGGGAGAGAGGTTACAGACCAGTAAGCATAAGCCTTATTTACAAATATAATAAGTGTTTCTCGAATGAATGAAATTGCTTAATTTAAACTTAACGTCCTCTCAATAGAAAAGATATTCAACATAAAGGTATCATAAACATTAAACACGAATCTAGTCAAACACAGCGGACAAAATATTAACTTTCTCAACTATTGATTAAGTTATATTTAGGGTTTGCTGAATAAAAGCAAAACCCTATTCTTTAAAAGGTTACACCCATATTCGCGATCGCAAAAAAGATCAGCTTTGTCGGCTACAAACCGCTATAATTGGTAGAAACACCTCCCAGTTGTTGGTCAAGAACAAATGTATCGAAAAGAGGAGCAACCTTTACCGCCCCCAGAAAAATTTGAATTACCTTTCGAGGGCAAATTGTCCCCCAATAATCGTTGGGTAATCATGGCAGAGTTGATACCTTGGGATGATTTTGAGGAAGAATATGCTAAACTTTTTTCAGCAGAAAAAGGTGCGTCAGCCAAACTATTTAGAATGGCATTAGGGACATTAATTATTAAGGAAAAATTAGGAACAAGTGATAGAGAAACTATAGAACAGATTAGAGAAAATCCCTATCTACAATACTTTATAGGTTTAAATTGTTATCAACAAGAGCCACCACTGGAATCTTCAATGCTAGTTCATTTTAGGAAAAGAATTGATGGAGAATTGATAAACAAAATCAATAAAAAAATAGTAAAAAGAGAAATAGACAAGAGTGATAAAGAAGTAAAAAAAAAGGATTGTCTCCAAGAAAAAGGAGAAAAAATAAAAAATAAAGGTAAACTAATTTTAGATGCGACTTGTGCGCCAGCAGACATCAAATACCCAACGGATTTAGGCATATTAAATCAAGCCAGAATTGAGACAGAAAGAATAATAGATAATCTTTATAAACCATTAAGAGTAAAATTGAGAAAAAAGCCGAGAACTTCTAGAAAAATTGCTAGAAAGGAATACTTAAAAGTAGCTAAAAAACGAAAAGTATCTTATCAAGAAAGAAGAAAAGCTATCGGGAAACAGTTAAAATACCTTAAGAAAAATTTAGGAAATATAGAAGACTTAATTCAAGCTGGGGCTTCCCAGGAAAATCTGAGTAAAAGACAGAAAAATTGTCTAGAGACTATCAAAAAAGTTTATGAACAACAACAGTCAATGTGGGAGAATAAGACCCAGAGTGTTCCTCAAAGAATTGTAAGTTTAACTCAACCGCATATTCGTCCAATAGTGAGGGGAAAAGCAGGAAAACCAATAGAGTTTTGAGCTAAACTCTCAGTAAGCTGTGTAGATAACTATGTGTTTCTAGACAAAATAAGTTGGGGAAACTTCAATGAATCTTGTCATTTAAAAGAACAAGTAGAAAAGTATAAAGAAACGTTTGGCTATTATCCCGAATCCGTCCATGTAGATAAAATTTATCGAACTAGGGAAAACAGAAATTGGTGTAAGGAAAGAGGGATAAGAATCAGTGGTCCGAAGTTAGGAAGACCTCCGAAAAATGTCAGTGAAGAAGAAAAGAAACAAGCCCACTCCGATGAATGCTTCCGTAATGCTATTGAGGGAAAGTTTGGACAAGCTAAACGAAGATTTAGCCTAAATCTCGTGATGACAAAACTCCCTGAAACCTCCATTACATCTATTGCTATTACATTTTTAGTTGTCAATCTTTCTAAACTTCTGAGGCAGTTTTTGTCGCTTTTTTTGTCCTTATTTACTAATAATAGAACAGGGGAACTCATCAAACCGCCTTTCATTAATTTTGATTATACTTTCAACAATTTTTATGTACTAAAACTTATTGATTTGTCAGAAAATTCTTGGTCAAAAGTGGCATAAATTTTGGAGAAACTTTTTCAGCAAACCCTATTTAACATAAACATAACTCAATTTTACCAACTAGTGCAGCTTAGCAAAAATAATCCACCAGTCACTTATGATCTTTAAAGCCCTTAAATTTCCAAACGAACGGCTTAGCAAAATGTTGATTAAAGTAATCAATAAAATTGAGAATTTTTTGGGATAGTTCTTCAGTTGAACGGACAGTAATTCTTTTGAGTAAACGCCGGACTAAGATCGAAAACCAACACTCAATTTGATTAAGCCACGATGTATGTTTGGGAATATAAACAAAGCGAATTCGATGAGATTCATCTGATAAAAAATCTGCTCTGCTGTCCATAGATTGCAAAATCCCCTCCTTTCCCTTTCTCCCCAAATCAATAGTAATTCCACAGCTTTCTGCTACTAATTTGACTAAGCTTTCCGATTTATGAGTGTTGAGTTGATCTACAATAAAAATCCATTCTGCTTTTTCATCAATCTTAATCGTTCTCTGGATATGTTCAGAAAAATCTTGTTCTGTTCTTGTCGGTCCAATAGAGGGACTAACAACTTTTCCTCTTGCCACATCCCAGTTCGCAATCAAGCTTAAAGTTCCGTGTCTTTCATATTCAAATTCGATTTTTTCTACTTGTTTAGGCTTGATTCTTTTGTTCGGAAATAATCTCTCAAGAGCTTGAATCCCTGTCATTTCATCTGTACTAATTAAATGAATTCCTTGTTCTAACAAAGTTTTAGCTTCTTGATGAAGTTCACAGATATATTTGACTTGCTTTTTAAATTTTAAGGGATCATCAATTTTGGCATTTAACCAGTAACGAACGAGATGTGGTTGTAATGTCGCTTCTTTTTTAAAAACGCCCCACACTACGGGGGGAAATCTTTTCGACAATTCCTCTTTTTATGGCTTCATCCGCCAACTCTGAAGGTGTCCAATGGCTCACTGGTCTGTCTGATTTTTCACATTCTTCACAAGCGATCTCTACAATCTGGACTACTTGTTCGACCGTAAAGGATTTTGTTGTTCCAGGTCTTGGGCGATCGCTTAAAATTCCTTTGATCAAGACCATTAATGCTTTCTCCGTTACCTGTTGTTCTTCGGCGGCACTCAGTTTTTCTCTCTCCTCAAACCATCGCGATCGCCACTGACGCACTTGTACTCGGTCTAATTCTAATCTTCGACTAATCGAACTATTGCTCTCTCCTGATGCTGCGGCTAAGATTAGCTTGGCTCGTCTAACAAGGCGATAGGGGTTTGTTGTCCCTCTCACTATTTGTTGGAGTACTGTTTTCTGTAGGTTGGAGAGGTTAATTGGCAATGCTTTTATCATGGACATCAACTTCGAGATTCTTCCGTTAGTTTCATTGAAACACATTGTCGTGGCTAGTCACGGAAGTTTCTGTAAAAATCTGGTGGATTACTTTCGCCAAGCTGCACTAGAGAGTTTGGTGGACAAGATAAGCGATTATGGTTCCATTAATTTTTTGTCTCTTACTTTGCCCATCAAACAACTTCAATTAACGGTAACTTAATTGTTGGGATGATTGTAACTTTAAAAGATGAACAGTTCCTGCGCCAATTTCTACCACTTTAACATTATCAGGACTACTTAAACCTTTTAAATTCCAAGGCAAACCGGCAAAATGCTCTTGCATATCGAATATCGTTTCATAACCACCAG
>NZ_AADV02000211.1 GCF_000167195.1 Crocosphaera watsonii WH 8501 | reverse complement strand
AGATTGATGAAAAAGCAGAATGGATTTTTATTGTAGATCAACTCAACACTCATAAATCGGAAAGCTTAGTCAAATTAGTAGCAGAAAGCTGTGAAATTACTATTGATTTGGGGAGAAAAGGAAAGGAGGGGATTTTGCAATCTATGGACAGCAGAGCAGATTTTTTATCAGATGAATCTCATCGAATTCGCTTTGTTTATATTCCCAAACATACATCGTGGCTTAATCAAATTGAGTGTTGGTTTTCGATCTTAGTCCGGCGTTTACTCAAAAGAATTACTGTCCGTTCAACTGAAGAACTATCCGAGAAAACTCTCAATTTTATTGATTACTTTAATCAACATTTTGCTAAGCCGTTCGTTTGGAAATTTAAGGGCTTTAAAGATAATAAGTGACTGGTGGATTATTTTTGCTAAGCTGCACTAGCTTTGAATCAAAGGTAGCATTTGTGGTCATAACCCCCACTATACATAAAAATCCCCGATTTTACCTTTATGTTGTCAAGACAGATTCTTTATTGCGGTGAGCAATTACGAATGATCTACATAAGATTGATGACGATGATCTTGAAAACAATTACCAAACTTCTCCGTAATTCCCAGTTTTTTATCCAACTCAGCTATCCAGACAATCCCCGCATCTGAAGTGATTAGTCCCCCATCAAAATTAGCGATTATTTCTTTTCCTTTCTGTTTACTAAAGTTGATTACTTGACGAGGGGTTCGGGGATGACTGGGACTCATCAAATCAGTTTAAGGTAAATTGCTTTAATAATTAAATTATAGCATATTTTATTCTAACAATCTAGTACTATTAGAGATTTTATTAATAATTTTTTTGGAAAAATGAGTGATTGATTTATCTTTTCATCTTTGTCTAATTCGGGTTGATTTTAACTTAAAATCTGACAACAGACTGTTGGTTGGGGAAATCTGCGATCGCTCTGTTCAAACCCACTTCCTGTAAGGCTTCTGTGTTTGGCGATCGCAGATTTTGTGAGAAATTCGGGTAATCTATTCTCGAAAATCAATCTTCGTAATACGAAACTGACCATTTTATCAATAGTTATGTTCTATGTTATAATTCTTTTTATCCATTAATTTAGGTTATCTATTAAAACTATTTCGTAAAAAAACAAAATTCAGACACAGTTAGTTAGATATAAATATTGGAAAAAAATGAACATTATTGCTGGTTTAGACAAGGTTTCTTATTTTTATCCTAATTCTAAAGAACCTGTTCTAAGGGATATTTCCTTAGAGGTTTATCAAGGAGAATTTTTGGGTATTATTGGCCCAACAGGCGCCGGAAAAACGACCCTTTGTTTGACTTTAAACGGAATTGTACCACAGTTTTATGGTGGTCGTTTCTTTGGTTATGTTACTGTTGCTGGTTTGGATACTTTGAAGCATCCTGTCAGTCATTTAGCTGGTTATGTAGGGGCGGTTTTTGACGATCCAGAAACCCAATTAATTTCAACTTCTGTTGAGAACGAAATAGCTTTTGCTTTAGAGAATTTGTGTATTGATCGAGAAGAAATTATCTCTCGTATTCCCCGTGTTTTGGAGGCAGTAAGGTTAGAAGGAACGGAACACAAACACCCTCAAGAATTATCGGGAGGGCAAAAACAAAGATTAGCGATCGCAGCAGCTTTGGCCTTACAACCTCGCCTATTAATATTAGATGAACCCACTTCACAACTCGATCCTGTGGGAACAATGGAAGTGTTTTCAACAGTTAAAGAATTAAACAAAGAGTTAGGGACAACAATTGTTATGGTATCCCATGCTGCCGAAGAAATGGCAGAATTTAGCGATCGCTTAATTTTACTCTCTGAAGGAGAAGTCATAGCAACAGGAAAACCCCAGGAAATTTATTCAGAAATTGATTTATTGGAACGTCATGATTTGCGACCTCCCCAAGTAGCAGAAACCTTCTACAAAATGGAACAAAGAGTGCTAAAAATTGATAAGATACCTGTTACTTTAACAGCAGGTATAAATCAATTAAAAAAGTTAGATAATGTTGTTAAATTTCAACCTAAATTAGACTTCAAAACTCTTAGTTATCGAGAGGATAAAGATCCTTTATTATTAACAGAAGATTTGTCCCATACTTATGAAGATGGAACCGAAGCATTAAACGGGGTATCTTTGAATATGTATGAAGGAGAATATTGTTTAATTATTGGTCAAAACGGTGCAGGAAAAAGCACCTTAGTTAAACATTTCCTTAATCTATTACAACCTACTAAAGGAAGGGTTACAATAAGGGGAAAAGATACAAAATATTTATCAGTAAGTGACTTAGCAAAATCTATTGGATATGTGGCACAAAACCCTGATAATCAAATCTTTAGTATGACAGTAGAGGAAGAGGTTGCTTTTGCTTTAAATAATGTCGGTTATGATAAAAAGCAAATAGATAAAAAAGTGACCCAAACCTTAGAAGAAATGGGTTTATTGCAACAGAGAAAAGAGCATCCCCTATCCTTAGCAAAAGGCGATCGTTCCAGGATTATTATTGCTGCTATTTTAGCAATGGAACCTGATATAATTATCTTTGATGAACCTACTACAGGACAAGATTATCAAGGTTCTCGTGCTATCCTAGAAGTGAGTCGTCAACTCCATAAAATGGGTAAAACTGTGATTGTTATTACTCATCATTTGTATTTAATGCCAGACTATGCAGAACGAGTTATTATTATGGGTAAAGGAACAGTATTATTAGATGCACCCATCAGAGAAGCTTACCATCAAACCGACTTATTGAAAGCCACCTATTTAAAGCCACCTCAAGCGGTTTTATTATCCCAAACTTTGAGCCAATTGAATAATGAAAATTATCCTTTCTTAACCCCCAATGAAATAGCGGAGTGTTTCTAACATAATGAAATTTGAAACTGTCGATAAACAATCAATTTTTACTCGTCTAGATTTTCGGACAAAACTATTAATGATGGCAATTATTACCATCATTGCTTTTGTTTGGGAAAGTCCAGTTACTGGTGGACTTTTAACTTTACTTGTTGGTAGTGCTTGTGTTTTTGCAGGTGTCAAATTAGAATATATTAGCACTGTTCTTAGAGTGACGATACCCTTCTATTTATTAATAGTAATAGTCATGGGTCTTTTTAATACTGCTCAGGTTACAAAACTACTGGAAACAGAAACATTAACACCTATTTTTTCTGTTCCTAAAGAGTGGTTTTGGATCGGAGGTTTAACCATGAATCAAGAAGGTATAATTTATGGTTTGAATATTGTTTTTAAGACACTGACGATGGTTTTAATTATCCCTTTGGGTATTTTTACAACGGATATTAACGATATGGTTGTAGGAATGGTAAAAGCAAATATCCCTTACAAAATAGTTTTCATTTTTTCATCAACCTTGCGTTTTTTCCCTTTATTATTAGAAGAAATACAAGGAATTTTAGAAGCGCAGAGGTTACGGGGTTTAGCGTTGGAAAAAATGGGAATTATTAAAAAAGTAACTGTGTATGCAACTATTGCGGTTCCCTTGATTTTAAACGCAATGGCCAAATCACAAAAGTTAGAGGTTGTCTTACAATCAAAAGCTTTTTCTGGTAGTTCAAAAAGAACTTATTTACACGATTCAATTTTAACCCAAACCGATTATATCTGTATGATCAGTTTTATTATATTTTTCCTCGTAGCAACTATTTTATATTTTCAGTGGGGTGTGGGCAAGTTCCCTTGGTTATTGTATTCCTGAATAATCACCAAAAAATAATAGAATGAGGAATATGTTTCTCATTCTATATATTTTGTCAGTGTATTAGATTACTAAAATTTCTTCTTAAAAGTTACGGTAACTTTGGAGTCTAAGATTAACAAGATCGAGATAACCTTTATCATACAAAGTATCTGGGGAAACTCTACCTTCAGCAATAGCAGCAGTTACCAGGACTTCTGCATTAACTTTTCCAGACATAACAGAACGAATAAGTCCTCCATGACTAGGAATACCGCGATGTTTGAAATTTCCTTGATAAGCCAATCCCACGAGTCTTGTGGGACCTAAATTATTAATAGTAGTGTTTCTGTGATAATTACTACTAGGATTGACATTTAGGTTAATAGCAACGTCTTCAGAGGATAAAGCAGGAGAAGCCAAATTCGCCAACATGACGGCAGAAAAGCCGCTAGCAATGATATATTTGATCATGGAGACTGTTTCCTAGAACTTGTAAAAATAAGAGGATACTACTTAAACTACAATGGTTCCTCTGAGCTTTTCTTCACCCCATGGGATGAATAACAACAATCGATAGGATGAGTTATTTTTCACTAACTAAAGAAAACCATAATGACCACAACTACACCTTTTCTAACTGGACAGGAAATACGAGATCGTTTTCTACAATTTTACTCCCAATACAAGCACCAAATTCTGCCCAGTGCATCCCTAGTTCCTGAAGATCCCACTGTACTCCTCACCATTGCAGGGATGCTTCCTTTTAAACCCATTTTTCTCGGGCAAAAACAGTCGGACTTTCCTCGGGCTACCACTTCTCAAAAGTGTATCAGAACTAATGATATCGAGAATGTGGGACGCACCGCTAGACATCATACTTTCTTTGAGATGTTGGGTAATTTTAGTTTTGGGGACTATTTCAAAGAACAGGCGATAAAATGGGCCTGGGAACTGTCTACTAAAGTTTATCAATTACCACCAGAAAATATTGTTGTCAGTGTCTTTGAAAATGATGATGAAGCCTTCAAAATGTGGGAAGAAATAATTGGTGTTCCCCCCCAGAGAATTAAACGCATGGGAGAAAAAGATAACTTTTGGAAAGCAGGACCAACGGGGCCTTGTGGTCCTTGTTCGGAACTATATTATGATTTCCATCCCGAATTAGGTGACGACGATATTGATCTAGAAGATGATTCCCGTTTTATCGAGTTCTATAACTTAGTATTTATGGAATATAATCGAGATGCTGACGGTAAGTTAACCCCATTACAAAATAAAAATATTGACACGGGAATGGGGTTAGAAAGGATGGCGCAGATATTACAAAAAGTTCCCAATAATTATGAAACCGATCTGATTTTTCCCATTATTGAAACTGCTGCTAATATTGCTAATATTAACTACCAAAAAGCCACAGAAAAGACAAAAGTATCCTTGAAAGTTATTGGGGATCATGTGCGTTCTGTAGTTCACATGATTAGTGATAATATTACTGCTTCAAACACAGATAGAGGTTATGTTTTACGCCGTTTAATTCGTCGTGTAGTACGTCATGGTCGCTTAATCGGAATTGAGGGAAAATTTATTAATGAAGTGGCAGAAACTGCTATCCAACTTTCTCAAAAAGCCTATCCCCAGGTTAGAGAAAGGGACAGCTTTATTAAGGCTGAGTTGGAACGAGAAGAAGCTACTTTTTTAAAGACCTTAGAACGAGGGGAAAAATTACTTGCTGAAATTATTAGTAAAACCGAGAAGCAAGGACAAATATCTGGAGTAGATGCTTTTACTTTATATGATACTTTTGGCTTTCCTTTAGAACTGACTCAAGAAATAGCGGAAGAAAGTAATTTGACGGTGGATATAGAAGGCTTTGAAGTCGAGATGGAGCAGCAACAAGAACGGTCAAAAGCGGCCCATGAAACCATCGATCTGACGGTACAAGGAAGCTTAGATAAGTTGGCTGAACATATCCATCCCACAGAATTTTTAGGCTATACTGACTTACAGTCAACTGCTAAAGTAGAAGCTGTTTTGATCGAGGGTAAAAGCGTTGAGACAGCAACAGCAGGAACAGAAATTCAAATTGTCTTAGATAAGACTCCATTCTACGGAGAATCAGGGGGACAGATCGGTGATAGGGGATTTTTGACAGGAGAAGATTTAGTTATTCGTGTGGACGATGTACAAAAAGAATCGGGTATTTTTGTACATTTTTGTCGAGTAGAAAGGGGTCAAGTTTCTGTTAACGAGCATCTTAAAGCAACTATTGATCGATCTTGTCGTCGTCGGGTACAAGCGAATCATACCGCAACCCATTTATTTACAGCAGCTTTGAAGAAAGTTGTTGATGATTCTATTTCTCAAGCTGGTTCCCTGGGGGACTTCGATCGCCTGAAATTTGATTTAATTGCCTTCTGCAGTAACATCCGAGGAGTTACCAGAATTTGGGGATTTAATTAAACCTTGGACCCCTGAGGCCCCCCATCCCAAAATCCGAAGTTTTGCCCCATAAAACCGCTTAAGGAAAAGGGGCGCAACCCCATTTTTTGGGGGAAAAAATTGGGGCCAAAAATTCCGGTGAAAAAATGTACCTGAGAGTTTCTATGAA
>NZ_AADV02000212.1 GCF_000167195.1 Crocosphaera watsonii WH 8501 | reverse complement strand
TTTTTAAACCCATTTTTCCCAGTTTGGAGTTGCCCCAATTATGGTTTCCGTTCCCCTCCATGGGGAAATGGGTAGGTAACTACATTTTGGGACACTTGGGTCTTTTTCCACATGACGGTGTGTCAAAACTTTTGAAGTCCAGACATTTTCGTCTTTATCAGTTTCCAGGAAGCCCAGCTGATTAAGTCTCTAATTTCAAATTTTTCTAAGGTATTAACTGTTTCCGATAGCTTTTCTCTTTCTGATAGATACTTTCGTTTTTAGCTACTTTAAGTATCCTTTCTAGCAATATTCTAGAAGTCTCGGCTTTTTCTCAATTTACTCTTATGGTTTATCAAGATTATCTATTATTCTTTCTGTCTCAATTCTAGCTTGATTTAATATGCCTAAATCCGTTGGGTATTTGATGTCTGCTGGCGCACAAGTCGCATCTAAAATTAGTTTACCTTTATTTTTTATTTTTTCTCCTTTTTATTGGAGACAATCCTTTTTTTTTACTTCTTTATCACTCTTGTCTATTTCTCTTTTTACTATTTTTTATTGATTTTGTTTATCAATTCTCCATCAATTCTTTTCCTAAAATGAACTAGCATTGAAGATTCCAGTGGTGGCTCTTGTTGATAACAATTTAAACCTATAAAGTATTGTAGATAGGGATTTTCTCTAATCTGTTCTATAGTTTCTCTATCACTTGTTCCTAATTTTTCCTTAATAATTAATGTCCCTAATGCCATTCTAAATAGTTTGGCTGGCGCACCTTTTTCTGCTGAAAAAAGTTTAGCATATTCTTCCTCAAAATCATCCCAAGGTATCAACTCTGCCATGATTACCCAACGATTATTGGGGGACAATTTGCCCTCGAAAGGTAATTCAAATTTTTCTGGGGGCGGTAAAGGTTGCTCCTCTTTTCGATACATTTGTTCTTGACCAACAACTGGGAGGTGTTTCTACCAATTATAGCGGTTTGTAGCCGACAAAGCTGATCTTTTTTGCGATCGCGAATATGGGTGTAACCTTTTAAAGAATAGGGTTTTGCTTTTATTCAGCAAACCCTAATTAATCCTAAAAAACATAATTGGTATAAAATAAAAAACCAAATTGCTTACATTCCTCAAGATATACCTAAATGGTCTGGTTTATTAGTTGATAACCTGCATTTTGCAGCAGTCATTCATGGAATTAAAGGAAAACAAAATGAAGATGAAGTTGAATTTGTTCTCTGTAGATTGGGTTTATATAAGTATAGAAGTTCTACCTGGAATAAGATTTCTGGAGGCTTTAAAATGCGATTTGCATTGGCCAAAGCTTTAGTCTGGAATCCTAAACTTTTAGTATTAGATGAACTCTTAAAAGCTATTACTGAAGTAAGTAAACAAGTAACAGATTCTGAAGATATAGAAACCGTAGAAATATTAAGCGAAGATGCTAATTCCCTTGTTAAAAAAGCAACTGATGATCCCAAAAGTTCAAAAGTAAAAACCTACTTAAAAAGACTAGAAGAAACCGCTACCAGTCTCGGAAAAATTGCTACACCTATTCTAACAATAGCTAAAGGAATTAGTACACTTTTGTAATCATTAATCAGTTACCTGCGCTCGCTGATCAGACGAAAAATGTTATCATGGTTAACAAATCTTAATAATCCACTCATAAACTATGTCTAACAAAAGAATTTTAATCTGGTATCGTAACGATCTAAGGATTCATGATCATGAACCATTGTATCAAGCAATTAAACAAGGTGCGTTAATTATTCCTTTTTATTGTTTTGATATTAGGCAATTTAAAACTACTTCTTTTGGTTTCCCTAAAACGGGTAACTTTCGAGGTCAATTTTTATTAGAAAGTGTTACTGATCTAAAAAAATCTCTGCAAGACTTAGGCAGTAATTTAATTATAAGACAAGGTTATCCTGAAAAGATAATCCCTGAGTTAATTAAACAACTAGAAATTGATGCAGTTTATTTTCACGAAGAAGTAACTTCAGAAGAAACTGATATAGAAAATACAGTTGAAAAAGCTTTAAAACCTCTCAATGTTACATTTAAGGGGTTTTGGGGTGCTACCTTATATCATTGGGATGACTTACCATTTGAAGTGAGTAAACTACCCGAAGTTTTTACCAGTTTCAGGAAAAAAGTTGAAAAAAACTCTACTGTAAACCCTATATTAATCAGTCCCAGAAAATTGCGATCGCTTCCTGATATTGAAGTAGGTAATGTCCCCAGTTTAGAAGAATTAGAACTAGAAAAACCTAAATATGATTCTAGGGGAGTATTAGAATTTAAAGGAGGAGAAACAGAAGGAATTCAACGCTTGAATAACTATTTTTGGGAAAGAAACTGTCTCAAAGAATATAAAGAAACCAGGAATGGAATGTTAGGTGCAGATTATTCCTCTAAATTTTCTCCTTGGTTAGCTAATGGTTGTTTATCACCCCGTTATATTTATGAAGAGGTGCAGAAGTATGAAGAAAAAAGAATTAAAAATAATTCAACCTATTGGCTAATTTTTGAACTATTATGGCGTGATTATTTTCGTTTTATTAGTGCAAAACACGGTAACAAAATTTTCTATCAATCTGGTTTACAAGGTGTAGACATTCCTTGGAAAGAAGATCAAGAGAGGTTTAAACTTTGGCAAGAAGGAAACACAGGTTATCCCTTAGTTGATGGGAATATGAGAGAATTAGCTGCCACTGGTTTTATGTCCAATAGGGGGAGGCAAAATGTAGCTAGTTTTCTCACCAAAAACTTAGGAATTAATTGGATAATGGGTGCAGAATGGTTTGAATCTTTATTGATTGATTATGATGTATGTAGTAACTATGGAAACTGGAATTATACCGCAGGAGTCGGAAATGATGCCAGAGGTTTTCGCTATTTTAATATTCCGAAACAATCAAAAGATTATGACCCCAAAGGAGAGTATATAAAACATTGGTTACCAGAATTAAAAATGATTCCAGGTCAAAAAATTCATGAACCCTGGAAACTTTCACAAGAAGAACAAAAACGCTATAATGTGAGAATAGGGGTTAACTATCCTCGTCCTGTTGTAGACTTTTTCAAATCAGTCAAAGCCAATGAAAAAATGTACAATGCTGCCATTAAATAGTAACTGATAACTGATAACTGATAACTGCTAACTGCTAACTGAAACTAGGGTGTTTTCCAGATCCGTTGATGATAGTTTTCAAGCTTAGCATAAGGATCTATTTCGTTATGATGGTGATGAGAATGATGGTGATGATGACCATGATCATCTGTCGCAGCTAAACGAAACTTGCACATTTCACAGTTCATTTGTACCTGCCCTGTTTGTATTTCTAACTCCCGTTCCCTAACTACTTCTAGTAGTTGGGGGTGGACACCCATTTCTGGTAAACAAGTCATTTCAATATTAGGATAAACTGCTTTTTGTTCTTCTGTGACACGAAAAATCTTTTTAACTAACGCCCCGGTAAACAAGAAATAGGGTAAAACAATAATACGCTTAGGTTTATAGAAACTTGCCCGTTTAAACCCTTCTTCAAGACGGGGATGGGTGATACCAATAAAACAGGTTTCTACAGTCTGATAACCGCTACCTTCCCATACCATTCGGGCAAACTTGCAGACATCTCCATTAGCATCGGGATCACTAGAACCCCTACCAACGAACAATAAAACAGTTTCAGACCGTTTAATTCCCTTGGGGTTAGCTGAGGGGCGATCTAGGGCTTCTAACCGTTCTTGCCACAATTTTAGCAGGTTGGGGGTAATTCCGAAATGACGACCATAATGGAATTTTAACTCAGGATAAAGTTGTCGAGTGCGATCGAGTTCATTGGTGACATCAAACTTATTATGACGCGCAGCAAATAAGAGAATGGGTAAAGCAGAAATATCGGTGTAACCTTGGGACACGCAATATTCTATCCCTTGTTGGATGTAGGGGTCAGTTAGTTCCAAAAAGCAGGGAATAACGGGGCGAGAAGTGTCTAATGCTTGATAAGCAGCTACAAAGTCTAAAAAAGTCTGTTTTCCGTCCTCATCTTTGGTTCCATGACCAATCATAAGTAGGGGACGGGATAAAGGTAAAGGGGGAAAATGAAGGGAGTTATGCTTATCTAGCTTCAGAGTGGACATTATATAGTTTCAAACTCCTGTAATGATAGTCCATGCCCTGTTATGGTAGCGAACTTTTATAGAGTTGGTAAATGGGGGGTGGGGGGAGGTGGGGTGACGGGGTGATGGGGTGACGGGGTGATGGGGTGACGGGGAGTGTGGGGAGTGTGAGCATCCTGCTCACTATATAGATGGGGACTGCGCAAAAAATTTTGTTCAATATGAGAAGTGATAAGATAGTTTAAAAAAACTATAATTTTTGTGTAACTTTCTCATGAATCTTACCTTAGAAAAAAGAAAAGAAAAAGCTTTGAAAATAGCTGATGATTGTATCAAAATATTAAAAGAAGAATTTGGTGCAAATGAGGTTATTATATTTGGCTCTTTGCGTGGAGATAGTCCTTGGCACGAACAATCTGATCTTGATTTAGCGGTTAAAGGAATGTCTGATGATGATATTTGGAATGCTTATGGAACCCTAGAAAAAGTTGTTCCTTCTTGGTTAAAGTTTGACTTAGTTCCTGTTGAAAAAGTTCCCAATTATGTCCGCGATCGCATTTTACAAACTAAACCGATGTCTAACAACAAATATTTAGCTTTAAAAACCCGTCTTGAAGATGAAATGCTGGCCTTTGAGGAAAATATTAATACTCTTAAGTCTTTAATGGAACAATCTAACAATGTTCCTGAAGGTTTTGTGACTCCAACTTTAGCTAGTTATATCGTTGATGTTTATACGGGATGTGAAAAAATGAGTGAAAGGGTAGCAGTTGCCTTAGATCCCAGATTCCGCACTTCAAAATGTAGTATAAAAAAATACATAGTTTTAAAAAGTCCGAAAATCATACCTGGGCAAGAATATTTCTCTTTTCATTAAATTTTTAGGAAAAATAATCAAATTAAGAAGATTTATACTCATTGAAAACTTAGTAAGACTCAGCACAAACGAAGGAGAGTTTCCTCTTCTCATTTGATATCATTAGACTCTTATTCTTTTATTATTTTTGCTTTATCCAATTCAATTTATAGATAATATCTTTGACAAGATGCAGGTAATAAACTCAATATAAAACGCCTTTCTTCTGTTAAATTGACAATTTGTTTAACTCCGTTTAAAATCACATAATGAATACCTTGAAAACATTGAAATATCCACCTCAAAGTCGGACGCAATGTTACTTTCCCTACTTGATTATTTATTCCTTTTTTGACTCTTTTTAAACAATTTCTTAATTCTCTTTGCCCCAAGTTATAAATCAACAAACACAAAGACATTAAAAATAACATTGTTTCTATTCTTTCTGGTTTTTCAACGAAGAAACTATCAGTAAAAAATAAGGGATCTTTCAAAAATCGAAATCCTCTTTCCGTAGATTGCTGGTTTTTATAAGTTATCAGAATTTCACTAGCTTCTAATTTATTTTCCTCTACTAAGTCAGATGGTAAAATAAATTAGAAGCTAGTGAAATTCTGATAACTTATAAAAATCAGCAATCTACGGAAAGAGGATTTCGATTTTTGAAAGATCCCTTATTTTTTACTGATAGTTTCTTCGTTGAAAAACCAGAAAGAATAGAAACAATGTTATTTTTAATGTCTTTGTGTTTGTTGATTTATAACTTGGGGCAAAGAGAATTAAGAAATTGTTTAAAAAGAGTCAAAAAAGGAATAAATAATCAAGTAGGGAAAGTAACATTGCGTCCGACTTTGAGGTGGATATTTCAATGTTTTCAAGGTATTCATTATGTGATTTTAAACGGAGTTAAACAAATTGTCAATTTAACAGAAGAAAGGCGTTTTATATTGAGTTTATTACCTGCATCTTGTCAAAGATATTATCTATAAATTGAATTGGATAAAGCAAAAATAATAAAAGAATAAGAGTCTAATGATATCAAATGAGAAGAGGAAACTCTCCTTCGTTTGTGCTGAGTCTTGCTAAGTTTTCAATGAGTATAAATCTTCTTAATTTGATTATTTTTCCTAAAAATTTAATGAAAAGAGAAATATTCTTGCCCAGGTATGATTTTCGGACTTTTTAAAACTATGTATTTTTTTATACTACATTTTGAAGTGCGGAATCTGGGTTATATATTGTTTTTCAGAATATCAATATTTAGTTTAGAAACAAATTTGAAAAACCCTATCCGTTTATACGGTAGGGTTTTCTAGGAATCTATTAGGATAAAATACCTGTTTCTTTA
>NZ_AADV02000213.1 GCF_000167195.1 Crocosphaera watsonii WH 8501 | reverse complement strand
TTGCAAATGATTATCATTATCGTTCATTCTCAATAAGCTCTCTGGTTGCCGACAATTGTTTAGGGTCGGGTAACAGAGAAAAACCGCTCTGGACTTACTTTTCAACCTACTTGTCACCCCGTGAGTGACAAGATTCATTGAAGTTTTCCCAACTTATTGTAACTGCTCACCGCAACAAAAAAGTCTTATTGAAAAGCACTACAAACAACATCAGTTGAGTCAACAAAAATATAAGCCCTGTGATTTAGCGTAAAATTTAAGCTAATTTATTACGGCTATTTTAATGACTAACATTCCCAGAATCAAGTCTTTTTAAAACCTCAAATAAAAACAACAATATGAGAAAAAAAAGAATAGTAAGATAGTTTTTTGTTAGCGGAGATTATCCGCTAACCTTGTTTATTTTTGTGCAGAGAGATAGGGCGATCAAGAAAAATCTATCCCCCATCGGCTCCGGAGCCTTTTACATCTCTAATCCTGGGGGACTCCGACCAGCTAATGACAATAATTCGCATAATTGGACAATGGCATTTTGCCCCTGTAATCTCATGGTCTCTAAAAAACTGAACATTTGGGTGACTAACTCTGCACCCCAGTCGCTTCTTGCTCCCCCACTTACTTTGCGGTGAATGACAATGGGACGTAAAGCTCTCTCAGCATCATTATTATCTGGTTTGACTTCAGGATAAGTTAGAAAGGTGAACCACTCTTCCCAATGACGTTTGAGACGGTTAATCAATCTTTGTGCATCATAAGGCCATCCTTTTTTGGGAGTTGCTTTAAAAATCTTTTGCAGTGAGTTCTCGACTTCTGTTCTTTTGGAGCCTAAGTCTTCAAGGGTTAAATTTCGACCATGATAATGACGATAATGGATACGGGCGGTTGCTAAAACTTGCTGTACATCGGCAGCAAATTCTCGATTCGCTTGAAAACGACTGGTTTTAAGGGACTCTAACTCTCGTTCTAAATGTGCCAGACATTTCTGTTTGGCCATCGCACTTTGTCTAAAGTAGGCACTATAGCAGTCACTGGTGAGGATGCCCTTAAAATCTGCTCCTAACAATTTCTCGACTTCTGCGGAGCTTCTAGTGGGAGCCAACATCAACACACAGACCTCATTTGATGTGGCTACCCAAACCCAATACTTGATGCCATCGATGCAATAACTGGTTTCGTCAACACATCGGATTCCTGGCTGCTGGATGTACTTTAACCACTGTTTGGTCAAGGGTTCTAAACTTTCTTGAAACCATTTGTGCATTTTGGCCAAGGCTCCCTTGAGAAATGGGAATGCCAAAGACATACTCTATAAAATGTTCCTGTTTACGCCATGTAAGATTACCCCCATAGCCAAGCCAGCCCACGATGCTACTTAATCGCGCCCCATAACGGAATCCTTCTTTAACTCCCAATGGAACAGGACTGTAATCTGACCATCCACAACTAGGAAATTTATAGAATCCGCGACGATATTCCCTGATTTCTATGGGTTGGTCTACTACTTCAGCCACTTGCTGGACTTTTTCGGGAACTACTTCATCTCGTTCCACTGAACCCCCACAAACAGGACAGTTTTCTAGTTCTAAAGGGACTATCTTATCGGGCTGACCAAAACCATTACGGGTCTTCCCTGGGTGGTCATATTTTGGTCCGCGTTTAAATCCTTTTTTGCGTTTCTTTTTGTCAGAAGGCTTTTTTAGTGGGTCTGATGATGGGGGGACTGAACTGTTTTTTGAGTTACGGTTTTTTAGCTTAGGTGATTTCTGATAAAGGAGATCCCTTACGATCCCCCCTAACCCCCCTTAAAAAGGGGGGAATAATTGGAAAAGCAGGTATATTCAAGTGTGGAAATCACCTTATCTCTCTCTTCTTTCAATTTTTCAATTTCTTGCTGTTGTGTAGAGATTTGTTGTTGTTGCTGGTCAATCAGTCTTTGTTGAAGAGATAACTGTTGTTGTGCCTTGACTAGCCACTCAATCATGAAGACATTGTTCGCCAACTGTTCATCGGCGATAGCTCTAACTAGTGCAGCTTGGCGAAAGTAATCCACCAGATTTTTACAGAAACTTTCGTGACTAGCCACGACAATGTGTTTCAATGAAACTAACGGAAGAATCTCGAAGTTGATGTCCATGATAAAAGCATTGCCAATTAACCTCTCCAACCTACAGAAAACAGTACTCCAACAAATAGTGAGAGGGACAACAAACCCCTATCGCCTTGTTAGACGAGCCAAGCTAATCTTAGCCGCAGCATCAGGAGAGAGCAATAGTTCGATTAGTCGAAGATTAGAATTAGACCGAGTACAAGTGCGTCAGTGGCGATCGCGATGGTTTGAGGAGAGAGAAAAACTGAGTGCCGCCGAAGAACAACAGGTAACGGAGAAAGCATTAATGGTCTTGATCAAAGGAATTTTAAGCGATCGCCCAAGACCTGGAACAACAAAATCCTTTACGGTCGAACAAGTAGTCCAGATTGTAGAGATCGCTTGTGAAGAATGTGAAAAATCAGACAGACCAGTGAGCCATTGGACACCTTTAGAGTTGGCGGATGAAGCCATAAAAAGAGGAATTGTCGAAAAGATTTCCCCCCGTAGTGTGGGGCGTTTTTTAAAAAGAAGCGACATTACAACCACATCTCATTCGTTACTGGTTAAATGCCAAAATTGATGATCCCTTAAAATTTAAAAAGCAAGTCAAATATATCTGTGAACTTCATCAAGAAGCTAAAACTTTGTTAGAACAAGGAATTCATTTAATTAGTACAGATGAAATGACAGGGATTCAAGCTCTTGAGAGATTATTTCCGAACAAAAGAATCAAGCCTAAACAAGTAGAAAAAATCGAATTTGAATATGAAAGACACGGAACTTTAAGCTTGATTGCGAACTGGGATGTGGCAAGAGGAAAAGTTGTTAGTCCCTCTATTGGACCGACAAGAACAGAACAAGATTTTTCTGAACATATCCAGAGAACGATTAAGATTGATGAAAAAGCAGAATGGATTTTTATTGTAGATCAACTCAACACTCATAAATCGGAAAGCTTAGTCAAATTAGTAGCAGAAAGCTGTGGAATTACTATTGATTTGGGGAGAAAAGGAAAGGAGGGGATTTTGCAATCTATGGACAGCAGAGCAGATTTTTTATCAGATGAATCTCATCGAATTCGCTTTGTTTATATTCCCAAACATACATCGTGGCTTAATCAAATTGAGTGTTGGTTTTCGATCTTAGTCCGGCGTTTACTCAAAAGAATTACTGTCCGTTCAACTGAAGAACTATCCCAAAAAATCATCAATTTTATTGATTACTTTAATCAACATTTTGCTAAGCCGTTCGTTTGGAAATTTAAGGGCTTTAAAGATCATAAGTGACTGGTGGATTATTTTTGCTAAGCTGCACTAGTTCTTTGGCTAACTTTAATCTTTGGTTGGGGCGTAATGCCTTTTTCCCATCAACGCCAGCAGTTTTTTTGCCTTGGTTGTCTTGGGTTACTTTGCGTATGGCTAAGAGCTTTGCGTAATGTGACTTTAACAGTAACTTCTGAAGCTTTTTAGCTTTAACTTTATTACCTGATTTAACAGCTTGAAATATTCTTTTTTGAAGCTTAAACACCTTTCTCTGGACTTTTGCCCAGTTAATTGTGTTCCACTCTGGCGTAGTCTTGGTTATACTCGCATTCGACATATTCACCTCTAATAGAGACTATTTCTTCTAATTAACCAGCAATACGTCAGCTTATCCGTACTCATTACAAGTGGGCATTAGCAACTTAATTGCTTCTCACATCCATGACCCTTGCGGTTCAGTTTGTCCCTACTTACCTACTCGACCGGTGGTAAGAGCAATCATGGACTTAATTCGTTCCGTTGATTTGGGTATATCGGTTTTAGGTTTCATCTTTCCCCCAGGTTACTTTTAGGAATCTGTGTGGATGCTCATGGAAAAACTCCACTTTTTACCTTGTTCTTTTGAACGCAGCCTATCAAACAGATTTGGCTACTACTTGGCGGTTTTGAGGGTTCATGTCGATGATTCAACGTAATGTTTAACCATGACCGATTGACTTGGGGAGCGACTTACCATGCTGCTTCATGACGGGTTCCCCTTCTAACCCTGCTTCCATCCTGGGTTTACTAAGTCCAAAACGGAGGGTTATGTCGTCACTCTTAGGATTTTCTCCTTTGATTCCGAGTGTGGCTCCATTAGCCAACAAATCAACAGTTATTCAGATTTCAATGTTCTGAACGAGCTACACGCTTGTTTCCAAACTTTCTAGCTCAACGAATCGCACTCCATGCTCTGAGCATATTCCATAATATATGGTTCTCGGATGAGAATGTTTCCTTAACACCACATTCTAACCATTGTTTAATGATTCTTTTGATGTTATGTGGACAATCTACTTTGGACATCTCCCTTGATTCCGAGTTTGGCTCCTTTAGCCAACAAACCAAAAGTTATTCAGATTTTAAGGTTCTGAATGGGCTACACACTTATATTTAGTACAAGCTTTTTAGCCCAACGAATCGCACCAGTATTGCCAGAACATCATCCTTGACACACTCTCGTTAAATCAAAGATTGTAACGGGAGATTCTTGCTTCTTTCAGACTCATGCATCGACAATCCGCTTTTCGACAATCTTCGGTCAACTTTTCTTGGCAGCAACAGCAACAGCATCTTCAAACAAAAATTTATGGAGAAATTTTTCAGACCATTCATGACCAAAATAGCTATTAAATAGCCCCGAGGCAGGATCTCGTTCTGCACTATATTGATCATAATCTTTCTGTGCCTTGATAATCCGTTCAAGCTCGGTCGATTCTGTCTTTGGTTCAGCTTGTTCTACAAGTTGCCAATATAATTGGATATATTCTTGATAAGCAGGAAAAAGTTGCTCGATAACGGTCTGAGGATTAGTTCGGGCAAACAATAAATACGGAGAAAAATATTGATTAGCATCATAAAACCTCATTTCCAAATCTTGCGCTAATTCATTATATTTTGCACGTATTGGTGCCATGGGTTCAATATATTTTTTCAAATAATCTGAGTCACGAAACAGGGGCTGAAAATCTAAAACAACTAAGATTTTTTTCTTTCCAAAAGCTAAAAAATCAATTCCCAATAAAGGTAAATCGTACTGATGGTTGGGATAAATAACACTATTAAAAATTTGGGCAGTTTCCCCAGCATTAATATAGGTGTAGCGTATTTTTCGCAATTGGGGACATTCGTAGCACCAACTTTCAATCATGGCAGGATTTTTTCCCCGTTGACTGATTTGGAATTCTAATTCTGGGGCAATAGGTCTGCTGGTTAGGTCAAAGCGACTAAACAGTTCTTTTTCTAAGTGTTGGAGAAAAGGCTGAAACATAAACTGAAGAAGAGATAGTAAAACCTTTTCTGAACATAAAGAAAAACCTTCGCTTCTGTCTCATTTCTCACTAAGAAAGTCACAATTCGTAATATAGCAACTATACTGACCGACTACTATGACTTTATACCTGAACTTACCCCCATACAAATCTACTATAAACACCTAAAACCCTTATCTATCAACAGATAAGGAGGCAGGAGTTGAAAGGCAGCTATGCTGGAGGTTTATTGTATGTTCGCGAGCTTGTACTCCCTAAAGTTGGAAGTTTTAATCCCAGATTCCGCACTTCAAAAAGTAGCATTAAATACTACAAGCCTGGGGTTAATAATTAAGTATAATTGCTTAAGCTCTTGAAGACAAAAAAGTGGGATAATTGCTTAAGTTGTTTCCTCTGTAAAAAAAAGAGCGAAAAATGTCTTATTTAGAAGAAATACAAGTTAAAAATTTAGACCATTTAGGGATAGTAGCTGGTTTAATTGATGAAATAGGAATAGTCAAAATAATTAATAATAAATTAGGAATAGATGTTAGAGAAAAAATCTCAACAGGTACAGTAGTTAAGTCTATTTTAATCAATGGACTAGGATTTGTTTCAAGACCTCTATATTTATTCAGTCAGTTTTTTCAAGATAAAGCCATTGAGAAATTGTTAGGAGAAAGAATTAAACCTGATTACCTTAATGATGATAAAATTGGGAGAGTAATGGATGAATTATATAAATATGGACTAAATGATATTTTTATTGAAGTAGTTTTAGAAGTAATTAAAAAATTTAAAATAGACCTTAAATACTCCCATTTAGATTCCACATCATTTCATTTAGATGGAGAATATAAAAGGGAAGAAGATAAAGAGAAACAGGAAGAAGAAAAAATTATTAAA
>NZ_AADV02000214.1 GCF_000167195.1 Crocosphaera watsonii WH 8501 | reverse complement strand
TGGGTTTATAAAGATTATCTATTATTCTTTCTGTCTCAATTCTGGCTTGATTTAATATGCCTAAATCCGTTGGGTATTTGATGTCTGCTGGCGCACAAGTCGCATCTAAAATTAGTTTACCTTTATTTTTTATTTTTTCTCCTTTTTCTTGGAGACAATCCTTTTTTTTTACTTCTTTATCACTCTTGTCTATTTCCCTTTTTACTATTTTTTTATTGATTTTGTTTATCAATTCTCCATCAATTCTTTTCCTAAAATGAACTAGCATTGAAGATTCCAGTGGTGGCTCTTGTTGATAACAATTTAAACCTATAAAGTATTGTAGATAGGGATTTTCTCTAATCTGTTCTATAGTTTCTCTATCACTTGTTCCTAATTTTTCCTTAATAATTAATGTCCCTAATGCCATTCTAAATAGTTTGGCTGGCGCACCTTTTTCTGCTGAAAAAAGTTTAGCATATTCTTCCTCAAAATCATCCCAAGGTATCAACTCTGCCATGATTACCCAACGATTATTGGGGGACAATTTGCCCTCGAAAGGTAATTCAAATTTTTCTGGGGGCGGTAAAGGTTGCTCCTCTTTTCGATACATTTGTTCTTGACCAACAACTGGGAGGTGTTTCTACCAATTATAGCGGTTTGTAGCCGACAAAGCTGATCTTTTTTGCGATCGCGAATATGGGTGTAACCTTTTAAAGAATAGGGTTTTGCTTTTATTCAGCAAACCCTATTTATTTCTACTTTTATCTACTTAAATAGAATTAAAAATAAAAAAAATTTCTTCAAATTTGGGACTGACATCCCCTTAAAGAGTTGGTTAATATGTTTAATAACAAAACAAGGGCTTATGCCTTAAAGCTTAAGTACAACACAACACTTACTAGGAGTTTCAACTGCTTTAACATAAGGATTAGCCCTTGCAAAAATAAACTACTTATAGGTTAACAAAAATGTCTAATAATGGCACTCGCAAAGCCTAGTCAAACTTTAACTAATCGTGCTAATCATATTAACCATTCTATTGGTCAACTTGGACGCTAAAAGTCTTTTGAGAGTTTGATAATTGTCAGAGATTTTATCAAACTCATTTTCTTTAAAACTGTAGCAACCTTCTAATTAACTAAACTTGAATTGTGCAAATTCCGGGATAGTAAGTTAATCAAAACATTTGACTTACTATCAATTTTATTCATTCAATTTTGAGGAAAAATAATGAATCTCAAATTATCTCATTACTATCGAGTAAGTCGTCCTCTATTTGATCAAGTGGAAGAACGAACTAAACGAGCAATTTATGTAACTAGAACAGCAATGTTTCGGGTTATTGATGAAGAAAGTTGGAGTTTAATTGAACAAGGACAGTTTCAACAAATTCCCTCCGAGATGTTAGCAGAATTAATTAATATTGAATTATTAGTACCTGAAGAGGGAAATGAGTTACAAACAATTATTCAACAGAACCAATCAACTATTGCAGAAGATGAGAATCTTTATTTAGTTATTCAACCCACTGCTTATTGTCAGTTAGGTTGTCATTATTTTTAATTATGCTCTTTCTAGATTAACAGATGAAACTAAAGAACTAGAAAAATGTTAGTAGTTATTGATTGCTTATACTTTATAGTATAGTAATCAGATTAATTTTTGCTCTAAAAGTCCGCTTCAAAGCAGAATTTTAGAGCAAACAAAACTGTAAAAATCTATCTTACTTGTGCTTCTTTTTTATCAGAAGAAGCTTGATAAGACTTTTCTAATAACATGATTTGCTTTGCTTTTTGGGTTAAAGCTTGATTATCTAACAAGTTTAAGATTAAAGCATCGGTGGAGAATAAACCAGCACCATTAATCAAGAAGAAAAGGAAACAAACTGCATAGATAGCAGAAAGTTCGAGATAAGCAACACTAAACCCTGCTACTAAGATGTGATGGTACATAGCGACGAGCATGGTTGAAAATAACCCTAATGCAGCAGGACGAGTGAATAAACCAATGGCAACTAAAGGCGCACCGATTAATTCAGTAAATGCAGCTACATAACTAAAGAAAATAGGGAAAGGTAGTCCAATATAAGATACATAAGCTTCGGCAAAGCTTTCGATATTACCGAGCTTATCTAGTCCGTTATGGATCATCATTAAACCCACAACCATCCGAAAAATAGCCCAAGCGGTTTGGGAAGGGATGTTAGGGGTGACGTTGGGTTTGAAAACTAAACTGAGTATTGATTTATTCATGATTAAGAAGCTATGAGAAAATTAAGGAAGTTACAAAACTTGATTGAGTTTTATGGAGTAATGTTTACTAAATATTTTGAGGCAGCGTTGCCCTTATGCCTCAAGTGCTTACATACAGGCAGTTAGAGCTACAATGACCCTAATTATACCCATGAGTATAACATTAACATTCCTTAATATGATAACAACTTTCTTAAATATTTCAACTTCGCTATATTAATCATAGAAGTGCTTGTTTAAGACTTTGGCAAAATGTAGCCAGTGAGTTTAAGCCTTCTTCTGGGGTTCCTTGTGCTAGGCGTTTAACGCAAGCACTACCGACAATTACTGCATCAGACCCCCAATTTTTGACCTGTAAAGCGTGTTCAGGTTCAGAAATTCCAAATCCGACCCCAATGGGCTTATTTGTGGTGCTACGAAGATTTTTCAGTAATTCTTCCACTCTGCTGCCTACTTGGGTTCTCATGCCAGTTACTCCGGTGACACTGACTAAATAGATAAAGCCTTGAGACTGAGTAGCGATCGCTTGAATACGTTCTATGGGACTGGTAGGGGCAACCAATAATGTAACTTCGATCCCCATGGCAGCAGCAGGTTTAAGTAAAGTTTCAGCTTCTTCTAGGGGTAAGTCAGGAACCACTAACCCTTGTACACCAGCAGCTTTAATTTGTTGTAGAAAGGGTTCAACCCCTCGATAAAAAATCGGGTTATAGTAGGTAAATAAGATGATCGGGGCTTTAATTTCTGGTTGCACCTCTTTAACAATTTTGAGGACATCTTCTAACTTCACCCCTCGACCTAAAGCCCGAGTGGCTGCGGCTTGGATAACCGGACCATCGGCCAAAGGATCAGAATAGGGAACCCCTAACTCGATGATATCGGCACCTGAAGCATCGAGAACCCGTAATGCTTTGGCTGTGGTGTCAAGATCCGGATCACCTGCGGTAATGAAGGGAATAAGGGCGCATTGTCCGCGATCGCGTAGGGATTGAAAACAATCAGAAACCGATGTCATTGGGGTCAACTCAAGCTAGATTACCATTCATCAATTTACCCTGAATTGGGGTTTATTTTCTGAATCTTTAAGATTTATAACTAACGCTTAAGGTAGTAAAATCCCTGAATATCAGGTAATTATTCTTCTTGTTCAATTTCTTGTTGCAATTTTTCTAATTCTTCCGGGGTCATCTCTTCGAGGCGTTTTTGTAATACAGCATCTTCGTAGTCTTTCAGTTGTTGATTGTAGGTCATATCTTTGTTGGCCACTCGAAACAGATAGCTTGAAGTCCAAGCTAAGACAACGATCACTAACAACGCTTGACTCCACACCCCTGCGGATAGGCCATCTAAACCGATGGCTTGAAAAACGATGTAGAGGAGACCTCCTCCTACAAAAATTGCTAAGCTAACGGTGATAACATCGATTCTTCTCATGATGGCCTATCAGGTGTTTTTTTGTATATTAAGGGAAATTAAGGGTTAACTTGTCGGCGTTTGGGGCGAAAGTTTAAAAAAGGGCTTAGTAGAAGCACTCCAGGGAAGAAAAAGAACATCAAAAAGTACATGAAAGCTCTTTCAAAAGAACTAGCTACATACCAACGAGTATTAAGGTAAAAATAAACAAATCCTGGCATGATTAACAGATAGAGCGCACTTAGCCCTAGATACAACCCAGCAGTGATCAGGGTATCTAGAGGTAACGAAGTAATGACATTAATAATTGTATCCATAATGGCGATGATAGGTGACTATGCAAGCTTTCTGCTTCTATGGTAAGGGTTTTGTGGGAAATAGCAAACTCGGAAATTTCAGGAGATCATCATATTTTGATTCGCCATAAGGTAAATTCTTTGTTAAGATTAGGGGACGTATGCCACAAAAATGCTAACAATCTATGATCACTGTTCAGAAAAATGTACTCTTCTATTACACCCTTATTACTCGTCGACGGCTATAATATCATTGGTTCCTGGTCTTCCCTAAAAGCCACCCGCGATCGCCACGGTTTAGAACAAGCGAGGCATGAATTGGTGGAGACTTTAATCAACTACACTGTCCACAAAGGATATAAGACTCGGGTTGTCTTTGACTCTCAATACCAAAAGACTCCCTCTACTATTGAACATCATTCCCAGCATCTTTCTATCTGTTTTACTGCTTGGACACAGACTGCCGACACATACATAGAAAAAGTCTGTGCTGCTTTTTTCAGTCGCCAAGAGACTGACCACGATCGCATTATAGTCGCTACATCAGATCGAGATCAATATTTGACGGCTATGGGTTACGGTGCAGAATGGATGTCGGTGGATGTTTTAGCGAAAGATATTCAATCTTCTCGTTCTCAAGTTAAACGGAAACAACAGAGTAATAAACGCAGTCGAGGACGTTTATTATTTAATTGTTTGGATACTCAATCTCAGGAAAAATTAGCTCGTTGGCTATCTTAAACGAAGTGAGAAGTTAAGGGGATTAATGTTCCAAAAAGATTAATTATGACACCAATAATAATCAATCATATTGAAATTACACCAGGGGTATGTGGGGGGAAACCTCGTATTGCTGGACATCGTATTAAAGTACAAGATGTGGTAATTTGGCATGAAAGGATGGGAATGTCTCCTGATGAAATTGTTTATCACTATCCAAGCATCACTTTAGCTGATGTTTATGCTGCTTTATCTTATTATCATGATCATCTAGAAGAAATTAGAAAAGATATTGAAGATGATGAAATTTTTACTAGGGAAATGCAAGCTAAAACGCCTTCTTTAGTCAGAGAAAAAATTAAAAATATTGATGAAAGAAAAGATTAAATTTCACTTAGATGAAAACGTTAGTCAGGCGATCGCTTCTGGATTAAGATATAGGGAAGTTGATGTTACTACAACTCCTGAAGAGGGATTATTAGGGGTATCAGATGAAATTCAGTTACAATATTCTTTGTTACATAGACGAGTTATTTTTACTCAAGATACTGATTTTCTAAGAATAAATATATTAGAAACAACTCATGCAGGAATTGTTTATTGTCCTCAACAAAGTAAGTCTATTGGTGCAATTATAAAAGGTTTACTTTTAATTTGGGAAATACTTGAACCAGAAGAAATGTTTAATCATATTGAATTTTTGTAATCGGGAATTAATTAACCTCTTTCTTGCAAAACTTCTAGATAAAGTGCAATTGCTTCTTGAATATTTTTTAAGAGTCATAAAATAGTATTAACAATTAAGGGTTTTGGTAAGGGTTCGTTATCAGCTTCATAAGCAATAATTAGGGATTCTATTGCTTCTTTGGCGTTAGCAACTACTTTTTCATAAGTAGGGTTTGCTGAAAAAGTTTCTCCAAAATTTATGCCACTTTTGACCAAGAATTTTCTGACAAATCAATAAGTTTTAGTACATAAAAATTGTTTAAAGTATAATCAAAATTAATGAAAGGCGGTTTGATGAGTTCCCCTGTTCTATTATTAGTAAATAAGGACAAAAAAAGCGACAAAAACTGCCTCAGAAGTTTAGAAAGATTGACAACTAAAAATGTAATAGCAATAGATGTAATGGAGGTTTCAGGGAGTTTTGTCATCACGAGATTTAGGCTAAATCTTCGTTTAGCTTGTCCAAACTTTCCCTCAATAGCATTACGGAAGCATTCATCGGAGTGGGCTTGTTTCTTTTCTTCTTCACTGACATTTTTCGGAGGTCTTCCTAACTTCGGACCACTGATTCTTATCCCTCTTTCCTTACACCAATTTCTGTTTTCCCTAGTTCGATAAATTTTATCTACATGGACGGATTCGGGATAATAGCCAAACGTTTCTTTATACTTTTCTACTTGTTCTTTTAAATGACAAGATTCATTGAAGTTTTCCCAACTTATTTTGTCTAGAAACACATAGTTATCTACACAGCTTACTGAGAGTTTAGCTCCAAACTCTATTGGTTTTCCTGCTTTTCCCCTCACTATTGGACGAATATGCCGTTG
>NZ_AADV02000215.1 GCF_000167195.1 Crocosphaera watsonii WH 8501 | reverse complement strand
CCCTTAAGCCTACTTTTACAGATTCGTAACCTAGTTAGCACGTAAGTTTCCATATTTACTCACCAAGGGTATAGAGATCTAGCTATATAAAAGCTTCCACGTTACCCCCTTATAGAAAAGATATGCCCCCACATTAACAGGTTATGAGATGCTAAACAGGGGTAACCTCATTGCAGACAAGGACCCCCAAGGGGGGTGTAATCCACTATTACTTACGTGCATTGGACGGTATAGAAGACATCCACAGCAGCATCCGTAATGCGGATGACATGGTGGTATTCTAAAGCCTAAAGACGATGCAAGACAAGATACTCAAAGACATTCAAGAATTCCTGGCGGACAGAGGGCTAAAGGTGAGTGAAAAGAAAACCAAGTTAGTCAAATCGACAGATGGATTTGACTTTCTAGGATGGCACTTCAAAGTACATTCCAACGGAAAGTTCAGATGCGTCCCATCAGAGGACAATTACAAAGCATTCCGTAAGAAAGTTAAAAACATCGTCAACTGCTCGAATTATGGGGCTAGGGTTAAAGCTAAGAAATTAGCCCCCCTAGTAAGAGGATGGCGAAATTATCACAGGTATTGTAAATTGGACGGCTCTCGCTTCTCCTTATGGGGAACATCACATAAAGCCTTCAAAGTCTTCAACAAAGAAAAGAAACTGAACCGACACACGGCAACAGAACTTATCAAGAAGGCTTTTCCAACAGTACCTTATAGTGAAAACCGTCATGTCAACGTCAAAGGAAATAAATCACCCTACGACGGAGACACCGTTTACTGGAGTAAGCGTAAAAACAAGCTCTATGACGGAATAACCTCTAAATGTCTGAAAAGACAAGACCATTCATGTGGACATTGTGGATTAAAGTTTATGGACGATGAGAGGGTTCACCTACATCACATAGACGGAAACCACGATAATTGGAAACCCAAAAACTTAATGGCAGTCCACCATAGCTGTCACCAATATATCCACATGGGCAAGACTGGAAAAGTCTAATTTGTCGGGAGCCGGATGCGTAGAAATACGCACGTCCGGATCTAAACGAGAGGGGCGGAGCATAATAGCTCCCCTCGACTCAACCTGTAGGTTACTCCTTAAGTGGGAAAAATCGCCCCCTACTAAGTAGGGGTCAACGGCCGTTGACCCTTACTAAAAATAAGTAAAAATACGGGGGCGATTTCTCCTGCGTCTGTCTAGTGCGCGTCCTAATTTTTGCCCAGGGGGTATGGCAAGGGGATTTTGTATCAGAATCTCAAGAATTTACGCAATAATATGGAGAAAAGAGACGAAAAAAATCAGTACAATTGAGATGAAGTTTTTTGATTTAATTAAAAATGAATCCTAGTGTTAAGAAATGGTTTGTAACTAGCAGTTTAATTATCAGTTCTTTTTGCTGTTCACCAGCCGTTAGTGCAGCCGGTTTTACTGAACTTGTTGTATTTAGCGACAGTTTATCGGATTTAGGTCGAGCTTTTACTGAAACAGGAGGTACTTTTCCTGCCTATGGTAGCCCAAGTAATCCCCGATATTCTAATGGTCCGGTCTGGGTTGAATATTTAGCGGATAGTTTAGGAATTGCTACTAATCCTAACACTAATTATGCTATTGGTGGAGCCTTAACGGGTAATATCAACGCCATTAATTTTGCTCCAGGATTTACTCCCCCTCCAGTGTTTGATGGACTAACTCAACAAATTGCCAGCTATACGGACTATGACCCTCACGCACTTTATATTGTTTGGGCAGGAGCTAATGATTATATTTTTGGGGGAGAAATTTCTCCTATGAACCCAATTAGTAATCTTCAAACAAATTTACAAACTTTATTAACAAACGGAGCTAAAAATATATTAGTAGGTAATTTACCTAATTTGGGGGATACTCCAGGTGTTAGCGATCCCGCTCAATCTGCCGGTTTAAACCTATTAACACAAGGCCATAATAACGCACTTTCAACAACACTTGATATTTTACAAACCAGTTTTCCTCACGCTAATATTAGACTTTTAGATGCTAATCAACAGTTTCAAACAATTACTAATGAGCCTAGTCTTTTTGGGTTTACTAATGTAACTGATAGCTGTCTTTCTGGAGTAGTACCTTGTTCTAACCCCGATGAATATCTTTTCTGGGATAGTATTCATCCTACTACTAGAGGCCATCAACTAATTAGTAATTTGGCTTTAGAAGCCTTAGGAGTTCCAGAACCCAGTGCTGTTTTTGGTTTAATTGTCATAGGAATAAGCGGAATTTTTCTCAAGCAAAAAGTTTAAGTTTATCTCACATCTTGCAACTTCGATAAAACTAGCTAGTTTAGAGACAGACGCAGGAAAAATCGCCCCCGTATTTTTACTTATTTTTAGTAGGGGCGATTTGTCCCACTTCAGGAGTAACTTACAACCCTTACTAGAAGGAAGTCTGTAAGCGTGAGCGTCTAGTGCAGCTTAGCAAAAATAATCCACCAGTCACTTATGATCTTTAAAGCCCTTAAATTTCCAAACGAACGGCTTAGCAAAATGTTGATTAAAGTAATCAATAAAATTGAGAATTTTTTGGGATAGTTCTTCAGTTGAACGGACAGTAATTCTTTTGAGTAAACGCCGGACTAAGATCGAAAACCAACACTCAATTTGATTAAACCACGATGTATTTTTGGGAATATAAACAAAGCGAATTCGATGAGATTCATCTGATAAAAGATCTGCTCTGCTGTCCATAGATTGCAAAATCCCCTCCTTTCCTTTTCTTCCCAAATCAATAGTAATTCCACAGCTTTCTGCTACTAATTTGACTAAGCTTTCCGATTTATGAGTGTTGAGTTGATCTACAATAAAAATCCATTCTGCTTTTTCATCAATCTTAATCGTTCTCTGGATATGTTCAGAAAAATCTTGTTCTGTTCTTGTCGGTCCAATAGAGGGACTAACAACTTTTCCTCTTGCCACATCCCAGTTCGCAATCAAGCTTAAAGTTCCGTGTCTTTCATATTCAAATTCGATTTTTTCTACTTGTTTAGGCTTGATTCTTTTGTTCGGAAATAATCTCTCAAGAGCTTGAATCCCTGTCATTTAATCTGTACTAATTAAATGAATTCCTTGTTCTAACAAAGTTTTAGCTTCTTGATGAAGTTCACAGATATATTTGACTTGCTTTTTAATTGGACTTTGGACAAAAAAAGTTTGTTAGCGTATATTTTACGCTAAACTAAAATCCCAAAATATCGGCTCTGTATCAGTCAATAAAATTGGCTAACAAATAGGGCTAATCTATAGATTCTGAGGAAAACTAAGGAGCTTTTAAGTTTTCAGTTGATTTTTTGCTCCCTTTCTTGATAACATCATGACGAGTTCGTGGGGCTTTTTTGTAACCTTTAATACGTCCGGAAGAAAAACCTCGACGTTTGGGAAATTTGGCGAAAGTCCCCAAGGTCGTAATTATTCTTGAAAAGTCTCTTTGAACTAGACTAGGGGTGATTTTGATGGATTTATTAGTCTTCAAATACTGTTCCCAATCACGGGGTAAAACCACAGCTAATTTTCTGGCAGCCCACAAATTTACATAAGAAAGAAGTGTTAGTTTAAACCAATTTTCTTCATGATGTACATCGGGAGTTAAATAAGATGTCATCAATAATCTTTGTTTACCAAATCGAAAAAGATGTTCCATGTCATAACGTTGTCGATAACACTGATAACAATCAACTAAACTTAACTCATCGCGCCGAGAACCAATAACAATAAGCCACATAGGTTTCCAAATACTATTTCTTTCTTGATCTCTGACAACAATCTGGAGTAAAGTAAAGGGGTGATTGTTCATTTTATAGTTTTTAGTTCCTCTCATTAACATCTGTTTCCATCCCGAAATAGTCACTGTTAATTGACGACCTTTTTTCATTGTAAAGGGAACAGGATGAACTTCATCAGGTTCAGTCCAAGTTTGGTCATCTTTAAGGTCAAATTTATCCCCATACCAACGGGGATGTCCCGAAGTTTTGGCTTGATTTGGGTCCCGAATAAATTGACGATAAAAAACTCGGTCACTTCTAACTCTTGTAATAGTAACTAGGTCTTCATGCTTAACTTGTTCCCCAATAAAATCCTTTTGGCTGTAGTCACTATCAGCCACTAAGACAGATAATTTATCAGAAAATAAAGAACTTTGCCAGATTTTTTTTAGTTGTTGATTGCCTTGATTTACTCCTTTATGTTTAGAGGGGACTCGCTCTCCTGATAAGGGGACAGCCCAAGGGACTTTTTCTGTGTCTATTTGGTCAGGTAAAGCGCAGACAACGGAATAACAATGTCCAATATTAATGGGTTTATTTCCCTTAATTGGATTGGGGTAATGAATAAAGGTTTTATCCGCTAACGTTTCGGCAAACCGTCGTGGACAGGGAGTTGTGTCAATACCAAATAAGTTATAATGTTTTGAAGTGGGAGGAATTGTTCTCGATACCGCTGAAAATAAAGTCTCAATTCTCTGTTCATAATTAGGGTCAGTTTGAGTGGGTAAAAACTCTTGAATTCCTCTATATAAACTGTTATAATCTCTTCTAAATAAAGGATTGAGAGACAATTCAACGACTGAGTGAGCTTGTTGGTTACTGGAGAGGGCATCGAGTAATTCTATAATAGTTTCTTTTCTAGCTTTTAGTCCTTGGAAGAGGTTAGACCTCCACACCAGGAATTCCTCGACAGACGTAGCCGTTTCATTTTTGGTCATTTTCAAAATTTATTACCTTATAAATTAGCGGAATATATACGCTAACATCAAAAGAGGTTGTTTGTTACAGTTAAGGCTAATGTCATCACATTCCGAACTTAAGACCAGTCAAGATGTCCACCTGAGAGCCAAACAAATTAAGAGTCTAATTCGCTCTCTTAAACAGAAAATAAAGAAAATTGAACGGGAAGGGGAAGTAGCACCAGCTAATTGTCATATTATTCGTTATCAGGTTAATGGAAAGGGAACAATCTACTGGTATTATAAACTACAGGCTGCTGAATCAATTTTTCCTATGGGCACTAATAATGAGAAAAAAACCAAATATAAATATTTAGGACGAGCCGGAAGTTCTGCTCATATTGATGCTGTAGAAAAACTCACTAGAAGAAATCTCATTGATGAATTAGAACGAGTCATTCAATCTCTAACTGAAAGCTACTTAGATATCTATATTGGAACCGAAACTGAATGAAGCTATTTTATATTTAAAATCCCCTAAAAAGATGGAAAGAGAGTTTTTAAAATCACCTTAATTCTCTATTTTAGCTCTGGAGATATGTTTAGCGTAAAATTTACGCTAACAATTGTTTTTTATTCAAAGTCCAATTTTAAATTTTAAGGGATCATCAATTTTGGCATTTAACCAGTAACGAACGAGATGTGGTTGTAATGTCGCTTCTTTTTAAAAAACGCCCCACACTACGGGGGGAAATCTTTTCGACAATTCCTCTTTTTATGGCTTCATCCGCCAACTCTGAAGGTGTCCAATGGCTCACTGGTCTGTCTGATTTTTCACATTCTTCACAAGCGATCTCTACAATCTGGACTACTTGTTCGACCGTAAAGGATTTTGTTGTTCCAGGTCTTGGGCGATCGCTTAAAATTCCTTTGATCAAGACCATTAATGCTTTCTCCGTTACCTGTTGTTCTTCGGCGGCACTCAGTTTTTCTCTCTCCTCAAACCATCGCGATCGCAACTGACGCACTTGTACTCGGTCTAATTCTAATCTTCGACTAATCGAACTATTGCTCTCTCCTGATGCTGCGGCTAAGATTAGCTTGGCTCGTCTAACAAGGCGATAGGGGTTTGTTGTCCCTCTCACTATTTGTTGGAGTACTGTTTTCTGTAGGTTGGAGAGGTTAATTGGCAATGCTTTTATCATGGACATCAACTTCGAGATTCTTCCGTTAGTTTCATTGAAACACATTGTCGTGGCTAGTCACGAAAGTTTCTGTAAAAATCTGGTGGATTACTTTCGCCAAGCTGCACTAGGTTTATGAAACCCCTAATTTTTTTTAGCTGATGGTGGGCAATGCCCACCCTACTATTTTAACGAGTGACAGGGGTAGCGGTTTCTGTTGCTTCTGGGGAAATTTGTTGCAGTTGGTCTTTGCGTTTTCCTTCACCAATACCAGTAACTAATCGC
>NZ_AADV02000216.1 GCF_000167195.1 Crocosphaera watsonii WH 8501 | reverse complement strand
TGAGATTCAATTTCGAAGGATTCTTAAGAATTTGGGTTTTTTCTTCTGGGAATTGTTTTCAAGTTTCCAAACACTTTCGTCTTGTTCACTCAGATTTTACCAATTTGCTGGATCCACCATAGTAACAATTCTTCTTCCAGGTAAACTTTCTAATTTAGGTCACTTCTTTTTCGTTATCGTCATCGTTTACGTCTTCCACCTCGATATTTTGCACTAATTCTTTTGCTTTTTTTATGGTCATTGGAACTCTCGTTATCCATTTTAAATGTTGGATTAGTTGGAGATTTTCTTGACCATATAAAGCACTATCACAAATCATGATACTATCAAACTTTATTTGCTTTTTGAATTCTACTAAAACTTTTCCAAATACAGCTTTATCAGATTCATTTCCATCTCCTACTCTCACAAATAATGGAATATCTCCATCTTGGCTTGTTATTAAATCCAAGACACATTGTTTTAAGTCTGGTCTATGATCCCGAGAATATCCTTTCTTAATAAAAATTGGTCTTTCTTTAATAATTTTTTCTTCTTCCTGTTTCTCTTTATCTTCTTCCCTTTTATATTCTCCATCTAAATGAAATGATGTGGAATCTAAATGGGAGTATTTAAGGTCTATTTTAATTTTTTTAATTACTTCTAAAACTACTTCAATAAAAATATCATTTAGTCCATATTTATATAATTCATCCATTACTCTCCCAATTTTATCATCATTAAGGTAATCAGGTTTAATTCTTTCTCCTAACAATTTCTCAATGGCTTTATCTTGAAAAAACTGACTGAATAAATATAGAGGTCTTGAAACAAATCCTAGTCCATTGATTAAAATAGACTTAACTACTGTACCTGCTGAGATTTTTTCTCTAACATCTATTCCTAATTTATTATTAATTATTTTGACTATTCCTATTTCATCAATTAAACCAGCTACTATCCCTAAATGGTCTAAATTTTTAACTTGTATTTCTTCTAAATAAGACATTTTTCGCTCTTTTTTTTACAGAGGAAACAACTTAAACAATTATACCACTTTTTTGTCTTCAAGAGCTTAAGCAATTATACTTAATTGTTAACCCCAGGCTTGTAGTATTTAATGCTACTTTTTGAAGTGCGGAATCTGGGACATAACACTATGATAATTTTTTTATGCAATAGGGCGTTTGCCCTATACTTCGCTATACTATAGCAACCGCCAAGACGGTTAGGACAATGTGCGAAGCGGGTGAAGGAAAAAACTTAAGCTACACTTGTAGAAATAATTGATTTCAGTTTTTTGCTCACGATAAAACATCAAACTCTGCTTTTAAATCTCTCGCCATTAACTCTTTTACCGCTTCTTGGGGGGTTGTTTCGCCGTTGATGAGTTGATAAACTTGACGAGAAATAGGGATAGCTATTCTATGTTTTTGGGCTAATTCTATTAGGACATTAGCTGTATTAATACCCTCTGCGGTACTGCCTAATTCTATTAAAATCTGTTCTAAAGTTTTTCCTTCTGATAAACCATAACCTACCCGATAGTTACGGGATAAAGGACTATAGCAAGTAGCGATTAAATCCCCCAATCCTGATAGTCCAAAAAAGGTTTCTCTTGATGCTCCTAACTCGGTTCCAATGCGAATCATTTCTGGTAAAGCACGGGTTAAGAGAGCAGATTTAGCATTGGTTCCTAACTGTAAACCATCGCAAACACCAGAAGCGATCGCCATAACATTTTTTAGAGTTCCTCCTAATTCTGTTCCGATGGGATCTTGATTAGAATAAACCCGAAAAATATCAGAAGAAAAGATTTCTTGAACTTTAGCAGCAGCGACAACATCCTCACTAGCTACCACAGTAGCAGCAGGTAATCTTTGTTGTATTTCTTTTGATAAATTAGGCCCCGATAAAACAACAACAGGATGAGAAGGAAAGCTTTTTTGCCAGATTTGTGAAGGGGTAAGAAGGGTTTTTGTTTCTAACCCTTTGGTGGCACTAATAAAAATAGTCTCTTCAGGAATAGTTAAAGCTGTTAATTTTTCTACAGTGAGTCTGACTCCTTTCATAGAAACAGCAGAGAGAATTACATCTGCTTCTTGAACAACTGAAGCTAGAGATTCACTACTTGTTCGTGACCAAATTTTTACATTATTCTGGTCATTATATTGAGCTAATTTTGCTAGTGCTTGTCCCCACAATCCTGCGCCAATAATTGTTAATTTTTTCTTGGTATTACTCATTTTTTGTGGTTATGTGTACATTGACTAACAGAATCTCTCTGATACTTAATTTTAACAAAATAAGGGTAGGGAGTGGGAAGTAAAGAATAGTAATATTTTCTCCCCCATCTTCCAGTCACCCAGTCACCAAGTCACCAAGTCACCCAGTCTCCCCTATCCCCCCTTTGTCCTTTGAATTTTATCAACAATTCTTAGTTGATCTTCAAGAACATTATCTAGATCAGTGGCAGTTGTATTAGGATTAGATAGAACAGTGCGAAAAACAATTATTTTTTTACTATATTTTGGATCAAATAAGATTGTTTTAGAAACAAAAGTTTTTCCTTGTTCAAATTGTTCTTGTTGTATCTCTTGATTGATTTGATTAAGTCTTTCTATTTCAGCATTAGTTAACATTTTTTTTCTAAGTTTATCTCTTAAATAATCAGGAATATATCGATAGTTAACAATATTTAAAGTAGGTTCTAGTATCAGTTCAAATGACTTCAATTTGTCAATTTTTCGAGCAAAGTATTGAGCTTGATATATGCCTTGTTCAATCAGCATTTCGTATCCTTTTTTACCAATAATATGAAGGGCACCATGTAAGCACAAAGAAAGTGCCGATCTAGACCCTTCAATAGTAAATCTTCCTAGATCATAGGTGTCTTGCTGAGCCTGATAACGGGCGGTAGTTGCAGCATAATTTAATAGTTGAGGATCTTTGAAGAGACAAATACTAATTCCTTGGGGTAGATATAACTGTTTATGACCGCAAATGGTAACAGAATCAGCCTTTTCTATACCTTTTAATTTGCCTTTATGCTTGTCAGAAAAGATAGTGGGAACACCCCAAGAACCATCTACATGAAAATGGATATTATATTTCTCGGCAATCTCTCCTAGTTTCCATAAGGGATCTATTTGACCGGTTTCTGTTGTGCCGGCAATACCAATAAGGGCGAGGATGAATAGGCGATTTTCTTGACATTCTTGTATTTTTTCTTCAAGCTGCTTACAGTTTAATTTTCCTTCACTGTTATTATCAACAAAAATAATATTATCAGTTCCCAAACCCAATATTGAAGCAGCTTTATTAAGGGAATAGTGCATTAATCTAGAGCCAATAATAACCATATCTTCATAGCCCTTTTTACTCAAAACTTTGTATAAACTTTCTTTTAACAACTCTGTCGAGTTCTCTTTACTTAATAATCCTGCATTGCGCGCACATAATAAAGCACTAATATTGGCAGTGGTTCCTCCCGTTGTGACAATGCCTAAATTACGATTTTTTTGTTGAATATTTTCTGTGTAAAATTCCTCTGAAAAGTTATATACAAGACGATGCAACATAGCGATCGCCTCCCTTTCCAAAAATAGCAAAGATTTGGAGGTTTCAATTTTGACTAGATTTTGGTTCAATTTTGAAATCAGCTTACTCATATCGTGGAGAAAATCTGGCAAAGCCGATGTCATGTGTCCAATATAGGTAGGAGATCCGGTATCTATAGCATAAGGTAGCACCTCTTGAAACAATTGCCGATAGTAGTCGTCAACAGTTATAGGATAAGTAGGGAGTTCGCTCCTTTTAAATTGTTGCGCTAGGGCATCTAAACTAATATCAGGTTGGGTAAAAGTTCCTCGCTGAATCTCCTCCGGTTTGAAGTATTGTAGTATTCTCTGCTCTGTAGATATTTTTTCTGCCTTGATTTGATTCTCTCTTGTGGGTTGACTACGCTGTTCCGAGTTCATTGCTTCGGAGGGAGATAAAGCCGCTATTTGTTCAGAAAAATCATTCATTGCTGCTAAATAAAACTGATAAAACTCAGATATCATGACTGGGCACTGTATACAGATTTTAGTGGACAACTAGGAAAAAAACAGGGATAATTAGAAGTAGTTTGTTCCCTAAAAATTACTGAGCAATAGCTGTGATCCAAGACTCATCGAAAGAAAATTACTCCCCATCAGAGGATAGAACAAAATCAACGGAGGAAAACTCGTCCCTGAAATTAGTATCCTCTGAAAATTTGCCAGCAAAACAAACCCCTTCGAGAATAAAAGTACGGGAACTTGTGTTGGGTATAGGGGTAGGTATAATCGGGACATTGGCAATAACAAAATTGGTCTCAGTTTCCCCAGAAACAAGCTCAGATTCAGGCACCCTAGTCCTCACTGAGACTCAAGGCACTGCTCAGAGGGTAACAGTCGGCAGAGTTGACGTTGACTTTGTCAATCGAACCCTCAAAGCAACGGGAACCGTTGCTGCTTTTGAATCGATTCCCATTCTCTCTCCAGCAAACGGATTGCAAATTTAGAGAATTTTCGTCGATGAAGGAGACATTGTCAAACCAGGCCAACTATTAGCCACCTTAGATAACTCAGTAGAGTCAGCCCAACTACAACAGGCTCAAGCTACCATAGCCCAACGAGAAGCCCGTTTAGCTGAACTTCGGGCAGGTAATCGTGCTGAAGAAATTGCTCAAGCTAGAGCCAGTGTTCAACAGATCCAAGCTCAAATCACCCAAGCTGAGGCAGATTTGGCCCTGGCCCAAAGGCGAGTGGAGAGGAATCGCAGTTTGGAAGTTGATGGGGCAATTACTCGCGATCGCCTCGATGAATTGCTCAATGATGCACAAATTAAATAAGGGATATTACAACAATTTAAGGCCAGTTTTCAAGAGGCACAGGAACAACTCTCTAAGTTAGAAGCCGGGCCGAGAAAGGAAGTTATTGCCCAGGCAGTGGCAGAACTAGCAGAGGCAAAAGCACAGTATCAGATTAATGCAGCCAGACTTAAGGACACCAAAATAATTAGCCCTGTGGGTGGCAAAATATCTCAACCTGAGGCAAGGGTGGGAGATATTACCAAGTCATCCCAGGCATTGTTTACAATCATCGAAAATAACCGCTTAGAATTACAAGTGAAAATTCCCGAAACCCAATTGACTTTGATTCGTCCAGGGCAAACGGTGAAGATAACCTCTGATGCAGACAGTAATCTCAAACTTCAGGGGAAAGTAAGGGAAATCGAACCCATTGTTGATGAAACATCCCGTCAAGCTACGGTTGCGGTTGATTTACCCAGACAAACTGCTCTTAAACCAGGAATGTTCTTATCAGTGGATATTGTCACCAATAGCAGCAGAACCCTAACTGCACCAATGAACGCAGTCTTACCCCAAACCGACGGCAGTTACTTAGGGTTTGCTGAATAAAAGCAAAACCCTATTCTTTAAAAGGTTACACCCATATTCGCGATCGCAAAAAAGATCAGCTTTGTCGGCTACAAACCGCTATAATTGGTAGAAACACCTCCCAGTTGTTGGTCAAGAACAAATGTATCGAAAAGAGGAGCAACCTTTACCGCCCCCAGAAAAATTTGAATTACCTTTCGAGGGCAAATTGTCCCCCAATAATCGTTGGGTAATCATGGCAGAGTTGATACCTTGGGATGATTTTGAGGAAGAATATGCTAAACTTTTTTCAGCAGAAAAAGGTGCGCCAGCCAAACTATTTAGAATGGCATTAGGGATATTAATTATTAAGGAAAAATTAGGAACAAGTGATAGAGAAACTATAGAACAGATTAGAGAAAATCCCTATCTACAATACTTTATAGGTTTAAATTGTTATCAACAAGAGCCACCACTGGAATCTTCAATCCCAGATTCCGCACTTCAAAAAGTAGCATTAAATAATACAAGCCTGGGTTTAATAATTAAGTATAATTGCTTAAGCTCTTGAAGACAAAAAAGTGGGATAATTGTTTAAGTTGTTTCCTCTGTAAAAAAAGAGCGAAAAATGTCTTATTTAGAAGAAATACAAGTTAAAAATTTAGACCATTTAGGGATAGTAGCTGGTCTAATTGATGAAATAGGTACCGACCTGAGCTAT
>NZ_AADV02000217.1 GCF_000167195.1 Crocosphaera watsonii WH 8501 | reverse complement strand
TTTTCAAGGATTGAATTTCTCCAATTACACAATTTAACAACGGCGTTCCCTATTGTCATATAGGTTGAATTTAACCTTGAGCTTAGGTTCAAAAGACGAAGTCAGAACTCCCTGCAAAGATTTTAAAGCACTCCAAAAAAGGATGCCTTATGTGCNCAAGATGATTACCGTCTCAACGTCATTGGAAGAGTGTTCACTTTCTAACTATCTGAAAGTCAAACCAGATATAATGATGCTGAGAGAGCTTTACGTCCCATTGTCATTCACGCAAGTAAGTGGGGGAGCAAGAAGCGACTGGGGTGCAGAGTTAGTCACCCAAATGTTCAGTTTTTAGAGACCATGAGATTACAGGGGCAAAATGCCATTGTCCAATTATGCGAATTATTTTCATTAGCTGGTCGGAGTCCCCCAGGATTAGAGATGTAAAAGGCTCCGGAGCCGATAGGGGATAGATTTTTCTTGATCCCCCTATCTCTCTGCACAAAAATACACAGGGTTAGCGGATAATCTCCGCTAACAAAAAACTATCTTACTATTCTTTTTTTTCTCATATTGTTGTTTTTATTTGAGGTTTTTAAAAGACTTGATTCTGGGAATGTTAGTCATTAAAATAGCCGTAATAAATTAGCTTAAATTTTACGCTAAATCACAGGGCTTATATTTTTGTTGACTCAACTGATGTTGTTTGTAGTGCTTTTCAATAAGACTTTTTTGTTGCGGTGAGCAGTTACGCCAAAACTTGCTTAAAATATGGGGGTTGGAGTGATGAGGAAAAAGCAGAGTTTTTAGTGAGAAAGGGTTTTGCTATTGCTAAGGAAACAGGAGAGATTAAAGCTGCTAACCGTAAATTAAAGGCAGCTAAAAAATTAGATAAAGAACTCAATATAAAATCCTTACAACAATAAGTTAATCAGTTAACTGCGTCTGCTTTAGTTAAGCAAGCAAGAGGAATAATGTTAGAGGAGAAAAGTGATAATATAAATGATGATCTTTCAATGGCTAAACAGAAATTGAATAAGGCAAAGAAACTTGATCAAAATCTTGATATAGAAGAAGATAAACAAGAAATAGCACAAGCATTAATTGAAAGAGGAGTAAATTTAGTTCAAGCTGATAAAATAGAGCAAGCCTTAATTGCTTATAAAACGGCAGAAGAATTTTATCCTGAGCTTAAAATAGATTCTGAATCATGGTTGACTTTGTGTTTACGAGGCACTTTAAATAAACAGGTCAATGACGTATTATTTGCTTGTGAAAATGCCGTTAAAACTTCTACAGAGAAAGACGAGATAGAATTAGCTAAAGGAGTTAGAGGAATAGCAAAAGCATTAACTGGAAACTTTGATGATGCTATTAAAGATTTAGAAATTTTAATAAGTAATCCTAATATTCTTGATTATGAACTTAAGACTAAGTTTAAACAATGGATAGAGACCCTTAAAAAAGGTGAAAATCCTTTTACCGATGAAGTGTTAGAAGAATTGAAAAATGAGTAGGGGTCAACGGCCGTTGACCCCTACATTTACAGTATAATTATTTAGTTAAACCAAACAAAATCGTTACTGTTTACTTTACTAGCAAATTAAACAAATACAGGAGATTAAACAATGGAAGCTAAATATGATAGAGAAATTGATGTATTAAGAATTAATTGGGGTGTAGCAGAAATTGAAGAAAGTGATGCTATCAGTCCGGGAGTAATATTAGATTATGATGCACAGGGAAACGTCATCGGAATCGAAATTTTAAACGCTTCAAAAAAAATTGAAAATTTTACATCAAAAAAAGCAATTGGAGATTTGTATCATGAAAAAATTTGAACAAATGACAACCAAAGAATTACGAAACTATATCCGTAAACATCCCACAGATACAGAAGCTATTAGAGTTAGAATGAAACAAATAGAAAGCGATCCAAAAATTTGACAACCTTAACCTAGCATTAGATGAGCTAATTGCACAAGTAGAGTTAGAAATTCGTAATAGTTCTTTGACTTCTTATCGCTTAGGAAAAAAAGTATCTTTGAAAAATGAATGAAAAAAACTACAGAAAAAAATGGAAGAAATTAAATATAGCTGAACTTCCCCTTTGACAAAACCCGATAACGTATGCTGCATGAGGGATACACCGAATTAGCTAGGGGTTATTAATGGGTACAAACAGAAGAAATGCTTAATAAATCTAATGCCTTTTGTTGCACTTCAGTAGGTCGAGTTATCTTGTCAAAAACGTATTTTCCACTCTCTAAAGAACACTCAACTGTGTTCAAGCAAATTGTTCCCAAATCTTCTAGTAAAGTACGAAAGCTGTGAACTGGTAAGTTATCTTCGGTGCGTTTTTTTCTATCTTTAGCAACAGCAGAATTACTACGACGAGCTTTTATGACATCCTGATAGTTATTATCAATTTCTTCATCTTCAAATAATAAAGGGGCTAATTTTTGTTTTAAATGCCATTCAACGTAATAAGCCAACATACATAAGAAAATATGTGCCTTAACTCTGTCTCCCTTATAATGATAAATAGGACGCACTTTTAAATCAATAGATTTATAACAACGGAAAGCTTCTTCCAACGAAGATAAACTTTTATAAGCTTTGACAACTTCAAATCCATCCATTAGAGTTTCATCTACAGAATTTCTAAGAATATAAACCCCGTCTAGAGCAATTTCTTGGTCAATCAACTCTTGTTTACGCTCATAAGTAAATCCTGAATATGTGATGTCTAAATTATAGTATTTATTGATTTTATACTTGTTTAATAACTTAGCCACCCTTAAGGCTATTTTATCCGCTCCTTTCAAAGCTCTTTTTTCCCTTTTGGTGGCTTTGATAATTAACTCAAATTGTTCTTCCGCTATTTTTAATAGAGCTTCTCTTTGTTTCCTATTTTTAGCAGCAATCAAAGGATTTCGACAAGCAATTAATCTTTCATTTGGGTAATCTTCGCTTTCAAATTCAACGAGATTAACTTCATCAAATAATCCTAGTTGAATAGCCTCTACTTCGGCTAATTTTCTAATGCTTGCCTTAGTTAAGCCACTGATATAATCCAATCCTTCTACTGGTTTCACCAACTCTTTAATATTTGAAGACGTTAAAATACCTCTATCTGTCACCCACACCACATTCTTAACCTCAAATCGTTTCCTAACTTTCTCTATTTGACTTTCTAATGTGCTAGTATCCGAGGTGTTTCCTTCAAAAACTTCTACAGCGACAGGACAACCATTTTGGTCACAAAGTAGTCCAAAGACTATTTGGGTTTTTCCCTTCTTCTTATCTCGATTATATCCATATTTTCCTAATTCACATCCGTTCCCTTCTAGGTAGGTTGAGGTGACATCATATAAAACTAATGAGCCATTATTGAGATGAAGACTAGCTAATTTATTTTCAATTTTCTCTTGTTTATTGACTAACCAATCCAAAGCATCATAGAGTTCGTCTTCATCAGCTTTTTCTAAGTTTAACACTTTTCCTAAACTATTACTAAAAGTTTTCTCATGAAATCCTCTGGCTGTGGCTAATTTAGATTTAGGATTGATAATTCTCGCAATTATCATACCCAAAACTAAGTTTCTAGTTCGAGAAGAAGTTTTGGCAATTATCTTATCTAACCCTAACTTTTTAATGGTTTCTAATATAACCATCACATGACCATGAGGACGACTTCTTATCACCTCAAAATTATCGGGTATCGTTTCAGTCATTGAAACTTTCGCCCCTTTTAATACCAGTTTCATATTATCAACAACTTCATCTGGCAATGTTGATAGATTTGCCAGGGTTCTTTTTTTGACTCTCTCTCCTTCTCTGTAAGATTCACGAAGCAGAACAGCCGGGGGGGAATTTCTATTCGGAACTCGCTCCATATACATGACTACTATTTTAGCAAATAGAGAGAATCCCTGTCCATTAAGATATGTTATCATATACATGGGTACAGCACCGGAGTCTAATCGCTGTATCCCTTCATAGATAAGGGTTTCAAGGCTCTATAGTAGATATGTATGGGGGAAGTTCAGATATAGAATAATCATTCAATGGTCAGATGAAGATGACTGTTTTTTAGTCGCATTACCCGATTTTCCAGGTCAATATTGGCGAACTCATGGAGATACTTAGGGTTTGCTGAATAAAAGCAAAACCCTATTCTTTAAAAGGTTACACCCATATTCGCGATCGCAAAAAAGATCAGCTTTGTCGGCTACAAACCGCTATAATTGGTAGAAACACCTCCCAGTTGTTGGTCAAGAACAAATGTATCGAAAAGAGGAGCAACCTTTACCGCCCCCAGAAAAATTTGAATTACCTTTCGAGGGCAAATTGTCCCCCAATAATCGTTGGGTAATCATGGCAGAGTTGATACCTTGGGATGATTTTGAGGAAGAATGTGCTAAACTTTTTTCAGCAGAAAAAGGTGCGCCAGCCAAACTATTTAGAATGGCATTAGGGACATTAATTATTAAGGAAAAATTAGGAACAAGTGATAGAGAAACTATAGAACAGATTAGAGAAAATCCCTATCTACAATACTTTATAGGTTTAAATTGTTATCAACAAGAGCCACCACTGGAATCTTCAATGCTAGTTCATTTTAGGAAAAGAATTGATGGAGAATTGATAAACAAAATCAATAAAAAAATAGTAAAAAGAGAAATAGACAAGAGTGATAAAGAAGTAAAAAAAAAGGATTGTCTCCAAGAAAAAGGAGAAAAAATAAAAAATAAAGGTAAACTAGTTTTAGATGCGACTTGTGCGCCAGCAGACATCAAATACCCAACGGATTTAGGCATATTAAATCAAGCCAGAATTGAGACAGAAAGAATAATAGATAATCTTTATAAACCATTAAGAGTAAAATTGAGAAAAAAGCCGAGAACTTCTAGAAAAATTGCTAGAAAGGAATACTTAAAAGTAGCTAAAAAACGAAAAGTATCTTATCAAGAAAGAAGAAAAGCTATCGGGAAACAGTTAAAATACCTTAAGAAAAATTTAGGAAATATAGAAGACTTAATTCAAGCTGGGGCTTCCCAGGAAAATCTGAGTAAAAGACAGAAAAATTGTCTAGAGACTATCAAAAAAGTTTATGAACAACAACAGTCAATGTGGGAGAATAAGACCCAGAGTGTTCCTCAAAGAATTGTAAGTTTAACTCAACGGCATATTCGTCCAATAGTGAGGGGAAAAGCAGGAAAACCAATAGAGTTTGGAGCTAAACTCTCAGTAAGCTGTGTAGATAACTATGTGTTTCTAGACAAAATAAGTTGGGAAAACTTCAATGAATCTTGTCATTTAAAAGAACAAGTAGAAAAGTATAAAGAAACGTTTGGCTATTATCCCGAATCCGTCCATGTAGATAAAATTTATCGAACTAGGGAAAACAGAAATTGGTGTAAGGAAAGAGGGATAAGAATCAGTGGTCCGAAGTTAGGAAGACCTCCGAAAAATGTCAGTGAAGAAGAAAAGAAACAAGCCCACTCCGATGAATGCTTCCGTAATGCTATTGAGGGAAAGTTTGGACAAGCTAAACGAAGATTTAGCCTAAATCTCGTGATGACAAAACTCCCTGAAACCTCCATTACATCTATTGCTATTACATTTTTAGTTGTCAATCTTTGTAAACTTCTGAGGCAGTTTTTGTCGCTTTTTTTGTCCTTATTTACTAATAATAGAACAGAGGAACTCATCAAACCGCCTTTCATTAATTTTGATTATACTTTAAACAATTTTTATGTACTAAAACTTATTGATTTGTCAGAAAATTCTTGGTCAAAAGTGGCATAAATTTTGGAGAAACTTTTTCAGCAAACCCTAACTACTGAACAGATTTGGTTGGGGTATAAGCATCGCTTCCCCGTGGAAACTAACTTCTATGTTGCCCAGGATAGTGCGGGGATGGAAATGCCCAGAGCCTGGACTGAGAATGCTATTAAGCGTCGTATCAGTTTAGCGATGCTAGCTGGGTTTGTACTCAAAGCGATCGCCGCCATGTCTGAACCTCTATCAATGGACCCGGATCG
>NZ_AADV02000218.1 GCF_000167195.1 Crocosphaera watsonii WH 8501 | reverse complement strand
TAATGGCTTCAGCCGCCGTTAATCTTGTATGGGCAATGGGGTTATTAAATGTGGGGTTTTGTTGTGCGTGAGCTTCGGCTATTTCTTTCAATGATTGGGCAACTATTGGGTATCTTTCCTCCCATTTTTTACATCCACTATTGACTGATTGTAATCCTAAACACACTATCCCAGTTCGTTTTTCATGTAATCCAAGTTGAACATTTTTTCTCCCTCAACCAAACACGATTTCGGTTTGTCTGGCACTTCCTCCACAATACTTGAGACACATTTCAGCTTGAAATGAACGACGCTCTGCTCCCGTCATTTTTGAGGCTGCTAAACGTAAATCATCGACCATCGACGGGGTTAAGGGATTATTTGTCTGTTTTAGCTTCAATTTACTCTCTCTAATCTTTTTACCTCTTCATTTTAATCTATTTCTTCTGTTTTTTCAGACAAGCCAATTATGAAATTTTAAAGTTGTGTACAAAGATCCGCTAACTCTCTGTTCCTTTTATTTCTTGAAAGCCTTTAGTCCAAGCGATTACCCCCTATGGGAAAAGCTTTCTCGGAAATCACCTTAGAGTTGATTTAGATCCAAATCGACTATTAGCCTATGGTATTACCGCCACCCAGGTTAACGAGCAAATTTGTAACTTTAACATCAATTTACCAGGGGGACGTTCAGAAATCGGTGGCACTGAACAAAATGTCCGTACTCTTGGTAGCACTAAATCTGTGCAGGACTTAAGATCCTACCCTATTACCTTACCCAATGGTGACACAGTCCCCCTAATTAGGGTTTGCTGAATAAAAGCAAAACCCTATTCTTTAAAAGGTTACACCCATATTCGCGATCGCAAAAAAGATCAGCTTTGTCGGCTACAAACCGCTATAATTGGTAGAAACACCTCCCAGTTGTTGGTCAAGAACAAATGTATCGAAAAGAGGAGCAACCTTTACCGCCCCCAGAAAAATTTGAATTACCTTTCGAGGGCAAATTGTCCCCCAATAATCGTTGGGTAATCATGGCAGAGTTGATACCTTGGGATGATTTTGAGGAAGAATATGCTAAACTTTTTTCAGCAGAAAAAGGTGCGCCAGCCAAACTATTTAGAATGGCATTAGGGACATTAATTATTAAGGAAAAATTAGGAACAAGTGATAGAGAAACTATAGAACAGATTAGAGAAAATCCCTATCTACAATACTTTATAGGTTTAAATTGTTATCAACAAGAGCCACCACTGGAATCTTCAATGCTAGTTCATTTTAGGAAAAGAATTGATGGAGAATTGATAAACAAAATCAATAAAAAAATAGTAAAAAGAGAAATAGACAAGAGTGATAAAGAAGTAAAAAAAAAGGATTGTCTCCAAGAAAAAGGAGAAAAAATAAAAAATAAAGGTAAACTAATTTTAGATGCGACTTGTGCGCCAGCAGACATCAAATACCCAACGGATTTAGGCATATTAAATCAAGCCAGAATTGAGACAGAAAGAATAATAGATAATCTTTATAAACCATTAAGAGTAAAATTGAGAAAAAAGCCGAGAACTTCTAGAAAAATTGCTAGAAAGGAATACTTAAAAGTAGCTAAAAAACGAAAAGTATCTTATCAAGAAAGAAGAAAAGCTATCGGGAAACAGTTAAAATACCTTAAGAAAAATTTAGGAAATATAGAAGACTTAATTCAAGCTGGGGCTTCCCTGGAAAATCTGAGTAAAAGACAGAAAAATTGTCTAGAGACTATCAAAAAAGTTTATGAACAACAACAGTCAATGTGGGAGAATAAGACCCAGAGTGTTCCTCAAAGAATTGTAAGTTTAACTCAACCGCATATTCGTCCAATAGTGAGGGGAAAAGCAGGAAAACCAATAGAGTTTGGAGCTAAACTCTCAGTAAGCTGTGTAGATAACTATGTGTTTCTAGACAAAATAAGTTGGGAAAACTTCAATGAATCTTGTCATTTTAAAGAACAAGTAGAAAAGTATAAAGAAACGTTTGGCTATTATCCCGAATCCGTCCATGTAGATAAAATTTATCGAACTAGGGAAAACAGAAATTGGTGTAAGGAAAGAGGGATAAGAATCAGTGGTCCGAAGTTAGGAAGACCTCCGAAAAATGTCAGTGAAGAAGAAAAGAAACAAGCCCACTCCGATGAATGCTTCCGTAATGCTATTGAGGGAAAGTTTGGACAAGCTAAACGAAGATTTAGCCTAAATCTCGTGATGACAAAACTCCCTGAAACCTCCATTACATCTATTGCTATTACATTTTTAGTTGTCAATCTTTCTAAACTTCTGAGGCAGTTTTTGTCGCTTTTTTTGTCCTTATTTACCAATAATAGAACAGGAGAACTCATCAAACCGCCTTTCATTAATTTTGATTATACTTTAAACAATTTTTATGTACTAAAACTTATTGATTTGTCAGAAAATTCTTGGTCAAAAGTGGCATAAATTTTGGAGAAACTTTTTCAGCAAACCCTAAGTATTATATTAGATATGGATGTCACGGATGACCAAGTACATGGTAATCAAGAAGGGGCATTTTTTAATAGTTATTATCACGGAGTATGTTATGCTCCTTTATATATTTTCTGTGGGCATCATTTATTAGTTGCTAAACTTCGTTCATCTAATGTAGATTCAGCCGATGGAGCCTTAGACGAATTACAAAGAATTATCGGACTAATTAGAGAAAAATGGTCAGAGACTCATATCCTAGTTAGGGGTGATAGTGCCTATGCCCGTGAAGAAATCTTCTATTTTTGTGAAAATCAGCCTTTAGTTGATTATGTTATAGCTATGGGAACAAATGGCGTTCTTAAGTTACGAGCGGATGATGTAATTGAAAAAGCCAAACATGAATATGAAAAAAAACTAGCTCCAATAACTGAATTAATGGATAGTTTATTTCAGAAAAAAGAAGATTTAGAAGAAGTTAAAAAATTAGTACTAATTTCTACTTGGTATCGCTCTATTCGTTATAAAACAGAAAAGTCATGGAGTTGTCAAAGAAGAGTAGTGACAAAAGTTTGTTATGGAAGTGATGGCTTAAAAATGCGCCATGTGGTGACATCTTTGCCCGCTTCAAAAATTCCACCCTCAAAACTTTATACAAAAAAATACTGTCCGAGAGGCGAGATGGAAAATCGGATTAAAGAACAACAATTAGACTTGTTAGCTCATAGAACTTCAACTCAAACATTTCAAAGTAATCAACTAAGATTATGGATACATTCCTGGGCTTATGTTCTCATAAATGCTTTTCGTCAACACTGTTTAAAAAAAACTTCATTGGCTAAAGCAACTGTGGGAAGAATACGTCTAAATCTTCTTAAGTTGGGAGCCAGAATAAAGATTAGTTGTAGAAGAATTATTATCGCTATAGCTAGTGCTTGTCCTTATCAAGATATTTTGTCTATTGCTAACAAAAGAATTAAAACTATTCCTAATATTGGATAAGTAGAATAAGTTGTTTTTTAAAAAAGATATCTATCATAAGTTGTTGACTGACTGATACTTTCATTTAGTCTTATTTATAGTGGAGAAAATCAAAAGTTAATATAATTATTCCCTCTTAAACTCAATTTTTGGATAATCAAAGTCAATTTTTTTATTCATCTATATTCAAAATTTCTATTAGTCCTAAAAATTATCATTTTTCATCTCTGGATTGGGCTTTCAAATTAATTTGTGAGAAATCTGGGTTAATCCAACTAACCCCTCAAGTCATCTTTCTTTTATTAATCTACAACGGTATTTAGGCTCTACTGAGTTAACTGCTTTACTATTAAAATTGACTGTTTTAAATTCTAAGTTAAAAGATTCCTTACGACAAAGATTAGCTCATATATTTGACTACTATGAGTCAACTTCTATAGAAGAGTCCCTCTGGTTAATCCAAGTTTTAGAAAATTGTTTGCTTGCTTTTACTATTTCTCAAGAAGATAGTAGAATTCTTTAGAATCTAGAATAATATCTTGAGACTAAGATAAATTTTTACCTGAATATACGTAGTATCACTTACTGCTTTTTAATATTTTCTGGCTCATCCTATTTTTCCACAAATCAAGTAGAAAAATAGGATAATGCTATTGGGTTTAGTTTGCATATCATATTTTTAATTGAATGTCGATAGAATATATCACACAAACCTGTTGATTTTTATTATTGAGTTTACCAGTAATTTCCGTAATAATTGGGTGAACTTATATGAATTGGAGTGATGAATATGGTGATGAGTCAAGGAGGGTTTGATACATTAGGCTCTATATCTGAAGCAACTATCATGATGGATGATAGTCTCTATCAATATTTTCTCAAGTTGATACAGACTAAGCCTAGCCCTGAGGTATTGTCTAAGATACGTTTACTATTAGTAGAAGTCGCAAACTATCCTGATAAAAAGTTCAAGAAATGGTCAAAAACCTAGTTTATGCACCAACAGCTAAAAGTAACTGCTCATCATTTTTTAATCGTCTTTGTCAAGTATGTATCGCTCATTGGATAATTAACGAAGAAACAAGACCAGCTATTTTTGAGTTATTAGATTTATTTAAGCAAACAAATATTTATCAAATAGAGCAGCACAAAATTATCACAAGATGGCAAGAATAGAGTCAATATTTTTCAGAAACTACTGAATATTTAAAACTACAAAGATTAATCCGTATTACCAATCACGGTAAAAATAGTCATCAACACAAACCCCAATTTTTGGGAGATTTATTGGGTCGTTATCCATTTTTGTATAAAGATTGTTTACTAAATAATTATAGTGTTCAGCAATACATTGATTTTATAGGTGCTTTCAAACGAAGTCAACAAAAGTCTTTCAATAAAAAATTACATAAGACTATTGTACTTCAAAAACAAAAAATTGAAGTAGCTCGTCTTCGAGCCTTAGCAAACAAAGTACCACAAATAATTGAGTCTATACCTAATCCTACCTTATTAAATAATCAAGCTTTCAACAAAGCGACAGAAACCTTTAGAGAAGTAACTAAAAATCACATTAATAATGGTAAGTCAAAGATTTTTTTAAGTCAAATCGCATCCTCATCCTATCAAGACTTCAAAATAGAGTTTATAAATTATTTAACAGAAGATATTGAAGAAGAAAGAAAGCGACTTCAATTACAGCAGTATTTAATGAAAAATATCGAGGTAAATCTTACTAATTCTCATAAACATTCAATTAATGAGTTTCTAATTTTACGAATTTCTAATAACTTGGACTTTGGACAAAAAAGTTTGTTGGCGTATATTTTACGCTAAACTAAAATCCCAAAATATCGGCTCTGTATCAGTCAATAAAATTGGCTGACAAATAGGGCTAATCTATAGATTCTGAGGAAAACTAAGGAGCTTTTAAGTTTTCAGTTGATTTTTTGCTCCCTTTCTTGATAACATCATGACGAGTTCGTGGGGCTTTTTTGTAACCTTTAATACGTCCGGAAGAAAAACCTCGACGTTTGGGAAATTTGGCGAAAGTCCCCAAGGTCGTAATTATTCTTGAAAAGTCTCTTTGAACTAGACTAGTGCAGCTTGGCGAAAGTAATCCACCAGATTTTTACAGAAACTTTCGTGACTAGCCACGACAATGTGTTTCAATGAAACTAACGGAAGAATCTCGAAGTTGATGTCCATGATAAAAGCATTGCCAATTAACCTCTCCAGCCTACAGAAAACAGTACTCCAACAAATAGTGAGAGGGACAACAAACCCCTATCGCCTTGTTAGACGAGCCAAGCTAATCTTAGCCGCAGCATCAGGAGAGAGCAATAGTTCGATTAGTCGAAGATTAGAATTAGACCGAGTACAAGTGCGTCAGTGGCGATCGCGATGGTTTGAGGAGAGAGAAAACCTGAGTGCCGCCGAAGAACAACAGGTAACGGAGAAAGCATTAATGGTCTTGATCAAAGGAATTTAAGCGATCGCCCAAGAGTGGTCCCC
>NZ_AADV02000219.1 GCF_000167195.1 Crocosphaera watsonii WH 8501 | reverse complement strand
TACAGATGAAATGACAGGGATTCAAGCTCTTGAGAGATTATTTCCGAACAAAAGAATCAAGCCTAAACAAGTAGAAAAAATCGAATTTGAATATGAAAGACACGGAACTTTAAGCTTGATTGCGAACTGGGATGTGGCAAGAGGAAAAGTTGTTAGTCCCTCTATTGGACCGACAAGAACAGAACAAGATTTTTCTGAACATATCCAGAGAACGATTAAGATTGATGAAAAAGCAGAATGGATTTTTATTGTAGATCAACTCAACACTCATAAATCGGAAAGCTTAGTCAAATTAGTAGCAGAAAGCTGTGGAATTACTATTGATTTGGGGAGAAAAGGAAAGGAGGGGATTTTGCAATCTATGGACAGCAGAGCAGATTTTTTATCAGATGAATCTCATCGAATTCGCTTTGTTTATATTCCCAAACATACATCGTGGCTTAATCAAATTGAGTGTTGGTTTTCGATCTTAGTCAGGCGTTTACTCAAAAGAATTACTGTCCGTTCAACTGAAGAACTATCCAAAAAAATTCTCAATTTTATTGATTACTTTAATCAACATTTTGCTAAGCCGTTCGTTTGGAAATTTAAGGGCTTTAAAGATCATAAGTGACTGGTGGATTATTTTTGCTAAGCTGCACTAGTGAGTTTTTCTACAGCATCAATATGAGCAGAACTTCCGGCTCGTCCTAAATATTTATATTTGGTTTTTTTCTCATTATTAGTGGCCATAGGAAAAATTAATTCAGCAGCCTGTAGTTTATAATACCAGTAGATTGTTCTCTTTCCATTAACCTGATAACGAATAATATGACAATTAGCTGGTGCTACTTCCCCTTCCCGTTCAATTTTCTTTATTTTCTGTTTAAGAGAGCGAATTAGACTCTTAATTTGTTTGGCTCTCAGGTGGACATCTTGACTGGTCTTAAGTTCGGAATGTGATGACATTAGCCTTAACTGTAACAAACAACCTCTTTTGATGTTAGCGTATATATTCCGCTAATTTATAAGGTAATAAATTTTAAAAATGACCAAAAATGAAACGGCTACGTCTGTCGAGGAATTCCTGGTGTGGAGGTCTAACCTCTTCCAAGGACTAAAAGCTAGAAAAGAAACTATTATAGAATTACTCGATGCCCTCTCCAGTAACCAACAAGCTCACTCAGTCGTTGAATTGTCTCTCAATCCTTTATTTAGAAGAGATTGTAACAGTTTATATAGAGGAATTCAAGAGTTTTTACCCACTCAAACTGACCCTAATTATGAACAGAGAATTGAGACTTTATTTTCAGCGGTATCGAGAACAATTCCTCCCACTTCAAAACATTATAACTTATTTGGTATTGACACAACTCCCTGTCCACGACCGTTTGCCGAAACGTTAGCGGATAAAACCTTTATTCATTACCCCAATCCAATTAAGGGAAATAAACCCATTAATATTGGACATTGTTATTCCGTTGTCTGCGCTTTACCTGACCAAATAGACACAGAAAAAGTCCCTTGGGCTGTCCCCTTATCAGGAGAGCGATTCCCCTCTAAACATAAAGGAGTAAATCAAGGCAATCAACAACTAAAAAAATCTGGCAAAGTTCTTTATTTTCTGATAAATTATCTGTATTAGTGGCTGATAGTGACTACAGCCAAAAGGATTTTATTGGGGAACAAGTTAAGCATGAAGACGTAGTTACTATTACAAGAGTTAGAAGTGACCGAGTTTTTTATCGTCAATTTATTCGGGACCCAAATCAAGCCAAAACTTCGGGACATCCCCGTTGGTATGGGGATAAATTTGACCTTAAAGATGACCAAACTTGGACTGAACCTGATGAAGTTCATCATGTTCCCTTTACAACGAAAAAAGGTCGTCAATTAACAGTGACTATTTCGGGATGGAAACAGATGTTAATGAGAGGAACTAAAAACTATAAAATGAACAATCACCCCTTTACTTTACTCCAGATTGTTGTCAGAGCTCAAGAAAGAAATAGTATTTGGAAAACTATGTGGCTTATTGTTATTGGTTCTCGGCGCGATGAGTTAAGTTTAGTTGATTGTTATCAGTGTTATCGACAACGTTATGACATGGAACATCTTTTTCGATTTGGTAAACAAAGATTATTGATGACATCTTATTTAACTCCCGATGTACATCATGAAGAAAATTGGTTTAAACTAACACTTCTTTCTTATGTAAATTTGTGGGCTGCCAGAAAATTAGCTGTGGTTTTACCCCGTGATTGGGAACAGTATTTGAAGACTAATAAATCCATCAAAATCACCCCTAGTCTAGTTCAAAGAGACTTTTCAAGAATAATTACGACCTTGGGGACTTTCGCCAAATTTCCCAAACGTCGAGGTTTTTCTTCCGGACGTATTAAAGGTTACAAAAAAGCCCCACGAACTCGTCATGATGTTATCAAGAAAGGGAGCAAAAAATCAACTAAAAACTCAAAAGCTCCTTAGTTTTCCTCAGAATCTATAGATTAGCCCTATTTGTCAGCCAATTTTATTGACTGATACAGAGCCGATATTTTGGGATTTTAGTTTAGCGTAAAATATACGCTAACGAACTTTTTTTGTTCAAAGTCCAAAACTAACAGAAATCAGAAAAAAGCAATAGTGAGACTAGCAAGGGTGAGATGAGATAATTTAATGGCAATATGACCCTTGTAAACAGTAGAAATAAAGAGAAAGCACTCTTTTTCAGACAAAAAATAGCATAATTGGTTTTAAATCTGAATAAAGTCTATTGAAATACTAAAAACGCTCATATTCTACCCCCCTCATTATTTGTCAAGGAAATGGCTGTAAAATTCTTCCTGAAAGAGTTTCAGCATAGTCAATATCTTGCATTTTGGTTAGCGATCGCAGTGAAGAAAAGTCACAAAGCCTGAATATCAAGGTTTCCAGACATTTAGGCGCAAAAGTGAAAAATCTTAAGGTTTTATTTAGATGTAGCTCTTTTTATGCTACAAAAACGGGTATAGTATACCCCCAAAAAAATGAGCAAAAATGTGTTATTATGTATTTGGAGAGTAGATTAGAGATACTGTATGTATATTTAGTCGCCTGATGGACTGCACAGCTTACGCTTTTAGCTGAGGAGAAAGTGAAAACTAATCTTTACAACACAGACTTTGCTTTATGGTTAGAAAAGCAAGCGATCGCCCTTAAAAACCGAGATATTAACTCACTAGACTGGGATGACTTAGTAGAGGAAATTGAGAGTTTGGGAAATCGTGATAAAAGGGAAATTAACAGTTTAAGTTATCGATTGTTATCTCATTTACTATTTTATTGTTATTGGACTGATCATCGAGAATTGTATCTTAATGGTTGGCAAACTGAAATTGATAATTTTCGCAATGATTTATTAGCTTTATTAGAAAGTAAGACTTATTACAATTACTTTTTAAATCAATTAGAGACTAATTATGATAAAGCCTTAAAAATGGCTAAGAAAAAAGTGGAAAGGTCAAAACTATATACTCTTCCTTCTTTTCCTCAAAACTGTCCTTTTACCATTGAACAGATATTAGATGAAGATTTTTATGAAGTATAGAATAAACCACTTAATTATTTTAAACTATTAATAATATGTCTAAAAAACTCTACGAACAAGACTTTCAGCAGTGGATATAAAAAACGATATATCAATTACAAAAGGGTAAATTTTTCTCTTTAGATATTGATAACTTAATTAAGGAATTAACCGACTTTGGAAAATAATAAAAAAGAGCATTAGAAAGTAATTTGATGATTCTGTTAGCTCATTTACTCAAACTAAAACTATAACATGATGCACCGTCATCTATGAAAGATAGCTGGTATCGTTCTATTATTGAACATCGTCAACGAGTTCATCAAAACTTAAGAGATACTGCCTCCCTTAGAGACTGTTTGTAAAGTAAATCTTAACAAAACTGTAGGGTGTATTAGCGTAGCGTAATGCACCAAAAAGCAAGTTTTCCGTGCATTACGGCACAAAAAAATTATAGTAGGGGTCAACGGCCGTTGACCCCTACTACCACAAAAATATAGTTTTCCTAATGCACCCTACTTAATATTTTGTTTAGGAACAGTCTCTTAAATCTTATTTAGAAACTGCTATAGCAATCAGTTATCAGTTGTGAGAATTAAGTGAATGCTGATCCCCCCTAACCCCCAAACCCCGTCGTTAACGACGGGGTCTGAAGGGGGGAACTAAAGGGGGGATCTTTAGGATCTCATGAATCATTACTGATTGCTATATTAAAAAAGCTTACACTGATGCTAGAAAAATAGCCATTAAAGAGGGTAAACTGGCTAAGTTTGGGGTTCGTATTACTCAAGAAAATGAATATTTTAAAAGTTGTCCTTTCACCGTTTAAAAAATATTAGATAAAGAATTTTTATGGAGTATAAAATACAAAGATTACTTTGTTGCTCTTGTCATTTTCAAATTTCAATGTTATAAGTAAAGCAAACTGTAAAACTATTTATAAATATGAAACTCACACAACTCATGAAACTCTCTAATAATGGTTTAAATACCTTAAAAATAGCTCTAATTTCCTCTTGCTTAATTGCTGCTATACCTACACAAGTAAAAGCAGCATCTATTAACATATTAAACCATAGTTTTGAAGGACCAGAAGCACCTTTAAGCCGTTTTGGTGAATTTGCTATTGGTGGCGGTAATATCAATCATTGGATAGCTAGTTCAACAACAGGGGTTTTTAATCCTAGTAAATCTGATGCTAATACAACATTTGACGCTTATTATAATGAACCTGTTCCTGATGGGGTTCAAGTTGCTTGGAGTAATGGAGGAAATATTTTTCAGCAACTTTCAGCTACCCTACAATCTAATACCGAATATACTTTAGGTGTATATGTGGGACAACGAAATAGATCAGGTTTTGTAGGATATAACATAGAATTATTAGCAGGTAATACAGTGATAGCCTCTAATAATAGTATTACACCCGCTCCTGGAACATTTTCCTTGGTAAATGTTCATTATACTAGCAGTAATAATGACCGATTAATAGGACAATCATTAGGTATTCGTTTAAGTTCTTTTGGTATTCAAACTAATTTTGATAATGTGACCCTTGAGGCAACAGCAGTTCCCGAACCCTTAACAATTTTAGGTGCAGTAACTGCCATTGGTTTTGGGACAATGTTTAAACCCAGATTCCGCACTTCAAAATGTAGTATAAAACAATACATAGTTTTAAAAAGTCCGAAAATCATACCTGGGCAAGAATATTTCTCTTTTCATTAAATTTTTAGGAAAAATAATCAAATTAAGAAGATTTATACTCATTGAAAACTTAGCAAGACTCAGCACAAACGAAGGAGAGTTTCCTCTTCTCATTTGATATCATTAGACTCTTATTCTTTTATTATTTTTGCTTTATCCAATTCAATTTATAGATAATATCTTTGACAAGATGCAGGTAATAAACTCAATATAAAATGCCTTTCTTCTGTTAAATTGACAATTTGTTTAACTCCGTTTAAAATCACATAATGAATACCTTGAAAACATTGAAATATCCACCTCAAAGTCGGACGCAATGTTACTTTCCCTACTTGATTATTTATTCCTTTTTTGACTCTTTTTAAACAATTTCTTAATTCTCTTTGCCCCAAGTTATAAATCAACAAACACAAAGACATTAAAAATAACATTGTTTCTATTCTTTCTGGTTTTTCAACGAAGAAACTATCAGTAAAAAATAAGGGATCTTTCAAAAATCGAAATCCTCTTTCCGTAGATTGCTGGTTTTTATAAGTTATCAGAATTTCACTAGCTTCTAATTTATTTTCCTCTACTAAGTTAGTTGCTAAAATAAATTTTCCTGCTTCTTTAGTCTTTCTACTTATCTCTTC
>NZ_AADV02000220.1 GCF_000167195.1 Crocosphaera watsonii WH 8501 | reverse complement strand
GGCTCCAAATGCCAAGGTTTAGAAGTAGAATCTGCCAAAAGGGTAAGTCTTCAGCAGCAGAATCGAGGTTTGAGAACCGTATTGCTGGAGCATCAGTATTGGTTGGTAGCACCTCCAATGGGTCGGTTGTGAATTGCTCCCCCTAGAGCTCGACGAAGTCGAGAAATGTTAGGAGCAGATTTAAGGGCTTCTTCCCCAGGACGGCTATAGTGCCTACCTTAGACAAAGTGCGATGGCCAAACAGAAATGTCTGGCACATTTAGAACGAGAGTTAGAGTCCCTTAAAACCAGTCGTTTTCAAGCGAATCGAGAATTTGCTGCCGATGTACAGCAAGTTTTAGCACCCGCCNGTATNCATNATCGTCATTATCATGCTCGAAATTTANCCTTGAAGACTTAGGCTCCAAAAGAACAGAAGTCGAGAACTCACTGCAAAAGATTTTTAAAGCAACTCCCAAAAAAGGATGGCCTTATGATGCACAAAGATTGATTAACCGTCTCAAACGTCATTGGGAAGAGTGGTTCACCTTTCTAACTTATCCTGAAGTCAAACCAGATAATAATGATGCTGAGAGATCTTTACGTCCCATTGTCATTCACCGCAAAGTAAGTGGGGGAGCAAGAAGCGACTGGGGTGCAGAGTTAGTCACCCAAATGTTCAGTTTTTTAGAGACCATGAGATTACAGGGGCAAAATGCCATTGTCCAATTATGCGAATTATTTTCATTAGCTGGTCGGAGTCCCCCAGGATTAGAGATGTAAAAGGCTCCGGAGCCGATGGGGGATAGATTTTTCTTGATCGCCCTATCTCTCTGCACAAAAATACACAGGATTAGCGGATAATCTCCGCTAACAAAAAACTATCTTACTATTTTTTTTCTCATATTGTTGTTTTTATTTGAGGTTTTAAAAAGACTTGATTCTGGGAATGTTAGTCATTAAAATAGCCGTAATAAATTAGCTTAAATTTTACGCTAAATCACAGGGCTTATATTTTTGTTGACTCAACTGATGTTGTTTGTAGTGCTTTTCAATAAGACTTTTTTGTTGCGGTGAGCAGTTACAATCTTTTGACCTACTAACCCTTATTGGTGTTTGTGTTTCTTCCAAAATTTCTTGAATCTTTTCCTTAATTTGGCTTAAGGTTAATTTTTCAGTGATGACTAACTCCATCAAATTTCTGCGGTCAATCTCACTCTCAAGTTTAGCGATCGCCTTAGCTTTGGTATAGTCTAATCTACCTTGCCTCAACACTTGTAAGACATCATCAGGCAAATTTAATAAGGGTAGACGATTGGTGCGAAAACTCTCCCGATTAGATCGCCCTATCTTTATGAACAGTTCATCAATGATTTCTATTTGACGTGTAACGTTATCCGTCAAATCTTGATTACGTCTTTGAGCATTAGCGGCCTTATTTAAAAGTTGAATTACCTCTTGATTAGAAGCAATATCTAAATGTTGACGAATCAACTCCAGCATCCCTTCTGTTTCATCAATAGCGTTAAGGTCATCCCGTTGTATATTTTCCAGCAAAGCTAACTCAAACGCTTGTTGCTCATCTATATCCTTAACAATCACGGGAATTTGTGTTTTTCCTGCATTTTTCGCTGCACGATAACGACGTTCCCCGGCAACCAACTCATAAAGGCGATCGTTAAGGGGTCGAACAATCAAAGGTTCTAAGATGCCATATTCTTCTATAGATGCTGTTAATTCCACTAACTTTTCTCGGTCAAAAGAGCGTCGGGGTTGCCTGTGTGGGAGTTTAATTTGTTCAATATCGACCCATTGACCAATCGGGGCAATACTTGGGTTATCAATACTTTTAGAGGATGCTCGTTTTCGAGATTGAGCCATAAAATTAACTAATATAGAGATTAATCATTAATTTTAATTTTAAACGATTTTCCGTAATGCCTCATATTAATCTTTGCTATACTAAGTAGTAAGGGTATACAATAAAACCCAAATACATTTTCCAACCCAATCAGAGGCGGTTAGTACAATAGCCTGGTAGCTTCGTTAACCTTACCCTAGATTGGGTTTTGTCGTTAAAAACGATTTCAAATATAGTAATCAGTTATCAGTTGTGAGAAATAAGTGAATTGTGATCCCCCCTGCCCCCCTTACAAAGGGGGGAACTAAAGGGGGGATTAGAAAGAGGGATCTCGACGTTCTCATGAATCATGATTATGATTGCTATATATAAAAAAGTTGAGTAACTAACGACCCAAAGTTAATTCTTCTTTTTTACCTAGAATACCTTGGGGTCGCCAAACCATTAAAACCATCAAAATTAAACCAATAACCATGATTCTAAAATACCCTAATTGACTAGGACTTAAAATTTGTAATTGAGGTAAGACAAAGCGAGTTAAAGAATCATAAGCCCAAAAAATAACTGCCCCTAAAAGGGTTCCTGCATTGCTTCCCGAACCTCCTAAAACGACAATAATCCAAGTATTAAAGGTAATCAAAGGTTCAAATTTATCCGGGTAAATAGTTGTTAATTGCCAAGCGAAGAAAGCCCCAGAAGTACCTGCGATCGCACCTCCCAACATAAATGATTGTAACTTATATAACAGAATATTTTTACCCAATGCTCTAGGAACTTCTTCGTCTTCTCGAATAGCTTTTAGAATCCGTCCCCAAGGAGAATGGACTAAAAATTCTAAACTAGCATAAATGATAGCTAAAACCGATAAAACTAACACCATTAACCCTGATTTATAAGTATAAAACCAAAGGGCGGTTGTTCCTGTTATAAACGCTAATAAGATTAAAGAAGTAGCAAGAACTCCCCAAATAATTAAACTAAAAGGCTTTCTGGGTTGATAACTTTTTCCTTGTATTTCTTTATTTTGTTTCCACTGGAAAGCTAAACTTTTATATAGTGTCCATTCTGCATAAACAGCCAATAAAGTTAAAACGAGAATTAACAATAATTTGATGGGAAGAGTTGCTTCTATATTCAAGGGCAAAGGATATTGTCTTAACCCTAATGCCCCATTAGTTAACCATTCTTCATTTAAAGCAACTAAACGGACTAATTCTGAGACACCGATAGTAACAATAGCCAGATAATCTTCTCGAAGACGTAGGGTAGAAAGTCCAATTAATAACCCTAAGATAGCTGCTAAAATAGCCCCTGCCAAAACAGCGACGATGAAGGGAAACCCTTGTCTAGTTAATAAGACGCTGGTATAAGCCCCCAAAGTCATAAAACCCACCACACCAAAATTAATTAGCCCGGTAAACCCCCATTGTAGGTTTAATCCCAGGGCAAAAATACCGTACACTCCGGCTGAGGTGGTGATATAGATGATGTAACCGCTAATGCCAATGAGTTGCGCTAATAAGGCGTTATCCATGAATAAAAAAAGTGAAGATTAATGGCAATGAAATTATACAGTAATCAGGAAATATTGCCTAGTGATGTTCGAGCTTGTTGTTAAAGCCACTGAGACATCAGGTTACTTACAATTAATCTATTTTTCATGATCATACTCAACCATTTCTGCCATCTAAATATTAGTCTTTAATGGTTCGAGAAATTCTAAGTTTTCTTGTGTCCAAGTTCCTCCATGAATAGTGCCATGATTATTATTAGAGGTCGAATCAGAAGCGTCACCATTTAAAGGATAATAAGCCATTAAGCCTTCTTCTTTTCCTGTTAAACGATGGTTCATATCTTGTGTTATTTCGTCTTGAGTACGGGCTTTATTCCAGATACGAACTTCTGTTATTTTTCCCTGGAAAAAATTATCAACTCTTCCCAACCAATAGTTAGTATTTGTTGTATAAAAATTAGTGGGTGCGGGTTCCATAGCAAATAGTTCTCCGTTACGATATATTTTGTACTCAGTATTCTCTTTCACCCAGGCAATATGAACCCATTTATCTTTACTTTCAAAAAAATTATTTAAGATACTAAAATAGCGTTGTCCAGAAGTATCATAGGAGTCATAATGTAGTTCATTCCCACTGGGACCTACCCACATTCCAGGTTGGCGATAGGCCTCTTCTTGTTTACCAATAAATCCACGGAAATTAGAATTTAAAATAGCCGGATTAATCCAAAGAGAAATTGTAAAATATCTATTATTTTCAAAAGGTTCTTGAATTTCTATATAGTCATCTTGACCATCAAAATTTAAGACTGATTGTGGGTTTTGTTCCCGGTCAACATTGGCTGGTTTTTCGGTTCCCTTTAATGGTTCGAGAAATTCTAAGTTTTCTTGTGTCCAAGTTCCTCCATGAATGGTTCCATGATTCTTATTAGAGGTAGAATCAGAAGCGTCACCATTTAAAGGATAATAAGCCATTAAGCCTTCTTCTTTTCCTGTTAAACGATGGTCTATATTTCGATAAACTTTATCTACATGGACGGATTCGGGATAATAGCCAAACGTTTCTTTATACTTTTCTACTTGTTCTTTTAAATGACAAGATTCATTGAAGTTTTCCCAACTTATTTTGTCTAGAAACACATAGTTATCTACACAGCTTACTGAGAGTTTAGCTCCAAACTCTATTGGTTTTCCTACTTTTCCCCTCACTATTGGACGAATATGCGGTTGAGTTAAACTTACAATTCTTTGAGGAACACTCTGGGTATTATTCTCCCACATTGACTGTTGTTGTTCATAAACTTTTTTGATAGTCTCTAGACAATTTTTCTGTCTTTTACTCAGATTTTCCAGGGAAGCCCCAGCTTGAATTAAGTCTTCTATATTTCCTAAATTTTTCTTAAGGTATTTTAACTGTTTCCCGATAGCTTTTCTTCTTTCTTGATAAGATACTTTTCGTTTTTTAGCTACTTTTAAGTATTCCTTTCTAGCAATTATTCTAGAAGTTCTCGGCTTTTTTCTCAATTTTACTCTTAATGGTTTATAAAGATTATCTATTATTCTTTCTGTCTCAATTCTGGCTTGATTTAATATGCCTAAATCCGTTGGGTATTTGATGTCTGCTGGCGCACAAGTCGCATCTAAAATTAGTTTACCTTTATTTTTTATTTTTTCTCTTTTTTCTTGGAGACAATCCTTTTTTTTTACTTCTTTATCACTCTTGTCTATTTCTCTTTTTACTATTTTTTTATTGATTTTGTTTATCAATTCTCCATCAATTCTTTTCCTAAAATGAACTAGCATTGAAGATTCCAGTGGTGGCTCTTGTTGATAACAATTTAAACCTATAAAGTATTGTAGATAGGGATTTTCTCTAATCTGTTCTATAGTTTCTCTATCACTTGTTCTTAATTTTTCCTTAATAATTAATGTCCCTAATGCCATTCTAAATAGTTTGGCTGGCGCACCTTTTTCTGCTGAAAAAAGTTTAGCATATTCTTCCTCAAAATCATCCCAAGGTATCAACTCTGCCATGATTACCCAACGATTATTGGGGGACAATTTGCCCTCGAAAGGTAATTCAAATTTTTCTGGGGGCGGTAAAGGTTGCTCCTCTTTTCGATACATTTGTTCTTGAGCAACAACTGGGAGGTGTTTCTACCAATTATAGCGGTTTGTAGCCGACAAAGCTGATCTTTTTTGCGATCGCGAATATGGATGTAACCTTTTAAAGAATAGGGTTTTGCTTTTATTCAGCAAACCCAAATTAGGACGAAAGGATAAATATGGTCAACGTTATACTTGGACTTTGGACAAAAAAAGTTTGTTAGCGTATATTTTACGCTAAACTAAAATCCCAAAATATCGGCTCTGTATCAGTCAATAAAATTTGCTGACA
>NZ_AADV02000221.1 GCF_000167195.1 Crocosphaera watsonii WH 8501 | reverse complement strand
AAAAAAATTTTTGGGGGAATAATTGGAGAGAGGTCTTAAATTCCCAAGGCGGGGGGGGTTTTCCCCGGGGAAAATTTTTGGGGGTAAAAAGGCCCGGAGAAAAATTTTGTCTTAGGGGGGCCTTTTCCAAAAAAAAGGTTTATGGAACCAACCAAACAGGTCAAATGTGGGGAGGATTAAGGACCCACGGAGGGTTTCCTCAAAAAGAATTTGGTAAGGTTTAAACTCAAACGGCCATATTTCGTCCAATAGTGAGGGGAAAAGCAGGAAAACCAATAGAGTTTGGAGCTAAACTCTCAGTAAGCTGTGTAGATAACTATGTGTTTCTAGGCAAAATAAGTTGGGAAAACTTCAATGAATCTTGTCATTTAAAAGAACAAGTAGAAAAGTATAAAGAAACGTTTGGCTATTATCCCGAATCCGTCCATGTAGATAAAATTTATCGAACTAGGGAAAACAGAAATTGGTGTAAGGAAAGAGGGATAAGAATCAGTGGTCCGAAGTTAGGAAGACCTCCGAAAAATGTCAGTGAAGAAGAAAAGAAACAAGCCCACTCCGATGAATGCTTCCGTAATGCTATTGAGGGAAAGTTTGGACAAGCTAAACGAAGATTTAGCCTAAATCTCGTGATGACAAAACTCCCTGAAACCTCCATTACATCTATTGCTATTACATTTTTAGTTGTCAATCTTTGTAAACTTCTGAGGCAGTTTTTGTCGCTTTTTTTGTCCTTATTTACTAATAATAGAACAGGGGAACTCATCAAACCGCCTTTCATTAATTTTGATTATACTTTAAACAATTTTTGTGTACTAAAACTTATTGATTTGTCAGAAAATTCTTGGTCAAAAGTGGTATAAATTTTGGAGAAACTTTTTCAGCAAACCCTAATTACCTCTAAAACTTCTACTGCTGACGGATAACGTTGTCGATAATCATAACGAATCATTCTATCTAAAATATTTCCCAATCTATCACTAACATCAGCTAATTTTCACCAATCAATTTCTTCTGTTTCCTGATTTTCATATTCTTTTTGTAATACCTCTGGCAAAAGTCCTGTTAATGCTTGAATTGCTATCATTCCTACTGCATAAATATCACTACTAAAGCGAGGTTTTCCTATAGCTTGTTCACTTGGCATATATCCAGGCGTACCAATAGTAACCGTTTTTGCTACTGTACCATTTTTCTGACTAATAATGGTTCCTACCTGTTTAACTGCCCCAAAATCAATTAATACTAATTCACCGCTTTTACGACGCATAATATTACCGGGTTTAATGTCACGATGAATGACATTATTATCATGAACATAAGTTAATATTTCCAGAATATCTATTAATAACTTTTTAACATCAGACTCACTATATTTTATCCCTGGTTTTAACTCATTATCTAAATCTTGTCCATCAATAAACTCTTGAACCAAATAAAATTCTTTTGCTTCTTCAAAATAGTTAAATAACTGGGGTATTTGGGAATGACTTCCTAATTTCTCCAGAATTTTTGCTTCTGTATCAAATAAACGTCTTGCTGTTTTTAGATTATCTTCATTGTCACATTTTAACTGTTTTACGACACAGTCAGATATTTCATTATCATGAGTATCCTTAGCTAAGAATGTTTGTCCAAAGCTACCACTTCCCAGAGCTTTAATGATTTGGTAACGTCCCCCTATTTGCTGCCCCATCACTTTTAAAAGTCATTCAGTATAACGCAATTTTAATCGATCTTTTTTTATTGACAAGATGATGTGACAGTTAATTAATCGTCCCTATAATAAAACTTTTCCATTGCGTGTATCAATATTTCGGTTGGGTGAGTGTGGGGAGTGTGGGAAGTCAAGCAATTTTAATGTTTAATCCATGCCAGTGAAAACTACAATCATAAAGGTTTTCGCCCAACTGGTAACTGCTCACTGGTAACTGCTCACTGGTAACTGCTCACTGAATAACTGGGGACAGAAAAAAAATTGTCACTGACTTGACATATTCTCGACACACCATTGACACAATGAGGATATTCAATGTAATTGTGGTTTTATTTCAAGAGCCAGTTTACATAATTTTAATAACTGTTTTAAATTTGCTTTAATTATGAACCCCACTGCAACCAGACTTCTTAATTTTCTTCAACAAGACTTAGACATTCCCCCTGAGTCTATCAACCTTGCTTTCAAAGATAAACAAGCTATGCCCCACCATTTCCCTATGATTTTGTGGCAATATGGCTTACTAGATAAACAACAACTAGAATCGGTTTTTGATTGGTTGGATGATCATGATTTTTAGTTTACCGATGAGATGGTGGGCAAAACAGAAACTGGGAGCATCCCATTTTTGTAGAAAAATTATCATGTTTTGTTTGACGGGGGGACGGGGAGACGGGGGGAAATTTATCAGATAAACTCTTATCAATAAAGGATAAAAAGCCACTTTGGGATGCTCTCCAAAAACTTATTTCACTTTTTCATATATCTAGAAAAATTTGCCCACCCTACAACTACAAGCAGAAGATACTAAGAGGTTTATTTTTGTCAAAAACCTATCTTTAGGATAAGATTAGTAGTAACAACCTTAGTAATATTACCAGTCAAGTGATCAAAGCCATTAAACAAACAGGAACTGTTGATAAAGGAGGAAAAATCGAGGTTTATTCTCCAGAACTTCAGGAGGGAACCGAAGTAGAAATAATTATTTTGGTTAATTCTCCTGAACCGGATACAACAGAATATTTACTATCAACAAAAGCTAATGAAAAAGAATTATTAGAAGCTATAGAAAGAGTAGAAAAAAGAGAGGGACTGATCACCATAAATCCAGAAGAATGGCATGAGAAATATAGTATTTGACCCTAAAGCTTTTGAGCAGTTTAATCAATGATCTACTGAAAACAAGAAACTGTATAAAAAAATTGTTGAACTAATTAACGATATTTTACGTCAACCTTTTTCTGGACTGGGAAAACCGGAACCTTTGAAACATAACCTGAAGGGATATTGGTCAAGACGAATCAATGACGAACATCGGTTAATTTATCAAGTGACAGATACAGAAATAATAATTATTAGCTGTAAATTTCACTACTATTAGGTTGAGAAAATATTAAATATAATTTAATAATATTAAAGCTTAATTTTTGTCTTATATTAACAAACGATACTTGTCACCTCAAGTAAAATAAAGCTTGAGATATATGCTAGAGATAAAATTATATGGGTCGTGCCAAAAAAGTCGTGCTTGCGTATTCTGGTGGGGTAGATACCTCCGTTTGTATTCCCTATCTCAAGCAGGAGTGGGGTGTGGATGAGGTAATCACCTTAGCTGCGGACTTGGGCCAAGGAGATGAACTCGGTCCCATCCAAGCCAAAGCCTTAAAATCTGGGGCTGTGGAGTCTCTTGTAGAAGATGCTACCACAGAGTTTGTCACAGATTATGCCTTCAAAGCTATCAAAGCTAATGCACTGTATGAGAATCGTTATCCCCTCTCTACTGCCTTAGCTCGTCCTCTCATTGCTAAACTATTAGTAGATGCTGCCGAAAAATATGGGGCCGATGCAGTTGCCCACGGTTGCACCGCTAAAGGTAATGATCAGGTACGTTTTGATCTGGGAATCTTAGCCTTAAATCCTACCTTAAAAGTGTTGGCCCCCGCCAGGGAATGGAATATGAGTCGGGAACAAACCATTGCCTACGGTGAGCAGTTTGGGTTAGAATTCCCCGTGAAGAAATCTTCTCCCTTCAGTATCGATCGCAACTTGTTAGGCCGTAGTATTGAAGCCGGGCCCCTGGAAGATCCGATGACTGAACCCCCGGAAGAAATCTATTTGATGACTAAAGCGATCGCCGATACTCCAGACACCCCGGAATATGTGGAGATCGGTTTTGAGAAGGGTATCCCTGTTAGTCTCAATGGTCAAACCTTAGATCCCGTTGCCCTCATTAGTCAACTCAATGATCTGGTGGGTAAACACGGTGTTGGCCGCATTGATATGATAGAAAATAGAGTAGTTGGGATTAAATCACGGGAAATTTATGAAGCCCCTGCTTTATTAGTGCTTATTGATGCTCACCGAGACTTAGAAAGCTTAACCTTGACTGCTGATGTCACCCAGTACAAAAAAGGCATAGAAGAAACCTACAGTCATTTGATCTATCAAGGGTTATGGTATTCTCCTCTAAAAGAATCTCTTGATGCTTTCATCGATCATACTCAAGAAAGAGTCACCGGAATGGTACGCATTAAACTATTCAAAGGTAATGCGACTATTGTTGGTCGTCAGTCTGATTATTCCATTTATAGCCCCCATTTATCCACCTATGGGGAAGACGATCAATTCGATCATAAAGCAGCAGAAGGCTTTATCTATATTTGGGGACTTCCTACCAGAGTTTGGGCAGAAAAAACCAAAGGTTAATTGTTTCATTTTGGGGCTTAATTTAAATTAAGTCCCTATCATTATTTTTTGATAATTTTATAGTCTAACTCAAAATTTATGGAAGAATTAAAGACCACGACGGAAATTATTAGCGGAATATCAGCAGTTATAGGTTTATTTTTTGTTGGTTTTCAGTTACACTCAGGTGAACGATTAGCGAAAGCTCAATTTATTAATGAATTAGCTAGAGATATTGATTCTCATAGAAAAACAGAGTCTCATTTAGATAGAGAAGGAAAATGGTATGAACCTAATGAACCTAATGCTACATTTTCTCAACAAGATAAAGAGTTGCTTGAAAAGTATTTGAACTTTTTCGAAAGAGTAAAATTCATACTTGATACTAAAGTAATTGATATAAAAACAATTGATTGTCTATTTGCTTATAGTTTTTTTAACCTAGTACATAATCCTAATGTCCAACAGGAGATATTATTGTCTCCTCCTCTGAGAAGTTACTATGAATCAATTTTCTCTTTATATGACACATGGATTGAATATAGAAAAGGAAAGGACATTCCTCGGAAACGCTTCACCTTACCCCCATCAATCAAAAGAAAATAGATTAATATTAAAATAGTGAATATTCAAATTGCATCGTGTGAAGAACAAGATTTAGAAGAGATTTTTTATTTAGGGTTTGCTGAAAAAGTTTCTCCAAAATTTATGCCACTTTTGACCAAGAATTTTCTAACAAATCAATAAGTTTTAGTACATAAAAATTGTTTAAAGTATAATCAAAATTAATGAAAGGCGGTTTGATGAGTTCTCCTGTTCTATTATTGGTAAATAAGGACAAAAAAAGCGACAAAAACTGCCTCAGAAGTTTAGAAAGATTGACAACTAAAAATGTAATAGCAATAGATGTAATGGAGGTTTCCAGGGAGTTTTGTCATCACGAGATTTAGGCTAAATCTTCGTTTAAGTTGTCGAAACTTTCCGTGAGTATCATTACGGAAGCATGCATCAGAGTGGGCATATTTCTAAACTTATGAGGCAGTTTTTGTCGCTTTATTTGTCCTTATTTACCAATAATAGAACAGGAAAAATCATCAATCCGTCTTCAATTAATTTGATAATACTTTAAAGAAGTTTCATGTACTAAAAAAATATTGATTTGGCCGAAAATTCTTGGTCAAAAGTGGCATTAATTGTGGAGAAACTTTTCAGGAAAGGGTAAATTGAAAATTCTCTCTAAATCCTGTTCTTTAAACGATGCAATTTGATCAAGATATTAGATACGGTGAAACTGAAGGGGGGACCGTAACAAGCTTGTTCCCTTTAATAAGGGTAAATTT
>NZ_AADV02000222.1 GCF_000167195.1 Crocosphaera watsonii WH 8501 | reverse complement strand
ATGCCACGTCTTCCCCCCCCATTTGCAAATGATTATCATTATCGTTCATTCTCAATAAGCTCTCTGGTTGCCGACAATTGTTTAGGGTCGGGTAACAGAGAAAAACCGCTCTGGACTTACTTTTCAACCTACTTGTCACCCCGTGAGGTCACCCCCACTGAGAAAACGAAAACCGAAGTATTCCGGAGGATTGCCAGTGAAACCTCCAGCGTCGAAATCACCAGCGATGAAGGAGTTTTTCATAATCGTTCTGTTGTCGCCAGCAGGACTGAATTCATACCCAGCAGCTAAAGTCAGACCGACCAAATTATTGAGGGGTAACTTCTTGATACCGTCCTTTATTGATGTTGCCTGTACTACCCCTTGCCCATTTAATCCATTACTACCGAAGTCTAAAATAGATAAACTATTCTCAAGGCGGAAATCAGGATTAGTATCACCGTCTACATCCCATAGTGCTTGAGTACCACTAGGCTGTCCTTGATTAATTGTTGGTGGGGTGACAGGGGTAACATGAATGATCGCTGCATCGGCTTCTGTGGGCAATAAATAGAGTACAGAGGCGGAACCGACCACTAGGGAGAGTTTTTGGGTTGCGGATAACCCTTGACCTTGAGTTAAGTTATTTTTGATTACAGCTTTCATGAACTGGGATACTCCTCAACTGGATTAAGTTTGTGTTTTGTTGATTAATGCTTAAACACCTCGGAACCTAGCATATAAGGGGGGGGAGTCAAGAGATATTGTCGTTTTTTTAAGAAAAGTTAATATATTTGTTACTGTTGCGCTTTAGTGCGATTTCTTAAGATCGTAGTTAGGCACCGATACAATAGGGGAAAATTAAGCTATCTTGATAAGAAGGAGAACACTTGCCAACAACTCAACAGGCTTTTCGATGCTTTCAGCTATGTCAGAATCTTACAAATATGTACCTATCTATCGATATGGTTCGTCTAGATAACAGAACTGGAAATGTTATTATTCTTGCAGGAAGAGAAACTTTAATTGAGATTTATCCTAATGAAAATTAGAGGTTTATCAATGAAATATAACTTTGAAAATATGACCATAACAGAATTTAAAAAATATGTTCTCGAACATCGAAATGATCAAGTAGCATTTGAGGAATTAATGGATTGCATTGATGCTCAACCTGTAGAAAAAGTCTATGGACAGGTAGATGCTGAACACTTTTCTTCACTACTAGAAGAATATCAAACTCGTAACGGATTTACTAAATAATAATGATAAAAAATAATTCTATCCCTCAAAAATTACCTTTTTTAGAAGCAATATGCTGGCAAACGGAAAATGTCTATAGTTTTACTTCTGAACAGATGTTGAGTCGCTATGAAAGGGGTTGGAGATATCGTAATCTTTTTAAGAATCTAGAAGATGAAGAACTAGAATTTCTCAAAAAAATTGCTCATCAATATCAATCTTGGTTGCAGGTTGAGCTATGAGATTTAAGTTAAAGCATCATCGAAAAATCATTAAAATTTTAAATAGTTTTAACCCGACTATTTTACAGGAAAGTTATGCTTATTTTGGTGGAGGTACTTTATTAGCTTTATTATTTGATGAATATCGCCAAAGTAATGATATAGATTTTGTTTGTTCTTTAGCAAATTCTGGTTATAAAAATATTCGTACCTTTATTTTTAATAATGGCATAAGTGCTTTATTTAGTGACTTAAATACTATTTCTATTCAGAGATATACTATAGATCAATATGGAATCCGTATCCTGATAAATATAGAAGAAACAGCCATTAAAACTGAAATTATTGCTGAAGCGCGTTTCCAAGTTGATGAACCCATATATCCAAAATGGACGAAAATTCCTTGTTTAAGTGTAATTGATTGTTTCACCTGCAAACTATTAGCTAATTCTGATCGTTATATGGATGATAGTATCGAATCAAGAGACTTAATAGATTTAGCTGTCTTAAGACTACAATCTTCTATTCCGCAATTAGCAATAGAAAAAGCGGAACAAGCTTATGAAGTCATTCGTCCTCTACGAGCAGCGATTAAAAGGTTTCAAACCAGACCAGAATACAGAGAAAAATCTCTAGTTAACTTAAAAATATCTCCTGATAAATTTTGTATGATTATAGACGGAATCGACTTATTAGCAGAAGATATGGGGCTGAAAAAAACAGAAAGATTATTCAAAGAACAACCAGATTTGTTTATTTAAAAAACAGTAAAAAAGTGATTTAAATGTCAGAAAGAATCATTGTTTATGAAGCTACACCCCATGATTTACAAGCAGCAAGAGCCATTCTTGGTGAACCTTTAATGCGTCATGGAGTCAAAGGAAAGGTATGGTTAGCCTGTTTAGGAAATGGTTTACAAATTGCTGGTGCAGCTTGTTTATGGCGTTATGAAAAAGAGGCCAAATTTTGGCTAAGAGTGGTTAAACCCCGTCGTCGTCAAGGAGTAGGAAAAGAATTAATTAAACCCATTATTAAAACGGCACAAGAATTAGGAATAGAAAAATTGCGTCTTTTGTGGACAGTTAACAAAGAAGATGCAGGAAAATTTCTGGAAGCAGTACAGTTTTAACCCGAATATTGCATCACAACTTATGAAAGTACCATCACTCAAAGCTTAAAAGTAGTTCAACCTATTTATAACTATTTAGAAAAACGATCTAGCATTCCCAATGATGTAGAAATAATCAACTTAATAGAAGCCGAAAAAAGAGGATTATTATTATCGAGCGCCCATTTAGTCGCCAAAGAATTAGGAGGTTTACCCCCTCGTTTAATCCTCAGAATGCAAGGCAAAACAAAAGACGCTTTCACCAGAGAAAATTCTTTAATCTTATTACACAAAAATGAATTGATTGCTATTCTTTTAAGCCGTTATTTACAAGAAAATTTAGGTTGGTTAGCAGAAGCTATAGTTGTTAATCGCAACTATAGAGGATATTAGGCTAATGTTTATATACGTCAAATATGGTTTAAAACAACGATCCTCACAGGAAAAAGCGATAGATTATTATTTGATGTTCGGGATGATTATTATGATACCGCTAAATGTTCCCGTCGCTTAGGGGCAAAAGCGATCGCACATAAGTATATGTATCAATTTTCTGTACTGCCATAGTTCTTAATTTAGACCTTTTGCAAAAATATAGCGTTTCTTGGACTCATGAGGTACACCTAATATCTAACTCCGAACCCCGAACTGCGAACTCCGAACTCCTAACACCGAACTCAGGTTTTTGATGATCGGATGTTAATTTTGGCAACTAACTGAGGAACACTAAGGGTGAGATAAATTAGGTTTAAAACATCGTGAGTAGCACTTTTAAACGCCTTAACCATAGAGGTTATCTAGGTTCTTTACCCGATGATCTTCCCCTTGAGTACAGTGGTATTGCTCATTGTTCTGTTAATAGTAAAACAAAACGTTTTATTGATATTTTAGGGACAATAATCGGTTTGTTACTGACGTTTATTATAGCTATTCCTATTTTTATTGCTATTCAATGGGATGATCCGGTCCCAATTTTGTATAGTCAAATGCGTTGTGGTTTGCGGGGAAAACCCTTTCGTATTTGGAAATTTCGTTCTATGGTAATCAATGCAGACAAACAAAAACATCTAGTCAAAAATGAAGCTAAGGGACATTTTTTTAAGAGTAATAAAGATCCCAGAATAACCAATATTGGTTACTTTCTCCGTCGTAGTAGTTTAGATGAGTTTCCTCAGTTTTGGAATGTGTTGATAGGGGAGATGAGTTTAGTGGGAACTCGTCCCCCCACCCCAGAGGAAGTAAGCAAATATAGTGCTTATCATTGGCAAAGATTAGCGGTTAAACCAGGGTTAACAGGGGAATGGCAAGTCAATGGACGTTCAAAAGTTACTGATTTTGAAGAGGTGGTCAAACTGGATCTTAACTATCAAAAGAAATGGTCAATATTATACGACTTACAATTAATTTTGAAGACCATTTTTGTTGTTCTCAGTTGTCGAGGTGCTTATTAAGAAAACAGGATAATTAAGGTATGAATTTAGTAGGCAGAAAAAGACTGAGAATGCAATTAAAGTTTACTTTTTGCACAAAATCTAGGGTTTTAGTAAAGGGAAAAAATGACCCACGGGACCAGTTCCTTTACCAATCTCTAGGCTGTATTTTAGAGCATTAGTAACATAATCTTTAGCTTGTTTCACTGCTATAAAAGGGTCTTTTCCTAAAGCTAAATTAGCGGTTATGGCTGCTGATAGGGTGCAACCCGTGCCATGAGTATGTTTTGTTTTGATAGTTTCTGTGGTTAAAACTTCACAATTTTTGCCGTCAAACCAGACATCAACCCCTTGCAAATTATCTTTCATTCCCCCTCCTTTTATTAAGACAAATTTAGCACCTAAATTATAAATGATTTGTGCCGCTTTTTTCATATCTTCTAGGGAAAAAATCGATAAATTACTTAAAATTTGTGCTTCATAACGGTTCGGTGTGACTATTAAAGCTTGAGGAATTAGATTAGTTTTTAAACTAGCGATCGCCCCCTCGTCAATTAACTTTACACCTGTGCGAGAAACCATCACAGGATCAACCACTAATTGAGATAATTTCCATTGTTTAATTTGTTGAGAAACCGCTATAATAATCTCTTCATCAAACAACATTCCTGTTTTAACTGCCTTGATATTAATATCGGTTACTATGGCTTCAATTTGTGCTTTTATCAAGTCTGAATTTATTTTTTTAACTTGATTAACTCCTAGAGTATTTTGAGCGGTGATACAGGTAATAGCACTGGTTCCATGAACACAATGAAAGGCAAAGGTTTTTAAGTCTGCTTGAATTCCTGCCCCTCCGCCACTATCCGATCCAGCAATAGTTAAAGCAATATTAGAAAAGCCCATTATTTGTTTTTAATAATTCTCTTTTAATGATAACATTATTTTCTGAAACCCGATTAATTTGATTAATTCATTAATTAACTTAATCGGGGCGGGGAGGACGCAATACTGCGTAGGTTAAGCTGAAAAGTTGATGAAATAGGGAGGTGTGGAGGGAATTAAGGTGCGATTCGTTTAGCTAGAAAGCCTGTACTAAATACAGGTGTGTAGCTAGTCTAGAACCTAGAAAACTAGATAACTGTTGGTTTGTTGGCTAAAGGAGCCACACTCGGAATCAAGGGAGCAATCCTAAGAGTGACAACTTAACCCTCCGTTTTGGACTTAGTAAACTCAGGATGGAAGCAGGGTTAAAAGGGGAACCCGTCATGAAACAGCATGGCAAGTCGTTCCTCCAGTCAATTGGTCACGGTTAAGCATTACGCTGAATCATCGTCCTGAACCCTCAAGACCTCCAAGTAGCCAAATCTGTTTGACAGGCTGCGTTCAAAAGAACAAGGTGAAAAGTGGAGTTTTCTTCGTAACATCCACAACGATTCCTAAAAGTAACCTGGGGGAGAGATGAAACCTAAAACCAATACACCCAAACCAACGGAACGAATTAAGTCCATGACTGCTCTTACCATCAGGTCGATGATGTAAGTAGTGACAAACTTAAGCGCAAGGGTCATGGATGTGAGAAGCAATTAAGAAGCAAATGCCTATTTGTAATGAATATGGATAAGCTGACGTATTGCTGGTTAATTAGAAGAAATAGTCTCTATTAGAGG
>NZ_AADV02000223.1 GCF_000167195.1 Crocosphaera watsonii WH 8501 | reverse complement strand
AAAGGACGGGGATCACGCTGAGAGAGCTTTACGTCCCATTGTCATTCACCGCAAAGTAAGTGGGGGAGCAAGAAGCGACTGGGGTGCAGAGTTAGTCACCCAAATGTTCAGTTTTTTAGAGACCATGAGATTACAGGGGCAAAATGCCATTGTCCAATTATGCGAATTATTTTCATTAGCTGGTCGGAGTCCCCCAGGATTAGAGATGTAAAAGGCTCCGGAGCCGATGGGGGATAGATTTTTCTTGATCGCCCTATCTCTCTGCACAAAAATACAAAAGGTTAGCGGATAATCTCCGCTAACAAAAAACTATCTTACTATTCTTTTTTTTTTCATATTGTTGTTTTTATTTGAGGTTTTAAAAAGACTTGATTCTGGGAATGTTAGTCATTAAAATAGCCGTAATAAATTAGCTTAAATTTTACGCTAAATCACAGGGCTTATATTTTTGTTGACTCAACTGATGTTGTTTGTAGTGCTTTTCAATAAGACTTTTTTGTTGCGGTGAGCAGTTACCTTGGAACAAGAAACTCTGTCTATTTCTTCAGAGAAGGATTAACTAAGTGTTTGATAAATACTTTCTAATTTAGTTCTTTCCCAAATTCTTTCTAAGTAGGGTAGATGATCCTCATAACTAGAACTTAAAGCAGTTTCTTCTAGGAAACCGCTTACTAAGTCTTCAATTACAAGGTAATAATTTTGAGCGAATAATTGATCTTCAAAGAAGATTTCATTTTGTTTGTGGTTCAAAGCACAAGATTGATGCTCATAAAATATAGTCCCTGTCAAGTCTGTTTCACTTAAATCTGCTCCTTGTAAATTCGTTCCAGTTAAGTTTGCTCCTGTTAAATAACTTCTGGTGAAATCGCATTCTTCTAAATTAGCTCCACCTAAATTTGTATCCACTAAATAACTATCGGTAATATAAGCTTGACTTAAGTTGGCTTGTTCAAGATTGGCTTTACTTAAATCTGAGTTAATTAAAATGGCATGACTTAAGTTAGCTTCTGTAATAGTGGTTTTAAAACAAATAGCCCCGACTAGATCAGCATAGCTTAAATTAGCCTTCTTAAAAGATCCTTCGCTGAGATTGGTATTGGCTAAAATGGCTTCTTCAAGGTTAGCATAATCCAGATTAGCACCCCGTAAATTCAATTGACTCAAATTGGCTTTTCTGAGATCAGGGACAATTTCAGGGTTCTGATCTCGCCATTGGTTCCAGATATCTACACCCTTGATTAAAAGATTTAAGTGTTGTTGATTGGCCATTAGGATTTTCTCTCGCTTTACGAAACTTTATTTTTCTTGCTTTCAATATAGTCACCCAATATTTTAATTTCCGTGATCATTGGACTTTGGAGAAAAAAAGTTTGTTAGCGCATATTTTACGCTAAACTAAAATCCCAAAATATCGGCTCTGTATCAGTCAATAAAATTGGCTGACAAATAGGGCTAATCTATAGATTCTGAGGAAAACTAAGGAGCTTTTAAGTTTTTAGTTGATTTTTTGCTCCCTTTCTTGATAACATCATGACGAGTTCGTGGGGCTTTTTTGTAACCTTTAATACGTCCGGAAGAAAAACCTCGACGTTTGGGAAATTTGGCGAAAGTCCCCAAAGTCGTAATTATTCTTGAAAAGTCTCTTTGAACTAGACTAGGGGTGATTTTGATGGATTTATTAGTCTTCAAATACTGTTCCCAATCACGGGGTAAAACCACAGCTAATTTTCTGGCAGCCCACAAATTTACATAAGAAAGAAGTGTTAGTTTAAACCAATTTTCTTCATGATGTACATCGGGAGTTAAATAAGATGTCATCAATAATCTTTGTTTACCAAATCGAAAAAGATGTTCCATGTCATAACGTTGTCGATAACACTGATAACAATCAACTAAACTTAACTCATCGCGCCGAGAACCAATAACAATAAGCCACATAGGTTTCCAAATACTATTTCTTTCTTGATCTCTGACAACAATCTGGAGTAAAGTAAAGGGGTGATTGTTCATTTTATAGTTTTTAGTTCCTCTCATTAACATCTGTTTCCATCCCGAAATAGTCACTGTTAATTGACGACCTTTTTTCGTTGTAAAGGGAACATGATGAACTTCATCAGGTTCAGTCCAAGTTTGGTCATCTTTAAGGTCAAATTTATCCCCATACCAACGGGGATGTCCCGAAGTTTTGGCTTGATTTGGGTCCCGAATAAATTGACGATAAAAAACTCGGTCACTTCTAACTCTTGTAATAGTAACTACGTCTTCATGCTTAACTTGTTCCCCAATAAAATCCTTTTGGCTGTAGTCACTATCAGCCACTAAGACAGATAATTTATCAGAAAATAAAGAACTTTGCCAGATTTTTTTTAGTTGTTGATTGCCTTGATTTACTCCTTTATGTTTAGAGGAGACTCGCTCTCCTGATAAGGGGACAGCCCAAGGGACTTTTTCTGTGTCTATTTGGTCAGGTAAAGCGCAGACAACGGAATAACAATGTCCAATATTAATGGGTTTATTTCCCTTAATTGGATTGGGGTAATGAATAAAGGTTTTATCCGCTAACGTTTCGCCAAACCGTCGTGGACAGGGAGTTGTGTCAATACCAAATAAGTTATAATGTTTTGAAGTGGGAGGAATTGTTCTCGATACCGCTGAAAATAAAGTCTCAATTCTCTGTTCATAATTAGGGTCAGTTTGAGTGGGTAAAAACTCTTGAATTCCTCTATATAAACTGTTATAATCTCTTCTAAATAAAGGATTGAGAGACAATTCAACGACTGAGTGAGCTTGTTGGTTACTGGAGAGGGCATCGAGTAATTCTATAATAGTTTCTTTTCTAGCTTTTAGTCCTTGGAAGAGGTTAGACCTCCACACCAGGAATTCCTCGACAGACGTAGCCGTTTCATTTTTGGTCATTTTTAAAATTTATTACCTTATAAATTAGCTGAATATATACGCTAACATCAAAAGAGGTTGTTTGTTACAGTTAAGGCTAATGTCATCACATTCCGAACTTAAGACCAGTCAAGATGTCCACCTGAGAGCCAAACAAATTAAGAGTCTAATTCGCTCTCTTAAACAGAAAATAAAGAAAATTGAACGGGAAGGGGAAGTAGCACCAGCTAATTGTCATATTATTCGTTATCAGGTTAATGGAAAGGGAACAATCTACTGGTATTATAAACTACAGGCTGCTGAATCAATTTTTCCTATGGCCACTAATAATGAGAAAAAAACCAAATATAAATATTTAGGACGAGCCGGAAGTTCTGCTCATATTGATGCTGTAGAAAAACTCACTAGAAGAAATCTCATTGATGAATTAGAACGAGTCATTCAATCTCTAACTGAAAGCTACTTAGATATCTATATTGGAACCGAAACTGAATGAAGCTATTTAATATTTAAAATCCCCTAAAAAGATGGAAAGAGAGTTTTTAAAATCACCTTAATTCTCTATTTTAGCTCTGGAGATATGTTTAGCGTAAAATTTACGCTAACAATTGTTTTTTATCCAAAGTCCAATTATGAGATTAGTTGAGAGACATGTTATCAAAAAGAATCATCGGTTTTATGCTGAAATTGACCGACTATGTTTCTTATCCAAAAATCTCTACAACTATGCTAATTATTTAGTTCGTCAGTCTTTTATCTTTGAAAACACTTACCGTAACTATCATGACATTCAGAAAACCCTGCAATCTCAACAGGACTATCAAGCTATGCCAGCTAAAGTTTCTCAACAAGTTTTGATGATACTTGACAGAAACTGGATAAGTTTTAAAGAGTCTAATTTAGCTTACAAAGAAAGCCCATCAAAATTTAAAGCACGTCCTCGTCTTCCTGGATATAAACATAAAATCAAGGGCAGAAATGTGGTGGTTTATACAGCCCAAGCTATCAGAAAAAAACAGCTTAAGCGAGGTATTATTAATCCCAGTAAGACGGCAATTTACCTAAAAACCAAGGTAGATACTTCAAAAATCAAACAAGTTCGTCTTGTACCCAGACTTAACCATTATGTCATTGAGGTCATTTATGAAGCAGATAAACAACAATACGAGTTAGAGGAAAATCGCTACGCTAGTATTGATATTGGCTTAAATAATTTAGCTACATTAACTTTCAATCAAGCCGGAATAAAACCGCTCTTGATAAATGGCAAACCGTTAAAATCAATTAATCAATACTATAATAAAGTAAAAAGTGACTTACAATCTCTTTTAGGGGAAAATAAATCAAGTCAGAAACTAAAAAAACTTTGTAATAAAAGAGAATTCAAGATTAATGATTATCTCCACAAAGCATCTCGTTTGATTATTGATACTCTCATTAATCAGAAAATAGGAACTCTGATTATTGGTCACAATACTGACTGGAAACAGAAAATTAACTTAGGGAAAAGAAATAACCAAAATTTTGTCTCTATTCCCTATAATAAGTTCATAGAAATGTTGTCTTATAAAGCAGAAATGGTGGGTATAAAGGTAATTATTACCGAAGAATCTTATACATAAAAAGCTTCATTTCTGGATAATGATCCTGTTCCTGTTTATCAGAAAGGTCAGAAAAATCAAGTAACTTTTTCTGGGAAAAGAGTAAATAGAGGTTTGTATTGCACTGGCAAAAGAAAATTAATCAATGCCGATGTTAACGGTTCGTTGAACATCATGAGAAAAGCAGTCCCAAATGCCTTTGGCCATGGGATAGAGGGTGTTGTAGTTCACCCAGTCAGGGTAATACCTGCAAAATAAGGATATGTCATATTTGACTATATTTTTATGAACTATATTATGCAACCTGTTCTAAATATTGCCCTAAATCTTCGATAATGCGAGTTAATTCTGCTTCTGTGGTCAATCTTATCTTATCATCTCGAACGGTTAATAAGACTTTAGCGGCAAACGGACTAGGATAGATATTCGGATTACAAAAAACTTCTAAAAATACCTCTCCTGTATAGCGATATTCCATCGGTTTTTCTGGTTGTGGCCTCCCTCCACTTCCTGAATTATTGGCCACTGTTTTCAAGCGTTGCATTAATTGATCAATTTCTGATTTAAGGGACATGGCAGCTTGAGCAGAAAAATTAAATCTAACCGATCCTTGTACTAAATTAAGAGTAAGCTGAGTCATGGCTAAACATTATAATAAAACTAAGATCCTTATTATCTCAATCATTGGTTAACCTTGTACGGTTTATGTCAATATTGTGACAAAAGATAATAGTTCTCAAGTGCGTTGAGTGTTGTTAACAATTCTTGATGTTTTAACTTGATATAATGATTAAGTTGGATAAAATAAGGGATAAAAACATGAGTAGCTTTACCATACAAGACTTAGAAACTGTACAATCACAGTATCCTGACTATCAAATAGAATTAATAGAAGGAGACATTGTTGTTATGAGTCCCTCCGGTTTAGAATCTGAAGAAGTTGGCACAGAAATCGCCAGATTGTTAGGTAACTGGGTACGTCCCAGAAAGTTAGGCCGAGTGATCGGGTCAAGTGCTGGTTTTATCTTACCTAATTCTGATTTGCGCGCTCCAGATGCTTCTTTTATTAAAGCAGAAAAATTAAAACGCACCACAGAAAATTATGCCGAAGTTGTTCCTGATTTAATCTTGAAGAAAACAAAAGGCCGACCAC
>NZ_AADV02000224.1 GCF_000167195.1 Crocosphaera watsonii WH 8501 | reverse complement strand
ACTCTCCGTTTAAAGCCCACTATGGCGCCTTCAGAAGTGTTCTCAACACAGGTCTGCGACACCAATGGGGCATCCCAAAGTATACTTTGGGGCGAAGGTCTCTTTAGAACATGTTGGCACGACGGGGGTTTCTCCCATTAACGGTGTTACCACAGGCTATCTTTTGCGTCCCGAAAGGGGTAGCCTTTAAAAATAGGTTTGCTTTATTCACAACCCCCAATAATTTCCCTCGGGACAGTTTATCGCCATTAACTGTCGTCAAAGTTCGCTGGTAGAAGATACCTTCAGATTGGATGAAGGATCAAAGTTTCGGGTTATTTAAACTCTATCCCGATCCTGTGGATGATCCCCCTTCTTTGCAACAACTCGGTCAATTGTGGCAAACTTGGTTTAACAAAGGGGGTTATCCCTCCTCCAGCAAATTAGCCACCCTTATTCAACAAGTGGCCGAAGGGAAGCTTAACCAAGTTGCTGAATTACGCTTACAACTACAAGACTTAGCGGCCGAACAACAAATGACTGAGGATGAACAAAACCCCACAAATGCAGAGGATATAACTTCCTCTCTTGAGTTGGTTGCGGAAGAATTACCAGAATTTCAGCCAGAACTTTTGAGTGGTGAGTTAGAACAAAACTCAACGGCCACAGATATTAGGTGATTTCCAAGAAAAAGTTTCCCACCCATTCTCAGAATCTGTTTGTAGAACATCTCAAATAAGCGAAAAGGGAAAAATAAAAAGTTGTTCGCGGATACTTTCCGCGAACAAAAACCTCCCTATCTAAAAGAAAGAAATACGCTAACTTTTAAATTAGCTTTGACTATTTTTAAAAAGGAAATTCACTTAATTTTACACTCTTATTAACTTTTTAGACTAACTGGGTCTAATCAAAATATCCCATTTAGGTAAGTGAGGATTACGTTCTAAACGTTTCTCAATTTCCTTCATCTCTTTTTTCGTTAAAGAAATGCCTTTTTGATAAACTTTTTTACTTAACTTAACTATCGGATTTAAGCCTTTCCATGTCATAGTTTTTACCCAAGCTAACATCGTTTGAGCATTTCTCAGAAGTGTTCCGTTCCAATGCCTCTCTAAAATTCCCCAACATCTTTCTATGGGATTATATTTACTGTGATAAGGAGGAAAATATAGTAATTGAATAGATTTCTTAGTTTGGTCGGCAAACTCTACCATTCTCTTCAAAAATTGCCTTCTTATTCCACTATTTTCTGGTCCATTATCAACTTTAATTTGGATGTTCTCTAGTTGCTGCTTTTCAGTTATACTCAGACTTGTCCACCATTGCTCCAAGTTATCTACCATGAAATCACTCGTTTTATAAGAACTTCCAAAAGTTACATAAAGTTGCCCTGTATCTTCATCTACAATCCCACAAGGAACGTATTTTTCTTTAGTTCCCATATCATGATCTTGAGCTTGATTATAACCTCTGGTTTGTCCGCCACGTGAATATTCTCCTATTTCCACAGTTGCTTTACAATCCATACTTAAACGTTTCACAGAAGGGTCTTTTTTTCTATCTTTTTTCTCTATATTCTCGAAGATAGCGTCCGTCTCCGAGATTTTTTTTTAGGTTTAGCTTTTACCACTTTTCTTAATCGATAGCCCAAACGATTTAAAATATCTGCCATTGTCGAAGCAGCAGGAACCTCCTCTCCATTATATCCTAGATTTCTTAATTGTTTAATGGCTTCAGCCGCCGTTAATCTTGTATAGGCAATGGGGTTATTAAATGTGGGGCTTTGTTGTGCGTGAGCTTCGGCTATTTCTTTCAATGATTGGGCAACTATTGGGTATCTTTCCTCCCATTTTTTACATCCACTATTGACTGATTGTAATCCTAAACACACTATCCCAGTTCGTTTTTCATGTAATCCAAGTTGAACATTTTTTCTCCCCCAACCAAACACGATTTCGGTTTGTCTGGCACTTCCTCCACAATACTTGAGACACATTTCAGCTTGAAATGAACGACGCTCTGCTCCCGTCATTTTTGAGGCTGCTAAACGTAAATCATCGACCATCGACGGGGTTAAGGGATGATTTGTCTGTTTTAGCTTCAATTTACTCTCTCTAATCTTTTTACCTCTTCATTTTAATCTATTTCTTCTGTTTTTTCAGACAAGCCAATTATGAAATTTTAAAGTTGTGTACCAAGATCCGCTAACTCTCTGTCCCTTTTATTTCTTGAAAGCCTTTAGTCCAAGCTATTACCCCCTATGGGAAAAGCTTTCTCGGAAATCACCTAAGCATCTTGTTCCTTAAACTTATTTCTCTCTATTATACCCATTGACAATTATTAACAAAAATGTCAAAAGAAGTCCCCACCTAAAAATGCTATCAAAAAAATCCACATTTTAGGTGGGTATGAATTTTGACCGGCAAACAAATTGCGAAGCATCTATTTTTGGTCTTGACATACTTTTGTCCCAAAGTTATTATTAAATTATAGCACCTTGATAAGGTGATTTCTGATAAAGGAGATCCCTTACGATCCCCCCTAACCCCCCTTAAAAAGGGGGGAATAATTGGAAAAGCAGGTATATTCAAGTGTGGAAATCACCTTAAATCCTTTTTTGCGTTTCTTTTTGTCAGAAGGCTTTTTTAGTTGGTCTGATGATGGGGGGACTGAACTGTTTTTTGAGTTACGGTTTTTTAGCTTATCTCTCTCTTCTTTCAATTTTTCAATTTCTTGCTGTTGTGTAGAGATTTGTTGTTGTTGCTGGTCAATCAGTCTTTGTTGAAGAGATAACTGTTGTTGTGCCTTGACTAGCCACTCAATCATGAAGACATTGTTCGCCAACTGTTCATCGGCGATAGCTCTAACTAGCTTTGAATCAATGGTAGCATTTGTGGTCATAACCCCCACTATACATAAAAATCCCCGATTTTACCTTTATGTTGTCAAGACAGATTCTTTATTGCGGTGAGCAATTACCTAGAAATGGGCGATGCTACTCGCTTTTTACTTTATCAATTAAACTCATCAATTTTTATAAGTTTTCTAGAAAAACTGACAGGTATTCCAGGAATTATTCCAGATCCACATTTTCAAGGTGGAGGACTTCATCAAATCGAAAGGGAAGGCTTTTTAAAGATCCATGTTGACTTTAATAAGCATAAAGAAATGAAAGTTGATCGTCGTTTAAATTTACTAATTTATCTGAATAAAAATTGGAAAGAAGAATATGGAGGTCATTTGGAGTTATGGAATCAAGATATGACCGTTTGTGAAAAGAAAATTATACCTATTTTTAATCGTTGTGTCGTTTTCAGCACCTCAGATTTCTCCTATCATGGACATCCCGATCCGTTAAAATGTCCAGAAGAAATGACTCGAAAATCCCTGGCATTATACTATTACAGTAACGGAAGACCCTCTGAAGAAATCTCCAATAATCATTCGACTCTTTTTAAGGAACGTCCAGGTGATAACTTAAATCAAAAAGCCGCTTCTGGGAAAAGATCAAGTTTACTTCATAAACTTTTACCACCAATTGTGATTGATTTATATCGTCAATCGTTTAAGAAATAAGCTGTTTACGAATAAGTTATCATGAGTCCTCAAGCTATATTGGTCATGTTGCTATGGCCAGGAGTGGTTTTTTTTCTGTTCAATCGTTTTCCTAGTCAAAAAGCAGTTGTTATATCATTTATAGTAGGATGGTTGTTTTTGCCTCAAAAAACGGGATTCATTCTCCCAGGATTACCTGACTATACCCGGATGTCTGCTACTTGTTATAGCATCTTAATAGCTACGGTTATTTTTGATTTTCAAAGGTTCAGAAACTATAAATTTAGTTGGATTGATCTGCCCATCATTATTTGCAGTTTATCTCCTTTTATGGCTTCAATTAGCAACAATCTTGGGGTTTATGATGGTTTAGCCTCCTCCCTGAGTCAAACGGTCAGATATGGTTTTCTCTATCTGTTAGGTCGCCTTTATTTGGGGAATTTTTTAGGCATGAAAAGACTAGCTATGGCTATTTTTGTCAGTGGATTAATTTATATGCCTTTGTGTTTATATGAAGTGATAATGAGTCCACAGTTACATAGGATGGTTTATGGTTTTATGGGACAACGTCAGTTTATTCAGTCAATACGTCTAGGTGGATATCGTCCCACAGTTTTCCTCTTCCATGGACTTAGTGTGGGGATGTGGATGATGGCAGCTACACTAATCGGATGGTGGTTCTGGCAATCTGGTACTTTGAAAAAAGTATGGAATATACCCATTACTTTTTTCGTTGCAGCCCTCACTGTAACCTTTATTTTAATTAAATCAACAGGGGCTTATATTTATTTGGCTTATGGCCTAATGGTACTATTTAGTACAAAATGGCTGAGAAAAAAGATTCTTTTAATAATATTGATTGTTTCTATATCTATTTATTTATTCTTAGGAGCAACTGGTCAAGTCTCAGGTACAAAGGGGGATCAATTTCTTGACTTGCTATCTTCAGTAATTTCTGAACAGAGACTTAGTTCTCTAGAATTTCGATTGGATAATGAAGAAATTTTAGTTGAAAAAGCACTAGAAAGACCTATTTTTGGTTGGGGAGGTTGGGGGAGAAATCGTGTTTACGATTATAACTCGGCAGGGGAGTTAGTTAATATTTCTACGACTGATAGTTTATGGGTTATACAGTATGGTATCAACGGTGCTCTGGGGTTAATTAGTATTTTCGCCACATCTTTACTACCATCCTTGATGTTCGTTGTGTCAAAATCTCGGTATCCAGCACGTTTTTGGTTTCATCCTAAAATTGCTCCTGTTGCAGTTATATCGGTAATTCTGCCTATATATATGTTAGACTGTACTTTTAATAATTAATATAATCCAGTATTCATGTTCTTGTCTGGAGGACTAGTGCAGCTTAGCAAAAATAATCCACCAGTCACTTATGATCTTTAAAGCCCTTAAATTTCCAAACGAACGGCTTAGCAAAATGTTGATTAAAGTAATCAATAAAATTGAGAATTTTTTGGGATAGTTCTTCAGTTGAACGGACAGTAATTCTTTTGAGTAAACGCCGGACTAAGATCGAAAACCAACACTCAATTTGATTAAGCCACGATGTATGTTTGGGAATATAAACAAAGCGAATTCGATGAGACTCATCTGATAAAAAATCTGCTCTGCTGTCCATAGATTGCAAAATCCCCTCCTTTCCTTTTCTCCCCAAATCAATAGTAATTCCACAGCTTTCTGCTACTAATTTGACTAAGCTTTCCGATTTATGAGTGTTGAGTTGATCTACAATAAAAATCCATTCTGCTTTTTCATCAATCTTAATCGTTCTCTGGATATGTTCAGAAAAATCTTGTTCTGTTCTTGTCGGTCCAATAGAGGGACTAACAACTTTTCCTCTTGCCACATCCCAGTTCGCAATCAAGCTTAAAGTTCCGTGTCTTTCATATTCAAATTCGATTTTTTCTACTTGTTTAGGCTTGATTCTTTTGTTCGGAAATAATCTCTCAAGAGCTTGAATCCCTGTCATTTCATCTGTAGTAATTAAATGATTCCTTGTTCTAACAAAGTTTTAGCTTCTTGATGAAGTTCACAGATATATTTGA
>NZ_AADV02000225.1 GCF_000167195.1 Crocosphaera watsonii WH 8501 | reverse complement strand
GAGGGACCTTTTGGTTTTATTTTTCCACATGGAGGGTGGGGGTCAAAAACTTTTTGAGAGGCTCTGGACAATTTTTCGTTTTTTTATCGGATTTTCCAGGGAAGCCCCAGCTTGAATAAGTTCTCCAAATTTCCTAAAATTTTCCTTAGGTATTTTAACCGTTTCCCGATAGCTTTTCTTCTTTCTGATAAGATACTTTTCGTTTTTTAGCTACTTTTAAGTATTCCTTTCTAGCGATTATTCTAGAAGTTCTCGCTTTTTTTCTCAATTTTACTCTTAATGGTTTATAAAGATATCTATATTTTCTTCNNGTCTCAATTCTNGGCTGATTTAATATGCCTAAATCCGTTGGGTATTTGATGTCTGTTGGCGCACAAGTCGCATCTAAAATTAGTTTACCTTTATTTTTTATTTTTTCTCCTTTTTCTTGGAGACAATCCTTTTTTTTTACTTCTTTATCACTCTTGTCTATTTCTCTTTTTACTATTTTTTTATTGATTTTATTTATCAATTCTCCATCAATTCTTTTCCTAAAATGAACTAGCATTGAAGATTCCAGTGGTGGCTCTTGTTGATAACAATTTAAACCTATAAAGTATTGTAGATAGGGATTTTCTCTAATCTGTTCTATAGTTTCTCTATCACTTGTTCCTAATTTTTCCTTAATAATTAATGTCCCTAATGCCATTCTAAATAGTTTGGCTGGCGCACCTTTTTCTGCTGAAAAAAGTTTAGCATATTCTTCCTCAAAATCATCCCAAGGTATCAACTCTGCCATGATTACCCAACGATTATTGGGGGACAATTTACCCTCGAAAGGTAATTCAAATTTTTCTGGGGGCGGTAAAGGTTGCTCCTCTTTTCGATACATTTGTTCTTGACCAACAACTGGGAGGTGTTTCTACCAATTATAGCGGTTTGTAGCCGACAAAGCTGATCTTTTTTGCGATCGCGAATATGGGTGTAACCTTTTAAAGAATAGGGTTTTGCTTTTATTCAGCAAACCCTATTTAATCTTATTATTGTCCGTCTCTGGTATGATGCAAAAGTTCGCTATTGTTGTCGAAACCTGATCTTATGCCCAGACGGAAATCTGTGACTCACTTTGTAGCTGTCAATGACCTGGAACAACCCCCAGAAGAACAAGAGGGACTACTGATAGAAGTTCCCCATAAAGGGGGTGATAATGCCTCAAATCGAGAAAAGGCTTTAGAAATAGTTTTAACTATGTGGGAAAAAGGACAAATTGAGCCAGATTTATTTCCTAATGGTCTTACTTCTGAGAATATTTTTTTCGTGCCTCCTGATAGTCCCCGTTTAGAGAAATTAGATAGGACCAGAGAATCTCTCCCCATTCCCCCCATTGTCAAGGGAGCGCAAGAGATTATCCATTTAACCAAACTGCAACTGGAGGTACAAGAGGTAGCCGAAGTTGCTGCTCCTTATGTTCCTGTTATTGAAGCCGTTCTTTCGGGAAATCGTCCTCTCAATAACTCAGAAAGAGAAATTGCCAGAGATAAGAAATATGCCAAAGTAATTACCAAGTTAGGGGAAATAGTAGCATCTGTGTCTGACTACCGAGAGAATTGCACAGGAAATGCGCGACTTATTCTTAATGCGATCGCTTGGCAGTCTCAGCAAGGAGTGGAAAATGACTCTGATACTCCAACAGGATTGGTGCATGAATCAGATGGTGTCATTTAATAATGGACAATGGATAATTGATAATTGATAATTACCTATTCGGTTAAGGGAAAACTATTTATAAATAATTAAAGTAAATCAAAGGTTATTTTATGGGCAAAAGTTCTAAGCCAATCAAAACTAAAAATAATGAACTTCTCTTTTGTATAATAACGAGTATTCAAGCAAAGACATTGGAATATATTTTATGAGTATGGAGCAATTCTCAGAAGGGAGCGAATCAACCCAATCATTGGGACTGTCATCGTTCCATGAACGTCGTCGTTGTCTTGAAGAAGAACATCAATGGCTACTCAAACAAATCAAACGAAAACGTACTGAACTAAAGAATTTTTTAGATCAGATGCGTAGTATTGGCATGGAGATTTTTAGAAGAGTCTCCCCCATTCAACAACAAATCCAAGAACTAGATAGAGAGATTCATGAATTATTCTCGGAAATTTTAACAAAGAGAAAATTGGGGAAAAAAAGTAGGGAGGATATAGTAGGGGTCTATCATTCTCTTCAATTAATGGGAGTAATAAGTTCTCAATCAGAGGAATTAGAAGAAGATGAAGAAGAGGAGAATATATTTTCAGATTCACAAGAGTTTAAATCAGCTAAAAATAAGAATCAAAAAAAAGCAGATTATACAGAGCAAGAGGATGAAGATAATGATTTTGATCAAGGAGATAAAAAATCTAATAAATCAGGGGAAATGAGAAAAACGTTCTTGAAATTAGCCTCTCTATTTCACCCTGATAAAGCCAGTGATCCAGAAACACAGATTTATCATAATGAAGTCATGAAAGAAGTTAATCGAGCTTATGAAGAGGGGGATATAGCCAGATTATTAGAAATAGAAAAACAGCATCATCTCCAACAAGAAATCGACCTAAATAATACCGCAAAGAGTGAAATTGAAAGAATTTGTTTGATGAGGGCAAAAGATAATGAACTTCTAAGAACTCAATATGAAAACTTAAAGAAAGAACTAAGGATGGTGAGACGAACCCCAGAGGGGACAATGGTTAAAGAATATCGAGCTTGTCAGAAACGAGGCGTGGATGGGATGGCTGAACTAACTAAAGAATTAGAAACTAAAGTTAAACCAATCGAAAGTATCCGTGATTTTGTCAGAGATTTTCGTGACAAAAAAATTACTATATCAGACTTTCTGAAAGGCCCCGGTAGTTCAGTTCAAGAAGAAGAAATATTAGAAATGATGTTAGAAGAATTATTAGGAATTAGAATAATGTAATTCAATAATGGATAATGGACAATGGACAATGGATAATTACCTCCCCCTAAAAGGGAAGAGGATTGATAAAAATGAATATTTTTGTCTTTTTTCTCCTTTAAAGGAGAGGTTTTAAACCGAATTAATTATCAATTATCAATTATCCATTGATAAAAATGAACTCAAATGAAAGTTTAAAAATAGTTACACATCGCCTTTTATTGATATAATATAAGGGGCGATATGAGAAAACAGTTACTCAAAAATCATGACAGAAAACAAGGGTGAAGTTGGGTCTTATCTTAAGAGAATCGGTCAAATTCCTCTCCTAAAACCTGATGAAGAAATTGAATTAGGTAAGCAAGTGAAAAGGATGATGACTTGTTGGGAAAAGAAATAGGAATAAGCGTAAGAGAACTTCAGTTAATCCTAAAAAGAGGAAAAAGAGCCAAAGAAAAAATGATCCAAGCTAATTTAAGATTAGTAGTAGCGGTGTCCAAAAAATACCAGGGAAAAGGATTAGAATTTATGGATTTAGTGAGCGAGGGAAACTTAGGATTAATTAGAGCAGTAGAAAAGTTTGAATATGATAAAGGATACAAATTTTCAACTTATGCTTATCATTGGATTAGACAAGCTTTAGTGCGAGCAATTTGTGATAAGGGACGAACCATTAGAGTTCCTGTTCATATTAATGAAGAGATTAGTAAGCTGAAAAAAGTGCAGTTAGAAATTAGACAAAAGTATGGGAGAAGTGCGACGGTAAGAGAGCTTTCAGAAAGGTTAGAAATCTCCCCTGAAAAGATTAGGGTATTAAGATCCGTCAACAATCCTATGCTCTCTTTAGATCAAAAGGTTCTTGGAGACGAAGACAACTCAACATTGCTCAGTTTTCTGGCAGATCCCAATGGGGATTTACAGAAATTTCTGGATAACCTTGGCAATAAAGAACTGGTGGAGCAATGTCTCTGTGGATTAAAACCACAAGAGCAAAGAGTTTTGAGAGAATATTATTTAGAAACCCCTTCTTTAACTTTAAATGAGATTGGCAAAAAAATGAACCTGAGTCGTGAACGAGTGAGACATATTAAAAATAATGCTTTAGATAAATTAAAGCAAGTAATTGTCACTGAGAAGAATGATGAATCGGAGATTATGTCAGTTAACTTTGAGTCAATTACCCCAGAAAAATCCCTGAAATTCAAATCTCGTTTAAAGGGGTCTTTAAAAGTAGAAACCCAGGAGAAAGTCAAATCTCATCAGCTAATGGTTACAGAAACTCTAAGAGTTAAAGAGGCAGAGAAAACCTCGATAATCTCAGATCAAGTCGAACATGATTCCTTAAATCTTGCCTCGAAGATAATAAGAAAATCTCCTCAAAAATCATCTAAAACTAAAAGTAACGTGAAAGATAACTCAGAAAGTAGTCAATCAAAAGTTAAGAAAAAGTCATCAGCTAAATCTAAGCCCAAGACAACCCTATCTAAAGCTCAACAAAGAGAACTGAAAAAGCAATTAAATCAATTATCTTATCAAAAATAATTATAAAATATAAGAATTAGAGTGGATAATTAAGGTTTCTATTTCTTGTTTAATGAATAAAAAGCCTACCCAAAATGTAACTGCTCACCGCAACAAAAAAGTCTTATTGAAAAGCACTACAAACAACATCAGTTGAGTCAACAAAAATATAAGCCCTGTGATTTAGCGTAAAATTTAAGCTAATTTATTACGGCTATTTTAATGACTAACATTCCCAGAATCAAGTCTTTTAAAAACCTCAAATAAAAACAACAATATGAGAAAAAAAAGAATAGTAAGATAGTTTTTTGTTAGCGGAGATTATCCGCTAACCTTGTTTATTTTTGTGCAGAGAGATAGGGGGATCAAGAAAAATCTATCCCCCATCGGCTCCGGAGCCTTTTACATCTCTAATCCTGGGGGACTCCGACCAGCTAATGAAAATAATTCGCATAATTGGACAATGGCATTTTGCCCCTGTAATCTCATGGTCTCTAAAAAACTGAACATTTGGGTGACTAACTCTGCACCCCAGTCGCTTCTTGCTCCCCCACTTACTTTGCGGTGAATGACAATGGGACGTAAAGCTCTCTCAGCATCATTATTATCTGGTTTGACTTCAGGATAAGTTAGAAAGGTGAACCACTCTTCCCAATGACGTTTGAGACGGTTAATCAATCTTTGTGCATCATAAGGCTATCCTTTTTTGGGAGTTGCTTTAAAAATCTTTTGCAGTGAGTTCTCGACTTCTGTTCTTTTGGAAGCCTAAGTCTTCAAGGGTTAAATTTCGAGCATGATAATGACGATAATGGATACGGGCGGTTGCTAAAACTTGTTGTACTCCGGCAGCAAATTCTCGATTCGATTGAAAACGACTGGTTTTAGCGGAATCTAACTCTCCTCTAAATGTTCCAGACATTCCTGTTGGCCATCGCACTTGTCTAAGTTAGCCTATAGCCTCATTCTTGAGATGCCTTTAAATCTCCCCTACATTTCCCACTTCGCGAACTCCAGTGGAACCCAATTAACACAACTCTTTGATTTCTACCAAACCATATGTTCCTCCATCAAACCG
>NZ_AADV02000226.1 GCF_000167195.1 Crocosphaera watsonii WH 8501 | reverse complement strand
TTTTCCGAACATGGTAGGGGGGTTAGCCCGGAGGGTTGTTCACAAGGGATATTCTTAACCGGGTTTTGCGCAATGAGTTGAACCCCATCAGAGGTGAAAAATGATAATTTTTAGGACTAATAGAAATTTTGAATATAGATGAATAAAAAAATTGACTTTGATTATCCAAAAATTGAGTTTAAGAGGGAATAATTATATTAACTTTTGATTTTCTCCACGATAAATAAGACTAAATGAAAGTATCAGTCAGTCAACAACTTATTCTATTTATCCAGTATTAGGAATAGTTTTAATTCTTTTGTTAGCAATAGACAAAATATCTTGATAAGGACAAGCACTAGCTATAGCGATAATAATTCTTCTACAACTAATCTTTATTCTGGCTCCCAACTTAAGAAGATTTAGATGTATTCTTCCCACAGTTGCTTTAGCCAATGAAGTTTTTTTTAAACAGTGTTGACGAAAAGCATTTATGAGAACATAAGCCCAGGAATGTATCCATAATCTTAGTTGATTACTTTGAAATGTTTGAGTTGAAGTTCTATCAGCTAACAAGTCTAATTGTTGTTCTTTAATCCGATTTTCCATCTCGCCTCTCGGACAGTATTTTTTTGTATAAAGTTTTGAGGGTGGAATTTTTGAAGCGGGCAAAGATGTCACCACATGGCGCATTTTTAAGCCATCACTTCCATAACAAACTTTTGTCACTACTCTTCTTTGACAACTCCATGACTTTTCTGTTTTATAACGAATAGAGCGATACCAAGTAGAAATTGGTACTAATTTTTTAACTTCTTCTAAATCTTCTTTTTTCTGAAATAAACTATCCATTAATTCAGTTATTGGAGCTAGTTTTTTTTCATATTCATGTTTGGCTTTTTCAATTACATCATCCGCTCGTAACTTAAGAACGCCATTTGTTCCCATAGCTATAACATAATCAACTAAAGGCTGATTTTCACAAAAATAGAAGATTTCTTCACGGGCATAGGCACTATCACCCCTAACTAGGATATGAGTCTCTGACCATTTTTCTCTAATTAGTCCGATAATTCTTTGTAATTCGTCTAAGGCTCCATCGGCTGGATCTACATTAGATGAACGAAGTTTAGCAACTAATAAATGATGCCCACAGAAAATATATAAAGGAGCATAACATACTCCGTGATAATAACTATTAAAAAATGCCCCTTCTTGATTACTATGTACTTGGTCATCCGTGACATCCATATCTAATATAATACTTAAGGGAGGTTTTTTATAAGACTCTAAAAAAAATTCGACAAAAGATTTTTCAATGGCTTCAAAGTTGGTTTCTATTTTATGATAACGACTCGTTTTTTGGTCGAGAATAGTCTCAGGACAATATTCCAATCTATTAATTGTACTTTTTCCAGCTAACCATCCCTTTTTATCTTCAAGCTCATTAAGCTTTTCTAAAGCGATCTTAAGGGCAGGATCGTGACGTAATTTATCATGGTCATTGACATCTTCATAGCCTAAAATAATTCCATAAAGCCTTTGTGCTAATAACTCATGAACGGAATGATCTACATAAGATTGATGACGATGATCTTGAAAACAGTTACCAAACTTCTCGGTAATTCCCAGTTTTTTATCCAACTCAGCTATCCAGACAATCCCCGCATCTGAAGTGATTAGTCCCCCATCAAAATTAGCGATTATTTCTTTTCCTTTCTGTTTACTAAAGTTGATTACTTGACGAGGGGTTCGGGGATGACTGGGACTCATTAAATCAGTTTAAGGTAAATTGCTTTAACAATTAAATTATAGCATATTTTATTCTAACAATCTAGTACTATTAGAGATTTTATTAATAATTTTTTTGGAAAAATGAGTGATTGATTTATCTTTTCATCTTTGTCTAATTCGGGTTGATTTTAACTTAAAATCTGACAACAGACTGTTGGTTGGGGAAATCTGCGATCGCTCTGTTCAAACCCACTTCCTGTAAGGCTTCTGTGTTTGGCGATCGCAGATTTTGTGAGAAATTCGGGTAACCACCAAACCTATAAAAAAGCTAAATAAGAGGCTCCCAACACACAACCACTAACAAACAATAAACCGAACAAAATCATCCTCATTGATTTAAACCACCAGCTTATCCCTGTGCCAATTAAAGCCATCATATATATTTCTAACCATTCAACCGAATCAGGGCAAACAGAAATCAAAGGCCGTCCCTCTAAAGCCGAACTAAGGATTTGACTAGCAATATTAGCATGAATCACTACTCCAGGCATCATCTCAGAAGAATTGGACAGCTTACCGCTATAAGGGGTGTAATGTAAATCATTAATACTTTCGGCGGTTGTGCCAATAAATACTAAGCGATCGCTAAAACTATCGGGAGATATATTATTTTTTAGGACATCTGTGAAGGAAAAATTCAGAAAATTATCCTGTTGTCCCCGATAATTGAGAAAAACTTGATAACCTCCAGAATCAGAACCTATATACCCCCCGTCATTTCCTGTAAATCTCTTAAAAACAGCTTTACCCAAGGGCAACTTTTTGTCCTTCATCGACGGTTTCTAGGTTAATTCCTTTTGCTTTGAGATAATGCAGTGCCAAAATTGTTCCTAGTGCAGCTTGGCGAAAGTAATCCACCAGATTTTTACAGAAACTTTCGTGACTAGCCACGACAATGTGTTTCAATGAAACTAACGGAAGAATCTCGAAGTTGATGTCCATGATAAAAGCATTGCCAATTAACCTCTCCAACCTACAGAAAACAGTACTCCAACAAATAGTGAGAGGGACAACAAACCCCTATCGCCTTGTTAGACGAGCCAAGCTAATCTTAGCCGCAGCATCAGGAGAGAGCAATAGTTCGATTAGTCGAAGATTAGAATTAGACCGAGTACAAGTGCGTCAGTGGCGATCGCGATGGTTTGAGGAGAGAGAAAAACTGAGTGCCGCCGAAGAACAACAGGTAACGGAGAAAGCATTAATGGTCTTGATCAAAGGAATTTTAAGCGATCGCCCAAGACCTGGAACAACAAAATCCTTTACGGTCGAACAAGTAGTCCAGATTGTAGAGATCGCTTGTGAAGAATGTGAAAAATCAGACAGACCAGTGAGCCATTGGACACCTTCAGAGTTGGCGGATGAAGCCATAAAAAGAGGAATTGTCGAAAAGATTTCCCCCCGTAGTGTGGGGCGTTTTTTAAAAAGAAGCGACATTACAACCACATCTCGTTCGTTACTGGTTAAATGCCAAAATTGATGATCCCTTAAAATTTAAAAAGCAAGTCAAATATATCTGTGAACTTCATCAAGAAGCTAAAACTTTGTTAGAACAAGGAATTCATTTAATTAGTACAGATGAAATGACAGGGATTCAAGCTCTTGAGAGATTATTTCCGAACAAAAGAATCAAGCCTAAACAAGTAGAAAAAATCGAATTTGAATATGAAAGACACGGAACTTTAAGCTTGATTGCGAACTGGGATGTGGCAAGAGGAAAAGTTGTTAGTCCCTCTATTGGACCGACAAGAACAGAACAAGATTTTTCTGAACATATCCAGAGAACGATTAAGATTGATGAAAAAGCAGAATGGATTTTTATTGTAGATCAACTCAACACTCATAAATCGGAAAGCTTAGTCAAATTAGTAGCAGAAAGCTGTGGAATTACTATTGATTTGGGGAGAAAAGGAAAGGAGGGGATTTTGCAATCTATGGACAGCAGAGCAGATTTTTTATCAGATGAATCTCATCGAATTCGCTTTGTTTATATTCCCAAAAATACATCGTGGCTTAATCAAATTGAGTGTTGGTTTTCGATCTTAGTCCGGCGTTTAATCAAAAGAATTACTGTCCGTTCAACTGAAGAACTATCCCAAAAAATTCTCAATTTTATTGATTACTTTAATCAACATTTTGCTAAGCCGTTCGTTTGGAAATTTAAGGGCTTTAAAGATCATAAGTGACTGGTGGATTATTTTTGCTAAGCTGCACTAGGGGTTAACTTGGTCAAAGTTCCATCAGGATCTTTAACTTTACCCCTAGTACAGTTTTCAGAAGTGTCTATCACTTCTGTCTCACTTTTCCGCCCCCATTCATTAAGGGGTGATTTCTGGGTTAAAATCTCATAGACTGGTAACAATTCAGGGGGGCAAGGATTTTGCCGTTCAAAGTCTCCCATTGTCAATGGCTGATCTATGCCGACTCGCAAAAACTCGATCCGAGCTTTCCAGTAACGATCTATTGCAGCGTCCAAGAATCGGTTTTTGTCTTTCTTGGTGTGCGATCGCTCATAACGCAAGCAGTAATCTTGGTAGACTCGTTTAAAAGATTGCGCTGATTTGACAATGTAGTTATGGTCTTTAAATGGATCGGCTTCCTTCCGTTCCCAACAGTTTTGGCATCTCCAAGCAAATAGTCCATACTTCCCCGTGCTAGGAACCCATTTGTGATCACAAGCATCCTCATTTTCTAGATCATGTTGGGAGGTATGGGTATGGGTAGGGATATTGAGTAGAGTTAGTTGGTGGTTAGTCATGGCACTTTCATCTTTTACTAGGGGTTATGGTGCGATCGCTCTGATTAAAATTCTTCTTCATAGTCATAGTCCTGGTCGACTGGTTCCATATTTTCCCAGCACTGATCGCAGTATCCGTGCTGGTTCCCAAACTCGAAGGATTCTAAGCCACCAACGAAAGCCCCGCATGATTTACAAAATCCATGTTTAGCAGCGCATTCAGGACAGGACAACACGGCTAAGGTGTCCTTCTCGTTTCCCTGCTCTGGGTATCTATATAGGGTTTGCTGAATAAAAGCAAAACCCTATTCTTTAAAAGGTTACACCCATATTCGCGATCGCAAAAAAGATCAGCTTTGTCGGCTACAAACCGCTATAATTGGTAGAAACACCTCCCAGTTGTTGGTCAAGAACAAATGTATCGAAAAGAGGAGCAACCTTTACCGCCCCCAGAAAAATTTGAATTACCTTTCGAGGGCAAATTGTCCCCCAATAATCGTTGGGTAATCATGGCAGAGTTGATACCTTGGGATGATTTTGAGGAAGAATATGCTAAACTTTTTTCAGCGGAAAAAGGTGCGCCAGCCAAACTATTTAGAATGGCATTAGGGACATTAATTATTAAGGAAAAATTAGGAACAAGTGATAGAGAAACTATAGAACAGATTAGAGAAAATCCCTATCTACAATACTTTATAGGTTTAAATTGTTATCAACAAGAGCCACCACTGGAATCTTCAATGCTAGTTCATTTTAGGAAAAGAATTGATGGAGAATTGATAAACAAAATCAATAAAAAAATAGTAAAAAGAGAAATAGACAAGAGTGATAAAGAAGTAAAAAAAAAGGATTGTCTCCAAGAAAAAGGAGAAAAAATAAAAAATAAAGGTAAACTAATTTTAGATGCGACTTGTGCGCCAGCAGACATCAAATACCCAACGGATTTAGGCATATTAAATCAAGCCAGAATTGAGACAGAAAGAATAATAGATAATCTTTATAAA
>NZ_AADV02000227.1 GCF_000167195.1 Crocosphaera watsonii WH 8501 | reverse complement strand
GATTAAACCTGGAAGAAGAATTGTAATAATGGGGAATCAAGCAAATTTGGTAATAGTCNTGAATGAAAAAAGACAGAAAGGTGATTTGGAAAAACTAGGAAAACGACTTTCCCCAAGAAGAGAAGAATTCCCCAAAATTTCTTAAAAGAAATACAATCTGAAGAAATTGGACATCCTCAAGCTGCTCGATATAAAATAAAAGCTATTAATAAAAAATTGAGATTGTTGGAAATAAAAGAAGTTGAACTGATTGAAACTTACTCGAAAAAAAAGGAAAAGATTTATAAAATGATTAGTCTGATCATCAAAAAAGATGAAGAGATAAGTAGAAAGACTAAAGAAGCAGGAAAATTTATTTTAGCAACTAACTTAGTAGAGGAAAATAAATTAGAAGCTAGTGAAATTCTGATAACTTATAAAAACCAGCAATCTACGGAAAGAGGATTTCGATTTTTGAAAGATCCCTTATTTTTTACTGATAGTTTCTTCGTTGAAAAACCAGAAAGAATAGAAACAATGTTATTTTTAATGTCTTTGTGTTTGTTGATTTATAACTTGGGGCAAAGAGAATTAAGAAATTGTTTAAAAAGAGTCAAAAAAGGAATAAATAATCAAGTAGGGAAAGTAACATTGCGTCCGACTTTGAGGTGGATATTTCAATGTTTTCAAGGTATTCATTATGTGATTTTAAACGGAGTTAAACAAATTGTAAATTTAACAGAAGAAAGGCGTTTTATATTGAGTTTATTACCTGCATCTTGTGAAAGATATTATCTATAAATTGAATTGGATAAAGCAAAAATAATAAAAGAATAAGAGTCTAATGATATCAAATGAGAAGAGGAAACTCTCCTTCGTTTGTGCTGAGTCTTGCTAAGTTTTCAATGAGTATAAATCTTCTTAATTTGATTATTTTTCCTAAAAATTTAATGAAAAGAGAAATATTCTTGCCCAGGTATGATTTTCGGACTTTTTAAAACTATGTATTTTTTTATACTACATTTTGAAGTGCGGAATCTGGGTTATTACACTGGTTCGCCTTCACGATGGTTCAGGTGTACCTTCACTTTCGTTATTCATGATGACCTGCTCACAGGTGACAACTTTTAGGCTAGTGCAGCTTGGCGAAAGTAATCCACCAGATTTTTACAGAAACTTTCGTGACTAGCCACGACAATGTGTTTCAATGAAACTAACGGAAGAATCTCGAAGTTGATGTCCATGATAAAAGCATTGCCAATTAACCTCTCCAACCTACAGAAAACAGTACTCCAACAAATAGTGAGAGGGACAACAAACCCCTATCGCCTTGTTAGACGAGCCAAGCTAATCTTAGCCGCAGCATCAGGAGAGAGCAATAGTTCGATTAGTCGAAGATTAGAATTAGACCGAGTACAAGTGCGTCAGTGGCGATCGCGATGGTTTGAGGAGAGAGAAAAACTGAGTGCCGCCGAAGAACAACAGGTAACGGAGAAAGCATTAATGGTCTTGATCAAAGGAATTTTAAGCGATCGCCCAAGACCTGGAACAACAAAATCCTTTACGGTCGAACAAGTAGTCCAGATTGTAGAGATCGCTTGTGAAGAATGTGAAAAATCAGACAGACCAGTGAGCCATTGGACACCTTCAGAGTTGGCGGATGAAGCCATAAAAAGAGGAATTGTCGAAAAGATTTCCCCCCGTAGTGTGGGGCGTTTTTTAAAAAGAAGCGACATTACAACCACATCTCGTTCGTTACTGGTTAAATGCCAAAATTGATGATCCCTTAAAATTTAAAAAGCAAGTCAAATATATCTGTGAACTTCATCAAGAAGCTAAAACTTTGTTAGAACAAGGAATTCATTTAATTAGTACAGATGAAATGACAGGGATTCAAGCTCTTGAGAGATTATTTCCGAACAAAAGAATCAAGCCTAAACAAGTAGAAAAAATCGAATTTGAATATGAAAGACACGGAACTTTAAGCTTGATTGCGAACTGGGATGTGGCAAGAGGAAAAGTTGTTAGTCCCTCTATTGGATCGACAAGAACAGAACAAGATTTTTCTGAACATATCCAGAGAACGATTAAGATTGATGAAAAAGCAGAATGGATTTTTATTGTAGATAAACTCAACACTCATAAATCGGAAAGCTTAGTCAAATTAGTAGCAGAAAGCTGTGGAATTACTATTGATTTGGGGAGAAAAGGAAAGGAGGGGATTTTGCAATCTATGGACAGCAGAGCAGATTTTTTATCAGATGAATCTCATCGAATTCGCTTTGTTTATATTCCCAAACATACATCGTGGCTTAATCAAATTGAGTGTTGGTTTTCGATCTTAGTCCGGCGTTTACTCAAAAGAATTACTGTCCGTTCAACTGAAGAACTATCCCAAAAAATTCTCAATTTTATTGATTACTTTAATCAACATTTTGCTAAGCCGTTCGTTTGGAAATTTAAGGGCTTTAAAGATCATAAGTGACTGGTGGATTATTTTTGCTAAGCTGCACTAGTCATTGGAGATAAAGAATCCTATACTGAATGTGATATTGTGCAAGAGTTGTATTAGACTGAAAAGAGTTTGTGAAACTCTATAATCAAAACAAGTATATAAGCCCAGGTATAATGTGAGGTTAGTTATGATGAAATCATTAATCCGTTGGAGTGCCACCCTTAGCCTATTAGGCAGTACCCTACTTGGCACTTGGTCGGCGCAAATGCCCAAAGTTTTAGCTCTGCCTGAAGCTGAGGTGATCGAACTCTTACAAGGAGTTCCTGTTTTTACCATCACCACAGAAGACGGAGGCCCTCTGATTGTTAATTTAGAAGATCAGAAAGTAACACAGGTTTTTATGAGTCAAGAAGATGCCAATAGATTTTTGGCTCAACTCCAAAAAAATCAGCCAGAAATAGGCAGCAGAGTCAAGGTACAACCAGTTTCTTTGGGAGAAATTTATCGTTTTGCTTTGGCCAACAATACAGAAACAGAGTCCTTGAAATTTGCTTATATTCCTATGCAAAGCGCAGTGGAATCGGCTAAAAAAGTTCTAGGGGATAATGGACAACAATATCAAGGAGGGGTTCCCTTATTTATCCTTCGGGGAGGCCCCGAGAATAGTATCCTAACTATTGAACAAAACAATCAGCAGGTGATACCCTTCTTCTTTGAAAAAGCTCCTATTCAAGCGATCGCAGAAAGAATGAAGAAAGATCAGCCAGATATTGCTGCAACCATGAAAATTGAAGTAGTTGCCTTGGAAAATATCATCGGTTTATTGCAAACTCAAGACGATGCCATGCTCAAACAGATACAATTAGTTCCTTCCCAAGAAACTATGAAATTTATTCAAGAGGCTATCGAGTCTCAGCAAAGTCAAGGTCAATAAAATTCTAATTAGGGTTTGCTGAATAAAAGCAAAACCCTATTCTTTAAAAGGTTACACCCATATTCGCGATCGCAAAAAAGATCAGCTTTGTCGGCTACAAACCGCTATAATTGGTAGAAACACCTCCCAGTTGTTGGTCAAGAACAAATGTATCGAAAAGAGGAGCAACCTTTACCGCCCCCAGAAAAATTTGAATTACCTTTCGAGGGCAAATTGTCCCCCAATAATCGTTGGGTAATCATGGCAGAGTTGATACCTTGGGATGATTTTGAGGAAGAATATGCTAAACTTTTTTCAGCAGAAAAAGGTGCGCCAGCCAAACTATTTAGAATGGCATTAGAGACATTAATTATTAAGGAAAAATTAGGAACAAGTGATAGAGAAACTATAGAACAGATTAGAGAAAATCCCTATCTACAATACTTTATAGGTTTAAATTGTTATCAACAAGAGCCACCACTGGAATCTTCAATGCTAGTTCATTTTAGGAAAAGAATTGATTTCGTCTAAGGCTCCATCGGCTGGATCTACATTAGATGAACGAAGTTTAGCAACTAATAAATGATGCCCACAGAAAATATATAAAGGAGCATAACATACTCCGTGATAATAACTATTAAAAAATGCCCCTTCTTGATTACCATGTACTTGGTCATCCGTGACATCCATATCTAATATAATACTTAAGGGAGGTTTTTTATAAGACTCTAAAAAAAATTCGACAAAAGATTTTTCAATGGCTTCAAAGTTGGGTTCTATTTTATGATAACGACTCGTTTTTTGGTCGAGAATAGTCTCAGGACAATATTCCAATCTATTAATTGTACTTTTTCCAGCTAACCATCCCTTTTTATCTTCAAGTTCATTAAGCTTTTCTAAAGCGATCTTAAGGGCAGGATTGTGACGTAATTTATCATGGTCATTGACATCTTCATAGCCTAAAATAATTCCATAAAGCCTTTGTGCTAATAACTCATGAACGGAATGATCTACATAAGATTGATGACGATGATCTTGAAAACAGTTACCAAACTTCTCGGTAATTCCCAGTTTTTTATCCAACTCAGCTATCCAGACAATCCCCGCATCTGAAGTGATTAGTCCCCCATCAAAATTAGCGATTATTTCTTTTCCTTTCTGCTTACTAAAGTTGATTACTTGACGAGGGGTTCGGGGATGACTGGGACTCATTAAATCAGTTTAAGGTAAATTGCTTTAATAATTAGGGTTTGCTGAAAAAGTTTCTCCAAAATTTATGCCACCTTTGACCAAGAATTTTCTGACAAATCAATAAGTTTTAGTACATAAAAATTGTTTAAAGTATAATCAAAATTAATGAAAGGCGGTTTGATGAGTTCCCCTGTTCTATTGTTAGTAAATAAGGACAAAAAAAGCGACAAAAACTGCCTCAGAAGTTTAGAAAGATTGACAACTAAAAATGTAATAGCAATAGATGTAATGGAGGTTTCAGGTAGTTTTGTCATCACGAGATTTAGGCTAAATCTTCGTTTAGCTTGTCCAAACTTTCCCTCAATAGCATTACGGAAGCATTCATCGGAGTGGGCTTGTTTCTTTTCTTCTTCACTGACATTTTTCGGAGGTCTTCCTAACTTCGGACCACTGATTCTTATCCCTCTTTCCTTACACCAATTTCTGTTTTCCCTAGTTCGATAAATTTTATCTACATGGACGGATTCGGGATAATAGCCAAACGTTTCTTTATACTTTTCTACTTGTTCTTTTAAATGACAAGATTCATTGAAGTTTTCCCAACTTATTTTGTCTAGAAACACATAGTTATCTACACAGCTTACTGAGAGTTTAGCTCCAAACTCTATTGGTTTTCCTGCTTTTCCCCTCACTATTGGACGAATATGCCGTTGAGTTAAACTTACAATTCTTTGAGGAACACTCTGGGCCTTATTCTCCCCACATGACTGTTGGTGTTCCTAAACTTTTTTGATAGTCTCTAAACAATTTTTCTGTCTTTTACTCCAAATTTTCCCAGGGAAGCCCCCCGCTTTGGAATTAAAGCCTTCCCTAATTTTCCCAAAATTTTTTCCTTAAAGGGAATTTTTAACCTTGGTTTCCCCAAAAGGCCTTTTTCCTCCCTTTCCCTTGAAATAAGAAAACCTTTTTT
>NZ_AADV02000228.1 GCF_000167195.1 Crocosphaera watsonii WH 8501 | reverse complement strand
GGGGGGAGGGGGGGGNNGGGGGGGGGAGATAAATGAGCCGGTACCAGTTGACTGACTGAAACTTATCGAAAAAAAAGGAAAAGATTTATAAAATGATTAGTCTGATCATCAAAAAAGATGAAGAGATAAGTAGAAAGACTAAAGAAGCAGGAAAATTATTTTAGCAACTAACTTAGTAGAGGAAAATAAATTAGAAGCTAGTGAAATTCTGATAACTTATAAAAACCAGCAATCTACGGAAAGAGGATTTCGATTTTTGAAAGATCCCTTATTTTTTACTGATAGTTTCTTCGTTGAAAAACCAGAAAGAATAGAAACAATGTTATTTTTAATGTCTTTGTGTTTGTTGATTTATAACTTGGGGCAAAGAGAATTAAGAAATTGTTTAAAAAGAGTCAAAAAAGGAATAAATAATCAAGTAGGGAAAGTAACATTGCGTCCGACTTTGAGGTGGATATTTCAATGTTTTCAAGGTATTCATTATGTGATTTTAAACGGAGTTAAACAAATTGTCAATTTAACAGAAGAAAGGCGTTTTATATTGAGTTTATTACCTGCATCTTGTCAAAGATATTATCTATAAATTGAATTGGATAAAGCAAAAATAATAAAAGAATAAGAGTCTAATGATATCAAATGAGAAGAGGAAACTCTCCTTCGTTTGTGCTGAGTCTTGCTAAGTTTTCAATGAGTATAAATCTTCTTAATTTGATTATTTTTCCTAAAAATTTAATGAAAAGAGAAATATTCTTGCCCAGGTATGATTTTCGGACTTTTTAAAACTATGTATTGTTTTATACTACATTTTGAAGTGCGGAATCTGGGTTTAAAGTTCCCCCCTTTGTTAAGGGGGGTTAGGTGGGATCAACGTTATCGTAAAATACCTATAACTGACAGTTAACTCCTGAATACTAACCTATGTCTAAGTCGATAATTAACCTTCAAAGCGCAGAAAATCAGCAAACTTTAACCATAACCCCTCCCAACACAGGATTATCCCTACAAGGAACCCTACAAATACCTGGGGATAAATCTATTTCTCATCGCGCTTTGATGTTAGGGGCGATCGCAGAAGGAGAAACCATCATCGAAGGTCTACTATTAGGAGAAGATCCCCGTAGTACCGCCGACTGTTTTCGGGCTATGGGAGCAAAAATATCCCCATTAAACAACGAAAAAGTTACTGTACAAGGTATAGGGTTGGGACATTTACAAGAACCCTCAGAGGTACTCGAAGCAGGGAACTCTGGGACTACTATGCGCTTGATGTTAGGTTTATTAGCGTCTCACCCTGATCGCCTCTTTTGTGTCACAGGGGATGCTTCTTTGCGATCGCGTCCCATGTCCCGTGTCATCAAACCCCTGCAAACAATGGGGGCGAAAATCTGGGGACGCAATAATAACAGTTTAGCCCCTTTAGCTATCCAAGGACAAACTCTCAAACCCATTCATTACCATTCCCCCATCGCCTCAGCACAGGTAAAATCTTGTATTTTATTAGCAGGGTTAATGACAGAAGGAAAAACCACCGTCACCGAACCCGCTTTATCCCGTGATCACAGCGAACGGATGTTACAAGCTTTTGGGGCAACTTTAGATATTGATGCTACAACAAATAGTGTTACTATCACAGGCCATCCTGAGTTAACCGGTCAAAAAGTAATTGTTCCAGGGGATATTAGTTCCGCCGCTTTTTGGTTAGTGGCCGCCTCTATAGTAGAAGGAGCAGAATTATTGATTGAAAATGTTGGTATTAACCCCACCCGAACCGGTATTTTAGAAGCATTGGAGATGATGGGGGCAAATATTAGCCTAGAAAACGAACGGGTGATCACAGGGGAACCAGTGGCGGATCTCCGGGTGAAAGCGACTCAGTTAAAAGCTTGTACCATTCAAGGGGAGATCATACCTCGTCTCATCGATGAAGTACCTATTTTAGCTGTGGCCGCTTTGTTTGCTCAAGGGACAACTATTATTAAGGATGCTGCCGAGTTGAGAGTGAAAGAAAGCGATCGCTTAGCTGTCATTGCCTCACAGTTGGGGAAAATGGGTGCTAATATTACCGAGTTACCCGACGGGTTAGAAATTACTGGAGGAAAGGAATTAAACGGTGCTGAGGTAGATAGTTGTGGGGATCATCGTATTGCCATGAGTTTAGCGATCGCAGCTTTAAGAGCAAAAGGCAAAACCATTATTAACGGTGCCGAAGCTGCCGCTATTTCCTACCCCGAGTTTGTGGAAAGTTTGCAAGCGATCGCCCTAGAATAATTGTTTGAGAGACACCGAGTGTGAGCATCCTGCTCACTGGACTAATTAAGAAAAACTGTTGCCTGTTCCTCACTAAGATGGGCATAAATTAGCTATGATTAATTAAAAGGACATAATAGGGCATTTTTAATGAAATTTCAAGTTATTTTTACTTAGGATCCAGAATATGAGGGTTATATTGCTGAAGCTGTATCCTTACCTGGTTGTGTTAGTCAAGGTAAAACTATGGATGAGGCGATCGCCAATATAAAAGATGCCATTCAAGGTTATCTATATGTAGAAGAAAAGCATGGTAATGATAGTTTTTCTGTGGCACTCTAATACTGTTCAAAAGAAATTTTGAGATTAGTTCCTGTTGCCTCGGCAATTCTTTTTAGTGTTTTGAGCGTAGCATTTTGTTCTCCGCTTTCCCATCGGGCGATTTGGGACTGTTTAGCGCACATTCGTTGAGCAAGTTCTTCTTGAGTTAATCCTGCTTGGGTTCTTGCGGCAATAATAGCTGAGGCTATTTCAAACTCCATAGCCATTCCTTCATAAGCAGTTTTGTATTCTGCGTCTTTTAACCATTTTTGATGTAACTGAGAAATTTTAGTCATTATTCAATCTCCTCAGCCCGTTTTAGGGCAAGTTTAATTTCTTTTCTCGGTATTTTTTGGCTTTTTTTGATAAAGACTCTCACAACAATTACCCGTTTAGGTTTAGCTGTAACGTATAAAGCACGAGAAATCCCATCTTTTCCTTTGAGACGAATTTCCCACAGGGCTTTTTCTATATGTTTAACATAGGGTTCTCCTAAATTTTCTAAGCCATGTTCTGTGATGAGTTGACTTATCCAGACAAACCTCGCACGCATATTTGCTGGCAAGGCCGCAAGTTCTTCATCTACGGTTTCATTTAAAGTTTCAACGCTTCAGTCCATGAGTCCATTATAACTTATATGTTATGTTCTCTCCACTCTCAACACTCCAAACCCTTCTAACACTAACCTTATTCCCCCCCTTAATTAAGGGGGTTAGGGGGGATCTCAACCCTCCCCGAAAAAAAAAATAAAAAAAATTTTTTTCCAAAGTGATATGTTTTTTAAGCCAGGTGGGTATGTTCCTTGTAGAAGCAAAAAAAACACATTTACCTCTATCAAACAAGGAACATTCATCCAATGAATAACACATTTAAAGCTAACCTACTCAAAACTCTCGCTAACAAAAAAGGTAACAAAGGTTTCACCTTAATTGAATTATTAGTTGTTCTAATTAGGGTTTGCTGAATAAAAGCAAAACCCTATTCTTTAAAAGGTTACACCCATATTCGCGATCGCAAAAAAGATCAGCTTTGTCGGCTACAAACCGCTATAATTGGTAGAAACACCTCCCAGTTGTTGGTCAAGAACAAATGTATCGAAAAGAGGAGCAACCTTTACCGCCCCCAGAAAAATTTGAATTACCTTTCGAGGGCAAATTGTCCCCCAATAATCGTTGGGTAATCATGGCAGAGTTGATACCTTGGGATGATTTTGAGGAAGAATATGCTAAACTTTTTTCAGCAGAAAAAGGTGCGCCAGCCAAACTATTTAGAATGGCATTAGGGACATTAATTATTAAGGAAAAATTAGGAACAAGTGATAGAGAAACTATAGAACAGATTAGAGAAAATCCCTATCTACAATACTTTATAGGTTTAAATTGTTATCAACAAGAGCCACCACTGGAATCTTCAATGCTAGTTCATTTTAGGAAAAGAATTGATGGAGAATTGATAAACAAAATCAATAAAAAAATAGTAAAAAGAGAAATAGACAAGAGTGATAAAGAAGTAAAAAAAAAGGATTGTCTCCAAGAAAAAGGAGAAAAAATAAAAAATAAAGGTAAACTAATTTTAGATGCGACTTGTGCGCCAGCAGACATCAAATACCCAACGGATTTAGGCATATTAAATCAAGCCAGAATTGAGACAGAAAGAATAATAGATAATCTTTATAAACCATTAAGAGTAAAATTGAGAAAAAAGCCGAGAACTTCTAGAAAAATTGCTAGAAAGGAATACTTAAAAGTAGCTAAAAAACGAAAAGTATCTTATCAAGAAAGAAGAAAAGCTATCGGGAAACAGTTAAAATACCTTAAGAAAAATTTAGGAAATATAGAAGACTTAATTCAAGCTGGGGCTTCCCTGGAAAATCTGAGTAAAAGACAGAAAAATTGTCTAGAGACTATCAAAAAAGTTTATGAACAACAACAGTCAATGTGGGAGAATAAGACCCAGAGTGTTCCTCAAAGAATTGTAAGTTTAACTCAACCGCATATTCGTCCAATAGTGAGGGGAAAAGCAGGAAAACCAATAGAGTTTGGAGCTAAACTCTCAGTAAGCTGTGTAGATAACTATGTGTTTCTAGACAAAATAAGTTGGGAAAACTTCAATGAATCTTGTCATTTAAAAGAACAAGTAGAAAAGTATAAAGAAACGTTTGGCTATTATCCCGAATCCGTCCATGTAGATAAAATTTATCGAACTAGGGAAAACAGAAATTGGTGTAAGGAAAGAGGGATAAGAATCAGTGGTCCGAAGTTAGGAAGACCTCCGAAAAATGTCAGTGAAGAAGAAAAGAAACAAGCCCACTCCGATGAATGCTTCCGTAATGCTATTGAGGGAAAGTTTGGACAAGCTAAACGAAGATTTAGCCTAAATCTCGTGATGACAAAACTCCCTGAAACCTCCATTACATCTATTGCTATTACATTTTTAGTTGTCAATCTTTCTAAACTTCTGAGGCAGTTTTTGTCGCTTTTTTTGTCCTTATTTACTAATAATAGAACAGGGGAACTCATCAAACCGCTTTTCATTAATTTTGATTATACTTTAAACAATTTTTATGTACTAAAACTTATTGATTTGTCAGAAAATTCTTGGTCCCAAGTGGCATAAATTTTGGAGAAACTTTTTCAGCAAACCCTAATTATTAATTGTTAAATCCGGTTTAGGGATCAACGGCCGTTGACCCCTACATTAACGAACTCCGAAGTTCCTCACTCCCTTAACTAAAGTCATTATTGCGACGACGCAAACTAACCAAGACGAATAATCCAGCTATAGCCCTTAAACCAACAGTGGTAGATGATTCCGGAACGGACCTCACAGTGATGTGGAAACCGGCCAATACCTTGGGAATAAAAGATCCGGTTGTTAAAAATTTAAATTACCAAAATCCGTTCAAAATCTGTTGGTTCGGTTTGGAAAT
>NZ_AADV02000229.1 GCF_000167195.1 Crocosphaera watsonii WH 8501 | reverse complement strand
AATAACTCAGCTCGGTACCTAAGAACACTTAAAAAAGAGGACGTAGAGGTTTGGAATCTATGGCGAGAAGATAATCCTGATGTGAAAATCGACCTCAGTGATGCCGACCTCAGTGGAGCTAACCTCTCAGGCTCTAATCTCAGTAACGCCTGCTTCATCAGAGCCAACCTCTCAGGAGCTAACCTAAAAGGGGTCGGCCTCGTTCAAGCCGATTTCAGAGGAGCCTACTTCTACTTCACAGGAACCTACTTCAGTGGAACTAACCTCAGTAGATTTCGAGCGTTACGGACTAACCTTGATGTAGTGATAACAGTTTCTTCACCGGCGGCGCAGTCATGCACCCTATAGGTCCAAATACCAGGACTACCTGCTTCAGCACTTTCTGCTTCGTAAAAAGTAGTTGTGCCATCTTCTTCACATTCATAATAAGCTGAATAAAGCTCTTCCAAATTAAGCTCATTTTCTTCTATTATCTGACGAACTTCAGCTAAGACACCAGCAATGTGATGAGGTTGACTTTCTACTTGCACTAAGCGTTTTTCTTCCAAAATAAAGTTATGTAACTCAAGAGCCATTTTTTATCTCCTACAATAACAGTCAGCAACTATTTAGGGTTTGCTGAATAAAAGCAAAACCCTAATGTAAAAAGTTTCACTTGTGAAAAGTTTCACTTGTGAAAAGTTTTCAGAGTGAAAAGTTTAGAGGTAGTCAGTCAAGTTAGGACGTAGTCTTACAGCAGACCTAAAGGATTGCAAAGAATCAACATTAAAACTGAGAAGATAATATTGAAACTCTTCCTCTGTCATTGACCCATTTACCTCTTCCCAGACTTTATAAACGCTTTTTTTTATGTCAACCTCTTGTTGTTTTTTAGTTCTGACCTTAGACCCTGCTTTAGCTATCCAGTCTTCATAAGGAATATAGAAACCTTCATAAGTTTTCCTCACACTCTCTAAAGCTTGTTCTAAGGAAGAAGACTTAGTAATCTTCACCAGTTTTTCTTCCAGAGGGTTACCTGCAAACTCCCATAACTTGTCTATTCCTATTCTGTTTAAAACCATTCGCATTAACTCTTCGTCAGTAGTCTCGCTTAAAATAACCTTTTTAGACCTGTTTTGAATCATTCTTTCTCTCGTGCTAAAAAGTTCTCTCCAAACTTTAGTGACAGTTGGTCGGGAGATTGGTTTATTTTCCTCTATAAGTTTAGTAAAGCTCTGCCTTCCCTCATCTGTGTTAGGAAAGTCATCAAAGTAGTCGGGGTTTAGAATCATAGACTTTAGAACGTTCCTTTTTTCTGAGGGAGTCATAGATTTTGCAAAATGGTTATTCGCTTGCAAGTCAGTCTTCCACTTCAGAGTGTTGAAAGTTTCATCGTCACTCTGTTCTGTTACTTCAGCTTCAATGTATAAGTAAGCTAATCTTTTGTGAGCCTCCAATCTGTGAAAACCATCTACCACGTAGTAAGTTCCATGATAAAGATAGACCTGGATTGGAGGGAGTTCCTCAATTCGTTCTTTATATTTATTTACAACGTCTTCTTCAAGTTCTTTACCTCTCATCTGGAAAAACTGGTCCACGTTGATTTTTTCTATTTCTAGTCTCATAGAGTTGATTCTCCTAATGATTATTTTTTTAAATAAGGTTGCTTGACAAAACCAGTTGGTTTAAGGCATCACTAAAGCATTTGGTAGTAGAAGAGACTTTCATATAATCTTCTATTTTCTTTATTGTGTAAGGATTTAATCCCACTCTTAGATTTTTTGTTCTGGTCTTACTTCCTTTCATAAAAACTCCTCTTCTTCTTTATTTAAAACCCTCTCTAGAGTGCAGTTTTTTTACCCCTGTAATCGATTGTCTTCAAAAGGTGCTACGTTCCTAAATAATGTTTACTTTCTTCCTCCTTTATTTTTTCTCTAAAACATAGTTTTCGATAATGTAATCCACCAAGCAACCTTTCTCTATGTAAGGGTGTTTAGTCCTTGCTAACTCCCAGTTTTTCTTCGTAACCCGCGGACGTAAAAACTTTTTGTGGTCCATTCTTTCTTTCCTAAACCTTCCTAAAGGTTTTACCCAACCTTGAAACTAAATGGTCTATAATAGGTGTTAACAAAACCCCCACTTTTGTAAACAGCAGAACAAATGAACAACCTTACGAGAGCAGAAAATGATAGTGAGCTTATAACTACCTGGCTACTTCACCAATCAAGTAAGTTAACCCGCCAGCATTATCAATCAAACATCAAGCAGTTTATCAGATTTATTGGTCTCTCTCTTGAAGAGGTCAAGATTGAAGACATAAACGGATTTGTCCGAATGTTGGAACTGAAAGGGAATAAACCCAGCACGATAAAAGGGAAACTTTCTACCGTGAAGTCTCTATTCTCCTTCGCTTACAAGGTAGGCTACCTTACGTCTAATGTCACTGTGTTGGTAAAAAGTCCCAAGGTAAATAAACGGACAGCATCTATGAGAATAGAACATGAAGACATCCGTAAGATGGTTGACGGGACGAATAGTAAAAGAGACAGGTTGATAATAAAAATGATGTTTTTCCTTGGACTGAGAGTGTCTGAAGTTCTACGTTTGAAATGGAGTGACTTCTATCAGAATAAAGTCTTTATCAGTGGAAAGGGAAATAAGGAAAGAAGTCTAAACTTACCAGAGGAACTATTTCTTGAACTATCAGAACTAAAATCTGAGTTCAACCCGACTTTTGTTTTCACTGCTTACCAAAAGGATGAACAGTTGAAACGACAAGCTGTGAATATTATGCTAAACCGACTGAAGAAAAGATTAGGGATTGATGCTAACATTCATCCTCATAAGTTTAGACATGAACATTCAATGACATCTCTAGACAATGGTTGTGACATCCACTTACTCAGCAGAAGTTTGGGTCATGGTTCTGTAAGCATTACGGAAAGCTATTACCTGAATGGAAGGGAGAAGCAATCCTCCTCTAACTTTATAACACTCCAAACTAAAAATGACCAAAAAACACCCCAGAAATAACTCTAGGGGCTAACCAAAACATGATTACTATCTATTATGACTCAGAGTTCTGTAGTAGAACAAATGAACAGCCTTACGAGAGCAGAAAATGATAGAGTTTGGGTCATAGTTCTGTAAGCATTACGGAAAGCTATTACCTGAATGGAAGGGAGAACCAATCCCCCTACAATATTATAACAGTCCAGACCAAAAATGCCCAAAAAAGACCCCAGAAATAACTCTGGGGATAAAAAAAAATGATTACTATCTATTATGACTCAGAGTTCTGTAATAGAACAAAACAAGATGTTCTAGGCTACACACGAGTTTCACTCACAGATGGTCACTATGATATTCTCACCGACTTCATGAGTGATGACTTTAAAAATCCTATTTTTGAGGTTGTGTGCTACCTCCATAACTCTTTCCCTCGGATAAAAAAGTTCTCCGCTGACTTCGTTTTTACTTGGTCTGACAGAGACCTTATAAACTTTTTTGGACAAGATTTGTTGGTAGGTATTGTTAACCGAAAACACTTTGACAAATCGGGGAAATGGCAAGGTCAAACCTCACTCCTCTATTTTCCCGATGGGAAACTTGAAATAAAAAGTCCTAAAGTAAAGGGGTTTTCGCATACCATAAAAATAAGACTAAGGGACATTATCGGTCTCAATCCTTCAGGATTAAAAGCAAGTGGAGAAATCATTGATTCTCATTTTGTTGAAGGTAAGTCTCTCAACTTTGACATGGGAAACATTTCCAGACACTATCATGAAGATTATGAGGAGCTTTTAACCTATCTAAAAAACGATGTAAATCTTACTGAGGAAGTGCATTTGAACTTTAAAAATAACCTTGAAAATCTTATGAGGGAAGCAGGACATTCAGTAAAGTTTTTAGACCCTCATTACACTATGGGAAGAATGTCAGCCCACGCCTTCACTTCTTTCATCTATAGCTTACACCCAAAGATGGAGGAAGCTATTTGCAGACATGGAGTTTTCCCCGATTACATTCCACTAACTGAAGAAGGTTTGAACATAAACACTAAAAAACCTGTAAAACCTAAAATAAAAGGACTAGGGGTAAATGGTAAATCTTTTTATGCTCACAGAGTAGAAGGGTCTTCATGGACTTTAGGACTTGTCTATGGGGGAAGATGTGTGAATGAAAGACCTTATGAAAACTATGCTGAAAACATTGCAGACATAGACCTTCAAGGTTGCTATGGGACGGCGTTAGTCTCCCAACCCTATTTTATTGGGAGACCTAAGATTTACTTTCAGGATAATGTCAGCAGACCTTTAACCCTTCGTCAGTTTCTAAATAAAAATGAGAAAGAGTTTGTTCCCTATGGTTTCCAAATATTCATATCTGGACGCCTAAGTTTTGACCAAGATTTATTACTATCTATGGACATTAACAAGGAGAAAATGAAAAGACTTTTTAACGCTGAAACTGAGGATTTAGCAAAGAAAGTTGAAGATTCAATAAATCTATGTTTGGCGAGAAATGAACTTTACCACACCGTGATAACCTGGGAACTTCTTGAAGTCTTACGAAAAGTTTGTAGGCCCCCAGAAATGAGTGAGTTATTAGATTGTGAAGTTGAAGCTGCTTGCTGGTTCCCAAAATCTTGGATAACGAATAATCCACAGGAGTTTGTAACCAAATCTTTGAAAGGCAAAATCTATCGTAGAAAGAAAACTAACCGAAGAGGTTTATCTTCAGTTGAAACTGGAGGGTCAAAAACCTGTTTGAGAGTTATGATTGGCGACTACCTGGAACCTATTCTTGACAAAAGAATGGAGTTTAAACAGGGAGGGGAGAAGTCTAAATCAGACGGGTTAAAACTTCTCATCAACTCACTTTATGGAGTAATGTGTTCTAGGTTTTTTGACGTTGGACACACATTGGTCGCAAATAACATCACAGCAGCAGGGAGAATAGGTTGCTGGCAGATGAATAAAGCACTTGACACTATTCTTTCAATCACTGATGGGGGATTATTTGAAATAGACAAGGTAAGAGTGCTAAAAAAAGGAAGACGACCAAGTTTAAACATTCTTGCCAATAGGTCTCTACTCAACAATCATAGAAACATAACAATAACTTCTGTGAAACCAAATGAAGACATTTTATTACAGCACATTAAAGACTTTTGGCGAATCTATGAACTTCCCTTTAGGTTCAAAGTAGAACTAAAATCTCACAGCAATCAAAAGATTTTTAGGTCTGTTTCATGGATAAATAAAGCAGATTACACAATCTTTGATGAAGGAGGAGACTCTATCATTTCAAAAGTAAGAGGAGTCAATCCTTCAGGATTGAAAACAAATCCCAAAATAAAGCTACTTGAACAACTAAATGAGGAAAAGGGTGGAGAAGTAGATTTTTCTAAAGTCTTGGAAGATATTGAGACAGGGAGATTCTCACAGGAGGAATCCTAACCTCAAGAGCACTGTTTCTAGGGAGGATATCTT
>NZ_AADV02000230.1 GCF_000167195.1 Crocosphaera watsonii WH 8501 | reverse complement strand
ATTTCAAAACTAATTTTTAATAGCCGGTTAACGCATTTTTGGTATTCTGTTTCTTATCAGCAGTCCATACACAAACTTAAGGTTTTCCATTTTTCTTTCAAACATGGCAGAACTTCATCAATGACAACATGTTTTGTTTGTCTGGAGTAAAACAACTTGTTTTCTCTGCTATTACTATCTTAGTGGAAACTTTTCTGCAAATATTCTTGAGATCACAAGCAGGTGTTTAAAAAGTACGGACAAATGCTGTTATTTTAATCTTCTAGAAAGAATTTTTCAATTCTTTTTTCCTGAACGAATACCTAATATTCTCAACCTTTGTTCCTCCCAGAAGTAGGTCNTGAAAGTCCTAGCATATGGACTTTTTTTTCGCAGCTACTAATTTTAGTAATAATTTTCAGCCTGTTTTTGAAATTCATAGAGTCACTAAAATATACAATAAAAAATAAGAACGCTAGTTATCTTAGATTTTTCTTTTTTGATAATATTCAACTGGTATCTATATGTATTTTGTGCGAGTTGCCAATAATTTTTTCTCCAAAGATTATAAACTCTTACGTAACTTCAGGTGCTCTGTCTTTAATTATAATTATTATTTTATTTGAATTGATAAAATCAATAGTTATTAGGATAAAAAAGAATAATAATTCAAAATTTATCATCGTATTTTTATCTTTAGTTGCTATTTTAGGAATAGTCAAAGCTCAATACACTATCTTGACTCACTTCTCAGTTCCTTTATCCCTAGAATATAGATTAATGCGCCATGAAGTGAGAAGCTACCTGAAAAATAACTCAAAAATATGTGGGATTCAATTCATGGAAAATAAATCTCCTCTCTTAAATTCAGCTTATCAAGAATTTGCCTGGTCTAACATTAATAGCTCTTTTTATATAACTCGAATGCTGGAGAATATATTGTATGAATTAGGGCATTCGCAGGTTAGAATCGATGTGGTTACTTCAAACGGAGAAACTCTAACTGATCCCAAGGATAAAGATATTCCCATTAAGTGTCCACCTCTAGTTATTGATGTTAGGGATTTCAGCCTTGAATGAACGCTTACACAAAACTATTTAGACAAGAAAATTAAGGTAATTGAACATTGACTAACGTTAATTTTGTAACCCAACTCCATAGCAACACAAAACGTGATTATCTCAAGCGTGTTACTGAATACGACAAAGCTGAATGTGCTGCCATTGCTAAAAAATTTGGTCAAGATTATTGGGATGGCGATCGCCGTTACGGTTATGGAGGTTATCGTTATGATGGTCGCTGGTTGTCTGTAGCTGAGGCTATGGTAAAGTATTATGGACTAAAACCAGGAGATAAAATTCTTGATGTCGGCTGTGGAAAAGGTTATCTTCTCTACGAATTCACGCGTGTTATTCCACAAATACAGGTCTGTGGTATCGATATCTCCCAGTATGGGATTGAACACGCCAAAGAAGAGATTAAACCCTTTCTTCAAGTGGGAAATGCCACTGACTTGCCTTATGCTGATCAGAGTTTTGATTTAGTGATCTCTTTGACTACGCTTCATAACCTATATAATTACGACTTATACAAAGCTTTACAAGAAATTGAACGGGTCGGAAAAAATCATAAATATGTTTTAGTAGAGTCTTACCGCAATGAACAAGAAAGAGTCAACCTCCTCTATTGGCAACTTACCTGTGAAACGTTTTATACACCCCAAGAATGGGAATGGTTTTTCCAACAAGCAGGTTATAGCGGCGATTATGAATACATTTATTTTGAGTGAAGTACCCCACCCTACTACGTTGAGGGTGGGGCTTCCTACCCTCAAGAACTAACGCTCTTGATACACTGCATTTCAACAGTTTGGTTAGGCGTAGATTTCCGTTCTTCCAACGGTATTTTTGAGTCAGAGAATTGAAGCAAATTCCAACAGGCGTTAATGTCCCTGTCGTGGTGTGCGTGGCATTCTGGACAAGTCCATTCTCTATCTTTTAGGGTCAAATCTTCTTTGATGTACCCACATTTAGAGCATCTTTTAGAACTAGGAAAAAATCTATCAACTCGCTTAATTTCACAACCGTATATATCGCCTTTATATTCTAAAAGTGTTAGAAATTGACCCCAAGCTACATCGCTTATTTGCTTGGACAATTTTCGATTTTTAACCATCCCTTTGATGTTTAAATCTTCACAACTAATAACTTGGTTCTCGTTAGTTAGTTTTAGACTTATTTTCTGTTGATAGTCTAATCTTTGATTAGCCACTTTTTCATGGATTTTAGCTACCTTAACTCTAGCTTTTTTTCTATTGTTAGAGTCTTTAGCTTTTCTACTTAACCTTCTTTGTCTAATTTTTAACCTTCTTAATGAACGTTGAAAATAACGGGGATTCTCAAACCTTTCAGGTTTATTAGTAATACAAAAATCCTTGAGTCCTAGATCCATCCCAATCTTCTCACCATTCAAAGGAGCTTTTGGGATATCTAACTCGGTAGCAATTGAAGCAAAATATTTTCCTGATGGAGTTTGACTAATAGTTACGCTTTTAATATCTCCTTCTATTTCTCGATGAATTACCATCTTCATAGGGGACATTTTAGGAAGTTTAAGTTTTCCCTCCTCGGTAACAGAAAAGTTTTGAGGCACTCGAAAAGATTGTTTATTAGACCTCTTTTTAAATCTAGGAAATTTAGCTAATCCTTTAAAAAACCGAGAATAAGCAGTTTCTAAGTCTTTGAGCGTTTGCTGCAAGGGTTGAGAATTAACTTCTTGTAGCCATTGAAACTCTTTTTTCAGAGAAGTTAATAATTTAGACCATTCTTTATACCTTAAACTTTTCTTAGAATCAACATAGATATCAGTAGTTAAGCGCAGAAAATAGTTATATACAAATCTTGAACAGCCAAAGCATTTTGCTAAGAATTGTTGCTGTTCTTGATTTGGATACAACCTAAAACGATACGCTTTATTACCCATGTTTAGTACCTCCTTAACAGCAGTATAGCATAAGTTATCTGTTTTGTACAAAAAAGTTAAGCTATAGATTGACTCCCTACGGTCGGTTTATTTGTTGGTCGGTCATTCATCCCCACCGTATAGACGGATGGGGTATTCTGCCCGACATCAGGATAAAAACGTTGTTTTTCAACACAAGAAACGGTACAGTATATAACCAAACGTCTAAATCTGATAGAGTGACGGAGGAGTGAGAGATGAAAGCGTCTTTCTTTACGGAGGAAGAGGAAGGTACTATTAGTCAGTTTCTCAATGATGGTTATGTTATTTTTTCCCTGAAAAATATTGAAGGATTAAATAAACTCCGAAATCAATTATACGAAATTGGGGTAAATTTCCTTAACTTGACCAAAAATCCATCTTTAGAGACTTTTTTTAACCAGACTCAAGACCTGGTTCCTGTGGAACAACTCAATGAATTTCGCGTCACACTCATTAGTCATTTAGCCGAAAATGATAACACTAGGCCCTTAGTGTATTCGCTGGCAAAATCCTATCTTCATTGGCTGATTGGTAACGAATTAGCGATGCAAAGAAGCTGTAATTTGAGTATTCAATTACCTGGAGATAGTAGTTCTTTATTGCCTGTTCATTCTGATGTTTGGTCAGGGAACTCTCCCTATGAGATTGTCTTATGGATACCTTTGGTCGATTGTTATCAAAGCAAGTCAATGTTTATCTTACCGCGCCAATATTCTGTAGACGTTTATCAAAATTTCAAACAGTATTCGCATCTTAGTAGCGAAGAGTTTTATGAAGCAATCAAAGATAACTTAGTCTGTTTGAATGTTCCTTACGGAAAGGCTGTTATCTTTTCTCACACATTACCCCATGGAAACCGTATTAATCAAGAAGAGGAAACTCGGTGGACAATTAATATTCGTTTTAAAAGTTTACTATCTCCTTACGGGACAAAAGAATTAGGAGAATCATTCTTCCCTGTCACCCTTCGTCCTGCTACCCGCATCGGAATGAGTTATATGAAACCGGAGTGCTGATGGCTAATCAACAAGGATGGAGAGGATATATTTCTAGTCGAGAAATTGGCGGACAAATTATTCCTCAAAGGGTTCAAAATTTAGTCATTCGTAACTATGCTCAGAAAAAAGATCTAGTGTTTTTGCTGAGCGCAACAGAATACTATATGGACAATTGCTACATGATGTTAAATTCTTTGAAAGACCAATTATCTGAATTAAAAGGCCTTATCTTTTATTCTTTAGACTTACTTCCCCATCAGTTGTCTCAACGACAGTTACTTTATCAGAGTATTTTATCTCATCAAGGAGAGTTACATTTTGCACTAGAAGAATTGGTTATCAACCATCAAGAAAATATAGAATTAATCGAAGATATCATTTTGTGTCGTCAACTAAGTCACAAAACTAACAATCTTATTAAAAGTATTATTCAAGATTCATAAAATACCAACTTAAAGGAACGTAAAATAATGGTTACTCATTTAACAAAAGAACCCCAATATCAAGACCATATTACGCTGAGCGAGAAGCAAGGATTAACTAAGCTTGGATTTAGAGCTAATGCCACTTGGCATCGAGATCCTCGTCGTTTAGTTTTTGTTGTATCTCGATATAAGTTTGTTTCTAAGATGTTGAGCGGAAAACAAAAAGTTTTAGAGGTGGGTTGTGGAGATGCTTTTGCCACTCGTATAGTCTTACAAGAAGTCAATTCTCTATGTGCTATTGACTTTGATCCACTGTTTGTCGCTCATGTCAAAGAACAAATGGAATCAGCGTGGACATTTGATTCTCGAGTGCATGATATGCTGTCGGGGCCAGTAGTCACTGAAGGAGGATTTGATGCAGCATATTCCCTAGATGTTTTAGAGCATATTCAACCAGATAATGAACGTCAATTTATTTCAAATATCGTTCACTCTTTAACGGAACAAGGAATTTTAATCGTGGGAATGCCGTCCTTGGAATCTCAAGCCTATGCCTCTGAAGGAAGTAAACAAGGTCATGTTAATTGCAAAACTGGAAAAGATCTTAAAGCATTAATGCTAGACTATTTCCACAATGTTTTTATGTTTTCCATGAACGATGAAGTGGTGCATACGGGATTTTTTCCCATGTCTCATTATTTATTTGCTTTAGGAGTGGGGAAAAAGTAATTATGTCTAAGGCTTTTCAATGCTATCGTTTTCTTTCTAAAGTTTCTAAACTTTTACCTTTAAGTCAAAAAATTTTCAAAAGTCAGCCTCTCACTAACCAGTCTAGTCATCGAGTCATTGATCATATTAATGAAGAGAACCTCAAGTTAAATCCTGAAAAAAAAGCTCAATTTAAATTAGATTTAGGTAATAAGTTAATACAGCAAGGTCAAGTTGAAGAGGCACTGAAATATTACGATTTGGCAATTAAACTTCGTCCTAATTGGCCAGAAGCATACTATTATCAAGGAAATG
>NZ_AADV02000231.1 GCF_000167195.1 Crocosphaera watsonii WH 8501 | reverse complement strand
GGATGGCTGGACCGATTATTTCATCTCCTACTCTCACAAATAATGGAATATCTCCATCTTGGCTTGTTATTAAATCCAAGACACATTGTTTTAAGTCTGGTCTATGATCCCGAGAATATCCTTTCTTAATAAGAATTGGTCTTTCTTTAATAATTTTTTCTTCTTCCTGTTTCTCTTTATCTTCTTCCCTTTTATATTCTCCATCTAAATGAAATGATGTGGAATCTAAATGGGAGTATTTAAGGTCTATTTTAAATTTTTTAATTACTTCTAAAACTACTTCAATAAAAATATCATTTAGTCCATATTTATATAATTCATCCATTACTCTCCCAATTTTATCATCATTAAGGTAATCAGGTTTAATTCTTTCTCCTAACAATTTCTCAATGGCTTTATCTTGAAAAAACTGACTGAATAAATATAGAGGTCTTGAAACAAATCCTAGTCCATTGATTAAAATAGACTTAACTACTGTACCTGCTGAGATTTTTTCTCTAACATCTATTCCTAATTTATTATTAATTATTTTGACTATTCCTATTTCATCAATTAAACCAGCTACTATCCCTAAATGGTCTAAATTTTTAACTTGTATTTCTTCTAAATAAGACATTTTTCGCTCTTTTTTTACAGAGGAAACAACTTAAGCAATTATACCACTTTTTTGTCTTCAAGAGCTTAAGCAATTATACTTAATTATTAACCCCAGGCTTGTAGTATTTAATGCTACTTTTTGAAGTGCGGAATCTGGGTTTTAAAAAAATTGAGATTTTTGGGGCAAAGCTTGGGGCGTTTAGTCGCAATGATAGCCTATCACCAGATAATTACGAAATGTTGGTCATTGCTCAAAAGTAATATTAACAAACAAAACATTAACATCTCTTATGTTTTTTTAATAGAATATTTGTTGGCAATCTGTTGTTATTAAGATGATAAACATTGGGAGTCGTTAAAATAGGCCGGAACGGTGATAACTGCCCCGGTAACAGGCTCTCCTAAGTGACGTTCGGCTTCTTCTGCCAACTTACGGAGAATTTTAGCGGAAATTTCTTCGGGAGCAAAGTCTTTTTTGAGGCGAGGGCATTTAATTTTAATGCTACCGTATTCATCCCGACGGATAGTGTTACGATAATCTGCCATAGCAAGATTTGTGCAAATTGTTAAGTTTATGGGATAATTTGTAACATAGATATTAAGATTTGCTTAGAGTATAGCAATGACTGAAAAAACCCAAGAAAAGACCCTAGCCGAACTCGCACCACCCGACCACGAATGTCGCCTCTGTGGCTACGTTTATGAGACAAAAAAGGGCGATGCCAAAGCAAACGTTCCCCCTGGAACACTTTTTTCCGAACTCCCCAGTGGCTGGAAATGCCCCGTCTGCGCAGCCAAACCCAATCAGTTCGTCAGTATTGGCGCAACCAACGCTCCCTCCGGGTTCCAAGAAAACCTAAACTATGGCTTTGGTGTCAACACTCTGACCCCAAATCAAAAAAATCTCCTGATTTTTGGAGGATTGGCCGTAGGTTTCGTGTTTTTCCTCAGTTTATACGGGTTAGGTTAACTCTGTGACCTTGGTAATGCTTTAAACAAGCTCAACCAACCAACAAATGACAAAATCAAATTTTTAGCCGTCCATTGACCTTGTATTTATGAGAAAACTGAAACAATTTGTAATATTAATAGCCATTTCCTTATTGTGTATTAGTTGCAGTCGGGTTCCATCCACCCTAGATAACCCCTGGAAAGCCCTTTCCTTGGAAACAGATGTAACATTCGCTGACATTGCCTTCACCGATGATCCCGATCACGGTTGGTTAGTGGGAACCAAAGCAGCTTTGTTTGAAACCACCGATGGAGGAGACTCCTGGGAAGAACGTAAATTAGAAATCGGCGACGACAAAGCTAGTTTCACCGGAGTTAGTTTCAACGGCGAAGAAGGCTGGATCACCGGAAAACCTGCTATCCTGTTACATACAGAAGACGGTGGGGAAAACTGGTCTCGCATTCCTTTGAGTGAGAAACTTCCTGGCGCACCAGATGGTGTGGTGGCACTTGCCCCCGAAACCGCCGAAATGGTCACCAACTTAGGAGCTATTTACAGAACCGACAACGGAGGGAAAACTTGGAACGCCCTAGTTGAAGGTGCTGTGGGTGTTGCCCGTAATATTGAGCGATCGCCCGATGGTCGTTACGTCGCAGTTTCTGCGCGGGGTAACTTCTATTCCACCTGGGAACCTGGACAAGGGGAATGGACTCCCCATAACCGCAACTCATCCCGGAGATTGCAAGCGATGGGTTACAGTGGAGAAGGAGGTCTTTGGTTACTAGCCAGAGGTGGACAACTTCAATTTTCTCCCCCAGAAGACTTAGAAGACTGGCAAGAAGTGGTTTATCCAGAACCTTCCACCAGTTGGGGTTTACTGCACTTAGCCTATCGTACCCCCGAAGAACTTTGGGTGGCTGGCGGTAGCGGTAACTTGTTGGTAAGCTTTGATAATGGAGAAACCTGGGAGAAAGATCGGACTATTGAAAGCGTGCCTTCTAACCTTTATAAAATCGTTTTTGTTAATGCCGAAAAAGGTTTTATTTTGGGACAAGATGGTGTCTTACTCAAATATGAACCCGGATCAGAAACAGCTTAAAATCTTCTTATTTCAAGAAGTGTGTCAAACTGCTTCGGAATCGTAGTAGACTAGAGTTTACCATTCGTAATAAATTTTCAGATCAGAGGAGAAACTTAAAATGTCAGGTGTTACCGGAGAACGTCCGTTTTCAGATATTGTTACCAGTATTCGTTACTGGGTTATTCATAGCATCACCATCCCCATGTTATTCATCGCCGGTTGGTTGTTTGTTAGCACTGGGTTAGCTTATGATGCTTTCGGGACACCTCGTCCTGACCAGTATTTTACTCAAGAACGTCAAGAACTACCCATTGTTGGAGATCGTTTTGAAGCAAAAGACCAGATCACAGAATTTAATAAGTAATCAAAAATTCGGCAGTAATAACGTAAGTCCAAAAGGTGATTTGTCTAAGAAAATTTTATACTCCTTGGGACACAGGGAGTCTGCCTCGGTACAGTTAAAGCTGTACGCCAGGAGCTTGCCACGAAAGTGAGTAAAACCTGGGGAGGCTGAGTCAGACCAAAACAAGACTTGTCTTGGGTCAACTTCGGCCAATGAAAGAGGAAACCCCAAACGAAGTATAGCCGAGTTTGTGGGTATGTCACTAAGTAGTTTAGTTTAGAACAGGTTTAAAACAATGGTAAATGCTACCCCCAATCAACCAATTTCATATCCCATTTTTACCGTCAGATGGTTAGCGGTTCATACTTTAGCCGTTCCTTCTGTCTTCTTTGTCGGTGCGATCGCCGCTATGCAATTTATTCAACGCTAGGAGTTTATTCATGGATAGAAATGAAAACACTAACCGTCAACCAGTCGAGTTAAACCGTACATCCCTTTATTTAGGATTACTTTTAATCGCAGTCCTCGGCATTCTCTTTTCCAGCTATTTCTTTAATTAATTCATTTTTGTCAGGTAACATCTAGGAGGTAAAATCATGTTTGCAGATGGTAGAATTCCCCTTTGGCTTGTAGGTTTAATCGCTGGAATGGGAGCTATTTCCGTTCTCGGCCTTTTCTTCTACGGCGCTTATGCTGGTTTAGGATCTTCTATGTAGAAGTCAATTATCAAATTTCAGTATGATTTCTCAACAACCGCCTATTAATAATAATGGGCGGTATTTTTTTGGGAATTATCTCTGAGTAATTTCAAAAAATCAACCTATGTTAATGGATTTGATATAATAAAGTATGGAGCGCAAATTTATTCTTAATGGTATTACTTTTATCTGGAATGAGGAGAAAGCAAGGCAAAATAAAATTAAGCATAAAGGTGTTACCTTTGAAAGAGCAATAGAAGCCTTTTTTGATCCCTTTTTAGTTGTTGTAGATGCTAGTCGTAATTATGAAGCAAGAGATGCCATTATCGCCATGGATAAACAAAATTATCTTTTATTTGTGGTTCATCTTCAACAGGAAGATGACATGATTAGGATTATTTCCGCCCGTAAAGCTACCCGTAAAGAACGCAATTATTATGAAAATTGAAACCTTAAAACAAAGATTAAAAAAAGATCGCCCCATGAAAACAATTACCCTTCGTATTCCTGAAGATGTGGTTGAAGACTTAGAGAGAATAGCACCCATATTAGGTTTTTCTGGTTATCAACCTTTAATGAGAACTTATATTGGACAAGGGTTACGAGAAGATTTAGAGAAACTAGAAAATAGTCCGTTTTTGGAATTGATCGAAAGTCTTAAACGTCATGGTGTGGAAGAAGATATTATTAATAATGCTCTTGAAGAAATTACTTATAATTCCGATAATAGTTGATGTCCATTTATCTATTGTAAATTGAAAAATAACTAACTATTGTAATTTAGTTGGGTTTAATTCGCTTTCCAATGTTAAAGTTAATTTATCGGCAATTCCTTCGATCCAATTTTCATCTTGTTTGGTATAACTACGAGGAACATTCGCTCCTAAAATTATCGCCCCATTACTCCCTAAGGGTTGACAAATAACCCCTTGTGTGTTGGGTGGCAAATAATCAAATTCAATTTTGCCAGGATACAAAGTTAAATTCACCAGATAAACAGCTTTTTGCTTTTCTAACACTCTTTTTAAGATTTTTCCAGGAGTAACCTGAGAACTTTCCCCTAAAATACCTCGACGCAACAACACTTGATCCTGATAATAGACAACCAAAGATTGAGTTACAGTATTTTTTAAGAGCATCACAGAAGCCCAAGCTAATTCAGTTTTGATAGAATCAGATAAGTTAGGGTTTAACTCGATGCCTTCCTCTCCGATCAAAGTAACAGCATCAGGCGATCGCGGTTGAAATTGTTGCCAAATTAATCCCACTAAAATTAAGACACCACTTAAATAACCCCCACAACATCGGATCTTGCTTGAGACTCCGTTAACTGTACTGGTGTTAAGCGATTTATTAATAAGAGTATTCCTTCCTAAACCACCCAGCAAAAAGAGGAATTTAATCGTAAAAACTCGGTTAGGGACCTGAAGGCCTAAAAAATTGCTAAACCTTGAACAATAGTTTAACAGTTGTA
>NZ_AADV02000232.1 GCF_000167195.1 Crocosphaera watsonii WH 8501 | reverse complement strand
GGTTAAAGTTCCCCTGGATTTTCCTTCAAGGGGGAATTCGTCTGAATGGGGAAGGGCCTTTACCAAAATGTTCGTTGTTATGTAAGAAAGCCAGGAATGAATAAGTAAAGGAGTCCTCAATAAGAATCCGACAATTAATCGAATAACAATGGCTTTTGGATAAAAGTGATGGGGATGTTCGCAAAGTGCAAAAATTATCACGACATAAAAATCGTAATACTTTGATGATTTATGATGATAATCGAAATAATGATCAACTAGAATTGAGTGAATTGTTAGAAGAGGATTTGTAACAATGGATAATGAACAATGGATAATGGATAATGACCGCTCCCCAATAGGAGGATTTACATAAAGTTACGCCCTTAACTCGTTTCTTCAGTTTAGGAGAGTTTTGATTCTTGAATTAATCAATTGTTAATTGTTAATTGTTAATTGTTAATTGCTCAAAATTTTCCACTTAATATAATAAAAGTTGAACCGGTTGAGAGGAATTTAGTCATAGTAAGATACCGAAGACGACGCAGTTCTGCTATTGATGGTTTTACCGATGGGGACTTTGAGGCATTATTCGCTCAGTCTCAGGGGGGACAAACCATTGATGTTGAGGTGGTGTGCGATGAACAACACAGCCAAATAGACAGTCCATTTCAACCCCTAACTGAAGTGGAACTTGCTGAAAAACAACGATTAGAAGCGGTTATTATTGGGGCTGTCTGGTCGGCAGGGAAAGCATTACAGCAACTTCGTGACCAAAAGTTATATCGGGATACTCATACGAGTTTTGAACGGTATTGTCGGGAGCAATTTGGTCATTCCCGCTCTCTGTCGGATTATTTGATTGCAGGAGCTAACATCTACGAAAATCTGACAACGAATCGTTGTCAAATTCTCCCTACTACAGAGTTTCAAGTACGTCCGTTGGGTGTCCTAGAAAATTCAGACCAAGTGGTTGCTTGGGAAAAAGCGGTGGAGATTGCTAATGGTAAGGTTCCCACTCATCGTATTGTTAAACAAGTTGTCAGGGAAATGACAAGAGATGAAAAAGATAATCCGTTTGAGTTAGGGGAAGTGGTGGGGATTATGTCTCTTGATAATCCTGATTTAAAAGGGAAAAATGGTTGTTGGGCTATTGTTACGGGACTGTCAAAAAATACTTGTGATCTACAAACATGGGATAGTGAGTTAGAAGGGGTTGAAATTGAGTTTTTACAGGAGTTGGAATATACAGAAGAAGATTGTCAAACCATTCAAAAACTTCATGGTAGAATTTCTAGATTACAAAAGGGTTCAGAGTTGGAAGGTACAGCAAAAGGAGTTTTAAGATTGTTGGGGAAAATTGAGCGTCCTTATCTGACTCCTTTGGAAGAAGAAATGCTTAAGTTAGTGGAAAAAGTTTATGGTCAAGTTAAACTAACACGCACTCTTCACGCTCATTGATAGATTTGGTATAAATGGGCAAACCTTTGAGGAGAAGAACCTTACTTCTGTGCCGTCTCAATTGGTAGTTTATATGTCTAACAGCCTACTCTCAAAATGTCAATTACGTCAAGCCAGTCCCCAGGATATTTGGACAATTCGATGGTTAGTGCTTGGGGCATTTCTTGACCCAACACAGTTAAAAGTTGAACAATTTTGGGTGATTGAATTAGAAGGACAAATTATTGCTTGTGGTCAATTAAGAACATTTGAGCAAGCTCAAGAGTTAGGCAGTCTTGTGGTTAAAAGAACGTATCAAAATAAAGGCTTAGGGACTCATTTAACCCAACATCTCATAGAAAAAAGTACGACAACTCTTTATGTAGAATGTTTAGGAGATAATCTAAAAACTTTTTATCAAAAATTGGGATTCATTGAAGTAAATTTTGATACCATTTCCTCTTCATTACCCAAGAAGTTTAGAATAACAAAGACCTTAGCACAGTGGTTTAAACTTCCTTTATTTGTTATGATACTAGAATGAACAGAATTCCAGAAACAACCTTATCTGTTAGAGGTTTAACTGAATATATTCAGTTATTATTAGAAGATGATCCCCAATTAATTCAAGTGTGGGTTAGTGGGGAAGTTTCCAGTCTTAAGGTTCATACTGTTGGTTTATTTTTTACTCTAAGTGATAGTGAAGGTAAAACAACACTAAAATGTGTCATTTGGAACTCCCAAAAAAGTCGATTACAAGAGTTACCAAAACTAGGTGCAGAGATTTTAGTCAAAGGAAATATTCGTTTATATCCTAAGAAGGGAGAATATCAATTAACAGTATTTGAAGTATTAGCTACAGGGGACGGACTTCAGGCACTACGGTATCAACAGCTAAAAACCAGACTAGCGAAAGAGGGATTATTTGATCAAAGTATTAAGCGATCGCTTCCTTCATTCCCTCAAATAATAGCAGTTATTACCGCAACAACAGCAGCAGCTTGGGGTGATATCCAAAAAACATTAAGCCGAAGAAACCCAGGGGTTAAAGTGTTATTTTCTCCTGCAACCGTTCAAGGAAAAGATGCTCCATCTTCTATTGTTAAAGCTATGGAACGAGTTAATAATGATGGACGAGCGGAGTTAATTATTTTAGCTAGGGGTGGGGGTGCCGTAGAAGATTTATTCTGTTTTAATGATGAAAGGGTTGTGAGAGCGATCGCTGAGTCCCCTATTCCTGTGATTACCGGTATTGGCCACCAAAGGGACGAAACCTTAGCCGACTTAGTGGCAGATGTAAACGCTCATACCCCTACCGCAGCAGCAGAAATGGCTGTTCCTTCCTATGAAGTGCTAAAAATTGAACATCAACAGCGCAAACAAAGACTAATAGCTAGTATTCAGCAAAGACTCAAACAAGATTTAGAGCAATTAGACGGGTTGAAAAACCGTTTAAAAAGTATTCCCCTTAATGCAGTTTCTATCAGAGAAGCCAAAATAAAAACGTTGATGTTAAAGCAGAAATTAAAAGCATTAGATCCCCATGCTGTGTTAGAAAGAGGTTTTTCTGTGGTGAGACAAATTGATGAGGAAATCGTTAGAGATGTTGAGCAATTAAATGAAGAACAAGAATTAATTATACAATTGGCACAGGGATCGATTAAAGTAAAAGTAACAGAAATTATTACAGACTAATTATATTTATGTCTTCTTCCAGAGAAACAGAACCAAATTGGAATTATGAAGCATCCGTAGCAGAAATTGAGGCTTTAATCGAGAAGATAGAATCAGGAGAGTTACCATTAGAAGCAGTCTTTTCTGAATTTGAAATAGCGTTAAAACAGATTCAGCAGTGTGAGCAATTTCTCTCTCAAGGAGTTAAACGGATGGAATTATTGATAGAAACTTTAGAAGATGATTTAGATTTTTAAATCATCAATAATGGACAATGGATAATTGATAATGGACAATGGATAATTGATAATTTTAAATGACTGCCCTTCTGGAAATAAATATAGATAAGTTGCTATTAATTGATTAATTAAGGATACAGGTTCTCCTAGCGTCAGCTAGGGAGAAAAAAAGTATTATATTCCTTATTTAAAGCCCATCACTAAAGTTAGGTGATAATGCGTGAATTTTGAATTAATAATTTTGAATTGAAGCGAAGCGAATGACTTCTCACTTTTTTCAATTATATTCTCTAAAAAAACAGGTAATTATCCATTATCCATTATCCATTATCCATTATCCATTATTTATGTACCTTTTTAATTTATTTTTCAACAGTTCAACTAAAGCTGGCTCCATTCTGTCATATATATCAGGGATATCTAAGCAGACGAGCTTTTTATCTTTTAATAAACTTTTAAACTTACTTACCACTTTTTTTCTGTGGCTTTTTTCCATTACAAAAATGATATAGGCACACTCGATTAAGTCCCCACTAATTGTCGTTGGAGCATCCTTACTCGTTCCTGCCCCAATGGCGTTGATCCCCTTATATTGACAAAAGACTTCTTCTGCTGTGGGACTTCTTAGTTTATTTTCACTACAAATAAAAAGCAAATTCATTATTTGACTTAAATAGATTTTAGTTTAACTAGATTCCACCAGGAAAATATACCAAAACTTAAAAAAGTAATTCCCATAATTGTTAATGACAGATTAAGAGAGTGTTGGTCAGCTAACCCCGAATTTCTCACAAAATCTGCGATCGCCAAACACAGAAGCCTTACAGGAAGTGGGTTTGAACAGAGCGATCGCAGATTTCCCCAACCAACAGTCTGTTGTCAGATTTTAAGTTAAAATCAACCCGAATTAGACAAAGATGAAAAGATAAATCAATCACTCATTTTTCCAAAAAAATTATTAATAAAATCTCTAATAGTACTAGATTGTTAGAATAAAATATGCTATAATTTAATTATTAAAGCAATTTACCTTAAACTGATTTAATGAGTCCCAGTCATCCCCGAACCCCTCGTCAAGTAATCAACTTTAGTAAACAGAAAGGAAAAGAAATAATCGCTAATTTTGATGGGGGACTAATCACTTCAGATGCGGGGATTGTCTGGATAGCTGAGTTGGATAAAAAACTGGGAATTACGGAGAAGTTTGGTAACTGTTTTCAAGATCATCGTCATCAATCTTATGTAGATCATTCCGTTCATGAGTTATTAGCACAAAGGCTTTATGGAATTTTTTTAGGCTATGAAGATGTCAATGACCATGATAAATTACGTCACGATCCTGCCCTTAAGATCGCTTTAGAAAGCTTAATGAACTTGAAGATAAAAAGGTAACTGCTCACTCGCACAAAAAAGTCTTATTGAAAAGCACTACAAACAACATCAGTTGAGTCAACAAAATATAAAGCCTGTGATTTACCGTAAAATTTAGCTAATTTATACCGCTATTTAATGACTAACATCCAAGAATCAGTCTTTTTAAAACCCCAATAAAACCACCATTTGGGAAAAAAAAGAATAGTAGAATGTTTTTTGTAACGGAAATACCCGCTAATTCGGGATTTTTGGGCAGAAGAAGGGCAATCAGAAAAACATTCCCCACGGTTCGGAGACTTTTAATCCTAACCTGGGGAATCTCACCGCTATGAAAAACTTCCAAATTGCAAGG
>NZ_AADV02000233.1 GCF_000167195.1 Crocosphaera watsonii WH 8501 | reverse complement strand
TTTGGCCTTTTTGGGTATTTACGGGGTCCCCCAGTTAGAGGACATGGCCCCAGCCAAAACGAAAATTGTGAGGAGCTTTATCGCCGCAGGGTTGCTTAGGTAGGGTGTCACAACGGCAAGTTGCCTTAGCCCACTGCCAAAAAAAGGGGTTTTAGTTTTAGATGCCCGGCTTATTCAAATTAGGGACCAATTAGTGGAACGTTATCTAGGAATTCAAAGCCCGTCATTTATTGTAATATATTGAAAAATAAATAAGGAGCAGACCGTTGTAATAAGTGTAATAAGTGAATCTCTATGGAGCAACAAGCAGATGAAGATAAAAAATATCTTAGAATCGTATGATTAAGTAAAATTGGTCTGCCCTCAATCAACATATACTTATCATATCTTCTTTTTGATTAATTTAGTAATGGTAAAAATACGACAAGACTTGGGTAAGTCAACTAAGGTATTTTTGTTTAGATCAATCAGGTTAGTTAAGAATCACTAGTGCAGCTTGGCGAAAGTAATCCACCAGATTTTTACAGAAACTTTCGTGACTAGCCACGACAATGTGTTTCAATGAAACTAACGGAAGAATCTCGAAGTTGATGTCCATGATAAAAGCATTGCCAATTAACCTCTCCAACCTACAGAAAACAGTACTCCAACAAATAGTGAGAGGGACAACAAACCCCTATCGCCTTGTTAGACGAGCCAAGCTAATCTTAGCCGCAGCATCAGGAGAGAGCAATAGTTCGATTAGTCGAAGATTAGAATTAGACCGAGTACAAGTGCGTCAGTGGCGATCGCGATGGTTTGAGGAGAGAGAAAAACTGAGTGCCGCCGAAGAACAACAGGTAACGGAGAAAGCATTAATGGTCTTGATCAAAGGAATTTTAAGCGATCGCCCAAGACCTGGAACAACAAAATCCTTTACGGTCGAACAAGTAGTCCAGATTGTAGCGATCGCTTGTGAAGAATGTGAAAAATCAGACAGACCAGTGAGCCATTGGACACCTTCAGAGTTGGCGGATGAAGCCATAAAAAGAGGAATTGTCGAAAAGATTGCCCCCCGTAGTGTGGGGCGTTTTTTAAAAAGAAGCGACATTACAACCACATCTCGTTCGTTACTGGTTAAATGCCAAAATTGATGATCCCTTAAAATTTAAAAAGCAAGTCAAATATATCTGTGAACTTCATCAAGAAGCTAAAACTTTGTTAGAACAAGGAATTCATTTAATTAGTACAGATGAAATGACAGGGATTCAAGCTCTTGAGAGATTATTTCCGAACAAAAGAATCAAGCCTAAACAAGTAGAAAAAATCGAATTTGAATATGAAAGACACGGAACTTTAAGCTTGATTGCGAACTGGGATGTGGCAAGAGGAAAAGTTGTTAGTCCCTCTATTGGACCGACAAGAACAGAACAAGATTTTTCTGAACATATCCAGAGAACGATTAAGATTGATGAAAAAGCAGAATGGATTTTTATTGTAGATAAACTCAACACTCATAAATCGGAAAGCTTAGTCAAATTAGTAGCAGAAAGCTGTGGAATTACTATTGATTTGGGGAGAAAGGGAAAGGAGGGGATTTTGCAATCTATGGACAGCAGAGCAGATTTTTTATCAGATGAATCTCATCGAATTCGCTTTGTTTATATTCCCAAACATACATCGTGGCTTAATCAAATTGAGTGTTGGTTTTCGATCTTAGTCCGGCGTTTACTCAAAAGAATTACTGTCCGTTCAACTGAAGAACTATCCCAAAAATTCTCAATTTTATTGATTACTTTAATCAACATTTTGCTAAGCCGTTCGTTTGGAAATTTAAGGGCTTTAAAGATCATAAGTGACTGGTGGATTATTTTTGCTAAGCTGCACTAGGAGCCGTAGCCTTAGCATTACCCTTCGTTTTAGCCGGGGCGTTAGTCTTAGCCTTAGTTGGAGTCTTATCTGGAGGGGGAGCCGGAGTCGTAACCGTAGCCGCAGCCTTAGTCGGAGCCTTAGCCGTAGCCATACCTGGAGCCATAGCTGTAGCCATAGCCATAGCTGCAGCTTTAGCCGGAGCGATAGCCATAGCCGTAGCCATAGCCGTAGCCATAGCCGTAGTCTTAGCCGTAGTCTTAGGGATGGCCTTGACAGGAGCCGTCTTCGGAGCAGTAGGTTTAGCCATAGCTTTAACCCTATTTGCCTGTTATCTTGCCTATCGTGCCATGAAAGGAGATCCTAGAGATGCTTGGATAAAAAACTTTGCTGTTGCCTTTGCTGCAACAGGTGGCACAACCTTTAAAAATGCTAATCTTACTGATGCTAACTTTACTAAAGCTATACTAAAAAGTACGGACTTTCGAGACGCTACTTTAACCCGTACTTGTTTTAAAAACACTGAAAAATTAGATCGTATTCGTCCAGGGAAAACCATTCTTAGGCAACCCCGTGTCAGAGAATTATTAATAACAGGAGATGGCTACAAAAAGAACTATCAAGATAATGATCTACGGGGTGCAAACTTGGATGGAGCTAACTTAAATCAAGCTAATTTAAAACAATGCGATCTCAGTGAAGCATCATTAAGAGCCACTAATTTAGAATGGGCAAACTTAACAGAAGTTTCCGCATTACAAACTAATTTTACCCGATGTAATTTAACAGGAGCTTGTTTAGAAGCTTGGAACATTGATAAAACCACCATTTTAGATAATGTAGATTGTCAATATGTTTTTTTATTAGAAAAACCAGATAAAAACGGCAATAGAGATCGTCATCCCCACGATCCTGATAAAGTATTTCAACCAGGAGATTTTGAACAACTGTACAGTAAAATTATGGAGACAGTACAGTTATTATTACGTAATGGGGTTAATTCTGAAGCTTTTAAAAGTGGCTTTCAAAAAATCATGGCAGAAAATCCTGAAATTACTTATGATTCTATCCAAGGTATTGAGAAAAAAGGTAAAGATGTGGTGGTTACTGTAGAAGTTCCCAAAGATGCTGATAAAGGAAAGATTGAACATCAATTTAATGAAGCTTACGAAATGAAATTAGAAGCAGTTAAACAAACCGCTTTATTAGAGGCAGCAAAAGAACATAAACAAGAAATCAAAGAATTAACTAAAGATATCACAGAAATTGCTAAACTAGCTTTAAGCAACCAACCCAATGTTAACACTATTATTGAGAATAAACCTATGACTAACAGTCCAGACAATAGCCAAAACATTACTTCAGGTAGAGATGTTATTTTAACTAATTCTAACGCTAACTTACGAGAAATTAGCGGTAATATTAATAACCTAATTCAACAATTACCTGATCAAAATAATGATGAAAAACTAGCATGAAAGAGCTAATAAGTCAACTACAAAAAGCCATAGAAAGTGAAGATAATCTTAAAGATGTCCAAAAAGTTGAAGCATTAGAAGAGGTTGAGATTTTGACAAAAGCAGCTAATAAACCAGAAGATAGTAAATTGAAGAAAGAAGCAAAACGCTCAAGCAATGTCTTAGCTGGAATTGCAAAAAACTTACCCCATGCGACAAAATTAGTGGAAGGATGTAATGAGTTATTACCTGCGATGGCCCAGTTATTAGGATTAAGTTAATATGTTATTGTTATGTTATTGTAAGGTGGACAATGCCCACCCTACTTGAGTTAATTATCAATTGTTAATTGTTAATTGTTAATTGTTAATTGATAGTTAGGGACGAATTAGTAACTCTCCTTCACAAATTAATTTATCCGTATCCAACTCAAAGGAATTAATAGAAACATCTGAACCTAAATCTACTGAAAAATCTTTAATATTGTGATTATTTAGATCAGGAATTCCATTTATTTCCACCTCAGATAAGTGTAATGTTTGTGGAGGTATTAATGTTAGTTTAGCCTTTATTTTTAATGGCTGAGTGACCCCATCGTGAGTTAACTTTCCTTGTAGGATAAAATAATTATTATCTAAATAAGCTCCTAGCCAATCAATATCATAGTTATCTAATAATTGAGAGGGTTCTGAGATTCCTTGATGTTCTAATAAAGTTTCCAGTAACCCTTTAAAACCTTCTCCTAATAAAGCAGATGAAATAGAAGCTTGTAGATTTTGATTGCTAATCGCTACGGCTCCAGAAACTCGGATAGTCTCTAATAATTGTAGAGGTTTACCCCGTAAAACTTGACCAATATTAATGCGGATATTTTCCCCTTTTAATTGAACCTCTCCTAAATGTAAACCTTGATAAATAGCTTGATTACCATTTAAAGTTACACCAGAAACATGACCTTTCAAAATTTGGCGATCGCTGCCTTGAATAGAAATATCGAGGGTTTCCACCTCCTCAACTTGGGAACGTAGCCAAAACTGCATAGCACGAGATAAAACCTTACTAATAACACGACTCATAAACATTCACTCCTCACACCCTACTTACACTAGAGATTAGGGGATTTACGCAAATATCTCAAGAGTTGACCCAAACCCAACTAACTTTAAGATTTTTTGGCTATTTCAGCCTCTTCGATATGCAAACTCTCCACACATGACGGTACATCACGGCAAATACCCACGAGATTTTGTACAGATCCAGCCACCCATTGAGATTCTTGAGAGGTTTCTTGAGCCGCCAAATCCACCGACTGCATAACTTGACTCACCGACTCAGAATTTTCCTGTTGCTCACTAGAATCCTCAGAAATCGATCGCACCGACGTATTGATGTGAACAGATACATCGATAATATCTTCTAGAGAAACGTTTGCTCTGCTCCGACTTATCGGATACATCGATCACCCGCTGCATGCTCTCCTCCATATCCGTCATTACCGAACCACTTCACCTTTAATTTTGCAAAACAATTTGCTCGAAATTCTTCCAAAGAACTTCCCGAACAATCTACCACATTGCCCAAATTGTTCAGAAAAAATAGCTAAAGCCTCGCCCAAGAACGCCGGAACCTTGCGGGCTTTTCTTGGAATCATTGCAAATTTCTTCAAATTGGAATCCCCAAAACCCTTTTTTTAAAAATCCCCCCGAAAAATTTTTAGAAAAATCCTATGGGTAAGACTATCGGCAAA
>NZ_AADV02000234.1 GCF_000167195.1 Crocosphaera watsonii WH 8501 | reverse complement strand
AGCTGCTCGATATAAATTAAAAGCTATTAATAAAAAATTGAGATTGTTGGAAATAAAAGAAGTTGAACTGATTGAAACTTACTCGAAAAAAAAGGAAAAGATTTATAAAATGATTAGTCTGATCATCAAAAAAGATGAAGAGATAAGTAGAAAGACTAAAGAAGCAGGAAAATTTATTTTAGCAACTAACTTAGTAGAGGAAAATAAATTAGAAGCTAGTGAAATTCTGATAACTTATAAAAACCAGCAATCTACGGAAAGAGGATTTCGATTTTTGAAAGATCCCTTATTTTTTACTGATAGTTTCTTCGTTGAAAAACCAGAAAGAATAGAAACAATGTTATTTTTAATGTCTTTGTGTTTGTTGATTTATAACTTGGGGCAAAGAGAATTAAGAAATTGTTTAAAAAGAGTCAAAAAAGGAATAAATAATCAAGTAGGGAAAGTAACATTGCGTCCGACTTTGAGGTGGATATTTCAATGTTTTCAAGGTATTCATTATGTGATTTTAAACGGAGTTAAACAAATTGTCAATTTAACAAAAGAAAGGCGTTTTATATTGAGTTTATTACCTGCATCTTGTGAAAGATATTATCTATAAATTGAATTGGATAAAGCAAAAATAATAAAAGAATAAGAGTCTAATGATATCAAATGAGAAGAGGAAACTCTCCTTCGTTTGTGCTGAGTCTTGCTAAGTTTTCAATGAGTATAAATCTTCTTAATTTGATTATTTTTCCTAAAAATTTAATGAAAAGAGAAATATTCTTGCCCAGGTATGATTTTCGGACTTTTTAAAACTATGTATTTTTTTATACTACATTTTGAAGTGCGGAATCTGGGTAATAATAATCAGATTGTCCTTAATCGTTTTATAACTTAAATCATGAGCCTTTTAGCAGTTTATGAATCTCATTTTACCAAACATTTAACACAAACACAGTTCGAGGCTTTTAGAATTTTACTGTGGTTGCTGACAGTACATAAACAGGTTAGAATAGAAAGGTTAGCAGCTTGTTTTCCTTTACCAATCCTTTATCAAAGTCGTCGTAAACATATCCAGAGATTCCTAGTTTTGTCAGCTTTAGCCATTCCCAGATTCTGGTTTCCTGTGATTAAAGCTATTATTTGTAAAGAATTTAAGACTGGCTCTCGTCTGATTATAACAATTGACCGAACCCAATGGAAAGATAAAAATGTTTTCATGGTTGCTGTTATCTGGAAAAAGCTGGCTTTACCCATCTATTGGACACTTTTAGGGAAAAGAGGAGCCAGCAGATTATCTGAACAACAGGCATTAATTCAACCTGTTCTTTGTCTTCTAAAAAACTATGAGTTAGTCATTCTTGGAGACCGAGAATTCCACAGTGTTAAATTAGCTTATTGGTTGAAACAAAAAAGTAAAAAACAAAAGTTATTCTTCGCTTTTCGTCAGAAACAAGGTACAAACCAGAAAAAAGATGATGAAGATTATCAAACTTTTTCGCAGTTAGGAATGAAACCTGGGATGAAGATGTTTTTAACTGGGGTTTCAGTCACTAAAAATAAAGGGTTTGGAAACTTTAATGTGGGAGCATATTGGAAAAGAAAATACAAGGGCAAACAGGAAAAAGAGCCTTTGTTTATTCTTACCAACTTAGACAGTTTATCAGAGGTCTTGAAAGTCTATCGAGCCAGGGCAGGTATTGAAGCTATGTTCAAGGATTGTAAGACAGGGGGTTATAATTTGGAGGGAAGTAAAGCCAATAATAAACGACTAAATTCCTTGATTTTATTAATAGCGATCGCTTACACTGCTACTTCTTTAAAAGGCAAAACATTTCGACAAACCAATCAAGGAAAATATATTGCTCGTCTAACTGAAAAATCAAGACGTGACCGAAGACATAGTAATTTTTGGATAGGACTTTATGGCTCTCTTTGGATTCACGCTTGGGAATTTTGCTCTGATTTTATTTCAATTATGATGAGCAATAATCCCCAGAAACTCAACAATTATAAAAAAGGGTTACAAGCCATGTCCATAATAGATAAGACGGCTTAATTCCCCTATTTTATCTTAACATAAAATAACCAGTGGAAGATGATTTATTTTAGATGTAACTATCCAAAATAAACCAATTTTTATTATTTAATAAAAACTAATATTGCCCAAGGGGTTGATTTTGAGCATCAACCCTGTGGGGGGGAGGACGGTGTAACCCTCCTCCCCCCCACACACACGGCAAGAATGATTATCATTATTGTTTATTCTCAATAAGCCCTCTAGTTTTTGACAATTTATAGAGCGATCGCCACGGCTGAAACCCTCTTTCAATCAGGGTTTTAACGGGCTTGTCACCCCGTGAGCCTACCGACCTATCTTGATCCATTTGATCCTAATAATCCAGATCCAGACTTCGATACTTTCAATAATCCCTTTTTCGTTGTTGGGAACGTTATCTTTGGTGATTTACCAGAGGACTTCCCCGGAACTCCTACTCCAGATACTTCCGTCCCTGAACCTAGTCTAATTCATGGATTATTAGCACTGGCTGTAGGTGCTATTGTCACTCGTTGCGGCAAGAAAAAATAGGGACTGGGTGATTGGGAAGTTTAGAGTAATTGATCCCGTTCTGTAATAGCCATACCGTGTGCAGGAAACTCCTCATAATGGGCTAAAGTTTGACTGGTTTCTTTAACGAGATCGAACCCTTGGGGAGTTAAATAAGCAATAGTCGATCGCTTGAGAAAATCGTACACAGATACAGCAGAATAGGAACGAGCAAACCCTCCTGTGGGTAAAACAGCGTTAACCCCGATCGCATAAGTAGCAGCAGAAGAGGGGGTATATTTTCCCAGTAAAATTTCCCCTGCATTCTTAATCTCTCCCACTAACCGTAAAGGATCATCCACCAAAACCTCTAAATGTTCCGGGGCGTAGTCGTTCACAAATTGAATGGACTCTTCTAAGCTAGAAGTGAGAATAATACCCCCATAAGCATCTAACCCCGTCTGACAAAACTCCCGTCGCCATTGGGGTAATTTTTCCAGGTATTGATCGGCAAAGTAACTGGCCTTTTCAGCAACAGTTTCGCTGTGAGTAACCAATAAAGCAGCCGAGTCTGGACCGTGTTCGGCTTCTATTAATAAGTCGAGGGCAGCCAATTGAGGATCGGTGGTTTCATCAGCTAAGACAATGGACTCACTCGGCCCAGCAGGTAAACCCACATCTACCGTACCGAATAACACCCGTTTGGCCGCTGCCCCGTAGATACTACAAGGACCCGTTAATTTATCCACTTTGGGAACTGTAGCCGTGCCTAAGGCCATGGCTGCCAAGGCTTGAATACCCCCCAGTTTATACACATTTGTTACCCCGGCCATTTGTGCCACATAGAGGGAAACTGGTTCAACGTTACCCTGTTTATCAGGAGGGGTACAAACCACAATTTGTTCAACACCAGCCACCATAGCTGGAATAGTTAACATCAGCATCATGGAGGGAAAAGCCCCTTTACCTCGTGGAACGTATAAACCTACCTTGGGAATGGGGGTAATTTTTTCTCCGGTAAAGATACCCTTATCGATTTCGGCCAGGTTCATTTCTTCGGGGAGTTGACGTTGATGCACCTCTTTGATGTTGCGAAAGGCTTGATCTACGGCTTTTTTAACCTCGGGTTCCACCAAATGTTGCGCTTGCTCAAATTCCTCGGGAGTCACTTTTATATTTTCTGGGGTTGCCCCTGTATAGTCAAATTTTTGGGCGTATTCAATTAGTCCCTTATCTCCAGTTTGGGCGATCGCAGTTATCACTTCTTGGGCAATAGGAATAACTTGATCTATATCTAACTCAGCCCGTCGCTTTACTGTGGCGAGATCCTTGGCTGTCATTTGCGCAAGTTTAAGAATTCTGACCACTACTTCTCTCCTGATACGTTGATGCGTCCTTATTTATTGTAGTATCAGTTACCAGTTACCAGTTACCAGTTCAATCATTATCTGTTGATTTTATGATTCTGCTTCAAAAATCTTGCCCAAAAAACTAGAAACAATCGACAAAACAATGGAACCAAATAAAGCATCTAAGAAACTATTAACGGTAAATCCAGGGGTGAAATAAGAAACTAAGGAAAAAGAAATAGCGTTAACAACGAAGAGAAATAAACCAAGGGTAAGAATTGTTAAAGGTAAGGTAAATAGAAGTAAAATAGGTTTAACGATCGCATTAATCAAACCCATTACTAAAGTGGCGATCGCAGCCACAGTAAAACCATTAATAGTAATACCTGGAATCAAATAGGCGGTGATCAGTAATGATAAGGCTGTGATTACCCAAGTTAAAATAAACTGAGAAATTCGGGTTTAATTATATTAACTAATCGATATAGTTAAATTATAGCCGATAATATTAAGGTCTTCTGATACGGATCATAGCATTTTGGATTCTTTTTTTGAAAGTTGCATCCTTTTGAGCATTTTCGGTTATGGCATTAAAATCATCAGAAGATAAACCGCTATCTGCAGCTATTTTTTTAGATTGATTACAAAATTCAACGGCTATTTCTTGAGCATCATTAGGCAGTTGTTTGATGCTTTCTGGTTGATCGCAAGCAATTTCTGGAGGTTGGGTGTCCATAATAGCTTCGATATCTTTATAGGCTCTTTGCCGCTGATCTTCAATTTTTAATACCGTCTGAGCATAATTTGTGACTTCTTCATCTGAAAAATTAGAAGGGGGCGGCGGTGGAGTAGGTGGAGGGCCTTGAAAGACAGTACATCCATGAAGAATACTAAAAAATACAACTAAACTAGACATAAGAGAACGAGTGAAGATTCTGTTCAAATTAAAAAGGGAACAGTGAACAAACACCATGCGTTGAACCGCCAAACTCATAATAATAACCGAATCCCCGCCTGGGTTTCTTTTGTTTTGAATTATTTTAATCATTATAAGTTCCTGACAATTCCCACACAAGAGAGACTTCCCAATTAAGAAAATTACGATAGAATTAAGGGTTAGACTGGGT
>NZ_AADV02000235.1 GCF_000167195.1 Crocosphaera watsonii WH 8501 | reverse complement strand
AACAAATCGTGTTCGAAAAAGAGAGTTGTAGGTATCATCAGGAATTGCTAAATACAAAATTCTATTAGGTTCTGATTCTTTTAGAATAGTACGATAATTAATAAATTGACCCAGTGCAGTATGAAATTCTGAAACTGCTGCCGTTTGGATAAAACTTTTAATTTCAACTGCTATTTTTTGGTTCTTTTTTTCAGCAGCTAACACCTTTTCAGCCCCCAAATCTATATACATTTTACCCAATTCATAGTAAATTAGATAGGGATCATGAGTAATTTGCCACTCCTCCCTTTCCAGTGCATGAATAACAGCATCATGAAAAACATCTCTAGCGGGCATATTAGTCTTACAATATAAACAGACTTATCCTTATGCTACTATTGTACCATAAAATTAAAGATTATACTTATCTTATTTATTAATTGTAATAGAATAGAGTTTATGAAAATAAAATTTAATTTGAATAAAATTATCTGTACTTTTTGTCTACTAAATTTAGTAATTGCTCAACAAATATATTCTAAAAGAACTAATCAATTTCAAGCAAGTGCTAAACCCGGATTTCTCACAAATTAATTTGAAAGCCCAATCCAGAGATGAAAAATGATAATTTTTAGGACTAATAGAAATTTTGAATATAGATGAATAAAAAAATTGACTTTGATTATCCAAAAATTGAGTTTAAGAGGGAATAATTATATTAACTTTTGATTTTCTCCACGATAAATAAGACTAAATGAAAGTATCAGTCAGTCAACAACTTATGATAGATATCTTTTTTAAAAAACAACTTATTCTACTTATCCCGTATTAGGAATAGTTTTAATTCTTTTGTTAGCAATAGACAAAATATCTTGATAAGGACAAGCACTAGCTATAGCGATAATAATTCTTCTACAACTAATCTTTATTCTGGCTCCCAACTTAAGAAGATTTAGACGTATTCTTCCCACAGTTGCTTTAGCCAATGAAGTTTTTTTTAAATAGTGTTGACGAAAAGCATTTATGAGAACATAAGCCCAGGAATGTATCCATAATCTTAGTTGATTACTTTGAAATGTTTGAGTTGAAGTTCTATCAGCTAACAAGTCTAATTGTTGTTCTTTAATCCGATTTTCCATCTCGCCTCTCGGACAGTATTTTTTTGTATAAAGTTTTGAGGGTGGAATTTTTGAAGCGGGCAAAGATGTCACCACATGGCACATTTTTAAGCCATCACTTCCATAACAAACTTTTGTCACTACTCTTCTTTGACAACTCCATGACTTTTCTGTTTTATAACGAATAGAGCGATACCAAGTAGAAATTGGTACTAATTTTTTAACTTCTTCTAAATCTTCTTTTTTCTGAAATAAACTATCCATTAATTCAGTTATTGGAGCTAGTTTTTTTTCATATTCATGTTTGGCTTTTTCAATTACATCATCCGCTCGTAACTTAAGAACGCCATTTGTTCCCATAGCTATAACATAATCAACTAAAGGCTGATTTTCACAAAAATAGAAGATTTCTTCACGGGCATAGGCACTATCACCCCTAACTAGGATATGAGTCTCTGACCATTTTTCTCTAATTAGTCCGATAATTCTTTGTAATTCGTCTAAGGCTCCATCGGCTGGATCTACATTAGATGAACGAAGTTTAGCAACTAATAAATGATGCCCACAGAAAATATATAAAGGAGCATAACATACTCCGTGATAATAACTATTAAAAAATGCCCCTTCTTGATTACCATGTACTTGGTCATCCGTGACATCCATATCTAATATAATACTTAAGGGAGGTTTTTTATAAGACTCTAAAAAAAATTCGACAAAAGATTTTTCAATGGCTTCAAAGTTGGGTTCTATTTTATGATAACGACTCGTTTTTTGGTCGAGAATAGTCTCAGGACAATATTCCAATCTATTAATTGTACTTTTTCCAGCTAACCATCCCTTTTTATCTTCAAGTTCATTAAGCTTTTCTAAAGCGATTTTTATCTTCAAGTTCATTAAGCTTTTCTAAAGCGATCTTAAGGGCAGGATCGTGACGTAATTTATCATGGTCATTGACATCTTCATAGCCTAAAATAATTCCATAAAGCCTTTGTGCTAATAACTCATGAACGGAATGATCTACATAAGATTGATGACGATGATCTTGAAAACAGTTACCAAACTTCTCCGTAATTCCCAGTTTTTTATCCAACTCAGCTATCCAGACAATACCCGCATCTGAAGTGATTAGTCCCCCATCAAAATTAGCGATTATTTCTTTTCCTTTCTGTTTACTAAAGTTGATTACTTGACTAGGGGTTCGGGGATGACTGGGACTCATTAAATCAGTTTAAGGTAAATTGCTTTAATAATTAAATTATAGCATATTTTATTCTAACAATCTAGTACTATTAGAGATTTTATTAATAATTTTTTTGGAAAAATGAGTGATTGATTTATCTTTTCATCTTTGTCTAATTCGGGTTGATTTTAACTTAAAATCTGACAACAGACTGTTGGTTGGGGAAATCTGCGATCGCTCTGTTCAAACCCACTTCCTGTAAGGCTTCTGTGTTTGGCGATCGCAGATTTTGTGAGAAATTCGGGTAAAGTTTTTACTGCTCAAAGTCAAGGAACAAATATTGCTTTTGAGGTTTGCTTCAATTCCGATACTTTTGCTCGTCCAAGTAGAGAAGAATACACAACTTTTGTTGAATCAAATCAGTATTGGTTGTATAGGGTTGGAAATAATATTTTAAATTTATTTAATTCTCCTGTCTGGACAGCGGATATGCTTCATTTTAATACTTATTATGGTGCTAGTGGAGGACAAGATATGGAATTAGTTTCAGGGATTATTTATGCAAGAGTCAATGATGAAAATGTTGCATTAGACATTGGGAAATGCTGGAAAAAATTCTCTGAAACTGACCAGACAAATAATGAAGTTAGATTATTTAGTTATCAATTAAAAAAGATTTATTGGAACAATAATAAATATACGTTCATAGTTGAACCTGTCGGTCAAGGATTACAAATTCTACATTATCGCAAACCAAGACAAACTGTGAACTCAACTGAACCGTTTCCAATTGAAATTGTAGATACAAAGGGTAATAATTTAGGAAAATGTGATACTTTTTCTTATTGTGAGTTTAAACGTTAAAAAATGCAATCGCCTATCTTATAAGTTGGGTTGAGAGACAAAACCCAATATAACCTATTCTTGTCTTTCTTTCGTCAACACGAATGAGATGAAAAGTTTACCAAGGAACTTTGGCCGTCACCTGCATCAACCAAGGATGACCCCACCAAAACAAAGCCACAAAGCCCAACACACCCACATAAGCAGGGCGTAAAAGTTCCTGCAATTCCAAGGTTTGACGACCCTCTAAGATAGCTAAAAAGGGAATAATGGAGGTTCGCTCCTTAACCTTAAGAAAAGCGTCTCCATAGCGTTTTTGGAGGCGATGATCCCCATGCCATACAGCAAAGATATGATGAGCAATTAAACCCAAAGAAGTAACCAAAGTAAATGTCGTTCCCAACCACAACGTATGAGCAATACACCAAATCACTTGTCCTACCATTTGGGGGTGACGACATATTCTTAAAATACCCGTTTCGTAGAGATGGACTTGAGGTTTAGCGATCGCAGCGATTTCCAAAAGATTAAAAGTAGCTGGATAAAGGAACAAAAAAGAGACCAGAGATAGCCCCCAAACTACACCCTTAACCCCAGGAATACCTTGTACTTGCCATAACATCAACCCATCGTAGCGATGATTAAAAAAGTAAATAATTAGAATAGTGGCAAAAGGAATACTCACCAAAGCAAATAAAACTCGATATAATCTGGCCCCAATTTTTGACTCTCCCCAAGATCGTAAAGCTGCCAGTCCACTGTGAGCAACAGCAAATCCCAACAATAATGCTAATATAATCCCGTGACTTGGAGTTAACCAGGTGGGTAGTCCCATCAACATGAATATTTCCTTGTATTAAACTACATAGGCCAACAAATAACCCATAGAATCACTTGATCTATGGGTTCCTTATCATTATGATAGTAATCTATTTTGGTTAGACTGTCATAATATCCGTTTCTTTCGATTTTAATAAATCATCAATTTTGTTAGTAAACTTATCGGTTACCTTTTGGATATCATCTTGTAGATCACGAGATTCATCTTTAGAAATATCGCTATTTTTTTCTTGTTTACGAACATCATCAATGGCATCACGACGAATGTTTCTGATAGCCACTTTACCCTCTTCTGCCATTTTACTAGCTAATTTTACTAAATCTTTCCGTCTTTCCTCTGTCAAAGAAGGAATATTGAGACGAATCACTTGACCATCATTATTGGGAGTCAGTCCCACATCCGACATCTGGATCGCCTTTTCAATTTGCCCCATACTTCCCTTATCATAGGGCTGAATCATGATCATTGAAAATTATGGGGTGCTAATATTAGCCAACTGGTTTAAAGGAGTTTCCGTGCCATAATAGTCCACTGTCACCCGATCCAGGATAGCCGGGTTTGCCCGTCCTGTACGAATAGTATTAAACGATCGCTGAGTCGCCTCAACGGATTTTTGCATATTGTCTTTAAGATCATCTAACATCACAGAAACCTCCTACAATGGTTCCAACTTTTTCACCTTTAATTGCTCGAACAATATTCCCCTGGACCGAGAGATCGAAGACAACTATTGGTATATGGTTTTCTTTGCAAAGGGCAATGGCTGTCCCATCCATCACCCGTAAATCATGGGTTAAAACATGGCTATAGGTTAAGCTTTCGTAGCGACGGGCATTAGGATTATCCTTGGGATCGCAGTCATAGACTCCATCCACCTTTGTCGCTTTAAAAACCACCTCTGCCTCAATTTCTGCTGCTCTCAGGGCTGCTGTGGT
>NZ_AADV02000236.1 GCF_000167195.1 Crocosphaera watsonii WH 8501 | reverse complement strand
TGCCGAAGGGATTGGAAAATTGGAACCCATTTTCCCAGAGGGGGGTATCCCGAATTTTTTAAAGGAACCAATCGGAAGATTGGACATCCTCAGCTGCTCGATATAAATTAGACTTATAGATAGAATTGAGATGTTGGAAATAAAAGAAGTTGAACTGATTGAACTTACTCGAAAAAAAGGAAAAGATTTATAGAATGATTAAGTCTGATCATCAAAAAAGATGAAGAGATAAGTAGAAAGACTAAAGAAGCAGGAAAATTTATTTTAGCAACTAACTTAGTAGAGGAAAATAAATTAGAAGCTAGTGAAATTCTGATAACTTATAAAAACCAGCAATCTACGGAAAGAGGATTTCGATTTTTGAAAGATCCCTTATTTTTTACTGATAGTTTCTTCGTTGAAAAACCAGAAAGAATAGAAAAAATGTTATTTCTAATGTCTTTGTGTTTGTTGATTTATAACTTGGGGCAAAGATAATTAAGAAATTGTTTAAAAAGAGTCAAAAAAGGAATAAATAATCAAGTAGAGAAAGTAACATTGCGTCCGACTTTGAGGTGGATATTTCAATGTTTTCAAGGTATTCATTATGTGATTTTAAACGGAGTTAAACAAATTTTCAACTTAACAGAAGAAAGGCGTTTTATATTGAGTTTATTACCTGCATCTTGTCAAAGATATTATCTATAAATTGAATTGGATAAAGCAAAAATAATAAAAGAATAAGAGTCTAATGATATCAAATGAGAAGAGGAAACTCTCCTTCGTTTGTGCTGAGTCTTGCTAAGTTTTCAATGAGTATAAATCTTCTTAATTTGATTATTTTTCCTAAAAATTTAATGAAAAGAGAAATATTCTTGCCCAGGTATGATTTTCGGACTTTTTAAAACTATGTATTTTTTTATACTACATTTTGAAGTGCGGAGTCTGGGTTATATTTCCCTGAAATCGGCAAAACATAACACCAGACTTGAAAGGATCACGAACTGTTAAGATTTGCTGATAACTAGACTCAGATTTTTTTATCTTTTAAGCACCATTTCCTAAAACAGCACTTATCCTAAAAGGTAGAGTAAGTTTAGACGGGGATTTTTTTGATTGCCCCATCCCCTCTAAATTGCTGTCCTTGTCGTTAAGTTGCGTGGTAATGAAAGAGATAGAACGCTATTATAGAGTCCTGGGATTAGAAGTTGGTGCCTCCCTTGAGGACATTAATGAGGCTTATCGAGATTTGGCTTTTATTTGGCATCCCGATCGCCTACCAAAAAACAATGAAAGATTGTTGGCCAAAGCAATGGCTAAGTTAAAAGAGATTAATCACGCCCGAGAACAACTGAAAACCCATCAAATAGTGTCTCATCCCTCCAAAACTGTCTCTGTACCGCGCCAAAAACCCCCAACTCCCTACAGTAATTATCCTCAAAATCAAGCCCAACGCCCTTATTATCGCGATTGGAGTGGGGCTGATTTGAAAGGGGCTAATTTAAAAGAAAAGGATCTTTCTGGACGTAAGTTAATTAAAGCTGATTTGAGTTACGCCGATCTCAGTGACAGTTTTTTACATAAAATTAATTTAGAAGAGGCCAATCTCTTTCGGGCCAATCTCTTTCGGGCCAATTTATTACGGGCTAATTTGCGATCGGCTAATCTACAACAGGTTAATTTAGTGGGGGCCGATCTCAGTGGTGCCGATCTCAGTGGTGCCGATCTCAGTGGTGCAAAAGTTGGATCGGGTAATCGTATTATGGTGAAATTAACCGGAACTATTCTTAAAGGGGCTGTTTTACCAGATGGCAGTGTTCATAGCTGAAATTTGGAATCTAGAATTGACAAATTGGCTTTAAAACCCGGTGCTAAAGGCCGGGTACTTCTGAATTGTAATTTTAAGTTTAAGATACAAGAGCAAAAATATCTGTATAATTACGGAAGTCGTAAAAATAAAAAAACAGTAACATAGATGTTAACTCTATATTAGGGTTCGGTTAAGGAGATTCCTTGTGTCATCTTACCTAAAAAGTCTTTACTTAAAGTGAAGATTTGAAACGATATCTCTTATGAATGGAACTATTGTATCATGCCGCTGTTTGCAATCATTGTTTAAACATTTGCTGGTTTTTTGATAAATTATCCCTCAATTGAATAGTATTTGTCTTTTATTTGTGGTGTTTTTCCGACTTATTGGGTCAATATCAGACCGATCTTCTGTCCCTCATAACTATAAAAATGCTCTATAAACCGTAACATTCCCTTTTGTTTTGAAGTTGTTTGATTGAAAAAGTATACTGTGTTCCCTAATTAATTATGACCTTGATTATGAATATTAAGAGTTATCAAGAAATATCCATGAGATCAAATGAAATATTACCCAAGTTTTCCCCTGCTGACATTTTAGCAAAAATATCAGGTTCTGAAGCAACAGGATGTTTAATTGTTTCCTATAATTCAGTGACTTGGAGAATTTATTTTCATTCAGGAGAATTGATTTATGCTCATCATTCTCTTGATTCTTTTGGGCGTTTAGAAAGGCATTTACGTCGCTTAAGTTATCGCATACCTACCTTAACAAGTCCAGTGCGAAATAAAGTTAGATTAAAGTTTGAAAATGAGAGTCAAATTAATCAAGATTTGCCCTGTGAATATCAAGCTATAGCGTTTCTCAGTCTAGTGAGGTACAGTAACAACAATGAATAAACCAGTTACGAATATCATATCGAGAGATTTGGTTGAAAGCAGATTCAATAGCCTTTGCTAAATCAGGATATGTTCTTGCACCAATGTGACGTAAAATACTTTTAAGCTTTGACCAACAATTCTCAATGGGATTAAAATCGGGAGAATAAGTAGGAAGATAGAGTAACTTAGCTCCAGCTTTTTCGATTAAAGACCTAATTTTTTTTCCCTTGTGAATAGAACAATTATCCATGATTACACAAGCTCCTTTCCACAGTTTGGGGACTAATTTTTGAGAAATAAATGCTTCAAAAGTGAGTGCATCAGTTCCTCCCATTAGACTAGATTGAGCAACAATACCATTCAAAGTCATTGCACCTATAATAGATACATTCATCCCTCGTTTTGATGGTCTTTGTCCATAAGCTCTTTGTCCTTTCTCAGACCTAGCACATAAGCGGATTAAAGCTAAATTTACTCCCGATTCATCTAGAAAAACCAGGTCTTTAGCTAGTATTTTCTGAATAGTCTCCCAGAATTCTAATCTTTGCTGTTGGACTTTTTCACTCCCTTTTTCCGTTGGATGCAGTGTTTTTTTTTTTAAGTCAAATTCAAACGATGCAACATTCTATCTACTGTTGAACGACTAATGATAATTCCTGTGGTCGCTATGAATTGCTTACGAAGTTCTTCTAGAGTCGCATCATTGTTAGTTTTGACTAACTCTTCGAGAACTTTTAATTGTTTTAAATTAAGTTTTGTAGGTGTTTGTTTCCTTCGTTTAAGTGGAGCAAGATTTCCTGTTTGTCGATATTGTTTAAGCAATTTTTAGACAAAGCTTTTAGCTACATGGAATTGTTTGGCTAATTGACGTTGAGATAGATTCCCTTCATTATAAACATCAATAATTTTTTGTCTGAGGTCAACAGAATAGGCTTTCATCTCAAAAAACCTCTTGCAAAAATATTTTATGCTATAATTAAAGGCTATTTTTTTGCCAATTTAACTTGCTCAGATGTACAAAATATCTGATAATTTTTGAATAATTGAGATAAGAGCGATCGCTTCTACACAAAATCATTAAAAATAGGCTGCTTAAAACAGTTAAGCTAATGATAAAAAGCTCAACCCACTAGAGATTAAATAGATTTTTTTTACAAATTAATTAGCCAAATCGTAGTTATGAAGTCCAGCTATTAAGTTGGCTCTTAATCCGAATCTCTTACCACGATTTCGATAAGGATAAGAAAGGATTTTAAAGATTTTTAAGCGACGATTTATATGTTCGACTGTGATTCTTAATCGATTTAGTTGCCGATTATATTTTTTCTCCTCTTGGCTTAACTTCTTCCCTTTCTTTTTCTTGATGGGGGTTTCACTTAATTGATGAATTTTTCCTATTCCTTGATAGCCTTTATCAGCAAGAACTTTTATTGACGTCCCAAATTTGACCCCACTGTTTTTAAATAGTTTAAAATCATGAGTTTTTCCTTTTCCGTTGACTAGGCATACAATTTGACCAGTTTTCTGTTGAATGACTATTTGTGTTTTTAAAGTATGTTCTCTTTGTTTTCCACTATAAAACTGTTTTTGTCGTTTTTTCGGCCTTTCAATTTGACTTTCCATGACATCCATTACTACCATTTCCTCTTGATAATTCGTTTTCCATAATTCTTTCTTTCCAGGTAGTCGAAATTGACGAGATTTTATTAATATATTTTCGATTTTATGGACAATGCGACAAACGTTAGATTCGGACATTTTCCACGTTAGACTAATATGGTAATAAGTCCTATATTCTCTTAAATACTCAAGCATTATGAGAATGTGGTCTTCAACTATTAATTTTGGTTTACGTCCGGGTTTCTTTTTTCTTTTTAGATAAGCTTTGACAGTGCGAACCATCACTCTGAAAGTTTTTTTTTACTCCTGTCAAACGCTTGAATTCGGTCTCTTTTAACTTTTTAACTTGCCAATATTTCATTATCAAATCAATTTTCTTAGCTGAATAGTTATCTTTAATAATTATACAACGATTCTTGTTTTAAAACTTAATTGATTTTTGGGGTTCAGGCGATCGCCACTATGAGAGTGCGATCGCTTTACCAATGGTGGCTATGCAAAAAATGAATAATCTTTTATCATACCACGAAAAACTTTTGCAAGAGGTCTAAAGTATATTTAATAA
>NZ_AADV02000237.1 GCF_000167195.1 Crocosphaera watsonii WH 8501 | reverse complement strand
GCCGCCTGGCAAACTATCCGCATTGACTCCAAGTAGTGTAGCCAACTCATTGTTATCAAAGGCAATTAAGGCATTGCCGTCTGGCATTACTTAAAGTTAATTCATTGAAACTACCAACACCCGAACCCTCAATATTCAACAGATCGTCTTCGAGATCAAAATCAGTGATAGTGTGAGCAGACTCANGAATCTCTGCGTTAGCAATCCAGAATTGATCTTCTCCCTCACCCCCATTTGCAAATGATTATCATTATCGTTCATTCTCAATAAGCTCTCTGGTTGCCGACAATTGTTTAGGGTCGGGTAACAGAGAAAAACCGCTCTGGACTTACTTTTCAACCTACTTGTCACCCCGTGAGTACCTTTACCCTTGGTGGTGACGATCGCGCTTTCGGTGGTACAGGAAATGATCGATTCTTCCTCTTAGGTGGTAATAATGTTGTTACTGGGGGTGAGGGAGAAGATCAATTCTGGATTGCTAACGCAGAGATTCCTGAGTCTGCTCACACTATCACTGATTTTGATCTCGAAGACGATCTGTTGAATATTGAGGGTTTGGGTGTTGGTAGTTTCAATGAATTAACTTTAAGTAATGAAGACGGCAATGCTTTAATTGCCTTTGATAACAATGAGTTGGCTACACTACTTGGAGTCAATGCGGATAGTTTGACTGCTGATAACTTTGGCGTTTTAAGTTAAATGAATTACCCCAACTGTTAAGAAGTTGGGGTAATTTATCATCATTGTCTGATTACTGTTTGATGTCATAGTTTCTAATAATCTCATAAATCATTACTGATTGCTATAGTTATTCATCCCATATTGTAATTGCCAAGGAATAATATTAAAGTCTTGAAAAAGCCTGTGTTACGGTTATAACAGTAAAAAATAAGACATTATTGCTAAATTTATGTTATTATTTCATGACAAAAGGTAAACTAAATATCAACAAATAATAAGAAAAATTACATTAGAATAACTTAACCTTGATAACAATTAAATAAAGATTAAATCGTGCCAAGAAATGATGAAATCTATCCCATAATGGACTGGAAAACCATCCGAGAGAGTCTATGGCTAATGTTCTTTGGCTGCAAGGTGGTGCCTGTTCTGGGAATACAATTTCGTTTCTCAACGCAGAAGAACCCACCGTAGTAGACTTAATTACCGACTTTGGGATCAATGTCTTGTGGCATCCGTCCCTCGGTTTGCAATTAGGTGATGAATTACAACAACTATTATACGATTGTGTGAATGGTAAAATTCCCATAGATATTCTAGTCTATGAGGGAAGCGTCGTCAATGCCCCCAATGGAACGGGAGAATGGAACCGTTTTGCGGGCCGTCCCATGAAAGACTGGTTAACAGACTTATCTAAGGTAGCTGCCTTTGTGGTTGCTGTAGGAGACTGTGCCACTTATGGGGGTATTCCAGCCATGGAACCCAACCCTAGTGAGTCCCTTGGGGTACAGTTCCTCAAACGAGATAAAGGAGGTTTCTTGGGGGCAGACTATGTGTCCCAAGCTGGCCTACCTGTAATTAATATACCAGGTTGTCCGTCACACCCTGACTGGATCTCTCAAATATTAGTTGCAGTGGCCACCGGACGAGTTGGGGATCTCACCCTTGATGAGTTCCACCGTCCCCAAACCTTCTTCCGTAGCTTTACCCAGACGGGTTGCACCAGGAATATGCACTTTTCCTACAAAGCAACCACTCAAGACTTCGGACAACGGACTGGATGTCTGTTCTATGATATGGGATGTCGTGGCCCTATGACCCATTCTTCCTGTAACCGTATTTTATGGAATAGAGTTTCCTCAAAAACCCGTGCGGGTATGCCCTGTTTAGGGTGTACAGAACCGGAGTTTCCTTTCCATGATCTTAAACCAGGAACGGTCTTTAAGACACAAACAGTAATGGGTGTGCCGAGAGAGTTACCTTCTGGTATAAATAAGAAAGATTATGCGTTAATGACGGTTGTTTCCAAAGATACAAGTCCTTCTTGGGCTAATGAGGACTTTTTCACTGTTTAACCATCTCTAGGGGCAGAATATATGCCCCTACTTTATCGAATATTGAACCATTCTTGAGAGTGAAACTATGCCAGTACAGAAACTAGAAATATCCCCAGTGGGGAGAGTAGAAGGGGACTTAGATGTTAGAGTTGATATTGAAGACGGCCAGGTGGTTAATGCCTGGACTAAAGCGGAATTATTTCGCGGTTTTGAGGTTATTTTAAAAGGGAAAGATCCCCAAGCTGGTCTTATTGTTACCCCTCGTATCTGTGGTATATGTGGCGCATCTCACTTAACTTGTGCTTCTTGGGCTTTGGATACGGCTTGGGAAACAGAAGTGCCTCGTAACGCCATTTTAGCACGAAATTTAGGACAATTGGTGGAGACTGTACAAAGTCACCCCAGACATTTTTACGCTTTATATGCCATCGACTTAACCAATAAAAAGTACAAAAATAGTCCTTTCTACGAAGAAGCTTGTAAGCGGTTTGGGGCCTTTACGGGAACGTCTTACGAACTAGCTATTACTACCTCTGCTAAACCCGTAGAACTATACGCTTTATTCGGTGGACAATGGCCTCACTCTAGTTATATGGTTCCGGGTGGTGTAATGTGTGCGCCCACTTTAACTGATATTACTAGAGGTTGGGGGATCATGGAATATTTCCGCACCAACTGGTTAGAACCGGTGTGGTTAGGATGCTCCTTAGAGAGATATGAAGAGATCCAAACCTACGAAGACTTTTTAGAATGGTTGGATGAGAGTCCTGCTCATGCTAACTCCGATCTCGGTTTCTATTGGCGTATGGGGTTAGATATAGGTTTAGATAAGTATGGTGGTGGTCCTGGCCGTTATTTAACTTGGGGTTATCTCCCTCATGAAGATAGATATCAAAAACCCACCGTTGAAGGCCGTAACGCTGCTGTGATCATGAAAGGTGGTGTTTACGATAGCTTCACCGATCAACATCACATGGTAGATCATACCTTTACACGGGAAAATACTAGCCATGCTTGGTACGAAGAAGGAACAGCAGACGTTCATCCTTTCGATCGCACCACTCAACCCAAACATATCAACACCAACGACTACGAGGGTAAATATTCCTGGGCCACTGCTGTTAGTCATAAGGACTTAGGACGTATGGAAGTGGGTTCTCTTGCGCGTCAGTTAGTTGCTGGTGGTAAGCATGGAGAAAGTTGGCAGCATTATGATGGTTTGATCTTGGATATGTTCAAGAAAATGGGTGGTCCTAGCATCCATCTTCGTGAGTTTGCACGGATGCACGAATCTGTTAAACTCTATCGGGAAGTTGAAAGATGTCTGCGTGAGTTTAAATTAAACGATCCTTGGTATATTAAACCAACCGAAAAAGACGGCCGTGGTTGGGGTGGTACCGAAGCGAGTCGTGGCGCGTTATGTCATTGGGTGGAAGTAGAAAAGGGTAAAATCAAGAATTATCAAGTGATTGCCCCCACCACCTGGAACGTTGGACCGAGAGACGGTACACACACCAGAGGACCCATTGAAGAGGCGTTAGTGGGTATTCCTATCGAAGATAGCACCAACCCCGTAGAAGTGGGTCATGTGGCGCGTTCTTTTGATTCTTGTTTAGTTTGTACGGTTCATGCTCATGATGCTAAGACCGGTAAAGAATTAGCAAGGTTCCGCACTAATTAATATTGTAGGGTGGGCAATGCCCACCTTACTATTTTGTGAAGAAACCAATCATTATTGATAATCTTGCCATTGCTTGAATAATTTTGTTTTTTGAGGGAATACTAAGAGAGTAAGATTAATTGTAACTGCTCACCGCAACAAAAAAGTCTTATTGAAAAGCACTACAAACAACATCAGTTGAGTCAACAAAAATATAAGCCCTGTGATTTAGCGTAAAATTTAAGCTAATTTATTACGGCTATTTTAATGACTAACATTCCCAGAATCAAGTCTTTTTAAAACCTCAAATAAAAACAACAATATGAGAAAAAAAGAATAGTAAGATAGTTTTTTGTTAGCGGAGATTATCCGCTAACCCTGTGTATTTTTGTGCAGAGAGATAGGGCGATCAAGAAAAATCTATCCCCCATCGGCTCCGGAGCCTTTTACATCTCTAATCCTGGGGGACTCCGACCAGCTAATGAAAATAATTCGCATAATTGGACAATGGCATTTTGCCCCTGTAATCTCATGGTCTCTAAAAAACTGAACATTTGGGTGACTAACTCTGCACCCCAGTCGCTTCTTGCTCCCCCACTTACTTTGCGGTGAATGACAATGGGACGTAAAGCTCTCTCAGCATCATTATTATCTGGTTTGACTTCAGGATAAGTTAGAAAGGTGAACCACTCTTCCCAATGACGTTTGAGACGGTTAATCAATCTTTGTGCATCATAAGGCCATCCTTTTTTGGGAGTTGCTTTAAAAATCTTTTGCAGTGAGTTCTCGACTTCTGTTCTTTTGGAGCCTAAGTCTTCAAGGGTTAAATTTCGAGCATGATAATGACGATAATGGATACGGGCGGTTGCTAAAACTTGCTGTACATCGGCAGCAAATTCTCGATTCGCTTGAAAACGACTGGTTTTAAGGGACTCTAACTCTCGTTCTAAATGTGCCAGACATTTCTGTTTGGCCATCGCACTTTGTCTAAAGTAGGCACTATAGCAGTCACTGGTGAGGATGCCCTTAAAATCTGCTCCTAACAATTTCTCGACTTCTGCGGAGCTTCTAGTGGGAACCAATATCAACGGGGATCCTCTAGAGTGTAAGCAGCGATCAAGCTGCCTGCCGTCTTTCCTCCCCCCTTCCCCCT
>NZ_AADV02000238.1 GCF_000167195.1 Crocosphaera watsonii WH 8501 | reverse complement strand
CACAAATGTCGGTACAATCGAGCCCCCCTAGGGTTTCCGCGTGTGTTTCCCCGAATCCGGGTGCCAGTAACAGCGTTTCCACCCACCGTTCTTACACCAGCTTACGCCGAGTAAAATCAGGAATAAGTAAGGCACCAGGTTACAGTATTCGTATAAGTTCAAAATGATATTAGTTACTGTTCGACCTAGTTAGCCGTAAATGGATAGAGAAACGGGCCAAAAATTTAGTAAGTACCAAGGGTTAACGTTGGCATAATCTGCTCCTAATCCCTATTATGACTAACAAGCGCAAACGTACCGATACTTCTTTGGCTGAAAAGATAAGATTATGTTGCAATTAGAGACTCAATCCCAACCAAGCCCCATGTCCCAACCCACAACCACGGCCATTTTAGTTATTGGTGGCGCAGAAGACAAAGTGCATGGTAAAGAAATTCTGCACACCTTTTGGTTTCGTTCCGGTGGCACCAATGCTACCATTGCCATCATTCCCTCTGCTTCGAGAGAACCGGTTTTAATCGGAGAGAGATACCAAAGTATCTTTGAAGAAATGGGGGCGAAATACGTTAAAGTTTTAGACATCCGCGATCGCGACCAAGGAAACGACCCCTATTTTAAGGAATACGTTGAGGAATGTACCGGCGTATTTATGACAGGAGGGGATCAACTAAGACTGTGTGGCTTATTGGCCGATACCCCCCTGATGGAAAGAATAAGACAACGGGTACAGCTTGGTGAAATATCTTTGGGGGGAACCAGTGCCGGGTCCGCCGTGATGGGACATCATATGATTGCCGGAGGCAGCAGTGGAGAATCTCCCAACCGAGCTTTAGTAGACATGGCCATGGGACTGGGAATTATTCCTGAGATTATTGTGGATCAGCACTTTCATAACCGCAACCGTATGTCCCGTTTATTGAGTGCCTTATCAACCCATCCCGAAAGACTCGGTATCGGTATCGATGAAGACACCTGCGCCCTATTTGAGAGAGATGGCCTAATGCGCATCGTGGGCAAGGGAACGGTGACTATTGTTGATGGTCGAGATATGAGCTACACCAACCAAGCAGACATCTCAGCTACAGAACCCTTAAGTCTCCATAACCTCAGAGTAAATATCCTCTCCCACGGAGACTGTTATCATCTCCATCAACATCAATGTATTGCCAAAATTAGTAGCCCAGTACAATAAACAAACATAAAAACTGTTCAGTGTGAACAGCTATTTCCCCTAATGAAACGAGAATATCATTAGGATATTGCTTCTGTGTCCTCAAGCGTGCTTTTTTAGAGAAACGGCGAGTATGAAAATATTAAAAACCCTGACCCTACGCGGCCCCAACTATTGGAGTATTAGGCGCAAGAAACTGATCGTTATGCGTCTGGACTTGGAGGACTTAGCAGAAAGACCCTCAAACCAAATTCCTGGCTTTTACGAAGGCTTGGTGGATATATTGCCTAGTTTGGTTGAGCATTATTGTTCTCCTGGCCATCGAGGAGGCTTCTTTGAAAGGGTGAAAAAAGGCACTTATATGGGGCATATTGTCGAACACGTTGCCCTAGAATTACAGGAATTAACTAAAATGCCCGTGGGGTTCGGTCGGACTAGAGAAACCGCTACACCAGGAATTTATAACGTCGTTTTTGAATACGTAGACGAACAAGCTGGCCGTTACGCAGGAAGGGCGGCCGTTCGTCTCTGTCAGTCCATCATCGAGACAGGAAGTTATCCCCTCAAAGAACTAGAACAAGACCTCAGCGATCTCAAAGATTTACAGGCCAATGCAGCTTTAGGACCTTCTACTCAAACCCTCGTCACCGAAGCCGAAGCGAGAAATATTCCTTGGATGCCCCTCAGTGCTAGGGCAATGGTACAGTTGGGTTATGGAGTAAACCAGAAGCGTATTCAAGCCACCATCAGCGACTATTCCGGTATTCTCGCCGTAGAATTAGCCTGTGATAAAGAAGCTACCAAAACCATCCTCCTAGATGCCGGGGTTCCCGTCCCCAGAGGCACCACCATCCAATTTTTTGAAGAACTAGAAAGTGCCATCGCCGATGTGGGGGGTTATCCCATCGTCATTAAACCCCTCGATGCTAATCATGGCCGGGGCATAACCATCGATGTTAACAGTTGGGAGGATGCAGAAGAAGCTTACGATCTCGCTAGTAAGGAGTCCAAAACTCGTTCCGTTATTGTCGAACGGTTTTATAAGGGCAGCGATCATCGTTTATTGGTGATTAACGGTAAGTTGGTGGCAGTGGCCGAACGGGTTCCAGCTAGTGTGGTGGGAGATGGTCAACATACCATCGAAGAGTTAATTGCTATAACCAACGAAGATCCTAGACGGGGAGAAGGACACGATAACGTTTTAACCAAAATTAAAGTCGATAAAACTTCCTTAGCTATACTCGATAAACAAGGATTACGTTTAGAAACTGTCTTAGATAAAGGAGAAGTCGCCTATTTACGGGCAACAGCTAACCTCAGCACCGGAGGTGTGCCCATCGATCGCACCGACGAGATCCACCCCCAAAACCTCTGGATGGCTGAACGGGTTTCTAAAATAATTGGCCTTGACATAATGGGTATTGATGTGGTAACTCCCGATATTAGCAAACCCCTACAAGAAGTGGATGGGGTGATTGTGGAAGTAAATGCAGCCCCCGGTTTTCGGATGCACGTGGCCCCCTCTCAAGGTTTATCGCGCAATGTGGCCGCTCCGGTTATGGATATGCTCTTTCCCCCGGATACCCCCAGTCGTGTCCCCATCGTCGCTATTACCGGCACCAATGGCAAGACAACTACTACCCGTCTAACCGCCCACATTTACCGTCAAACCGGTAAGGTGGTGGGTTATACCAGTACGGATGGTGTTTATATTGGGGACTATTTAGTGGAAAAAGGGGATAATACGGGGCCTTTTAGTGCAGCCATGATCTTGAAAGATCCCACCGTGGAAGTTGCTGTCTTGGAAAGTGCTAGGGGTGGTATTCTGCGATCGGGTTTGGCTTTTGATAGTTGTGATGTGGGTATTGTTTTGAACGTGGCAGCCGATCATTTGGGGTTGGGAGATATCAACACCATCGAACAAATGGCCCAGGTAAAAGGGGTTATTGCTGAGGTAGTACACCCAGACGGTCACGCGGTACTCAATGCTGATGATCCTTTGGTAGCAGCTATGGCGGAAAAAGTCAAGGGCAAAGTGGCTTATTTTTCCATGAACCCTGACAACGAAATTATTGAAAATCATTTACGTCGGGATGGTTTAGCGGCGGTTTATGAAAATGGTTATCTTTCTATTTTAGAAGGACAATTTACCCTGAGAATTGAAGAAGCGGTTAATATACCAATGACTATGGGGGGAATGGCCCCGTTTATGATTGCTAATGCTTTGGCTGCTTGTCTGGCTGCCTTTTCTCAAGGGGTGGATATCGAAGATATTAGGCAAGGGGTGAGGACTTTTACTGCTTCGGCAGAGCAAACCCCCGGACGTATGAATCTCTTTAATTTAGGAGAGCATCACGCTTTGGTGGATTATGCCCATAATCCGGCCGGTTACGAAGCTGTAGGAGAGTTTGTTAAAAACTGGCAAGGACAACGGTTAGGGGTTGTGGGGGGCCCAGGCGATCGCCGTGATGAGGATTTAGTTCTTTTAGGTCAAATTGCAGCCAGGGTGTTCGATCGCATTATTGTTAAAGAAGACGATGATAAACGAGGCCGCGATCGTGGTGAAGCTGCTGATTTGATTATTAAGGGTATTTTAAGCGAAAAGCCTCAAGCAGATTATGAAGCTATTTTGGATGAAACTGAAGCCATCAATTATGGCTTAGATAAGGTGGATAAAGGGGGTTTAGTTGTTGTCTTCCCTGAGAGTGTTACTAGGGCTATTTCTCTGATTAAACAACGAGAGTCTGTTTGAGATACTCCCCCACTAAATCTAGGTTCAATTTGAAAGGGGGAGTTTTGTTACCTTAAATAAATTAATTGTTAATGTCTTCCCAATCAGCGTTTCTATCACAGCCATTTCCATCGTTATTGGTGGTTTATTGTGGGCTGTAAATTTGATGATTAACTCTGAACTAAAATCTTTTCAAGCTAAATAGGGTTTGCTGAAAAAGTTTCTCCAAAATTTATGCCACTTTTGACCAAGAATTTTCTGACAAATCAATAAGTTTTAGCACATAAAAATTGTTTAAAGTATAATCAAAATTAATGAAAAGCGGTTTAATGAGTTTCCCTGTTCTATTATTAGTAAATAAGGACAAAAAAAGCGACAAAAACTGCCTCAGAAGTTTAGAAAGATTGACAACTAAAAATGTAATAGCAATAGATGTAATGGAGGTTTCAGGGAGTTTTGTCATCACGAGATTTAGGCTAAATCTTCGTTTAGCTTGTCCAAACTTTCCCTCAATAGCATTACGGAAGCATTCATCGGAGTGGGCTTGTTTCTTTTCTTCTTCACTGACATTTTTCGGAGGTCTTCCTAACTTCGGACCACTGATTCTTATCCCTCTTTCCTTACACCAATTTCTGTTTTCCCTAGTTCGATAAATTTTATCTACATGGACGGATTCGGGATAATAGCCAAACGTTTCTTTATACTTTTCTACTTGTTCTTTTAAATGACAAGATTCATTGAAGTTTTCCCAACTTATTTTGCCTAGAAACACATAGTTATCTACACAGCTTACTGAGAGTTTAGCTCCAAACTCTATTGGTTTTCCTGCTTTTCCCCTCACTATTGGACGAATATGCGGTTGAGTTAAACTTACAATTCTTTGAGGAACACTCTGGGTCTTATTCTCCCACATTGACTGTTGTTGTTC
>NZ_AADV02000239.1 GCF_000167195.1 Crocosphaera watsonii WH 8501 | reverse complement strand
CATTTAGGGTTGGGGTCAAACGGGATTTGTGCAGTACAATGGGGGTACAAAGGCAACCTTTAGAATAAAAAAGTTTCTAGAGGCAAGTCGTTAGTCACAATCTTCAGGGGTACAAAGCATCAATATCTGGAGAGTAGACGTGTCGGAGACCTGATTGGTAGATAACGAGATTTAATGGGTCATTTGCTAACTTACGTGTATCACGCAATCGTCCCATGTAGTTTAATGAGTTGATAGGACTAGACATAATGGAACCAATAGCTGATTAAAGCAACATTGTCAAGCTCGGAGGACAATCAATCAGGATATAATCATAATCCTCAAGATAAGGCTCAATGACATCTTTCAATCTTAATTCTCGTTGTAGTTCAAAAGTGAGCTTTTGCTCTGAAGCAGCCAACCTAAGATTGGACGGAACTAAATCAACCCCATAGCAATTTATCAGTGGAAGTTGTATTGATGAACCGGATGTAATTAGAGAATCGTAGATCGTTGTTTCAAGATCATAAGGTTCTATTCCCATAAAACAGGTTAAGGAGGCTTGGGGATCTAGATCAATGAGTAAGACTTTATAGTTTTTTTCTTTTAGTTGGTAGCCGAGGTTCTGGGTGAGAGTCGTTTTGCCCACCCCGCCAGCCTGATTAAACAAAGAAATGACCTTAGCAAACATATCAGTTTTTCTTGAAAATTTATAGACACATAGAACTAAAAAAAATCATCATTGTTCCACTAGTGCAGATAAAAAAGCCGCTTGGCTTTCCATAGATTCAGTAGATCACAAAGATCCTGATGCAGTTTAGCGAAAGTAATCCACCAGATTTTTACAGAAACTTTCGTGACTAGCCACGACAATGTGTTTCAATGAAACTAACGGAAGAATCTCGAAGTTGATGTCCATGATAAAAGCATTGCCAATTAACCTCTCCAACCTACAGAAAACAGTACTCCAACAAATAGTGAGAGGGACAACAAACCCCTATCGCCTTGTTAGACGAGCCAAGCTAATCTTAGCCGCAGCATCAGGAGAGAGCAATAGTTCGATTAGTCGAAGATTAGAATTAGACCGAGTACAAGTGCGTCAGTGGCGATCGCGATGGTTTGAGGAGAGAGAAAAACTGAGTGCCGCCGAAGAACAACAGGTAACGGAGAAAGCATTAATGGTCTTGATCAAAGGAATTTTAAGCGATCGCCCAAGACCTGGAACAACAAAATCCTTTACGGTCGAACAAGTAGTCCAGATTGTAGCGATCGCTTGTGAAGAATGTGAAAAATCAGACAGACCAGTGAGCCATTGGACACCTTCAGAGTTGGCGGATGAAGCCATAAAAAGAGGAATTGTCGAAAAGATTTCCCCCCGTAGTGTGGGGCGTTTTTTAAAAAGAAGCGACATTACAACCACATCTCGTTCGTTACTGGTTAAATGCCAAAGTTGATGATCCCTTAAAATTTAAAAAGCAAGTCAAATATATCTGTGAACTTCATCAAGAAGCTAAAACTTTGTTAGAACAAGGAATTCATTTAATTAGTACAGATGAAATGACAGGGATTCAAGCTCTTGAGAGATTATTTCCGAACAAAAGAATCAAGCCTAAACAAGTAGAAAAAATCGAATTTGAATATGAAAGACACGGAACTTTAAGCTTGATTGCGAACTGGGATGTGGCAAGAGGAAAAGTTGTTAGTCCCTCTATTGGACCGACAAGAACAGAACAAGATTTTTCTGAACATATCCAGAGAACGATTAAGATTGATGAAAAAGCAGAATGGATTTTTATTGTAGATCAACTCAACACTCATAAATCGGAAAGCTTAGTCAAATTAGTAGCAGAAAGCTGTGAAATTACTATTGATTTGGGGAGAAAAGGAAAGGAGGGGATTTTGCAATCTATGGACAGCAGAGCAGATTTTTTATCAGATGAATCTCATCGAATTCGCTTTGTTTATATTCCCAAACATACATCGTGGCTTAATCAAATTGAGTGTTGGTTTTCGATCTTAGTCAGGCGTTTACTCAAAAGAATTACTGTCCGTTCAACTGAAGAACTATCCCAAAAAATTCTCAATTTTATTGATTACTTTAATCAACATTTTGCTAAGCCGTTCGTTTGGAAATTTAAGGGCTTTAAAGATCATAAGTGACTGGTGGATTATTTTTGCTAAGCTGCACTAGTAACTGATAGTCATTGGTTAAAGCAAGAAGTAGAAAATGCCCTTCTTGGAGTGAAAAAAATTGATTGTATTTATTATGGTTTAGATGCGGATTTGTTTAAGCCCGTTAAACGATCTTTTGCTCGCAAAATTTTAGGGATTCCTGAAGATACCTTTGTGATTTTGAGCGGTTGTACTAATGTAAAAGATTTTCGTAAAGGAGGTCATATTTTTCAAGAAATTATTCACCGTCTTCAGGACAATACCCTATTTTTGGTCTTTGGCTCTCAATCGGAGAATTTGCCTTCAGTTTACGGTACAGGTTTATTGAGAGATTATCGTAAAATGCCTTTGATTTATAGTGCTGCTGATATATTCGTGGGAACTTCCCTTGAAGAAGCATTTGGTCAAACTTTTTGTGAAGCGTCTGCTTGTAGCATTCCGATAGTAGCTTTTGAGGTAGGTGGTATCCCTGAAATTGCACGACACCGGAAGAATGCTCGTCTAGTGGACGAACAGACTTCAGAGGCTTTGATCAATGAAATCGAGTTTTTCCGGCAATCACCTGCAACTCGTCAAGAATACGGGAACTGTGGGCGACAAATTGTTGAGACTGAGTTTACACTTCAAGCTCAAGGTGAGCGATGGGTGCAGTATCTCGACACCATGATGACATGAATTTGATGTCTACATTTTAGTTGGGTGTCAAAGATGAGAAACTTCCCAACCTCCAACACCCAAGCCTTAAACTGAGACTTAAACCATGGCAGGTTGCAATAACTTAACGTTAGAAAAACCAAAGTCCTTGGTGACTGTTTCTCCGTTTTCTTCTGCTGTAATCACACGACTGGTTAAAATGTAGTAACCACCCACTTGTTCATAATTGTCCTCAAAATCGGTTTTCCCTGCTTTGAGGTCCCCTGTTTTGGGATCACGATAAATGGAGTCGTAACGATGGGAAAGATAACCCTCCTCGGTGTTATGACTGCTGAAGGTATCAATACTTACCACAACCCCGTGAATATGACGGTGGACATGGCAAACTTCATTATCACGCAGTTTATAGCGATCGCCTTCTGCTTTCCCTCCCATGAGGATTTCTACAGCACCGCTTTCATCTGTGTTCCCGTAACTGAAGATATTTTTGCCATGAACTTGTTCAAATGAACGACGAACCCTATGAATAGAGGTTTCCCAGAGTTGAGATTTAACCTGCGCTGCAGCTTGTTCGTCTTCTATATTAAACACTTCTGTGGACATATCTTGGTTGACCCGCACTTGACCGTTAAAAGTGCGATCGTTATCTTTAAAGGTGACATCTGCTGTGTAACCTGGAAAATTTTCGTCCCAAGTATAACGGTTTTCGTAAGCAGTACGAAACAATTCTCTAGCTTCAAGGGTTGTTACACTCATAAACTATTTTTGCTGTCTTTGTGGTGAATATTGAATTGAAAGGAAGATCCTATTTCACTGTCAATCATAAATGATCTTATCCTAAGCGATCAACTAAGATTTAGAATTCTAAAAATATGAAAATAATCTATTCTCAGAACAAACAATACTTTTTTAAACTCTTTAAATCACTGGCTATTGTCATACCTCAATTGTAGTTCTCCTTGGTTATTTAAAACATATTGACCTGAAACATTATTGGTGGTACTACGGGAAAAATTATTTGCTAAACCGTCTAGTGCAGCTTAGCAAAAATAATCCACCAGTCACTTATGATCTTTAAAGCCCTTAAATTTCCAAACGAACGGCTTAGCAAAATGTTGATTAAAGTAATCAATAAAATTGAGAATTTTTTGGGATAGTTCTTCAGTTGAACGGACAGTAATTCTTTTGAGTAAACGCCTGACTAAGATCGAAAACCAACACTCAATTTGATTAAGCCACGATGTATGTTTGGGAATATAAACAAAGCGAATTCGATGAGATTCATCTGATAAAAAATCTGCTCTGCTGTCCATAGATTGCAAAATCCCCTCCTTTCCTTTTCTCCCCAAATCAATAGTAATTCCACAGCTTTCTGCTACTAATTTGACTAAGCTTTCCGATTTATGAGTGTTGAGTTTATCTACAATAAAAATCCATTCTGCTTTTTCATCAATCTTAATCGTTCTCTGGATATGTTCAGAAAAATCTTGTTCTGTTCTTGTCGGTCCAATAGAGGGACTAACAACTTTTCCTCTTGCCACATCCCAGTTCGCAATCAAGCTTAAAGTTCCGTGTCTTTCATATTCAAATTCGATTTTTTCTACTTGTTTAGGCTTGATTCTTTTGTTCGGAAATAATCTCTCAAGAGCTTGAATCCCTGTCATTTCATCTGTACTAATTAAATGAATTCCTTGTTCTAACAAGGTTTTAGCTTCTTGATGAAGTTCACAGATATATTTGATTGCTTTTAAATTTTAGGGATCTCAATTTGGCATTTAACAGTACGACGAGATGTGTGTATGGTCGTTCTTTTAAAAAGCCCAACTACGGGGGAATCTTCGACAATCTCTTTATGCTCATCGACAATTGAAGTTCCAGCTCAGCCTGCTGTTTCCTTCTCAAGGACGTAATCTGCCTTTCCCCGAAGATTGTGCCGCTGGGACTTAACTTGCAACCTAGTTCGGCCTTGTTCGGACATTTTCTCCACCAAACCTGAGTTGGCAAATCCGCAAAAG
>NZ_AADV02000240.1 GCF_000167195.1 Crocosphaera watsonii WH 8501 | reverse complement strand
TTTATTTCATCCCCAAGGAAGTTTTTTTTAGTCCCCATCAAGTTTTGATTGGATAAACCTTTGTTTGTCCCCACGGAATATTTCCTATTCCCCGTTGTTTTCAATCCAAATTAAGTTTTCCAGAAGGGTCTTTTTTTAATCTTTTTCTCCAAAATCTCGAAGAAGCGTCCGTCTCCGAGATTTTTTTTTAGGGTTTAGCTTTTTACCACTTTTTCTTAATCGATAGGCCCAAACGATTTAAAATATCTGCCATTGTTCGAAGCAGCAGGAACCTCCTCTCCATTATATCCTAGATTTCTTAATGTTTAATGGCTTCAGCCGCCGTTAATCTTGTATAGGCAATGGGGTTATTAAATGTGGGGTTTTGTTGTGCGTGAGCTTCGGCTATTTCTTTCAATGATTGGGCAACTATTGGGTATCTTTCCTCCCATTTTTTACATCCACTATTGACTGATTGTAATCCTAAACACACTATCCCAGTTCGTTTTTCATGTAATCCAAGTTGAACATTTTTTCTCCCCCAACCAAACACGATTTCGGTTTGTCTGGCACTTCCTCCACAATACTTGAGACATATTTCAGCTTGAAATGAACGACGCTCTGCTCCCGTCATTTTTGAGGCTGCTAAACGTAAATCATCGACCATCGACGGGGTTAAGGGATTATTTGTCTGTTTTAGCTTCAATTTACTCTCTCTAATCTTTTTACCTCTTCATTTTAATCTATTTCTTCTGTTTTTTCAGACAAGCCAATTATGAAATTTTAAAGTTGTGTACCAAGATCCGCTAACTCTCTGTTCCTTTTATTTCTTGAAAGCCTTTAGTCCAAGCGATTACCCCCTATGGGAAAAGCTTTCTCGGAAATCACCCAACTACTGCACTGGGCCGATGGCAGAACATCCCTAAGAAGGCTTTCCCGTCGGTTACAAAGGAATTTAGGAACCTTGGCACGGGGACTTTATCCTTACGTGGAAAGGGGATGGTTACATCCAGTCATAACAAGATCCCCCTCCTCATCTACACAAACCAACCCGTCAACAGAACTCGACAGCAAAAAAAAACCTCATGTAGTTTGTATCGATGATGATCTCTCCGTTGGCAAAACAGTGGAGAGTATTCTGATGAAAAACGGCTATCAAATCTCCCTAATTACCGATCCCCTTCCAGGGTTAAGTCTCATCTTTGAACTAAACCCTGATGTCATCTTGGGGAGAAGAATTTTGAATCTGTCCCCAATATCGGGTTGAGTTTCAAGATTTTAGTCAGTGATCTATTCATTATTACCGAACAATCATCCCTCAACCATAAATTTAGTGAGTCAGCTAAATCCCAACTCTGTAGAGAAAAGGTTATGAGAGCAGTTTTACTGGTAGAAGATAGTCCGGCCCAACAAAAAATGATTTCAACCATTCTCACAAAGAATGGTTGGCAGGTCATGATCGCAGAGGACGGCATTCAAGCCCTAGAATCCATTAACGAATCGAGTCTGGATCTGATTGTTTTAGATATTGTCATGCCTAAAATGAATGGCTATGAAGTCTGCCGTCGTATTAAAACTAATCCCAAAACCCAAAATGTTCCTATTGTTATGTGTTCTTCTAAAGGGGAAGAATTTGATCGTTATTGGGGGATGAAACAAGGAGCAGATGCTTACATTGCTAAACCCTTTGAAGATGTTGAACTGATCGGCACTATTCAACAATTGCTGCGGCATTAAAACCACTATTACTATTATTAATAATTGGAAAAAACTATGGTTAGCAATTTAGATTTAGATCAAGACAACGGACAAGACATCTCCCCTGAAATGGAGGCATTACAAACCCCTGAAGGAGAACTATATTTACGGTTTCATCTGCCTTCACAAGAAGAATTCGCTCTTCCTGCCATTGCCATTCGCGAAGTAATGCAGCAAAGTCCAGACCGCATCACCCCCATTCCCAATGCCTCACCCTTACTATTAGGGACCCTCAACTTGAGGGGCCAAGTTATTTGGGTGGCAGACCATATTGCTCCTTACGTTCAAGGAGAGTGGCTGGGGGAAAATACTCATCAAGTTCTACGCTTATTAGATCAAGTAGCGATTTTACGCTCTGCCCGATGGGCAACCTAAAAGAATCATCTACACCAAAGATTCAGCTATATAAATATACCTACTAATTAATTAACCCTTAACCGACAATATTTAACCTATAGGAGAAAGGCAATGACATCAGGTACTGACTACGCAAAATTGTATAATGAGGCTTATGTCGCTTACGGACAGGGAAACTTTGAAGAGGCCGCTACCCTTATGGAACCGATGGCCCAAGCTTTTCCTGAAGACCCTGATGTTTTATTACTACGGGGTCATATTTATTTCAGTTTGGGAAGATACGAAACCGCTTGTCAACAATATCAACTGGTCATCAGCCGTAGCGATCGCCCAGATTTGGTCGACTGCGCCAACCAAGGATTGACACAAGCTCAAAAACTCCTCGCTCAGTCAGGGGATAATCAGATAAGTAATGGCCTCAGTTCTTCTTCTAACATCAGTTCTCAGACCGTTGATACCGAGGAACAATGGTCTGAACCTGAAATGTCATCGGAGGATTGGGAGTCCCAAGAGTTTGACCTCGATGGACTGGACTGGGATAGTGCTATTTTTGACGACGAAGATTTGGGAGAACCGACTATCGGTCAGCAAGGCTCTCAAGGTAAACCTTTAGAGAATAATCATCATCGGGAGCAAAAAGGAACTTCCTCGGAAATGGAGGTTGATCCCTTTACCACCCTTAGCGAGGTTAAGCCCTTTGACTCTCAAACGGATCTCCCCAACACCAATACCGCAGAAGACGATGGTTGGAATGATTTTGTTGATGAGGATTTTCCTGATTTTTCCTTTGCCGAGGGACACGGTTTGGAAACTGAAGCTAGTGCATGCTCTGCGGTGCAAGAGGATGAAGACCAGACCTTTGTGGTCTCTTCTAATCTCAATCCCCCCTCTCTGGGAAATCGTGACGGCCAAACCTCCTCAGAGAACTCCTCTAATGATTGGTCTAATAATTCCCATCCCGATGACCCCACCGTTCAAAGTACGCCTCAAATGATGTCATCTGGTCAAATTCAAGAACAGAAGCAAGTCTTAGATCAGTTTGATGCTTTTCAAGATGAGGCTTTAGAGGATTTATCCAATTTTGATTTTACAGACATAAACGACCAATTACCGGATTCTGGTCTCTTCACTCAAACCAGCGACCAGCTTAGTGATAATTTGGGTTTACAAACCGGTGATCTTCTCTCAGAACAAGGCCCAGAAACTGTGAATTGGGTCAAGTCTGAGGATGGGGATAATACCTCTTTGTCTGATAGCCCCCTCAAAGCAGACAAACCAAAAGTAGACACTGAACAAGGTTACTTCGGTAGGTTTTTCAACGCTCCTCTCAAATTAAAACCTTGGATGGCCGCCGGAGGCACGGGAATCGCTTCTTTTATGGCTATTTTGTTGGTCAGTGGTTTGGCTTGGTTGATGTCTCCTAAACCAAAAACCACCGAGGTAAGGGAAGAACAGCCAACGGCTGAGCAGGTGGAACCCTCAGAAGAAGGCACGGAAACTTCATCGGAATCCAAAAAAGGTAGTCCTCTTTTGTTACTGGCTTTAACCGGTGGTTTAGTGGGCTTTGGCGGAACTCTCTTTTTTGGTTTGCTCAGTTCCTATCAATTAAAACGCACCATCGAGGATCTTCAGACTCAATTTGATTCTATGTATGCTGGTGATTACAATGTTAAGGCCACGGTTTACTCCGAAGATGAGTTAGGTCAGTTATCCCATAGCTTTAACCAACTTTCCCGTGTTATCCTCACTACCACCAATGAAGCGCAACAACGGGCGGCGGAAATGGAACAAGCTAGAGAGGAACTGCAACGGCAGGTTATTCGCCTTCTCGACGATGTGGAAGGGGCGGCTAGAGGCGATTTAACTGTAGGAGCTGAAGTCACCGCTGACGTATTAGGGGCGGTAGCCGATGCCTTTAACTTAACTATCCATAATCTACGAGATATTGTTGCTCAGGTAAAACGCACCGCTAAACAGGTTAATAAGAGTTCTACTGATAGTGAATTGTTTGCTCGCAATAATTCCCGTGATGCCCTACGGATGGCGGAAGAATTAGCTGTCACCCTCAATTCTGTGCAGGTGATGACCGAATCTATTCAACGGGTGGCAGAAAACGCTCGTAAGGCCGAAGAAGTAGCTCATGGCTCCTCGGTAACTGCTCTTAAAGGGGGTGAAGCTGTGGAACGAACTGTGGCTGGTATTCTGCAAATTCGAGAAACGGTGTCAGAAACCACTCGCAAGGTGAAACGCTTAGCAGAAGCTTCCCAAGAAATTTCCAAAATTGTCGCTTTAATCTCTCAAATTGCTTCTCGAACCAATTTGCTGGCTCTCAATGCTTCTATTCAAGCAGCCAGAGCCGGAGACGCTGGACGAGGCTTTGCTATTGTGGCTGATGAAGTTCGTCAGTTGGCGGATCGTTCGGCAAAATCTTTGAAGGAAATCGAACAAATTGTACTACAAATTCAAAGTGAAACTGGCTCGGTAATGACGGCTATGGAAGAGGGCATCCAGCAGGTGATCGACGTAACTGATAAGTCGGAACAGGCAAAACGTTCTCTAGAAGATATTATTGATGTATCTAATCACATCAATACCTTGGTGCGATCGATTACTGGGGATACTATTCAACAACAGGAAAATTCTAAGGCGGTGAGTCAAGTTATGCAGTCGGTGGAATTAACGGCTCAAGAAACCTCCCAAGAATC
>NZ_AADV02000241.1 GCF_000167195.1 Crocosphaera watsonii WH 8501 | reverse complement strand
ATAAATCAGCCGGACCGTCATATTGGATTTGTAACCAATAGGGTAGAGTATAGAAACAGCTAATAACCCCACAGCAAAAACACCGTTAACAATGTTAGTCAGTGTGTTTGTTTCTTGACTTAAACCATCTGACCATAAAATAAAAGCAGACAGTAAAAAGAAGTAAAACATGAAATAAAGCATAGTAAAATCATTTTGATAATACCAGCATTGTGTTACGTGCCAGCCAATTTCCGAGGCAATGGCTACCATAATCAAAGAAAGTCCTAGTTGAGAAGCAAACACTGTTTTTAGAGGATATTTTAAATTATTCAGTGCTTGATAAAAAATCCTCATTGCTAATGGTATCAGCACAAAAGTTAGAACATGGGTGACAATTAAAGCGTATCGCCAATCCCCTTTAATACAAGTTCCGTTTTGATATATCTTAATTTGTTCCGGGCTAATTTCTGGTAGCTTGACTAAAACATAACCAAACCCAAACAAGGCGATAACAAAACAAATAGCAATGACAATAAAGTTACCACCAAAAATTCTCTCATTATTGGTTGTTTTTGACTCAGACATTATAGCTTAATTCCTCATATTATGGAGCTTTTGGGACAGGAAAAAAGCTTTTTTCCTATCCCAAAAATTTAATTAATCACCATAGCACCACAAAAAATAGTTAGGACATATAGACTTTGGTTATAGGGAACTTATTAATAAGGTAGGGAACGGATAATATTAAAACGTCCTAATCAAAATGTGTCGTGCTGTATTGTTAGGAGAAGTCGTCACAAAGAGTGATCTTAAAACTCTTGATATTACCATTAGGACCAAAATCACTTCCTTTAGCTGCATATATGTTTTCACCTGTTTTTAAGACAACAGGTCCACCACAGGCAGGAATTAAATCTGTTCCATTTTTAACATCCTTGACAGTAGGACAGCCAAGTTCTGGTTTTCCGTCTGGTCCAGTAATCTTAATACTATCAATAGTTCCACTTTCACCAACAGGTAAGGAAACAATAGCAGAACGAACTGTAAACTCATTGACATCTCTCGTTTTAGAATAGTCAAAGCTACCATTTTCAATGGTAATAGGTCCTCGCACGATACAGGTTGCTTCATCTGCCATAGCTGCTGAAGAAAAGAAACTTAGTAATAAAACTAAAGTCACAGCCAAGACTTTAACAGAACTAACGAACTTTCTCAGTGAATTCATAATTGAAATTTCTCCACTAATAGAACTAAAAAAAGGTAACATATTGTAAAGACAAGTCCACCTTTTCTTTTTACTCACAGTATTACTTCCTGTTACTAAAAGTTCCAAAAAATTTAATCGTTATATTTCTTTACAAATGTTATGATAACTAATTGATTTTTTAGTAAATTATAATGCTCTTATTTCAAGAAAACTTAAGATGTATTAAGTACAAGGACTTTCTGAAATATAAAAGGTGTTTGTTGATTCTTACTTATACTGTTAATGATTATCCTGTCGATCCTATAATCTAGAAAAATTTTTATGACTAAGTTTGTTTTTGTAACCGGTGGTGTTGTTTCTAGTATTGGTAAAGGTATTGTAGCTGCGAGTTTAGGGCGTTTATTGAAATCCCGAAATTACTCTGTTTCTATCCTTAAACTTGACCCCTATATTAACGTTGATCCTGGTACTATGAGTCCCTATCAACACGGGGAAGTATTTGTTACCGATGACGGAGCCGAAACTGACTTAGACTTAGGCCATTACGAACGCTTCACAGATACTCCTATGTCCCGTCTCAATAGTGTTACCACCGGATCGATCTATCAAGCGGTCCTTAATAAAGAACGACGAGGGGCCTACATGGGGGGAACAGTCCAAGTTATCCCCCATATTACCAACGAAATTAAAGAACGCATCCATCGTGTGGCTAAAAATACCACTCCTGATATTGTTATCACTGAAATCGGCGGAACCGTTGGCGATATCGAATCTTTACCCTTTTTAGAAGCAATACGGCAGTTTCGTAAGGATGTGGGGCGAAATAACGTCCTCTATATGCACGTTACCTTAATTCCTTGGATACCGGCAGCTAGGGAAATGAAAACCAAACCTACTCAACACTCCGTTAAAGAGTTACGATCCATTGGTATTCAACCAGATGTGTTAGTATGTCGTTGCGATCGCCCTTTAAAAGAGGGGATGAAGGAAAAACTATCAGAGTTTTGTGACGTTCCCGTCGAATCGGTAATTACGGCGCAAGATGCTAGTAGTATTTATGAAGTGCCTTTAGTGGTGGAAAAAGAGGGTTTAGCCCAACAAACCCTAGAATTATTACGTCTAGAACCCCGTAAACCGGATTTAAGTCAATGGCAAACCTTAATCCAAAGAATGCAGTCCCCGAAACGACAAATTGAGGTAGCCTTAGTAGGAAAATATGTTCAACTCAGCGATGCTTATCTATCGGTGGTAGAATCCTTGGTACATGGGGGTATTGCCACGGATAGCGAGGTTAAGTTACGGTGGGTTGATGCGGAAGATATCGAAAATTATGGGGCAGAGAAATACTTAAACGATGTGGGTGGAATTATAGTTCCGGGTGGGTTTGGTATTCGTGGGGTAGATGGTAAGGTTAAAGCTATTGAATACGCTAGAAAAGAGAAAATTCCCTTTCTGGGACTGTGTTTAGGGATGCAATGCGCTGTCATCGAATGGGGTCGCAATGTTGCCCGTTTAAATAACGTCAATAGTGCCGAATTTGAACCAGAAACCGCCAATCCTGTGATTAATTTGTTACCAGAACAGCAAGACGTGGTGGACTTAGGGGGAACTATGCGTTTAGGACTGTATCCTTGTCGTATTTCTCCTGATACCTTGGCCGCTTCTTTGTATGGACAAGAGGTGATTTATGAACGTCACCGTCACCGTTACGAGTTTAATAATGCGTATCGCAATCAATTATTAGAAACGGGTTATAAAGTCAGTGGAACATCTCCAGATGGTCGTTTAGTAGAGATTATTGAATTGTCGGACCATCCCTTTTTTATTGCCACTCAGTTTCACCCCGAATTTAGATCCCGTCCCAACTGCGCCCATCCTTTATTTTTAGGGTTTGTTAAAGCTGCCATTGAGCAAACTAAAAGCAGTTAAGTATAAAAGCTCCTAAAAAGCTCGTAGTCAAGGCTTTAGCCTTGATGATTACTATTTTTCTCGTCCTAAAGGACTAACTACAAACTTCTATATTCTGCAAAAAATGAAGAAAATCTAACGAATACTAACAGAAACTTGACAAAAAATTCGGGGGGTAACATTACTTATTTAGTTACACTTAAATCATACACTATGCTCAAAACAGCCACCTTAGCAACTACTGTTGCTTTAGCCACTTTTGCTTTTGCTGATGCTGCCGAAGCAGCCCTAATTACCTTAAATGGGACAGACTATGAAGTTTCCACAGTTGTTGGTACTTACAATGATTTGTCAAGTACACTGGAGATGACTCCTTGGTTTGGAGATTCAGCCTTAGCAACAAATGCTGCAACTCAGGTGGGAGCAGCTTTCGGTTTTCCTAATGATAATGTAGGCCCTTTGTTTGCTTCAGGTGTCGGTTTTCCCGTTTTCGTTGAAGCTGCGGCCTTCAATGGTAGCACGACCATATTCAGTCCCACAGCAACCATAAATGTCTTCTCTGAAACCTATGCTATTGCCACTGAAGTACAGACTATTCCTGAACCCTTAACCATTTTGGGTGCCGGTGCTGCTATTGCCTTCGGCGCTGGTTTCAAACGCAAGTTAGGAAAAGTTAAGCAGAAATAAATATCCAATTTGTTGATGTTAGTAGAGTAAAAAACTAGCTACACGGTCTACTTTTAGGAAGTGTAAAAAGTAGAATTATTCAATTATAAACATCAATGTTTGGTGTGAGGATGAGTTAACATAAAATTGCTCATCCTTTCTTTATTTAATCCCAATTTTCTAAAGTTAAGCTATACATTTAGTTAGGGTTTAATGGCCGTTGACCCCTACAATATAAATATCTGTAGTCCAAGTAAAGTAAATATTAAGATCATCGTAGGGTGTATTACGCTACGCTAATACACCAACAGCCTAATACTGGTGAGTTACGACACAAAAAAAGTATAGTAATTATCACGCACCCTACTTAATGTTTTTTTAGCAACAGTCTCTAACACAATGGTTCTCTAATTTATCAACAAGTTCAAAAATATCTCTTTTCAATGGTGGGTTACGGCTAATATAAAATCCTCAGTTGTTATTCTAAATTATCATCACGCCTAACCCACCCTACAGGATTCGCTATGATATAATTAGTTAAAGAAACAGGGAAATATTCATGGTACAAATATCATCTCTATCTAACCTAAAAGAATTATATGAAGTCGACGATTATCTGTGGATACAAAAAACGATTAAACTCTTAAAAGAGAAAAAATTTAATGAGTTAGATACAGAAAATTTAATTGAGGAATTAGAAGATTTGGGTAGAGAGAGAAAAAACAAAGTAGAAAGTTTACTAAGACAGATCATCATTCATCTTTTGTTATTAGAATATTGGTCACAAGAATCTCAATATAATGCCTCTCATTGGAAAGCAGAAATTACTGAATTTAGATTTCAGATAAATGGGATCTTAACCAAAAACTTACAAAATTTTTTAGTTAGTAGATTTGAATTAATTTATCAAAATAGTCTTAAATATACTAAAAGACAAACTGAGCTTGACACTTTTCCTCAAAAATGTCCTTATAGTCTAG
>NZ_AADV02000242.1 GCF_000167195.1 Crocosphaera watsonii WH 8501 | reverse complement strand
AACCGACGGCAATGCNAGTTGCNTCGCGGCTGGACGATCTAGAGGATCCCCAAAAGCAGGAGTACAATAGAGTTTGGAGCTAAACTCTCAGTAAGCTGTGTAGATAACTATGTGTTTCTAGAAAAAATAAGTTGGGAAAACTTCAATGAATCTTGTCATTTAAAAGAACAAGTAGAAAAGTATAAAGAAACGTTTGGCTATTATCCCGAATCCGTCCATGTAGATAAAATTTATCGAACTAGGGAAAACAGAAATTGGTGTAAGGAAAGAGGGATAAGAATCAGTGGTCCGAAGTTAGGAAGACCTCCGAAAAATGTCAGTGAAGAAGAAAAGAAACAAGCCCACTCCGATGAATGCTTCCGTAATGCTATTGAGGGAAAGTTTGGACAAGCTAAACGAAGATTTAGCCTAAATCTCGTGATGACAAAACTCCCTGAAACCTCCATTACATCTATTGCTATTACATTTTTAGTTGTCAATCTTTCTAAACTTCTGAGGCAGTTTTTGTCGCTTTTTTTGTCCTTATTTACTAATAATAGAACAGGGGAACTCATCAAACCGCCTTTCATTAATTTTGATTATACTTTAAACAATTTTTATGTACTAAAACTTATTGATTTGTCAGAAAATTCTTGGTCAAAAGTGGCATAAATTTTGGAGAAACTTTTTCAGCAAACCCTAAATAAATACCGGCGTTAGAAACTACATTAACCGTACCTGCATCACTACCGATAAATTCAACATCGATGACATGATTGGCTTTGAAATAGTGATTATAATATTCTTGAAGGCTGATAAAGTAGTCAGTTCCATCATATGGAGAGAGTTGTAACTCTTCAACGTTGCCATTATTCCCATTAAACCACCAAAGACTACGAGAACCTGCCCTGCTCGAAGTAGCATCAAACCGATACTCGGAACTAGCGGCCGTTCCTTCTAATACTGTAGAATAATTGGATTCTTCAGAATCTTCTCCCACAAGGGTGAACTGATCCCCTGAGAAATAGTCCCCATTCTCTACATCTCTTCTAGACAGATTATATGTATATTCGCTACCGTAATTTACATATTGATAGGTTACATCCCCAGGGGTATAGGTTGTGGTGCGGCTGTTGGACTGGTGCAGACTACCATTAATTAAGATATCCCCGTTGTCATCCCTAGTATATTCACTGGTGCTATCTTTGAGGCGATCGACAATGACGATTTGACCTTCAATGCCATCATCTCCAGTATTAAGATTACCCAATTCCAGTGCATAGTCGGTGTTGTTGGTAATATTGATATCACCGTAACCATCCATTGCATAAATACGACCATTATCGGTACTGAGAATTTTACCCCTTAGCTCAATATAACCACCTCTGACTTCCACGTCTTCAATCTCTATATTATTGGTAAAGGGATTATATTCTGCTTTGATAGAACCACTATCTAAACCATCACTTAAGGTGAAACGAGAACCGTCATCCACTGTTTCTTTTATGGATGAATCATAGGATGCAATAGAACTGTTGAGACTACTATCTAAGGTCAGAGAGTAACTGTCTACCCCACTTTGAATTAAACCATTGACGTTGATATAAGTAGCACTGATAAAGACATTATTTTCTGCGGTAATGGCACTGGGATTATTACTAGCAGTAGATTGACTCGTACTCAAATTCTGTGCTACCGAGGCATTGGCATTGTCAAGTCCACCATAGGTTGTATCAGGAAACTCACTAAATTGTTCAGTCTCTGTATCTACTGCTCCGACATCCTCTACATCATAGAAGGGACTGGCTGAAGGCCCACCAGCTAAACCTTCATGGACTAAATGATATTTTTATTGAAGTAGTTTTAGAAGTAATTAAAAAATTTAAAATAGACCTTAAATACTCCCATTTAGATTCCACATCATTTCATTTAGATGGAGAATATAAAAGGGAAGAAGATAAAGAGAAACAGGAAGAAGAAAAAATTATTAAAGAAAGACCAATTTTTATTAAGAAAGGATATTCTCGGGATCATAGACCAGACTTAAAACAATGTGTCTTGGATTTAATAACAAGCCAAGATGGAGATATTCCATTATTTGTGAGAGTAGGAGATGGAAATGAATCTGATAAAGCTGTATTTGGAAAAGTTTTAGTAGAATTCAAAAAGCAAATAAAGTTTGATAGTATCATGGTTTGTGATAGTGCTTTATATGGTCAAGAAAATCTCCAACTAATCCAACATTTAAAATGGATAACGAGAGTTCCAATGACCATAAAAAAAGCAAAAGAATTAGTGCAAAATATAGAGGTGGAAGAAGTAAAAGATGAAGATAAAGAAAAAAGAAGTGACCTAAATTTAGAAAGTTATACCTGGAAAGAAGAAATTGTTACTTATGGTGGAATCAAGCAAACTTGGTTAATAGTCTTGAGTGAAAAAAGACAGAAAAGTGATTTGGAAAAACTAGAAAAACAACTTTCCCAAGAAGAGAAGAAATCCCAAAAATTTCTTAAAGAAATACAATCTGAAGAATTTGAACATCCTCAAGCTGCTCGATATAAATTAAAAGCTATTAATAAAAAATTGAGATTGTTGGAAATAAAAGAAGTTGAACTGATTGAAACTTACTCGAAAAAAAAGGAAAAGATTTATAAAATGATTAGTCTGATCATCAAAAAAGATGAAGATAGGAGTTACGCATTGACAAATTAACTTAAATATGAGTAGCTTTAAAGAGAGACAACGATCGCTAATTATTAGAGTCATTAAAATTGACGTAATAATAACAATAACTAATCTATAAATTAGGCTGATAATTTCAAATTTATTTGCTCTAAAATAAAATTCCGATTAACTTCAATAGACAATTCTCTTTGGAGTTGATACCAATTATCAATTAACTCATTAGCTCTCATTAATTCAAGTTTAATAAAAGCCCGTAAAGAACTAAAGAAATGGGTCAATATAGCTTCTGATTTTCTGACTATAAATTTATTGATACCACATAATTGTTTGAGCGCACGATGGTAACATTCAATAATCCAATGAGTTGTTTTCAACAAAGTAAATAGAGTTTTATCTGTTTCTCTTAAGTCTTTATTTTCTTTGTCAAATAAAATATAAAAACGAAGCATCCCGTTTTTGAAATGTTTCTTAAATACTTTAACTTCGCCAAACTCTTTTAAGTAAACAATTGTCCCATTTTCCTCTATTTCTAAGCTTTCAACGGATTGATATTGTCCTTTAACGATTGATACTTGTCGATTTTTAGCTATTCCTATCATGAAACCTAATTCTTGTTTTTTCAAAAATTTAAGGTTCTCTTTAGATGAATACCAACTATCACCAGTTACATAAATTGGCCTCAGTCCCCAAGCTAAAACTTCCGATAGCATCATCCGAAAATAATCATTTTTAGACAGATTATCTTCTTTATCATAAAGTCGATAATTTAGAGGGACTGAAATTCCATTAGGGTCAGTATATAATAAAGTAACTAAATTAATTCCTTTGATAGTTTTATGTTTATTTCCTGACCAGAAATAACCAATAAATTTACTTAATTTAGGATTACTATAAAGTTTTTCAATGACTGTATCATCAATACTTAAGGTTCCCCCACTCAGTTCAATGTGCTGTTTAAATTCATTGAATAAATCAACAGGTTTATAGCTTTCTCTTAATAAAAAACGGTTAACACTATCATGAGATAAATCCTCAAATATCTCGGATAAACGATTACAACCCGAATATTTGGATTCAGCAATTAAATAGTAAGTATAGAGTTCTAAATGACATTTAGCCGTTGATTTCTTCGTTATAGTTCGGATATCTACCTCCAGTTCTTATAATCCTCTCTATTTTATCAGTTTTTTGCTTTTTGTTAACAGCGATAGCTTTCTCTGTTTGGACTATGCACATTGTAAACCATCTGTCAATGCGTAACTCCTATTCCTGTTCTTTTTCTTCTTCTAAGTTTTGAGTATCTTCAGAGAATAGGTAACTAGTGCAGCTTGGCGAAAGTAATCCACCAGATTTTTACAGAAAGTTTCGTGACTAGCCACGACAATGTGTTTCAATGAAACTAACGGAAGAATCTCGAAGTTGATGTCCATGATAAAAGCATTGCCAATTAACCTCTCCAACCTACAGAAAACAGTACTCCAACAAATAGTGAGAGGGACAACAAACCCCTATCGCCTTGTTAGACGAGCCAAGCTAATCTTAGCCGCAGCATCAGGAGAGAGCAATAGTTCGATTAGTCGAAGATTAGAATTAGACCGAGTACAAGTGCGTCAGTGGCGATCGCGATGGTTTGAGGAGAGAGAAAAACTGAGTGCCGCCGAAGAACAACAGGTAACGGAGAAAGCATTAATGGTCTTGATCAAAGGAATTTTAAGCGATCGCCCAAGACCTGGAACAACAAAATCCTTTACGGTCGAACAAGTAGTCCAGATTGTAGCGATCGCTTGTGAAGAATGTGAAAAATCAGACAGACCAGTGAGCCATTGGACACCTTCAGAGTTGGCGGATGAAGCCATAAAAAGAGGAATTGTCGAAAAGATTTCCCCCCGTAGTGTGGGGCGTTTTTAAAAAGAAGCGACATACAACCACATCTCGTCGGACGACTGATT
>NZ_AADV02000243.1 GCF_000167195.1 Crocosphaera watsonii WH 8501 | reverse complement strand
CGTGACCGAAGACATAGTAATTTTTGGATAGAACTTTATGGCTCTCTTTGGATTCACGCTTGGGAATTTTGCTCTGATTTTATTTCAATTATGATGAGCAATAATCCCCAGAAACTCAACAATTATAAAAAAGGGTTACAAGCCATGTCCATAATAGATAAGACGGCTTAATTCCCCTATTTTATCTTAACATAAAATAACCAGTGGAAGATGATTTATTTTAGATGTAACTATCCAAAATAAACCAATTTTTATTATTTAATAAAAACTAATATTGCCCAAGGGGTTGATTTTGAGCATGAACCCTGTGGGGGGGAGGACGGTGTAACCCTCCTCCCCCCCACACACACGGCAAGAATGATTATCATTATTGTTTATTCTCAATAAGCCCTCTAGTTTTTGACAATTTATAGAGCGATCGCCACGGCTGAAACCCTCTTTCAATCAGGGTTTTAACGGGCTTGTCACCCCGTGAGTAATAAAAGTTTCATATTTTACTTGACTTCGGTAAAATTACATCATTGAGTTCTAGATATTGGGAGAATAAACCATCAATACTTGCTAGTTTGGCTTGAGCAACTAAGGCTGTTGCAATGATAATTCTATCAAAAGGATCTTTATGAATAGGAGATAAGTTGACAGCACAAGAGACAATCTTTGGCGTTATGGGAAATAAACTGATCCCTGATGGTGTTAAAGCTTCTTCCAGCCATTTTTCTGTCTCACAAGGTAATTGTAGTCTGCCACGTTTTTGAGCAAGTGCGATCTCAAAACAGGAAACCGGGGACACTCCTACTTGACTAGCAGTTTCTATCTTTTCTTTCCATTGCAAAGGAAAACGATCAAACTCCAAGTTAATCCACCAAAACCAGATATGAGTATCCAGAAGAATTATTTCAGACATTCCCAGTCTTGATCATCTACTATAGGACTAATGATATCACCGAATGTTTTTCCTTTCCCTGCAATTGTTGCTGAGGGAGTTCGATTTTTCGATGATACTGTAGTTTGTTCTAGCACTGTTACTATAATACGGGCTGATTTAACAGATGGTGCCTCTGTTAACCATTTTATTTGACCATTTTCATAAATAGCTTGATATGTGTTTGACATGGTATTGTCCTATTGACAGGGGAGATGGGCATAATAATATTATGCCCCTACAACATATAAATTTTATAATTCGTAGGGGTTTAACACTGTTAAACCCAACACGGTTAAATACAACACCATCAAACCTATTTAATATTAAAACCATTATTAATAATAGTTTTTGTGGGTTACGATGGATTAAAAATTGATCCGTTAGTTTCATGATTTATTCCCATCTAACCCACCCTACGAACTAGACTGTACTAGCCAAATTAAAGAAGGTTGCATCATGAAATTCTGATAAACCAGAAGGATCAACAAAACTCACGACATCCCCAACAGATTCAAAAATGGAAGTACCCCCTTCGCTTAAAATAATCTCTTCAGCAGCAATATCTACTTCTAACTCATAACCCAGAAACTGAGCGGATAACTCATCATTGAGCAAAGTATGGTTAATATTCTGAATGCCGCCAACATTTAATTCATCGTCAGCAAAAACCAGTCCCAATGCTTCACTTTGGAAATCACTATTTGTCAATTCATCATAAGGATCAGAGACAAACACATCATAGCCAGCAAATTGACTTGTGGTATTGGTGGTACTATAACTTCCAGAGAAAACAGAACCATTTCCTACATAAATATCCTTCTGATTGAAACCACGGCGAATCTGATAACCTCCGTGTATAGCACCGTCATTATTTTCATCGGTAGCAGCACTAAAAATAATTCTTTCTTGTGGGATGTAATAAAAGGTTGTATAGAAGTTGCCATCGTGTTGAAATTGGGTTTCACGAGTTATCTGATTGTAGGCAATGGTTGCTTGGGGAGTTGCGGTGGTATTTCCCATTGCATCAATTAAAAGAACTTCTGTTGAGTTCATTCCGTTAACAACAGATACCATGCTTTCTTGGAAGGGGTCATACATTCTTGTGGAAGGAAGAACAGTAGAACTGATATAAGCACCTTCACCGCTATCATTATCTAAGAATAATTCATGATAAGATAAATTCCATCCATTATTGGTTAAAACTCCATAGCGAATGTTATTTCCTGGTGATTGAACTCAAAAAAATCCCCCACTCCAACTAAAGTCAATTCTCACCAGTTGTCCATTATAATTGCGCAATTGGATATAACCAGCCGTGGGATCTCCTTCATCCACAGCTATTCCATTTTGTTCCCAATCACGATTACTGCTGAAATTATACCCTCCTGCCATACCTGGTGCAGTAGCTTGATGAAGGATGCGATCATTATATATCGAGATAAAATTAGGATCCCAAGATGCTTGAGAATCAACTAATGCTTGCTGATGAGCAGCAATTTCATCTTGATTAAGAATACTCGAACTTAAGTTAAAATTGTCACCAACATGAAAAATCTTCAAAAACTGTCCATTTAATTGCGGTACAGATAATGTCATGGTTTAACTCTCCAATTTTCAATAATTAACTTTTGCTTTTTAGGCTTAATGCTTGATTTTTCTAGGAAAAGTTAGGGAACTTTAATTTGCTTTTATATTAGCATAGCTTTTCTTTTTAAGACCTGAATTGTAACACAGTCTTCTAGACTTTAAAATTAAACCTATGATTAATAATTGTTGTGGTGGGTTACGATGGATTACAAATTAATTAGTTAGTTTGAGCATTTATCTCCAAGATAGGCATAATATTATTATTCCCCTACAAAACATCAATTTGATGTATGGAAAAGTTAGTAGTCAAGGCTTAAGCCTTCATGATGACTATATTTCTCTTCCTCAAGGACTAACTACAAACTTACGTTTATTTGTGCCTACCTACTTAATAATTACATGATAACTGATGTTTTTTGTTGTAAGTAGGAGTTTCGCATTGTACATTATTACTACAACTGAAGCCCGAAATTCCGTTGTTTGAGGGAATTGGCGTTGCCAAAGGCACTCGCGGAGCGAGACCGCAAATAAAGCATCCAAAAACCAGAGTGAGTCAGAAAATTGTATCTCTTGATACTTTTAATATCGGATGCACATTTCAGATTTTCTGTCAATGCGAAACTCCTAGTAAGTTAATAAATAGGGGTTGACAAGTTCCGCCCCGTAGCCGTAAAATACTAAAAGTAAGCTTCATAATCGAAATCTGTGCAATTTTAAAATTTGATTTAATATTTTCATTATGAGACATATATCATTAAAATGATAATATGAAGACAGCTAGTGCAGCTTGGCGAAAGTAATCCACCAGATTTTTACAGAAACTTTCGTGACTAGCCACGACAATGTGTTTCAATGAAACTAACGGAAGAATCTCGAAGTTGATGTCCATGATAAAAGCATTGCCAATTAACCTCTCCAACCTACAGAAAACAGTACTCCAACAAATAGTGAGAGGGACAACAAACCCCTATCGCCTTGTTAGACGAGCCAAGCTAATCTTAGCCGCAGCATCAGGAGAGAGCAATAGTTCGATTAGTCGAAGATTAGAATTAGACCGAGTACAAGTGCGTCAGTGGCGATCGCGATGGTTTGAGGAGAGAGAAAAACTGAGTGCCGCCGAAGAACAACAGGTAACGGAGAAAGCATTAATGGTCTTGATCAAAGGAATTTTTAGCGATCGCCCAAGACCTGGAACAACAAAATCCTTTACGGTCGAACAAGTAGTCCAGATTGTAGCGATCGCTTGTGAAGAATGTGAAAAATCAGACAGGCCAGTGAGCCATTGGACACCTTCAGAGTTGGCGGATGAAGCCATAAAAAGAGGAATTGTCGAAAAGATTTCCCCCCGTAGTGTGGGGCGTTTTTTAAAAAGAAGCGACATTACAACCACATCTCGTTCGTTACTGGTTAAATGCCAAAATTGATGATCCCTTAAAATTTAAAAAGCAAGTCAAATATATCTGTGAACTTCATCAAGAAGCTAAAACTTTGTTAGAACAAGGAATTCATTTAATTAGTACAGATGAAATGACAGGGATTCAAGCTCTTGAGAGATTATTTCCGAACAAAAGAATCAAGCCTAAACAAGTAGAAAAAATCGAATTTGAATATGAAAGACACGGAACTTTAAGCTTGATTGCGAACTGGGATGTGGCAAGAGGAAAAGTTGTTAGTCCCTCTATTGGACCGACAAGAACAGAACAAGATTTTTCTGAACATATCCAGAGAACGATTAAGATTGATGAAAAAGCAGAATGGATTTTTATTGTAGATCAACTCAACACTCATAAATCGGAAAGCTTAGTCAAATTAGTAGCAGAAAGCTGTGGAATTACTATTGATTTGGGAAGAAAAGGAAAGGAGGGGATTTTGCAATCTATGGACAGCAGAGCAGATTTTTTATCAGATGAATCTCATCGAATTAGCTTTGTTTATATTCCCCAAAATACATCGTGGCTTAATCAAATTGAGTGTTGGTTTTCGATCTTAGTCAGGCGTTTACTCAAAAGAATTACTGTCCGTTCAACTGAAGAACTATCCCAAAAAATTCTCAATTTTATTGATTACTTTAATCAACATTTTGCTAA
>NZ_AADV02000244.1 GCF_000167195.1 Crocosphaera watsonii WH 8501 | reverse complement strand
CAAACAGGGCAATCGCATTAAAATCTGAGATGCGTGATCCAGTAAAGATTTTAGAATTTCAGTACAAATGAACGGCGATCGCGAAACCTCTTATGCAGTCAGCTTTTCAAAAATTAAATGCGATTGCCCTGCCCCCCCAAACTGTTTTGATGCGCGAGCGTAAACTCCTAAAAGAGAGAAAACAATCCGATTTTATGCTAATAATAATCAGATTGTCCTTAATCGTTTTATAACTTAAATCATGAGCTTTTTAGCAGTTTATGAATCTCATTTTACCAAACATTTAACACAAACACAGTTCGAGGCTTTTAGAATTTTACTGTGGTTGCTGACAGTACATAAACAGGTTAGAATAGAAAGGTTAGCAGCTTGTTTTCCTTTACCAATCCTTTATCAAAGTCGTCGTAAACATATCCAGAGATTCCTAGTTTTGTCAGCTTTAGCCATTCCCAGATTCTGGTTTCCTGTGATTAAAGCTATTATTTGTAAAGAATTTAAGACTGGCTCTCGTCTGATTATAAGAATTGACCGAACCCAATGGAAAGATAAAAATGTTTTCATGGTTGCTGTTATCTGGAAAAAGCTGGCTTTACCCATCTATTGGACACTTTTAGAGAAAAGAGGAGCCAGCAGATTATCTGAACAACAGGCATTAATTCAACCTGTTCTTTGTCTTCTAAAAAACTATGAGTTAGTCATTCTTGGAGACCGAGAATTCCACAGTGTTAAATTAGCTTATTGGTTGAAACAAAAAAGTAAAAAACAAAAGTTATTCTTCGCTTTTCGTCAGAAACAAGGTACAAACCAGAAAAAAGATGATGAAGATTATCAAACTTTTTCGCAGTTAGGAATGAAACCTGGGATGAAGATGTTTTTAACTGGGGTTTCAGTCACTAAAAATAAAGGGTTTGGAAACTTTAATGTGGGAGCATATTGGAAAAGAAAATACAAGGGCAAACAGGAAAAGAGCCTTGATTTATTCTTACCAACTTAGACAGTTTATCAGAGGTCTTGAAAGTCTATCGAGCCAGGGCAGGTATTGAAGCTATGTTCAAGGATTGTAAGACAGGGGGTTATAATTGGGAGGGAAGTAAAGCCAATAATAAACGACTAAATTCCTTGATTTTATTGATAGCGATCGCTTACACTGCTACTTCTTTAAAAGGCAAAACATTTCGACAAACTAATCAAGGAAAATATATTGCTCGTCTAACTGAAAAATCAAGACGTGACCGAAGACATAGTAATTTTTGGATAGGACTTTATGGCTCTCTTTGGATTCACGCTTGGGAATTTTGCTCTGATTTTATTTCAATTATGATGAGCAATAATCCCCAGAAACTCAACAATTATAAAAAAGGGTTACAAGCCATGTCCATAATAGATAAGACGGCTTAATTCCCCTATTTTATCTTAACATAAAATAACCAGTGGAAGATGATTTATTTTAGATGTAACTATCCAAAATAAACCAATTTTTATTATTTAATAAAAACTAATATTGCCCAAGGGGTTGATTTTGAGCATCAACCCTGTGGGGGGGAGGACGGTGTAACCCTCCTCCCCCCCACACACACGGCAAGAATAATTAGGGTTTGCTGAAAAAGTTTCTCCAAAATTTATGCCACTTTTGACCAAGAATTTTCTAACAAATCAATAAGTTTTAGTACATAAAAATTGTTGAAAGTATAATCAAAATTAATGAAAGGCGGTTTGATGAGTTCCCCTGTTCTATTATTAGTAAATAAGGACAAAAAAAGCGACAAAAACTGCCTCAGAAGTTTAGAAAGATTAACAACTAAAAATGTAATAGCAATAGATGTAATGGAGGTTTCAGGGAGTTTTGTCATCACGAGATTTAGGCTAAATCTTCGTTTAGCTTGTCCAAACTTTCCCTCAATAGCATTACGGAAGCATTCATCGGAGTGGGCCTGTTTCTTTTCTTCTTCACTGACATTTTTCAGAGGTCTTCCTAACTTCGGACCACTGATTCTTATCCCTCTTTCCTTACACCAATTTCTGTTTTCCCTAGTTCGATAAATTTTATCTACATGGACGGATTCGGGATAATAGCCAAACGTTTCTTTATACTTTTCTACTTGTTCTTTTAAATGACAAGATTCATTGAAGTTTTCCCAACTTATTTTGTCTAGAAACACATAGTTATCTACACAGCTTACTGAGAGTTTAGCTCCAAACTCTATTGGTTTTCCTGCTTTTCCCCTCACTATTGGACGAATATGCGGTTGAGTTAAACTTACAATTCTTTGAGGAACACTCTGGGTCTTATTCTTCCACATTGACTGTTGTTGTTCATAAACTTTTTTGATAGTCTCTAGACAATTTTTCTGTCTTTTACTCAGATTTTCCTGGGAAGCCCCAGCTTGAATTAAGTCTTCTATATTTCCTAAATTTTTCTTAAGGTATTTTAACTGTTTCCCGATAGCTTTTCTTCTTTCTTGATAAGATACTTTTCGTTTTTTAGCTACTTTTAAGTATTCCTTTCTAGCAATTTTTCTAGAAGTTCTCGGCTTTTTTCTCAATTTTACTCTTAATGGTTTATAAAGATTATCTATTATTCTTTCTGTCTCAATTCTGGCTTGATTTAATATGCCTAAATCCGTTGGGTATTTGATGTCTGCTGGCGCACAAGTCGCATCTAAAATTAGTTTACCTTTATTTTTTATTTTTTCTCCTTTTTCTTGGAGACAATCCTTTTTTTTTACTTCTTTATCACTCTTGTCTATTTCCCTTTTTACTATTTTTTTATTGATTTTGTTTATCAATTCTCCATCAATTCTTTTCCTAAAATGAACTAGCATTGAAGATTCCAGTGGTGGCTCTTGTTGATAACAATTTAAACCTATAAAGTATTGTAGATAGGGATTTTCTCTAATCTGTTCTATAGTTTCTCTATCACTTGTTCCTAATTTTTCCTTAATAATTAATGTCCCTAATGCCATTCTAAATAGTTTGGCTGGCGCACCTTTTTCTGCTGAAAAAAGTTTAGCATATTCTTCCTCAAAATCATCCCAAGGTATCAACTCTGCCATGATTACCCAACGATTATTGGGGGACAATTTGCCCTCGAAAGGGAATTCAAATTTTTCTGGGGGCGGTAAAGGTTGCTCCTCTTTTCGATACATTTGTTCTTGACCAACAACTGGGAGGTGTTTCTACCAATTATAGCGGTTTGTAGCCGACAAAGCTGATCTTTTTTGCGATCGCGAATATGGGTGTAACCTTTTAAAGAATAGGGTTTTGCTTTTATTCAGCAAACCCTATTTAGTCCTTTAGGACAAGAAAGATAGTCATCATCAAGGCTAAAGCCTTGACTACCTACTTTTCTATTTTCTATTGTTTATTTTAGTGTTGTTAGTGCATGGGAAATTATTATTAAAGTAAGTTAAAATGTATGTTAGTGTTCACGAAATTATACTATGTCTCCTGAACTAACTGAACCCCTTGTCGGACAAACTTCCACCGAAACCGAAGATTGGTGGGAACAAAATAAACCCCCCACAGATTTAATTTTTGACGATGGAGAACCCTTGGAAAGTAATCGTCACCGTGTCAGTATCAATCTACTCTGCGATTCTTTGTTAGAAGTTTATCGCGATCGCACTGACTTTTTCACAGGGGGAAATATGTTTATTTATTTCAGCCGAGAACAGGTCAAAAATAAAGATTTCAAAGGCCCCGATTTTTTTGCTGTCCTTGATGTAGATGGTAGCTATACCCGACAAGGATGGGTAGTTTGGGATGAAGGGGGACGCTATCCCGATGTCATTATTGAATTAATGTCACCCAGTACCGCCAAGATAGATGTAACAACGAAAAAAGACCTCTATGAAAGAACATTTAAAACCGCTGACTATTTTGTTTATAATCCCTTTGATGCTAATTCTTTGCGAGGTTGGCATTTAGAATCATCGGGAAATTATGAAGACATAGTAGCCAATGAAAAAGGATGGTTATGGTGTCAGAAATTAAACCTATGGGTGGGAGTTTGGCAAGGAGAAATTAACCGAGATTTTGCCCCTTGGTTAAGGTTTTATGACACCGAAGAAAATTTAGTTCTATTGCCCAAAGAAGCTGAACGAAAACGGGCAGATAATGAACAACAACGGGCAGATAATGAACGAAAACGGGCAGAACGTTTAGCGGCTAAACTGAGAGAATTGGGAGAAGATCCTGATAGTATATGATAATTCCTTACTTTACTTTGATGGTGGAATACCCTTCAAGGAGATCAACGCATCTATGACGAATTTAGCCACAGGGGCCGCTACGGTTGAGCCATAAGTATTAGCCCCTTGGGGTTCATCTACCAGCACTAAAAACACATATTTAGGGGATTCTACGGGGCAAATAGAGACAAACTGGTAATCTTAGCATTGGGCAAGTAACCGCCCTAGGCCTTGGTTTTGTGCGGTCCTGTTTCCCCCCATACATAATTTCCGGTTTGCTGTGACCTTTTCACATTGTGGTTTATCCCACGTTGATGCTTTGGGGACATCGCTCGAGGTATTAGCGCCGGTGGTCCTCCTCCTTACTTTACAGTGGGCCCATTCCCTGGCTGCCCGGGGCCACTC
>NZ_AADV02000245.1 GCF_000167195.1 Crocosphaera watsonii WH 8501 | reverse complement strand
CCCGGAAGCCCACTTGATAAGTCTTCAATATTCCAAATTTTCTAAGTATTTACTGTTTCCCGTAACTTTTCTTCTTCCTGATAAGATACTTTTCGTTNTTTACTACTTTTAAGTATTCCTTTCTAGCAATTTTTCTAGAAGTTCTCGGCTTTTTTCTCAATTTTACTCTTAATGGTTTATAAAGATTATCTATTATTCTTTCTGTCTCAATTCTGGCTTGATTTAATATGCCTAAATCCGTTGGGTATTTGATGTCTGCTGGCGCACAAGTCGCATCTAAAATTAGTTTACCTTTATTTTTTATTTTTTCTCCTTTTTCTTGGAGACAATCCTTTTTTTTTACTTCTTTATCACTCTTGTCTATTTCTCTTTTTACTATTTTTTTATTGATTTTGTTTATCAATTCTCCATCAATTCTTTTCCTAAAATGAACTAGCATTGAAGATTCCAGTGGTGGCTCTTGTTGATAACAATTTAAACCTATAAAGTATTGTAGATAGGGATTTTCTCTAATCTGTTCTATAGTTTCTCTATCACTTGTTCCTAATTTTTCCTTAATAATTAATGTCCCTAATGCCATTCTAAATAGTTTGGCTGGCGCACCTTTTTCTGCTGAAAAAAGTTTAGCATATTCTTCCTCAAAATCATCCCAAGGTATCAACTCTGCCATGATTACCCAACGATTATTGGGGGACAATTTACCCTCGAAAGGTAATTCAAATTTTTCTGGGGGCGGTAAAGGTTGCTCCTCTTTTCGATACATTTGTTCTTGACCAACAACTGGGAGGTGTTTCTACCAATTATAGCGGTTTGTAGCCGACAAAGCTGATCTTTTTTGCGATCGCGAATATGGGTGTAACCTTTTAAAGAATAGGGTTTTGCTTTTATTCAGCAAACCCGAATTAGATCCTAATAAAGAAACCATAGTTACAGCAGATTTATCCTCTCCAGAAGAAATGAAGGACCATCCTTTTAAATCTATTCCTGATCCCTGGTCTTGAAATGGCTGAAAAGACTCTTCTTTTTGTACAAAGAAGAGCCTCAATTATTATTCTTGTTCTTGTACTTCTACATCTACTGTCTGTTCTGCGGCTTCTTCTTCTGCTTCAGACTCAGCCTTCTTTTCTTCTTCTAGAGTACCTTTAGGAACTAATTCAACCGTGGCTTTTTCTTGTAACAACTTGAGAGTTTTCTCGCTGATTAATTCTTCTTCTACTATAGTTCGTAACTTATCAACATCAATCTCTTTTCCTTCCAATTGTTCCTTAATTTCATTACTTCTTTCTTCTATTTCTGTCTCTTCTAGGGTTATGGACTCTACTTTGGCAATTTCTTGTATAATCAGGGATTTTGTGAGTTTTTCTACGGCTTCAGGTCGAGAATTTTCCCTTAATTTCGGGAGATTTTCCTGAGTGAATAATTGTCCTAAATCCATGCCCATTTGTTCGAGTTGCATGGCAGTTTGTGTCAAAACTTTAGTCACTTCATCTTGCACTAAGGTATCAGGAAGATCAGCCGTACAAATTGCACTTAATTCTGAAGTAATGGCACTATAAATACTCTGTTTGGTTTCTTCTTCTGCTGACTCCTTAAATTGCTTTTCTAAGGACTCCCTTAATTCGGCAAGGGTCTCGTACTCACTCACTTCCTCGGCAAAATCATCGTCTAATTCCGGTAATTCTTTGGCTTTTAGTTCTTTGAGGGTAATGGTGAATGTAACTGGTTCTCCTGCTAAATCTTCTCTAGGATAATCGTCAGGAAACTTTAGGGGTAATTCTTTGGTTTCTTCGGGTTTCATACCCACAATACCCTCGACCATCCCTTCAATAAATTTTCCAACTTCAAGCTCAACCTCCAAGTCCGTGCCTTCTACTCCTTCGATGGCTTCTCCTTCTTCTTCACCTTCGGAGGTTGACACACCTTTATAATCTACAATAGCAACATCCCCCATCTCAGCACCACGATCTTCTATAGGGACTAGGGTGGCTAATTCTTTTTGTCTTTCTTTAAACCAGTCTTCTAACTGTTGGGGATCATAGACGGTTTCTTCTGCTCTGATAGAAAGGGTTTGATAATCTCCCAATTCTATGGTGGGAGCAACATCCACTGCCGCTGAGAAGGTCAACGGTTCACCTGGTTTAAATTTGTCCACAAGTTCGTCTAAAGCAGAGCTTAAGGTAGGTTGACCTATGGAGTCAATGGATTCTTGTTTTAAGGCTTTTTCTACGCTTGTTTGGACCAACTTTTCTAAGGTAATGGCTTTAATATAGCGGCTCCCTAACCTTTGTAGCAAAATGGGACGGGGAACTTTACCTTTACGAAACCCAGGAATATTGGCGGTACGGGCTAAGGTTTTAACCTCGGTTTCATAAGCTTTTTTGCCAGTTTCGGCGGGAATTTCAATTTCTAGGCCAATTTGACTATCGGGTAGTTTTTCCTGGGTGACTTTCATATAAATTACAATTTCGGACAATTGATTATTATGCCATATTGAGTTGTGGCGAAGCATCCTAACTTGCTTTGTTTTCTTTTGGAGAATCAAGCAAAAACTACTCAAGTTAAGATAGCTTTTTCATTCTAACCTGAGTATATGTGGATCAATCACCGATTTTTTCACTATTAGGGAAATTTTAAGATTCAAGACACTCTTTGTCTAGATCGCTTTGCTTTGACCACACTCGGATCAATTTTAACCACTGCTTCAACCAGGGGAAGAATGCGCTTAGTATGATGTAGACGATGGACTTGATAAACTGTCTCTGTGTTTAAGTCTAATGCCGTTAACCAACCACTTTGGGGATGGTAAGCTCCGGTATCAATATCTAACCATCCTTGCCCTGCCACTAATTTACCTGCTAATACCCCTGGAAAGGTAAAGGTGATGGTGTGACCTGTAATCACCAGTTTATCCTTGAAATAGGGTTTATCTATGGCATGAAAATCATCTCTCATCCAGCAAAACTGTTGTGCGGTTTGCTCTTCTAAAGGGATATGGGGATCTATTCCTCCATGCACTAACCAGACATCCCCCAAATCTAAATAGGTGGGCAAGGCTTTCATCCCTCACGGGGTGACAAGCCCGTTAAAACCCTGATTGAAAGAGGGTTTCAGCCGTGGCGATCGCTCTATAAATTGTCAAAAACTAGAGGGCTTATTGAGAATAAACAATAATGATAATCATTCTTGCCGTGTGTGTGGGGGGGAGGAGGCTTACACCGTCCTCCCCCCCACAGGGTTGATGCTCAAAATCAACCCCTTGGGCAATATTAGTTTTTATTAAATAATAAAAATTGGTTTATTTTGGATAGTTACATCTAAAATAAATCATCTTCCACTGGTTATTTTATGTTAAGATAAAATAGGGGAATTAAGCCGTCTTATCTATTATGGACATGGCTTGTAACCCTTTTTTATAATTGTTGATTTTCTGGGGATTATTGCTCATCATAATTGAAATAAAATCAGAGCAAAATTCCCAAGCGTGAATCCAAAGAGAGCCATAAAGTCCTATCCAAAAATTACTATGTCTTCGGTCACGTCTTGATTTTTCAGTTAGACGAGCAATATATTTTCCTTGATTGGTTTGTCGAAATGTTTTGCCTTTTAAAGAAGTAGCAGTGTAAGCGATCGCTATTAATAAAATCAAGGAATTTAGTCGTTTATTATTGGCTTTACTCCCCTCCCAATTATAACCCCCTGTCTTACAATCCTTGAACATAGCTTCAATACCTGCCCTGGCTCGATAGACTTTCAAGACCTCTGATAAACTCTCTAAGTTGGTAAGAATAAACCAAGGCTCTTTTTCCTGTTTGCCCTTGTATTTTCTTTTCCAATATGCTCCCACATTAAAGTTTCCAAACCCTTTATTTTTAGTGACTGAAACCCCAGTTAAAAACATCTTCATCCCAGGTTTCATTCCTAACTGCGAAAAAGTTTGATAATCTTCATCATCTTTTTTCTGGTTTGTACCTTGTTTCTGACGAAAAGCGAAGAATAACTTTTGTTTTTTACTTTTTTGTTTCAACCAATAAGCTAATTTAACACTGTGGAATTCTCGGTCTCCAAGAATGACTAACTCATAGTTTTTTAGAAGACAAAGAACAGGTTGAATTAATGCCTGTTGTTCAGATAATCTGCTGGCTCCTCTTTTCCCTAAAAGTGTCCAATAGATGGGTAAAGCCAGCTTTTTCCAGATAACAGCAACCATGAAAACATTTTTATCTTTCCATTGGGTTCGGTCAATTGTTATAATCAGACGAGAGCCAGTCTTAAATTCTTTACAAATAATAGCTTTAATCACAGGAAACCAGAATCTGGGAATGGCTAAAGCTGACAAAACTAGGAATCTCTGGATATGTTTACGACGACTTTGATAAAGGATTGGTCAAGGAAACAAGCTGCTAACCTTTCTATTCTAACCTGTTTATGTACTGTCAGCAACCACAGTAAAACTCTAAAAGCCTCGAACTGTGTTTGCGTTACATGTTTGGTACACTGAGATTCTAAAGTTGTAAAAAGCTCATGATTTAAGTCATAAAACGATTAGGGCCATCTGATATTATTAGTCTAAATCGGATGCTTCTCCC
>NZ_AADV02000246.1 GCF_000167195.1 Crocosphaera watsonii WH 8501 | reverse complement strand
AGATTGGCAAATTGGGGTGGAGAGTAAGGTGAGTTAGAAAAGGATGTNCTTATTTGAAGTTTTCCTGAAGAAGAAATGTACTTTGGTGAATCAGCAAACTGGTTAATATCTTGAGGAAAAAAGACAGAAAGTGATTTGAAAAACTAGAAAAACACTTTCCCAGAAAGAGAAGAAATCCCAAAAATTTCTNAAAGAAATACATTTTGAAGAATTTGAACATCCTCAAGCTGCTCGATATAATTAAAAAGCTATTAATAAAAAATTGAGATGTNNGGAAATAAAAGAAGTTGAACTGATTGAAACTTACTCGAAAAAAAAGGGAAAGATTTATAAAATGATTAGTCTGATCATCAAAAAAGATGAAGAGATAAGTAGAAAGACTAAAGAAGCAGGAAAATTTATTTTAGCAACTAACTTAGTAGAGGAAAATAAATTAGAAGCTAGTGAAATTCTGATAACTTATAAAAACCAGCAATCTACGGAAAGAGGATTTCGATTTTTGAAAGATCCCTTATTTTTTACTGATAGTTTCTTCGTTGAAAAACCAGAAAGAATAGAAACAATGTTATTTTTAATGTCTTTGTGTTTGTTGATTTATAACTTGGGGCAAAGAGAATTAAGAAATTGTTTAAAAAGAGTCAAAAAAGGAATAAATAATCAAGTAGGGAAAGTAACATTGCGTCCGACTTTGAGGTGGATATTTCAATGTTTTCAAGGTATTCATTATGTGATTTTAAACGGAGTTAAACAAATTGTCAATTTAACAGAAGAAAGGCGTTTTATATTGAGTTTATTACCTGCATCTTGTCAAAGATATTATCTATAAATTGAATTGGATAAAGCAAAAATAATAAAAGAATAAGAGTCTAATGATATCAAATGAGAAGAGGAAACTCTCCTTCGTTTGTGCTGAGTCTTGCTAAGTTTTCAATGAGTATAAATCTTCTTGATTTGATTATTTTTCCTAAAAATTTAATGAAAAGAGAAATATTCTTGCCCAGGTATGATTTTCGGACTTTTTAAAACTATGTATTTTTTTATACTACATTTTGAAGTGCGGAATCTGGGTTTGAAGAATATGCTAACGGTGGATTAGAACAACTTCAAGAAGATTTAAAAGGAATTGTTGACTACTCGGAACACTTACTATTATTATTAAACTTAGAAAGATTTCCTAAAAATGATTCGGAAGAAGAATTTGATCTAACTCGATTTCTCTAAGCAAGAAAAAATAATAATGAATATAAAGGAAAAAAAAAAACAACTAAGAACAGAAATTATAACAAAAAGAGCTAGTCTATCAGCAACAGACTGGCAAGAAAAAAGCAAAAAAATATGTAAAAATTTAGAGAATCATTTATTGTTCCAAGAAGCAAAAACTATTTTAGCTTACTTTTCCATCCGTCAAGAACCAGATCTAACTACTCTATTTTCAACTAACCATAATTGGGGGTTTCCTCGCTGCGTAAATAAGTCTTTAATTTGGCATTCTTGGCAACCCAAAGAACCCTTATTAACGGGTAAATATGGCATTTTAGAACCTTCACCAAACGCACCAGTTATCAAACCTGAAAACGTTGATTTAATCTTGATCCCTGCCGTTGCTTGTGATTATAATGGATACCGATTAGGCTATGGTGGAGGGTTCTACGATCGCCTCTTAAATTCTCCTCAATGGCATTCTATTCCTACCATTGGTATTATCTTTGAATTTGCCCTTTTCTCTCAACTTCCTTATGAACACTGGGACCAAAAATTAAAGGCAATTTGTACAGACAAAGATGTTTTGAGCATATATACTTAGGGTTTGCTGAAAAAGTTTCTCCAAAATTTATGCCACTTTTGACCAAGAATTTTCTGACAAATCAATAAGTTTTAGTACATAAAAATTGTTCAAAGTATAATCAAAATTAATGAAAGGCGGTTTGATGAGTTCCCCTGTTCTATTATTAGTAAATAAGGACAAAAAAAGCGACAAAAACTGCCTCAGAAGTTTAGAAAGATTGACAACTAAAAATGTAATAGCAATAGATGTAATGGAGGTTTCAGGGAGTTTTGTCATCACGAGATTTAGGCTAAATCTTCGTTTAGCTTGTCCAAACTTTCCCTCAATAGCATTACGGAAGCATTCATCGGAGTGGGCTTGTTTCTTTTCTTCTTCACTGACATTTTTCGGAGGTCTTCCTAACTTCGGACCACTGATTCTTATCCCTCTTTCCTTACACCAATTTCTGTTTTCCCTAGTTCGATAAATTTTATCTACATGGACGGATTCGGGATAATAGCCAAACGTTTCTTTATACTTTTCTACTTGTTCTTTTAAATGACAAGATTCATTGAAGTTTTCCAAACTTATTTTGTCTAGAAACACATAGTTATCTACACAGCTTACTGAGAGTTTAGCTCCAAACTCTATTGGTTTTCCTGCTTTTCCCCTCACTATTGGACGAATATGCGGTTGAGTTAAACTTACAATTCTTTGAGGAACACTCTGGGTCTTATTCTCCCACATTGACTGTTGTTGTTCATAAACTTTTTTGATAGTCTCTAGACAATTTTTCTGTCTTTTACTCAGATTTTCCAGGGAAGCCCCAGCTTGAATTAAGTCTTCTATATTTCCTAAATTTTTCTTAAGGTATTTTAACTGTTTCCCGATAGCTTTTCTTCTTTCTTGATAAGATACTTTTCGTTTTTTAGCTACTTTTAAGTATTCCTTTCTAGCAATTTTTCTAGAAGTTCTCGGCTTTTTTCTCAATTTTACTCTTAATGGTTTATAAAGATTATCTATTATTCTTTCTGTCTCAATTCTGGCTTGATTTAATATGCCTAAATCCGTTGGGTATTTGATGTCTGCTGGCGCACAAGTCGCATCTAAAATTAGTTTACCTTTATTTTTTATTTTTTCTCCTTTTTCTTGGAGACAATCCTTTTTTTTTACTTCTTTATCACTCTTGTCTATTTCTCTTTTTACTATTTTTTTATTGATTTTGTTTATCAATTCTCCATCAATTCTTTTCCTAAAATGAACTAGCATTGAAGATTCCAGTGGTGGCTCTTGTTGATAACAATTTAAACCTATAAAGTATTGTAGATAGGGATTTTCTCTAATCTGTTCTATAGTTTCTCTATCACTTGTTCCTAATTTTTCCTTAATAATTAATGTCCCTAATGCCATTCTAAATAGTTTGGCTGGCGCACCTTTTTCTGCTGAAAAAAGTTTAGCATATTCTTCCTCAAAATCATCCCAAGGTATCAACTCTGCCATGATTACCCAACGATTATTGGGGGACAATTTGCCCTCGAAAGGTAATTCAAATTTTTCTGGGGGCGGTAAAGGTTGCTCCTCTTTTCGATACATTTGTTCTTGACCAACAACTGGGAGGTGTTTCTACCAATTATAGCGGTTTGTAGCCGACAAAGCTGATCTTTTTTGCGATCGCGAATATGGGTGTAACCTTTTAAAGAATAGGGTTTTGCTTTTATTCAGCAAACCCTAAATAATAAAAATTGGTTTATTTTGGATAGTTACATCTAAAATAAATCATCTTCCACTGGTTATTTTATGTTAAGATAAAATAGGGGAATTAAGCCGTCTTATCTATTATGGACATGGCTTGTAACCCTTTTTTATAATTGTTGAGTTTCTGGGGATTATTGCTCATCATAATTGAAATAAAATCAGAGCAAAATTCCCAAGCGTGAATCCAAAGAGAGCCATAAAGTCCTATCCAAAAATTACTATGTCTTCGGTCACGTCTTGATTTTTCAGTTAGACGAGCAATATATTTTCCTTGATTGGTTTGTCGAAATGTTTTGCCTTTTAAAGAAGTAGCAGTGTAAGCGATCGCTATTAATAAAATCAAGGAATTTAGTCGTTTATTATTGGCTTTACTTCCCTCCAAATTATAACCCCCTGTCTTACAATCCTTGAACATAGCTTCAATACCTGCCCTGGCTCGATAGACTTTCAAGACCTCTGATAAACTGTCTAAGTTGGTAAGAATAAACAAAGGCTCTTTTTCCTGTTTGCCCTTGTATTTTCTTTTCCAATATGCTCCCACATTAAAGTTTCCAAACCCTTTATTTTTAGTGACTGAAACCCCAGTTAAAACATCTTCATCCCAGGTTTCATTCCTAACTGCGAAAAAGTTTGATAATCTTCATCATCTTTTTTCTGGTTTGTACCTTGTTTCTGACGAAAAGCGAAGAATAACTTTTGTTTTTTACTTTTTTGTTTCAACCAATAGGCTAATTTAACACTGTGGAATTCTCGGTCTCCAAGAATGACTAACTCATAGTTTTTTAGAAGACAAAGAACAGGTTGAATTAATGCCTGTTGTTCAGATAATCTGCTGGCTCCTCTTTTCCCTAAAAGTGTCCAATAGATGGGTAAAGCCAGCTTTTTCCAGATAACAGCAACCATGAAAACATTTTATCTTCCATGGGTACCAC
>NZ_AADV02000247.1 GCF_000167195.1 Crocosphaera watsonii WH 8501 | reverse complement strand
GGCAACTTGGAAGGTCTTAAAAAGAGGGATTCAAGGTAGATAACTGGAACAATGTGGACAAGTCTGAGTATACCTGAAAAGCAGCAACTAGAGAACATCCAATTTAAAGTGAATAATGGACCAGAAAATAGTGGAAGAAGAAGGCAATTTTTGAAGAGAATGGTAGAGTTTGCCGACCAAACTAAGAAATCTATTCAAGTACTATATGTTCCTCCTTATCACAGTAAATATAATCCCATAGAAAGATGTTGGGGAATTTTAGAGAGGCATTGGACGGAACACTTCTGAGAAATGCTCAAACGATGTTAGCTTGGGTAAAAACTATGACATGGAAAGGCTTAAATCCGATAGTTAAGTTAAGTAAAAAAGTTTATCAAAAAGGCATTTCTTTAACGAAAAAAGAGATGAAGGAAATTGAGAAACGTTTAGAACGTAATCCTCACTTACCTAAATGGGATATTTTGATTAGACCCAGTTAGTCTAAAAAGTTAATAAGAGTGTAAAATTAAGTGAATTTCCTTTTTAAAAATAGTCAAAGCTAATTTAAAAGTTAGCGTATTTCTTTCTTTTAGATAGGGAGGTTTTTGTTCGCGGAAAGTATCCGCGAACAACTTTTTATTTTTCCCTTTTCGCTTATTTGAGATGTTCTACAAACAGATTCTGAGAATGGGTGGGAAACTTTTTCTTGGAAATCACCTTACCCACAGTCCAAATTGGTAATTATTTAATACTATAATTAGCCTAAAAAGTAGCTCAATAAAACCGTTTATTGGTTTAGTTTATCTTGAATTATTTCTATTTGATTGCTTTTCTCTGTTAAACCAAAATAGTTCATCAGTTTAACAACACCAATAGAAACAACAACACCAATAGATAAACCACCTGCTAACAAGAGCAGAAATATTTTTTTTGCTTGGTTTACAGCTTTTTTCTGTCTTTCGGTTGTTGGGGAATCATAATCCATAATAAAATTAAGTAATTAATTATCTAATAATTCTAACCCATTCAAGAAACTTCTGCTACTGCGAGTATCCGTGAGAGATTTTGGATAACGAACCCCTAAAGCATAGAGACGATTTTTAACGAGATATAGTCTTAGGGTAATTATTTCCTCTTGGTTAGAAAATGTCAGTTCTTTACCTACATTTTTATCCAAAAAGATTGCTCTTTGTTGCGTTAATTGAAATCCTTTACCTGGGGGTATTTCCTCTTTTATTGCTTCTAACAAAACATCAATATTTTCAATTTGTTCATCTGTTAAACCTTCTGCATAGGCAGCAATATATTCTTGATTGTCTCTATGAGAGGCTAAACTACGAAAACTAATATCCCCTAAAGTTGTTGCTAATAATACTTCATCTTCGGTTAAAATACCAGGTGGCATCCAGAAAGAAACCCCTCCTTGCCTAAAGACAATAAATTGCCAACTATTAGATTGATTCCTAAGAGGAATAACGCCATCAGGAGGATTTTGAAATGATAATCTATCTTCTGAAGTTAAGCGTCCACTTTCAAAGAAACTTCTGATTTCTCGACCAATGGAAGGGGTTTGCTGTGCAATTTGTACTGAGGGTTTAATCGGTACTGACTTAGCCGAATTTACAAATAAGGCAAACGTAAAAACTGAAATCATTGAAGTGGTTTTTAACAGACTTTTCATCGACACTCATCAAATAAGACTTTCTAATTATCCCATATCTTTACATATTTTTCTGCTAATTTTCTGAAAACTGTAACAGCATTACTCCTTAAAGACTTAATTTATCATTCAGCAATAGTGATAACAGAGAAGATGTTATCATTAAAGGCTAAAAATATTGATATTTTTTCATATTATTCAGGTAAATAATTAATATTTAATACTTGTTCAGGAGTAAAAGGACAGTTTATAGGAAAAGTATCTAAAGATAAACCTGTTTCAATTGATGCTTGTTTTCTTGCTTTTTGATAACAAGGTTAAAAAACTTCCTCAAAATATAGCTTTAAACTCGGACTATCAGCAAAATCATCATCTAGTCTATCCCGATGTTCAAAAATAGTCGATAACCAACTTCTTGAACGCTTTTCTGGTTGGTATTTATATTTTAATAAGTGACAAAGAAGAATTTTAAAGTTACTTTTTACTGCTTTTTTTTGACTAATTCCCATATCTTCTATTTCTTCTATCAAGTTACTAATATCTAACTCTGTCAATCTTCCCTCTCGTAATAATTGTACGGTTTCTTCTAACCATAAACAATAATCTTTATCATATAAGTTCGTTTTCATCATGACCTCTATTTTTATTCAGGAAAATAGTCTGGTTTCAAGGTATCTTGTTCGAAAAAAGGAGATTCAATAGGAAATTCATCGATAGATAATCCTGTTTCTGCGGCAGCTAATTCTCTAGCATCTTGATAACATAAGTCAAAGTTATTAGCAAAATAAACTTTTAAACTAGGACTATCTTCAAAACTATCTCTAATTCTTTTTCTATGTTCAATAATAGAACTCTTCCAACTTTTTGAGCGTTTAGTGGGTTGATATTTCCATTTTAATAAGTGCATTAACAGTATCCGAGAGTTACTTTTGACTGCTTTTTTTTGACTAATTCCCATATCTTCTATTTCTTCTATCAAGTTACTAATATCTAACTCTGTCAATCTTCCCTCTCGTAATACTTGTATGGTTTCTTCTAACCATAAACAATAATCTTTATCATATAAGTTTGTTTTCATGACTACCTCTATTTTTGATGAGTATCATTTGAATTTTGTCCATCAATGTGTACTATGGTAAGTATTCAGGATCAAGAATTTCCTCAATTTTAAAAGGACAATTTTTTGGAAAGGTATTTAAAGAAAGTTCGGTCTCATCGGCTGCTTGTTTTCGTGCTTCTTGATAACTTTCATCAAAAACTACCTCAAAATATCTTTTTAAACTGGGACTGTTTTTAAAGGCTTTTAAGATACGTCTTCTATGTTCTCGGATACTCCCACGCCAACTACCGCTTTGTTCTTCAGGTTGATATTTCCATTTTAATAAGTGCATTAATAGCACGATTAAGTTGCTTTCTAAAGCATTTTTTTCACTTCTTCCCATGTCTTTTATTTCTTCAATTAAGTTAAAGATATCTAAATCTGTTAATCTTCCCTCTTGTAATAATTGTATAGTTTCTTCTAACCATAAATAATAATCTTTATCATATAAGTTCGTTTTCATAATAGCCTCTATTTTTGATGAGTATAATTTTAACTATCTAAGCTGATTCTAAAATTCTAACATGAAGCACTTCATTACTCATTAAAGGTTCGATTTGTGATTCAGCAACAGTTATAACAGAAATAGTTTCTCCCACAGCATTAAAAACTTCTAAACTGTAACCATCTTCTCCATTTTTTACAGGATGATGTTCAACAATGGTTGCGACATCTCCTCGACATAGTTTATAGTTTGCTAAGTCTTCTTTTAATGCGACTCTAGTAAATAGTTCAAATTTCATAATTTAATTCACTTGTTAGGATAAAGGGTAATAAACTTGGTTTGTCCAGAATCAAATTCTGTCATCCATATTGTAACAATTTCTAGACTAACTCTATTTAGGTCTTTTACAGAGAATGTTAGAATTTAAGTAGGGTGGGCATTGCCCACCATACTGAGAAAAATTATAGTAAAACATTATGTCTAATTAGGGTTTGCTGAATAAAAGCAAAACCCTATTCTTTAAAAGGTTACACCCATATTCGCGATCGCAAAAAAGATCAGCTTTGTCGGCTACAAACCGCTATAATTGGTAGAAACACCTCCCAGTTGTTGCTCAAGAACAAATGTATCGAAAAGAGGAGCAACCTTTACCGCCCCCAGAAAAATTTGAATTACCTTTCGAGGGCAAATTGTCCCCCAATAATCGTTGGGTAATCATGGCAGAGTTGATACCTTGGGATGATTTTGAGGAAGAATATGCTAAACTTTTTCAGCAGAAAAAGGTGCGCCAGCCAAACTATTTAGAATGGCATTAGGGACATTAATTATTAAGGAAAAATTAGGAACAAGTGATAGAGAAACTATAGAACAGATTAGAGAAAATCCCTATCTACAATACTTTATAGGTTTAAATTGTTATCAACAAGAGCCACCACTGGAATCTTCAATGCTAGTTCATTTTAGGAAAAGAATTGATGGAGAATTGATAAACAAAATCAATAAAAAAATAGTAAAAAGAGAAATAGACAAGAGTGATAAAGAAGTAAAAAAAAAGGATTGTCTCCAAGAAAAAGGAGAAAAAATAAAAAATAAAGGTAAACTAATTTTAGATGCGACTTGTGCGCCAGCAGACATCAAATACCCAACGGATTTAGGCATATTAAATCAAGCCAGAATTGAGACAGAAAGAATAATAGATGGTACCGACTCGAGTGAG
>NZ_AADV02000248.1 GCF_000167195.1 Crocosphaera watsonii WH 8501 | reverse complement strand
TATCTATGCCTCTCTCCCAGACATTGCTAAAGTTTTAGATAATTATGATGAATATAGAGAGAATTTAGTGGCTCAAATTCGCTCATCTACTCTCAACACAAAGGACTCAGAATTAGGGGAAATTTATCAAAGTTCTCTCAATTTTAACAGTGAAACACGAGAAGAATTAAATGAGTGGTATTCTCAATTAGTTACCTATTGGCAGTCTAATCAGTCAGGATTTAGTTTAGGTAAAATTCCTGGGATTAAAGTAGTAAAAACTCAAGTCAAATCCCAAATCAAACCTATTTATAAACAAGTTCAGAACACCATCGGAAAAACGAAAGCTCGGATTCAGAAGCCATTAGAAGAAACCCGCAACGCTCAAACCTTGAAAGCTCCAAAATTAGTTAATCGTTATAAGTACACTTTTAATGCTTTAGAATTAACCCAAAAAGATTTGGGAAATAAAGTCAAAGAATGCTGGAAGTTAGGGTCAGCTTTTGGGGGAGAAAATCAAAGCTTACAAGACAAATTAGGGAACGGTTACCGTATCGATCGCGTTCGCTTATGGCGTGAAATTGCTCGTATTGAGGAGCTAAGGGGGAATGAGTTAGTTGCTGCTACCTACAAACTTCGAGCAATTCGTCTGTTAGATCAGGATTTATTTGGGGATCTGTCCTATATAAACCGAGCGTTAAATAATCAAGGGTTTACCAAAGAAGCAACTGTCATACAAGCCATGTATGGTAAACCAGGGGAAAGAGAAGCTCAATGTTATGAGTTAATTGAGCAGACATTATTAGATAATATTCTCAACAATAATTGGGATTATGAGTTGGTGGATGATCGACGGGATCAATCAGTTTATCGCGTTAGTGTGATTGTTTCCCTTTATAATGCAGCTGCTAAACTTCCTTTATTTTTAAGAGCCTTACAACATCAGACCTTAGTTCAACGGGGAGAAGCGGAAATTATCTTAGTGGATAGTGGATCTCCAGGGGATGAATATCAAGTTTTCCAAGAATTAGCTTCTGAGTTAAATATTCCGATTGTTTATGCGCGCTCCAAACAACGGGAAACGATACAAACGGCTTGGAATAGAGGAATTGACTTATCTAGGGCGCGTTTCTTATCTTTCTTAGGAGTCGATGAAACTATTCTTCCTGGTTGTTTAGAAATCTTGGCCGCTGAATTAGATGAAGATCCTGAGTTAGATTGGGTAACTGGTCATAGTTTAGTCACCAGTGTTGATAAAAATGGTAGTTGGGTGAGTGATATTATGCCCTATGATCGCAAAAAATATCAACAGGATTTAGTCTATTTAGAAACCTGTTATTTATCATGGGTGGGGGCATTATATCGTCGTTCTATTCACGATCGTTTCGGGTACTACGATGGTAGTTTCCGAGGCGCAGGGGATACAGAATTTAAGAGTCGTATCTTGCCCTTTATTAAAAGTAAGGTCGTCGATCGTACCCTAGGGGTATTCTGGAATTATCCTGATGAAAGAACTACCCAAAGTCCAGCTATTGAAATTGAAGATATGCGAGCTTGGTATTTACATCGTACTTTGGCAGGTGTTCGCTATGCCTTTGCTGATAGAAGTGTGGAGGAACTTGAAAAATTAATCTATTTATCTCTATGTTATCGTAAATCTTACTGTACCCACACCAGTACGGATTTGGAATATGCCTATAACTTGTGTTTGTACTTGAAAAAAATTCATCCTGAATCAAACGCCCTGAAATATTTTCAAGGCATCGAAACCCTATTAAACGCTTATCGCTCTCTAGATTGGATTCCCAAATTATCTCGTTTTTCTCCCGTGAGTCGAGTAATAGAAACTCGCAAAATTGCCTCCCAAATTCAAAAAGATCATCAACGGTCTTGGAATCACGAGTCAAGTCTGGGGTTAACGCCGACTTATCAAATTTTTAATGATAATCGTCACGAGCAACACTCATTTTTATGGTTCACTGACGTGGAAAACAATTCGTGATTTGAGGGGGTGACAAGAATTGGAAAAACCCTATCAAATCAAGCTTTCAGAATCTAAGTTAGGGTTTGCTGAATAAAAGCAAAACCCTATTCTTTAAAAGGTTACACCCATATTCGCGATCGCAAAAAAGATCAGCTTTGTCGGCTACAAACCGCTATAATTGGTAGAAACACCTCCCAGTTGTTGGTCAAGAACAAATGTATCGAAAAGAGGAGCAACCTTTACCGCCCCCAGAAAAATTTGAATTACCTTTCGAGGGCAAATTGTCCCCCAATAATCGTTGGGTAATCATGGCAGAGTTGATACCTTGGGATGATTTTGAGGAAGAATATGCTAAACTTTTTTCAGCAGAAAAAGGTGCGCCAGCCAAACTATTTAGAATGGCATTAGGGACATTAATTATTAAGGAAAAATTAGGAACAAGTGATAGAGAAACTATAGAACAGATTAGAGAAAATCCCTATCTACAATACTTTATAGGTTTAAATTGTTATCAACAAGAGCCACCACTGGAATCTTCAATGCTAGTTCATTTTAGGAAAAGAATTGATGGAGAATTGATAAACAAAATCAATAAAAAAATAGTAAAAAGAGAAATAGACAAGAGTGATAAAGAAGTAAAAAAAAAGGATTGTCTCCAAGAAAAAGGAGAAAAAATAAAAAATAAAGGTAAACTAATTTTAGATGCGACTTGTGCGCCAGCAGACATCAAATACCCAACGGATTTAGGCATATTAAATCAAGCCAGAATTGAGACAGAAAGAATAATAGATAATCTTTATAAACCATTAAGAGTAAAATTGAGAAAAAAGCCGAGAACTTCTAGAATAATTGCTAGAAAGGAATACTTAAAAGTAGCTAAAAAACGAAAAGTATCTTATCAAAAAAGAAGAAAAGCTATCGGGAAACAGTTAAATACCTTAAGAAAAATTTAGGAATATAGAAGACTTATTCAAGCTGGGGCTTCCCTGGAAAATCTGAGTAAAAGACAGAAAAATTGTCTAGAGACTATCAAAAAAGTTTATGAACAACAACAGTCAATGTGGGAGAATAAGACCCAGAGTGTTCCTCAAAGAATTGTAAGTTTAACTCAACCGCATATTCGTCCAATAGTGAGGGGAAAAGCAGGAAAACCAATAGAGTTTGGAGCTAAACTCTCAGTAAGCTGTGTAGATAACTATGTGTTTCTAGACAAAATAAGTTGGGAAAACTTCAATGAATCTTGTCATTTAAAAGAACAAGTAGAAAAGTATAAAGAAACGTTTGGCTATTATCCCGAATCCGTCCATGTAGATAAAATTTATCGAACTAGGGAAAACAGAAATTGGTGTAAGGAAAGAGGGATAAGAATCAGTGGTCCGAAGTTAGGAAGACCTCTGAAAAATGTCAGTGAAGAAGAAAAGAAACAAGCCCACTCCGATGAATGCTTCCGTAATGCTATTGAGGGAAAGTTTGGACAAGCTAAACGAAGATTTAGCCTAAATCTCGTGATGACAAAACTCCCTGAAACCTCCATTACATCTATTGCTATTACATTTTTAGTTGTCAATCTTTCTAAACTTCTGAGGCAGTTTTTGTCGCTTTTTTTGTCCTTATTTACTAATAATAGAACAGGGGAACTCATTAAACCGCCTTTCATTAATTTTGATTATACTTTAAACAATTTTTATGTACTAAAACTTATTGATTTGTCAGAAAATTCTTGGTCAAAAGTGGCATAAATTTTGGAGAAACTTTTTCAGCAAACCCTAAGTAGGTAGGCAAAAATAAACGTAAGTTTGTAGTTAAGGCTTAAGCCTTAACTACAAACTTTTCGATTTTATGAAAAAGCGATCGCCTCTATGAAAAAGCGATCGCCTCTATGAAAAAGCGATCGCCTGAATTATCAACAAAAGCCATTAAATGGAGATTTCGCTAAACTCACGACTCATGTGATCAAAGGGTTGATCCACAAAAGAGGTGTTTTGCACTCCAGACTCAACGGCCATGGCTTTCACCTTGTCTTTCATTATTTGAATACCCCGAACTGTGGGAGCAATGGGAACGCCCAAAGAGTTATAAGTTTCCCGTAACCCTTGTAAGACCCGTTCATCTAGAACAGTGGGATCTCCGGCTACTAAAGCATAGCTGGCATAACGCAAATAATAATCCATATCCCGCAAACAAGCAGAATAACGACGGGTGGTATAAGCGTTACCCCCTGGACGGATCAACTCTGGAACTTCCTCGAAGAGTTGCAGACCTGCTTCTTTAACGATCTCAGGGGAACTAGCATTAATTAAGGCAGCCACCTTAATTCGATCGCTTCCTGAGTCAAAGTAAGATTTAAGACTGGCGATCGCATCTCGATCCAAATAGCGACCGGTTAG
>NZ_AADV02000249.1 GCF_000167195.1 Crocosphaera watsonii WH 8501 | reverse complement strand
TTTCCAACCCGGGTTTTTCAACTTTTTTGCTTTGAATTCCAAAAAGGTTTCAAATCCGGTTTTTAGATTAATTCCTTTCCAATTTTAAAATAATGGAATTTTCCCTTTTGCCTGTTATAAATTCAAGCCCATTGTTTAAGTCGGTCTAGATTCCGAGAATTCCTTCTTAAAAAAATGGTCTTTTTAAATATTTTTCTTCTCCGGGTTCTCTTATCTTCTCCCTTTAAAATCTCCATCTAATGAAATGATGTGAATCTAAATGGGAGTATTTTAGGTCTATTTTAAATTTTTAAATTACTTCTAAAACTACTCAAATAAAAATATCATTTAGTCCATATTTATATAATTCATCCATTACTCTCCCAATTTTATCATCATTAAGGTAATCAGGTTTGATTCTTTCTCCTAACAATTTCTCAATGGCTTTATCTTGAAAAAACTGACTGAATAAATATAGAGGTCTTGAAACAAATCCTAGTCCATTGATTAAAATAGACTTAACTACTGTACCTGCTGAGATTTTTTCTCTAACATCTATTCCTAATTTATTATTAATTATTTTGACTATTCCTATTTCATCAATTAAACCAGCTACTATCCCTAAATGGTCTAAATTTTTAACTTGTATTTCTTCTAAATAAGACATTTTTCGCTCTTTTTTTACAGAGGAAACAACTTAAACAATTATCCCACTTTTTTGTCTTCAAGAGCTCAAGCAATTATACTTAATTATTAACCCCAGGCTTGTAGTATTTAATGCTACTTTTTGAAGTGCGGAATCTGGGCTATAATAGTTTCTTTTCTAGCTTTTAGTCCTTGGAAGAGGTTAGACCTCCACACCAGGAATTCCTCGACAGACGTAGCCGTTTCATTTTTGGTCATTTTTAAAATTTATTACCTTATAAATTAGCGGAATATATACGCTAACATCAAAAGAGGTTGTTTGTTACAGTTAAGGCTAATGTCATCACATTCCGAACTTAAGACCAGTCAAGATGTCCACCTGAGAGCCAAACAAATTAAGAATCTAATTCGCTCTCTTAAACAGAAAATAAAGAAAATTGAACGGGAAGGGGAAATAGCACCAGCTAATTGTCATATTATTCGTTATCAGGTTAATGGAAAGGGAACAATCTACTGGTATTATAAACTACAGGCTGCTGAATCAATTTTTCCTATGGCCACTAATAATGAGAAAAAAACCAAATATAAATATTTAGGACGAGCCGGAAGTTCTGCTCATATTGATGCTGTAGAAAAACTCACTAGAAGAAATCTCATTGATGAATTAGAACGAGTCATTCAATCTCTAACTGAAAGCTACTTAGATATCTATATTGGAACCGAAACTGAATGAAGCTATTTAATATTTAAAATCCCCTAAAAAGATGGAAAGAGAGTTTTTAAAATCACCTTAATTCTCTATTTTAGCTCTGGAGATATGTTTAGCGTAAAATTTACGCTAACAATTGTTTTTTATCCAAAGTCCAACCAATTTAGAATACATAATTATTGATGGAGGCTCAACGGATGGCAGTATAGAAATAATTAAAAAATATGAAAAATATTTGCATTATTGGTGTAGTGAGGAAGATGATGGTCACTATGATGGCATTAACAAGGGATTGTCTCATGCTACGGGTGAGATTATGGCTTGGCTAAATAGTGATGATCTGTATTGTCCTTGGGCCTTAAGAACAGTGGCCAGTGTTTTTTCCCAATTATCTGAAGTAGAGTGGTTAACAACACTTAAGCCCATTATTTGGGATTGGCAAGGATTTTGTCTCCATGTCAAAACCATACCAGGTTATTCAAAAGAGGGATTTTTAGACGGACGTTATTTACCCTCAGCTTTTAGGGAACAACGTATTGGCTGGATACAACAAGAATCCACTTTTTGGAAACGAAGTCTTTGGGAGAAGATTGGGGGTTATATTTCTCTCGATTTTCCCTTAGCTGGGGATTTTGATTTATGGTCTAGATTTTATCAATATAGTGATTTATATGGAGTTGACTCCCCTTTGGGGGGTTTTCGTAGTCAACATCAGCAAAAAAGTCGTCAGATTAAAACCTATAGTCAAGAGGCACAACAATCTCTTGAAAAGCTTAGAGAAAAACTCGAATGGTCACCAAATAAAATTCGAGATATTGCTTTTAACTCTTCTTTATGTCGATTACCTAAATTCAGAGGATCAATTATTAAAAATTACGGTTATTGTGGACAGAAGATTATTAGAAGAAATGCGGATTCTTCTGATGGTTTTTGGCAAATTAGACCCTCATTTTTCTTAGGATTTCCTGGATGTATAGACAGGGATACTATTTAGAACAGAAAAAACCCTGCTCAAAAAGCAGGGTTTTAAAAATCGTTTAACCTAAATATTAGTCAATATCAGGCATAGATAGTGCGGGTTCGCTCTCACGATCAATCCCTTTCTCAAATCCAGCAGCGGCCGCCCGCGCACGTCCAGCGTGCCATAAGTGACCAATGAGGAAGAAGAAACCGAGAGTAAAGTGAGAAGTCGCTAACCACGCACGGGGAGAAACGTAGTTAAAAGAGTTAACGTCGGTAATAACCCCACCCACAGAGTTCAAAGAACCTAAAGGAGCATGGGTCATGTATTCAGCAGCGCGGCGTACTTGCCAAGGCTGAATGTCGTTTCTTAACTTATCTAAATCTAAACCGTTAGGCCCACGTAAAGGCTCTAACCAAGGACCACGGAAGTCCCAGAAACGCATGGTTTCACCACCGAAGATAATTTCACCAGTGGGAGAACGCATTAAATATTTACCTAAACCGGTAGGACCTTGAGCAGAACCGATGTTAGCACCCATTCTTTGGTCACGAACCAAGAAGGTGAATGCTTGGGACTGAGAAGCTTCCATACCAGTAGGACCGAAGAATTCACTGGGATAAGCGGTGTTGTTGTACCAAACCATTACAGAAGCGATGAAACCCATTAAGGATAACGCGCCTAAACTGTAAGAAAGGTAAGCTTCACCAGACCAGACGAAAGCACGACGGGCCCAACCAAAAGGCTTGGTTAAGATGTGCCAAACACCACCGAAGATACAAATTAAGCCAACCCAAATATGGCCGCCAATAATATCTTCCATGTTGTCCACACCAACGATCCAACCTTCTCCCCCGAAAGGTGCTTTCAGCAGATAGCCGAAAATAATTGCGGGGTTCAAAGTAGGATTAGTAATCACACGCACATCTCCGCCACCAGGAGCCCAAGTGTCATAGACACCGCCAAAGAACATGGCTTTGAACACCAACAATAGCGCACCACCTCCTAAGAGAATGAGGTGATAACCAATAATGTTGGTCATTTGGTTCTTATCTTTCCAGTCATAACCGAAGAAACTGGAATACTCTTCTAAAGTTTCAGGACCTCTTAAGGCGTGGTAAATACCACCGAAACCAAGAACGGCAGAAGAGATTAAGTGTAATACTCCCGCAACGAAGAAGGGGAAGGTATTAATAACTTCACCAGCAGGGCCTACACCCCAACCGAGGGTAGCAATGTGGGGAAGAAGGATTAAGCCCTGTTCATACATGGGCCTTTCAGGGACAAAGTGGGCGGTTTCAAACAAAGTCATCGCACCGGCCCAGAATACGATTAAACCAGCGTGAGCGACGTGGGCGCCTAGAAGTTTACCGGAAAGGTTAATCAGACGAGCATTGCCTGACCACCAAGCGAAACCGCTAGATTCCAGATCACGACCAACGCCAGAGTTAGAGAGCGTTACCACGGGGCAGTACCTCCTCAGGGAATACAAAGTTTTGATGGGGTTGGTCTTGAGGAGCCATCCAAGCTCTCAGACCTTCGTTTAATAAAATGTTTTTGGTGTAGAATGTCTCGAACTCGGGGTCTTCTGCTGCCCGTAATTCTTGAGAGACAAAGTCATAAGCACGTAGGTTTAAGGCTAAACCAACGATACCAATGGCACTCATCCATAACCCTGTTACGGGTACGAATAACATGAAGAAGTGTAACCAACGTTTGTTGGAGAAAGCAATTCCGAAAATCTGAGACCAGAAACGGTTTGCAGTCACCATGGAGTAGGTTTCTTCTGCTTGAGTAGGTTCAAAAGCACGGAAAGTGTTAGCTTGTTCACCATCTTCAAATAGGGTATTTTCTACTGTTGCACCGTGAATAGCACAGAGTAATGCTCCACCTAATACACCTGCTACTCCCATCATGTGGAAGGGGTTAAATGTCCAGTTGTGGTACCCTTTGTAAAAA
>NZ_AADV02000250.1 GCF_000167195.1 Crocosphaera watsonii WH 8501 | reverse complement strand
TCGATCGAGTCGGTACCATCTCCATCTTGGCTTGTTATTAAATCCAAGACACATTGTTTTAAGTCTGGTCTATGATCCCGAGAATATCCTTTCTTAATAAAAATTGGTCTTTCTTTAATAATTTTTTTTTCTTCCTGTTTCTCTTTATCTTCTTCCCTTTTATATTCTCCATCTAAATGAAATGATGTGGAATCTAAATGGGAGTATTTAAGGTCTATTTTAAATTTTTTAATTACTTCTAAAACTACTTCAATAAAAATATCATTTAGTCCATATTTATATAATTCATCCATTACTCTCCCAATTTTATCATCATTAAGGTAATCAGGTTTAATTCTTTCTCCTAACAATTTCTCAATGGCTTTATCTTGAAAAAACTGACTGAATAAATATAGAGGTCTTGAAACAAATCCTAGTCCATTGATTAAAATAGACTTAACTACTGTACCTGCTGAGATTTTTTCTCTAACATCTATTCCTAATTTATTATTAATTATTTTGACTATTCCTATTTCATCAATTAAACCAGCTACTATCCCTAAATGGTCTAAATTTTTAACTTGTATTTCTTCTAAATAAGACATTTTTCGCTCTTTTTTTACAGAGGAAACAACTTAAGCAATTATCCCACTTTTTTGTCTTCAAGAGCTTAAGCAATTATACTTAATTATTAAACCCAGGCTTGTAGTATTTAATGCTACTTTTTGAAGTGCGGAATCTGGGATGAATAACTCTAGCCCACTATGGGAACGCATTATCGCAATAATTTTAGCTAGTGGAGTATTATTAACATTCGTTTTGATTATTTTTAATCCTCAACAATTAAATACTTCAACATTTGCAATTATTAGATTTTTAGCTGCTTTTACTGCTGCTGTAGCAGGTTTTTTATTTATAGGAACTCTTGAACTAAGTGTGAACCTAAATAAAGGGATAATCAAAGGAACAGGAGCATTTGCTATTTTTATTGCAGTCTTTCTCCTATTTTATCATGAATTACCGTCTGACTCTAATCAAGATTTTGAAAGAAAAAACTCAGGTTTAGAACCTGGACTATTTCGAGGAAGCTATTCATCCAATTTTATAGATTATAGACACTTGACGGGTAATAATGAGTATCCTGTTTTATCTTTTGTAGCAACTAAGTTTCCTGAAGAGTTTAATGATATTCTTGGTTTAGAAACACCTCCCATTATACAATCAAAAAATCCTGTGTATGAAAGTATACAAAAATTTAGAAACGAAAGTGGAAATAAAGATTTAGTTTCTCGATATTTAACTCCCTCAGGATATGAATATACTTATCATGATAATGATAGAACGATAGTAGCTAATGAACAGTTAAATGCTTCTTATGAAGAGAAAACAATCACAAAAGAAGTTTATGAAAAGAAGATTTTTAATCAAAATAGTGAGGAGTATGAAAATGAAATAATGAATCGTGATGGAGAAGGCAATGAATTTACTTATGCCCCGATATACGCTGAACTTCAATCATCACTAAATGATGCGAAGTGGACTTCTATTATGGGAACTGATGTGATTTTAAGTGCATTGCCAGATCAATCCCTTTCATTAGAGAAAATTTCAGCATCAGGTGGTAGTATCTTGCAGTTTCCTAAACTTTTATCCTTAAAGTATGATGATAAAATGCCAAATGCTGTTCACACTTGGATTAAAAAAGTTATCAGTGAAAATCCCAATCAAAGAGGATTAGTCGGTTATACTTACTCCTATTTAGATAAGTCTTTAATCTCTAAATTTAAAAGTCCTGAAAATTTCTTTTTAGATCCATGTGGCATGGGACCTTCTGTTTCTCGTTTAACAGCATCACCTTATATCAGATTCCTAGATATTTGGAATCCGAGCGATTTATCTATGAATTTAGAATCTATGGAATTACAAATGATCTCTAAAAATTCCTACAAATTGACTGAAGTTGACCAAAGAGATCAGCTTTTTAATAAAATTTCTACAAAAGAATCGAAAATAAAAATACGGATATCTCCTAATCAACATCTCCTAATACCTACTGAATTTGGCTTTGATAATAGGGCTATAGAACTAGGTGATTATCTTAATTACTTTAACTTTGATTCTAATAGTCTCTCAAAAACAATTAATAAAGCTTTGTATGTTTCTCGACCATATTTAAAACCATTTAATAATGAACCAAATCTAGAAAAAATAACTAATACTATTTCTCTAGATAAAGATTTTACAAAATCGACTACAAGTATTGACTCTTTAATAAATAGTATTCCTAAAAGGTTAGCTGTGGGTTCTATTATCAATATCAATTCTATAACAGTTAATGGCAGAAAAATTACTATAGATCCACCTTTAAACGAACCAGAATATTCCTTATCAGCCTACTTTGCGTATGGTAGTTGTCCTTATCTTTTAGTTCTTGATTCAGATGATAAACCATTTAGGAAATTAGGAACAATTTTAACTGGGGTAGAATCTGAAAAATCAAAATAAACGAAATTATACCGATTGAATGACCGACCTTTAAAAGTTAAAATTGAAGAACGAGATCCAGAAATTACCTATCTTGATTCTTTATCTTTCATTTATCAAGATACACAGACGCAAGAATTAAAGGAAGTTTTTTATCCATTAGCAGAACTTCAAAAAATTGATCAACAATATTTTTTATTACATCAAAGAGAATCACTGGAAATTGACTTAAATAAAATACTTCCAGATACAGCATCTAACATTAAACTTAAAATAAACGGATATTACGAATTAATTTAGTGCGATCGCCGATCTTATAGTGCGATCGCTGATCTTGTAGGTTGGGTTGAGAGACAAAACCCAACATTACCCTTTTTGTGTTTTGCATCTCTCTGAATTGTTTAAGATAGATAATAGTCACTGTTGTAATCTTTATCTGGATAAATTATGCCAACACTGAATTTAACCAATGAACAAGTTATCGACTTAATAAAACAATTACCTATTCAACAACAGGGAGAAATTTTAAAACTCTTACTACTTCAAGAATGGGAAGAATGGGAATCTTTATCTAGGTATGGTCATGATAAAATGCAAACAATAGCACAGCAAAGAGGATATAATTGGGACAAAATGACCGAAGAAGACAAAGAACGATTAATTGATGAAATTGTACATGAAAAATAGTGAAATATACCGTTGTTTTTGATACCAATATCTTGCTGTCTGCGTTGCTTTCCCCAAACGGAAAACCATTTCGCTGTTTAGCATTAGCAAAAATAGGTCAAATTGAATCAGTAACTTGTCAAGAGATATTAGATGAGTTTGCTGAAAAACTGTTATTAAAATTTCAATTTTCTGAAGACATGACACAATTAGCAGTTGATGAAGTAAAAAGCTTTTCTCGCTTAGTTAGTATTACGGGAAATCTTAAAGCTGTTCCTGATGATCCTGATGATGATATGGTAATTGATTGTGCAGTTATTGGAAAAGCAACCCATATTGTAACAGGAGATAAACATCTTTTAGCTTTATCAAATTATCAACAAATTTTGATTATGAAAGCAACAAATTTTGTTAACTTATTGTCTGAAAGTTAAAGCAGTGCGATATAAAATTACCATTAGCTAATGTGTAGAAAGTAAAAATTTCTGTTTTATTTTCATCAACTTACTTTTGCTAGAAAATTTATGCTTATATTGCATCAAATGTTCATTCCAAGCAATAGGCATTTGATCCCAAGTTCTGTCATTAAAAATTCTACCACCTGCTTTAGAATAGCGTCCTCCCCATTGTTTAAAAAAGAAGGGAACCTCTGCTTTTTGTGTTTGCTCTAAAATAGACTGAACCCACTCAGGTTTAATAGGACGATGTTTAAAACCCGACTCACCCCCAACAATTACCCAATAAATGCCAGTTAAATCTAATTCTAACGCTCCTAAAAGGGGTTCACAAGATAAGATACGTACCTTAGCTGGAACTTCTCTTAAAGCATCAATTCTCTCGGTGTAGGGTTGATTTTCTGACTGATACACCCTAGTGGAAAGAGATAAGACCATTCTAACTCAGGATGCTAATTTTACAAGTCTTTAGATCCCACTTAGTTTAGAAATCTGGTACTACTTTCAAGGTGTATCGGTTCAATTCGCATAGAACATATGCTGATAACTGATGGGAATGTCATCAAGCTATATACCTGCCTCGAGAGGCCCGTCAGCTTTTGTCTATGGTATTTCTATC
>NZ_AADV02000251.1 GCF_000167195.1 Crocosphaera watsonii WH 8501 | reverse complement strand
AAAAAAAAAAAAAAAAAAAAAAAAAAAAAAAAAAAAGAAGGGAGGAGAAGGAGGAGACTGAATTCAGCCGGTACCANTGACGGGAATTTAGGAAAACAATAGAGTTTGGAGCTAAACTCTCAGTAAGCTGTGTAGATAACTATGTGTTTCTAGACAAAATAAGTTGGGAAAACTTCAATGAATCTTGTCATTTAAAAGAACAAGTAGAAAAGTATAAAGAAACGTTTGGCTATTATCCCGAATCCGTCCATGTAGATAAAATTTATCGAACTAGGGAAAACAGAAATTGGTGTAAGGAAAGAGGGATAAGAATCAGTGGTCCGAAGTTAGGAAGACCTCCGAAAAATGTCAGTGAAGAAGAAAAGAAACAAGCCCACTCCGATGAATGCTTCCGTAATGCTATTGAGGGAAAGTTTGGACAAGCTAAACGAAGATTTAGCCTAAATCTCGTGATGACAAAACTCCCTGAAACCTCCATTACATCTATTGCTATTACATTTTTATTTGTCAATCTTTCTAAACTTCTGAGGCAGTTTTTGTCGCTTTTTTTGTCCTTATTTACTAATAATAGAACAGGGGAACTCATCAAACCGCCTTTCATTAATTTTGATTATACTTTAAACAATTTTTATGTACTAAAACTTATTGATTTGTCAGAAAATTCTTGGTCAAAAGTGGCATAAATTTTGGAGAAACTTTTTCAGCAAACCCTAATTAAAGCGATAAACCCTTTAACTACGGCTCTGGCAATAGTTTGCTCTAACCCCTCATTCGTCATCACCTTATGGATGATTTTTTCCACTTCATTATCAACCTTTCTAGCGAGGGATCTTCTACGCTTCTTTTCGGGAGAGTCCATAATAATTAGTTAGTCAGTAGTCTTGCTTTTCTATACTATCCTTGATATCATTTAAGTCAATATAACGATCAGTTGCATTGCGTAATTCCCTAGCGATCATACCTTCTGTAGAAACAACAGTAATATGGGTATTCTTTGATCTCAATAACTCGATCGCCCGTTCAAAATCTCCGTCCCCACTAAATAGAATAACCCGATCATACTGATCCACAGTGTTAAACATATCCACGACAATTTCAATATCCAGGTTTGCTTTTTGGGAGTATCTTCCCGAGGTATCATCGTAGTATTCCTTTAAAATTTTTGTTCTTACTGTATATCCCAAACTAATCAAAGCATCACGGAAACCCCTTTGATCCTGAGAATCTTTTAAACCGGTGTACCAAAAAGCATTAATTAAAGAAACGTGGGGATCATTGGTAAAATAGTCTAAAACTCGCCTGGGATCAAAAAACCAACCATTTTTTTGCTGAGCATAAAACATATTATTCCCATCAACAAATATAGAAAGACGCTCTTTCTGACATAGACAACTATTCGTAGCATCCATAAAATTGAGACCTAAGTATAAATAAAAATAAAGAATAGATAAGTAGCTTAATTGTTTAGATTAGTAAGGTTACTTAACTAAAATTTTACCTTAAAAGCTTACCAGTTTCTAGGAAGGATTGTATTTAAGTGAATCTAGGAGATTATCTTTCACCTAAGTAGGAACACCAATCACTCCAACCCCTAGGATACAATTTTGCTCCTTTTATCCCTACTGATTCCAGAGAAAGAAGATTGACACAAGCGGTAACTCCCGAACCGCAATAGAGAATTATCTCCTCAGAACCTTCAAAATTAGCCCACAAGCCCCTTTGTTGCGGTTGAGGTTTGATATAACCTTCTTGGTTGCTAACGTCCTTCCAGGGGGAATTAACCGCCCCTGGAATATGACCTGCGATCAGGTCGATGGGTTCCCTTTTCCCTTCATAGCGATCGCCGTCTCGTGAATCGATTACAATAACCTTGGCTGAGTCTTTGCGTTGTTTGAGGGCTTCAATATCTACGAGCCAATGATCATGGGGTTGGGGTAGGAAATTCCCTGATTTTAGGGATGGAGTGCTACTATCCAGGGGATAATTATTGCTTTGCCAACCTGTCCAACCTCCATCTAAAACGGCTACTTTTTCATGGCCAAAGTAACGTAATAACCACCATAAACGGGCGGAAAAAGCAAAGCGGAGATCATCGTAAGCAAGAACTAAAGTTTCCCCCAATGTAATCCCCATAGACTCTAATTTTTTAGCAAAAGTAGAGGGATCGGGCAAAGGGTGACGGCCACCGTGGGTGGTAACGGGAGCAGATAAATCTTGATCTAAGTTTAAATAATAAGCTCCTGGGATATGATTGATTAGATATTGTTCATATCCCCAGTTAGGATCTCCTAGACGGAAGCGACAATCAATAATAACAAGGTTAGGATTAGAAAGTTGACCAGCGAGCCATTCACTGGAAATAGTAGGGTTAATATTAGACATAATAATATTCTATCCCGACGAGCTTAGGGAAGGGAAAATTTTTTGATTATTAACAGGCAGTTGCGCTCATCGTTTTTGCGCTCATAACTTAATTGAGCAGATATTTTTTGTAAGATAGGTAGTCCTTGGCCATGACCAGCAAAACGGTTATCCTTATCAGCATTAGCTTCCAGAAATGCCTGTAAGTCAAAAAATGGTCCAAAGTCCCAAATCCTCATTTCTAAGCTATCAGACCTTAATTTAATTTCAATTTCCACAAAGATATCCCCAGAAATATCCTTATGAGCGTGACGCACCGCATTTGTAAAACCTTCTGCTAAAGCTAGTTGACAGTGCAGCCAATCTTTTTTTGGTATCCAAGCTTGATTTAGTTGATCAAAGTAACCTAAAACCTCGTCCAATGCTTTTAGGTCGCTATTTACTTTAAAGGAAATCTCTCGGAGGACGCTCAATGATTCAAAGCCTCTACAATCAACTATAGTTGAGACAGATAGAATAGGAATCACATATCCCTATCATAATCATAATAACTAGCTCTAGTTTACCCTAACTTCTACAATAGTAGTTAAGTTGCTGTTGAATTCCCCTGAAATCTTTTGGCTCAATTCTTGCTCAAACTCCTCATAACTGTCAATTATGGTTCAAATCTTATTGATTGATGATGATTCCACTATTCGCTTGCTCTTAGAGAGAACCCTCAAACGTCAGGGTTATGATGTGGTTTGCGCTGGCAATGGAGAAGAAGGGTTAGTTAAGGCCAAGGAGTTACACCCAGCGATGATTATTTGTGATTGGGTGATGCCGGGGGTAAGTGGGTTGCAAGTGTGTCGTCAGGTGAAGAGTCTTCCTGATTTAGCCACCACTTTTTTTATTTTACTGACTTCTCTGGGATCGGTGGAAGATCGGGTCAAGGGTTTGGATGCCGGAGCCGATGATTTTCTCTGTAAACCCATCGAAATGAACGAGTTTATTGCTAGGATTAGGGCAGGTTTAAGGCTACATCAATTGAGTCAAGATTTAACGGAACAAAAGCAACTTTTAGAAGCAGAATTGGCCGAAGCAGCGGAATATGTTAGCTCTATTTTACCAACACCCCTCAAACATAATTGTTTAACTATTAATTCTCGTTTTCTTCCTTCTAGTGCAGCTTGGCGAAAGTAATCCACCAGATTTTTACAGAAACTTTCGTGACTAGCCACGACAATGTGTTTCAATGAAACTAACGGAAGAATCTCGAAGTTGATGTCCATGATAAAAGCATTGCCAATTAACCTCTCCAACCTACAGAAAACAGTACTCCAACAAATAGTGAGAGGGACAACAAACCCCTATCGCCTTGTTAGACGAGCCAAGCTAATCTTAGCCGCAGCATCAGGAGAGAGCAATAGTTCGATTAGTCGAAGATTAGAATTAGACCGAGTACAAGTGCGTCAGTGGCGATCGCGATGGTTTGAGGAGAGAGAAAAACTGAGTGCCGCCGAAGAACAACAGGTAACGGAGAAAGCATTAATGGTCTTGATCAAAGGAATTTTAAGCGATCGCCCAAGACCTGGAACAACAAAATCCTTTACGGTCGAACAAGTAGTCCAGATTGTAGCGATCGCTTGTGAAGAATGTGACAAATCAGACAGACCAGTGAGCCCATTGGACACCTTCAAAGTTGGCGGATGAAGCCATAAAAAGAGGAATTGTCGAAAAGATTTCCCCCGTAGTGTGGGGCGT
>NZ_AADV02000252.1 GCF_000167195.1 Crocosphaera watsonii WH 8501 | reverse complement strand
AAATGATTATCATTATCGTTCATTCTCAATAAGCTCTCTGGTTGCCGACAATTGTTTAGGGTCGGGTAACAGAGAAAAACCGCTCTGGACTTACTTTTCAACCTACTTGTCACCCCGTGAGGGATTTCGTAGGAACGAATCGCACCCCCGTGATAAATCAACGGGGATTCTAAAAGGTGATTAATTTTGGCATTGAGGACAAAAATGGGACGATCGCCCCCCCAACTTAATCTTTTCTATGGGTGTCCCACAGACTCGACAGGGTTGTTTATGACGACCATAAACCCAAGCAACACCCCCATAGTTGCCATTTATCCCAGTAACCCCTCGAAAATCACTAAAGGTTGTTCCACCCTGATCAATAGCTGTTTTTAACACTTCTATCATAGCTTCTCGTAACCGTTTAACCTGTTGAGGGGTTAAGTCTTTCCCTAAGGTTGTGGGTAAGATACCGCTTTTAAACAAAGCTTCATCGGCATAGATATTACCCATCCCGGCAACGATCGCTTGATCCAGGAGAATCGTCTTAATATTGCGCTGACGACGTTTTAACCTGTCGATGAAGTAATCTATAGAAAATTCCTTTGCAAAGGGTTCTGGACCCAATTTTTGCAGTCCTGTGATGATGTTTTCCGGAGGTTGGTTGGGGGGAACCCACCACACCTTACCAAAGGTGCGAATATCGACAAATCTTAATTCTTGCGACTGGTTACAAAACAAACGTAAACGGGTATGACGGGATAAGGGTTCGTTTTCCTTTACCCATAATAATTGACCGGTCATGCGTAGATGAACCCCTAAGCATCCTTTCTTCTCTTGTAGGGGAACCAGTAAATACTTACCTCTTCTTTGCCACTTGTCAAAAGTAGCATTTTGGATCTGGTCTAAAAATTCTTGGCTAGAAGGGGGGTAAGCAAGTGTACGATCCAACAATACTTCTGCACCCTCAATAGTTTGTCCGAAGGTCAATTGATTTAACCCTCGGCAAACCGTTTCAACTTCAGGCAACTCTGGCATTTAATCCTGAAAGTAATTACTTAGACTCGACAACTTCTACTTCGTTTTCAGCAAAGTTGTTGGTGTTAACTCCAGTGGCACTACCACTAAAGCCATTGTAATTGACTTTATCAAAACGAACCACTACAGGATAGAGAATGCCGGCCTTATCCACAGTAGCAACGGTACCAACATCGTTGTACCAGTAAGATTCTTTACGTTTGATTCTAACTTTGTCTCCACGCTTGACCATAGGTATTGTCCTTAATAAATTGATATTGAAAGGGAAGGAAAAAAAGTCCTTATCTATAAAAGCCTACTATTGGATCGCAACACCTTGCTACTACAAAAGTTTAAGTTTTATTAAGAATCTCGCCAAGCAAGTTCAACAAAATAGGCTGGATGGCCTGAAAAATCACGGGTTCGGGCGATTTGTCCCAGTTCTAAATTGAAGGGAATAGCGGTTGTAAGATATTTTTGTGCCAAGATACCCAAGTCAGGGGACAGTTGTGATGCGGTGGAGGTTGCCAAGAGTAAGCCTAAAGCTTGTTCAATAGGTCCTTTGGGCAATAAAAAATGAGTTCCCAGTGCAAAGCTGGTGGTTAACAACATATTGACAGACATATTGGTACCGCAACGGGGATGTACAGCTAAATTCCAAACCCCCGCCCGAAACCGTTGTAAGGCTTTGGTGACGGCTTTTTGTAAGTCTAAATGGTTAACCTCTCCGTAGAGATAGAAACCATTGGGAGTGGATAAACCCCCCAAATTTTCGTTATCTTGTAACCCGTGTCTAGTTTCGCTCAGTACCCAAACAGTACCATGTTCTAAACCATGGACTTGACGCAGCATGAGTATTTCTTTTAAGCCTGGAATAAATCCCAGTTGTTCTAAAGTGTCGCTATCTTGCTGATGTTGGGGACGATACCAGTCTAAGTCCCAAAGGTTTCCAGTGGCAGGGTTAACCGAGTTGGTCATACTTATAAGTAGTTAAAGATATTTACTTTATTATAGATAATCTTTCTTGATAAAAAGTGATTTATTTATCTAGATAAATAAATCCCCCAACTTCTGCAAGTTGAGGGATGAATTTTTTTTTAATTATCTTCTGGAAAATCCTAATTAAGCAAAAGCAAAATCACTAGCACTTAAATCATTAATGTTAGTATTCAGAAGCAGTGCAAAATCACTGCCACCTATTCCGATTAGTGCATCATCTCCTACTTGACTTAACTCAACACCATCAAAACCAATGCCAAATCCAGCAATACCGATGACATCTTCCTCAATGGTAAAGTCGGTAACTGTATTGATTCCATCAGTGAAATCTCCAGTAGCAATCCAGAATTGATCCCTTCCTTCACCTCCAGTAATGGTATTATCCCCATCAGAAGTAACAAAGAATTGGTCATCACCAACTCCCCCAAGAATGCGATCGCTTTGTCCCAGAATGGCAATATCATCTCCACTTTGTAAGTAGATACGGTTCTCACCTTCGCTGACAGAACTATCAACCAGATCGTTGCCACCACCAGCAAAAACAAGTTTCCTGCTTCCTTCAACTTCAATAGTCTCACCATCAATGCTGCCAAACTCTGGAACAAAGGGAGGTGGTTCAACCTCCACCGTGACTGTTGCTGTAGCAAACCCACCATTGCTATCGGTGACGGTATAAGTAAAGGTATCGGTTCCAAAGAAATCAGCATTGGGAGTATATAATAATTCCCCCTCTACTTCTTGGACTGAACCGTTACCAGGAGTAGTAAAACTGTCAATACTTAAGACATCTCCTTGGTCAATATCAGAGTCATTAGCTAAGACATCGACACTCACCCTTACTCCCTGTTGGGTTTGCTCATCGTCATCCACCGCTACTGGAGGATCATTGACCCCATCGATGGTGACAGTGACAACGGCACTATCGATTTCCCCATTGCCATCAGTAATGGTATAGCTAAAGATTTCACTGTCTTGTCCACCAAGGGGGAGGGAATCAAATTGTCCATTGGGATCGTAAGTTACCGTTGTGCCATCGGTACTGATTTGCCCTAATAGTCCTGTATTGTCTAAGCTGGTTACGCTAATACCTGTACCACTGGTATCGGTATCATTGGCTAAGACATCTATTTCTACTTGGTTCTTTTCATCGGTGTTGGCTGAGTCATCTTCAGCAACGGGGAGTTGAGGAGCCGTACCGTTAATTGTGATATTTACAGTAGTACTATCTTCATTGAAAACTCGTGGGTCGGCAATTCCGAAGCCGGGAGGGGGAGAAGGAGCGGAGTCGGAGGGACTAACTTCTTGCCCATCAGTAATGGTGTAGGTAAAGCTATCGGTATCCGTTTGTCCTTGTTCAAGGTCGTCAAAGGCTCCGTTCTGATCGTATTCAAAAGTGCCATCACTGTTGAGAGTTAGCAAAGCCCCCGAAGCGAGGGTAATTTGAGTTCCCACATTAGCATCATTGTCATTAATTGCTGTGACTGTTAGGGTTGGACTTTGGATAAAAAACAATTGTTAGCGTAAATTTTACGCTAAACATATCTCCAGAGCTAAAATAGAGAATTAAGGTGATTTTAAAAACTCTCTTTCCATCTTTTTAGGGGATTTTAAATATTAAATAGCTTCATTCAGTTTCGGTTCCAATATAGATATCTAAGTAGCTTTCAGTTAGAGATTGAATGACTCGTTCTAATTCATCAATGAGATTTCTTCTAGTGAGTTTTTCTACAGCATCAATATGAGCAGAACTTCCGGCTCGTCCTAAATATTTATATTTGGTTTTTTTCTCATTATTAGTGGCCATAGGAAAAATTGATTCAGCAGCCTGTAGTTTATAATACCAGTAGATTGTTCCCTTTCCATTAACCTGATAACGAATAATATAACAATTAGCTGGTGCTACTTCCCCTTCCCGTTCAATTTTCTTTATTTTCTGTTTAAGAGAGCGAATTAGACTCTTAATTTGTTTGGCTCTCAGGTGGACATCTTGACTGGTCTTAAGTTCGGAATGTGATGACATTAGCCTTAACTGTAACAAACAACCTCTTTTGATGTTAGCGTATATATTCCGCTAATTTATAAGGTAATAAATCTTAAAAATGA
>NZ_AADV02000253.1 GCF_000167195.1 Crocosphaera watsonii WH 8501 | reverse complement strand
AGCNTGCAATAATTTATGGACATCCGGTTAAAGGTTCTAAACTTATTGGCAACTTTGTAGGAACAGTGCCATGTCGTCATTTAAGCTTCCACGGATGAATGGTCTTGTACGATTGAATACTGTCGATTTTGACTAATCCTATCATGAACCTATTCTGGTTTTCAAAATTTTAAGGTTCTCTTTAGATGAATACCAACTATCACCAGTTACATAAATTGGCCTCAGTCCCCAAGCTAAAACTTCCGATAGCATCATCCGAAAATAATCATTTTTAGACAGATTATCTTCTTTATCATAAAGTCGATAATTTAGAGGGACTGAAATTCCATTAGGGTCAGTATATAATAAAGTAACTAAATTAATTCCTTTGATAGTTTTATGTTTATTTCCTGACCAGAAATAACCAATAAATTTACTTAATTTAGGATTACTATAAAGTTTTTCAATGACTGTCTCATCAATACTTAAGGTTCCCCCACTCAGTTCAATGTGCTGTTTAAATTCATTGAATAAATCAACAGGTTTATAGCTTTCTCTTAATAAAAAACGGTTAACACTATCATGAGATAAATCCTCAAATATCTCGGATAAACGATTACAACCCGAATATTTGGATTCAGCAATTAAATAGTAAGTATAGAGTTCTAAATGACATTTAGCCGTTGATTTCTTCGTTATAGTTCGGATATCTACCTCCAGTTCTTATAATCCTCTCTATTTTATCAGTTTTTTGCTTTTTGTTAACAGCGATCGCTTTCTCTGTTTGGACTATGCACATTGTAAACCATCTGTCAATGCGTAACTCCTATTATTTTCCATTAAGGGGTTGGCCAAAACTCAAAGCAAGGGTAAGTTAATAATAATTTCAACTTTGAACTTGTAGGCTTCATGAGAATCTTAGTTACGGGTGGTGCTGGTTTCATTGGGTCCCATCTCATTGATCGCTTAATGGCACAAGGACACGAAGTCCTTTGCTTAGATAACTTTTACACTGGTGACAAACGCAATATTGTCAAGTGGATTGGTAATCCTTATTTTGAGTTGGTCCGCCACGATATCACGGAACCCATCCGTTTAGAAGTGGATCAAATTTATCATTTAGCTTGTCCTGCTTCTCCTATTCATTATCAATATAATCCCGTTAAAACCATTAAAGTTAATGTGTTAGGGACTCTATATATGTTGGGTTTAGCTAAACGGGTAAACGCACGTATACTTTTAGCTTCTACCTCAGAAGTTTACGGTGATCCCGATGTTCATCCCCAACCAGAAGAATATCGGGGTAACGTCAGTTGTACAGGGCCACGTGCTTGTTACGATGAAGGAAAACGGGTGGCGGAAACCCTCGCTTTTGAATATCATCGAGAACATAAAACTGACATTCGAGTGGCACGTATTTTTAATACCTACGGACCGAGAATGTTAGAAAATGACGGTAGAGTGGTCAGTAATTTTATTGTGCAAGCTCTAAAAGGCACACCTTTAACAATCTATGGGGATGGTTCTCAAACTCGCAGTTTTTGCTATGTTTCTGATTTAGTAGAAGGGTTAATGCGTCTGATGAATGGGGATTATATTGGCCCTATTAATATAGGCAACCCTGGGGAATATACCATATTAGAACTTGCTCAAATGATTCAGGGAATGATTAATCCTGATGCTGAGTTAGTTTATAAACCCTTGCCCCAAGATGATCCTCAACAAAGACAACCCGATATTACTAAAGCAAAAACTTATTTAGGTTGGGAACCTACTATTCCCCTAAAAGATGGGTTAGAATTGGCTATCAAGGATTTTGCAGAACGAGTCTCAAAAGATAGTTAAACTGTTTTTTGACAACTTAGTTTAAAATAAGTCCAACTCGTAGAATAATTGTTGTTGTATCGTTCCGAGAATGCCTTGTTTTAAACAATATTAAATTTAGAGGATAAAATTTATGCGAGTTTGTGTCATTGGAACTGGTTATGTTGGTTTAGTAACTGGGGTATGTTTATCTCATATTGGTCACCACGTTATTTGTATCGATAATAACGAGGAAAAGGTAAAACTGATGAAGTCCGGTCAATCTCCTATTTATGAACCTGGACTCTCAGAATTAATGCACGGTTGTATGGAAGCTGGCCGTCTGGAGTTTACTTCCGATTTAGCGGCCGGGGTTAATCACGGAGAAATCCTCTTTATTGCTGTAGGAACCCCTGCTTTACCTAACGGAGAAAGCGATACCCGTTATGTTGAAGCTGTAGCTAGAGGGATCGGTGAAAATTTAAACGGTGGTTACAAGGTCATTGTTAATAAGTCTACTGTTCCTATCGGTTCTGGGGACTGGGTAAGAATGATTGTTATGGATGGGTTTGCCCAACGGGAAAATGCTCCTGCTGACGTGGATTTTGATGTGGTTAGTAACCCTGAATTTTTACGGGAAGGATCGGCTGTTTTTGATACCTTTAACCCCGATCGCATCGTTCTCGGTAGCAACAACGATAAGGCGATCACTATGATGCAAGAACTCTATCAACCTTTGGTTGACCGCAAGTTCGGTGATGATCAAAGTTTACCTCCTGTTCCTGTGGTAGTGACAGACTTAAACTCGGCCGAAATGATCAAGTATGCTGCTAATGCTTTCTTAGCTACTAAAATTAGTTTTATCAACGAAGTGGCTAATATCTGCGATCGCGTGGGTGCTGATGTTACCCAGGTAGCTGCTGGTATCGGTTTAGATTCTCGTATCGGTAACAAGTTCTTACAAGCTGGTATTGGTTGGGGTGGATCTTGTTTCCCCAAAGATGTTTTGGCTTTGATTCATACTGCAACCGATTACAATTACGAGACAGAATTACTCAATGCTGCTGTTAATGTTAACAAGCGTCAACGATTAATTGCTCTTGAAAAATTACAACAAGAACTGAAAATCCTTAAAGGGAAAACTATCGGTTTATTAGGTTTAACCTTTAAACCAGATACCGATGATATGAGAGATGCACCTGCTTTAATCATCATCGAACAGTTGAACCGTTTAGGGGCAAAACTTAAGGCTTATGACCCCATTGTTTCTCAGTCTGGGTTAAGTCATGGTTTATCTAATGTCATCATTGAAACCGATGCTGAAATGTTAGCTGATAGCTGTGATGCTTTGGTTTTAGTAACAGATTGGAAAGAGTTTTTAAGCCTTGATTACGGTAAAATGGCTCAAGTAATGGCTAACCCTGTAATTATTGATGGTCGTAATTTCTTGGATCGTTCTAAGTTAGAAATGGCTGGTTTCCATTATGTAGGTATTGGACGCTAAATTAGTTTTATAGTTAATTCAAATAGAAATGAGACAAAACGAACCTACCATATTCTTAGTATAGTGAGCAAGATGCTCACACTCCTCTGTCTCAAACTTATTTGAAACGACTATATTTGAAAATCTAACTTAGGGTTTGCTGAAAAAGTTTCTCCAAAATTTATGCCACTTTTGACCAAGAATTTTCTGACAAATCAATAAGTTTTAGTACATAAAAATTGTTTAAAGTATAATCAAAATTAATGAAAGGCGGTTTGATGAGTTCCCCTGTTCTATTATTAGTAAATAAGGACAAAAAAAGCGACAAAAACTGCCTCAGAAGTTTAGAAAGATTGACAACTAAAAATGTAATAGCAATAGATGTAATGGAGGTTTCAGGGAGTTTTGTCATCACGAGATTTAGGCTAAATCTTCGTTTAGCTTGTCCAAACTTTCCCTCAATAGCATTACGGAAGCATTCATCGGAGTGGGCTTGTTTCTTTTCTTCTTCACTGACATTTTTCGGAGGTCTTCCTAACTTCGGACCACTGATTCTTATCCCTCTTTCCTTACACCAATTTCTGTTTTCCCTAGTTCGATAAATTTTATCTACATGGACGGATTCGGGATAATAGCCAAACGTTTCTTTATACTTTTCTACTTGTTCTTTAAAATGACAAGATTCATTGAAGTTTTCCAAACTTATTTTGTCTAGAAACACATAGTTATCTACACAGCTTACTGAGAGTTTAGCTCCAAACTCTATTGGTTTTCCTGCTTTTCCCCTCACTATTGGACGAATATGCCGTTGAGTTAACTTACAAGTCTT
>NZ_AADV02000254.1 GCF_000167195.1 Crocosphaera watsonii WH 8501 | reverse complement strand
TACGTTGAAGAATGAAAAAAGCGAGAACGTTCCGATAGTCGTTCGACGGGCTACGATAGATACTTTTCGTACGCGAACGTACTTTTCATATAGAAGACTAGCATCGGGACTCGATATGCGTCGCGGTTCCGCACTGTACTCTTGATGTTGGTATCTCTATCTAGCAATATNCTTTCTGTCTCAATTCTGGCTTGAGTTAATATGCCTAAATCCGTTGGGGATATGAGGTCTGCGTGGGGCACAAGTCGCGTCTATAAATTAGTTACCCTTTATTTTTTAATTTTTCTTCCCTTTTTCTTGGGAGGACAATCCTTTTTTTTACTTCTTTATCACTCTTGTCTATTTCTCTTTTTACTATTTTTTTATTGATTTTGTTTATCAATTCTCCATCAATTCTTTTCCTAAAATGAACTAGCATTGAAGATTCCAGTGGTGGCTCTTGTTGATAACAATTTAAACCTATAAAGTATTGTAGATAAGGATTTTCTCTAATCTGTTCTATAGTTTCTCTATCACTTGTTCCTAATTTTTCCTTAATAATTAATGTCCCTAATGCCATTCTAAATAGTTTGGCTGGCGCACCTTTTTCTGCTGAAAAAAGTTTAGCATATTCTTCCTCAAAATCATCCCAAGGTATCAACTCTGCCATGATTACCCAACGATTATTGGGGGACAATTTGCCCTCGAAAGGTAATTCAAATTTTTCTGGGGGCGGTAAAGGTTGCTCCTCTTTTCGATACATTTGTTCTTGACCAACAACTGGGAGGTGTTTCTATCAATTATAGCGGTTTGTAGCCGACAAAGCTGATCTTTTTTGCGATCGCGAATATGGGTGTAACCTTTTAAAGAATAGGGTTTTGCTTTTATTCAGCAAACCCTAATTAAGTTAATTCCTTTGATGGCTTTTTGATGTTTTCCTGACCAATAATAGTTGATTAAATGAGCTTTTCCTACTTGAGAGTAGTGTTTTTCAATAACGGTATCATCCCCACTTAACACTCCTCCAATCAAATTAAGGTTTCCTTGAACTTCTCTAAATAAATCTATTGGTTCATATTGCTCTCTTAGTAAGAATCTATTGGTGCTATGACGAGAAATTTCTAAAATCTCAGCTAAACGGCAGCAACCTGTGTATTTTGGCTCTGAGAGCAAGAAGTATGTATATTGATCTAGATTACATTGGGCTGTTGATGGTTTACTCCGAAGTCTTATGATTTTTCTCCTTCATTAGCGATCACCTGAAAACATCATCTGCATATTTACGCTCTTTTGTCAATGCGAAACTCCTAATCGTTATAGAATGTTTACCCCTAGAGAAGTTGCCCGAATTCAATCATTTCCAGAAAGTTTTATATTACCAGGGTCAAAAACTGTTCTTTACAGGGCTTTAGGAAATGCGGTTCCTCCCGTATTAATGTGGGAAGTAACCAACAGTGTTATTGAAGCAATGACAGAAGATCATAACTATGAAGAAAAAAAACTTCAACCCAGATTCCGCACTTCAAAAAGTAGCATTAAATACTACAAGCCTGGGGTTAATAATTAAGTATAATTGCTTAAGTTGTTTCCTCTGTAAAAAAAGAGCGAAAAATGTCTTATTTAGAAGAAATACAAGTTAAAAATTTAGACCATTTAGGGATAGTAGCTGGTTTAATTGATGAAATAGGAATAGTCAAAATAATTAATAATAAATTAGGAATAGATGTTAGAGAAAAAATCTCAGCAGGTACAGTAGTTAAGTCTATTTTAATCAATGGACTAGGATTTGTTTCAAGACCTCTATATTTATTCAGTCAGTTTTTTCAAGATAAAGCCATTGAGAAATTGTTAGGAGAAAGAATTAAACCTGATTACCTTAATGATGATAAAATTGGGAGAGTAATGGATGAATTATATAAATATGGACTAAATGATATTTTTATTGAAGTAGTTTTAGAAGTAATTAAAAAATTTAAAATAGACCTTAAATACTCCCATTTAGATTCCACATCATTTCATTTAGATGGAGAATATAAAAGGGAAGAAGATAAAGAGAAACAGGAAGAAGAAAAAATTATTAAAGAAAGACCAATTTTTATTAAGAAAGGATATTCTCGGGATCATAGACCAGACTTAAAACAATGTGTCTTGGATTTAATAACAAGCCAAGATGGAGATATTCCATTATTTGTGAGAGTAGGAGATGGAAATGAATCTGATAAAGCTGTATTTGGAAAAGTTTTAGTAGAATTCAAAAAGCAAATAAAGTTTGATAGTATCATGGTTTGTGATAGTGCTTTATATGGTCAAGAAAATCTCCAACTAATCCAACATTTAAAATGGATAACGAGAGTTCCAATGACCATAAAAAAAGCAAAAGAATTAGTGCAAAATATAGAGGTGAAAGAAGTAAAAGATGAAGATAAAGAAAAAAGAAGTGACCTAAATTTAGAAAGTTATACCTGGAAAGAAGAAATTGTTACTTATGGTGGAATCAAGCAAACTTGGTTAATAGTCTTGAGTGAAAAAAGACAGAAAAGTGATTTGGAAAAACTAGAAAAACAACTTTCCCAAGAAGAGAAGAAATCCCAAAAATTTCTTAAAGAAATACAATCTGAAGAATTTGAACATCCTCAAGCTGCTCGATATAAATTAAAAGCTATTAATAAAAAATTGAGATTGTTGGAAATAAAAGAAGTTGAACTGATTGAAACTTACTCGAAAAAAAAGGAAAAGATTTATAAAATGATTAGTCTGATCATCAAAAAAGATGAAGAGATAAGTAGAAAGACTAAAGAAGCAGGAAAATTTATTTTAGCAACTAACTTAGTAGAGGAAAATAAATTAGAAGCTAGTGAAATTCTGATAACTTATAAAAACCAGCAATCTACGGAAAGAGGATTTCGATTTTTGAAAGATCCCTTATTTTTTACTGATAGTTTCTTCGTTGAAAAACCAGAAAGAATAGAAACAATGTTATTTTTAATGTCTTTGTGTTTGTTGATTTATAACTTGGGGCAAAGAGAATTAAGAAATTGTTTAAAAAGAGTCAAAAAAGGAATAAATAATCAAGTAGGGAAAGTAACATTGCGTCCGACTTTGAGGTGGATATTTCAATGTTTTCAAGGTATTCATTATGTGATTTTAAGCGGAGTCAAACAAATTGTCAATTTAACAGAAGAAAGGCGTTTTATATTGAGTTTATTACCTGCATCTTGTCAAAGATATTATCTATAAATTGAATTGGATAAAGCAAAAATAATAAAAGAATAAGAGTCTAATGATATCAAATGAGAAGAGGAAACTCTCCTTCGTTTGTGCTGAGTCTTGCTAAGTTTTCAATGAGTATAAATCTTCTTAATTTGATTATTTTTCCTAAAAATTTAATGAAAAGAGAAATATTCTTGCCCAGGTATGATTTTCGGACTTTTTAAAACTATGTATTCTTTTATACTACATTTTGAAGTGCGGAATCTGGGCTAAAAGTGTCCAATAGATGGGTAAAGCCAGCTTTTTCCAGATAACAGCAACCATGAAAACATTTTTATCTTTCCATTGGTTTCGGTCAATTGTTATAATCAGACGAGAGCCAGTCTTAAATTCTTTACAAATAATAGCTTTAATGACAGGAAACCAGAATCTGGGAATGGCTAAAGCTGACAAAACTAGGAATCTCTGGATATGTTTACGACGACTTTGATAAAGGATTGGTAAAGGAAAACAAGCTGCTAACCTTTCTATTCTAACCTGTTTATGTACTGTCAGCAACCACAGTAAAATTCTAAAAGCCTGGAACTGTGTTTGTGTTAAATGTTTGGTAAAATGAGATTCATAAACTGCTAAAAAGCTCATGATTTAAGTTATAAAACGATTAAGGACAATCTGATTATTATTAGCATAAAATCGGATTGTTTTCTCTCTTTTAGGAGTTGACGCTCGCGCATCAAAACAGTTTGGGGGGGCAGGGCAATCGCATTTAATTTTTGAAAAGCTGACTGCATAAGAGGTTTCGCGATCGCCGTTCATTTGTACTGAAACTCTAAAATCTTTACTGGATCACGCATCTCAGATTTTAATGCGATTGCCCTGTTTGGGGG
>NZ_AADV02000255.1 GCF_000167195.1 Crocosphaera watsonii WH 8501 | reverse complement strand
TAATCTACGAAAGAGATTTCGATTTTTGAAGATCCCTTATTGTTACTGATAGTTTCTTCGTTGAAAAACCAGAAAGAATAGAAACAATGTTATTTTTAATGTCTTTTGTGTTTGTTGAGTTTATAACTTGGGGCAAAGAGAATTAAGAAATTGTTTAAAAAGAGTCAAAAAAGGAATAAATAATCAAGTAGGGAAAGTAACATTGCGTCCGACTTTGAGGTGGATATTTCAATGTTTTCAAGGTATTCATTATGTGATTTTAAACGGAGTTAAACAAATTGTCAATTTAACAGAAGAAAGGCGTTTTATATTGAGTTTATTACCTGCATCTTGTCAAAGATATTATCTATGAATTGAATTGAATAAAGCAAAAATAATAAAAGAATAAGAGTCTAATGATATCAAATGAGAAGAGGAAACTCTCCTTCGTTTGTGCTGAGTCTTGCTAAGTTTTCAATGAGTATAAATCTTCTTAATTTGATTATTTTTCCTAAAAATTTAATGAAAAGAGAAATATTCTTGCCCAGGTATGATTTTCGGACTTTTTAAAACTATGTATTTTTTTTATACTACATTTTGAAGTGCGGAATCTGGGTTATAAAATTGTGCTAGAATTGCTGTATGCTAACAATGAACATGACCTTCCGAATTTATCCAAGTGCTGACCAGGAAGCTATGATGCTTGACTGGCTAGAGACTTGCAGACGACTTTATAATCGTTGTTTGCGAGATTTAAAGACTTGGTTGAATGGGAAGAAATGCCCTATTGATAGGTGTTCATTAAAGCAAGAATATATTGTGCCAGCCGATCTACCGTTCCCAAGTTACCTTGAACAAAAACGCCAATTAACTCAATGGAAAAAAGAAAATCCTTGGTTTAAAGCAGTTCATTCTCAAGTAACTCAAGATGTAGTCAAAAGGATGCACAACACTTGGGAAGCGTTTAAGAAACGGGGTTTCGGATTCCCAAGATTTAAAAAATATGGACAGTTTCGTTCATTTTTGTTCCCTCAGTTCAAAAACCCACCCCTCCAACTCCCCTCCCAGGAGGGGAGTTGGAGGGGTGGTTATCAGATAAAACTTCCAAAAATAGGCTCAGTTTTAATTGAACTTCATAGACCTATTCCAGAAGGTTTTGTAATTAAACAAGTCAGGGTATTATCAAGGGCTAGAGGAACAAAATGGCACGTTGTAATAACTGTTCAATCTAATGTCGAAGTACCCAATCCTTTACCGAAAGGTAGAGGACTTGCCATAGACATTGGGCTTGAGAATTTTCTCACCACTTCAGACAATTTCACGATTAAACCTGCTAGATTTTTTCGAGAGTTACAAAGTCGGTTGAAAGAACTACAACGTAAAGCATCTCGAAAAAAGAAAGGGTCTAAAAACTGGGAAAAAGAACAAATTGGAGTGGCTAAACTTCATCATAAAATAGCCAATTATCGTAAAAACTTTCATTTTCAAGTTGCTCATCAATTATGTGACCAAGGTGACATGATCTTTGTCGAAGACATTGACTTTGGAATATCAGCTAAAGGCTTTCTTGGTAAGTCAATGCTTGATGGTGGTTTTGGGCAATTCAGAACAATATTAAAGTGGGTTTGTTGGAAACGAGATAAGTTTTTTGCTCAAGTTGACCACAAATACAGTAGTCAAATTTGTCCTAATTGTGGGACTCACACAGGCAAAAAACCGTTATCTCAACGCCAATATATTTGTCCTGAATGCAATTATCAAACCACAAGAGATCATGCCGCAGCAGAAGTTCTTTTGCAACGAGGATTGGGTTCAGTTCAATTCGTACGCATGGACGATGCGGAAAGGAAACTGCCTAGTAATGGCGATCTGTCGGGGTCAGTCTGGGACTGGCTAGATAAGTGCCGATCTAGGAATACTCAAGAGTGATCTTGAGAAGCCTACACTGTACGCCTTGCGTCAGTGTAGGAGTACGTCACAGTATGCCCCAAAAGTGTAATACCCCTTGACCAGTTACCAATTCTACGATTAAAGCCGAAACAAAGCCAATCATAGCTAAGCGGCCATTCCAGTTTTCAGCGTAGCCTGTGAAGCCAAATTTTCCTTCGTTTTGGTTGTTGCTTTTCATGAGGGATATCAGAAGATAGAGCTTTCTGTAAAGTATTGTAAATAAATACTAATAATGTAGCAACTGTTGGGGAACTTTAAGGTTGGTTGGAGATTTATGGATTTTATTGTTGACGATAGATGAAAGCTGACACGAAAGCTAACACGAAAGCTAACATACACCCTTTAAACTGATAATCAGTAATCATTATCAATAATTCAAAAGGATAAAACAATGACTTGTGAACAACTACAGCAATCTTATCAAAAGCAATTGGTTAAAGCTGGTGTGTGTCAAAAAAAAGCCGAACAAGCAGCTAAAACACTGACTGTACAAGAACTGGAAATCATCGGTGAAATTTGGCAAGACTGGGGAAAAGTTGTTGATCGTCTCAACTAACACCCAATGGTTTGAATGGAGGGTATAGGGCAAATCAAGAATCTTTGTAGTCTCATTCAACGCTAAAATCAAAGCAGCCCATAATAATATCAATAAAATATATGACGAGCCCTCCTGAGTCTTCTTCTGTTTCATCCTCAGAAGCTAACGGCAAAGAAGAGATTAACTCCTCACCTCAACTTATATCACCTGTAAATCTAAACTCTTCTCAAGAGGCAGTAAAACCCTTATATCTTCAAGAAGTTAAGTCTTCTAACTCCTGGCTACTCTTAACGGCCGTTGGTGTGATGGGAATAGGTTTACTTTTACACTTACCCTGGATCGGTCTAACTGGTGCCATAGTATCCTTAATTTTGTCATTAAGAGTCATTTTTCCCTCTATTCAAAATTGGTTTCTCAGGTATCTGACACCAGAAGAAAGGGAAACCCTAATTGGATTTAGCGTTTTTACCATGTCCTTAGCAGGGGTTTTCTACTATTTAGGCATTTATCAAATTATTCGTAACTGGCTCAATCAGTTCAAATACGATGAGTTTGGTTCTTGGGCCGAGTGGGTTGGGGCTTTAGGGCAGATTATGATCGCTATTTTAGCCGTATATGTTGCCTGGGCTCAGTACGTAATCTCCAAAGACCTAACCCTACAGCAAAACCGGATTACGCAACAACAAACTATTGACACCTATTTTCAGGGTGTTTCCGATTTAGTTTTGAACGGAGAAGGAATGTTAGAAGATTGGCCCCAAGAACGTTCCATCGCTGAAGGAAGAACCGCCGCCATTCTCAGTAGTGTTGATGGCATAGGGAAAGCGAAAATTTTACGCTTTCTATCTCAATCACGACTATTAACCCCATTAATGCGAGATAGCCGTCTGGGAAGACCCATGTTAGACGGGATTGGTGGTTATGCCGAAGATCGAGCCTATGGTGTTCGAGTTATTAATTTAGGGGTGATGTTAGCCGGTGCCAATTTATCTAATCAAGATTTACGCTGGACAGATTTAAGTGAAGCCAATCTCGTTCGCGCTAATTTAAGCGGTTGTGATCTCGTTAAAGCCAACCTATCTCGTACCATCTTCTACGATGCTAATCTTCAAGGGGCTGATCTTAAAAGCACTCGTTTATTTTATGGTTCCCTAGAAACCGCCAGTCCTCGCTCAAGAAATCATCCCCCTGATTACGCTACAGGTGCTTATACAGGAGTGGTTGTGGAAAAACTGTAACTTAGACCAACTGAAAAATTTGACCCCCCAACCACATTAATTATTTGGGCCCTTGGAGTGGAAAAAAAAGCCCTCCGACTATTACAGGGGGTTGTCAAGAATCCCCAAATAACTAAAACGTTGAACCAAAAAAAAACCCAGATTCCCCACTCTCACCTGGCGAATGGGGAGGTACAATGCTTGATTAAAATTAAAGAAATTTAAGTCCGTCTTACGGAATTTAATGGAACTTGAACCTAATTTCATAAACCTTTCCACCCGGGCAAAACTTTATTTTGAGCCCAAAATTTCCAAAAATCATTTTTGGGGAAACGCCCTTAAAGGGAAAAAATTCACATAAAA
>NZ_AADV02000256.1 GCF_000167195.1 Crocosphaera watsonii WH 8501 | reverse complement strand
GATCCCTTATTTTTTACTGATAGTTTCTTCGTTGAAAAACCAGAAAGAATAGAAACAATGTTATTTTTAATGTCTTTGTGTTTGTTGATTTATAACTTGGGGCAAAGAGAATTAAGAAATTGTTTAAAAAGAGTCAAAAAAGGAATAAATAATCAAGTAGGGAAAGTAACATTGCGTCCGACTTTGAGGTGGATATTTCAATGTTTTCAAGGTATTCATTATGTGATTTTAAACGGAGTCAAACAAATTGTCAATTTAACAGAAGAAAGGCGTTTTATATTGAGTTTATTACCTGCATCTTGTCAAAGATATTATCTATAAATTGAATTGGATAAAGCAAAAATAATAAAAGAATAAGAGTCTAATGATATCAAATGAGAAGAGGAAAATCTCCTTCGTTTGTGCTGAGTCTTGCTAAGTTTTCAATGAGTATAAATCTTCTTAATTTGATTATTTTTCCTAAAAATTTAATGAAAAGAGAAATATTCTTGCCCAGGTATGATTTTCGGACTTTTTAAAACTATGTATTTTTTTATACTACATTTTGAAGTGCGGAATCTGGGTTTAAAGCGTAAAAAGTTTGACAAATATCTGACTTCAGAAGAAAAACAAGAATTCATAGTTAAATTGGTAGAGAAATCCGAGTTAGTAAAAATTCAAGAAGTTATTGATGTTTGTCGTGACTCCAAAGACAATAAATTCCTTGAAGTTGCTGTGAGTGGGCAAGCTGATTTTATAATCACTGGAGACAAAGATTTGTTGGTATTAAATCCTTTTAGAAATATTGGTATTATTACTGTCAATGAGTTTTTAATCAAGTTCACTAACTCATAATTACCCTTATACGACATCTGTTTCATCTGTGTATCGCCATCGTTTCCTTACTGTTAGATATTGCTATTAAGAATTCACCCCTATACCAGCAAATTCAAGTACAAATCCCAATCCGTATCTTTTTAGTAGATCCATTGTTCGAGCTTGAAGGAGCGAATCTGAGTGATCTTCTCCTTCTAAAGATCCTGGGAACGTCCTAGGACTTTCTCAGGTTCCAAGGTTGACAAAAAGCCTGTTATAACAAGATCATAGACACCTTACCCAATTTGATAAATATGAATTTTTTTCTCTTCAAAGATCCAATTTTATTTTCACCGGTTCCAAGGGAACGGTTAAGAGTTGGTGGAAAAAGGAGCTAGAATAAGTAGTAATATTATCGAATACTAAATAGTAGTACCATGCAGTCGCAAAAATTATCCATTTCCTTGTCTCCTACCCTGACAAGGTTTATCGAACATTACAAGATAGCTAAAGGGTACAAATCTCGCTCTGAGGTGATTTCAGTTGCCTTGAACTTATTGCAGGAAAAAGAACTATTCGAGGCTTATAGAGAAGCGGATAGTGAGGTTGACGAGGCTTGGGATGTGACCATTGGGGACGGATTAAGCGATGAAACGTGGTGAGATTTATTATGCCAACCTCAACCCGTCTGTGGGGTCTGAAATGTCTAAAAATCGTCCTGTGTTGATTGTCAGCAATGATATTAATAACCGTGCAGCTTCTACAATAACGATTTTACCCATCACTTCTAATGTGAGTCGAATTTATCCCTTTGAGGTGTTTCTATCACCGTCAGACAGTGGTTTACCCAAACCGTCTAAACTTCAGGCGCAACAAATACGAACCATCTCCAAGCAACGTATAAATGGGGGTGTGGTGGGTTTATTGAACGAGACATTAATGCAGTCGGTTGACGCTGCCATCACCCTACATCTGGGACTAAACAACAACCGTTAAACGTTTTGTTCAACGATATGTAAATCAGTTTGTCCCTTGGTTTCCTTTATGGTTTATCCTAGTTTGTATGACAGATTGTTGAACATATCAATAACGATGAGTGAGACGAAACCCAATCAAACCTGGATAACCTCTAAGAGCATAGCCATAGCTGCTCGAATCCCCCATAACCTCTATAACCAAATAGAAGCCTACGGGATGACTAATTTTGCCAAGGGTGAGGATAAATATGATAAAACAGCGACCATCATTGATCTCATCACCAAAGGCTTAGGATTTGATAGTGTATCACAATCAGTTCAACAAAGTGTTAATCAAGTTGACGTTGAACAACTTGTACAACAGACTGTTAGACAAGAACTAGAGAATACTGTTAATCAAAACGATATACAAAACGTCAAACAGGAGTTATTAGATTCTGTCAAACAACTTGTTCAACAATCTGTTAATCAATCCCCACAATCATTGGAAGAGGCGATTTCCCACCATCCCACGATCCAATCGATGCAAACCCACATAATGAAGCTGGATAGTTATCTCGATGGCTTGACTAGAGCGATCCAGGAGATTATGGAAGTTAAGGCTGTTTCAGATCCCATCCCTGATGATGTGCTACAACTCAACTCAACCTTCACCAGTGAAGTCACCTTAATATCTAGTGAGGGGGAAGAAATTATTACCCGTGCTCCGGAGCCATCGTCAGATCCCCCATCAGCCCCGTCAGAAAACAACAATTATCTTAACCCCATTGATTCCGATACCACAGAGGCCATATCTGACAATGAGGAAACTCAACGATTCACCGATAAAGAAGTACAGGCAATTTTAAAGCAGAAATACAACATCAGAACCACTCCCCAAACAATCAGCAAGTGGAGACTTAAACAAACTCAGCCACGGGAACGCAATCAGATTATCTTTGATCATTTCAAACCTGATGGCGATCGCTGGCAACCACTTCAATAAAGAAAAAGAAAAATCCTACAATATCTTATTGCCACAAGATCAACTACTATTTTATTTTTTGGAATCCTATGGCCCTCTTTCGTCTCTATATTTCTTCTACTGTGTCCTCAGTTTGACAAAATATGGGCTATTTTTTCACTGTCGACTTTTGCCGGCCTTAAGCGATTTTTGGCGACCGATTTATATGGTATTCTTGAACTATTAAAAGACAAAAATTGGATTTATTGAATGATTTAGATTATATCAGTTTAAGATAGCTAATTTTTACCCTATTTTTTCTTTTATACTTTGAATAGCAACGGTTTTTAAAAATAAAAACCGACGAATTATTCCTTCATGTATCGGGTTTTTCCTGTGCAGTGTGATAATGATTGCCCTGAAACCCTTGTGAATTGCGACTTTAATAGATTTAATGGGGGTGTAATGGTTGAAATTGAAAAGTTGAAGGAAGACTCTTGATAGATCCCAGATTCCGCACTTCAAAAAGTAGCATTAAATACTACAAGCCTGGGGTTAATAATTAAGTATAATTGCTTAAGCTCTTGAAGACAAAAAAGTGGGATAATTGTTTAAGTTGTTTCCTCTGTAAAAAAAGAGCGAAAAATGTCTTATTTAGAAGAAATACAAGTTAAAAATTTAGACCATTTAGGGATAGTAACTGGTTTAATTGATGAAATAGGAATAGTCAAAATAATTAATAATAAATTAGGAATAGATGTTAGAGAAAAAATCTCAGCAGGTACAGTAGTTAAGTCTATTTTAATCAATGGACTAGGATTTGTTTCAAGACCTCTATATTTATTCAGTCAGTTTTTTCAAGATAAAGCCATTGAGAAATTGTTAGGAGAAAGAATTAAACCTGATTACCTTAATGATGATAAAATTGGGAGAGTAATGGATGAATTATATAAATATGGACTAAATGATATTTTTATTGAAGTAGTTTTAGAAGTAATTAAAAAATTTAAAATAGACCTTAAATACTCCCATTTAGATTCCACATCATTTCATTTAGATGGAGAATATAAAAGGGAAGAAGATAAAGAGAAACAGGAAGAAGAAAAAATTATTAAAGAAAGACCAATTTTTATTAAGAAAGGATATTCTCGGGATCATAGACCAGACTTAAAACAATGTGTCTTGGATTTAATAACAAGCCAAGATGGAGATATTCCATTATTTGTGAGAGTAGGAGATGGAAATGAATCTGATAAAGCTGTATTGGAAAAGTTTTAGTAGAATTCAAAAAGCAAAT
>NZ_AADV02000257.1 GCF_000167195.1 Crocosphaera watsonii WH 8501 | reverse complement strand
GAGTGTCCTCAAAGAATTGTAAGTTTAACTCAACCGCATATTCGTCCAATAGTGAGGGGAAAAGCAGGAAAACCAATAGAGTTTGGAGCTAAACTCTCAGTAAGCTGTGTAGATAACTATGTGTTTCTAGACAAAATAAGTTGGGAAAACTTCAATGAATCTTGTCATTTAAAAGAACAAGTAGAAAAGTATAAAGAAACGTTTGGCTATTATCCCGAATCCGTCCATGTAGATAAAATTTATCGAACTAGGGAAAACAGAAATTGGTGTAAGGAAAGAGGGATAAGAATCAGTGGTCCGAAGTTAGGAAGACCTCCGAAAAATGTCAGTGAAGAAGAAAAGAAAGAAGCCCACTCCGATGAATGCTTCCGTAATACTATTGAGGGAAAGTTTGGACAAGCTAAACGAAGATTTAGCCTAAATCTCGTGATGACAAAACTCCCTGAAACCTCCATTACATCTATTGCTATTACATTTTTAGTTGTCAATCTTTCTAAACTTCTGAGGCAGTTTTTGTCGCTTTTTTTGTCCTTATTTACTAATAATAGAACAGGGGAACTCATCAAACCGCCTTTCATTAATTTTGATTATACTTTAAACAATTTTTATGTACTAAAACTTATTGATTTGTCAGAGAATTCTTGGTCAAAAGTGGCATAAATTTTGGAGAAACTTTTTCAGCAAACCCTAATTATCATCGGTGTATTAGCAGCCATCGCTCTTCTCAACCTCTTAGGACAAGTTGGTAAAGCTCGTGAATCTGAAGCTAAATCCCAACTCGGTGCAATTAACCGCGCTCAACAAGCTTTCTTCACCGAACGTGGAGAGTTTGCACTAGAGTCCTTTAACTTAGAAGTACCCCTGGGCAACGAAAAATTCTATCTCATTGTCTTAGATAACGACACTGCAGGGCTGACACAAGCTCAGGGGGCTGAACAAGCCACAATTAAAGGCAACTGGGATGCCGGAAATGCAGCTGCTACTCCAATTGATGCTGCCTTGACTTCAGTTGATGATGCTAAGATTTCCAATGGAAAGAATGGAACAAGGGATTACTTAGGGGGTATCAGTTATCACACTATCGATCGCAGCTTTGCCACAGCGGTTTGTCGTTCTACGGACAGAGCCAACAACTACACTCTCGCCGTAGGTATAGATCCCAATATGACAAATGTCGGCCAGACGGCACCGGGCGGGACTGCTGGGGACGGTCTAGCTGCTGGCTGTGCAGGAAATACCGTAGAAGTCAAGTAAGCTTTGACTCACATAGCATACATTTCATATAATCTCGGGTGGTTCGTTATGGTTGCCACCTGTTTTTTTTGTTTGTTTTTAGCTGAAACCTGGTTTAATATGGTAACGTATATGTTACCGTAAGGCATGAGAGAACTAGAAGAATACATAGATATCAAGGGAATAAATCATTTTGCTAAGTGGTTTAATCAATTAAATGGTCCAGCAGCAGCAAAGATAACAGTTTACATAGCCCGTGTGCAACAAGGCAACTTTTCTCGTGTAGAAAGTGTTGGTCAAGGGGGTTGATGCTGCTCCCAAAAACCTACCTAATATTCTCTAAAATTACTTATATTAGTAGCAAAATTCCATAAATAAGTAGTTTATTGTGTTTAAAACCCTAATATGATACAATTAAACTTAGCAGTTTTGGTCATTATCTCAGAAATGCCATGTTGTTAGGCTTTAAAACTCAACTTAAATTAAATCAAAATCAACGTCAACAACTGGCACGTCATGCAGGAGTAGCCCGTCATGCTTATAATTGGGGAAATGATTTATGTCTAGCTATTTTAGACCATAATAAGAATTGTTCAGACTCAGAAAAAATAAAATTTCCTACAGCAATTGATTTACACAAATGGTTAAACAAATTAGTTAAACCGCAGAATGAATGGTATTATGAGGTGTCAAAATGCGCTCCACAATTTGCCCTGAGACATTTAGCCTTTGCTTGGCGTGATTGCTTTAACAAAAAGAAAAAAAGACCACAATTCAAGAAGAAAGGACGACATGATAGTTTTACTTTAGATGGAACTATCCGCATTCTATCTTCTCATTTAATCCAAGTACCCGTCATAGGAAAACTGAAAACTTATGAGAGATTACCTACTATTCATCAACCCAAAAATGTCACTATTAGCAGAGAAGCTGAACGTTGGTTTATTTCTTTTAGAATAGAGATAGATTCCATAACTACCGACAAAGAAGTAGATGTAGTAGGGATAGATTTGGGAATAAAAACCTTAGCCACACTATCTACAGGAAAAGTTTTTGAAGGAGCATACTCTTATAGAAAGCTATCAGCTAAATTAGCTAAACTTCAAAGAGAATTAAACCGAAAAAGCTTCGGTTCGTCTAACTACCAAAAAGCTAAATTAAAAGTTCAGAAACTGCATAGAAGAATTGCTAATCTCAGAAAAGATACATTACATAAATTGACATCACACTTAAGCAAAAACCACGCAGTAAATGTGATAGAAGATTTGAATGTATCAGGAATGATGGCTAATCATAAATTAGCGAAAGCAATAGCAGATATGGGGTTTTATGAGTTCAGAAGACAGTTGGAATACAAAAGTAAATTATACGGGTCAAAACTTGTGGTAGCAGATAGGTTTTATCCTTCTTCTAAAACTTGTTCTAATTGTGGAGAAAAAAAACACTCTTTGCTCTTATCTGAAAGAGTGTTTTGTTGTGAAAAATGTCATTATCAAATAGATAGGGATTTAAACGCAGCAAAAAACTTGGAAAAACTAGGTCAAGCTATGGCCGAAGTTACGCCTGTGGACAGGAAGGAGCCGACTCCCTTGGATGAAGCAGGAAGTAAAATAGACTCAAACCGAGTTATCATCAGCCTAAAAACCTGATGGGTAAGTTTAAATAAGTTTTATATAGCGGTTTTTGAGTGTCGCATTGATTTCGGACCAGGTTATCGAGTTTATTTTGCACAAGAAGGCCAGATAATCATTCTTCTTTTGACAGGGGGAACAAAAAAAAGACAGCAAAAAGATATTGAACAAGCTAAAAAACTTTGGTTAGAATATAAACAAAGACAAAAAGACGATTAACCTATGGCTATAACCCATCAATTTCAAGCAACAGTTCAAAAAAGAATCAAAACCGATGCGAAGTTTCGCTTATCTTTGCTTACTGAAGCTATTAATTGTTTAATTCACGGAGAATTTACCATCGGAAAGGCAATTTTACGAGACTATATTAATGCAACTATTGGATTTACAAAATTAGGAACTCTTACGAATAAATCCTCTAAAAGCCTTATGAGGATGTTAAGTGATACTGGTAATCCCCAAGCTAAAAACCTTTTAGAAATTATTGCACAACTTCAAAAAATTGAGGGAGTAGAACTTGATGTTCAAATCAATGAATCCTAGTCATGACATCAGAAGATGCCTCAATAATTATGAAAAAACCTCTAATAATGATTCCATCATCTAGTTCGTAGCGTCCCCCAGTGTTGGGATATTGGGCAACAAAATCATCAAATGTAATTAATTCTGTTAACGTTTGAATCATACTAAATAATATCAAAAGAATTGGGATTGAAAGCTCACGGGGTGACAAGCCCGTTAAAACCCTGATTGAAAGAGGGTTTCAGCCGTGGCGATCGCTCTATAAATTGTCAAAAACTAGAGGGCTTATTGAGAATAAACAATAATGATAATCATTCTTGCCGTGTGTGTGGGGGGGAGGACGGTGTAACCCTCCTCCCCCCCACAGAGTTGATGCTCAAAATCAACCCCTTGGGCAATATTAGTTTTTATTAAATAATAAAAATTGGTTTATTTTGGATAGTTACATCTAAAATAAATCATCTTCCACTGGTTATTTTATGTTAAGATAAAATAGGGGAATTAAGCCGTCTTATCTATTATGGACATGGCTTGTAACCCTTTTTTATAATTGTTGAGTTTCT
>NZ_AADV02000258.1 GCF_000167195.1 Crocosphaera watsonii WH 8501 | reverse complement strand
TCCAATAGTGAGGGGAAAAGCAGGAAAACCAATAGAGTTTGGAGCTAAACTCTCAGTAAGCTGTGTAGATAACTATGTGTTTCTAGACAAAATAAGTTTGGAAAACTTCAATGAATCTTGTCATTTAAAAGAACAAGTAGAAAAGTATAAAGAAACGTTTGGCTATTATCCCGAATCCGTTCATGTAGATAAAATTTATCGAACTAGGGAAAACAGAAATTGGTGTAAGGAAAGAGGGATAAGAATCAGTGGTCCGAAGTTAGGAAGACCTCCGAAAAATGTCAGTGAAGAAGAAAAGAAACAAGCCCACTCCGATGAATGCTTCCGTAATGCTATTGAGGGAAAGTTTGGACAAGCTAAACGAAGATTTAGCCTAAATCTCGTGATGACAAAACTCCCTGAAACCTCCATTACATCTATTGCTATTACATTTTTAGTTGTCAATCTTTCTAAACTTCTGAGGCAGTTTTTGTCGCTTTTTTTGTCCTTATTTACTAATAATAGAACAGGGGAACTCATCAAACCGCCTTTCATTAATTTTGATTATACTTTAAACAATTTTTATGTACTAAAACTTATTGATTTGTCAGAAAATTCTTGGTCAAAAGTGGCATAAATTTTGGAGAAACTTTTTCAGCAAACCCTAATTATGGGTACGTTATTTAATCAAAGTCCAAGAGCGTATTGTAAAGTTGAAATATCAGATATTGATAACTTTCTTGAAAATGCTGTTCGACTAGCAGAAAAATATCATATCAATGTGAGCGACGTTATAGCTGCTAAATCAGCACTTGAACAAGAAAGAAGTAATAATTTATATGTTAAAAATGGTGACACTTTTGATGAACAGATGACTGGATTTGGAGAACTAATTCAAGAATTAAATAGGGTTATGGAGCCTGATTAAAATTGTAGGGTGTATTAGCGCAGCGTAATACACCGAAAACTGATCGAAAATCATTCTTCGTTAATTTGGTGCGTTACGGCATAAAAAAATTATAGCAATTATCCAAAAGACCATCTTTTGCCCAACGCACCCTACAATACTTCGTAGTAATTTTGTGCGGTGGGCAAGGATTTTATTTGTTTTATCAGTTAAAAAAGTTTTTGAACTTGCCCACCCTACGATCTTTATAGGGAAAGATGTAGAATTTAGAAACATAAAAACTCTAAATTCTACATTCTCTCTATTTCTGTTTTTCTGCTTTTTCTGGTTTTTCCTCTTCGTTTTCATCTCCTTGGGAAATCGCAAAACTCAAAGATCCCAACTCTAATTTTTCACGCACTTGTTGCTCAATAGTTTCAGCAATTTTGGGATTCTCTTCTAAATATTTGACCGCATTATCTCTCCCCTGAGAAATATTGTCCCCGTTGTAACTATACCAAGCACCTTTACGAACAACCACATCACATTGTTCTGCTAAATCTAACATACAGCCCATCTGAGAGATTCCGCTACCAAAAATGATATCAAATTCAGAAATACGGAACGGAGGCGCAACTTTATTTTTAGCAACTTTTACCTTGGCACGGATTCCATATTCTCCTTCACTGCCTTTTTTCAGGGTTTGAATACGACGAATATCTAAACGCACCGAAGCATAAAATTTCAGTGCCGTCCCCCCAGTGGTAACTTCAGGACTACCATAAGTTACCCCAATTTTTTGCCGTAACTGGTTGAGGAAAATGACCACACAGCCAGATTTACCGATATTCCCCGCAATTTTACGCAGGGCTTTACTCATTAAACGAGCTTGTAAACCTACTTGAGTATCCCCCATTTCCCCTTCAATTTCTGCACGGGGAACTAAAGCAGCTACTGAGTCAACCACAACCACATCCACCGCAGCCGATCGCACTAACTGATCCACAATTTCTAAAGCAGATTCTCCGGTATCCGGTTGCGCCACCAATAAGTTATCAATATCTACCCCTAAAGCCCCAGAATAGGTGGGATCTAAAGCGTGTTCCGCATCCACAAAGGCAGCCACACCCCCCGCTTTTTGCACCTCGGCGATCGCATGGAGGGCTAAGGTGGTTTTACCTGAACTTTCTGGCCCGTAAATTTCCACAATTCTTCCCATAGGTAGCCCACCCCCCAAAGCTAAATCTAGGGTTAAAGCCCCAGTGGAAATGGTTTCCACCTTCATCCTGGCTGCATCTCCAAGACGCATGATGGAACCTTTACCGAAATTTCGCTCTATTTGGTTGAGAACTAAGCCTAATGCCTTTTCTTTATCTGGATTGTTTGTAATTGCAGCCATTTAATTCCTCTATCTAATTCTTAAACAACAATAGTAGTACAAAATTATGCTAGTACATTATAGCTTGTTTTGCTGATAATAACTGTCATGGTGAGAATTTTTTTTGATACACCTTGCTATCTAGGTTAACATTGAAATTGTGATTAGTAAGGGTGAATATTTACGGTTATTTTTGCTTATTATTACTCAATTAGCTAAAATTAAGGACAATTTGCCCAGTTATCTGTTTAATAAATCGTGACAACAATCATTGCTGGCGATCGCAGTGGTACAGGAAAAACCACCATTACCTTAGCATTACTCGCTTTTTTGAGGAAAAAATCGGCTCATGTGCAATCTTTCAAAGTGGGGCCTGATTATATTGACTCCATGTTTCACAGTTATATCACAGGTCGTCCCTGTAGAAATTTAGACCCCATTCTTACCTCTGTTAGTTACGTTAAATCCTGTTTTGCTAAACACTGTCAAGGGGTTGATTATGGCGTTATTGAAGGGGTTATGGGCTTATTTGATGGGGTTCCCTTGGAGAAGGCAGGAGGAACCGAAGGGCAGGAGGCAGGAGGCGCAACAGGAGGTTTATATCAAGATTATGGCAGTACGGCGCATATTGCTAGGATTTTAGGTATTCCTGTGGTGTTAGTCATTGATTGTAGTCGTTTATCGGGATCGGTAGCTGCGATCGCTCATGGATACAGTTATCTTGACCCCAATATTAACGTTGTGGGAGTAATTTTAAATCGAGTGGGGAGCGATCGCCATTTAACTTTACTCGAAACCGCTTTAAAACCTCTTAATATTCCTATTTTCGGAGTCATTTATCGTCAAGAAACCTTAACTATCCCCGATCGCCATTTGGGGTTAGTACCTACCCAGGAACTCCCAGAATTAGATCGTTTGTTTGATAGATTAGCCCATTTAGCGCAAACTTGTTTTAACTGGGAACAACTTCTCCCTTACCTCACCCAGTCTCCCAGTCTCCCAGTCCCCCCGTCCCCCCGTCCCCCCATCCCCCAGTCACCTAAAATAGCGATCGCCAAAGATAAAGCCTTTAATTTTTATTACCCTGATAATCTAGAGATTTTGCAACAGTTAGGGGCTAAACTATGTTACTGGAGTCCTCTAGAAGATGAGAACTTACCCAAAGATACTGCTGGTTTATATTTTGGGGGTGGGTTTCCTGAAATGTTTGCTGAGGCTTTATCTAGTAATACAAAAGCCTTACACTCAGTTAAACAAGGGATTATCAAAGGAATGCCCACCTATGCCGAATGTGGGGGGTTAATGTATTTGTGTGAGGAAATTGTTGATTTTGAGGGCAAGTCTTGGCCCATGGTGGGTATTTTGCCCACCACCGCTAAAATGGTCAAGAAATTAACACTGGGATATAGACAGGCGATCGCTACTGGTTCTAATTTTCTGTTAAATCAAGGGGAAACCATTTGGGGTCATGAGTTTCATCGCTCTGAGTTAACTATTCTCCCCGAACAACCTTTATATAATCTATCCAGTTGGCAGAAAAATAGCCTGATTTATGGGGAAGGATGGCACTGTTATCATCTTCACGCTTCCTATCTACATCTACATTTTGGGGGTTGTCCCCAAATAGCTGAAAAATTTTTTCGTTCTACCCTTGATTTTTCTAGAGACCTTGCGCTAGACTAAGCACAGTTAAACATAAAGTAG
>NZ_AADV02000259.1 GCF_000167195.1 Crocosphaera watsonii WH 8501 | reverse complement strand
GAAACTTTAATGTGGGAGCATATTGGAAAAGAAAATACAAGGGCAAACAGGAAAAAGAGCCTTGGTTTATTCTTACCAACTTAGACAGTTTATCAGAGGTCTTGAAAGTCTATCGAGCCAGGGCAGGTATTGAAGCTATGTTCAAGGATTGTAAGACAGGGGGTTATAATTGGGAGGGAAGTAAAGCCAATAATAAACGACTAAATTCCTTGATTTTATTAATAGCGATCGCTTACACTGCTACTTCTTTAAAAGGCAAAACATTTCGACAAACCAATCAAGGAAAATATATTGCTCGTCTAACTGAAAAATCAAGACGTGACCGAAGACATAGTAATTTTTGGATAGGACTTTATGGCTCTCTTTGGATTCACGCTTGGGAATTTTACTCTGATTTTATTTCAATTATGATGAGCAATAATCCCCAGAAACTCAACAATTATAAAAAAGGGTTACAAGCCATGTCCATAATAGATAAGACGGCTTAATTCCCCTATTTTATCTTAACATAAAATAACCAGTGGAAGATGATTTATTTTAGATGTAACTATCCAAAATAAACCAATTTTTATTATTTAATAAAAACTAATATTGCCCAAGGGGTTGATTTTGAGCATCAACCCTGTGGGGGGGAGAACGGTGTAACCCTCCTCCCCCCCACACACACGGCAAGAATGATTATCATTATTATTTATTCTCAATAAGCCCTCTAGTTTTTGACAATTTATAGAGCGATCACCACGGCTGAAACCCTCTTTCAATCAGGGTTTTAACGGGCTTGTCACCCCGTGAGGTCATAAAATTACATCTCTGCCAGTCGATTTATCCCGTAAATTCTCGAAAGTATCATCATCAAGAGAATCTAAATCTACTCTTTTTCTAAAATCTTGTAACGCTGTCCAAAAATTAGAGACTTCTTTAATTTCTACTATAACTTCTTGATTTTCAGGGATATTAATTTCCTCTAATAACTCAATATTTTTACCTTTTTTTATTCCTTTAATAAACATAATGTAAACTCCTAAATTTGATTTTTTCTCTGTTCAACTTGGTACTAAATCAGCATTAAATAAGTATTGTTTTAATCCTGAATAACTTTCGTTTTAATACTGACTAATCTAGAAACTCCTTAACTCTCCCAAAGCAGCTACTAACGCTATTATTGGGGACGTATTAATGACAATTCTCTCCGGTTTAGGCATTGTTTAAATCTGATAATAATTCTTCTGACCTTAAATCAATCATGGGAACCCCATAATCACTTAATTTGAGTAAAAAAGTCACTCGTTCAACCCCTAACATAGCGGCCGCCATTCCAGAAGACAGTCGCTTCATCTCATAGAGCTTAACCGCCATCGCCCACTTCGCTTCGTGTTCAAACTGTTCTTTACTTACCCCCACTGCATCAGGAAAACTTTCAGGATAATTTATCGTCAATTGATTTGGCATTGATTTGATTCCTAATAATTAACTCATGGGAGTCCCCCACAGTCGTCACAAAAGTTAAAGTCAATAAGAGCCGCTTATAGTACACCGAGGTAGAAAGAGATAACCCCCGCTTAACTTGCCCCCTAATTCACCCATCCATGCCTTTTTTGCCCTGTTAGCTGATCAAAGTGTGATATGATCATGTAACCTGGATAGATATGAAAGTTAATCGCTATGGACGGGCAGAAATTCTCACCCCCGACGAGATATCTCTATTATTTACCGAAGGGTTAACTAAGCCAAGAGATCGAGCGTTATTTGGGGTTTGTCTCTACGCAGCAGCCCGCATTAACGAAGCTTGTACCCTCTTCTATGCTGATGTGATCGGATTCAAAGGAGTGCGCGATAAGCTGGTGATCCGCAGCTTCAATACTAAAGGGAAACAAGATACCAGAGAAATCGATATTCATCCCCGCTTAAAAGTCTATCTCGAAGAATATAAGGACTCAGCCCCCTCTCTCAACAAATACAATCCTCATCTGTTCCCTGGAAGACATGGGCGAGGACATATCCATAAAGGGAGTGCTGATCTAATCTTGCGAGAAGCTTGTCGTCGTCTAGAATTGGAAGGAGTCAGTACCCACAGCTTCAGAAGAACCGCCCTGACTCAAATGAGCGATGCAGGGGTTCCTTTACGACATATTCAAGCCATTTCAGGACATCGCACCCTCGGAGCGTTGGAACGGTATTTAGGAGTCACAGATAAACAAAAACACAGTGCGATCTCTACTCTCGATTTTTAGGTTTTTTGCTTCTTCAAACCGACTTAGGATGCATTGATCACGGGTTCAATGGAGATTTGTAAGCCCAAAGCCCCGACGATTTTGCTTACCGTTGAAAATTGTGGATTCCCTGACTCTGAAAGTGCCTTGTAAAGACTTTCTCTTCCTAGATCAGTTTCTGCCGCTAATTGACTCATCCCTTGATTGGCTTTTATAACATTCCTTAAGGCGAGATAAAATTCTTCAGGTGATCCTTCATGCAGCGCATCATTGAGATACAGAGCCACATATTCTGGATCTTGTAAGTCACGATCCAAGCTTTCGTGCATACTTTTGAGCTTCATCTTTATATTGCCTCCATAAAGCTTTGGCTTGGGCGATGTCCTTCTTTTGGCTACTTTTGTCCCCACCCCCGACAAGCACAATGATCGTATTGCCGACACGGGCAAAATAGACTCGATATCCTGACCCGAAATGTAGCCGTAATTCAAAAATACCCTCCCCCACCGAAGAGGTATCCCCAAAATTCCCTAGTTCAATGCAGTCTAAACGCCGTCTAACTCTAACTTTGGTGATTTTATCCCTCAGTGAATCGTACCATTCTTCAAAAGGAACTTTTCCCTCATCAGTCTCTAAGAGCTTGATTTCAATTGTCGATTTCATTCGGATAATGTATCCTACAAGATACATTATAGAGTCACAAAACCATCGAAGTCAATGGAAAATATGAAGACTACGCTTCAAGAAGCCCCTGAAAGTCATCGAGTCCCTCGATGGTGATCGCTTGTCTTAATAAGGTTTTAAATAACTCCAAATCCTCAATTTGATTGATTTTCTCCACTAATTCGTTTGGTAACGCCTCAAACCGAACCTCAAGCACCTCAATAACATCCTCACGCCCTTTTTGGAGAACGCCCTCAGATATTCCTTCTTCTGTATAACTGTTTTAATCTTGATCTTAATTTAGGGTTTGCTGAAAAAGTTTCTCCAAAATTTATGCCACTTTTGACCAAGGATTTTCTGACAAATCAATAAGTTTTAGTACATAAAAATTGTTTAAAGTATAATCAAAATTAATGAAAGGCGGTTTGATAAGTTCCCCTGTTCTATTATTAGTAAATAAGGACAAAAAAAGCGACAAAAACTGCCTCAGAAGTTTACAAAGATTGACAACTAAAAATGTAATAGCAATAGATGTAATGGAGGTTTCAGGGAGTTTTGTCATCACGAGATTTAGGCTAAATCTTCGTTTAGCTTGTCCAAACTTTCCCTCAATAGCATTACGGAAGCATTCATCGGAGTGGGCTTGTTTCTTTTCTTCTTCACTGACATTTTTCGGAGGTCTTCCTAACTTCGGACCACTGATTCTTATCCCTCTTTCCTTACACCAATTTCTGTTTTCCCTAGTTCGATAAATTTTATCTACATGGACGGATTCGGGATAATAGCCAAACGTTTCTTTATACTTTTCTACTTGTTCTTTTAAATGACAAGATTCATTGAAGTTTTCCCAACTTATTTTTTCTAGAAACACATAGTTATCTACACAGCTTACTGAGAGTTTAGCTCCAAACTCTATTGGTTTTCCTGCTTTTCCCCTCACTATTGGACGAATATGCGGTTGAGTTAAACTTACAATTCTTTGAGGAACACTCTGGGTCTTATTCTCCCACATTGACTGTTGTTGTTCATAAACTTTTTTGATAGTCTCTAGACAATTTT
>NZ_AADV02000260.1 GCF_000167195.1 Crocosphaera watsonii WH 8501 | reverse complement strand
ACAAGTATCAATCGTTAAAGGACAATATCAATCCGTTGAAAGCTTAGAAATAGAGGAAAATGGGACAATTGTTTACTTAAAAGAGTTTGGCGAAGTTAAAGTATTTAAGAAACATTTCAAAAACGGGATGCTTCGTTTTTATATTTTATTTGACAAAGAAAATAAAGACTTAAGAGAAACAGATAAAACTCTATTTACTTTGTTGAAAACAACTCATTGGATTATTGAATGTTACCATCGTGCGCTCAAACAATTATGTGGTATCAATAAATTTATAGTCAGAAAATCAGAAGCTATATTGACCCATTTCTTTAGTTCTTTACGGGCTTTTATTAAACTTGAATTAATGAGAGCTAATGAGTTAATTGATAATTGGTATCAACTCCAAAGAGAATTGTCTATTGAAGTTAATCGGAATTTTATTTTAGAGCAAATAAATTTGAAATTATCAGCCTAATTTATAGATTAGTTATTGTTATTATTACGTCAATTTTAATGACTCTAATAATTAGCGATCGTTGTCTCTCTTTAAAGCTACTCATATTTAAGTTAATTTGTCAATGCGTAACTCCTATAGTGGATCAAGTGAGAAGTATTGACTGTCAAGCCAGAAATGCTCGTTTTGTGGAAATATTGCCTGATGAAGTGATCAATGAAGTGTTAGCAAGATTAGAGACTTTATTAACCTAAATTATTTCGTAGGGGCATAATAATATTATGCCCTCACACCAATAGGAATTAACCCTGTTTAACTTCTTTTTGAGCCAATTTACGCTTAAAAGCAGTACCGAAACCAATAGCAGCACCTGCACCTAAGATGGTTAGGGGTTCAGGAACAGATTTTGGAGTTAAAGACCAATTGGCAGGGTTATAGGGTTCACTAACAAACCCTGCAGCTACTCCTGTACCCACTATTGGTCCACCAAGGAATTGAACTACTGTATCAAATAAGATGCCTTCGTCACCAGTACAATTCGGTTCGTCATTAGCACAAAAGTCCATCAATGTACCGCTAAAGGAAACTGTGGGAGGGGCTGATGATCCACCAAATCGTGTTGTGAGAGAAACGAGAAAGGGTATATCCGGGTGAGGAGAACCATTAAACATGGGCATGGTGAGGGCAGAAACAAACACCGTATCATTATCTCCTTGTACCTCTCCTTCGAGCATCCCAGAGAAAACATCCCCATTCTCTAAGGTATAGGAGAAGTTGAATAAGGCCGCCTCAGCAGCTTGGGTAAACGCACCCATCGCAACGGTAGCAACTGCTAAAGCAGTGGACAAAGAAAGTTTTTTGATCATGATAATTGGGAAAAATGACGAAAATTACTAAGTGATTCTACCCCCCCGATTATTTTGTCAAGTTAAATCTTGATTAAGACTATTTTTGGTTATTTTCTCGGATTTTTAGCCTGATTTATAAGCATGATTCTATTGAAACTATAACTTAAGAGTGCGCTTAGTTTTGAAGTGGTCATACGAGTTGCCTAAAGTAGGGGTCAACGGCCGTTAACCCCTACAACGTTAACTTATGTAGTGATAACTAAAGCGCAACAGTTATCAGCAGTTATAAAAGCGATCGCTTCCTAGAAACATAACTGAGAGTGCGAGATGTTTGAGGTGGTACTATACCCGGATTTCTCACAAATTAATTTGAAAGCCCAATCCAGAGATGAAAAATGATAATTTTTAGGACTAATAGAAATTTTGAATATAGATGAATAAAAAAATTGACTTTGATTATCCAAAAATTGAGTTTAAGAGGGAATAATTATATTAACTTTTGATTTTCTCCACGACAAATAAGACTAAATGAAAGGTAATTGCTCACCGCAATAAAGAATCTGTCTTGACAACATAAAGGTAAAATCGGGGATTTTTATGTATAGTGGGGGTTATGACCACAAATGCTACCATTGATTCAAAGCTAGTTAGAGCTATCGCCGATGAACAGTTGGCGAACAATGTCTTCATGATTGAGTGGCTAGTCAAGGCACAACAACAGTTATCTCTTCAACAAAGACTGATTGACCAGCAACAACAACAAATCTCTACACAACAGCAAGAAATTGAAAAATTGAAAGAAGAGAGAGATAAGCTAAAAAACCGTAACTCAAAAAACAGTTCAGTCCCCCCATCATCAGACCCACTAAAAAAGCCTTCTGACAAAAAGAAACGCAAAAAAGGATTTAAACGCGGACCAAAATATGACCACCCAGGGAAGACCCGTAATGGTTTTGGTCAGCCCGATAAGATAGTCACTTTAGAACTAGAAAACTGTCCTGTTTGTGGGGGTTCAGTGGAACGAGATGAAGTAGTTCCTGAAAAAGTCCAGCAAGTGGCTGAAGTAGTAGACCAACCCATAGAAATCAGGGAATATCGTCGCGGATTCTATAAATGTCCTAGTTGTGGATGGTCAGATTACAGTCCTGTTCCATTGGGAGTTAAAGAAGGATTCAGTTATGGGGCGCGATTAAGTAGCATCGTGGGCTGGCTTGGCTATGGGGGTAATCTTACATGGCGTAAACAGGAACATTTTATAGAGTATGTCTTTGGCATTCCCATTTCTCAAGGGAGCCTTGCCAAAATGCACAAATGGTTTCAAGAAAGTTTAGAACCCTTGACCCAACAGTGGTTAAAGTACATCCAGCAGCCAGGAATCCGATGTGTTGACGAAACCAGTTATTGCATCGATGGCATCAAGTATTGGGTTTGGGTAGCCACATCAAATGAGGTCTGTGTGTTGATGTTGGCTCCCACTAGAAGCTCCGCAGAAGTCGAGAAATTGTTAGGAGCAGATTTTAAGGGCATCCTCACCAGTGACTGCTATAGTGCCTACTTTAGACAAAGTGCGATGGCCAAACAGAAATGTCTGGCACATTTAGAACGAGAGTTAGAGTCCCTTAAAACCAGTCGTTTTCAAGCGAATCGAGAATTTGCTGCCGATGTACAGCAAGTTTTAGCAACCGCCCGTATCCATTATCGTCATTATCATGCTCGAAATTTAACCCTTGAAGACTTAGGCTCCAAAAGAACAGAAGTCGAGAACTCACTGCAAAAGATTTTTAAAGCAACTCCCAAAAAAGGATGGCCTTATGATGCACAAAGATTGATTAACCGTCTCAAACGTCATTGGGAAGAGTGGTTCACCTTTCTAACTTATCCTGAAGTCAAACCAGATAATAATGATGCTGAGAGAGCTTTACGTCCCATTGTCATTCACCGCAAAGTAAGTGGGGGAGCAAGAAGCGACTGGGGTGCAGAGTTAGTCACCCAAATGTTCAGTTTTTTAGAGACCATGAGATTACAGGGGCAAAATGCCATTGTCCAATTATGCGAATTATTTTCATTAGCTGGTCGGAGTCCCCCAGGATTAGAGATGTAAAAGGCTCCGGAGCCGATGGGGGATAGATTTTTCTTGATCCCCCTATCTCTCTGCACAAAAATACACAGGATTAGCGGATAATCTCCGCTAACAAAAAACTATCTTACTATTCTTTTTTTTCTCATATTGTTGTTTTTATTTGAGGTTTTAAAAAGACTTGATTCTGGGAATGTTAGTCATTAAAATAGCCGTAATAAATTAGCTTAAATTTTACGTTAAATCACAGGGCTTATATTTTTGTTGACTCAACTGATGTTGTTTGTAGTGCTTTTCAATAAGACTTTTTTGTTGCGGTGAGCAGTTACGAGAATAGCGAGAATCAAATCATAATGCAGACTTTTATAAAATCTATCTATAATCTTCATTAGATAAATATTCTCTTGTTTGTCTGCGTCTTCGTCTATTAAATAGCGGTAAACTATTAATTTTCATGATTTTACTCCGTTCGATGGGGATCCTCTAGAGTCTCTACGCAGCGTCAAG
>NZ_AADV02000261.1 GCF_000167195.1 Crocosphaera watsonii WH 8501 | reverse complement strand
CAAGGCTCCCTTGAGAAATGGGAATGCCAAAGACATACTCTATAAAATGTTCCTGTTTACGCCATGTAAGATTACCCCCATAGCCAAGCCAGCCCACGATGCTACTTAATCGCGCCCCATAACTGAATCCTTCTTTAACTCCCAATGGAACAGGACTGTAATCTGACCATCCACAACTAGGACATTTATAGAATCCGCGACGATATTCCCTGATTTCTATGGGTTGGTCTACTACTTCAGCCACTTGCTGGACTTTTTCGGGAACTACTTCATCTCGTTCCACTGAACCCCCACAAACAGGACAGTTTTCTAGTTCTAAAGGGACTATCTTATCGGGCTGACCAAAACCATTACGGGTCTTCCCTGGGTGGTCATATTTTGGTCCGCGTTTAAATCCTTTTTTCCGTTTCTTTTTGTCAGAAGGCTTTTTTAGTTGGTCTGATGATGGGTTGACGAAACCAGTTATTGCATCGATGGCATCAAGTATTGGGTTTGGGTAGCCACATCAAATGAGGTCTGTGTGTTGATGTTGGCTCCCACTAGAAGCTCCGCAGAAGTCGAGAAATTGTTAGGAGCAGATTTTAAGGGCATCCTCACCAGTGACTGCTATAGTGCCTACTTTAGACAAAGTGCGATGGCCAAACAGAAATGTCTGGCACATTTAGAACGAGAGTTAGAGTCCCTTAAAACCAGTCGTTTTCAAGCGAATCGAGAATTTGCTGCCGATGTACAGCAAGTTTTAGCAACCGCCCGTATCCATTATCGTCATTATCATGCTCGAAATTTAACCCTTGAAGACTTAGGCTCCAAAAGAACAGAAGTCGAGAACTCACTGCAAAAGATTTTTAAAGCAACTCCCAAAAAAGGATGGCCTTATGATGCACAAAGATTGATTAACCGTCTCAAACGTCATTGGGAAGAGTGGTTCACCTTTCTAACTTATCCTGAAGTCAAACCAGATAATAATGATGCTGAGAGAGCTTTACGTCCCATTGTCATTCACCGCAAAGTAAGTGGGGGAGCAAGAAGCGACTGGGGTGCAGAGTTAGTCACCCAAATGTTCAGTTTTTTAGAGACCATGAGATTACAGGGGCAAAATGCCATTGTCCAATTATGCGAATTATTTTCATTAGCTGGTCGGAGTCCCCCAGGATTAGAGATGTAAAAGGCTCCGGAGCCGATGGGGGATAGATTTTTCTTGATCCCCCTATCTCTCTGCACAAAAATACACAGGGTTAGCGGATAATCTCCGCTAACAAAAAACTATCTTACTATTTTTTTCTCATATTGTTGTTTTTATTTGAGGTTTTAAAAAGACTTGATTCTGGGAATGTTAGTCATTAAAATAGCCGTAATAAATTAGCTTAAATTTTACGCTAAATCACAGGGCTTATATTTTTGTTGACTCAACTGATGTTGTTTGTAGTGCTTTTCAATAAGACTTTTTTGTTGCGGTGAGCAGTTACTTCTTGAGTAAAATTAATTCCTTCAACACTTTCTTTTAATGCCAAGCTAGAAATTATGTAATTTATCCCCTGAAATGCTTTAAGTTCTATTGCTTTAAAAGAATCTGGTGACTGCTTAATTTGTTCTTGAATCTTTCTACTCAATTCCGCAGCAATCTTATAATGTTCTTGCTCTAAATCATTAGATTTACTAATCGCATCTAGTTCTAACCATTTTAATAAATCTGGAAGTTTTTGATATATATTTAATCCATATAATTCATAAAGTCGAATAAAGTAAGGAGTATTAAAGTCTGCCTTTTTGGCGTTTTCAATATCAAGGGTTTTGAAAATAGAATCTTCCCAAGTTTTATCATTATAATGATTAGTTAATTTTAAGGCTTCTTCTATATGATTTAGCAAATCATATTTAACACCTGCTTGATTAGATAAAGTTCTAATAGCTGTTTTAACTGGATATTCTCCTTCAACTATTGGGGCAATATTTTCTCCTTGTTGAATTTGCTTTTTAATGGTTTCTTCTGCTCTTCTACTAGCAGGATAAATAGCTTGAAAAAACCAGGGTTTGCTTAATCCTTCCACTTTATAAGCCCAAGCTGTTAACTCATACTCTTCTTTCTTGATTGATGCTAATTTATTGATATTATAAATCATACATTGTATATCATAGGAAATAATGATATTTGCATCATCAGAATTTAACAAATTTTGAAGTTTCTCGTTTGATCTAGGAATCTCAAATCTTCGCGTTTGACTTGTATCATACTCATAATAATCCCCTTCATTCTTGATATCAAAAGGGTCAAAAATAAGTTTTTTAGCTTTCTGATCGTACCAATACAATAAATGGGTTAAATTGCCAAGTCCTGTCGTTAAAAAATAGCGATAAACTGATATCGTTCTTCCTTTTTCATCTTTTGCAGGGGTAATAACAGCGATAGCAGAATACGCATTATTTCCTTCCTTAACTTCCCGAGCAATAATAGCAGGTTGAACAGTAGTTTCTCCGGCTGCCCTGGCAGTTTCAACTGCTTCTCTAACACTTCCTTCTGCTGCTTGAAATAAACGATTAGAAATAGCATTTTGAAGCACAGGAGGCACTTGTGCTAGGGTTAGATTCATATAACCTGTAAATCGAGTAGACCACCAATTTTCGGGGGTTCCTTGGACAGCGATTCCAGTGCTAAATTCGTGAATTTTTATTGTGGTCATAATCTTAACTCTCATCTAAACTTTTGTGACGTTCACCAGTACATAACCAGTAAATAGGGGAAACTAAACCAAAAGATCGCCATAACTTTGGTTTACGAATGATACAGTATGAGCCGTTTTTATCTCGTTCTATAATCTTGGTGTTGGGTTCAGGATACTTCTCTCCTAAGAGTCCAAAAGAGGAAGTAACAAAATAGTCAACCTCTCGGCTTTCGTTATCTTCCCAAATTTTCAATTGATTCATTGTTTTAGGAAAACGATTTTCGATCTTTTCGATTATTTCTCCAGGATTATTACGATTAACCCATAATCCAGGTAAATCGCATTTACTTAAGGTAAAAGCAATACGCCTTTTTTGAGAGACATCCCCGAGATGATCTAAACCTTTAAAAAAATTTGCTAACCCCTGTGCATAGTTAGCATCATTACTATTTGATGTTCCATCAATTAGTAATAAAATACCTCCGGCGGATTTACAATTGGACTTTGGATAAAAAACAATTGTTAGCGTAAATTTCACGCTAAACATATCTCCAGAGCTAAAATAGAGAATTAAGGTGATTTTAAAAACTCTCTTTCCATCTTTTTAGGGGATTTTAAATATTAAATAGCTTCATTCAGTTTCGGTTCCAATATAGATATCTAAGTAGCTTTCAGTTAGAGATTGAATGACTCGTTCTAATTCATCAATGAGATTTCTTCTAGTGAGTTTTTCTACAGCATCAATATGAGCAGAACTTCCGGCTCGTCCTAAATATTTATATTTGGTTTTTTTCTCATTATTAGTGGCCATAGGAAAAATTGATTCAGCAGCCTGTAGTTTATAATACCAGTAGATTGTTCCCTTTCGATTAACCTGATAACGAATAATATGACAATTAGCTGGTGCTACTTCCCCTTCCCGTTCAATTTTCTTTATTTTCTGTTTAAGAGAGCGAATTAGACTCTTAATTTGTTTGGCTCTCAGGTGGACATCTTGACTGGTCTTAAGTTCGGAATGTGATGACATTAGCCTTAACTGTAACAAACAACCTCTTTTGATGTTAGCGTATATATTCCGCTAATTTATAAGGTAATAAATTTTAAAAATGACCAAAAATGAAACGGCTACGTCTGTCGAGGATTCCTGGTGTGGAGTCTACCTCTT
>NZ_AADV02000262.1 GCF_000167195.1 Crocosphaera watsonii WH 8501 | reverse complement strand
TCTTTCTTTAATAATTTTTTCTTCTTCCTGTTTCTCTTTATCTTCTTCCCTTTTATATTCTCCATCTAAATGAAATGACGTGGAATCTAAATGGGAGTATTTAAGGTCTATTTTAATTTTTTTAATTACTTCTAAAACTACTTCAATAAAAATATCATTTAGTCCATATTTATATAATTCATCCATTACTCTCCCAATTTTATCATCATTAAGGTAATCAGGTTTAATTCTTTCTCCTAACAATTTCTCAATGGCTTTATCTTGAAAAAACTGACTGAATAAATATAGAGGTCTTGAAACAAATCCTAGTCCATTGATTAAAATAGACTTAACTACTGTACCTGCTGAGATTTTTTCTCTAACATCTATTCCTAATTTATTATTAATTATTTTGACTATTCCTATTTCATCAATTAAACCAGCTACTATCCCTAAATGGTCTAAATTTTTAACTTGTATTTCTTCTAAATAAGACATTTTTCGCTCTTTTTTTACAGAGGAAACAACTTAAGCAATTATCCCACTTTTTTGTCTTCAAGAGCTTAAGCAATTATACTTAATTATTAACCCCAGGCTTGTAGTATTTAATGCTACTTTTTGAAGTGCGGAATCTGGGTTGTAAATATCGGGAAAAGGTTTGTTTAGCTGCACTACGCTCTAGTCCTACTAATTTGCGAATAAATAGCTTTAAATTGATATTTTTGCCATAGACTTCCTCAAATCGTTCTCTGCTTTCAATTTCAGGGGAATTAAATAACATTTCTTCGATAGATTCTAAATCTGATTCTGTTAAGGTAAGGTTGCGTTTCAGTTTGGCGATCGCCAGATGATTCTCGTTGTTACAAATATAGGTTTCTACTTTCTTCTTATACTGATAAGGACTAAACCCTGTTTGATGGGTGGGAACGTCCTGTTTACTGATATCTTCTAATTCATCGATAAAATTAGTATAGACGATTTGCTGTTGTTGACGGTCAAGCAAAGGCACTAAATCCCGTAATTGTCGTCTTAGGGTTTCTACCATTGCAGGGGTCACATCAGTCCACCAATTTTCGCCTTGGACTTCTTCAATTAGAGGTAATTTGGCTTTCACCATCGGAATTTCTCTTTTAGATTCCAATCCGTGTAAAATATCTCTAACTTTATCCCGTAATCTAATAAAATTAGAAGATTGTTCTAAAATTGCTAGTTGAAGTTGAGTACAAAGTAAGTCAAATTCTTTGCTTAAGCGTTTTTCGGTGGGGAGTCCATTGGGTAAGGTTGCTAAGGAATTATTAATTAAGTTTAAGTCTTGAGAGTTTAATCTATTCCATCTTTTTCTATCTGTAAATTCTTCAACTATATTTAATTGACGACGCACTAAAAAATTCTCTTTTTCCATACTGCTAATATGTTCATGCAAGTTATCTAAAATATATTCTTGTAATGTTTTATTATCTTGATTGAGTTGTTGAGACAGGACTAAACGGGCTTTAAATAAACGAGTAGTTAAACTTTTTCTGGGTTTTTGTTCTTTCTCTGTAACTTGTTGTTCAAAATATTCAAAGTTACCGCATAAATCAAAGATTAAAAATTCTCTTTTATCGTCTCCTATGCCAAATAAATCTGGACATAAACGGGTTCCCCTACCAATCATTTGATTGAATTTTACAGTGGAAAAAACGGGTTTAAAAAAGACTAAATTAAGGATTTCTGGAACATCTACCCCCGTATCTAACATATCCACTGAGACGGCAATGGTGGGCTGTTTTTGGCTTTCTGAAAAGTCATCAAAGGTTGATTGGGCGTAGGGATCATGACTATCAATAACTCTCGCAAAATGTCCTTTATAATGGCGATAATTCTTATTAAATCGTTGAACAATAAATTCAGCATGCTCATGGTTACGAGCGAAAATAATGGTTTTTCCTAACTTATCCCCTCCTTCTACTTTTAGCCCAAATTCCATTAATATCTCTAAAGCTTGATCTATACTATTTTCATTAAATAACCAACGATTTAAAGCAGTCGAATCAATTTTATTCGGTAAAGTATCCTTTTCTTCATCATAAAACTTTGCCTCATATTCTTCTTGTTCTTCGGGGGATAATTCTGTATATTTTACTCCTGTTCGTAAAAATTTAAAGGGAACATTGATGCCTTGTGGTGGCACTAGATAACCGTCTTTTATGGCATCATCTAATTCATAGGCAAAGGTGGGAACTCCTGATTCTAATTCAAAAATGCGATAGGTGTCTCTATGAACTTCGTTCCGTGGAGTAGCGGTTAATCCGACTAATAATCCATCAAAATAATCGAATAATGTCTGATATTTTTGATAGATAGAACGGTGTGCTTCATCAACAATAATTAAGTCAAAATGTCCCACTCCAAACATTCTTTCTTTGTCCCCCATATCGTTGAGGCGATTAAACATAGTGGGATAGGTAGAAACGACAATATTAGCAGTAATTGCTTGTGAGGTTTTACTCTTGGTTAAATCAATAATATTGGCTTGGGGTAAATGGCTTTTAAATGCCCGAAAAGCTTGGGTAACTAATGCCTCCCTATCTGCTAAAAATAAGACACGATTGACCCAATTTGCCCGTTTTAAGAGGTCTATTAAGGCGATACTGGTGCGGGTTTTTCCGGTTCCGGTGGCCATCACTAACAATGCTTTACGGATGTTCTGACTAAACGCTTCAGTAATTTGACGAATGGCTTCGGTTTGATAACTACGGTTAACAATGTCGTTATTAACTGGCACAAGATGGAGTTTTTTGCGGTTTTTGCGCCGGAAAATCAGTCTTTCTAGTTCGTCTTTTTTGAGAAACCCTTGAATTTCACGGGGGGGATAGGTGTAATCATCCCAGAGATAGGTTTGATAACCGTTACTGTAGAAAATAAGGGGACGTTGACCGAATTTTTGTTCTAAGCAGTCGGCGTAAAGTTTAGCCTGTTGTTGTCCAATTTCTGCAGTTTTTTTGGTGCGTTTGGTTTCAACTAAGGCTAAGGGGTTGCCATTGTCTCCCCATAATACATAATCAATGCGTCCTTTACCACTGGGGTTTCTGTCCAAAGGCATTCCTGTAACTTCGTATTCTGTCCAATTTGGACTTTGGACAAAAAAAGTTTATTAGCGTATATTTTACGCTAAACTAAAATCCCAAAATATCGGCTCTGTATCAGTCAATAAAATTGGCTGACAAATAGGGCTAATCTATAGATTCTGAGGAAAACTAAGGAGCTTTTAAGTTTTCAGTTGATTTTTTGCTCCCTTTCTTGATAACATCATGACGAGTTCGTGGGGCTTTTTTGTAACCTTTAATACGTCCGGAAGAAAAACCTCGACGTTTGGGAAATTTGGCGAAAGTCCCCAAGGTCGTAATTATTCTTGAAAAGTCTCTTTGAACTAGACTAGGGGTGATTTTGATGGATTTATTAGTCTTCAAATACTGTTCCCAATCACGGGGTAAAACCACAGCTAATTTTCTGGCAGCCCACAAATTTACATAAGAAAGAAGTGTTAGTTTAAACCAATTTTCTTCATGATGTACATCGGGAGTTAAATAAGATGTCATCAATAATCTTTGTTTACCAAATCGAAAAAGATGTTCCATGTCAGAACGTTGTCGATAACACTGATAACAATCAACTAAACTTAACTCATCGCGCCGAGAACCAATAACAATAAGCCACATAGGTTTCCAAATACTATTTCTTTCTTGAGCTCTGACAACAATCTGGAGTAAAGTAAAGGGGTGATTGTTCATTTTATAGTTTTTAGTTCCTCTCATTAACATCTGTTTCCATCCCGAAATAGTCA
>NZ_AADV02000263.1 GCF_000167195.1 Crocosphaera watsonii WH 8501 | reverse complement strand
TTCAATCAGGCTCGGACCGTCAANGGTTCTAAACTTTCTTGAAACATTTGTGCATTTTGGCAAGGCTCCCTTGAGAAATGGGAATGCCAAAGACATACTCTATAAAATGTTCCTGTTTACGCCATGTAAGATTACCCCCATAGCCAAGCCAGCCCACGATGCTACTTAATCGCGCCCCATAACTGAATCCTTCTTTAACTCCCAATGGAACAGGACTGTAATCTGACCATCCACAACTAGGACATTTATAGAATCCGCGACGATATTCCCTGATTTCTATGGGTTGGTCTACTACTTCAGCCACTTGCTGGACTTTTTCGGGAACTACTTCATCTCGTTCCACTGAACCCCCACAAACAGGACAGTTTTCTAGTTCTAAAGGGACTATCTTATCGGGCTGACCAAAACCATTACGGGTCTTCCCTGGGTGGTCATATTTTGGTCCGCGTTTAAATCCTTTTTTCCGTTTCTTTTTGTCAGAAGGCTTTTTTAGTTGGTCTGATGATGGGTTGGACTTTGGACAAAAAAAGTTTGTTAGCGTGTATTTTACGCTAAACTAAAATCCCAAAATATCGGCTCTGTATCAGTCAATAAAATTGGCTGACAAATAGGGCTAATCTATAGATTCTGAGGAAAACTAAGGAGCTTTTAAGTTTTCAGTTGATTTTTTGCTCCCTTTCTTGATAACATCATGACGAGTTCGTGGGGCTTTTTTGTAACCTTTAATACGTCCGGAAGAAAAACCTCGACGTTTGGGAAATTTGGCGAAAGTCCCCAAGGTCGTAATTATTCTTGAAAAGTCTCTTTGAACTAGACTAGGGGTGATTTTGATGGATTTATTAGTCTTCAAATACTGTTCCCAATCACGGGGTAAAACCACAGCTAATTTTCTGGCAGCCCACAAATTTACATAAGAAAGAAGTGTTAGTTTAAACCAATTTTCTTCATGATGTACATCGGGAGTTAAATAAGATGTCATCAATAATCTTTGTTTACCAAATCGAAAAAGATGTTCCATGTCATAACGTTGTCGATAACACTGATAACAATCAACTAAACTTAACTCATCGCGCCGAGAACCAATAACAATAAGCCACATAGGTTTCCAAATACTATTTCTTTCTTGATCTCTGACAACAATCTGGAGTAAAGTAAAGGGGTAATTGTTCATTTTATAGTTTTTAGTTCCTCTCATTAACATCTGTTTCCATCCCGAAATAGTCACTGTTAATTGACGACCTTTTTTCGTTGTAAAGGGAACATGATGAACTTCATCAGGTTCAGTCCAAGTTTGGTCATCTTTAAGGTCAAATTTATCCCCATACCAACGGGGATGTCCCGAAGTTTTGGCTTGATTTGGGTCCCGAATAAATTGACGATAAAAAACTCGGTCACTTCTAACTCTTGTAATAGTAACTACGTCTTCATGCTTAACTTGTTCCCCAATAAAAGCCTTTTGGCTGTAGTCACTATCAGCCACTAAGACAGATAATTTATCAGAAAATAAAGAACTTTGCCAGATTTTTTTTAGTTGTTGATTGCCTTGATTTACTCCTTTATGTTTAGAGGGGACTCGCTCTCCTGATAAGGGGACAGCCCAAGGGACTTTTTCTGTGTCTATTTGGTCAGGTAAAGCGCAGACAACGGAATAACAATGTCCAATATTAATGGGTTTATTTCCCTTAATTGGATTGGGGTAATGAATAAAGGTTTTATCCGCTAACGTTTCGCCAAACCGTCGTGGGCAGGGAGTTGTGTCAATACCAAATAAGTTATAATGTTTTGAAGTGGGAGGAATTGTTCTCGATACTGCTGAAAATAAAGTCTCAATTCTCTGTTCATAATTAGGGTCAGTTTGAGTGGGTAAAAACTCTTGAATTCCTCTATATAAACTGTTATAATCTCTTCTAAATAAAGGATTGAGAGACAATTCAACGACTGAGTGAGCTTGTTGGTTACTGGAGAGGGCATCGAGTAATTCTATAATAGTTTCTTTTCTAGCTTTTAGTCCTTGGAAGAGGTTAGACCTCCACACCAGGAATTCCTCGACAGACGTAGCCGTTTCATTTTTGGTCATTTTTGAAATTTATTACCTTATAAATTAGCGGAATATATACGCTAACATCAAAAGAGGTTGTTTGTTACAGTTAAGGCTAATGTCATCACATTCCGAACTTAAGACCAGTCAAGATGTCCACCTGAGAGCCAAACAAATTAAGAGTCTAATTCGCTCTCTTAAACAGAAAATAAAGAAAATTGAACGGGAAGGGGAAGTAGCACCAGCTAATTGTCATATTATTCGTTATCAGGTTAATCGAAAGGGAACAATCTACTGGTATTATAAACTACAGGCTGCTGAATCAATTTTTCCTATGGCCACTAATAATGAGAAAAAAACCAAATATAAATATTTAGGACGAGCCGGAAGTTCTGCTCATATTGATGCTGTAGAAAAACTCACTAGAAGAAATCTCATTGATGAATTAGAACGAGTCATTCAATCTCTAACTGAAAGCTACTTAGATATCTATATTGGAACCGAAACTGAATGAAGCTATTTAATATTAAAATCCCCTAAAAAGATGGAAAGAGAGTTTTTAAAATCACCTTAATTCTCTATTTTAGCTCTGGAGATATGTTTAGCGTAAAATTTACGCTAACAATTGTTTTTTATACAAAGTCCAAGATGGGGGGACTGAACTGTTTTTTGAGTTACGGTTTTTTAGCTTATCTCTCTCTTCTTTCAATTTTTCAATTTCTTGCTGTTGTGTAGAGATTTGTTGTTGTTGCTGGTCAATCAGTCTTTGTTGAAGAGATAACTGTTGTTGTGCCTTGACTAGCCACTCAATCATGAAGACATTGTTCGCCAACTGTTCATCGGCGATAGCTCTAACTAGCTTTGAATCAATGGTAGCATTTGTGGTCATAACCCCCACTATACATAAAAATCCCCGATTTTACCTTTATGTTGTCAAGACAGATTCTTTATTGCGGTGAGCAATTACCATCATATAGAAAAGTAGCATAATAACGACAACTTCCGTGTTTAAAAGTCCTCTTAAATATTTTTACTTTTCCGAATTCTTTGATAATTACTATCAATCCATTATTAGGAATTTCCAACTCCTCTACTCTCTGATATTTACCTCCTTCTACTTTTACTTGTCTATTTTTGGCTATTCCTACTTGAAAATTCAGTTCTTTGTCTCTAAAAAATCTTAAATTCTCTTTAGAAGAATACCAACAGTCTGTCGTTATAGTAGAAGGTTTTACCCCCCACTTGATTACTTCTACGATCATCTCTCTTAAGTAATCATTTTTTGTTTTATTATCTAGAGGATCATAAAGGCGATAATTAATAGGCATTGATTTTCCATCATAGTCAGTATAATACAAAGTAATTAAGTTAATTCCTTTGATGGCTTTTTGATGTTTTCCTGACCAATAATAGTTGATTAAATGAGCTTTTCCTACTTGAGAGTAGTGTTTTTCAATAACGGTATCATCCCCACTTAACACTCCTCCAATCAAATTAAGGTTTCCTTGAACTTCTCTAAATAAATCTATTGGTTCATATTGCTCTCTTAGTAAGAATCTATTGGTGCTATGACGAGAAATTTCTAAAATCTCAGCTAAACGGCAGCAACCTGTGTATTTTGGCTCTGAGAGCAAGAAGTATGTATATTGATCTAGATTACATTGGGCTGTTGATGGTTTACTCCGAAGTCTTATGATTTTTCTCCTTCATTAGCGATCACCTGAAAACATCATCTGCATATTTACGCTCTTTTGTCAAT
>NZ_AADV02000264.1 GCF_000167195.1 Crocosphaera watsonii WH 8501 | reverse complement strand
CAAAAAATAACTAGCTTTATAATCGACAATTTCCTTAGGTCATCCCACATACTTAGCACGTGGAAGGACCATAATTGATATTTTAACTATGCCAACCAGCAAATGAGTAATAAGGATGATAAATTAAGGTAGATAATCCCCCTTTCCTAAACACACCACTTCCTAAGCAAACTGAGGCCGATACAGTAACCGGCACGATAGTTTTAACCCCTTGAAGTCTTCTGGGGTAATAGTATATGTCCAAAATTGACCTTGATAAACCTCTAAGCTTTCCGATGCTGTCTTTCATGATTATCTTCTCGGTTAGTTAACCCTTAAAATTGTATCGTTTTTTACGGAAAAAAAGGACTTTTTTGATAATTATAAAGTTCATATTAAATTTTAACTGTCTTCTCAATTATTTGAGCTATTATTGTTTTCTAAAAATGCTGATAATGTAGATATAATTAGTAACAGATATCGAATTGTAAAATAATCCTATGATTGTAACCTTTGAACAGAATTAAAGAGCTAGAATAATTATTGTAATAAGTAAGGTGCTAGGCAGAGAGAAACAATTTAGCGACCGATAAAGTGTGGTGTGATGTAGTGCAAGTCCCGTGAACTAATCTAGTTTAGGGCAAGTTCGATCAAACAGCAGTTTGTTTGTTATTAAAACACTGCTCCTTACACTCTTTGGAGGTCAAAATGGTTAACAATTCAGCTAAGTTTATTGCTTTAGGTACAGTAGCAACTGTTGGTGTACTTGGTTTAGTTTCCGAAGCGCAAGCTCAACATTTCGTCTATCCTCAAGAATTAGAAAGAGAGGAAGAGATCGCTTATGTTGACTGGGACAGCAATCCTGGCCCCCGTGCTTTTGAACGCAAGATGCAGAAAGTTGTCTTTGAATGTGTTCCTCAAGCAGATGGCAGTTATGCCACTGAAGAACGGGTAGTAGAAATTACTTTTAATCCTGCAAAGGCTGCTCCCGTCGGTAGCACTTTCGATCCTCATAACCCCTATAGTGGTGGTGTTTATTCAAGTGAGGATATTTCTTCCCAATACATCGCATTGGGTGAATTAGGTGGACAACCCATGATTCTCTGGAATGAGAATGTTCCTTCCAGTAATCCAGAAGGGTTATATACTCCCGAAAGTCGTTGTCAAACCGTTAGTGCGCGCTTAACCAATCTCGCCTATGCCTTTGGTGAAACTACTCCTGTAGGTGTTGCTCAAGCATTCACCGAAAGAATGGCTACAGGTATTGTTAACGGAGAAAGAGTTATCTTCATCTCCTACGATCCTGAAAACGTTTCTACCGAAAATGTAGTCTTAACTTTAAGACCTGAAAATGGTGCTACATTCGCAGAAGCTCAAAGAACCTTGGCTCAGTTCAACAATTCTATTTCCCCCGCAATTGGTGGTTTAGAAGAAGATCCTGCTAAGTTTCCTCCCATTCGAGAGTAGATTATAACCACAGGGAAAGACGTTCAAAACCTTTGTATTCTTTCCCTTCCATCTAGAGAGTTAGTCAGTTACTGCTCTCTATTTTTTTGTCTACACATAATAAAACTTGCAACTAATCTGAGAATTACGTTAAATTTAATTAAGTTGGGTCTGCAATTTCAGCACAACTCTCGTCTATATAACTAAAATCTTGACAAAAAACATATTTTGTGTTAAGAAAATCAAATTCACTCACCTAAGAGAAACCTTAACTTATGAAAATATCTTGGAGAACCCTATTACTCTGGACATTACCACTATTGGTGGTGGGATTTTTCCTCTGGCAGGGAGCTTTCCCCGCAACATCAACTCCCATGGGGAACAACACAGCTAACACCCGTATGACCTACGGACGCTTCCTAGAATATTTAGATTCTGGTCGTATCCTCAGTGTGGACCTTTATGAAGGGGGACGCACCGCCATTGTCGAAGCGGTTGACCCAGAAATTCAAGATCGTGTACAGCGTTCACGGGTTGATCTTCCCATGAACGCCCCTGATCTAATTAGTAAGATACGTCAGTCTGACGTAGACTTAGAATCCCACCCCATCCGTAACGAAGGGGCATTATGGGGCTTTTTGGGCAATTTATTATTTCCCATTCTCCTGATTGGCGCGTTATTCTTTTTATTCCGTCGTTCCAGTAACTTACCCGGTGGGCCAGGACAGGCCATGAATTTTGGTAAGTCTAAAGCTCGTTTCCAAATGGAAGCCAAAACCGACATCATGTTCGATGATGTGGCCGGTATCGATGAAGCTAAAGAAGAATTACAAGAAGTTGTCACCTTCTTAAAACAGCCCGAACGTTTCACCGCAGTTGGCGCGCGCATTCCTAAAGGAGTGTTATTAGTGGGACCTCCTGGAACAGGTAAAACCCTCTTAGCTAAAGCGATCGCCGGGGAAGCTGGTGTACCTTTCTTCAGCATTTCAGGTTCTGAGTTCGTAGAAATGTTCGTCGGTGTTGGTGCGTCCCGTGTTCGTGATTTATTCAAGAAAGCCAAAGAAAATGCCCCTTGTCTCATCTTTATCGATGAAATTGACGCAGTTGGCCGTCAACGTGGTGCCGGTATCGGTGGCGGTAACGACGAACGGGAACAAACCTTAAACCAGTTATTAACCGAAATGGACGGGTTTGAAGGCAATACAGGAATCATTATTATTGCTGCTACCAACCGTCCCGATGTCCTTGACTCTGCTTTAATGCGTCCCGGCCGTTTTGACCGTCAGGTGATTGTAGACGCTCCTGACTTCAAAGGACGGATCGAAATCTTAGAAGTTCACGCTCGCAACAAAAAATTAGCCCCCGATGTCTCTATTGAGACCATCGCCCGTCGTACTCCTGGGTTTAGTGGTGCTGACTTAGCTAACTTACTCAACGAAGCTGCTATTTTAACCGCCCGTCGTCGTAAGGAAGCCGTTACCTTACTAGAAATTGACGACGCTGTGGATCGGGTGGTTGCTGGTATGGAAGGAACCCCCTTAGTAGATAGTAAGAGTAAGCGTCTCATCGCCTATCATGAGGTTGGTCATGCGATCGTTGGAACCTTAGTTAAGGATCACGATCCCGTACAAAAAGTTACTTTAATCCCCCGTGGGACAAGCTCAAGGTTTGACCTGGTTTACCCCCAACGAAGAACAAGGGTTAACTACCAAAGCACAGCTTATGGCCCGCATTGCCGGAGCTTTAGGCGGTCGTGCAGCGGAAGAAGAGGTATTTGGTTACGATGAGGTAACAACAGGTGCTGGTGGCGATTTACAGCAGGTCTCAGAAATGGCTCGTCAGATGGTGACTCGTTTCGGTATGAGTGAGCTTGGTCCTCTTTCCTTAGAAAGTTCCTCTGGTGAAGTATTTTTAGGCGGTGGTTTAATGAACCGTTCTGAATACTCTGAAGAAGTGGCCATGAAAATTGATAGCGAAATGCGAATCTTAGCAGAAGAAGGCCATAAATTAGCTCGTCCAATTGTCCGTGACAACCGCGAAGTGGTAGATCGCTTGGTGGAATTGTTGATCGAAAGAGAAACTATTGGTGGAGAAGAGTTCCGTCAATTTGTAGCTGAATACACCGAATTCCTGACACGAACAGTTTGTCCTCAGTTATAATTACCTAGAACTAGAAAAAAGGGGCGAACGATCCGTCTTTTTGGGCTTAATCTTTTAATTGTCACTGACCAGATTGCTTGGTAACATTCCATCATTTCCAGTGGGACGTTGGGTAAACAGACCTACTTTACTGTACTTGGATTAACACGTTATTCACTTTCCAATTCATCCTAATTGTTTTT
>NZ_AADV02000265.1 GCF_000167195.1 Crocosphaera watsonii WH 8501 | reverse complement strand
CGCAAATAGTTACCAGTAACGATTGCTGGTGTCGAACTTATTTAGCGATCTTCAGCTTAGAGGATTACTCCAGACTTATATCGGATCATCGCATTACTTATGACGTATAGTAAATAACCAGCTCTCAAGTATAAATGAAAAGTCCGGAGTTTTTTGTGGAAGTTCTATCAAAATAGCTCTTCGCAAACTTGGCCTTAATGGTGGTAAGAAAAAGAAAAAAGAGTTTTGTCTGAAAGGGTGCATAGCTGTGAGTGCGGATGTTCTATGGATCGCGACGCGGCGGCCGCAACCGTGATGCTCAATTATGCACGGGGGTTAGGAACTAACCTCCTCAATCGTGGATCTCAGTCCTCTGAGCAAAAACACACATCAAAGCGATGTGGAGGGTTTGCTAAAGATTGGGAGTTGAAGCGACAGAAACCCCAATCAAAGCGTAGCGACGATTGTGGGTAGTTCATCTGTAGCGGTAATACATTAAGCTCAATAGCCGTTTATGCTAAAGCGAAAGGGGAAGGAGGGAAAGAAGTTCTTAGAGCGATCGCTCAGAACTGGATTCCAGAAGCATTCTCTGTCATTAATATTAACTCTAGGGCAATTGCCAGTCCCTCGATGGATAAGATCATTATTAGTATCCAAAAACAGTTGGGGATTGATTATGATCGGAGCCAATTTACCCATAAAAATGGTCAGATATGGTCGTTTTATTTCCCCCCTATATTTGATTCTCCGCAGATGATAGACTCTGCGGAGAATAGAAGTTGGACTTTGGACAAAAAAAGTTTGTTAGCGTATATTTTACGCTAAACTAAAATCCCAAAATATCGGCTCTGTATCAGTCAATAAAATTGGCTGACAAATAGGGCTAATCTATAGATTCTGAGGAAAACTAAGGAGCCTTTAAGTTTTCAGTTGATTTTTTGCTCCCTTTCTTGATAACATCATGACGAGTTCGTGGGGCTTTTTTGTAACCTTTAATACGTCCGGAAGAAAAACCTCTCACGGGGTGACAAGTAGGTTGAAAAGTAAGTCCAGAGCGGTTTTTCTCTGTTACCCGACCCTAAACAATTGTCGGCAACCAGAGAGCTTATTGAGAATGAACGATAATGATAATCATTTCCAAATGGGGCGCCAACACTTGCCATTTGCCACGTCTTCCCCCCCCAAACAGGGCAATCGCATTAAAATCTGAGATGCGTGATCCAGTAAAGATTTTAGAGTTTCAGTACAAATGAACGGTGATCGCGAAACCTCTTATGCAGTCAGCTTTTCAAAAATTAAATGCGATTGCCCTGCCCCCCCAAACTGTTTTGATGCGCGAGCGTCAACTCCTAAAAGAGAGAAAACAATCCGATTTTATGCTAATAATAATCAGATTGTCCTTAATCGTTTTATAACTTAAATCATGAGCTTTTTAGCAGTTTATGAATCTCATTTTACCAAACATTTAACACAAAAACAGTTCGAGGCTTTTAGAATTTTACTGTGGTTGCTGACAGTACATAAACAGGTTAGAATAGAAAGGTTAGCAGCTTGTTTTCCTTTACCAATCCTTTATCAAAGTCGTCGTAAACATATCCAGAGATTCCTAGTTTTGTCAGCTTTAGCCATTCCCAGATTCTGGTTTCCTGTGATTAAAGCTATTATTTGTAAAGAATTTAAGACTGGCTCTCGTCTGATTATAACAATTGACCGAACCCAATGGAAAGATAAAAATGTTTTCATGGTTGCTGTTATCTGGAAAAAGCTGGCTTTACCCATCTATTGGACACTTTTAGGGAAAAGAGGAGCCAGCAGATTATCTGAACAACAGGCATTAATTCAACCTGTTCTTTGTCTTCTAAAAAACTATGAGTTAGTCATTCTTGGAGACCGAGAATTCCACAGTGTTAAATTAGCTTATTGGTTGAAACAAAAAAGTAAAAAACAAAAGTTATGCTTCGCTTTTCGTCAGAAACAAGGTACAAACCAGAAAAAAGATGATGAAGATTATCAAACTTTTTCGCAGTTAGGAATGAAACCTGGGATGAAGATGTTTTTAACTGGGGTTTCAGTCACTAAAAATAAAGGGTTTGGAAACTTTAATGTGGGAGCATATTGGAAAAGAAAATACAAGGGCAAACAGGAAAAAGAGCCTTGGTTTATTCTTACCAACTTAGACAGTTTATCAGAGGTCTTGAAAGTCTATCGAGCCAGGGCAGGTATTGAAGCTATATTCAAGGATTGTAAGACAGGGGGTTATAATTGGGAGGGAAGTAAAGCCAATAATAAACGACTAAATTCCTTGATTTTATTAATAGCGATCGCTTACACTTGGACTTTGGATAAAAAACAATTGTTAGCGTAAATTTTACGCTAAACATATCTCCAGAGCTAAAATAGAGAATTAAGGTGATTTTAAAAACTCTCTTTCCATCTTTTTAGGGGATTTTAAATATTAAATAGCTTCATTCAGTTTCGGTTCCAATATAGATATCTAAGTAGCTTTCAGTTAGAGATTGAATGACTCGTTCTAATTCATCAATGAGATTTCTTCTAGTGAGTTTTTCTACAGCATCAATATGAGCAGAACTTCCGGCTCGTCCTAAATATTTATATTTGGTTTTTTTCTCATTATTAGTGGCCATAGGAAAAATTGATTCAGCAGCCTGTAGTTTATAATACCAGTAGATTGTTCCCTTTCCATTAACCTGATAACGAATAATATGACAATTAGCTGGTGCTACTTCCCCTTCCCGTTCAATTTTCTTTATTTTCTGTTTAAGAGAGCGAATTAGACTCTTAATTTGTTTGGCTCTCAGGTGGACATCTTGACTGGTCTTAAGTTCGGAATGTGATGACATTAGCCTTAACTGTAACAAACAACCTCTTTTGATGTTAGCGTATACATTCCGCTAATTAATAAGGTAATAAATTTTAAAAATGACCAAAAATGAAACGGCTACGTCTGTCGAGGAATTCCTGGTGTGGAGGTCTAACCTCTTCCAAGGACTAAAAGCTAGAAAAGAAACTATTATAGAATTACTCGATGCCCTCTCCAGTAACCAACAAGCTCACTCAGTCGTTGAATTGTCTCTCAATCCTTTATTTAGAAGAGATTATAACAGTTTATATAGAGGAATTCAAGAGTTTTTACCCACTCAAACTGACCCTAATTATGAACAGAGAATTGAGACTTTATTTTCAGCGGTATCGAGAACAATTCCTCCCACTTCAAAACATTATAACTTATTTGGTATTGACACAACTCCCTGTCCACGACGGTTTGCCGAAACGTTAGCGGATAAAACCTTTATTCATTACCCCAATCCAATTAAGGGAAATAAACCCATTAATATTGGACATTGTTATTCCGTTGTCTGCGCTTTACCTGACCAAATAGACACAGAAAAAGTCCCTTGGGCTGTCCCCTTATCAGGAGAGCTAGTCCCCTCTAAACATAAAGGAGTAAATCAAGGCAATCAACAACTAAAAAAAATCTGGCAAAGTTCTTTATTTTCTGATAAATTATCTGTCTTAGTGGCTGATAGTGACTACAGCCAAAAGGATTTTATTGGGGAACAAGTTAAGCATGAAGACCTAGTTACTATTACAAGAGTTAGAAGTGACCGAGTTTTTTATCGTCAATTTATTCGGGACCCAAATCAAGCCAAAACTTCGGGACATCCCCGTTGTATGGGGATAAATTGACCTTAAGATGACCAACTTGGGTCCGAGCTCGATTGATCGCACACTCTC
>NZ_AADV02000266.1 GCF_000167195.1 Crocosphaera watsonii WH 8501 | reverse complement strand
TTTTTATTTGTGGGTTTAAAACCCCCGCCGAAAAAGAACCCTTGTTCCAAGAATAAAATAAAAAAAGGGGTTTCCAAAATGAGGGTTTTCGCGGAAAGGCCTTCCCCCAAATGGAAGGGTTTTGGGGCCTTTTTTAAAAGAGCCGAAAATTCTTGGAATTTTTAAGGCTCCTTGGGCTGGATTTCCTTAGATTGACCGAGTTTGGCAATTTATAAATGTGGCCCCCCGAAAATTTTTAAAGGAGGCTTACCTTCTTCGGTGTAATAAACTATAAAAAATGCCTTTTCTGAATCCCAGTAATTGGTCTTCCGGGACATCCATTTTTATTTAATCCTGAGGGAGGTTTTTATAAGATCTAAAAAAAATCGACAAAAGATTTTTCCATGACTTCAAAGTGGGGTCTATTTTTATGATAACGACTCGTTTTTTGGTCGAGAATAGTCTCAGGACAATATTCCAATCTATTAATTGTACTTTTTCCCAGCTAACCATCCCTTTTTATCTTCAAGTTCATTAAGCTTTTCTAAAGCGATCTTAAGGGCAGGATCGTGACGTAATTTATCATGGTCATTGACATCTTCATAGCCTAAAATAATTCCATAAAGCCTTTGTGCTAATAACTCATGAACGGAATGATCTACATAAGATTGATGACGATGATCTTGAAAACAGTTACCAAACTTCTCGGTAATTCCCAGTTTTTTTCCAACTCAGCCATCCAGACAATCCCCGCATCTGAAGTGATTAGTCCCCCATCAAAATTAGCGATTATTTCTTTTCCTTTCTGTTTACTAAAGTTGATTACTTGACGAGGGGTTCGGGGATGACTGGGACTCATTAAATCAGTTTAAGGTAAATTGCTTTAATAATTGAATTATAGCATATTTTATTCTAACAATCTAGTACTATTAGAGATTTTATTAATAATTTTTTTGGAAAAATGAGTGATTGATTTATCTTTTCATCTTTGTCTAATTCGGGTTGATTTTAACTTAAAATCTGACAACAGACTGTTGGTTTGGGAAATCTGCGATCGCTCTGTTCAAACCCACTTCCTGTAAGGCTTCTGTGTTTGGCGATCGCAGATTTTGTGAGAAATTCGGGTATTGTTCTTTCAACGCTGTTTCTAGTTGGTTATTGACAATTAAACCTTTTTGGAGCAGAAGTTGACCTAAACGGTTCTTTTTAGAAGTTTGGAGTTGGATTATTTCTTGAAGTTGTTTAGAAGAAATCCACTTTTTCTGGAGCAAGATTTGACCGAGTCGCATAATTTTAGCAGAGCATGGCTCTGAAGAACATCAAATAGTTTTAATTAAATATACTTACAATTGATATCATACTTTATCGAAAATTTACAGAAATCTATCTAAAAGTTTACAGTTTTCCGATTGAACAAGGGAGTAAAACAAAGAGTCAAGGATAACTATTACCTTGACTCTTTGTAACTTAAGCTATGGGATGTTTAGCAAAAAAGCATGATTAGCCTTCAGCTTTGGTACGGGTACTCTTGTCACCCACCTTAGCAAACAAACCCCATTCCACTTGTTCTTCGAGATCGGGATCAACACCAGCAAATACGTCACGGTATAGAGTCCGAGAACCATGCCAAATGTGACCAAAGAAGAATAATAGAGCAAAGACTGCGTGTCCGAAAGTAAACCAACCTCTGGGACTGGTACGGAATACCCCGTCAGAACCGAGGGTTTCACGGTCAAAGACAAAAGGTTCACCGAGTTGCGCCTTACGAGCAAACTGCTTAACATCAGCAGGGTTGTCAAAGACTTTACCATCCAAAGCACCACCGTAGAAGGTAGCGGTTACACCACTTTGTTCAACACTAAGTTTAGACTCAGCCCGACGGAAAGGAATATCTGCACGGACAACACCATCAGCATCGGTTAAGACGATGGGGAAAGTTTCAAAGAAGTTAGGCATCCGACGAACGGTTAAAATACGACCGTCAGCGTCTTTAAATACAGGGTGTCCCAACCATTCTTGAGCGATACCGTCACCACTATCCATAGCACCGGTACGGAATAAACCACCTTTAGCGGGGCTATTACCTACATAATCGTAGAAAGCAAGCTTTTCAGGAATGTCTAACCAAGCTTCTGATAAGGTATCACCAGCAGCTAAACTGGTTTCTACACGACGCTCGATCTCTTGTTGGAAGTAACCATTATCCCACTGATAACGGGTAGGTCCAAACAGTTCGATGGGGGTGGTGGCGTTACCATACCACATAGTTCCAGCAACGATGAAAGCAGCGAAGAACACAGCAGCAATACTACTGGATAATACGGTTTCGATATTACCCATTCTCAGAGCTTTGTAGAGGCGTTCTGGAGGTCTGACTGTTAAGTGGAATAGACCTGCAATAATACCTACAACACCAGCCGCAATGTGGTGAGCCACTACTCCTCCAGGGTTGAAGGGGTTAAAGCCCGCCGGTCCCCATTCCGGTGCCACTGGTTGGACGTGGCCCGTTATACCGTAGGGATCTGATACCCACATTCCCGGTCCCCAGAGTCCGGTGAGGTGGAATGCTCCAAAACCGAAGCAGAGAAGTCCGGATAAAAATAAGTGAATACCAAACATTTTGGGAAGATCAAGGGCTGGTTCCCCTGTACGAGCATCAACAAATAGCTCTAAGTCCCAGAATACCCAGTGCCAAACAGCAGCTAGGAATAATAAACCAGATAATACGATGTGAGCCGCAGCTACACCTTCAAAAGACCAGAAACCAGGGTTAACTCCGGTTTCTCCGGTGACACTCCAGCCACCCCAAGATCCAGTTACTCCTAAACGGGCCATGAAGGGAAGAACAAACATCCCTTGTCGCCACATGGGGTTAAGAACGGGATCACTGGGATCAAAAATGGCTAACTCATAAAGAGCCATAGAACCTGCCCAACCAGCTACTAGGGCGGTGTGCATTAAATGAACGGAAATTAAACGTCCTGGGTCATTCAGAACAACTGTGTGGACTCGATACCAAGGTAGTCCCATTGACTACGCTCCTCCTGTTTGAAAATATGTCTACGTCGACGGTTTGTTATTTTGGTTTTAAGGTTGCTTGACTTGTGTTTGGCGATCGCTGTTGAACAACTCTCATCTCCCAAAAGTCAACTAACCTACATTATGCCAAGAAAATGAAATTTATTTAAAGAAGTGTAACTATTGTTAGTCTCGATTGCAAGTTTTTCCGTCTCCTATAGTAAAGGGTGCATAGTCTATATGTTCTAGTTTCGGGTTCATCACTATGGGCAAAATGACGAAAATTATGATAAAGATAGAACTATTTTAGGTTTTGAGTCGGTTATGATTTAGAGGATCAATATTTTTAGTTTAAGATGAAATATCAAGATAGTAGTGGTCATCATATAATTCTCTTTGGAGACAGTATTAAACTTTTAGACCAGGAAATTAAAGACAAGAGTATTCATCTTATTTTCGCTGACCCTCCCTATAATATTGGTAAAAAATATGCTAATTTTGTTGACAAATGGCCAACACAAGAGGATTATTTATCTTGGTGTTATTCTTGGTTAGAATTATGTTTCAAAAAGCTTCATCCTGAAGGCAGTGTTTATCTTATGGCTAGTACCCAAACTATTCCATACCTAGATATTTATTTACGTCAACATATTCATATTTTATCCAGAATTATTTGGCATTATGACAGTTCAGGAGTACCAGCAAAGAATATTTTGGTTCCTTATATAACCCA
>NZ_AADV02000267.1 GCF_000167195.1 Crocosphaera watsonii WH 8501 | reverse complement strand
TATTCCTTGAGGGAACTTTTAGTAAGACCGGAATTCGTAAATGTTAAGATGGTGACATGCAACATTCTTCCAAATGATGCCCGAAATCCCAGGGGCTCTGGGAAACCATTAACCCTAAAGTTTGAGAAAGGGTTTCCCAAACGGTCAAAAGTTCTAAGAACTGGTCCGGTGTTCCGTAATAATTAAGGCCGCTAAGCCATTCTAAATAATTTGGCTGCCCACCGTGTTCTGCTGAAAAAAGTTAGCAATATCTTTCCTCAAAATCATTCCCAAGGTATCAACTCTGCCATGATTACCCAACGATTATTGGGGGAACAATTGCGCCTCGAAAGGTAATTCAAATTGTTCTGGGGGCGGTAAAGGTTGCTCCTCTTTTCGATACATTTGTTCTTGACCAACAACTGGGAGGTGTTTCTACCAATTATAGCGGTTTGTAGCCGACAAAGCTGATCTTTTTTGCGATCGCGAATATGGGTGTAACCTTTTAAAGAATAGGGTTTTGCTTTTATTCAGCAAACCCTAATTACATTAGCTATTTTTGGGACACATTAATTGAAAGATTTAGCAAGCATATTTTAGAAGATACTCAATATTATAAAAGTCATCCTGGTGTCAAAGGAACAGAACCAGTGGTGCGCTTTTTAGCAGCAGAATCACGCTTTCGTAGACGTATCCTCGCCAGACAACTTCTTGACTTCGTGAGATTAGCACCCAGAGATAAGATTGCCATTCGTTATATTTGTTCTTCATCACCTCAAGAACCCTACTATGTTTTTCTGACACTTCCACATGATGATTGGATGACTTATGAAGTATATCGAGAAGCACGTGGGGCATTCTTAAACGCTTACTGTCGGACTGTGAAGCTGAATTTTCCTGATGTCCAGCATATTGTGGGAATAGCGACTGAACCAGGTTTAAATAATAGAAGTCAATCTGAAGATGCTATGTACCTTGATGCAACAAATTGGACAGAAGAGGATGCTGCCAAAACCAGAGAAATTTCTGAGGAACTCAATATTTTCAAGAACGCAAAGCCATTTAACATTCATGATGAAGAGTATCCGCTTTAAAATGGACGAGACAATGAGATTTCACTGTTCCTGTAGTGCGATCGCCGATCTTGTAGGGTGCGTTAATGCAATGTAACGCACCGTCTTAAATTAAGATTCTTATTCAGCTAAAATAACAAATAATAGTCCATATATCATTCCCTAAAATCTATGACGGAACTGCTAGAAAAAGTTATTACAGAACTCAAAAAACTTCCCCCCGATCAACAAGATGCGATCGCTTCTCGTTTAATGGATGAACTCAAACCTATTACTAATAATAAGCAATTACGACCATTTGGTTTATGTGCCGGAGAATTTACTGTTCCAGAAGATTTTGATGATCCTTTACCAGAGGAAATTCGTAACACATTTGAGGGTGAATGAAAATTTTACTAGATACCCATATTTTTCTCTGGTTCATTAGTGGTGACAACCGTTTATCAATAGACATTTGTAACTGCATTCGTGATTCAGGTAATGAAGTATATTTGAGTGTTGTTTCTATTTGGGAATGTATTGTTAAATATCAATTAGGGAAGCTACCATTACCAGAACCACCCGAAATTTACTTACCAAGACAGCGTAATCTTCATGAAATTATTAACCTTAATGTAGATGAAAAGAGTGTAACTCAATTAGCAAAATTACCCCCCTTACATCGTGATCCATTTGATAGAATGATCATTTGTCAAGCTTTACAACACAATCTGATCATTGCAACAGTAGATAAAGCAATTCGTAATTACCAAGTTAGGATTTTATAGTGTGGTCTTTTCCGTAGTGTCTTCACCAACGCTGAATATGATGAATTGCTGAAAAGATTGTAAAAAATAGTGCAATTGCACTATTTTTTACTGTCCAACCATTAGCAACTTTCCACAAAAAATGCCATCTCCTTGTTTCTACTGAGAAAGATCAATTAATCTATGTGCGTTCAATCACTGCTTAGGGATGTTTGTGCAAACTATACTACAAAAGCTGATTATCTTTATTTCAGCAAATACTAATTTTTTTATGAGGAGAGAAAAGACTTGAAAGTAACAAAACTATCCTTAAACAGTAATGCTTTGATGAACTTATTTCTCAATACAGTTCAAAAAGAGTTAGAGCGTTTATTCTTTGATTCAAATCAGCAAATAATTATTTATCTCAAAAACATAAATAATAGCCATATTATTGTCTCTAACCTTTCTCAAGAGCAAAAATGTTGTCCAATTAAATTAATAAAAACTCTCAAGAAAACTAAGTCAATATCTTTGAAAGAGTCTGCCCCTAATAACTTTTGGAAAATCTTATCAAATTGTCAAGTATAAGAGAAAGAATGCTTACTCCATAATACCTATTTTTCCCAAAGATATTTTTATATTTTAATGATTGAAAGATAGGTTATCCAGTATGTCCTGGAGAACCTATTTTTCAGAATAATCACCTCTATTTGACTTTGGATTGGAAAGCATATAGAATAGGATAACTTATACCATTTTCATTAACTTAGACTACAGATGTTTATGTTGTAGGGTTCAAGAACTCTATGAATCTGGAATTTCCCAACAAGTTGAATCAAATAACAAAGGTAAAATTGTCGCCATCAATATTGAAACAGGAGAATTTGCAATTGCTGACAATGTTTTACCCGCAACAAAGCAATTATTGCAATCCTTATTTAGCCAAAATAACAAATAATAGTCCAACGTCTAACAAATCATAAAGCCTTAATCCTAAAAACACAACATAATCAATTAATATGTCTCTATCTCGAAGAAACTTTATTACTCTAGCTGGTTTCGGTTTTACCACAATTGTTGGTGCTAATTCTTTAAAAAACTATTATGTTGGTGTTGCCAAGGGGAAAAGCACAAATACTAATAAATTTGGTCCATTAATTCCTGATCCAAATGGTATTTTAGACCTTCCCAAAGGATGGCAATACAAAGTTATTTCTTATGGGGGCAAATCTCTGGATGATGGTAGTATTGTTCCTTCTGGTTTTGATGGAATGGCGGCATTTCGGGGTAAAAATAAACAAATAATTCTCGTGCGTAATCATGAATTGACCCCCGATGCCAACTATGGAATTAATACGTTACCAGAGTATAAATATAACCCCATTTCCCAAGGAGGAACTATAACTTTAATTATTAATGAAAATGGGACATTAGAGCAAGAATTTGTCTCTTTAGCAGGAACCAATAGAAATTGTTCTGGCGGAACAACTCCGTGGAATTCTTGGATTAGTTGTGAAGAAGATACTGCTATTTATAAGCTCAAAAATCGCAATAGTGGTGAGGAAATAATCAAAAAACATGGTTATAACTTTGAAGTTCCTTCTCAGGGTAAAATAACCAAACCAACTCCTTTACTCTCTATGGGAAGATTTCGACATGAAGCGATCGCAGTTGATCCAAAAACTGGTTACATTTACCAAACAGAAGATCAAAATGATAGTTGCTTTTATCGCTTTCGTCCTCATCAACCTCAAAACCTACAAGCAGGAGGTATCTTAGAAGCATTAGTTATCAAAGAAATTCCAAGAATTGATACCAGTAAAAACTATCCCATCAATCAACTAAAATCAGTGCAATGGGTAAAGCTGGAAAATGTTGATCCTGATGAAGATACATTACGCTACGAAGCACAAAACAAAGGGGCTG
>NZ_AADV02000268.1 GCF_000167195.1 Crocosphaera watsonii WH 8501 | reverse complement strand
AAGATTGTTGGAAATAAAAGAAGTTGAACTGATTGAAACTTACTCGGAAAAAAAGGAAAAGATTGATAAAATGATTAGTCTGATCATCAAAAAAGATGAAGAGATAAGTAGAAAGACTAAAGAAGCAGGAAAATTTATTTTAGCAACTAACTTAGTAGAGGAAAATAAATTAGAAGCTAGTGAAATTCTGATAACTTATAAAAACCAGCAATCTACGGAAAGAGGATTTCGATTTTTGAAAGATCCCTTATTTTTTACTGATAGTTTCTTCGTTGAAAAACCAGAAAGAATAGAAACAATGTTATTTTTAATGTCTTTGTGTTTGTTGATTTATAACTTGGGGCAAAGAGAATTAAGAAATTGTTTAAAAAGAGTCAAAAAAGGAATAAATAATCAAGTAGAGAAAGTAACATTGCGTCCGACTTTGAGGTGTATATTTCAATGTTTTCAAGGTATTCATTATGTGATTTTAAACGGAGTTAAACAAATTGTCAATTTAACAGAAGAAAGGCGTTTTATATTGAGTTTATTACCTGCATCTTGTCAAAGATATTATCTATAAATTGAATTGGATAAAGCAAAAATAATAAAAGAATAAGAGTCTAATGATATCAAATGAGAAGAGGAAACTCTCCTTCGTTTGTGCTGAGTCTTGCTAAGTTTTCAATGAGTATAAATCTTCTTAATTTGATTATTTTTCCTAAAAATTTAATGAAAAGAGAAATATTCTTGCCCAGGTATGATTTTCGGACTTTTTAAAACTATGTATTTTTTTATACTACATTTTGAAGTGCGGAATCTGGGTTACATAAGAAAGAAGTGTTAGTTTCAACCAATTTTCTTCATGATGTACATCGGGAGTTAAATAAGATGTCATCAATAATCTTTGTTTACCAAATCGAAAAAGATGTTCCATGTCATAACGTTGTCGATAACACTGATAACAATCAACTAAACTTAACTCATCGCGCCGAGAACCAATAACAATAAGCCACATAGGTTTCCAAATACTATTTCTTTCTTGATCTCTGACAACAATCTGGAGTAAAGTAAAGGGGTGATTGTTCATTTTATAGTTTTTAGTTCCTCTCATTAACATCTGTTTCCATCCCGAAATAGTCACTGTTAATTGACGACCTTTTTTCGTTGTAAAGGGAACATGATGAACTTCATCAGGTTCAGTCCAAGTTTGGTCATCTTTAAGGTCAAATTTATCCCCATACCAACGGGGATGTCCCGAAGTTTTGGCTTGATTTGGGTCCCGAATAAATTGACGATAAAAAACTCGGTCACTTCTAACTCTTGTAATAGTAACTACGTCTTCATGCTTAACTTGTTCCCCAATAACATCCTTTTGGCTGTAGTCACTATCAGCCACTAAGACAGATAATTTATCAGAAAATAAAGAACTTTGCCAGATTTTTTTTAGTTGTTGATTGCCTTGATTTACTCCTTTATGTTTAGAGGGGACTCGCTCTCCTGATAAGGGGACAGCCCAAGGGACTTTTTCTGTGTCTATTTGGTCAGGTAAAGCGCAGACAACGGAATAACAATGTCCAATATTAATGGGTTTATTTCCCTTAATTGGATTGGGGTAATGAATAAAGGTTTTATCCGCTAACGTTTCGGCAAACGGTCGTGGACAGGGAGTTGTGTCAATACCAAATAGGGTTTGCTGAAAAAGTTTCTCCAAAATTTATGCCACTTTTGACCAAGAATTTTCTGACAAATCAATAAGTTTTAGTACACAAAAATTGTTTAAAGTATAATCAAAATTAATGAAAGGCGGCTTGATGAGTTCCCCTGTTCTATTATTAGTAAATAAGGACAAAAAAAGCGACAAAAACTGCCTCAGAAGTTTAGAAAGATTGACAACTAAAAATGTAATAGCAATAGATGTAATGGAGGTTTCAGGGAGTTTTGTCATCACGAGATTTAGGCTAAATCTTCGTTTAGCTTGTCCAAACTTTCCCTCAATAGCATTACGGAAGCATTCATCGGAGTGGGCTTGTTTCTTTTCTTCTTCACTGACATTTTTCGGAGGTCTTCCTAACTTCGGACCACTGATTCTTATCCCTCTTTCCTTACACCAATTTCTGTTTTCCCTAGTTCGATAAATTTTATCTACATGGACGGATTCGGGATAATAGCCAAACGTTTTTTTATACTTTTCTACTTGTTCTTTTAAATGACAAGATTCATTGAAGTTTTCCCAACTTATTTTGTATAGAAACACATAGTTATCTACACAGCTTACTGAGAGTTTAGCTCCAAACTCTATTGGTTTTCCTGCTTTTCCCCTCACTATTGGACGAATATGCGGTTGAGTTAAACTTACAATTCTTTGAGGAACACTCTGGGTCTTATTCTCCCACATTGACTGTTGTTGTTCATAAACTTTTTTGATAGTCTCTAGACAATTTTTCTGTCTTTTACTCAGATTTTCCAGGGAAGCCCCAGCTTGAATTAAGTCTTCTATATTTCCTAAATTTTTCTTAAGGTATTTTAACTGTTTCCCGATAGCTTTTCTTCTTTCTTGATAAGATACTTTTCGTTTTTTAGCTACTTTTAAGTATTCCTTTCTAGCAATTTTTCTAGAAGTTCTCGGCTTTTTTCTCAATTTTACTCTTAATGGTTTATAAAGATTATCTATTATTCTTTCTGTCTCAATTCTGGCTTGATTTAATATGCCTAAATCCGTTGGGTATTTGATGTCTGCTGGCGCACAAGTCGCATCTAAAATTAGTTTACCTTTATTTTTTATTTTTTCTCCTTTTTCTTGGAGACAATCCTTTTTTTTTACTTCTTTATCACTCTTGTCTATTTCTCTTTTTACTATTTTTTTATTGATTTTGTTTATCAATTCTCCATCAATTCTTTTCCTAAAATGAACTAGCATTGAAGATTCCAGTGGTGGCTCTTGTTGATAACAATTTAAACCTATAAAGTATTGTAGATAGAGATTTTCTCTAATCTGTTCTATAGTTTCTCTATCACTTGTTCCTAATTTTTCCTTAATAATTAATGTCCCTAATGCCATTCTAAATAGTTTGGCTGGCGCACCTTTTTCTGCTGAAAAAAGTTTAGCATATTCTTCCTCAAAATCATCCCAAGGTATCAACTCTGCCATGATTACCCAACGATTATTGGGGGACAATTTGCCCTCGAAAGGTAATTCAAATTTTTCTGGGGGCGGTAAAGGTTGCTCCTCTTTTCGATACATTTGTTCTTGACCAACAACTGGGAGGTGTTTCTACCAATTATAGCGGTTTGTAGCCGACAAAGCTGATCTTTTTTGCGATCGCGAATATGGGTGTAACCTTTTAAAGAATAGGGTTTTGCTTTTATTCAGCAAACCCTATTTAGTGATCTTTTAATGTCGAAATATCTAAACTCAGAGTAGTTTGACAACAAAGATTTAGAACTCTCTACCATTGTTTTACAAATCATGAGCAAAAGTTTCTGAGTCAATGATTAACATAAACTAAAAGCTATACAGCTACTATTTATTGCTAATTTTTCTCAGTTTCTACTTAGCTATAACCTTAGCATAAACTTTTTGTTTGCACAACCTGATTGTGCAAAGGTTATTCTTGGTTATAATTGGTACTCCAGAGAGGACTAGGGACATCATTTTGCAGTCCGACCTACTCCT
>NZ_AADV02000269.1 GCF_000167195.1 Crocosphaera watsonii WH 8501 | reverse complement strand
GCGGATAAATCAGTCGGTACCAGAGTCACTAAATCTTTGATTTTGTGTCTAACCATGTCACCTCTGTTAATCGTTTTCTTTTTGCCTCGAAGCAATTACGCTTCGTCCTACCCGAATCTAGAGAGTTCCGCATCTCGTCTTGCCTACTCAGGGTTCGACTATCTCCTGAGACTCTAGATTCGTTTTTATTCGTTCCGTCCGATGATTGATTGTCCCTTTAGATGGAACCACTTTGACTATCGGAAACCCAAGGTTATGTCAGTCATAAGGGTAAGTGCTGACGGGTTACATTGCTCCGATGGGGTCAGGGGGTGCTATTCTTTCTGCTTTCCTGCCCTCAAGTAAGTCACTTTTCTAGGTTCTGTTTCATCATGGGGACTCCTGTAACGCCAGTGTCACCAGCAGTCGGTGTCTGATTGCATCCTATTCCCAGCTTCAGCCTCCAAAATTCCGAGTTTGGTCACTGTGGGTAGGTCTTGAGTCAGCCGTAACCTTCGGCGGTGGGACTTGCACCCACATCATTCGGACAGTTACTCAGAACCCCTTCTAGGGTATCTGAGCGAGTCACACGCTGTACCTTTGTCTAGGACTGGGTATCAGTTTTCTGACTCATCGAATCGCACACACTCACTTGATCGATGTAATTACCAAAGGTGTATGTGGTATTTCCATTATTATGGGTCTTGGCTCCGTATAGACTTTGTAAAGCTGCAACATCCAGAGCCATAAAAGTTCCGGCGGAGTGCCCAGTAAAGTTGTAGGTCATTACTGAGTTATCTGTATTATCTAACCCAGGATCTAAGACTGTTCCACTAAATGTATGGGCTAATCCCAGTGCATGACCTAGTTCATGAACAATGGTCATGTAACCATGTTTTCCGGCATCATGTTGAAAGCCATTGGTATCTCCCAGGCGATCGTAACCAGTTTTGAAATGAATATCTCCTGATCTACTTGTAAAACCGGGATAATAAGCATAGGCGTAACCTGGATTATTAGAATTTTGAACACGGATTTGACCAAAAGTACTTGGATCAGTTTCATCAACTTCTACAAAGTCAATATCAATAACATTTTCTAACCAAGCAACAATTTTTCTAAAATTACTTTTTATACCTTCACTAACTTCTTGAACTCCCGATTCAGATCCATAGTAAGAGTTAGCAAAATCATCGTCTTCAAAGAAACTATAGGTAACAACCCTATCTGTATTAGGATACCATTGACGACCAGATAATAAAGTATTAATAGGGGGAGAAGTTCCTTGAGAATTAGGAGAACCGGAAGACCCAGAACCACTGCCACTGCTGTTATTATTGGCAGTATCGTTATCTTCACTGCTTTCTTTAGAGGCACAAGGAGGGCAAATGCAGTCTAACTCCTCACTAGCAAAAAGGTTATGCTGATTGTCAACAATATTGTTAAAAGTGTAACCCATAATTTTTATAGTGTTATTTAGTGGTTAATAATTATTGAGATATGAGAACTTATAAGGCATAAAAATCTTGTGTTCTTTTTCAATTTAGTATTTCTAATATCCAATATTATAATTATTATTATCTAAAAGAGAATCGAGAAGCTACTTATTTTTACATTTTTTTTGTTCTAAACAATTGATTCTTTACTGACAGAAAAAATACTGAATTGATAACACGCACAAAAATAACTTTCACCTTAAAAATACTGAACTTATTTCCAGATACTTCCTTGAAATAGAATATTAGTATCTCATAAAAGTAGTTTTACGTAAGTAAAATATCAAGTTACTAACTTTGTTCTAATGTTTATTACTTTATATAATTTTTATAAAAACGAAATGCTAAAAGAAAATATACTTAACTGAAATTTTACTGAGAATATGAATAAATTAAGCCCAATTATGCAACTAATTCCGAGAGATTACCCGTAGTTAATTGAGTAATAATATCTAAAGAATAGTCTTGGCAACCACGATCGCAACGTAACCATGCGAGATATTCCTTATTACCAGCAGGCCCTGTGATGGGAGAAACGGTTAAACCACAACACAACCAACCGAGACTATAGGTAGTTTGTAAAACTTGATAAATAGCTTGACTGTGATCTTGCGGATCACGAACCACCCCCTTTTTGCCAACCCGCGATCGCCCTACTTCAAATTGGGGTTTGATCAATAAAATCACTTCTCTCGGTTCTAATAACAAATTCCATAAGGGGCCTAAAACTTTGGTTAGGGAGATAAAGGAAAGATCCATTACTCCTAAATCTGCTCTAGGATTATCTTGATATAAATCTTCTGGGCTAAGATAGCGAAAGTTGGTTCTTTCTTTTAAGATCACCCGGGGATCTTGACGTAGGGACCAAGCGACTTGTCCATAACCCACATCTACCCCATAAACCTGTCTCGCCCCTGCTTGCAATAAACAATCAGTGAACCCCCCAGTAGAAATGCCCCCATCGAGGCATATACGGTCTTTTACAGCAATATTGAAGCTTTTTAGGGCTTTTTCGACCTTCAGACCCCCACGAGAAACATAGGGTGGTTTTGCTTTGAGTTCAATGTCTGCTGTGATCTCGACTTCTGTTCCTGGTTTATCAATGATTCTTTGATTAACTTTTACTTCCCCGGCCCGAATACAACGTTGCGCTTGTTGGCGGGAGGAACAAAGATCACGTTTCACTAAAAGGAGATCCAGACGTAGTTTAGACAAGGAATATACAAAAAATAGAGCAAGTTAATTATAAATTTACTCAATCTCAAAGGCAACAGTCAATCAGGATGGGCGAATTTAGGGTGTAGAATTACTGACATTTTTTTTGGTATCATAAACATTCAACAGAAATATAGTCATATATAGTCAAACAACAACAAATCTTCTCAGTTTTCCTGTACTTACCCGACTCAGATTTAACAAAAGTTAATAACTCAAACGAGTTATTAAATGGTACAATTAAACCTAACTGGAAATATGAAACTACAGATTGATACCACAAAATACGATCGTCACGCCTTCAAAGACATTAAACTTTCATTTTAACTCCTTTATTTATGATTGGACTTTGGACAAAAAAAGTTTGTTAGCGTATATTTTACGCTAAACTAAAATCCCAAAATATCGGCTCTGTATCAGTCAATAAAATTGGCTGACAAATAGGGCTAATCTATAGATTCTGAGGAAAACTAAGGAGCTTTTAAGTTTTCAGTTGATTTTTTGCTCCCTTTCTTGATAACATCATGACGAGTTCGTGGGGCTTTTTTGTAACCTTTAATACGTCCGGAAGAAAAACCTCGACGTTTGGGAAATTTGGCGAAAGTCCCCAAAGTCGTAATTATTCTTGAAAAGTCTCTTTGAACTAGACTAGGGGTGATTTTGATGGATTTATTAGTCTTCAAATACTGTTCCCAATCACGGGGTAAAACCACAGCTAATTTTCTGGCAGCCCACAAATTTACATAAGAAAGAAGTGTTAGTTTAAACCAATTTTCTTCATGATGTACATCGGGAGTTAAATAAGATGTCATCAATAATCTTTGTTTACCAAATCGAAAAAGATGTTCCATGTCATAACGTTGTCGATAACACTGATAACAATCAACTAAACTTAACTCATCGCGCCGAGAACCAATAACAATAAGCCACATAGGTTTCCAAATACTATTTCTTTCT
>NZ_AADV02000270.1 GCF_000167195.1 Crocosphaera watsonii WH 8501 | reverse complement strand
CCCCAAACAGGGCAATCGCATTAAAATCTGAGATGCGTGATCCAGTAAAGATTTTAGAGTTTCAGTACAAATGAACGGCGATCGCGAAACCTCTTATGCAGTCAGCTTTTCAAAAATTAAACGCGATTGCCCTGCCCCCCCAAACTGTTTTGATGCGCGAGCGTCAACTCCTAAAAGAGAGAAAACAATCCGATTTTATGCTAATAATAATCAGATTGTCCTTAATCGTTTTATAACTTAAATCATGAGCTTTTTAGCAGTTTATGAATCTCATTTTACCAAACATTTAACACAAACACAGTTCGAGGCTTTTAGAATTTTACTGTGGTTGCTGACAGTACATAAACAGGTTAGAATAGAAAGGTTAGCAGCTTGTTTTCCTTTACCAATCCTTTATTAAAGTCGTCGTAAACATATCCAGAGATTCCTAGTTTTGTCAGCTTTAGCCATTCCCAGATTCTGGTTTCCTGTCATTAAAGCTATTATTTGTAAAGAATTTAAGACTGGCTCTCGTCTGATTATAACAATTGACCGAACCCAATGGAAAGATAAAAATGTTTTCATGGTTGCTGTTATCTGGAAAAAGCTGGCTTTACCCATCTATTGGACACTTTTAGGGAAAAGAGGAGCCAGCAGATTATCTGAACAACAGGCATTAATTCAACCTGTTCTTTGTCTTCTAAAAAACTATGAGTTAGTCATTCTTGGAGACCGAGAATTCCACAGTGTTAAATTAGCTTATTGGTTGAAACAAAAAAGTAAAAAACAAAAGTTATTCTTCGCTTTTCGTCAGAAACAAGGTACAAACCAGAAAAAAAATGATGAAGATTATCAAACTTTTTCGCAGTTAGGAATGAAACCTGGGATGAAGATGTTTTTAACTGGGGTTTCAGTCACTAAAAATAAAGGGTTTGGAAACTTTAATGTGGGAGCATATTGGAAAAGAAAATACAAGGGCAAACAGGAAAAGAGCCTTGGTTTATTCTTACCAACTTAGACAGTTTATCAGAGGTCTTGAAAGTCTATCGAGCCAGGGCAGGTATTGAAGCTATGTTCAAGGATTGTAAGACAGGGGGTTATAATTTGGAGGGAAGTAAAGCCAATAATAAACGACTAAATTCCTTGATTTTATTAATAGCGATCGCTTACACTGCTACTTCTTTAAAAGGCAAAACATTTCGACAAACCAATCAAGGAAAATATATTGCTCGTCTAACTGAAAAATCAAGACGTGACCGAAGACATAGTAATTTTTGGATAGGACTTTATGGCTCTCTTTGGATTCACGCTTGGGAATTTTGCTCTGATTTTATTTCAATTATGATGAGCAATAATCCCCAGAAACTCAACAATTATAAAAAAGGGTTACAAGCCATGTCCATAATAGATAAGACGGCTTAATTCCCCTATTTTATCTTAACATAAAATAACCAGTGGAAGATGATTTATTTTAGATGTAACTATCCAAAATAAACCAATTTTTATTATTTAATAAAAACTAATATTGCCCAAGGGGTTGATTTTGAGCATCAACCCTGTGGGGGGGAGGACGGTGTAACCCTCCTCCCCCCCACACACACGGCAAGAATGATTATCATTATTGTTTATTCTCAATAAGCCCTCTAGTTTTTGACAATTTATAGAGCGATCGCCACGGCTGAAACCCTCTTTCAATCAGGGTTTTAACGGGCTTGTCACCCCGTGAGGATATAACCTCAGAAAATTTAAAAGAGATGCCCTATTTAGAACAGGTTTTAAAAGAGGTTTTAAGGTTAATTCCTCCAGTGGGTGGGGGGTTTAGAAAAGTAATTCAAGAATTTGAATTTGAAGGTTATCGTATTCCTAAAGATTGGACAGTACAATATCAAATCGCCCAAACTCATCAAGAAAGTGATACTTTTCCTAATTATCAAACCTTTGATCCTGAACGCTTTTCTCCTGAAAACATGGTGGATAAACAAAAACGTTTTGGTTATGTTCCTTTTGGTGGAGGTTTAAGAGAATGTTTAGGCAAAGAATTTGCTAGATTGGAAATGAAAATCTTTGCTAGTGCAGCTTAGCAAAAATAATCCATCAGTCACTTATGATCTTTAAAGCCCTTAAATTTCCAAACGAACGGCTTAGCAAAATGTTGATTAAAGTAATCAATAAAATTGAGAATTTTTTGGGATAGTTCTTCAGTTGAACGGACAGTAATTCTTTTGAGTAAACGCCTGACTAAGATCGAAAACCAACACTCAATTTGATTAAGCCACGATGTATGTTTGGGAATATAAACAAAGCGAATTCGATGATATTCATCTGATAAAAAATCTGCTCTGCTGTCCATAGATTGCAAAATCCCCTCCTTTCCTTTTCTCCCCAAATCAATAGTAATTCCACAGCTTTCTGCTACTAATTTGACTAAGCTTTCCGATTTATGAGTGTTGAGTTGATCTACAATAAAAATCCATTCTGCTTTTTCATCAATCTTAATCGTTCTCTGGATATGTTCAGAAAAATCTTATTCTGTTCTTGTCGGTCCAATAGAGGGACTAACAACTTTTCCTCTTGCCACATCCCAGTTCGCAATCAAGCTTAAAGTTCCGTGTCTTTCATATTCAAATTCGATTTTTTCTACTTGTTTAGGCTTGATTCTTTTGTTCGGAAATAATCTCTCAAGAGCTTGAATCCCTGTCATTTCATCTGTACTAATTAAATGAATTCCTTGTTCTAACAAAGTTTTAGCTTCTTGATGAAGTTCACAGATATATTTAACTTGCTTTTTAAATTTTAAGGGATCATCAATTTTGGCATTTAACCAGTAACGAACGAGATGTGGTTGTAATGTCGCTTCTTTTTAAAAAACGCCCCACACTACGGGGGGCAATCTTTTCGACAATTCCTCTTTTTATGGCTTCATCCGCCAACTCTGAAGGTGTCCAATGGCTCACTGGTCTGTCTGATTTTTCACATTCTTCACAAGCGATCGCTACAATCTGGACTACTTGTTCGACCGTAAAGGATTTTGTTGTTCCAGGTCTTGGGCGATCGCTTAAAATTCCTTTGATCAAGACCATTAATGCTTTCTCCGTTACCTGTTGTTCTTCGGCGGCACTCAGTTTTTCTCTCTCCTCAAACCATCGCGATCGCCACTGACGCACTTGTACCCGGTCTAATTCTAATCTTCGACTAATCGAACTATTGCTCTCTCCTGATGCTGCGGCTAAGATTAGCTTGGCTCGTCTAACAAGGCGATAGGGGTTTGTTGTCCCTCTCACTATTTGTTGGAGTACTGTTTTCTGTAGGTTGGAGAGGTTAATTGGCAATGCTTTTATCATGGACATCAACTTCGAGATTCTTCCGTTAGTTTCATTGAAACACATTGTCGTGGCTAGTCACGAAAGTTTCTGTAAAAATCTGGTGGATTACTTTCGCCAAGCTGCACTAGTCTCTTAGTTCGTAAATGTCATTGGGAACTATTACCAGACCAAAACTTAGAGATGATAAATATTCCTAGTCCTCGTCCTAGTGATGGTTTAAAAGTGAAGATTTTCCAGTGTAGTTTAAAGGGGTAAAATTCCCCTTTTTTTATTCTAGTCAGTTTTATTTAAGTTATCTTTCGATACAACAAAAGGGAAAAGACTTACAAATATTCAATCTT
>NZ_AADV02000271.1 GCF_000167195.1 Crocosphaera watsonii WH 8501 | reverse complement strand
AAAAGAAAAAAAAAAAAAAGNNNGGGNGGNNCGACAGCTGAGCCGGNCCGTGCCTTAGTGAGGCACTGATATATCCAATCCTTCTACTGCTGTCACCAACTCTTTAATATTTGAAGACGTTAAAATACCTCTATCTGTCACCCGACACCACATTCTTAACCTCAAATCGTTTCCTAACTTTCTCTATTTGACTTTCTAATGTGCTAGTATCCGAGGATGTTTCCTTCAAAAACTTCTACAGCGATAGGACAACCATTGTGGTCACAAAGTAGTCCAAAGACTATTTGGGTTTTTCCCTTCTTCTTATCTCGATTATATCCATATTTTCCTAATTCACATCCGTTCCCTTCTAGGTAGGTTGAGGTGACATCATGTAACTGCTCACCGCAACAAAAAAGTCTTATTGAAAAGCACTACAAACAACATCAGTTGAGTCAACAAAAATATAAGCCCTGTGATTTAGCGTAAAATTTAAGCTAATTTATTACGGCTATTTTAATGACTAACATTCCCAGAATCAAGTCTTTTTAAAACCTCAAATAAAAACAACAATATGAGAAAAAAAAGAATAGTAAGATAGTTTTTTGTTAGCGGAGATTATCCGCTAATCCTGTGTATTTTTGTGCAGAGAGATAGGGCGATCAAGAAAAATCTATCCCCCATCGGCTCCGGAGCCTTTTACATCTCTAATCCTGGGGGACTCCGACCAGCTAATGAAAATAATTCGCATAATTGGACAATGGCATTTTGCCCCTGTAATCTCATGGTCTCTAAAAAACTGAACATTTGGGTGACTAACTCTGCACCCCAGTCGCTTCTTGCTCCCCCACTTACTTTGCGGTGAATGACAATGGGACGTAAAGCTCTCTCAGCATCATTATTATCTGGTTTGACTTCAGGATAAGTTAGAAAGGTGAACCACTCTTCCCAATGACGTTTGAGACGGTTAATCAATCTTTGTGCATCATAAGGCCATCCTTTTTTGGGAGTTGCTTTAAAAATCTTTTGCAGTGAGTTCTCGACTTCTGTTCTTTTGGAGCCTAAGTCTTCAAGGGTTAAATTTCGAGCATGATAATGACGATAATGGATACGGGCGGTTGCTAAAACTTGCTGTACATCGGCAGCAAATTCTCGATTCGCTTGAAAACGACTGGTTTTAAGGGACTCTAACTCTCGTTCTAAATGTGCCAGACATTTCTGTTTGTCCATCGCACTTTGTCTAAAGTAGGCACTATAGCAGTCACTGGTGAGGATGCCCTTAAAATCTGCTCCTAACAATTTCTCGACTTCTGCGGAGCTTCTAGTGGGAGCCAACATCAGCACACAGACCTCATTTGATGTGGCTACCCAAACCCAATACTTGATGCCATCGATGCAATAACTGGTTTCGTCAACACATCGGATTCCTGGCTGCTGGATGTACTTTAACCACTGTTGGGTCAAGGGTTCTAAACTTTCTTGAAACCATTTGTGCATTTTGGCAAGGCTCCCTTGAGAAATGGGAATGCCAAAGACATACTCTATAAAATGTTCCTGTTTACGCCATGTAAGATTACCCCCATAGCCAAGCCAGCCCACGATGCTACTTAATCGCGCCCCATAACTGAATCCTTCTTTAACTCCCAATGGAACAGGACTGTAATCTGACCATCCACAACTAGGAAATTTATAGAATCCGCGACGATATTCCCTGATTTCTATGGGTTGGTCTACTACTTCAGCCACTTGCTGGACTTTTTCGGGAACTACTTCATCTCGTTCCACTGAACCCCCACAAACAGGACAGTTTTCTAGTTCTAAAGGGACTATCTTATCGGGCTGACCAAAACCATTACGGGTCTTCCCTGGGTGGTCATATTTTGGTCCGCGTTTAAATCCTTTTTTGCGTTTCTTTTTGTCAGAAGGCTTTTTTAGTTGGTCTGATGATGGGGGGACTGAACTGTTTTTTGAGTTACGGTTTTTTAGCTTATCTCTCTCTTCTTTCAATTTTTCAATTTCTTGCTGTTGTGTAGAGATTTGTTGTTGTTGCTGGTCAATCAGTCTTTGTTGAAGAGATAACTGTTGTTGTGCCTTGACTAGCCACTCAATCATGAAGACATTGTTCGCCAACTGTTCATCGGCGATAGCTCTAACTAGTGCAGCTTAGCAAAAATAATCCACCAGTCACTTATGATCTTTAAAGCCCTTAAATTTCCAAACGAACGGCTTAGCAAAATGTTGATTAAAGTAATCAATAAAATTGAGAATTTTTTTGGATAGTTCTTCAGTTGAACGGACAGTAATTCTTTTGAGTAAACGCCTGACTAAGATCGAAAACCAACACTCAATTTGATTAAGCCACGATGTATGTTTGGGAATATAAACAAAGCGAATTCGATGAGATTCATCTGATAAAAAATCTGCTCTGCTGTCCATAGATTGCAAAATCCCCTCCTTTCCTTTTCTCCCCAAATCAATAGTAATTCCACAGCTTTCTGCTACTAATTTGACTAAGCTTTCCGATTTATGAGTGTTGAGTTGATCTACAATAAAAATCCATTCTGCTTTTTCATCAATCTTAATCGTTCTCTGGATATGTTCAGAAAAATCTTGTTCTGTTCTTGTCGGTCCAATAGAGGGACTAACAACTTTTCCTCTTGCCACATCCCAGTTCGCAATCAAGCTTAAAGTTCCGTGTCTTTCATATTCAAATTCGATTTTTTCTACTTGTTTAGGCTTGATTCTTTTGTTCGGAAATAATCTCTCAAGAGCTTGAATCCCTGTCATTTCATCTGTACTAATTAAATGAATTCCTTGTTCTAACAAAGTTTTAGCTTCTTGATGAAGTTCACAGATATATTTGACTTGCTTTTTAAATTTTAAGGGATCATCAATTTTGGCATTTAACCAGTAACGAACGAGATGTGGTTGTAATGTCGCTTCTTTTTAAAAAACGCCCCACACTACGGGGGGAAATCTTTTCGACAATTCCTCTTTTTATGGCTTCATCCGCCAACTCTGAAGGTGTCCAATGGCTCACTGGTCTGTCTGATTTTTCACATTCTTCACAAGCGATCGCTACAATCTGGACTACTTGTTCGACCGTAAAGGATTTTGTTGTTCCAGGTCTTGGGCGATCGCTTAAAATTCCTTTGATCAAGACCATTAATGCTTTCTCCGTTACCTGTTGTTCTTCGGCGGCACTCAGTTTTTCTCTCTCCTCAAACCATCGCGATCGCCACTGACGCACTTGTACTCGGTCTAATTCTAATCTTCGACTAATCGAACTATTGCTCTCTCCTGATGCTGCGGCTAAGATTAGCTTGGCTCGTCTAACAAGGCGATAGGGGTTTGTTGTCCCTCTCACTATTTGTTGGAGTACTGTTTTCTGTAGGTTGGAGAGGTTAATTGGCAATGCTTTTATCATGGACATCAACTTCGAGATTCTTCCGTTAGTTTCATTGAAACACATTGTCGTGGCTAGTCACGAAAGTTTCTGTAAAAATCTGGTGGATTACTTTCGCCAAGCTGCACTAGCTTTGAATCAATGGTAGCATTTGTGGTCATAACCCCCACTATACATAAAAATCCCCGATTTTACCTTTATGTTGTCAAGACAGATTCTTTATTGCGGTGAGCAATTACCTTTATCTTCAATGCC
>NZ_AADV02000272.1 GCF_000167195.1 Crocosphaera watsonii WH 8501 | reverse complement strand
AGAGTAGTCTAACCCTTTAGAAGAATTTCCATACGAATTTGACGCGCATCTATGTAATGAGGCGAATACCCTGAGTTAGTCCAAGACAAATCAGATCGCGCAAGATTTAAACAATCCAAAAGATGGCTTAGAGGCACAAGATGTTACGTTTCAAGTTATGGAAGATGGTTCCCTTCTAAGTATCCGAAGTCAAACAGATAATATGAGTTGAGAGACTTTACGTCCCATGGCATTCACCGCCAAGTAATTGGGGAGCAAGAAGCGACTGGGGTGCAGAGTTAGTCACCCAAATGTTCAGTTTTTTAGAGACCATGAGATTACAGGGGCAAAATGCCATTGTCCAATTATGCGAATTATTTTCATTAGCTGGTCGGAGTCCCCCAGGATTAGAGATGTAAAAGGCTCCGGAGCCGATAGGGGATAGATTTTTCTTGATCCCCCTATCTCTCTGCACAAAAATACACAGGATTAGCGGATAATCTCCGCTAACAAAAAACTATCTTACTATTCTTTTTTTTTCTCATATTGTTGTTTTTATTTGAGGTTTTTAAAAGACTTGATTCTGGGAATGTTAGTCATTAAAATAGCCGTAATAAATTAGCTTAAATTTTACGCTAAATCACAGGGCTTATATTTTTGTTGACTCAACTGATGTTGTTTGTAGTGCTTTTCAATAAGACTTTTTTGTTGCGGTGAGCAGTTACTTGCTACTTTACATCTAAAACATCATATTCCTTATGGACTCCATGGAAACTGGACATCAGAGGTTTTTATCTAAATTATGAATAAGGGACAATTAAATAATTGTCCCAAAATAGTTTAATAAATTTTTGTTCACTAAAAATCCTATCTAGGAAACCACTGTAGCTTTCTTCTCTATGGTTTCTAACATGGTATGTATTTTATTAAAGTCATAGGGGAAAGGTGGTTTCATTGGTCGATAATCTAAAGGGTGGGACTCACCATGACGTAATACAGCGTTGACTAATAAACAGTCTTCTGAACTCAGATTGATTGCTCCGTGGGGAACCCCTGGGGGAATAGTAATGACTTGAGGGTCATGTTCACTTAAGGGTATATAATCATACCGTCTATTATGGAGTGCAACCAGAATGAAGCTGCCTCTAACAACTAATAGTTGATCGGTTTGAAAATGATGCACAAATAGTTCATCAATAGTTCCCCTGGGAACCTGCACTAACATTGTTTCATCACTTGATTGTGGGGTATAAAATTGCGCCATACCCCCCTGTATTGATTCGAGTTTCTTGAGTGATATTCCTGGTTTTAAACCCATATTATTTTTTCTTTTTTTCTATTTTTTTCTATCTTAACAATTTTCATCGTAAAAATGTGTAAAAAAAATAACATAAAGTGACTATTGTGTGGTATGTGCAAAATCGTGGTCAATTTCTGTTCTCTGGGCTTTTTCCCTAAAGTCAACTCATAACGATTATGATTTTTGCTGATTGAATCAAAAAAAATTAATAATTGCAGCTTATTTTTTAAGGGCAGTTTTAATGTCGTTAAATAATGAACAACTTAAATCAGCGCACAATTGGGAAAAAGCTGTCTATACAGAAGCAGAATGGGATAAAAATCGACTTGTATGGATTCCTAAAAATAAAGAAGCTAATGAAGCAAAAATTCAAGAAATCAGAGACACAAACTAATACTTAAAGATTAGCTTGACCCCCATACATTTCTTGCAAAACTAACGCCGGATCGAGATATTCGCCTCGATATTTCAAACCCCAATGAAGATGGGGCCCTGTTGTCCTTCCCGTCATCCCTATACGACCTATTCTGGCACCGGAAGGAACATCTTGACCCAACCAGAGAGCCAGTCCCCCTTCCCTATCGATAAAATAGCGTCCTTGGGAACTATCTTCCACCGTTCCCATCAAATGACAATAGATGTGGGTCCAATTTCCCGACTGAATGGTAATCATGGTTCCACAAGCGGTATGGTCCGAAAGTGCAACCACTCGTCCTTGCCACCAGTTACGGACATAACTCCCCAAAGGTGCGGCCATATCCAACCCCCGATGAAACTGAGATTGTCCCGTAATAGGAGAAGTGCGATAACCGTACCCAGAGGTATAGGTTTGGAAATTTTCCACAGGGAAAGACGCATATTGCCAGGTATTGGTAGAATTAGTGGCAGGTGCGTACTGGGCTTGAGAAGGAACTTGTCGCCACCCATTCACAGCTACAGGGAGCAATAACGTAGCGATCGCAATAAAGAGTAATTTTTTGTTTAATTTGCGTCCATCAGACTTGATAGATTGGATCATAACACCACTCACACTGAAATAATTGCAAGCTAAAAATAGAGACTAGGTAGCATCATAGCTGTTTTTGTCCAAAGTCGCTTATACCAATAGGGGTAGTTGACTTTTGCTAATGTCTGCTTAATTTTGTTAAAATCGACAAATTATTAATTATTTGTGAATCAAGCGTTTAATAATCCATGGTCATTAATTTTATTCCCTTCCGTTTTTCCATTGACACCGTTGTCATTGCTGGAACTTGCTTATGGTCATTATCTCTCTATTTAGGACTTTCTTCCTTCAGAGAAAGTGTTATAGAAGGGTTAAATCGCTGGTTTAATTTTGCTGAGCGATCGCTGTATAGAACCCAGGAAGAATTTGAGAAAACTCGTCAAGTGAGAGAGTCTCAGAATGCTTTCTATGCCTCTCTTTTTAGCATTCTTCCCTTCTTTATCATTGGGGGGTTTTGTAATTGGGGCGTAGAATTAGGATTAGGTCAAAGTTGGTCTATTAGTATGGGAATTTTAGCTTGTATGACCTGTGGAGTTTATGAATTAGGTCGTAGAAGTGCATAGTAGAGTTAATTATTAGATATATGGAAAAAGCCACATTTGGAGCCGGATGTTTTTGGGGAGTAGAGGCTGCTTTTCGTAAGTTAAAAGGGGTTATTTCTACTTCCGTTGGTTATATGGGGGGACATTGGCCTAACCCTTGTTATTTAGATGTTTGTGCTAGGGTAACTGGTCATGCTGAGGTGGTACAAATTGAATATTATCCCACGATAATTAGTTACGAATATCTCTTAGAAAACTTTTGGAATATTCACGATCCCACCAGCTTAAACCGCCAAGGATATGATCGAGGTGAGCAGTATCGTTCTGTGATTTTTTATCATAATTCTACACAGGAAAAAATAGCAAGACACTCTAAAATAAAAATGCCAAATTCTGGTCAATACAAGAAAGATATTGTTACAGAAACTTAAAGCAGCATCAGCTTATTATCTAGCTGAAGAATATCCTCAAGCATATTTTGAAAAGCAGAAAAGTAAACAGGTTGAAATCATGGCTATACTAATCAATTGCTTAATGTTTGTCCCTTATTGTTCTATTGATAATTATTCTCTGGCTTTATCTATTTCAACCTTCCATTACAAAATGACCTTCATTTTGCATTTTTAACCAATCTTTAATTTCAGAAAATTTGTAATTTGTCAACCATGGTCCAATTACTGAAAGTGTAAACCGCAAACTGTTACTTCCTTCAGGGGTTTACAATTGTTTATTTAAGGG
>NZ_AADV02000273.1 GCF_000167195.1 Crocosphaera watsonii WH 8501 | reverse complement strand
CACACGGGGTAAACTTCCCGGAGAAATTCTGCCCGGCGCACAGGTCCTCGGCAAAAGGCCCCCAGCGTTTTCAGGGTTATCCATTCGCGGGGGGAATACGCGGAAGTGGCAGAGGAACTTCAAGCGGAGCACATATAGGGAATAGCTAAGCGTTGACATAAGCGGAAAAGAGAGAGCGGCCTTGATTAAGCTCTTAGGAATATTTCTCATACGGAAAACGCGGATTCTGGAAATTCCAAACAAAAGGAGCAGTCCTCTATCACCACGCCGAAACAGGGATATTGAGACACACATGGGTTAAACCTGAAGCTTCACCCTATGACGGAAACTGGACTTACTGGAGCAAAAGACGAGGTACATATTCTGGGACACCAACAAGAGTCGCAAAACTCTTAAAGAAACAAAAAGGTATATGTCCTCAATGTAAGCAATACTTTACACCTGAAGACTTGATAGAAGTTGACCACATTATCCCCAAATCGAAAGGTGGAAAGGATACCTACAACAATCTTCAAGCTCTACATCGTCACTGTCATGATGTCAAAAGCAAAAATGACTACCTCTACGATTGGTTAGAAAATGGCTATGAATGGAAAGACGATGTGTTAACAGTACCTATGACAAAGGACTAATTGCCGAGAGCCGTGTGAGGTGAAAGTCTCATGCACGGTTCGGAATGGGAGTCGTGGTAGGTGACTACCACTTCGACCCCTAATCAATAATAGCCCTGCCACTGGCTAATAAAACTTGTATCTTTGATGGCATATTAAAAGAAATTACGTTATGTTTTTGCATAACCATACCCACATTACCCGAATTTCTCACAAAATCTGCGATCGCCAAACACAGAAGCCTTACAGGAAGTGGGTTTGAACAGAGCGATCGCAGATTTCCCCAACCAACAGTCTGTTGTCAGATTTTAAGTTAAAATCAACCCGAATTAGACAAAGATGAAAAGATAAATCAATCACTCATTTTTCCAAAAAAATTATTAACAAAATCTCTAATAGTACTAGATTGTTAGAATAAAATATGCTATAATTTAATTATTAAAGCAATTTACCTTAAACTGATTTAATGAGTCCCAGTCATCCCCGAAACCCTCGTCAAGTAATCAACTTTAGTAAACAGAAAGGAAAAGAAATAATCGCTAATTTTGATGGGGGACTAATCACTTCAGATGCGGGGATTGTCTGGATAGCTGAGTTGGATAAAAAACTGGGAATTACCGAGAAGTTTGGTAACTGTTTTCAAGATCATCGTCATCAATCTTATGTAGATCATTCCGTTCATGAGTTATTAGCACAAAGGCTTTATGGAATTATTTTAGGCTATGAAGATGTCAATGACCATGATAAATTACGTCACGATCCTGCCCTTAAGATCGCTTTAGAAAAGCTTAATGAACTTGAAGATAAAAAGGGATGGTTAGCTGGAAAAAGTACAATTAATAGATTGGAATATTGTCCTGAGACTATTCTCGACCAAAAAACGAGTCGTTATCATAAAATAGAACCCAACCTTGAAGCCATTGAAAAATCTTTTGTCGAATTTTTTTTAGAGTCTTATAAAAAACCTCCCTTGAGTATTATATTAGATATGGATGTCACGGATGACCAAGTACATGGTAATCAAGAAGGGGCATTTTTTAATAGTTATTATCACGGAGTATGTTATGCTCCTTTATATATTTTCTGTGGGCATCATTTATTAGTTGCTAAACTTCGTTCATCTAATGTAGATCCAGCCGATGGAGCCTTAGACGAATTACAAAGAATTATCGGACTAATTAGAGAAAAATGGTCAGAGACTCATATCCTAGTTAGGGGTGATAGTGCCTATGCCCGTGAAGAAATCTTCTATTTTTGTGAAAATCAGCCTTTAGTTGATTATGTTATAGCTATGGGAACAAATGGCGTTCTTAAGTTACGAGCGGATGATGTAATTGAAAAAGCCAAACATGAATATGAAAAAAAACTAGCTCCAATAACTGAATTAATGGATAGTTTATTTCAGAAAAAAGAAGATTTAGAAGAAGTTAAAAAATTAGTACCAATTTCTACTTGGTATCGCTCTATTCGTTATAAAACAGAAAAGTCATGGAGTTGTCAAAGGAGAGTAGTGACAAAAGTTTGTTATGGAAGTGATGGCTTAAAAATGCGCCATGTGGTGACATCTTTGCCCGCTTCAAAAATTCCACCCTCAAAACTTTATACAAAAAAATACTGTCCGAGAGGCGAGATGGAAAATCGGATTAAAGAACAACAATTAGACTTGTTAGCTGATAGAACTTCAACTCAAACATTTCAAAGTAATCAACTAAGATTATGGATACATTCCTGGGCTTATGTTCTCATAAATGCTTTTCGTCAACACTGTTTAAAAAAAACTTCATTGGCTAAAGCAACTGTGGGAAGAATACGTCTAAATCTTCTTAAGTTGGGAGCCAGAATAAAGATTAGTTGTAGAAGAATTATTATCGCTATAGCTAGTGCTTGTCCTTATCAAGATATTTTATCTATTGCTAACAAAAGAATTAAAACTATTCCTAATACTGGATAAGTAGAATAAGTTGTTTTTTAAAAAAGATATCTATCATAAGTTGTTGACTGACTGATACTTTCATTTAGTCTTATTTATCGTGGAGAAAATCAAAAGTTAATATAATTATTCCCTCTTAAACTCAATTTTTGGATAATCAAAGTCAATTTTTTTATTCATCTATATTCAAAATTTCTATTAGTCCTAAAAATTATCATTTTTCATCTCTGGATTGGGCTTTCAAATTAATTTGTGAGAAATCCGGGTTTAGCATATTCTTCCTCAAAATCATCCCAAGGTATCAACTCTGCCATGATTACCCAACGATTATTGGGGGACAATTTGCCCTCGAAAGGTAATTCAAATTTTTCTGGGGGCGGTAAAGGTTGCTCCTCTTTTCGATACATTTGTTCTTGACCAACAACTGGGAGGTGTTTCTACCAATTATAGCGGTTTGTAGCCGACAAAGCTGATCTTTTTTGCGATCGCGAATATGGGTGTAACCTTTTAAAGAATAGGGTTTTGCTTTTATTCAGCAAACCCTAATTAAGGACGCTTTACAATCAGGTTATTACGTCCTAGCGGAAAAACCCTTAACCCTTGATCCTGGGGAATGTTTAGAACTTACTCGTCTAGCAAAACAGCGACAGCGACAGTTAATGATTGATCATACTTATTTATTCCATGCTGCTGTCAATCAAGGCAAATCTTTTCTAGCCCAGGCCGAGACGTTGTAAATCGTCGTACCAGTGAACTCTTATAAGACTACTTTTTTCCCAAGGCACAGGAGGTTGGTAGTACGCACGGCCGAGTGATATTGCTATTCAGAGATCACTAGCAGGCGTCGTAACGGGAGGGATACGAATCGCCTGCAGCCCGCGTGGGATACACTAGTTATCAGAGCGGCCGACAGCAACGGTGAGAGCTACAATTCACGACTATAATGAGTCGTATACAACTGCTCCTGCCGGTCTTCGATAC
>NZ_AADV02000274.1 GCF_000167195.1 Crocosphaera watsonii WH 8501 | reverse complement strand
CCGCAATCTAAAGAAACATGGTAAGGGTCAACGGCCGTTGACCCCTACAATGTTTATGACTTCTCAGTTTTAGGCATTGCTCCCTAATATTGTTGATTAGCCATAGGTATAATTGAAATACAAAAAGTGTGTTAGTCTGTCGGTTCAGAACTTATGATGGACTTGACAGGCTTTTCTGTATAAAAAGTCTGTATTTTGGGTTTTAGATATCTTCAGATATTCCGGCAATATTATTGAAATATTCTTGAAGTTTTAGGTAAGCCTGAATAATCTCCGAATTTCCCCAGTTTTCATGCGGTTGCAAACGAATCATCTCATAAACACTATTTACTAGGCAAATATTAGGTTCCCAGAACAATAAATTACTAAGTGTTTGATCTACTTCCTCAAAAGAAGGTACTGAAGCACAGTTCAATTTCAAAGATGTCATATTTTTTAACCTGTTGTCAATATTTTTTTATTGTAGCATCTTTTTTTCAAAAGTGATTCTTACTTTAGGAAACTATTAACCAAAAAAGACTTCATGCTTAAGCAACTCTATTATTTATCGTTTGGGGAGGACTATCTTATGCACTAAGGATATTTTTTGTTGCATTTCTTAACACTTACTATAGCGTTCCTCTATACAATTTTAATAATCAAGGTTATAATAGAGGGGTTTGTTTTTTAGGAAAGAAAAACCCTAAACTATATTTAATTTAGTGGTTAATCAAGGAAAAAATGGCGAACCCCAACCCGAACCTTAAAAATTTAGAGAAAGGAAGAGGAAAAAAACCCAAGTTAGGACATAAAGCTTTTTCTGTTAAGTTAGATCCTAATGAAAAGGAGATATTGGAAGAAATAGCGAAATCATATAATTGTACTTATGCAGGAAAAGGCTCAATTTCTGGTCTTTTATCCAAGATTGCTCAACAAAACTTAATGGTTGTACCTGCTCCACTTTACACACCATCTACAAATAACATTATATCTATTAATAAGGGAAAGGTGGATATAGAGTCAGGAGAAGAACCTTTGTCACCATCCGATCCTATCCAAGAAATCCTTGACGATGATCTTCTCAAAACAGTTGAGGGAAATAAGGATGAAACATCTACTTTGTATAAACCAACAAAAACATAGTGTTTTGTTGGTTTATATAGTGTGGTGTCAATTTTTGTTTAAGTTCGGTGTTTGTGGTTTTCATTACACTATATTCCACTTTTTTCTATGTGATGTCCCTATAAGAATCTAGAAAATACAGCAATGATGGGACTGACGTCACCATTAGGCTAACCATACCATAGAGGAAGTAGAAGTTCATCTGACTATTCCCATGTTTCCCCAAGACTCTAGATCCTTTCAACATATTGTACCTGATGTTAAATCTCTTCTATTTTTAATAGCTTTTGATTTGATGATGGAAACTAAAATCATTGAGTCTAATGAAGCTGTTATTAAACTTCAGAATAATCTTTACATATTACATAAACTTATTAATAACGGGGAAATTTATTTAGAATGTTCTTGCTCAATTGTAATGTCTTGTATTCGATATTTAGAAATCCAAAAATATAATTCTTTGATAACTAACAACAAGTTAAAAGAATACATAGACAAGCTGTTAGAAATCGTAAGAGTTAAAGACAATCATTATGACAGCTTACTCCTGAAAGCTGATAGATTAATACCTTATTTAGAAGGCTTAACATTTGAAGATATTTTTGGTCTCGTTCATGCTGAGTATCTAAATGAAGGAATTATATTAAATAATAATAAAAATCAGCTTAAGCAGTGGGTTGATAATAATAAAGAATATATCGAATCAAGTTATTGTGATATACAAATACATTATATTTATTCATTGGTTAAATTTATTCAGGAGCAAGACCTTTTTAGTGATCTTCTTAACAACAGAAATATTATCATAGTTAATACGCCAGACAACGATCCGATTGAGTTGCCATCAGGTTCAACTACTATTGATTTTGTCTATAAACTCCATAGTTCTATTGGACATCGATTTTCAAAAGCCGAAATCAATGGAAAAGAAGTGCCCATAAATACTGTTATTCACGATCAAGACAATGTTAAAATAATTACCAAAAATACAGAAAATCCTGATTTACATTGGTTAAATCATATTAAAACTGATTATGCAGCTAAACAGATTAAAAAGTGGCATAAAAAGTTTAATATAGAAAGAGGAGAAAAGCTTTTAAAAAAAGAATTTGGCAAAAGATATTCTACCAATGGTGAGGTGTTGAATTATGTGGCAATATATTTAAGACAAAAGACAACCTTAGAACTACTAGAACAACTAGGAAAAGGTGATATCAACCTTGAACAAGTTAAACAAATTATTACAGAATATATTTCAATCAAGGAGAAAAGAATTCAGTTAAACGAAATAAAATCATGTAATCGTAAAAACTGCAAGCCCATCAAAGGAAAACAATATGATAATTATCAAATAGCTAGATGCTGCAGTCCTTTTCCTGGGGATGAAGTGGATATAATTGGCATTGTGAAAAAACATCATAATTCTCCTTATCTTAAAATTCATAACATCGACTGTGAAAGTATTAAAAATATTCCTGACGAAGAAAAAATTGCTATTGAATGGAATTGTAGTTTTTCTACAGTTTCTATAAAACTCATTATGAAAGACAAAGAAGAAATGTTAAGAGCGACCCTCAATGAAATAGCTTCTCAATGTTATAAATATAATGTTCGTAAATCTAACCCATCAAATAGTTATGCAAAATTATCAGAAGCTATTGCCATAATAATGATTGATGTTTTAATTAACTCTACAATTGAGCTAAAACACCTTGTTAACCAAATAAGAAAAGCTCCTGGCATTTAAAATGTTGATGTTAAGGGAATTTATCCTGGAATCACTAAATAGGGTTTGCTGAAAAAGTTTCTCCAAAATTTATGCCACTTTTGACCAAGAATTTTCTGACAAATCAATAAGTTTTAGTACATAAAAATTGTTTAAAGTATAATCAAAATTAATGAAAGGCGGTTTGATGAGTTCCCCTGTTCTATTATTAGTAAATAAGGACAAAAAAAGCGACAAAAACTGCCTCAGAAGTTTAGAAAGATTGACAACTAAAAATGTAATAGCAATAGATGTAATGGAGGTTTCAGGGAGTTTTGTCATCACGAGATTTAGGCTAAATCTTCGTTTAGCTTGTCCAAACTTTCCCTCAATAGCATTACGGAAGCATTCATCGGAGTGGGCTTGTTTCTTTTCTTCTTCACTGACATTTTTCGGAGGTCTTCCTAACTTCGGACCACTGATTCTTATCCCTCTTTCCTTACACCAATTTCTGTTTTCCCTAGTTCGATAAATTTTATCTACATGGACGGATTCGGGATAATAGCCAAACGTTTCTTTATACTTTTCTACTTGTTCTTTTAAATGACAAGATTCATTGAAGTTTTCCCAACTTATTTTTTCTAGAAACACATAGTTATCTACACAGCTTACTGAGAGTTTAGCTCCAAAC
>NZ_AADV02000275.1 GCF_000167195.1 Crocosphaera watsonii WH 8501 | reverse complement strand
CGAATAGTCAAATTCGATGTTTTCTACTTGTTTAGGCTTGATTCTTTTGGTCGGAAATAATCTCTCAAGAGCTTGAATCCCTGTCATTTCGTCTGTACTAATTAAATGAATTCCTTGTTCTAACAAAGTTTTAGCTTCTTGATGAAGTTCACAGATATATTTGACTTGCTTTTTAAATTTTAAGGGATCATCAATTTTGGCATTTAACCAGTAACGAACGAGATGTGGTTGTAATGTCGCTTCTTTTTAAAAAACGCCCCACACTACGGGGGGAAATCTTTTCGACAATTCCTCTTTTTATGGCTTCATCCGCCAACTCTGAAGGTGTCCAATGGCTCACTGGTCTGTCTGATTTTTCACATTCTTCACAAGCGATCTCTACAATCTGGACTACTTGTTCGACCGTAAAGGATTTTGTTGTTCCAGGTCTTGGGCGATCGCTTAAAATTCCTTTGATCAAGACCATTAATGCTTTCTCCGTTACCTGTTGTTCTTCGGCGGCACTCAGTTTTTCTCTCTCCTCAAACCATCGCGATCGCCACTGACGCACTTGTACTCGGTCTAATTCTAATCTTCGACTAATAGAACTATTGCTCTCTCCTGATGCTGCGGCTAAGATTAGCTTGGCTCGTCTAACAAGGCGATAGGGGTTTGTTGTCCCTCTCACTATTTGTTGGAGTACTGTTTTCTGTAGGTTGGAGAGGTTAATTGGCAATGCTTTTATCATGGACATCAACTTCGAGATTCTTCCGTTAGTTTCATTGAAACACATTGTCGTGGCTAGTCACGAAAGTTTCTGTAAAAATCTGGTGGATTACTTTCGCCAAGCTGCACTAGATTATTTAGAGAGTAATTATTGCAGGATGAAAATAATTCTGCATAAGAACTATCATCAATTAAAGGATTACACCAAGAATCAAGAGAACGAATTTCTGTCAAGTTTTGTAAACCAATAAAGTTGATATAATCATCCCATTCTGGATCACCAACTTTCCTAATCTCCCTGACACTTAACCACATTATATTATGATGATTGTAAGTGTTCCTTGAGAATGGGTAAAATAGCTCTAGCAGTTTGAGTTTTTACTTCCTTTTTGGTTTGTCCTAATGCTGTTTCTCTTAATTGAGTGTCTTCCAGAGTAATGACACAAGTACACTGCCATTTTCCCTGATTCTTTTTAAACTGAAAGTCAGGTTTTTTTAGTCTATATTTTTTGATGAGGTTCATCACGTCGCCGACAGGATTATCCATGATTAAGTCAAAAATAAACAATTAACTAGGTGTTGCCAACAAAGGCTATTATATCATATTCATCTCCGCACAATTGGACTACCATGATGATGAACTAAATACCATTTCTGCGCCATCTTCCTAAAACTATTTGTTGCCATTGATTCTGCTTCTAATCTTCTTCCTTTATTAACTTGTGTAACTTTTTCAATGAGAACAATATAGGCAAGTTCTTGACCTATATCAATGTTGATAATTTCTGTGTCAATTTCTAAATAATCGGTGTTCTTAAAGATAGTTTCCCAAGAGGAACGAATAACATCCCATCCTTTAAGAACATTGCCCCCAGGATGAACACAAGTACAACTGGAACCTTGCCACCAGACTTGACTCATTGTTTTCATATCTCGTTTCTCAAACGAACGATAAAAAGCATCATTAATGGCAATTAATTGAGATTTATCATCAGTGGTCATATAGCACTTCTCATACTTGTGAGGTACAGAGTTTTCTAGTTTTAGGAGTTCGGAGTTCGGAGTTCGGAGGAGCGATATTAGGTGTACCTAATGAGTCCGAGAAACTTCATATCATTAAATAATAATAGTTTATCATGATACCCTAAAGGAAAGCTGCGGATTTTTTATCTAGTAATAAAGTAGCATGGGAATGTTGTCTTAGAATGGAAGCGGGACAAAGGGTCGAAATCTCGCCTTTTAACGTCTGTCGAATAATCTCTGCTTTGTTTTCTCCTAATGCTAAACAGAGTATTTTTTTTGCCGACATAATAGTAGGAATAGTTAAAGTTAAAGCATATTTTGGGACTTGATCAAGGGTTGAGAAATGCCCCTGATTGACTTGTACCTGGCGAGTTTGTGGGTCTAATTTAACAATTTTTACCTTATAGGTATCATTAAAATTGGCCACTTGTGGTTCATTAAAGGCTAAATGTCCATTTAGTCCAACCCCCAACAAACACAGATCAATAGGGTATTGTTGGAGTAGTTTCGTATAACGATCGCATTCTTCTATGGGTTCTAAAGCATCCCCGTTTAAGTAATTAAATGATTTGGAATTGATTCGTTTTTCTACTTTTTCGTGGAGATAAAAACGAAAACTAGCTGAGTTGTTGCCTTCAATACCTAAATATTCATCCAAATGTAATAAATTAATTCGTGACCAATCAATTGTTTGATCAGCAATAACACGATCTAGAAACTTTAATTGAGAGTTTCCCGTTGCTAAGAGAATTGTTGCTTCTTTTTGATTTTTTAGGACTTCTTGTAGATAACTTTCCCCGATTTTAGCAGCAGCGATCGCTAGTTTTTCCTCTGTTTCATAAATTTGAGTCACTAAAGAGTCAACGGTTAAAATATCAGGGGATGTCATAGTTAATTAATCGCTATTATACTTGAGGTTCAATCTTTTTATCAGGCATATCTGGAGCTACTTTTGGATTTTTGAGAGAATAACCTTGTCTTTCTAAATGTTTAACGAATTCATCGGAATTAGCCCCAGAATTGTCAACTTTCTTAGGGCTAGATTTTCGTTCTTTTTTCAGTTTAGCTTTACGTCCCATTGGCTTAATTTCTCAAATTAGTATCTCTCCATTATTTTACTATATTTAAGTCTTTTCTGCTCAGTTAATTAATATCACTTAACACTTAGAGTTATCAATGGATAATTAATAATTATCCATTGATAATTAGGGTTTGCTGAAAAAGTTTCTCCAAAATTTATGCCACTTTTGACCAAGAATTTTCTGATAAATCAATAAGTTTTAGTACATAAAAATTGTTTAAAGTATAATCAAAATTAATGAAAGGCGGTTTGATGAGTTCCCCTGTTCTATTATTAGTAAATAAGGACAAAAAAAGCGACAAAAACTGCCTCAGAAGTTTAGAAAGATTGACAACTAAAAATGTAATAGCAATAGATGTAATGGAGGTTTCAGGGAGTTTTGTCATCACGAGATTTAGGCTAAATCTTCGTTTAGCTTGTCCAAACTTTCCCTCAATAGCATTACGGAAGCATTCATCGGAGTGGGCTTGTTTCTTTTCTTCTTCACTGACATTTTTCGGAGGTCTTCCTAACTTCGGACCACTGATTCTTATCCCTCTTTCCTTACACCAATTTCTGTTTTCCCTAGTTCGATAAATTTTATCTACATGGACGGATTCGGGATAATAGCCAAACGTTTCTTTATACTTTTCTACTTGTTCTTTTAAATGACAAGATTCATTGAAGGTACCGACTCGATTCGAG
>NZ_AADV02000276.1 GCF_000167195.1 Crocosphaera watsonii WH 8501 | reverse complement strand
GAGATGACTCGAGCTCGGTACCCTCACAACTGAAACTAATTACTATGGAATATAATTAACAATTAATAAAACAAAAGACAGACTTAATATCTACTGAATCCCTGCAGCAAAGACTTGTTCAGCTATCAGATTTAACCCTGGAAATGCGGAAGATAAAATGCGATCGCCTTTACGAAACTGTTGAAGTTCATATTCTCCATTCACCAATTTACAAACTGTAATTGTTGGTTGTTTCGGGGAACCAATATAACGTCTACCCCCTATTCCCAGATAATCTACGATCCAATATTCATCAATGCCAATACTCTCATAATCCGTCATTTTTAACCCATAATCATCTCGCCAATTTGTTGATACCACCTCAACAGTTAAAGCAACAGATTCTCCATTCTCAATGACTGATGCTTTTTCCCAATGGGGTTCATTTCCTAAGTTGGGTCGCTTAATCACCGTCACATCGGGTTCGTACCCTGTATTGTTCGAGATTTTGACAATACACTCTCTGGGTATGAAATAAGGAACTTGCATATTATCAATCACTGAATTTAAACATTTAATTAAAAATCCAGCAATTTCCGAATGTTTTCCCCTCGGTTTTGGCATCTCGACAACTACTCCACGTCTCAATTCGTAGCCGTTTTGTGAACTCTCTGGATACCAATCGAGGAATTGGTCGATTGAGATCGGTTTTTTATCAATCTCTGCAATCATTGAGTTCCTGACTCCTCTGAATCTTAAATCTATCAAAACTATTTTAGCAATACTATAGCAATCAGGAATGATTCATGAGATATCTCTTTTTTTATCTGTTGCCTGTTGCCTTCTACTCAGACTTAATTCTCACATTTGAAGATTTTTGTTTACAAAAACTGATAACTGCTCACTGCCCACTGCTCACTGCTCACTAACTTTGATCTTAGACAAAATGCCCAAAGGGTGTAACTTTCTGCTAATATCTTAGAGAAACGTTAAGAAACATTACAATTTTTATAAATGAAGTTATTAATCGTTGGCGCAACAGGGACATTAGGGCGACAGATAGTGCGCTGTGCCTTAGATGAGGGACATGAAGTCCGTTGTTTAGTCAGAAATGCTAGAAAAGCTGCTTTTTTAAAGGAATGGGGCGCAGAGTTGATGATGGGGGACTTTTGTAAACCCGAAACCTTACCCCGTGTCTTAGAAGGAATGGAAGCTGTTATCGATGCAGCAGCAGCGCGGCCAACGGACAGTTTATCCATGAAAGAAATAGACTGGAATGGTAAGGTTAACTTAATTCAGGCGGTTAAAGAATCAGGGGTTGATCGTTACATCTTCTTTTCCCTTCTCAACGCCGAAAAGTATCCTGATGTGCCATTAATGAACATCAAACACTGCACAGAGAAGTTTTTAAAAGAATCAGGACTAAACTACACCATCTTACGACCTTGTGGCTTTATGCAGGGGTTAATTGGTCAATACGCTGTGCCGATGTTGGATAACCAAGCGGTTTGGATCTCAGGAGAAAGCACTCCTATTGCCTATATGGACACCCAAGACGTGGCTAGATTAACCATTCGGGTGTTAGAAGTCCCCGAAACCCAAAAACAGACCTATCCCATGATCGGCACAAAAGCCTGGACACCAGAAGAAATTATCGATTTATGTGAGAGACTCTCGGATAAAAGGGTAAAAATTGCCCGTGTACCCTTGGGACTGCTAAGATTTTTACGTCGCTTTACTCGTTTCTTCCAATGGACGTATAATATTTCTGACCGCCTAGCCTTTGCTGAGGTTTTGGCTAGTGGTAAACCCTTAAATGCCTCAATGGATGACGTTTACAAAACGTTAGGGGTTGATGTCAAAGAAACGACTACTTTAGAAGCTTATTTTCAAGAGTATTTCAGTCGTATTCTTAAAAAGCTCAAAGAAATCGATTACGAAAAGAACAAAGCGAAGAAGAAAAAGAAAACTCCTTTCAAATCTTCTGTATAAGTTAAAGCTGATCCAGGATAATTTGCTGTGCCAAAACTCGGCATTATATATAACGATCTCAAACCCGTCGCTTGTAAAGCTGCTCAAGATTTACAAACTGAGTTGACGGAAAAAGGCTGGACTGTTGTTTTAGAGACTGGCCGAGGAGGACTCCTTGGCTATTCTCACCCCGAAAGTCCTGTCTGTCACACTTCCATTGACAAATTAATTCCCCCTAATTTTGATCAAGATATGGCCTGTGCTATGGTCTTGGGGGGAGATGGTACGGTATTGTCTGCCTATCGACAGTTAGCCCCTTGTGGTATCCCTTTATTAACCATTAATACGGGACACATGGGCTTTTTGACAGAAATTTATCTGAACCAGTTATCGGAAGTCTTAGATAAGGTTTTGGCAGGAGACTACGAAATAGAAGAACGTACCATGTTGACGGTACAGCTATATCGTGGGGACACCTTATTATGGGAAGCCTTATCCCTCAATGAAATGGTCATTCACCGCGAACCCTTGACCAGTATGTCTCATTTTGAGATCAAAATTGGCAGACACGCACCGGTAGATATTGCTGCTGATGGCTTGATTTTATCCACTCCTACGGGGTCTACAGCCTACTCCTTAAGCGCGGGAGGACCGGTGGTGACTCCTGATGTCCCAGTGTTACAATTAGCCCCTATTTGCCCCCATTCTTTGGCTTCTCGTTCTTTGGTGTTTTCTGATAAGGAAGCGGTGAATATTTTTCCTGCTACCCCTAACCGTATGGTGTTGGTGGTGGATGGCAATGGAGGGTGTTATGTGTTGCCGGAAGATAGAATTTATGTGGAAAAGTCTCCTTATGCTGCTCGTTTTATCCGTTTAGAAGAACCGGAATTTTTCCGTATTTTACGGGAAAAGTTGGGTTGGGGACTGCCTCATATTGCTAAACCAACTTCGGTTGAGTTACCTTAATTGCTTGAACTAATTCGTCATGTTCTTGATATCTTTAGATACAATGGGGTGTCAAATCAACCCCAATAAATGAGTCTAAGTTTCTAAATCGTTCATTAACATCGCCAATCCGCAAAATTTTACACCAAATTTAAACCAAATTTTCTGAGCCTAAAAGGATGACTGAACTCTTATGGGTTACCCAGTTAGAACGCGGATGGGCCTTTTACCTTTCCGGAAGGATCACCGAAGTTCCAAATTTTTAGACAGAAGAACGCGTGACACGACGGTTACGCATTACGAAACCGAAAGGACTTGGGGAGCCATGTCTGCGAAGTTAACCCGCAACCATTTTGCCATTAAGTTCCCATTCCAACTTAACGGAACTACGTTGACCCTGTTGTTTCCTCAGGTAACCACTCACTATTAAGCGG
>NZ_AADV02000277.1 GCF_000167195.1 Crocosphaera watsonii WH 8501 | reverse complement strand
GAGTCGATGAATCGAGTCGTACCGCACCCTACGATTCAAGTCTTGTAATAACTCTGACGAGGGGCGATCGCTAATAGCAGTGGTGATAGTATATTTAACCCCTTGAGGAAATTCTATTTCTAGATTTTCGGGGGTATTTTCGGTTTCTATGGGAAAGTCCTGTAAACTAGTGCAGCTTGGCGAAAGTAATCCACCAGATTTTTACAGAAACTTTCGTGACTAGCCACGACAATGTGTTTCAATGAAACTAACGGAAGAATCTCGAAGTTGATGTCCATGATAAAAGCATTGCCAATTAACCTCTCCAACCTACAGAAAACAGTACTCCAACAAATAGTGAGAGGGACAACAAACCCCTATCGCCTTGTTAGACGAGCCAAGCTAATCTTAGCCGCAGCATCAGGAGAGAGCAATAGTTCGATTAGTCGAAGATTAGAATTAGACCGAGTACAGGTGCGTCAGTGGCGATCGCGATGGTTTGAGGAGAGAGAAAAACTGAGTGCCGCCGAAGAACAACAGGTAACGGAGAAAGCATTAATGGTCTTGATCAAAGGAATTTTAAGCGATCGCCCAAGACCTGGAACAACAAAATCCTTTACGGTCGAACAAGTAGTCCAGATTGTAGAGATCGCTTGTGAAGAATGTGAAAAATCAGACAGACCAGTGAGCCATTGGACACCTTCAGAGTTGGCGGATGAAGCCATAAAAAGAGGAATTGTCGAAAAGATTTCCCCCCGTAGTGTGGGGCGTTTTTTAAAAAGAAGCGACATTACAACCACATCTTGTTCGTTACTGGTTAAATGCCAAAATTGATGATCCCTTAAAATTTAAAAAGCAAGTCAAATATATCTGTGAACTTCATCAAGAAGCTAAAACTTTGTTAGAACAAGGAATTCATTTAATTAGTACAGATGAAATGACAGGGATTCAAGCTCTTGAGAGATTATTTCCGAACAAAAGAATCAAGCCTAAACAAGTAGAAAAAATCGAATTTGAATATGAAAGACACGGAACTTTAAGCTTGATTGCGAACTGGGATGTGGCAAGAGGAAAAGTTGTTAGTCCCTCTATTGGACCGACAAGAACAGAACAAGATTTTTCTGAACATATCCAGAGAGTGATTAAGATTGATGAAAAAGCAGAATGGATTTTTATTGTAGATAAACTCAACACTCATAAATCGGAAAGCTTAGTCAAATTAGTAGCAGAAAGCTGTGGAATTACTATTGATCTGGGGAGAAAAGGAAAGGAGGGAATTTTGCAATCTATGGACAGCAGAGCAGATTTTTTATCAGATGAATCTCATCGAATTCGCTTTGTTTATATTCCCAAACATACATCGTGGCTTAATCAAATTGAGTGTTGGTTTTCGATCTTAGTCAGGCGTTTACTCAAAAGAATTACTGTCCGTTCAACTGAAGAACTATCCCAAAAAATTCTCAATTTTATTGATTACTTTAATCAACATTTTGCTAAGCCGTTCGTTTGGAAATTTAAGGGCTTTAAAGATCATAAGTGACTGGTGGATTATTTTTGCTAAGCTGCACTAGCCGTTTTAATGACGGTTTTTTCTGCGTCTAGCAGGGGGGAACTTTGTAAGGTCAACAAAAAGTCATTGAGATCATCATAATTGAGGGCATAACCAGCAATGGTTACTTCGCTGTCTGTTTGCACAATAGAACCCACCTGAACATTGAGGGGAACTTGAGCTTCAATTTCCTTGAGAATAGCTGACCAGGGGCGAATTTGATTAAAGACAGTGACTAAAGATTGAATTTCTTGATCATTTTGCTCGAGTTTGGCATTAATCTATTCAATGTTTTTGTTTTGTGCGTTTAATTGTCCCAGTTGAGTTTCTAATTCCTGGATACTTTGTTCCTTTGAAGATGATAACTAATTCAACACCAACAGAGAACTGCCTGTTATTGCTGGTAAGATAACCATGATTGCCCCGCCAATTACCAGGGGAATTTGTTCTTTTAACGAAGAACCACGAGACTGGGGGGCTAGAGTTGTTTTTGTGTTGGTCTCGAGATGACGATCTTTAAGAAAATTAACATCTAAACTGTACATAGATTACACCTCCCGTAATTCTAAACCTAAGACGGTTCCTAAGGCTGGCCTTTGCACGGCCGGAATATCCTTATCCATTTCCAAGGATAAATCAGCAATGGGGTCAATTTGCATCGTCGGCAAACTGAGACGATTGGTAAAGTATTCATCTAATTGTACTAAACCGCCCCCAGGCCCGGCTAATAATAATTGAACCACTTCTAGTTCTTCACTTTGGTTTAAATAAAAGTTAATGGAACGACGTAACTCATCGGTTAATTCCCCTAAAACTCGCATCAAGGCTGTCATCCCTGGATTAACGGCGGTTCCTTGGGTGGTTAAACTGTCGAACTGGGTAACAGGGATGGTCATTCCTTGCAGAATTTCTGGGTTACGAGAGGCCGGTAAATTCATAGCCCGTGAGAGGGCATTTTGCATCTGAAAGGTCCCAATGGGAACGGTTCGAGAAAATTGGGGTACTCCATCGACTACAATGGCAATTTCTGTGCTATCAAATTCTACATCCACCAACACGGCAGCTTCTGAGGAACCAAACTGTCGCAGTTGTTCGCGAATGGTACGAATGACGGAAAAACTGTTGATTTCTAGTACATCAACTTGTAAACCTGCTTGGGTGCTTTCCAAGAAAAAGTTTCCCACCCATTCTCAGAATCTGTTTGTAGAACATCTCAAATAAGCGAAAAGGGAAAAATAAAAAGTTGTTCGCGGATACTTTCCGCGAACAAAAACCTCCCTATCTAAAAGAAAGAAATACGCTAACTTTTAAATTAGCTTTGACTATTTTTAAAAAGGAAATTCACTTAATTTTACACTCTTATTAACTTTTTAGACTAACTGGGTCTAATCAAAATATCCCATTTAGGTAAGTGAGGATTACGTTCTAAACGTTTCTCAATTTCCTTCATCTCTTTTTTCGTTAAAGAAATTCCTTTTTGATAAACTTTTTTACTTAACTTAACTATCGGATTTAAGCCTTTCCATGTCATAGTTTTTACCCAAGCTAACATCGTTTGAGCATTTCCCAGAAGTGTTCCTTTCCAATGCCTCTCTAAAATTCCCCAACATCTTTCTATGGGATTATATTTACTGTGATAAGGAGGAAAATATAGTAATTGAATAGATTTCTTAGTTTGGTCGGCAAACTCTACCATTCTCTTCAAAAATTGCCTTCTTATTCCACTATTTTCTGGTCCATTATCAACTTTAATTTGGATGTTCTCTAGTTGCTGCTTTTCATTT
>NZ_AADV02000278.1 GCF_000167195.1 Crocosphaera watsonii WH 8501 | reverse complement strand
ATATCTCCATCTTGGCTTGTTATTAAATCCAAGACACATTGTTTTAAGTCTGGTCTATGATCCCGAGAATATCCTTTCTTAATAAAAATTGGTCTTTCTTTAATAATTTTTTCTTCTTCCTGTTTCTCTTTATCTTCTTCCCTTTTATATTCTCCATCTAAATGAAATGATGTGGAATCTAAATGGGAGTATTTAAGGTCTATTTTAATTTTTTTAATTACTTCTAAAACTACTTCAATAAAAATATCATTTAGTCCATATTTATATAATTCATCCATTACTCTCCCAATTTTATCATCATTAAGGTAATCAGGTTTAATTCTTTCTCCTAACAATTTCTCAATGGCTTTATCTTGAAAAAACTGACTGAATAAATATAGAGGTCTTGAAACAAATCCTAGTCCATTGATTAAAATAGACTTAACTACTGTACCTGCTGAGATTTTTTCTCTAACATCTATTCCTAATTTATTATTAATTATTTTGACTATTCCTATTTCATCAATTAAACCAGCTACTATCCCTAAATGGTCTAAATTTTTAACTTGTATTTCTTCTAAATAAGACATTTTTCGCTCTTTTTTTACAGAGGAAACAACTTAAACAATTATCCCACTTTTTTGTCTTCAAGAGCTTAAGCAATTATACTTAATTATTAACCCCAGGCTTGTAGTATTTAATGCTACTTTTTGAAGTGCGGAATCTGGGCTAGATAACTGGCGTAGGGGTACACCCCTGTGGGCAGAAATATCCCGTCGTGAGTCGGGAAGCCCACGCTATACTGCCTAGCAGTTAGCGTGGGAGGATGTCACAAAGAGCCTGAGCCGGTTCCTTGGAACATAACCCAAGATAAGAAAAAGTTAACCACAAAAACTGCTAATAAAGCTGTTACTACTGCCGTTGTTGTGGACTGTCCCACTCCTTTTGCTCCCCCAGTGGTGGTGAGTCCCCAACTACAACCAATGACGGCAATTAATCCCCCAAAAGCAACGGATTTAATCACAGAAGTCACTAAATCCCACAATTCTAAAAAGTTACGGATGGAGGTTAAGAAAACATAGGGGGAAATATCGTACAATCCATTGGCAATCAATAATCCTCCTGTCATTCCCGTTATTAAGGAAAGGATGTTCAAAACTGGTAACATCAAACAACAAGCTAAGACACGAGGCACCACTAAATAGTCAACGGGATCGGTTTTGAGCATATATAAAGCGTCAATTTGTTCGGTGACTCGCATTGTGCCAATTTCGGCGGCAAAGGCTGATCCCACTCTTCCTGCCACGACAACCGCCGTTAACACTGGTGCTAATTCTCTGGTTAAAGCTAGGGCTAATACTCCCCCAACAGTTGAAGCTGCCCCAAAACTGATAAATTCCCTAGCAACTTGAATGGTAAACACCATGCCCACAAACCCCGCTGTTATTAAAGCGATCGTCAACGATTCTGGACCGACAACACTCATCTGATCTAAGGTATTTCGCCGATGAATCTTAGTTTTGAGCAGATGAAAGAAAACTTGACCCCCTAATAAAATGGCTGCTATCAATCTCTCAAACCAAATACCGAGTCCTCTTCTTGAATGGTTTGGGTTTGTCATTACTTTTTATGGTTGATGGGTATTTTTACTTTAAAATTTTTTCTTCTTTTTGACCACCAACAGGGCAGGGCAAAAAATAAATTTTTTCTATAACGCTTGAAATCCTTAGAACCCTGTGTTACGATAAATAGTTGTGAGATAAATGGGTCGATGCCCGAGTGGTTAATGGGGGCGGACTGTAAATCCGCTGGCTATGCCTACGCTGGTTCAAATCCAGCTCGGCCCACCACCTATATCTAAACGCCCGTGTGGCTCAGTGGTAGAGCACACCCTTGGTAAGGGTGAGGTCACGAGTTCAATCCTCGTCACGGGCTTTGTACCCTATTGCTAAATTGCAAGCAGTTATCTACAAAATAGGATAGCAGGTAAAATAAATGAGTTCAACCTATCTTGAACAAGCAATCGAAGACGGTCGCGCTAAATTTAGAGGCGAAGGCAAATCTGAGCGTATCCATTATTTTTACTCCTAAAGATTCAAGCAATCAATTGGAATATTTATTAATTATTAATTGTCCATTGTCCATTGATAAAAATTTTTAGCGATGAACTTTCCCATCGGGCATAGTTGCACCCCGTAAAATAACACCAGCCAAGTTAGCACTCATTAACTCAGCACGGGTTAAATTAGCATTAGTCAAATTTGCCCCCATGAGGTTAGCTCTTGCAAAGAAAGCCTCTACCAAGTCAGCATCCGTCAAATTTGCCCCCGATAAGTTAGCCCGACTGAGATCGGCGTGGTTCATCCGTGTTAGGGTTAAATCTGCTTGATTAAGATTGGCACGATTTAAGACAGCATGAGTCAAGATTGCTCCTTTCGCCATGATATCGCTCAACTCAGCCTGAGATAACTGCGCTCTCACCATGTTTGTATTGGTAACCCAGATTCCGCACTTCAAAATGTATTATAAAAAAATACATAGTTTTAAAAAGTCCGAAAATCATACCTGGGCAAGAATATTTCTCTTTTCATTAAATTTTTAGGAAAAATAATCAAATTAAGAAGATTTATACTCATTGAAAACTTAGCAAGACTCAGCACAAACGAAGGAGAGTTTCCTCTTCTCATTTGATATCATTAGACTCTTATTCTTTTATTATTTTTGCTTTATCCAATTCAATTTATAGATAATATCTTTAACAAGATGCAGGTAATAAACTCAATATAAAACGCCTTTCTTCTGTTAAATTGACAATTTGTTTAACTCCGTTTAAAATCACATAATGAATACCTTGAAAACATTGAAATATCCACCTCAAAGTCGGACGCAATGTTACTTTCCCTACTTGATTATTTATTCCTTTTTTGACTCTTTTTAAACAATTTCTTAATTCTCTTTGCCCCAAGTTATAAATCAACAAACACAAAGACATTAAAAATAACATTGTTTCTATTCTTTCTGGTTTTTCAACGAAGAAACTATCAGTAAAAAATAAGGGATCTTTCAAAAATCGAAATCCTCTTTCCGTAGATTGCTGGTTTTTATAAGTTATCAGAATTTCACTAGCTTCTAATTTATTTTCCTCTACTAAGTTAGTTGCTAAAATAAATTTTCCTGCTTCTTTAGTCTTTCTACTTATCTCTTCATCTTTTTTGATGATCAGACTAATCATCTTATAAATCTTTTCCTTTTTTTTCGAGTAAGTTTCAATCAGTTCAACTTCTTTTATTTCCAACAATCTCAATTTTTATTATTAGCTTTAATTTATATTT
>NZ_AADV02000279.1 GCF_000167195.1 Crocosphaera watsonii WH 8501 | reverse complement strand
TAGAGGAAAATAAATTAGAAGCTAGTGAAATTCTGATAACTTATAAAAACCAGCAATCTACGGAAAGAGGATTTCGATTTTTGAAAGATCCCTTATTTTTTACTGATAGTTTCTTCGTTGAAAAACCAGAAAGAATAGAAACAATGTTATTTTTAATGTCTTTGTGTTTGTTGATTTATAACTTGGGGCAAAGAGAATTAAGAAATTGTTTAAAAAGAGTCAAAAAAGGAATAAATAATCAAGTAGGGAAAGTAACATTGCGTCCGACTTTGAGGTGGATATTTCAATGTTTTCAAGGTATTCATTATGTGATTTTAAACGGAGTTAAACAAATTGTCAATTTAACAGAAGAAAGGCGTTTTATATTGAGTTTATTACCTGCATCTTGTCAAAGATATTATCTATAAATTGAATTGGATAAAGCAAAAATAATAAAAGAATAAGAGTCTAATGATATCAAATGAGAAGAGGAAACTCTCCTTCGTTTGTGCTGAGTCTTGCTAAGTTTTCAATGAGTATAAATCTTCTTAATTTGATTATTTTTCCTAAAAATTTAATGAAAAGAGAAATATTCTTGCCCAGGTATGATTTTCGGACTTTTTAAAACTATGTATTGTTTTATACTACATTTTGAAGTGCGGAATCTGGGTTATAACCCAATTCAAGAGGTAATTGTACAATGGATAACCTAGAATTTTATCGTAGTGTAATTCAATCATTGTTAACAGCTTATGCTGCTGTCCCTATTGCTAATGGAACCATTGATTGTTATACAGTTTTTGATACTAAACAAGACCATTACCAAGTCATGAATGTGGGATGGGATGGCTATCGAAGGGTTTATGGTTGTGTTTTACATATAGATATTAAGCAAGAAAAGATTTGGATTGAGCAAAATATGACAGAAATGAGAATTGCTCAAGAACTGCTAAAACAAGGAGTTTCTAAAGAAGATATTGTCTTAGGGTTTCAATCTCCTGAAATACGTCAATATACAGATTATGCAGTTGTTTAAAAAGTGGCTCGGGGAAAATCTTGACAATAAAATTTTCATATATAATCTGTCCTTATGTAACCAATAAATAATTATTTGTCAACCATCCTTTACAAACCGTTACAGAATCTGTTACATTGGTTTGTGTGGTAACAAGCAAAGAAATTTTTATAGTTAAAAACTAACGGGCATCTCCAATGAGTTACTAAAAAGGTTTTCATTGCATTGAATTTCTCCTACTTTCCCTCCTTGGTGTCCAACCACCAGGGGTTTTTGCTATTCAAGGATTAATTTTGTTAAGATTTCTTGGTGCATCAAAGCACGATCTGTCAAAGACTGAATACGATCTTTGAGCAAGGTTTCCCCATTAACGAAATATTCTAACCAAGCGGTACTAATAACATTGGGATCGCTTGGAAGTTGGGCTAAGTCCCATCCAGGAATTTCGATCTCTTCCATTAAATAGCTCACTTTAGGATCATAACTTAGTGCAGAACATTTACATTCTTGTGAAGCTGCCATAATTAAACTATGTAAACGCATTCCAATGGTCATTTCTACCCCCTTAAAAAACCCCTTTAATTGTCTGGGATTTTCTAATTGAATAATTTTGTGACTTCCTGGTAATTGTTTAGCGATAGAATGGGCAATTTTTTCGTCCTGCGATGCTTGGAAAGGAACCAATAAGATACAGGTGTTAGTTGCTTTTTGAAAATCGATTAAAGCTTGAGTTAATATCTTTAACCTTTGAGGAGTTAATAGGGGATGACTCCTTAAATTTACCGCCACCCTCGGTGCAGGTAAATCAGCTAAACCTAACACCGACTTAGGTGTTAAAGCCCAGACAGGATCGGGGGCAACCAAAGGGTTGATGTGCCATTTTGATAATAATTCTGCGGACTTATAATCCCTAACACTAACTGCTGTACAACCTAATAAAACTTGACGAGTTAACCAACGGGTTAAAGGATTATTTAAAGGTCCAATTCCTTGCGCCCAAGCAACGGTTTTTAAGCCTTTTTGTTGGGCTAATGCCATCAATCCTGCATAATAAATAGGACTAGCTAAACTGGTAACATCCTGCATCAAACTCCCCCCACCCCAAATAAAAATATCAGAGGTTGTTAGAGCTTCTAAAATAGCTAATCCAGACCGATTATGATAAGTTTGCACCCCATACTGTTCGTAAGTTTTACGAGGGTTTCCTGAGAGTACAATGGGTTCAACTTGAGAGGGTAACATCTCTAACAACGACATCAATAAGGCTTCATCGCCGCCGTTTCCTTTACCATAATAACCACTAATGACTGCCCGCATTTTCATTTCTCGATTGGCTAATTGACATACTCCACTCCCTTTTCGGATGCCCGACCATACTGTTTATTTAGAATTTGGGTTTATGTAAGGTTAGTATACACCTTCTGAGGGTTAAAATCCACTGGGGTTTACTCGAAGACAAACCCCAAAATTTTGGGTGTGGGCCTTGGTGGAAAACCATAATTGCTCCACTAGGAAACAGAAGCAGAGCGTTGTTGTTTTAGGTAGGTAAATACGGATTTATCCCCAATATCAGGGATTAAGGGTTGAACAGATTTCCTTAGGGCAAAAATGATAAATAAACCTGCCCATATTCCCAGTAAAGCTTGTTCTATGCCCACGGATAAAACCCCGAATAAATGACCTAATAAAACCATGGGAACTAAGGGAGTTAATAATTTTGTTTCCAGGCGGTTAAAGCAAAACGCCTCCTTAAAATAGATGCCTGTCAAGGCTACAAAGATAAATCCGATTCCCAATAAAGTAAGGGGATTTTGATAGATATATAAAGCTAAAGGATCTTGAAATGATACGGACAGAATTATAGCGCTTAGGGTTCCAATTCCCCTACATAGCTGTAAGAAACGATGGAGAGGGAGCAAGTATATATGAATAGTTATTAAGCTAATGCCCAAACCAAGACAANATGAGGTACATAAGGGAGTGAGTAAAGTTAGGGTTAGAGTAGTCGCCCCTTGTCCTAAAACAAAGCCACTTCCTAAAGCAAAACTGAAGGCCGATAACAGTAACCCTGCACGATAAATTTTAACCCCATTGAGGTCTTCTGGGGTAATAGTATATTGTCCAAATTGACATTGATAACCTCTAAGCTTTCCGATGCTGTCAACATGATCAAGCTTATCGATACTACGCCTCGTGGGGGCCGTACCAGCTTATCCCTGTGAGGTATTGAGCTGCAGC
>NZ_AADV02000280.1 GCF_000167195.1 Crocosphaera watsonii WH 8501 | reverse complement strand
TTAGTTGCTAAACTTCGGTCATCTAATGTAGATCCAGCCGATGGAGCCTTAGACGAAATCAATTCTTTTCCTAAAATGAACTAGCATTGAAGATTCCAGTGGTGGCTCTTGTTGATAACAATTTAAACCTATAAAGTATTGTAGATAGGGATTTTCTCTAATCTGTTCTATAGTTTCTCTATCACTTGTTCCTAATTTTTCCTTAATAATTAATGTCTCTAATGCCATTCTAAATAGTTTGGCTGGCGCACCTTTTTCTGCTGAAAAAAGTTTAGCATATTCTTCCTCAAAATCATCCCAAGGTATCAACTCTGCCATGATTACCCAACGATTATTGGGGGACAATTTGCCCTCGAAAGGTAATTCAAATTTTTCTGGGGGCGGTAAAGGTTGCTCCTCTTTTCGATACATTTGTTCTTGACCAACAACTGGGAGGTGTTTCTACCAATTATAGCGGTTTGTAGCCGACAAAGCTGATCTTTTTTGCGATCGCGAATATGGGTGTAACCTTTTAAAGAATAGGGTTTTGCTTTTATTCAGCAAACCCTATTATAGATATTCTTAAGCTATCAAAGGTATTAAATATATCTCTCGAAGGGTTATTGCTGGAGTTTGAAACTGCTCAACCTTTGAGAGAAGATTGGAAAATTACCAATCAAGAAAATTTCGGTGATGTTAATACTGATACAGAGTCCTTACAAAAGGAATATAAACAATTACAGTAGAAACTAGATCAACAACAAGAAACATCGCACAAAGAATTTCAATCTGCTAGTATAGCTGCTCTTGAATCTTGGTTATTACAGTGGCCAACTGCGGCAATTATAGCTAAAAAAAATCCTGAAATATCTGCCGTTAAATTATTACCTTTAGTGAGACCTATTTTTGAATTACTAAAACAATGGGGACTAGAAATGAAGGGAACCGTAGGAGAAGTGATACCTTATAATCCTCAATTTCATCAACTGCTAGAAGGAGGGGGACACGCCGAAGTTGGGGAGCCTGTGATCATTCGCTATGTTGGCTATGACCATGACCATAAATTGTTGTATCGTCCTAAGGTGAGTCCTGTGAAAAAAGATGAAGAGACAACCACAACAACCAATTAATTTTTGTTACAAATCTTGACAATAAACACTCTTTTTGTCGTTTTTGGGTATATTTTTGTCAAAGTTACCTAACATTTCCCCAAAAATGTCCATTTCGTTATCTACGATACGTTATTTTTTGGTGACCTCTTTCTATGCTTAATAGCTAAGGTTGCTGTTAAGTTTCCCGCTGAACAGGTCCTTTTGTTGAATTAGTAATCATTAATTTTATGGCCCATCACGGAATTTTCATGTTGTTAGAAAAATATCCTCAATTACGGCCAATAATTAAAGAGGGTCGTTATCTTTTAGGATACACCGATGGCAGTTGTCGAGGCAAACAAATACAAGTGTTTTTGCTACGTTCCCCCTGGACTCAATTTTGTATTTGGGCTGCCACCGATGAAGTAGAGATCCCGGCCGGTGGGGTTTTGCTACTTACCGATGATCCCGAGTGGAGTATAGAAAGTCAGTGGAAAGCATACAGTTTAGTTACCCCTGCTTCTTCTCTTCCTACCCAAAAAAATCGTCGTCAGAAAGCGTCAAAAGCAGTTTCTCCCATGACAAGCTTGGCGGCCGAAATTGCCACAGAGGCAGCGCACCAAACTCCTTCTCGGAGTCGGAAAATGAGTCCTACCACTTAACAAATTCTCGGTAATTGTTCTCCGCTTAACATATCGACAATGCGCTGAGAACCGATTTTACTTTCTAGGGTAACTAAGCCCATTCCTGTTCCGTTCCCAGTTACTTCACCGATGATAGAAGCGTCTTGAGAAAACGATTTTAAAATGTCTAAGGTTTTGTTAACTGAGTTTTGGGGAATAAAAGCGATAAACCTCCCCTCATTGGCCACATAGAGGGGATCAAACCCTAGAATTTCACAGGCTCCTTGTACATCTTCTCTGACAGCGATAGCCTTTTCCTTAATGTTGATTGTCACACTAGCCCCGGCCGCAATTTCGTTTAAGGCACTAGCTAAACCCCCTCGGGTTAAATCCCTTAAACAGTGAATTTCTACCCCTTGATTGAGCATTTCTAAGACAAGATGATGGAGGGGAGCGCAGTCACTTTCGATAGTAGTTTCTAATTCTAATCCTTCTCTGACTGCCATGATCGAAATACCGTGACGGCCGATATCTCCGCTGATTAAAATAGCATCTCCAGGTTGAACCATTTGCGGGGCAATAGTTTGGTTATGTTCAACGATTCCTACGCCGGCAGTATTAATAAAAAGACCGTCTCCTTTACCGCGATCGACAACCTTTGTATCTCCCGTAACCACTTTGATGTTGGCAGTATCGGCTGCTTTTTTTAAGGACTGAATAACACGCCATAAAGTTTCCATGGGTAGTCCTTCTTCGATAATAAATCCTAAACTTAAATAAAGGGGACGTGCGCCACCCATAGCAAGATCATTGACCGTTCCATTGATAGCTAAACTGCCAATATCTCCCCCAGAAAAAAAGAGAGGATGAATAACATAAGAATCCGTTGTAAAGGCGATTTTAGAACCAGGAAGGTTAATAACAGCAGCATCATGAGGGGGGATATCGTCGGGGCTTTTAAACACAGAAAATACCATTTTTTCTAGAAGTTGCTGCATCAGTTTTCCCCCTCCTCCATGAGCGAGTAAAACTTGAGGATATTGGTCTAAAGGGATGGGACAAGATACATTAAAATTATTCATGTTAATTGAGCAAACCTTGAATTTATCTCTATAAATTATAGGGATAAATTATGGTTCAAGTATCTAGAAAAAAGCTTAAAATATGGATGATTTATCATATTACATAAAAAGGATTACCCACCTAAGCAAACTAATAATAACTAACCCGAAGATGGTGGGCAATATAAACATTTACCTATTATAATCTAACTATCCTTAGTATTTGCCCACCCTACAAACTACAAACTACAAACTTATGTTCTTATTTGAGAAGACGCTCCAATTTTTTGTAGACTTCATCATCGTTGCGTTTCCCAACTAAAATGACTTCTACTAAATCTTGTTCAGGGTTAAAGTGATAAATAATTCGGTATTCGCCACTATCAACCCTATAGTAGTGGGAATAACCTTTTAGTTGTTTACTATCATTTGGTAATGGCTCAATATTAAGAGATAAGACCTTTTTAGCGATTTG
>NZ_AADV02000281.1 GCF_000167195.1 Crocosphaera watsonii WH 8501 | reverse complement strand
TGAGGTCTGTGTGTTGATGTTGGCTCCCACTAGAAGCTCCGCAGAAGTCGAGAAATTGTTAGGAGCAGATTTTAAGGGCATCCTCACCAGTGACTGCTATAGTGCCTACTTTAGACAAAGTGCGATAGCCAAACAGAAATGTCTGGCACATTTAGAACGAGAGTTAGAGTCCCTTAAAACCAGTCGTTTTCAAGCGAATCGAGAATTTGCTGCCGATGTACAGCAAGTTTTAGCAACCGCCCGTATCCATTATCGTCATTATCATGCTCGAAATTTAACCCTTGAAGACTTAGGCTCCAAAAGAACAGAAGTCGAGAACTCACTGCAAAAGATTTTTAAAGCAACTCCCAAAAAAGGATGGCCTTATGATGCACAAAGATTGATTAACCGTCTCAAACGTCATTGGGAAGAGTGGTTCACCTTTCTAACTTATCCTGAAGTCAAACCAGATAATAATGATGCTGAGAGAGCTTTACGTCCCATTGTCATTCACCGCAAAGTAAGTGGGGGAGCAAGAAGCGACTGGGGTGCAGAGTTAGTCACCCAAATGTTCAGTTTTTTAGAGACCATGAGATTACAGGGGCAAAATGCCATTGTCCAATTATGCGAATTATTTTCATTAGCTGGTCGGAGTCCCCCAGGATTAGAGATGTAAAAGGCTCCGGAGCCGATGGGGGATAGATTTTTCTTGATCGCCCTATCTCTCTGCACAAAAATAAACAAGGTTAGCGGATAATCTCCGCTAACAAAAAACTATCTTACTATTCTTTTTTTTTCTCATATTGTTGTTTTTATTTGAGGTTTTTAAAAGACTTGATTCTGGGAATGTTAGTCATTAAAATAGCCGTAATAAATTAGCTTAAATTTTACGCTAAATCACAGGGCTTATATTTTTGTTGACTCAACTGATGTTGTTTGTAGTGCTTTTCAATAAGACTTTTTTGTTGCGGTGAGCAGTTACGTTTTATTCTTGAGAGTTTAAAAGGAGTTTTTTCCACTAGAAAAACCTAATATAGCACTTCTCATACTTGTGAGGTACACAGTTTTCTAGTTTTAGGAGTTCGGAGTTCGGAGTTCGGAGTTCGGAGGCGCGATATTAGGTGTATATATTGAGTCCGAGAAACGCTATAAGTTCTTAAGCATAAGGTGATTTCTGATAAAGGAGATCCCTTACGATACCCCCTAACCCCCCTTAAAAAGGGGGGAATAATTGGAAAAGCAGGTATATTCAAGTGTGGAAATCACCTAAGTATATTTACATTCCTTGACAATGAGCCACTTTTTTTTGTGTATTGTGATAATTCTTTATGAAGATAAATAAAAAATTATTAAATAAGTGTAAATGATTTAACAACTTGAAAACTCCAGTAACGATTATCGATTCTAAGGGAGGTAAATCCAGTAAAATAGGGAAAGTAGAGATGGATAATCATCTAAGGTTAAGAGATTAAATCTTATTGTATCCAGTTAATCTCTAAAAAATAGACTTATCCAGCCAATTATCTTGACTATTAATTAAAAAATTTATGTCTAAGGCCAAACTTTTGCAGCCTGATTTAATTTTAGGGGATACCATCCTTGGTTTAAGCCAAGAGATTTTGGATCATTATCACATTAAAGGGTTAGTCTTAGATGTGGATGAAACCCTGGTACCTCTCAAAAAAACTCATGTTTCTGAAGAGTTGAAACAATCGATACAGCACATTCGACAGAAAACTCCTATCTGGTTAGTTAGTAACAATCTAAGCGAAAGTCGCATTGGGCGTATCGCTAACTCTCTAGAGTTGCCCTATTTATTAGGAGCAGTCAAACCTTCTCGACGGAAACTGAGAAAAGCTATTCGTGCTATGGAATTACCCATTCCTCAAGTGGCCATGGTGGGCGATCGCTTATTTACCGATGTTTTGGCTGGAAACCGTATGGGAATGTTTACTATTCTTGTAGAACCTATGGTAGATCCTGCGATCGCAGCCCGTTCTTATCCCATTCATAATTTTGAAGTGTGGCTGTCTCAAAAACTTGGGGTTTCTTTGATGTCTTCGCAAAATAGGTTTATAAAACGACACAAAAAGAGAAAAAAGTAAATATAAAAGGTTCTTCAATACATACTATGCCAAAAAACAGTTTTAATTGGATCTTCCTTAGCTTTAAACCTAACTAATATAGTTGAGAATTGCTTCTAGATGCAACATTAAGGTGGGCAATGCCCACCCAAACAGCTAAAAATTCCGATGATTAGTGATAGCATCGCTTAATTTTTCTATCACCTCATCGACGGGCATTGTCCCCAACTCACCTGATGCACGAGTGCGAATACTCAAGGCATTTTCTTCAAAGTTAGATTTATATAAACAGGTTTCCGATGAGAAGATAACTCAGATTCAAAAATAAACTACTGAGTTATAATATAGATAGTGAGTTGATATTTGAGGATGAGAAAATGACAGAAAGAGAATTTGAAACAATTATTGATAAACTAACTATCTTAGAAAACAATGATAAGATGTTAGCTGAGAGACTGGAATTTTATTCAGAAAAGCTAGATTTATATAAACAGATATCTGATGAGAAACTTGAACAACTTCAAAAATACTCTGATGAAAAACTAGAAGCATGGAAAAAGTCATCCGATGAACAAATAAACGCCATTAGAAGCGAAATCAAGGGTTATCAAGACGCTAATAAACAACAATTAAATGTATCATTAGGGGTTTTAGTAACTGCTGCCGTTGCTATTTTAGTTAGTGTTATCTTAAGTATGAATAATTAGATTACTGAGTTATAATATAGATAGTGAGTTGATATTTGAGGATGAGAAAATGACAGAAAGAGAATTTGAAACAATTATTGATAAACTAACTATCCTAGAAAACAATGATAAGATGTTAGCTGAGAGACTGGAATTTTATTCAGAAAAGTTAGATTTATATAAACAGGTTTCCGATGAAAAACTAGAAGTATTTAAAAAATCATCCGATGAACAAATAAACGCTATTAGAAGCGAAATAAAGGGTTATCAAGATGCTAATAAACAGCAATTAAATGTATCATTAGGTGTATTAGTCATTGCTGCCGTTGCTATTTTAGTTAGTGTTATCTTAAGCATGAATAATTAATTTTTTTCAAGTGTTGGTACAAAAATTATTAATCAAAGTCAGAGTAAGTTTTTTAGGGAGTGGAGTTGAAGAAGATAGAAGGTAAATCAACGCATTAAAAATTT
>NZ_AADV02000282.1 GCF_000167195.1 Crocosphaera watsonii WH 8501 | reverse complement strand
TATTTCTTCCTTTGTTAGGGGGGTTTTAAACCCCCTGTTATAAACCTTAAGTTAAACCCCTTACCAAAAAATTTTATTAAGTTTTAAATGCACAGCCTGGGTTTAAATTTTTTCGGTTGGACAAAAATGTTGGACAAAAATAGGTTTTTAAAAGGGTAAATTCAAAGTGCATTGAGGAAAATTTGTTTCATAAGGTTAATTCCTAATTTTAATAACCTGGGGGGATTGTTTTCTAAATTTTGTTTTATTTTTAAACTGATTTAATCAGATTTTTCTGCCTCTCCCCATAAATTTTTTTATATCTTCAAACTCTGGGACTATAATTTGCATACATTGAGCTAAAATTTATAATTGAAATATTTGTTCCTGTCATTCTGTCAACTATAGAGCGAAAATTACTTTTATTTATGTCTTCATCTAAAACCTCTGAAAGAAGTTGCCAAAGTTTATAACCTTCATCCTTAATATGGCCTTTACTACGATGAATATTTTTGCCAATATCATTATATTTTTGCCCGTTTAAAACCCCTTCTAGAATAGAAATTTGTACATCATTAAGATGTTTTTTGGTATGAGAAGAGACTAACTCATCTAAATATTCAATGACTTTTTGTGTGTCCATAGTTGCTAGTAAACCTATTTTATTTTTTTAATTGTCATTCCGAAAAACTCCGAACCTCTTTAAGAATGGATAATTGTCATTCCGAAAAACTCCGAACCTCTTTAACAATGAATAATTGTCATTCCGAGGTACTCCGAATCTCCATAGTCCATTATCAGCTAAAATCAGTCTTTTTTCAGACTAAATTTTAAACACTATCAAAAAATATAATAACCCTCAGTTAAATTATATAAAACAAAATAAAATCAAGATTTATTCTCAGTTTACTAATTTTATGCTCAAAAATATCTGAAAATCTCTTTATTTAGAAGTCAAGAAATAAAGTAAATTCCCGTCTTTATCAGTCCTTATTTTCCTGTAATTTGTAACTTGATTTGTGTATTGTTTAACTTATGTATACAAGATTAAGTTTATTGATAACAATGAAACAATTATTTACTTCATCTCGCTTAAATGTAACATTACTTTCTGGTTTGTCAACTGTATCTCTTTTATGTACTAATACAGTATTAGCAGGTACAATTACCCAAAATGGTAGCGAACTTTTAAATAATCCTAATGTTTCTTTTCCGACAATAAATCCCAGCTTAATTGATGATACATTGAGGTTTGGGACAGGAAATATTGAATTTGAAACTATCTTAAGATGGTACTTATTTCCAGCTAATAGTCTAACTTCTACCAGTCCAACAACCAGCATTAATATAACTGCTAATTTAACAAGATTATTGTCTAATTCCTTAAGTTTTCCTGAAGATTGGGACCCAACAATTTATCTTTGGGATGGTACCAATATTATTGGAGGTAGTTTTGGAGATAATATAGGAGGTTCTCTTCGTCGCAGTCAAGGAACTTCTAATGGAACTTTTAACAGTAATATTACTGAAGGAACATTATTCAATGCAGGAAATAGTTTTCCTGCTATTGGTGAATCTGCTAATTTTAATGTAGATTTTGACTTAGGAACTGTTTCAACACAAGTTACTTTATCCGGTTTCGGGGAAAGTTTATCTTTTTCTACTAATAATATTGATCGCACTCAACCTTTATCTCTTTTAATTACTCGGAATAATACTTCTGAAAGATATGATGTCAATAGTATTACTGTAAATTCAGATTTAACCCCTAATGAACCTCAAACTATACCTGAATCTTCTAATATTGTAGCCTTATTTGTATTTTTAGGTTTAGGACTATTTATAATTAAGAGGAAATAAGATATCTATTCATAATTAGGGTTTTAGGGTGTATTACGCTCTGCTAATACACCCTACAATTATCTTATGATTTACTCCACAAAATATTTAATTGGGCTTAGGTTAGGGTGGGTAAGACAGCTATAATTTAGGTGTTCACAGGAATATAAGAATCCATCGTACCCAACATTTTTGTGGCAACAATCCACGACAATAAATCTTTAAAAAATTAGAGCTAAATCTAATCTAAATTCGGGTAAAATATCATCTCCTGATAGGGTTTGAGGATTATCTAAAACCTCTTTTTCTTGTCCTTGACGATAGATTTCTACTTGCTTTTTTTCAGTATTAATTAACCAGCCCAATTTTACCCCATTATCCATATATTCTTGCATTTTCTTTTGAACTTCCTTTAAAGAATCGGTTTTAGACTTTAATTCTAAGACAAAATCTGGTGCAATGGGTGGAAACTTTTCTTTTTCTTCTTGTGTTAATTTATCCCATCTTTCTTGTTGAATATAAGCCACATCAGGTGAACGCTTACTCCCTAACGGAAGTTTAAAACCGGTAGAAGAATCAAAGATTTGTCCGAATTTTTGACGACGATTCCACAAACAAAAATCAGTAATTAACTCAGCATTTTTGTTACCTGTTTCTCCTCCTGTGGGTGACATAATAATGATTTCTCCATTTTGATTTTGTTCTAACTTTAACTCAGGATTATTACGACAAAGTTGAAAAAATTGTTCATCGTTAATCTTGGTAATGACATCAAAATTGATAGTATAAGCATTCATCCTGACATCTCCGTATTCTTTGACTAAATTATCATCATAACAAAAATTATTAGCCTCATGCAGCTTACTTAATTTTCTCTTGACAAATGTTGACAAATAGTTTAAAAAAGATAAATATCTGCTACCTATTTTCAAAAATTATCTTATTATAAATATCAGCAATCGCTACCTCAATGCCCAAAGATTTTAAATGAATGAAAGCTTCAGTTTCATAAGCAGTGAAAAACCAGCGATCGCCTTCTTTTTGAAACTGCTCAATATAACATCTTTCTTGAGAAATTAATAAATATTCCTGAAAAGTTGCAATGGTTCGATAAGCAGCAAATTTATCTTCCCTGTCATAATTAGCAGTAGAAGAAGACAAAACCTCGGTAATCAAAATAGGGTTAATTAAAGTATCTTTACGTCCTTCTTGATAACTAAGGGGTTCAGGCATTATCATAATATCAGGATAAGTGGCTATTCGACGTTCAGGTATCCACAAACGCTGATCAGTGACAAAAACAGCATAAAGTTGATCACGAAGTGCAGTATGCAAAGCAACCAATAAATTTCCAATA
>NZ_AADV02000283.1 GCF_000167195.1 Crocosphaera watsonii WH 8501 | reverse complement strand
GGAAAACCAATAGAGTTTGGAGCTAAACTCTCAGTAAGCTGTGTAGATAACTATGTGTTTCTAGACAAAATAAGTTGGGAAAACTTCAATGAATCTTGTCATTTAAAAGAACAAGTAGAAAAGTATAAAGAAACGTTTGGCTATTATCCCGAATCCGTCCATGTAGATAAAATTTATCGAACTAGGGAAAACAGAAATTGGTGTAAGGAAAGAGGTATAAGAATCAGTGGTCCGAAGTTAGGAAGACCTCCGAAAAATGTCAGTGAAGAAGAAAAGAAACAAGCCCACTCCGATGAATGCTTCCGTAATGCTATTGAGGGAAAGTTTGGACAAGCTAAACGAAGATTTAGCCTAAATCTCGTGATGACAAAACTCCCTGAAACCTCCATTACATCTATTGCTATTACATTTTTAGTTGTCAATCTTTCTAAACTTCTGAGGCAGTTTTTGTCGCTTTTTTTGTCCTTATTTACTAATAATAGAACAGGGGAACTCATTAAACCGCCTTTCATTAATTTTGATTATACTTTAAACAATTTTTATGTACTAAAACTTATTGATTTGTCAGAAAATTCTTGGTCAAAAGTGGCATAAATTTTGGAGAAGCTTTTTCAGCAAACCCTAATTAATTCTTAATTGTTAATTATTAATTGCTCAAATATCAGGCCAAATTAATCAATTCAGACCAATGAATTTTAAGTAGATTACTAATTTCATGACTATGGGTTTGGACAAAGTCATGATCCCCATTAGGGATAATAGATAATTGAGCATTAGGGATCTTGTCACGATATACTTCACAATGCCAACGAGGAATATGGGAATCGCACTCAGCAGCAATAACGAGAGTAGGAACCTCAATCTGGTGAATATGGTTTTCTACCGTATCAACTGCATCTTCAGGATTTAACCTATCTTTGAGGAAAGAAACTGCTGTTGGTTGAGTTAGGATTGCCTGACGGGTTTCACAAATTGCTTGATAGTCTTTTTTTTGTCCTCTGAGGATAAATATGGGGGCAATCAAAGCAAGTGCCACATCGACTAACTTGGTTTTCCACAACAAAGGTTTGAGATAGTCGTAGCGACCGACAAAACTATCATCCCTAATTCCTGCTGGTGCAAGCAGAGATATTCCCTTTAATGAGGCTGAACATTGCTTTTGTGCTGAACTAATAGCGTAGGATGCCGAAACCCATGCACCATAGGAAAAACCAACTAAAAAGAATTCTTGAATTTGTTTAACACTAATGAAATTTTGTAAAAATTCTACTTGATGATCCACAAGATAACGAATCTGAGGCTTAGAAGAATCTCCAAAACCTAACATTTCTAGACTGATGCAACAATAATGAGACTGAAGTTCTTTAACCAAGGGATGTAATGTCCAAGCGTCACCGAAAAAACCATGTAAAAAAATTATTGGTGTCCCTTTCCCGACTTCAGTATAAGCCGCGGTATATTTTCCTAGATTAATAAATTGTTTTTCCATAATATTTTTATGTGGTTTATTATGATCCTGATATTGGGTTAATAGCCTGTTCAATAATGGCAATAGCTTGATCTATTCCCCCTGATTTCTCAATAGCTTGCTGCAATTTTTGAGACTTTTCATGATAACGTTTTTCCCCTAGAACGCGCTGAATCATTGGGCGTAAATTGTCGGAGTTCAACTTACCTAAATCGATCATCTCTCCCACCCCTGTCCAAGCAATCCTGGCCGCAATACCTGGTTGATCGTTGGTCACGGGAATAGCTATCATCGGCACACCATAGGTTAGGGACTCTAAAGTTGTATTCATACCAGCGTGGGTAATAGTTAGGGCAGCTTTTTGTAAAAGTTCTAACTGAGGGGCATATTTCACCACAAGAGGATTTCCTGGAAGATTGGGTAAAGAATCCGGTTCTGAACCTCCCCCTAGAGAAATAAGCAATTGAGCATCTAATCCTTTACAGGCCCCAGCGATCGCCTCGAAAACATAAGTTAAACAATTCTGCAAAGTTCCCATCGAAGCATAAATTAGGGGTTGTCCTGTGAGTTTATCCCAAGGAAAATCAACTGACATACGACTTTCACTCGTATGATAGGGACCTGTATAGTAAAAATGAGGTGGGAGGGTTTGACGGGGAAAATCAAAGGCAGCAGGTTGATGACAGAGAATCGCTAGGGGCGAATCTGTGTAGGTTTCTGCTCCTAATTGCCACTTTTGACGATACTTAAGTCTCAATTTTTTTCCTGCTTGTCCAAAGGGGTTAGTAACTTGGTAGGCAAACCAATTTCTAAGATTAGCCCACCAAGAATCACGGTAAAGCCAAGGGGTAAATACAGGAGGTATTGGTTGAGTCGAGGGAAGGTATTATCCTTCGCCCCTCTCATTTAGATCCGTGCTTGCGACTTTCACCGCACACGGCTCCCGACAAGTTAGACTTTTCCAGTCTTGCCCGTGTGGATATGCTGGTGGCAGCTATGGTGGACTGCTATTAAGTTTTTAGGCTCCCAGTTATCGTGGTTTCCGTCTATGTGATGGAGTTGAACCCTCTCATCGTCCATAAACTTCAATCCACAATGTCCACATGAATGGTGTTGTCTTTTCAGACATTTAGAGGTTGCACCGTCGTAGAGCTTACTGTTACGCTTACTCCAATACAGGGTGTCTCCGTCGTAGGGTGATTTGTTGCCTTTGACATTGACATGGCTGTTTTCACTGCGTGATACTGCTGGAAAAGCCTTCTTGATAAGTTCTGATGCCTTGTATCGGTTCAGTTTCTTTTCTTTGTTGAAGACTTTGAAAGCTCTGTGTGCTGTTCTCCATAAGGAGAAGCGAGAGCCGTCCATTTTTGCAATACCTATGATAGTTTCGCCAATCTCTGACTAGGGGAGCTAATTTCTTAGCTTTAACCTTAGCCCCATAATTCGAGCAGTTGACGATATCTTTGATTTTCTGACGGAATGTCTGGTATTGGCTCCGATGCGAGCTTTGAACTTTCCGTGTTTGACTTGAAGTGCCGCTAAAATAAATCTTTTCGCTAGAATTGGTTCTTCATACCTTAACCTGGTGTAAACTGTTTTTTGAGATTTCGACCTTAGGTAAAAACAATTTGAAGGAAAAGGTTTACCAAAGGTATAGGAACCCTTGGTTTTGATTGACGGACAACAAGGTCT
>NZ_AADV02000284.1 GCF_000167195.1 Crocosphaera watsonii WH 8501 | reverse complement strand
TACTTTCACGTAAGTTTTTGTAGAATGGAGCTCACTAGTAAACTCTTGTGCACAATTCTAGTGACCATTGATTTTGACACATTGTAATTTCAGATTGGTAGAGATGAGCATAAGGGATCGGGATAGATGGAAAACCTGCTATCCCCAAGAATACCCCACGCTCGAAATTACCCCCCCCCAAGGNACACCAACCCTTNTCCCCNCCCCCCCCATTTGCAAATGATTATCATTATCGTTCATTCTCAATAAGCTCTCTGGTTGCCGACAATTGTTTAGGGTCGGGTAACAGAGAAAAACCGCTCTGGACTTACTTTTCAACCTACTTGTCACCCCGTGAGGGAAAAGTTGTTAGTCCCTCTATTGGACCGACAAGAACAGAACAAGATTTTTCTGAACATATCCAGAGAACGATTAAGATTGATGAAAAAGCAGAATGGATTTTTATTGTAGATCAACTCAACACTCATAAATCGGAAAGCTTAGTCAAATTAGTAGCAGAAAGCTGTGGAATTACTATTGATTTGGGGAGAAAAGGAAAGGAGGGGATTTTGCAATCTATGGAGAGCAGAGCAGATTTTTTATCAGATGAATCTCATCGAATTCTAGGAGTTACGCATTGACAAATTAACTTAAATATGAGTAGCTTTAAAGAGAGACAACGATCGCTAATTATTAGAGTCATTAAAATTGACGTAATAATAACAATAACTAATCTATAAATTAGGCTGATAATTTCAAATTTATTTGCTCTAAAATAAAATTCCGATTAACTTCAATAGACAATTCTCTTTGGAGTTGATACCAATTATCAATTAACTCATTAGCTCTCATTAATTCAAGTTTAATAAAAGCCCGTAAAGAACTAAAGAAATGGGTCAATATAGCTTCTGATTTTCTGACTATAAATTTATTGATACCACATAATTGTTTGAGCGCACGATGGTAACATTCAATAATCCAATGAGTTGTTTTCAACAAAGTAAATAGAGTTTTATCTGTTTCTCTTAAGTCTTTATTTTCTTGGTCAAATAAAATATAAAAACGAAGCATCCCGTTTTTGAAATGTTTCTTAAATACTTTAACTTCGCCAAACTCTTTTAAGTAAACAATTGTCCCATTTTCCTCTATTTCTAAGCTTTCAACGGATTGATATTGTCCTTTAACGATTGATACTTGTCGATTTTTAGCTATTCCTATCATGAAACCTAATTCTTGTTTTTTCAAAAATTTAAGGTTCTCTTTAGATGAATACCAACTATCACCAGTTACATAAATTGGCCTCAGTCCCCAAGCTAAAACTTCCGATAGCATCATCCGAAAATAATCATTTTTAGACAGATCATCTTCTTTATCATAAAGTCGATAATTTAGAGGGAGTGAAATTCCATTAGGGTCAGTATATAATAAAGTAACTAAATTAATTCCTTTGATAGTTTTATGTTTATTTCCTGACCAGAAATAACCAATAAATTTACTTAATTTAGGATTACTATAAAGTTTTTCAATGACTGTATCATCAATACTTAAGGTTCCCCCACTCAGTTCAATGTGCTGTTTAAATTCATTGAATAAATCAACAGGTTTATAGCTTTCTCTTAATAAAAAACGGTTAACACTATCATGAGATAAATCCTCAAATATCTCGGATAAACGATTACAACCCGAATATTTGGATTCAGCAATTAAATAGTAAGTATAGAGTTCTAAATGACATTTAGCCGTTGATTTCTTCGTTATAGTTCGGATATCTACCTCCAGTTCTTATAATCCTCTCTATTTTATCAGTTTTTTGCTTTTTGTTAACAGCGATCGCTTTCTCTGTTTGGACTATGCACATTGTAAACCATCTGTCAATGCGTAACTCCTAGAAGAGATAAGTAGAAAGACTAAAGAAGCAGGAAAATTTATTTTAGCAACTAACTTAGTAGAGGAAAATAAATTAGAAGCTAGTGAAATTCTGATAACTTATAAAAACCAGCAATCTACGGAAAGAGGATTTCGATTTTTGAAAGATCCCTTATTTTTTACTGATAGTTTCTTCGTTGAAAAACCAGAAAGAATAGAAACAATGTTATTTTTAATGTCTTTGTGTTTGTTGATTTATAACTTGGGGCAAAGAGAATTAAGAAATTGTTTAAAAAGAGTCAAAAAAGGAATAAATAATCAAGTAGGGAAAGTAACATTGCGTCCGACTTTGAGGTGGATATTTCAATGTTTTCAAGGTATTCATTATGTGATTTTAAACGGAGTTAAACAAATTGTAAATTTAACAGAAGAAAGGCGTTTTATATTGAGTTTATTACCTGCATCTTGTCAAAGATATTATCTATAAATTGAATTGAATAAAGCAAAAATAATAAAAGAATAAGAGTCTAATGATATCAAATGAGAAGAGGAAACTCTCCTTCGTTTGTGCTGAGTCTTGCTAAGTTTTCAATAAGTATAAATCTTCTTAATTTGATTATTTTTCCTAAAAATTTAATGAAAAGAGAAATATTCTTGCCCAGGTATGATTTTCGGACTTTTTAAAACTATGTATTTTTTTATACTACATTTTGAAGTGCGGAATCTGGGATAGATTAAAACAAGTCAGTTTCATCTTCGACTTACGGTTTCAAAACTTTTTTAACATCAAGGTTTCTCGCTTGTGCGCTGATTCCAGGGAACCGTTCCCAGAGCAAAAATAAATCCCAATCACGATCATTATCATTATCATCCTTTCGATTTTCTTTATCTTATAGTAATCTTGTTCTGAGTAGTCAAAGGTAGTCAAAGGCCATCACTCAAGTCAGGGTCAAATTCAGAAATTGACGAAATAATTGGCTATCAATAGCAGTTTCTATAAAAATGGAGACAATCATTTTTAATCTTTTAAAATAATCTTTTAACCTGATTTTAGCTCTTAAATCGCTATCGATATTTTTAAAAATACCATCATCACAATACGACCTTTGATGACCTTTGACGAAAAATGCCCTTCAAAAATATCTAAAATGTCCGTACTTTCATGAGGTGATTAGAGTTAGGAATTAGCCAAAACTAAGGGGAGAAGAAGAAGAACCAGCAGGCTTTATGTCATACAGTTGCTATTTTCCCAATAACTGGATTTGCTGCTGGTTGGGGGGAATTTCCCCCCAATCCCC
>NZ_AADV02000285.1 GCF_000167195.1 Crocosphaera watsonii WH 8501 | reverse complement strand
GGGTATTTGATGTCTGCTGGCGCACAAGTCGCATCTAAAATTAGTTTACCTTGATTTATAATTTTTTCTCCTTTTTATTGAAGACAATCCTTTTTTTTTACTTCTTTATCACTCTTGTCTATTTCTCTTTTTACTATTTTTTTATCGATTTTGTTTATCAATTCTCCATCAATTCTTTTCCTAAAATGAACTAGCATTGAAGATTCCAGTGGTGGCTCTTGTTGATAACAATTTAAACCTATAAAGTATTGTAGATAGGGATTTTCTCTAATCTGTTCTATAGTTTCTCTATCACTTGTTCCTAATTTTTCCTTAATAATTAATGTCCCTAATGCCATTCTAAATAGTTTGGCTGGCGCACCTTTTTCTGCTGAAAAAAGTTTAGCATATTCTTCCTCAAAATCATCCCAAGGTATCAACTCTGCCATGATTACCCAACGATTATTGGGGGACAATTTGCCCTCGAAAGGTAATTCAAATTTTTCTGGGGGCGGTAAAGGTTGCTCCTCTTTTCGATACATTTGTTCTTGACCAACAACTGGGAGGTGTTTCTACCAATTATAGCGGTTTGTAGCCGACAAAGCTGATCTTTTTTGCGATCGCGAATATGGGTGTAACCTTTTAAAGAATAGGGTTTTGCTTTTATTCAGCAAACCCTAAGTATGAGGATGTTGATTGACAAATACTATACCCATATTGTAACCTGAAGAGGGGATAAGACAAAAGGGGTATAGTATGAAAGACCATTGGTTAAAAGAATGGGGCAAAGGAAAACCACCGTCTAAGTGGGTAATAGAGATCATCGATGATACCCTATCTTGCTTAGAAGGGATGACAAAAGAAGAAGAGAGTGCGATCGCCGTCTTAAACGAAGAACTAACCCAAAAGTTCTTAAAGAAAGTAAAACCCACTAGCGTCAAGAATTACTACACCTACTTACATAAAGCCGTCAGAATCCACTTTAAAGACAAATTAACCAGTCAAAACAGTATATATCACCCCACAAAAGGAATATCCGAACACTTTGCCTGTACCCTAATAGACACCCCCGATGACATCAAAGCTATGAACTTAGGCTTGCAAAGGGAAGCCTTAGATTGGAAACAACATAATGTAGCCACCCTAGAAGATCCCGAACTAATAGTGAACCGAGGAAGAGAATTATTAGAGGGTGCGATCGCCCAATACGAAAAAGAAGGATATAGTAGTTATGCCGAAATAGGAGCAGCCTTAGCCTTATTAGTAGGCTTAAGACCAGGAGAAATACTCAGAGATGCAGTATTAATAGACTCATCAGCTTATACAATCATATTAAGCCAAGGACAAGCTAAAACTAGGGGAAAACAAAGGTCTTATGAAATGCCCACCTTAATAGAAGCCGATACTGTCCTCAAAGGTTATCATATTCTGAGAAATACCTTTAAAGCAGATAAATTAAACGACTTAGAACTAGAATCTTATAAAAATAACCTGAGATTTCAAGTAGAAGTAAATTTTAGCGAAATAGTCCCCACATTGTCTCGATTGAACGGGGAAAAAACAGTTAATCCCCAAAGGTTAAGAGCCATTTATGATGCGATCGCAGTGTTTTACTATTGTCCCCCACAAGTCAAAGATTTCGTCTTCATCAAAGCCATAAATGGTCATGAACCCACACCAGGGAAAGCAGATGCGGCCATGCACTATTTAGATTATCAGATAGGAGACGGTGCGATCGTATCAGCAGGGGGTCAACGACAAGGCATTAAGTTAGGGCAACCAGGAGTTAAATTAATCGAGAGGATCGCAGATAAACTCAAGAAAATAGAACAATCAAACGAAAAATTAGCAGATAATACTCATGAGAAAGCATTGATGAGGTTTCTCTCCCATGAATCTCAAGCAACAACAACGGAAGTTACACAACCCTCGATTACCCCTGAAGTGTTAGGATTATCAGATGATTGGGTAAAGCGGTTACAGTCTGTCATGGAACAAACCGGGCAAACCGACTTTAAGGACATGGTGTGTGAACTGGTTAAACAAGAGATCAAGTTTAGGGAGGGGATGCGTACTCGTCATCAAGGGAAAGATTTTCAATCAATGCCATTATCTACCTTAAAGCGTACTCGTCATCCAGAAGCAGCAGCAGAAAAAATGAGACGGGCATTTTTAGCCATTAAATACTATAACTCCAATGTAGCAACTGAGCGATCTCAACGTTGGTACATCAATCCCAACAGCATCAACAAATTAGTCGGGGGGAGGTTTTCTATTATTTCCCCTTGGTGCGATCGCCATTTTGATGAGATAGACTCCCATAATCAAACTTATGAATTAACAGAAGGGGATAATAGGAAATCAGTTGATATTAGTGAAGTGGTTCAAGTGCCAGAATATCCGACAGATTAATCATATTCACTATCAAGATAAAATAGTTTTCAATTGTATATCATAACTTTAACGCTAACAAAAGCCTGTAATCGAGTTAAGCTTTCCAATCACCAATACCATCCCACAAGAATTCGACGGTACCCTCAAAAGCATCAGGAATAAACAACCAAAAGAGAGAGTCGTGCATACCATGTAGGTCACTCATGCCTCCCTGGTCATATAACCCAGATTCCGCACTTCAAAAAGTAGCATTAAATACTACAAGCCTGGGGTTAATCATTAAGTATAATTGCTTAAGCTCTTGAAGACAAAAAAGTGGGATAATTGCTTAAGTTGTTTCCTCTGTAAAAAAAGAGCGAAAAATGTCTTATTTAGAAGAAATACAAGTTAAAAATTTAGACCATTTAGGGATAGTAGCTGGTTTAATTGATGAAATAGAAATAGTCAAAATAATTAATAATAAATTAGGAATAGATGTTAGAGAAAAAATCTCAGCAGGTACAGTAGTTAAGTCTATTTTAATCAATGGACTAGGATTTGTTTCAAGACCTCTATATTTATTCAGTTATTTTTTTCAAGATAAAGCCATTGAGAAATTGTTAGGAGAAAGAATTAAACCTGATTACCTTAATGATGATAAAATTGGGAGAGTAATGGATGAATTATATAAATATGGACTAAATGATATTTTTATTGAAGTAGTTTTAGAAGTAATTAAAAAATTTAAAATAGACCTTAAATACTCCCATTAATTCCA
>NZ_AADV02000286.1 GCF_000167195.1 Crocosphaera watsonii WH 8501 | reverse complement strand
CCTTAGTATCTCTATTTTCCATTGTTGTCTCATTAATTAATCCTAGTGCAGCTTAGCAAAAATAATCCACCAGTCACTTATGATCTTTAAAGCCCTTAAATTTCCAAACGAACGGCTTAGCAAAATGTTGATTAAAGTAATCAATAAAATTGAGAATTTTTTGGGATAGTTCTTCAGTTGAACGGACAGTAATTCTTTTGAGTAAACGCCTGACTAAGATCGAAAACCAACACTCAATTTGATTAAGCCACGATGTATGTTTGGGAATATAAACAAAGCGAATTCGATGAGATTCATCTGATAAAAAATCTTGTTCTGTTCTTGTCGGTCCAATAGAGGGACTAACAACTTTTCCTCTTGCCACATCCCAGTTCGCAATCAAGCTTAAAGTTCCGTGTCTTTCATATTCAAATTCGATTTTTTCTACTTGTTTAGGCTTGACTCTTTTGTTCGGAAATAATCTCTCAAGAGCTTGAATCCCTGTCATTTCATCTGTACTAATTAAATGAATTCCTTGTTCTAACAAAGTTTTAGCTTCTTGATGAAGTTCACAGATATATTTGACTTGCTTTTTAAATTTTAAGGGATCATCAATTTTGGCATTTAACCAGTAACGAACGAGATGTGGTTGTAATGTCGCTTCTTTTTAAAAAACGCCCCACACTACGGGGGGAAATCTTTTCGACAATTCCTCTTTTTATGGCTTCATCCGCCAACTCTGAAGGTGTCCAATGGCTCACTGGTCTGTCTGATTTTTCACATTCTTCACAAGAGATCGCTACAATCTGGACTACTTGTTCGACCGTAAAGGATTTTGTTGTTCCAGGTCTTGGGCGATCGCTTAAAATTCCTTTGATCAAGACCATTAATGCTTTCTCCGTTACCTGTTGTTCTTCGGCGGCACTCAGTTTTTCTCTCTCCTCAAACCATCGCGATCGCCACTGACGCACTTGTACTCGGTCTAATTCTAATCTTCGACTAATCGAACTATTGCTCTCTCCTGATGCTGCGGCTAAGATTCGCTTGGCTCGTCTAACAAGGCGATAGGGTTTTGTTGTCCCTCTCACTATTTGTTGGAGTACTGTTTTCTGTAGGTTGGAGAGGTTAATTGGCAATGCTTTTATCATGGACATCAACTTCGAGATTCTTCCGTTAGTTTCATTGAAACACATTGTCGTGGCTAGTCACGAAAGTTTCTGTAAAAATCTGGTGGATTACTTTCGCCAAGCTGCACTAGGAGTATGATGGAGATTAGCCACCATTGCACCGACAATATGTAAGAGATCCTGCACCCCATCTTCTTTAGCTGCGTTCATGGGGATGACATGACACCCTAACCGTTCCCGTAACATTTCGGCGTTGATAGAAATGCCTCGATCGCTGGCTACGTCCATCATATTGAGGGCGATCACCATAGGTAGCCTCATTTCCATCAGTTGGGTGGTTAAATAGAGGTTGCGTTCCAAGTTAGAGGCATCGACAATATTGATGATTAGATCCGCTTCTCCTGAAAGTAAATAATCTCTGGCCACCAGTTCATCCATGCAGGTTGTTCCTTCTTCTACGTCCAAAGAATAAACCCCAGGCAAGTCAACCAGGGTCATTTCTTGGTCTTGGTAGCGGAACTTACCTTCTTTTCGGTCTACAGTAACACCAGGCCAGTTGCCGGTGCGTTGGTTTGACCCTGTAAGGCCATTAAAAAGGGTTGTTTTGCCACAATTGGGATTACCAATGAGGGCAATAATTGGTTTTAACATATTTCTTCAGAATTAAACGTGAAAAATTTTTATTTTTGGACGCATTTAGAGTTTTTCCACAACTAAAGCGTCGGCTTCATCTTTGCGTAGGCTGAGATGAAAGTCTCTAACAAGAATTTCTACGGGATCACCAAGGGGGGCAACGCGAATGATGCTAAACTCTACACCAGGGGTCATGCCCATAGAGAGGAGTTTTTTCTTGTAACCCCGTTTCACCTGGTTATAAGCAACGACTCGGCCTTTACTGCCTTTGGGCATTTCTCGTAATAAGGTTTGGGTTTCAGTGTTCATAGTTTTTCCTTGACTTAGAGGTTCATTGCTGACCAAAATTTTCTGCGCCATTCCTGCACCCACACCGATGCGATTATCTTGAATGGCTACAAGCACAGATCCACCAGGTTGCGCGCTAACTACTTTAACTTGGGTTCCAGGGGTTAAACCCATACCCAAAAGTCGATTCATGCCCCCGTGTCCCACAAAACCTACTATCCACACTGATTGTCCGACATGGGTTTGAGAAAGGGGATAATGTTCGCTATTCTTCGAGGTTTCCGGTAGTTCTGTGTTTTCTTTCTCACCCTCGTTAGAGTCACCGAAAAAGGTAAACTTCCAACCCTTACGCCGACGAGGGGGAGGATCGCTATTGTCATTAACCTTCCAATCCATTTTGCTCTCCTTTGCAATAATACTTGACAAAGATTATTATTTTTTAACCTTTTCTTAATTTGATTTTTGGATAAAATCAACGAATTATTCCAATCGATCAATAATTTACGAGTTAATTAGGGTTTGCTGAAAAAGTTTCTCCAAAATTTGTGCCACTTTTGACCAAGAATTTTCTGACAAATCAATAAGTTTTAGTACATAAAAATTGTTTAAAGTATAATCAAAATTAATGAAAGGCGGTTTGATAAGTTCTCCTGTTCTATTATTAGTAAATAAGGACAAAAAAAGCGACAAAAACTGCCTCAGAAGTTTAGAAAGATTGACAACTAAAAATGTAATAGCAATAGATGTAATGGAGGTTTCAGGGAGTTTTGTCATCACGAGATTTAGGCTAAATCTTCGTTTAGCTTGTCCAAACTTTCCCTCAATAGCATTACGGAAGCATTCATCGGAGTGGGCTTGTTTCTTTTCTTCTTCACTGACATTTTTCGGAGGTCTTCCTAACTTCGGACCACTGATTCTTATCCCTCTTTCCTTACACCAATTTCTGTTTTCCCTAGTTCGATAAATTTTATCTACATGGACGGATTCGGGATAATAGGGGGATCCTCTAGATCGACAATCAGCATCAAGCTGCACTGCCGTGCTCTCCCATCTCCCTTTTTTTTTCTGTTCTTTTCTTTTCGCC
>NZ_AADV02000287.1 GCF_000167195.1 Crocosphaera watsonii WH 8501 | reverse complement strand
TCAAAAAAGATGAAGAGATAAGTAGAGAGACTAAAGAAGCAGGAAAATTATTTTAGCAACTAACTTAGTAGAGGAAAATAAATTAGAAGCTAGTGAAATTCTGATAACTTATAAAAACCAGCAATCTACGGAAAGAGGATTTCGATTTTTGAAAGATCCCTTATTTTTTACTGATAGTTTCTTCGTTGAAAAACCAGAAAGAATAGAAACAATGTTATTTTTAATGTCTTTGTGTTTGTTGATTTATAACTTGGGGCAAAGAGAATTAAGAAATTGTTTAAAAAGAGTCAAAAAAGGAATAAATAATCAAGTAGGGAAAGTAACATTGCGTCCGACTTTGAGGTGGATATTTCAATGTTTTCAAGGTATTCATTATGTGATTTTAAACGGAGTTGAACAAATTGTCAATTTAACAGAAGAAAGGCGTTTTATATTGAGTTTATTACCTGCATCTTGTCAAAGATATTATCTATAAATTGAATTGGATAAAGCAAAAATAATAAAAGAATAAGAGTCTAATGATATCAAATGAGAAGAGGAAACTCTCCTTCGTTTGTGCTGAGTCTTGCTAAGTTTTCAATGAGTATAAATCTTCTTAATTTGATTATTTTTCCTAAAAATTTAATGAAAAGAGAAATATTCTTGCCCAGGTATGATTTTCGGACTTTTTAAAACTATGTATTTTTTTATACTACATTTTGAAGTGCGGAATCTGGGTTCGAGGCAAATAGAAAACGATTAACCGAGGTGAACATGGTTAGACACAAAATCAAAGATTTTAGTGAACTTTGGAAGAGCATTCCCTGGAAGAAATTCCGCAAGAATCTCTTTCGTCTCCAAAGAAGATTGTTTAAAGCCATTCAAGCAGAAGACAAAAGACGAGCTAGGAACTTACAGAAACTTATTCTGAAGTCCTTTGCAGCTAGACTACTCGCAGTCCGACAAGTATCACAGCTAAACACTGGTAAGAAAACCGCAGGAATAGATGGAGTCAAATCCCTCAACTTCAAACAACGGTTCGCCTTGGCAGAAAGGTTGCTCACAGCAAACGAATGGAAACACTCCAAGCTAAGAGAAATCCCCATCCCCAAGAAAGATGGAACCACCCGAATGCTCAAGGTTCCAACTATGGCAGACAGAGCATGGCAATGCCTCGTTAAATACGCCCTAGAACCTGCACATGAAGCACTATTTCACGCCAGAAGCTACGGGTTTAGACCTGGACGCTCGGCACATGACGCTCAAAAGATTCTATTTAACAACCTAAACTCCAGATGTAACGGAGTAAACAAAAGAATACTTGAGTTAGACATAGAAAAGTGTTTTGACAGGATTAACCACATCTCAATTATGGAAAGGGTAATAGCCCCCCAGACAATTAAGAATGGGATATGGAGATGCCTAAAAGCAGGTGTCAACCCAGAATTTCCAGAACAAGGAACCCCCCAAGGGGGGGTGGTGAGTCCTCTACTAGCTAACATCGCTCTAGATGGTATAGAGAATCTTCATAACTCCATCCGTTATGCGGATGATATGGTTCTCATTTTAAAATCAAAAGACGATGAAAACGAGATACTTAAGGATATACAGGAATTTTTAGCAACCAGAGGACTGAAAGTAAGCGAAAGAAAGACCAAGCTTGTCAAAGCGACAGATGGATTTGATTTTCTAGGTTGGCACTTTAAAGTACAAACCAACGGGAAATTTAGTTGCGTCCCATCAGAGGACAATTACAAAGCATTCCGTCAGAAAGTTAAGGATATCGTCAACTGCTCGAATTATGGGGCTAGGATTAAAGCTACTAAGTTAGCCCCCCTAGTCAGAGGATGGCGAAACTACCATAGGTATTGTAAAATGGACGGCTCTCGCTTCTCCCTTTGGGGAACTGTACACAGAGCATTCAAAGTCTTCAACAAAGAAAAGAAACTGAACCGATATACGGCAACAGAACTTATCAAGAAGGCTTTTCCAGCAGTACCTTACAGTAAGAATCGTCACGTCAACGTCAAAAGTAACAAGTCTCCATACGATGGGGACACGGTTTACTGGAGTAAGCGTAACAGCAAACTCTACGACGGAGCAACCTCTAAATGTCTGAAAAGACAAGACCATTCATGTGGATATTGTGGACTGAAGTTTACAGATGATGAGAGGGTACACCTCCATCACATAGATGGAAACCACGATAACTGGAAACCAAAAAATTTAATGGCAGTCCACCATAGCTGTCACCAGCACATCCACATGGGCAAGACTGAAAAAGTCTAGTTTGTCGGGATTGGACTTTGGACAAAAAAAGTTCGTTAGCGTATATTTTACGCTAAACTAAAATCCCAAAATATCGGCTCTGTATCAGTCAATAAAATTGGCTGACAAATAGGGCTAATCTATAGATTCTGAGGAAAACTAAGGAGCTTTTAAGTTTTCAGTTGATTTTTTGCTCCCTTTCTTGATAACATCATGACGAGTTCGTGGGGCTTTTTTGTAACCTTTAATACGTCCGGAAGAAAAACCTCGACGTTTGGGAAATTTGGCGAAAGTCCCCAAGGTCGTAATTATTCTTGAAAAGTCTCTTTGAACTAGACTAGGGGTGATTTTGATGGATTTATTAGTCTTCAAATACTGTTCCCAATCACGGGGTAAAACCACAGCTAATTTTCTGGCAGCCCACAAATTTACATAAGAAAGAAGTGTTAGTTTAAACCAATTTTCTTCATGATGTACATCGGGAGTTAAATAAGATGTCATCAATAATCTTTGTTTACCAAATCGAAAAAGATGTTCCATGTCATAACGTTGTCGATAGGTGATTTCCAAGAAAAAGTTTCCCACCCATTCTCAGAATCTGTTTGTAGAACATCTCAAATAAGCGAAAAGGGAAAAATAAAAAGTTGTTCGCGGATACTTTCCGCGAACAAAAACCTCCCTATCTAAAAGAAAGAAATACGCTAACTTTTAAATTAGCTTTGACTATTTTTAAAAAGGAAATTCACTTAATTTTACACTCTTATTAACTTTTTAGACTAACTGGGTCTAATCAAAATATCCCATTTAGGTAAGTGAGGATTACGTTCTAAACGTTTC
>NZ_AADV02000288.1 GCF_000167195.1 Crocosphaera watsonii WH 8501 | reverse complement strand
AAAAGGCGCGAGCGATCGCGTCTTTTTTGGTACTTAAATCTAATAAATTGATGAAATGAAAAAAGATTATGATTGCGTTAACAATTCTATCAATAGTTACAGTTTGTGTATTTTTGGGATAGAAAAAGATCATTATCTTTAAATTAGTTACCTTGAGATGAAAGACGACGTTGAATTTCAAGTTTTTGCTGAAGTGTCAAAGTGCGATAAACTTGAGTTTTAACTGACCCAACAATATTACGGAACTGTTCCTTTTGGACTTCAGACATATTAATTGGTCCTAAGGATTCCCTGTAGTCTTTTCCTGCTTCAATCCCCTGAAAAAATTGAGTTTGTTGCGGCGGTGTCAGAACATTTTTAATTTTCAAAACAGTTTCCTGACTTAATTGTTCTAATTGTATTTGTTGCTTTTTGGTGAGGGAAATTGTTGACAGTAGGGGAAACATATTCTCAAGAGACAAGACTTGAGAATATGTTGCTTTTTACAGAGGAATAGTAAAGATTACGATTCCCAATAATAGAGAGAGCAGTCTATGTTTGACTTTGCGGTTCATTATTTTAAATAAGGTCTTTCAAGTTAGAAATATTAGGGATGATTACGATAGCATCTTTTCTGTTAGTTGATAGGCACTAACTCCAAGCATAACTGTATTCTTCAGCCTGAGAAATAAAAACGATACTTTCCACAAAAATAACACTATTTGAGAGACTATTTATGAAGAAAATATAAAAAAATTAAGCAGCACAGATTTCTGGTTGTAATTTCAAGGTAATTATCCATTATCCATTATTGAAAAATGCCTAAATTATCATTCCGAGGTACTCCTAATCTCCAGAAAGTCCTAACCATAATACGTAATATTACACTTGACTCCTTATTGTATTTGCGATAACTTCTAGATATTAATTTGTTGATAATTTAAGAGCAACAGCCAATGAATGTTAAACCTAGTTTGATCATCACAGCTATTAGCCTCGGAATCGGTGTTTTCGCCCCTCAAGCCAAAGCGGCCCTAATTACGGGAGTAACTGTTTCTACTGATATGGGTAATTTTGATCCTAGTCAATTTGACCTTGATGCCACAGTTAATGGCGTTGGTTTACCTGGAAATACTCCTGCTTTAACAGGAATTCATGCAGCTTTTACCTCAACACCTCCTAATATCTGGGCTGGGAATCAGGCAACAGGAAACATTACATTTGACCTTAACGATACCTATGACTTAGCTGGGTTTAGTTTCTGGAATTACAATAATGCTAGTACGATTGGAATTCAGGGTGTAACCGTACAAAGTTCCACCGATGGTATTAATTTTACAACCATTCCAGGAGCTCCAACAGTATTTCAACCAACAGATAATCCTGAGCCTGAGGTTCCTGAACAGTTTAGTTTTACTCCTGTTACAGCTTCTTTTGTTCAGTTTATTGTCAATAGTAATTATGGAAATCCAGTGGCAACTGGTTTTGCTGAAGTACAATTTGATGGAACACTGCCAACACCACCAAAAACCCCCGAACCAACTACTTTGTTGAGTTTAATGTTATTCGGAGGTGGTTTATTTGCTTCTAAAAGTTTGGCTAATCACCGTTCTAAGAAGTAAGCTTATTTTTAACTCATAAAAACCATTGGTTTGAAAAGGCTAAACTTTAGAGCCAATTATTTTAGATTGAGTTTAACCTACATAAATTTGATGGAGAAAGATATTACCCTATTTTTTTGTCAACGTTCATGGTAGAAATGTAGAAAGCTCTGGGTGAAAGTTGTTGCTTTTAAATAGCGGTAAAGTCTATGTATCGATTTCAGATAATTGCACACACGCAAATGGGGGAGTCTATTGGGCTAGTTGGTTCGACTCCTGAGTTGGGGGAATGGGATGTAAGCAAATGTCTCCATCTACAAACCAATGAAGATCAATACCCTGTTTGGTGGGTAGAAACAGACATAGACTTGACTCCCTTTTTAAACTCATCCAATCAGCAGAGGATCGAATATAAGTATGTGCGTTTTTATAGTGATGGCGGGGTAGAATGGGAAACTGTTGGTCCCAACCGTTGGCTACCTTGTCGACCCGATCCAGGTTCTGACACCCTCACTGTAGATGATGGAGCTTTTGGTTATCTACAACCCTGGCCTTATGCTTACTGGGACCAAGCTAATAGAACTCAGAATTTTGCTAAGCCCTTAAAAAATCTAATTCATAAAATTGGCATAGGCTCCAAAACAAGAGAAGATGATATTTTTATAACATCATCACCTCAAGAAAAGAGTTCCCAAGGCTTTCAAAACTGCCTAAAAGAGCTAATTCACAACATTGCCCTGCTCTATAAGGCAAAGAATGGCTTGAAAATCGTTGTCATTGGCAGTTCTGTGGCCTTAGGACATAACGCTTGGTTGATGAAGGGTTGGACTGGTTATCTTCAAGAAGAGTTATACGAAAAATACGGTCATCAACTGGTAAATGTCTCCTTATCGGGGAGTAATGTGACTACCACTATCGATCGCTTTTCTGAAGTAGTCACCCCAGAAAAACCAGACATAGTTATTATTGCCCTCTCTCTGGGTAACGAGGGACTAGCTCATTGTCCCCCCCACGAAAGAGCAGCAAGACAGCGTAAATTTGAAACTGGTTTACAAGAATTGATAGAAATGGTGCGAGAGATAGGAGCTTTTCCCATGTTAGGCTCTGTTTATCCCAATGGAGATTATACTGCGGAGCATTATTGGTTACTACCAAGGACTCATCTAAGGATGCTTAGTTGGGGTATCCCTATCTTAAAATGGTCATCAGGGTTCTATGATGGACAAGGCCGTTGGCGTGAAGGAACTCCTTTGATCTGGCCACCCCAATCCAAAGGACTTCGGTCCTGTTTGAAGCGATAACTTAATTATTCATTTTAGGCAGGATTTTGCCAAAAAAAATTTGTGAACCAGTACATCTATAATGTAAGGCTGAGGTTATTTTAACAAATCGTTAAATGTTATTTGCAAGGTTAATATGCTT
>NZ_AADV02000289.1 GCF_000167195.1 Crocosphaera watsonii WH 8501 | reverse complement strand
GAAAATAAAGAACTTTGCCAGATTTTTTTTAGTTGTTGATTGCCTTGATTTACTCCTTTATGTTTAGAGGAGACTCGCTCTCCTGATAAGGGGACAGCCCAAGGGACTTTTTCTGTGTCTATTTGGTCAGGTAAAGCGCAGACAACGGAATAACAATGTCCAATATTAATGGGTTTATTTCCCTTAATTGGATTGGGGTAATGAATAAAGGTTTTATCCGCTAACGTTTCGCCAAACCGTCGTGGACAGGGAGTTGTGTCAATACCAAATAAGTTATAATGTTTTGAAGTGGGAGGAATTGTTCTCGATACCGCTGAAAATAAAGTCTCAATTCTCTGTTCATAATTAGGGTCAGTTTGAGTGGGTAAAAACTCTTGAATTCCTCTATATAAACTGTTATAATCTCTTCTAAATAAAGGATTGAGAGACAATTCAACGACTGAGTGAGCTTGTTGGTTACTGGAGAGGGCATCGAGTAATTCTATAATAGTTTCTTTTCTAGCTTTTAGTCCTTGGAAGAGGTTAGACCTCCACACCAGGAATTCCTCGACAGACGTAGCCGTTTCATTTTTGGTCATTTTTAAAATTTATTACCTTATAAATTAGCGGAATATATACGCTAACGTCAAAAGAGGTTGTTTGTTACAGTTAAGGCTAATGTCATCACATTCCGAACTTAAGACCAGTCAAGATGTCCACCTGAGAGCCAAACAAATTAAGAGTCTAATTCGCTCTCTTAAACAGAAAATAAAGAAAATTGAACGGGAAGGGGAAGTAGCACCAGCTAATTGTCATATTATTCGTTATCAGGTTAATGGAAAGGGAACAATCTACTGGTATTATAAACTACAGGCTGCTGAATCAATTTTTCCTATGGCCACTAATAATGAGAAAAAAACCAAATATAAATATTTAGGACGAGCCGAAAGTTCTGCTCATATTGATGCTGTAGAAAAACTCACTAGAAGAAATCTCATTGATGAATTAGAACGAGTCATTCAATCTCTAACTGAAAGCTACTTAGATATCTATATTGGAACCGAAACTGAATGAAGCTATTTAATATTTAAAATCCCCTAAAAAGATGGAAAGAGAGTTTTTAAAATCACCTTAATTCTCTATTTTAGCTCTGGAGATATGTTTAGTGTAAAATTTACGCTAACAATTGTTTTTTATCCAAAGTCCAATTATGCAAACAGCACCTAATTATCGAGTATTATTGACCGAACATAAACGGTTAAAGTCTTTAGAAAAGAATCATCCAAGTGGATTACCTTGTACCGATTTCCGCAAAGTTTTTGTCTTTGCTGATGTCAAGTATACACTAGCCTACATCGTCGACAAATCTCAATTCGAGCAATGGGAATTAACTCTGTTGAGTGAATGTCTATGTAATTCTAAGCCCGTTTACCTAGAGGATGGGAAAAGGGTCGATTACTGGATACCCCAAGAAAAGGTTTTAAAGGTAACTGATATCAATCAGCCTTGCTTGACTGATAATGTTTTAGACGAATGTTTCTTAATGGTTGAGAATGCCTCTAAGCTTAAAAACTTGACCCTACAAGTTGACGGTAATGCTATCCATTTGTTGATAATTGGAATACAGCAAGCGTTATTCATAGAACCACAAAAAGACTTAAGCATCAATGATCTAATCTTGCCTATGGCAGTGGACTTGATTAAACGTTTAACAAAGGACGATGAAGCACTTAAAAAGGCATATTTAACTGGTTTTCCCTGCGAGTACATAGTTAAGGCAAGAGAATTATTATTCCCTTACACTTGATATCCCCGTTACCTTAGACTAACAAAAGGGAACGGGGATATAACAAGCGTAGTAGTTTCATTCATACGTAGCAATAGGAGTGTACCATGAGCAAGCATTACTTGTCATTAGTTTTAGTAGAAGTTCCCGATCACGTTGAGGGGACAAAATACGCAGATTGGTTTAGATCCGTATCTGTTGAATCGGTAGCCATTAAAAATGGACTGTTAGAAATACTCTTTTGTGATGGGACAATCAAGGTCTTTAATGAAGAGGAGACTGAGGACATTTTCTATGAGTTACCTGAATATTTACACGATTATCTACAATCATCTGGGTCCATACCAAACCATGAATTAAATAAAACCTATAAGGAGATGTAAGCATGAATGGTTCATTACATTACGCCCTACTTTGTTTTGTAGAATATCCCTTCCCCGATAAAGGCACGGATGTTCCCTATCTATCTATTCAATCATTTATCCCAGATTCCGCACTTCAAAAAGTAGCATTAAATACTACAAGCCTGGGGTTAATAATTAAGTATAATTGCTTAAGCTCTTGAAGACAAAAAAGTGGGATAATTGCTTAAGTTGTTTCCTCTGTAAAAAAAGAGCGAAAAATGTCTTATTTAGAAGAAATACAAGTTAAAAATTTAGACCATTTAGGGATAGTAGCTGGTTTAATTGATGAAATAGGAATAGTCAAAATAATTAATAATAAATTAGGAATAGATGTTAGAGAAAAAATCTCAGCAGGTACAGTAGTTAAGTCTATTTTAATCAATGGACTAGGATTTGTTTCAAGACCTCTATATTTATTCAGTCAGTTTTTTCAAGATAAAGCCATTGAGAAATTGTTAGGAGAAAGAATTAAACCTGATTACCTTAATGATGATAAAATTGGGAGAGTAATGGATGAATTATATAAATATGGACTAAATGATATTTTTATTGAAGTAGTTTTAGAAGTAATTAAAAAATTTAAAATAGACCTTAAATACTCCCATTTAGATTCCACATCATTTCATTTAGATGGAGAATATAAAAGGGAAGAAGATAAAGAGAAACAGGAAGAAGAAAAAAATATTAAAGAAAGACCAATTTTTATTAAGAAAGGATATTCTCGGGATCATAGACCAGACTTAAAACAACGTGTCTTGGATTTAATAACAAGCCAAGATGGAGATATTCCATTATTTGTGAGAGTAGGAGATGGAAATGAATCT
>NZ_AADV02000290.1 GCF_000167195.1 Crocosphaera watsonii WH 8501 | reverse complement strand
TCATTTTTCTTTTCTTTTTCCTTTTTTTAGTTTCTCTCCCTACTTGCTTTTCTCTTCTTATTTTTTTCCTTTCCCTCATTCTCTTTCTGTAATTTAATTCAGCTTGCCTCCGTCGGATCGACTTTGAGGATCCCACTGCCTGAAGGCACTTTTTGAAGAGGGTAAAATTATCGCATTCTCCAGGGGGTGCAGAATTGATTCAGGAATTTTTTGCCGAACATAAGATCAAAGCGAAAAAGATTGCCACTGCTGTTCCCATGCGAGAAGCCATTATCCGCATCATTCCCGTTCCTGCGGAATTAGACGAAGCAGAATTACGAGATATGGTTTTAAACCACGAAGCTGCCTTGTATTTACCCTATCCCAGAGAAGAAGTCGATTTGGACTATCAAAAATTGGGCTTCTTTGAAGACGAAGATGGCATCGAAAAAATACAAGTGTTGTTAGTCGCCACCCGTCGGGAAGTAACAGACTCCTACATGGACACTTTCGGCCAAGGTAATTTCCGAGAAAGCTTTTCCCATAGGGGGTAATCGCTTGGACTAAAGGCTTTCAAGAAATAAAAGGAACAGAGAGTTAGCGGATCTTGGTACACAACTTTAAAATTTCATAATTGGCTTGTCTGAAAAAACAGAAGAAATAGATTAAAATGAAGAGGTAAAAAGATTAGAGAGAGTAAATTGAAGCTAAAACAGACAAATCATCCCTTAACCCCGTCGATGGTCGATGATTTACGTTTAGCAGCCTCAAAAATGACGGGAGCAGAGCGTCGTTCATTTCAAGCTGAAATGTGTCTCAAGTATTGTGGAGGAAGTGCCAGACAAACCGAAATCTTGTTTGGTTGGGGGAGAAAAAATGTTCAACTTGGATTACATGAAAAACGAACTGAGATAGTGTGTTTAGGATTACAATCAGTCAATAGTGGATGTAAAAAATGGGAGGAAAGATACCCAATAGTTGCCCAATCATTGAAAGAAATAGCCGAAGCTCACGCACAACAAAACCCCACATTTAATAACCCCATTGCCTATACAAGATTAACGGCGGCTGAAGCCATTAAACAATTAAGAAATCTAGGATATAATGGAGAGGAGGTTCCTGCTGCTTCGACAATGGCAGATATTTTAAATCGTTTGGGCTATCGATTAAGAAAAGTGGTAAAAGCTAAACCTAAAAAAAAATCTCGGAGACGGACGCTATCTTCGAGAATATAGAGAAAAAAGATAGAAAAAAAGACCCTTCTGTGAAACGTTTAAGTATGGATTGTAAAGCAACTGTGGAAATAGGAGAATATTCACGTGGCGGACAAACCAGAGGTTATAATCAAGCTCAAGATCATGATATGGGAACTAAAGAAAAATACGTTCCTTGTGGGATTGTAGATGAAGATACAGGGCAACTTTATGTAACTTTTGGAAGTTCTTATAAAACGAGTGATTTCATGGTAGATAACTTGGAGCAATGGTGGACAAGTCTGAGTATAACTGAAAAGCAGCAACTAGAGAACATCCAAATTAAAGTTGATAATGGAGCAGAAAATAGTGGAATAAGAAGGCAATTTTTGAAGAGAATGGTAGAGTTTGCCGACCAAACTAAGAAATCTATTCAATTACTATATTTTCCTCCTTATCACAGTAAATATAATCCCATAGAAAGATGTTGGGGAATTTTAGAGAGGCATTGGAAAGGAACACTTCTGAGAAATGCTCAAACGATGTTAGCTTGGGTAAAAACTATGACATGGAAAGGCTTAAATCCGATAGTTAAGTTAAGTAAAAAAGTTTATCAAAAAGGCATTTCTTTAACGAAAAAAGAGATGAAGGAAATTGAGAAACGTTTAGAACGTAATCCTCACTTACCTAAATGGGATATTTTGATTAGACCCAGTTAGTCTAAAAAGTTAATAAGAGTGTAAAATTAAGTGAATTTCCTTTTTAAAAATAGTCAAAGCTAATTTAAAAGTTAGCGTATTTCTTTCTTTTAGATAGGGAGGTTTTTGTTCGCGGAAAGTATCCGCGAACAACTTTTTATTTTTCCCTTTTCGCTTATTTGAGATGTTCTACAAACAGATTCTGAGAATGGGTGGGAAACTTTTTCTTGGAAATCACCTATCGACAACGTTATGACATGGAACATCTTTTTCGATTTGGTAAACAAAGATTATTGATGACATCTTATTTAACTCCCGATGTACATCATGAAGAAAATTGGTTTAAACTAACACTTCTTTCTTATGTAAATTTGTGGGCTGCCAGAAAATTAGCTGTGGTTTTACCCCGTGATTGGGAACAGTATTTGAAGACTAATAAATCCATCAAAATCACCCCTAGTCTAGTTCAAAGAGACTTTTCAAGAATAATTACGACCTTGGGGACTTTCGCCAAATTTCCCAAACGTCGAGGTTTTTCTTCCGGACGTATTAAAGGTTACAAAAAAGCCCCACGAACTCGTCATGATGTTATCAAGAAAGGGAGCAAAAAATCAACTGAAAACTTAAAAGCTCCTTAGTTTTCCTCAGAATCTATAGATTAGCCCTATTTGTCAGCCAATTTTATTGACTGATACAGAGCCGATATTTTGGGATTTTAGTTTAGCGTAAAATATACGCTAACAAACTTTTTTTGTCAAAAGTCCAATAAGTAACTAGATGAGAATATATTTCAGTTTAGTCTCTATTATATAGGTATTAGTAGGCTTTTGTTCCTCAAGTCAACCTAAAACAGCGATCGCACTAAGACTAACCAGCTAATTCAAAAGACTCTCATATTCGTTGTGATCACCGATCCAAATCCAGTAATAATCATTTCCTTTTAAAGGTATCGCCAATTAGAATTGTAGGTGTTAACATTACCGTTGTACTATGAGCTATCACGATATTCTTGAGCAAGATTACTTTTAACCGTCCCATCATCTGCAAAAATAGCAATAATAATGTTGGTATCGAGCAAATATCTA
>NZ_AADV02000291.1 GCF_000167195.1 Crocosphaera watsonii WH 8501 | reverse complement strand
CTCAAGTCAGCTCGGACCGGTATCAAACTCGTCTGAGTGCTTTGCTTTGTAACCCTCTAATCTTAGTTCGTCAACTAGCTTTAATCTTTGGTTAGGGCGTAATGCCTTTTTCCCATCAACGCCAGCAGTTTTCTTACCTTGATTGTCTTGGGTCACTTTTCGTGTGGCTAAGAGCTTTGCGTAATGTGACTTTAACAGTAACTTTTGAAGCTTTTTAGCTTTGACTTTATTACCTGACCGTACAGCTTGAAATATTCTTTTTTGGAGCTTGAACACTTTTCTCTGGACTTTTGCCCAATTGATAGTGTTCCATTCTGGCGTAGTCTTGGTTATACTCGCATTCGACATTTAACTACCTCTAGTAGAGACTATTTCTTCTAATTAACCAGCAATACGTCAGCTTATCCGTACTCATTACAAGTAGGCATTAGCAACTTAATTGCTTCTCACATCCATGACCCTTGCGGTTAAGTTTGTCCCTGCTTATCTACCGACCAGTGATAAGAGCAATCATGGACTTAATTCGTTCCGTTGATTTGGGTGTATTGGTTTTAGGTTTCATCTCTCCCCCAGGTTACTTTTAGGAATCTGTGTGGATGTGCAGAATAAAACTCCACTTTTCACCTTGTTCTTTTTGAACGCAGCCTATCAAACAGTTTTGGCTACTTGCAAATTTTGAGGGTTCAAGTCAATGATTCAACGTAATGTTTAACCATGACCAATTGACTTGGGGAACGCCTTATTATGCTGTTTCATAACGATTTCCCCTTTTAACCCTGCTCCCATCCTGGGTTTACTAAGTCCAAAACGGAGGGTTATGTCGTCACTCTTGGGATTTCTCCTTTGATTCCGAGTTTGGCTCCTTTTAGCCAACAAAACAACAGTTATTCAAGAACCTCTTTGGAGGTTCTTGAACGGGCTACACGCTAAATCCTTGTCTGAGACTGGATATTAGCTTTCTAGCTCAACGAATCGCACCTTCTGGTTTAACAGAACCTAAAGCAGCAATTCTCACACTCCCATTCATTAAAAAACTATTTTGTAGTCGTTTTCCGTAAGCCATGATCAAAGATAAAATTAAAGCTGCGATCGCCGTAATCACTGAAACTTTTAAGCTATGACTAGCCAAGGTAAAAAAGTTATTTTGAAAAGCTGTTTTTGCGTTATTAATAACCAGATCTACTAAATATATTGAAGGTGCTAAAAATCCACCAAAGAAAGGTATAAAACAAATTAACCAAGCTAATAATGCTCGCCAAGATGTTAGTTGATAACGATTAATATGGCTTTGAGGAATACTATTTTGATAATAACGTGCTTGACGACGTGACCATAATTCTAAAATAATAAGGGTGAAAATAAATAACATCAAAAAAGCTGCCAATTGCGCTGCTGCTGTTCTTTCTCCTAAACCAAACCAAGTGTCATAGATTCCAGTTGTAAAAGTATTTACACCAAAGTATTGAACCGTTCCAAAATCATTTAATGCTTCCATTAAAGCTAGGGCTAAACCAGCCATAATTCCTGGTCGGGCTAAAGGAAGAGCTACTTTTAAAAAGCTTTGCCAAGGACTACAACCTAAAGAAAGACTAGCTTCTAATGTAGAAAATGACTGTTCTAAAAAAGCAGTTATTGCTAATAAGTAAACATAGGGATAAAGAACTAAAATTAACATCACAATAGCCCCCCATAAAGAACGAATATTGGGGAACCAATAATCATTGACATTTTGCCATCCAAACCAAGAACGAAGTATAGTTTGAACAGGTCCATAATATTCCAGCATATTCGTATAAGTATAAGCCAATAAATAGGCAGGAGCAGAAAGAGGAAGTAATAATAACCATTCAAACCAATCACATCCCCAAAAGCGACATAATGTTACTAACCATGCTGTTACTACCCCAATAATTAATACTCCTATTCCTACCCCAAACATCAGCAATAGAGAGTTTAAAATATAACCGCTTAATACAGTTTCCGCCAAGTGTTTCCAGATGGTTCCAGCATCAACGAAAATACTACTAATTACAAATAAAATAGGTGTAGCTATCAAAGAGGCTATCATGATAACAATAGCTACCCAACCTCTTGAGGATAGATAATTAATAATTGGTTTTAATTTATTCATAAATATGTTATTTGCGGGTTTAAATTATATTAGAAATATTTAATTCATACAGCATTTTTAACCTTAGATTGTTATGGTAACACAGTCTTCTACACTGTACATCTTTAAATATAGTTATTAACAAGTCTCATTCTAGGGTAAAATTAAAGTAGTCCTAATTGATTAAAAATAATTATGAAAGAGTTACCCCCTCTTAACACTGATACTATTAACGCCATTCTCAACGAAGAAATAGACGATGAAACTGTTAATCAAATGGTATGGTATTATTTAGGATATCGTTATGATGAAAGTAATAAAAATTGGAATAATTCTGAGGTAGAAGAGTCTTGGAAAGAAGCATATCCCCAACCCCCAAACTTCATTGAAAATCGTCCCCCTACAGTAAAATTAACCCGATCAATTCCTAAAGAAAATAAACAATTACTCAAAGAAAAGTTAGGATTTAAAGGGTATAAAATAGGGACTTTTGAACCCAGAGATACCCGTCGTGCGACTATGGCTAATTGGTTGTTAAACTATTTAGTGATGCACTGATAATAATCTGAGCAATTATAGTCTTAGACAACCTAATAAGATTTACTATTTCCTTTGTAATCTATTCTATTAATGTAGGGTGGGCAAAGCTATGTATATAATAAATAGCTGAGATAAGTTTCTATCTTGCCCACCTTAATACTTAATAAGTTAATACTTTCTTCTGTTAAAGTCTATTATATAACCATAAAATTGATAAGCAACCAAGCTAATAAAATAGCAAC
>NZ_AADV02000292.1 GCF_000167195.1 Crocosphaera watsonii WH 8501 | reverse complement strand
ACATACTCTATAAAATGTTCCTGTTTACGCCATGTAAGATTACCCCCATAGCCAAGCCAGCCCACGATGCTACTTAATCGCGCCCCATAACTGAATCCTTCTTTAACTCCCAATGGAACAGGACTGTAATCTGACCATCCACAACTAGGACATTTATAGAATCCGCGACGATATTCCCTGATTTCTATGGGTTGGTCTACTACTTCAGCCACTTGCTGGACTTTTTCGGGAACTACTTCATCTCGTTCCACTGAACCCCCACAAACAGGACAGTTTTCTAGTTCTAAAGGGACTATCTTATCGGGCTGACCAAAACCATTACGGGTCTTCCCTAGGTGGTCATATTTTGGTCCGCGTTTAAATCCTTTTTTGCGTTTCTTTTTGTCAGAAGGCTTTTTTAGTTGGTCTGATGATGGGGGGACTGAACTGTTTTTTGAGTTACGGTTTTTTAGCTTATCTCTCTCTTCTTTCAATTTTTCAATTTCTTGCTGTTGTGTAGAGATTTGTTGTTGTTGCTGGTCAATCAGTCTTTGTTGAAGAGATAACTGTTGTTGTGCCTTGACTAGCCACTCAATCATGAAGACATTGTTCGCCAACTGTTCATCGGCGATAGCTCTAACTAGCTTTGAATCAATGGTAGCATTTGTGGTCATAACCCCCACTATACATAAAAATCCCCGATTTTACCTTTATGTTGTCAAGACAGATTCTTTATTGCGGTGAGCAATTACACTGTTTCCCGATAGCTTTTCTTCTTTCTTGATAAGATACTTTTCGTTTTTTAGCTACTTTTAAGTATTCCTTTCTAGCAATTTTTCTAGAAGTTCTCGGCTTTTTTCTCAATTTTACTCTTAATGGTTTATAAAGATTATCTATTATTCTTTCTGTCTCAATTCTGGCTTGATTTAATATGCCTAAATCCGTTGGGTATTTGATGTCTGCTGGCGCACAAGTCGCATCTAAAATTAGTTTACCTTTATTTTTTATTTTTTCTCCTTTTTCTTGGAGACAATCCTTTTTTTTACTTCTTTATCACTCTTGTCTATTTCTCTTTTTACTATTTTTTTATTGATTTTGTTTATCAATTCTCCATCAATTCTTTTCCTAAAATGAACTAGCATTGAAGATTCCAGTGGTGGCTCTTGTTGATAACAATTTAAACCTATAAAGTATTGTAGATAGGGATTTTCTCTAATCTGTTCTATAGTTTCTCTATCACTTGTTCCTAATTTTTCCTTAATAATTAATGTCCCTAATGCCATTCTAAATAGTTTGGCTGGCGCACCTTTTTATGCTGAAAAAAGTTTAGCATATTCTTCCTCAAAATCATCCCAAGGTATCAACTCTGCCATGATTACCCAACGATTATTGGGGGACAATTTGCCCTCGAAAGGTAATTCAAATTTTTCTGGGGGCGGTAAAGGTTGCTCCTCTTTTCGATACATTTGTTCTTGACCAACAACTGGGAGGTGTTTCTACCAATTATAGCGGTTTGTAGCCGACAAAGCTGATCTTTTTTGCGATCGCGAATATGGGTGTAACCTTTTAAAGAATAGGGTTTTGCTTTTATTCAGCAAACCCTATTTGGAAACTAGCCCAAACTGCAGATTCCCGAGCCATGGAATCCCTAGTAGACTTAATGATTCATACAGATTCTCAAGAACGGAGTTTAATTTTAGAGGCTCTCTCTCAGATTAGCACAAGAACTCTCAAGCCAATGAACCATGCTTTAACCCTCTCTCTACAAGATAAAAATCCGCAAGTTCGGAAAAATGCGATCCGAGATTTAACAAGAATTCATGATTTAATGTCTCAAATTTATCAACTACTCTGCCATTCTATTGAACCCAGATTCCGCACTTCAAAATGTAGTATAAAAAAATACATAGTTTTAAAAAGTCCGAAAATCATACCTGGGCAAGAATATTTCTCTTTTCATTAAATTTTTAGGAAAAATAATCAAATTAAGAAGATTTATACTCATTGAGAACTTAGCAAGACTCAGCACAAACGAAGGAGAGTTTCCTCTTCTCATTTGATATCATTAGACTCTTATTCTTTTATTATTTTGGCTTTATCCAATTCAATTTATAGATAATATCTTTGACAAGATGCAGGTAATAAACTCAAGATAAAACGCCTTTCTTCTGTTAAATTGACAATTTGTTTAACTCCGTTTAAAATTACATAATGAATACCTTGAAAACATTGAAATATCCACCTCAAAGTCGGACGCAATGTTACTTTCCCTACTTGATTATTTATTCCTTTTTTGACTCTTTTTAAACAATTTCTTAATTCTCTTTGCCCAAAGTTATAAATCAACAAACACAAAGACATTAAAAATAACATTGTTTCTATTCTTTCTGGTTTTTCAACGAAGAAACTATCAGTAAAAAATAAGGGATCTTTCAAAAATCGAAATCCTCTTTCCGTAGATTGCTGGTTTTTATAAGTTATCAGAATTTCACTAGCTTCTAATTTATTTTCCTCTACTAAGTTAGTTGCTAAAATAAATTTTCCTGCTTCTTTAGTCTTTCTACTTATCTCTTCATCTTTTTTGATGATCAGACTAATCATTTTATAAATCTTTTCCTTTTTTTTCGAGTAAGTTTCAATCAGTTCAAATTCTTTTATTTCCAACAATCTCAATTTTTTATTAATAGCTTTTAATTTATATCGAGCAGCTTGAGGATGTTCAAATTCTTCAGATTGTATTTCTTTAAGAAATTTTTGGGATTTCTTCTCTTCTTGGGAAAGTTGTTTTTCTAGTTTTTCCAAATCACTT
>NZ_AADV02000293.1 GCF_000167195.1 Crocosphaera watsonii WH 8501 | reverse complement strand
TCTTCAATGGNTAACCAGTTAACCACGGACGGCCAAGGGAAAAGCGATTTTGGACAGGTTCTTATCAAGAACAATCCCCTATAAGGCTTGCCAACTCATGGTAACAAGTAGGTCTGCGCTTCTAAGTCAGGACCGATTTTCTTCTCAGGCCTGCTAAACGCGGTCAATGGCATCGTGACCTCATACATGGAATTTCGGTCAAATTACGACGAGCGGCTAAAATAGCAGCTTCGTTCAAGAGGTTAGAAAGATCAGCACCGGTAAACCCAGGAGTACGACGGGCAATTTTATCGAGATCAACGTCTTTGGCAGAGGGTTTTGCCACGAGCATGAACTGTCAGGATTTCTTGACGACCGGCGTAGTCGGGACGATCCACCACTACCTGACGGTCAAAACGACCTGGACGTAATAAAGCTGCGTCTAAGACATCGGGACGGTTGGTAGCAGCGATGATAATGATGCCGGTGTTGCCTTCAAAACCGTCCATCTCGGTTAACAGTTGGTTGAGGGTTTGTTCCCGTTCATCGTTACCACCCCCTAAACCAGCACCCCGTTGACGACCAACTGCGTCGATCTCATCGATAAATACGATACAAGGGGCGTTAGTTTTGGCCTGTTCAAATAAGTCACGGACACGGGATGCACCGACACCAACAAACATTTCCACAAACTCGGAACCAGAAATGCTGAAGAAAGGAACACCTGCTTCCCCTGCTACGGCCTTAGCTAACAGGGTTTTACCTGTTCCAGGAGGTCCTACTAATAAGACTCCTTTGGGAATTTTGGCACCAATGGCGGTGAAGCGATCGGCGTTTTTCAGAAAGTCTACAACTTCGGTGAGTTCTAACTTAGCTTGTTCGATACCAGCTACATCCCCAAAAGTTACTTGGGTTTGGGGTTCCATTTGTACCCGTGCTTTTGACTTGCCAAAGTTCATGGCCTGGGAACCAGGTCCACTTTGCGCCCGACGTAACAAGAAGAATAACCCAACCAGTAATAATATTGGCAGGAGGAAACTGGTAGCCACTCTCACCCAGACTCCTTCGTCGTTAGGGGGTTGGATGGCAATATCTACTTTGTTTTCGGACAAAATGTTGATTAAATCGGGATCGTTGGGTAGATTAACCAGTTGTGGTGCGCCACCTTCGGGGTTAGGAACCCTCGCTTGAGTGCGATCAGAACTCAGTGTCACTCGATCCACTCGGTTATTTTCTACACGGTCAATAAACTCGCTATAGGTTAATGTTTCCCGACTTTGAGTGTTATTGTTATCTAGAAAGGCTGATGCTAAAGCTAATACGACAATAAGCAAAAGTGCATATAGTCCAGCATTACGCCATGTTTTCTTATTCTTGTTCACGCTGTCGGCCTCTTTTTTATACTAAAGGGGAAGATAGGATTATCTTCAATATATCAAGGTTAATGATTTAACCAGATCATAACTCCTGAGAATTCAGGTCTGGTTTTTCCGAGAAAAACACTTGTTAATTTATGTTAACGTTTCTCAGGAACTATTGACTAGGAATTTTTTAATTAATTTAGTTAAGGCTGTCGGGGTGCTTCCTTCCCTTTTTTTGCCAAGATTTAGCAATAATCTCAATTCAAGCAAAAAAAATAGGGGAACCGCTATTTGTGTTGCTGAACGATTCCACCTGCCGATCCATCCTTGAGAGGAGAACACTTATTGACCCTATCATAGACTTATTAAAAATCTTTGTCAACAGTAATGAGAAGATTTTTCAATAGCTCACCACAAAAGTACAGAAAACTGGGGTATTCGCAATAGTCAATTGTTTTTCGCAATAAGGAAAAGACAAAAAAATAGGGGAACCGCTATTTGTGTTGCTGAACGATTCCACCTGCCGATCCATCCTTGAGAGGAGAACACTTATTGATTCAATCATAGTCTTATTAATAATTTTTGTCAATAGTGATGAGACTTTTTTTTAATGGCTCACCACAGAAGCACAGAAAACTGGGGCATTCGCAATAGTCAATTATTTTTCGCAATAAAGAAAAGACAAAAAAATAGGGGAACCGCTATTTGTGTTGCTGAACGATTCCACCTGCCGATCCATCCTTGAGAGGAGAACACTTATTGATTCAATCATAGTCTTATTAATAATTTTTGTCAATAGTGATGAGACTTTTTTTTAATAGCTCACCACAGAAGCACAGAAAACTGGGGTATTCGCAATAGTCAATTATTTTTCGCAATAAGGAAAAGACAAAAAAATAGGGGAACCGCTATTTGTGTTGCTGAACGATTCCACCTGCCGATCCATCCTTGAGAGGAGAACACTTATTGACCTTATCATAGACTTATTAAAAATCTTTGTCAACAGTAATGAGATTATTTTTCAATAATTCAGGAATGAGTATAGAGCATTATGGGTTAGTAAGCAAGCTTAAATGTATATATAGTGGGGGGTTGGACTTCTTCAATACCCCATTTAGATTGTTTGCCAACTTCCTGAAATAGCTAAGGTTAATCCTGGGGAATAAATATTGACAAACATAGTTTGACCATTGGGGGAAAAACACACACCAGCAAACTCGCTATTATTATAAGCATTACGAGCCAATCTATAATATTGCCCTTCTGGGGTGACACACGATTAAAAATTGTTCTCCCCTTCCATCCTCACAAACGATCAAATCACCAAAGGGGGACTAGAATTCGTGCAGGCGCGGGGTGATACACTGTCAGAGCGGCTGCCCCGCGGTATT
>NZ_AADV02000294.1 GCF_000167195.1 Crocosphaera watsonii WH 8501 | reverse complement strand
AAGGGTCCGGGGATCCCTGTACTTTTGGAGTTCTTATAAACGAGTGATTTCATGGTAGATAACTTGGAGCAATGGTGGACAAGTCTGAGTATAACTGAAAAGCAGCAACTAGAGAACATCCAAATTAAAGTTGATAATGGAGCAGAAAATAGTGGAATAAGAAGGCAATTTTTGAAGAGAATGGTAGAGTTTGCCGACCAAACTAAGAAATCTATTCAATTACTATATTTTCCTCCTTATCACAGTAAATATAATCCCATAGAAAGATGTTGGGGAATTTTAGAGAGGCATTGGAACGGAACACTTCTGAGAAATGCTCAAACGATGTTAGCTTGGGTAAAAACTATGACATGGAAAGGCTTAAATCCGATAGTTAAGTTAAGTAAAAAAGTTTATCAAAAAGGCATTTCTTTAACGAAAAAAGAGATGAAGGAAATTGAGAAACGTTTAGAACGTAATCCTCACTTACCTAAATGGGATATTTTGATTAGACCCAGTTAGTCTAAAAAGTTAATAAGAGTGTAAAATTAAGTGAATTTCCTTTTTAAAAATAGTCAAAGCTAATTTAAAAGTTAGCGTATTTCTTTCTTTTAGATAGGGAGGTTTTTGTTCGCGGAAAGTATCCGCGAACAACTTTTTATTTTTCCCTTTTCGCTTATTTGAGATGTTCTACAAACAGATTCTGAGAATGGGTGGGAAACTTTTTCTTGGAAATCACCTAATTACCTTAGCATAACGGGAAGGATAAGAGGCTGAACTAAGCCCACTGTTACCAGCAGCAGCCACAATAACCACACCTTTTTCGTGGGCATAATTAATGGCATCTTCCATCATTTGACTGGCACCACCGCCCCCTAAACTCATGTTAATAATATCGGCTTTATTATCAGCAGCAAAGCGAATGGCTTCGGCAATATCAGAAATGGTACCATATCCGGCAGCAGATAACACTTTTAAGGGCATAATTTTTGCTTGATAGGCAACACCAGCAACCCCATATCTATTATTAGTTGATTGGGCAACGGTTCCGGCTACGTGAGTCCCATGGCCATGATCATCGGTAGCGTCTTTTTTATCGTTAACAAAGTCATATCCTTCTACAAATTCTGTTCTTTGTAAGTCGGGAACACGACTAACTCCAGTATCAATGACGGCAACGGTTACTCCTTTCCCTTTGGCTTGTTTCCAGGCTGCTTCTATGTTAATATTTTCTAGGTTCCATTGTTCACTGTATCTAGGGTCATTAACGGCTTCTAAGGTATGATATTGATAGTTTGGTTCAATATAATCTGTCAATTCCTTAAGTTCAGATTGTTGGATGTTTTTGAGAATATTTTTATTCCCTTTAAGAACATAAACCCTTTCTTTTTGAGAAAATTCACTGTTAAAATAAATTTTTTGGCTATACTTATTACTGATTTTATTTATTTTATTTTCAACTTCTGTGATGGCAATATCTTGTTTAAAGTTAAGAACAATAGAATCAAATTCTCCTTTATTGGCTAATCCTTGAAAGTTACAAACTGCCCAGGAAACTCCGAGAAAAAATAAGGCTAGTATTCCGATACGTTTTAGGAAATTCATGTTTTTATTGGTTGCATCTGTTGATTAAGTTAACTATGTTGACATTGAAAATTCATTAGTGTCTTTGTAGGTCATAAATTACCTTTTCCCAATACCATTTTTCAGGATGATCAGGATTTTTTTGTTTCTGTAAAGTAATTAATCTTTGTGCTAAGTTTTTGTCTCCTTTGACAAGAACAAAAAGACGACTTTTTAAAGACTGACTTACATAGTCTTGGGTTTTAAATTCAGGAAAATTAATTTCAGGAAAATCAACTTCTGGAAAGTGAACTTTAGGAAAACTAATCTCAGGAGAATTATCACAAGTATCTTCTCCTATTTTAATTAGTTCTTCTACCGTTTTTTGTGCATTTTCTGATAATTTTTGTAAGTTTTCTTGAGTATTTTCAATGATGGATGACGTTGCCCCTAAACAAAAGTAAAATGTTTTTTCGGTTAGGTTTTCTAGGTTTTGTTTTAAATTCTCTGAATGATTCATAATTTATCCTAGATTGGGTTATAAGAAGAAATAATTTTCCCTATTCTACTCTAAGATATGGATGATCATTGGGTAACGTCAATCCCAGAAAATACATACAGTAATAATAGTATATACTGACAGTATCCGTAAAGATTACTATTAAATTAAAATCAATAAATTATTAATTATTAGCCTAATATCCTAATGTTAATGCCCCTGGTTTACGAGGGTCAGATGCGCCATGAAATTGACCTTTTTTATACATAACACTTTGGGTACTTCCCATGGCAAAGCTACTTTTAATTGTATGACCTTTGGTTTCTAATAAGTCAATAGTATCACCATTTAATCCTCTTTCTAAACGAATTTGATCTGGAAACCATTGATGATGAATACGAGTTGCATTAGTCGCTTCTGCAATATTCATCTCATGATCAATAACATTCATAATAATTTGTAAGGTGGTGGTAATAATACGACTTCCTCCTGGACTTCCTGTTACTAACCAAGGTTCCCTTCTTTCATGACATAGTAGGAGTCATAAGTTAACATCCGTTTCTGGGGAATCTGTATTTGTCCCCGGATAATTGATAGCATTGAGATCTAATTTATTGTAAAATCTCCTCTGTTGTTTATAAATGCATTCCGGGAAGTTAACATACCTA
>NZ_AADV02000295.1 GCF_000167195.1 Crocosphaera watsonii WH 8501 | reverse complement strand
GGTCCCCGATTTATAGAGTGCCTATATAACAAAGGGCAGTAAATGGAGAGAAGAGATCATGATAGGTTCAAGAGATCAAGTCTCCAGATAGTAATTACAATGTATTCTAACGGGAAATAGAAAACATCATTAGAAGAGTTAAGAAAATAGTAGCAGAGTTCACAAAGATTCGGAAACCGATGATTATATTCGTAGTTTTGGTGACATTGAAGTTATCAAAAAATCCATTGATGAGAATTACGAGATCACAGATAAATATATTGGTATTATTCAAACTAAAGAAAAATATCAAGAAACAAAGAACTTTACAGATAGCTATTTTAAACTAAAACAAGACTATTTTAGAAAACGAAAACAAGAGAATAAAATAAGAGAATGTCATGGAGACTTACACTTAAAAAATATTTGTCTGTGGAACAATAAAATACAGTTATTCGATCGCATTGAATTTAACGAGGAATTCCGTTATGTTGATGTTATGTGTGATGTTGCATTTACTGTTATGGACTTAGATGCAAGAAACCGTCAAGACTTGAGTAATATTTTCCTCAATACTTATTTAGAACATACAGGAGATTGGCAAGGATTACAAGTTTTACCCGTCTATCTTTCCCGTCAAGCTTATGTTAGAGCAAAAGTTAATTCCATTATACTTGATGATCCTAATATTTCCCAAGAAAATCATCAGAAAGCGCAACAAGAAGCCAAAAATTACTATCATTTAGCTTGGAAATATACCCAACAACATCAAGGTAAAATTATTATCATGTCAGGGTTATCAGGATCAGGAAAAACAACTGTAGCAAAATATATTGCTGAAAAAATTAATGGTATTTTAATTCGTTCTGATGCTGTGAGAAAACACTTAGGAAATGTGAGTTTAGATGAAACAGGAAACAGTGAACTTTATAATGAAGAAATGAACCAAAAAACTTATGAAAGGTTGATTAAACTGGGTGAAATAGTTGCTAAAGAAGGATTTAATCTGATATTAGACGCTAAATTTGATCGTCATCAATTGCGAAAACCTGTGATAGAAATAGCTAAAAAAGATAACATTTTCTTGACAATTTTATCTTGTTATGCGCCTGTAGAAATTTTAAGTGATCGCCTTTCAAAACGTAAAGGAGATATTTCTGATGCAACCTCTGACTTATTGCAGCAACAAAAAAATAATATTCAAGACTTTAATGAAGAAGAAATGAGTTATGTTAAAAAGATTGATACCACCAACAACTGGAAAGAACAAATTACAGAATTTTTCAGGTGAAACTTTAATCTTTACCTAAGTTGCTGTTAAAATAAAGATACTCGGTTTTGTGCAAAAAAGTTAAACTATATATTGACTCCCTTGGGTTTATTTCTATTTATTTGCCATTCATCCCTGATGTTCTACAATTTAGAGATAAATGGCAACATTAAGATGATTAAATATTATTACATCTTTGCCAGAGCAGCAACTTTGGCTCTTGTCGAAGGGGTTAAATCGCTTAATTCATCGAGGGTTAACCATTTTTCTTTAACTAATTGAGCCAACACAAAAACGGATGTAGACTCTCCAAAGTCATACTTACCTTCGATATTGTAGCGTTGGCTATTCAAATAGTCACTTAAAGCCCAAATATCGTTAATGTCAGTTATTTGACTGGCTTTTTGATTAATTTCGTCCACCAGTGTTTTCGTTTCTCTAGCATAAGCTTTTTTCAATCCTTCTTGAGCAATTTTTTGATCTTTATCTAATGATTGTTGAGTGTTGCTGTTCATATCGGAGTTTTAAAGTCATTAGAATACGCCCTAACCAGTAGAGCGCATCTATCGTATCAATTGTGATTTTACTATATCTAAAAATATAGCAAAAATATAGCTAATTAACGAGCTAAGTTCAATAGCTCTTTAGGAGACGCAAGTAAATCAATAGCCACAAAGAAAATTTTATTTTCGGGATTGAGTAAAAATCGCCAAGCGATATTCATACCAACACCACCACCAAACCAAGGAGTTTGACAAAGATTGATACTACCAGCAAATGGAAAACACAAATTACAGAAGTCTTTCGGTAATCTTATAGCTTGTTTGATCCCCCCTAACCTCCCTTATAAAAGGGGGGAATTATCGGAAGTCTTCCTGACAAACAGGGGAATTATCAGAAGTACCCTTGACAAACAGGAGAATCATCAAAAGTCCCCCTTTGTAAGGGGGATTTAGGGGGATCTTCATAAAAATACTCTTAAATTTTCTGGTTACTTTCTTTTTTTTGGATAGACTATTAAATTTCCTTAACTTATTGTTTATGAAAGCTTCTTAAATTCTTTAACTGTCATTCCTGAACCTTTAATAATTGCGCCCATTGTATAACCATTAATAGGATTTGCTCTAGGAATGATTAAGATATGTTCACCATCAGTCATGGTAATATGTTTACCCTGTCGAACAATCGAAAAACCTGCTTTTTCAAATGCTTTAATGGCTCGTTTATGATTAACTCCAGGAACATTAGGCATGATTTAATTCTACTTCTACATAACAAGATTCAATTCCAGTATTGAGTTCTTTGGCAACTTCTAAATAAGAAATAATTGCATCTTGAATATTCTCAGAGAGCTTCCTCTTTTGTTATTCCTTAGAAGCACATCCAGGTAAACTGTGATCCCCGTCCAGTT
>NZ_AADV02000296.1 GCF_000167195.1 Crocosphaera watsonii WH 8501 | reverse complement strand
CTCAGTTACCCAGATGTCCACCATGCGCCAAGTATCTACCTGGATTCCTCCTTTATAAAACTTCCAAATTACATAAGTGNCCGTCTGTTCATCACAGTCCACCAGGAACGTATTTTCTTTAGTCCCAAGATAAGATCCTGAGCTGGATTATAACCTCTGGTTTGTCCCCCCACGTGAATATTCGCCAATGTCCACAAGTGCTTTACAATCCATACGTAAACGTTTCACAGAAGGGTCATTTTTTCAATCTGTTTTCTCTATATTCTCGAAGATAGCGTCCGTCTCCGAGATTTTTTTTTAGGTTTAGCTTTTACCACTTTTCTTGATCGATAGCCCAAACGATTTAAAATATCTGCCATTGTCGAAGCAGCAGGAACCTCCTCTCCATTATATCCTAGATTTCTTAATTGTTTAATGGCTTCAGCCGCCGTTAATCTTGTATAGGCAATGGGGTTATTAAATGTGGGGTTTTGTTGTGCGTGAGCTTCGGCTATTTCTTTCAATGATTGGGCAACTATTGGGTATCTTTCCTCCCATTTTTTACATCCACTATTGACTGATTGTAATCCTAAACACACTATCCCAGTTCGTTTTTCATGTAATCCAAGTTGAACATTTTTTCTCCCCCAACCAAACACGATTTCGGTTTGTCTGGCACTTCCTCCACAATACTTGAGACACATTTCAGCTTGAAATGAACGACGCTCTGCTCCCGTCATTTTTGAGGCTGCTAAACGTAAATCATCGACCATCGACGGGGTTAAGGGATGATTTGTCTGTTTTAGCTTCAATTTACTCTCTCTAATCTTTTTACCTCTTCATTTTAATCTATTTCTTCTGTTTTTTCAGACAAGCCAATTATGAAATTTTAAAGTTGTGTACCAAGATCTGCTAACTCTCTGTTCCTTTTATTTCTTGAAAGCCTTTAGTCCAAGCGATTACCCCCTATGGGAAAAGCTTTCTCGGAAATCACCTTAAACCCTGCTCATACATAGGTAGAGAGGTATCAAAATTGCTGATTTCAAACAGGGTAATAGCTCCTGCCCAGAGAACAATCAGTCCTGCATGGGCAACATGGGCCCCTAAGAGCTTTCCTGACAAGTCCACCAGTCGGGCATTGCCGGCCCGCCAGGGAATGTCTGTCATTTGTACGTTCGTTGTTGTCATAATTGAGTTTCTCCTTGAATGGATTTTGATGCAATCAATTCAGAATCGGTATCGTAGCAATTTTCATTTTAGGGAAAAATTTTCCCACATTTCCCACCCTCCCCCCACCCCAAAGATAATTAATTTAAGTTGTCAACGCTTGGGTTGAATTTTTGGCAACCAAGTCAAAGAAGGTACCATAGTCAACTCCTCGTGAGGCTGCACGAGCTTGGTAAGCGTGCCAAAGATGACCTAATAAGGCTAAAAATCCTAAAGCAGCGTGAACACTTGCCAGAGCAGCCCTTACAGAATCGCCAGTTTCCCCAATGGCACCATAAAATAGGCTGGGATAAGCGATGTCATTGACAGAGACAAAACAGGCTACACTAAACCCAGCCAGGGCTAATGCTCCTAAACTGTAGGAAAGATAGGCTTCTCCGTTCCAGATTAACGCCCGTTTTGCCCAACCAGTAGGCTCCGAGAAAATGTGATAAATACCACCGGAAATACATAAAAGGCTCACCCATAGATGTCCGCCAACAATATCTTCTAGGTTGTTGACACTGGCCATGCCTGTGATTGTCCAACCATCGGGACTAAAGCCAAATAGATAGCCAAAAATGCGGATTGGGTCTAAATTTGGTTCAACAATACGGACTTCACCCACCAGAGGATCATAAATTCCTCCCCATTGGTTGGCTTTGAGGACCAGAAGGGCTGCACCAATGCCTAATAGGACTAAGTGAATCCCTAAAATACTGGTCATTTTTTTGCCATCTTGCCAGTCGTAACCAAATCCCTGTTGATCCAGTTTTTCAGGTCCCAAAACACCATGATAAATTCCCCCTGCTCCTAAGACGGCAGAACTAATCAGATGGAGCATGGCAATGACATAGTAGGGATAAGTGTCTATAACCTGCCCGTTTTCCCCAATGCCTAAGCCTAGAGTCGCTAAATGGGGCAGCAGAATCAAATTCTGCTCATACATCGGCAGATCAACATTTAAACGGGATAATTCAAACAGGGTCATGGCTCCAGCCCACAAGACAATTAAGCCAGCATGGGCAACATGGGCCCCTAATAGTCGTCCCGAAAGGTCTACAAAACGCATATTTCCCCCTAATAGGGGTGCGCCCATTGTCTGGTTTTCCTGAGCGTTAGCTGTCCATCCCAGCGATCGCATCACGGGTGTTCCAAAAAAGAGCATTGTTCATAGAAGATTCCTCCTTAAGCAATGGAATTATTTTTTCTCTTCAGCCAGCAATTTGACCCCATGCCATTAAATTACTAGCTTCTGAATAAGGCTTCAAGGCTACAACTGAAGAAGAATAATGGATTCTCTTAAGTTGAATTAAAAAAGTTCCAAAATGAAAAATTATTTCCTAAAAAAAAACACTAACCTTCCAAAAGAACCCCCTAAAATTTTAACCAAAAATGGCTCCCTAATTCCCCTAAACCTTAAAGAAAGGTCC
>NZ_AADV02000297.1 GCF_000167195.1 Crocosphaera watsonii WH 8501 | reverse complement strand
CAAAGAAAATTTTTTTTCCCAGGGAACTTTTAAAATTAGGCCCCTTCTTTTTCTATACTTCATCTTTAACTCTCCCACCCCCAAATTTGGCCCAATTCTTTGCTTTTTTAGGGCCATGGAACTCCCGTTATCCATTTTAAAGGTTGGATAAGTTGGGATTTTTTTGCCCATATAAAGCCCTTCACAACCCATGATACTATCAAACTTTATTTGCTTTTTGAATTCTACTAAAACTTTTCCAAATACAGCTTTATCAGATTCATTTCCATCTCCTACTCTCACAAATAATGGAATATCTCCATCTTGGCTTGTTATTAAATCCAAGACACATTGTTTTAAGTCTGGTCTATGATCCCGAGAATATCCTTTCTTAATAAGAATTGGTCTTTCTTTAATAATTTTTTCTTCTTCCTGTTTCTCTTTATCTTCTTCCCTTTTATATTCTCCATCTAAATGAAATGATGTGGAATCTAAATGGGAGTATTTAAGGTCTATTTTAAATTTTTTAATTACTTCTAAAACTACTTCAATAAAAATATCATTTAGTCCATATTTATATAATTCATCCATTACTCTCCCAATTTTATCATCATTAAGGTAATCAGGTTTAATTCTTTCTCCTAACAATTTCTCAATGGCTTTATCTTGAAAAAACTGACTGAATAAATATAGAGGTCTTGAAACAAATCCTAGTCCATTGATTAAAATAGACTTAACTACTGTACCTGCTGAGATTTTTTCTCTAACATCTATTCCTAATTTATTATTAATTATTTTGACTATTCCTATTTCATCAATTAAACCAGCTACTATCCCTAAATGGTCTAAATTTTTAACTTGTATTTCTTCTAAATAAGACATTTTTCGCTCTTTTTTTACAGAGGAAACAACTTAAGCAATTATCCCACTTTTTTGTCTTCAAGAGCTTAAGCAATTATACTTAATTATTAACCCCAGGCTTGTAGTATTTAATGCTACTTTTTGAAGTGCGGAATCTGGGTTATATCCTTCTTGGCTCACTTCATTGAGAATAACACAGAGTCTAATTTGTGCTTCTAAAATGCGATTATCTCGTCGGTTAGCTGTACGAACCATTAAGGTTGGAATCCCGTTATAAGGACAAATAACAGCTACATTACTAAAAAGAACTTTTGCGGTTGGACGAGAAAAACGGGCAAACATTAATCCCGTTAAAATAGTTAATAATAATAAACCAAGCCAAATTTCAATTGTCACTAAAATTTGAGCGTACAAAGTTTGGGGATACATAGAACCATAACCCACAGTTGATAAAGTTTGAATACTAAAAAAGAAAGCATCTTTAAATGATCCCTGTTCTGCATTGGCAATGCCATTTTCAGTGGTCATATAAGCTAAGGCGAATAGACAATTAATACTAAAATAAAAAATACTCATTAATATTAAAAAATATCGCCACCGAAGGGCTAATAACCAATGATAGAGATCATGGGTTACAGGTTGGAATAAAGTAACAGGATTTAGTTTTTTTAGGAAACGAAAAGACTTAATTGATTTTTTGTAACGACGCATAGAAAAATAAAAACTTTAATGGGTATTAAGATTGGACTTTGGATAAAAAACAATTGTTAGCGTAAATTTTACGCTAAACATGTCTCCAGAGCTAAAATAGAGAATTAAGGTGATTTTAAAAACTCTCTTTCCATCTTTTTAGGGGATTTTAAATATTAAATAGCTTCATTCAGTTTCGGTTCCAATATAGATATCTAAGTAGCTTTCCGTTAGAGATTGAATGACTCGTTCTAATTCATCAATGAGATTTCTTCTAGTGAGTTTTTCTACAGCATCAATATGAGCAGAACTTCCGGCTCGTCCTAAATATTTATATTTGGTTTTTTTCTCATTATTAGTGGCCATAGGAAAAATTGATTCAGCAGCCTGTAGTTTATAATACCAGTAGATTGTTCCCTTTCCATTAACCTGATAACGAATAATATGACAATTAGCTGGTGCTACTTCCCCTTCCCGTTCAATTTTCTTTATTTTCTGTTTAAGAGAGCGAATTAGACTCTTAATTTGTTTGGCTCTCAGGTGGACATCTTGACTGGTCTTAAGTTCGGAACGTGATGACATTAGCCTTAACTGTAACAAACAACCTCTTTTGATGTTAGCGTACATATTCCGCTAATTTATAAGGTAATAAATTTTAAAAATGACCAAAAATGAAACGGCTACGTCTGTCGAGGAATTCCTGGTGTGGAGGTCTAACCTCTTCCAAGGACTAAAAGCTAGAAAAGAAACTATTATAGAATTACTCGATGCCCTCTCCAGTAACCAACAAGCTCACTCAGTCGTTGAATTGTCTCTCAATCCTTTATTTAGAAGAGATTATAACAGTTTATATAGAGGAATTCAATAGTTTTTACCCACTCAAACTGACCCTAATTATGAACAGAGAATTGAGACTTTATTTTCAGCGGTATCGAGAACAATTCCTCCCACTTCAAAACATTATAACTTATTTGGTATTGACACAACTCCCTGTCCACGACCGTTTGCCGAAACGTTAGCGGATAAACCTTTATTCATACCCCAATCCAATAAGGGAATTAACCATAGATGGGTCGCTCATTAA
>NZ_AADV02000298.1 GCF_000167195.1 Crocosphaera watsonii WH 8501 | reverse complement strand
CTCCAGGAGAGAGAATCCAGAATTTTTCAAGAATCCATCGAAGATTTGACACCTCAACTGCTGATATAATTAAACTATTAATAAAAATGAGATTGTTGGAATAAAGAATTGAACTGATGAAACTACTCGAAAAAAAGGAAAGATTTATAAATGATTAGTCTGATCATCAAAAAAGATGAAGAGATAAGTAGAAAGACTAAAGAAGCAGGAAAATTTATTTTAGCAACTAACTTAGTAGAGGAAAATAAATTAGAAGCTAGTGAAATTCTGATAACTTATAAAAACCAGCAATCTACGGAAAGAGGATTTCGATTTTTGAAAGATCCCTTATTTTTTACTGATAGTTTCTTCGTTGAAAAACCAGAAAGAATAGAAACAATGTTATTTTTAATGTCTTTGTGTTTGTTGATTTATAACTTGGGGCAAAGAGAATTAAGAAATTGTTTAAAAAGAGTCAAAAAAGGAATAAATAATCAAGTAGGGAAAGTAACATTGCGTCCGACTTTGAGGTGGATATTTCAATGTTTTCAAGGTATTCATTATGTGATTTTAAACGGAGTTAAACAAATTGTCAATTTAACAGAAGAAAGGCGTTTTATATTGAGTTTATTACCTGCATCTTGTCAAAGATATTATCTATAAATTGAATTGGATAAAGCAAAAATAATAAAAGAATAAGAGTCTAATGATATCAAATGAGAAGAGGAAACTCTCCTTCGTTTGTGCTGAGTCTTACTAAGTTTTCAATGAGTATAAATCTTCTTAATTTGATTATTTTTCCTAAAAATTTAATGAAAAGAGAAATATTCTTGCCCAGGTATGATTTTCGGACTTTTTGAAACTATGTATTTTTTTATACTACATTTTGAAGTGCGGAATCTGGAATATAAATTAAGGCGTTTTTATGACTTAGAATTATTGTGATCGCAAACCCCTGTCTTTAACTTAAGCTGGTTAGTCATGCACCCCATAGATGAAAATAGTCCACTGAATGGGGAAACAATAGAATCTTTAGCCGAAAAAAATGCAGAAATTGGGGTAATGTTAACAGGTCTTGACGAAACCTTTTCCCAAACAATTCATGCTCGTCATGTTTATACCCTGGTAAATATTGTACCCAATCACCGATTTGTAGATATTTTTTCCCATAATTACCAAGGCGAAACTTACATTGATTTAACTTATTTTCATGATGTTGTTCCTGTTAAAAATTAACAATTATTCTTTCAAGTTTTCAACCAAGCTATTGCTTCAGCTTTTTGCTCATGGGTAAAATGTCTAACCTGGATACTAGGAAATAAAGGATCTGCAATTTCTATCCATCTTTCAATCCATTTTTTTTCAGTAATAACTGCTTTTTTACTAAATCGCTTAAAATTGGGAAGGGCAAATTTCAAATCCGCTATTAGTGCATCTAAAGTAATTCCCCCAAAGGTATCAACTTCAACATAAATACTCACTTGCTCAGACTGTAAAAATTTTTCCTCAACCGCCTTAATTACTTCATTAATATCTGATTTATTTAATTTTCCTGATACCTTAATAGCGATGGCCTTCTCAATATCCATTGGTAGTAGTTTAAGCATAATTATCGAGACAATAGGGTCTAAAACCTGGCTTTTTAAAGCGAAACGTTTTTGAGGCGAGGCTTAAATCCTCGTTTCAAAAACAACTTCTGTACGATAGTGCCGGAACGTAGTGAGGAACTCCTGACTTCTGACTTCTGACTTCGTTAAGGCCATTTCGTCAGTGGATTAAAGTTAATTAGGGTTTGCTGAATAAAAGCAAAACCCTATTCTTTAAAAGGTTACACCCATATTCGCGATCGCAAAAAAGATCAGCTTTGTCGGCTACAAACCGCTATAATTGGTAGAAACACCTCCCAGTTGTTGGTCAAGAACAAATGTATCGAAAAGAGGAGCAACCTTTACCGCCCCCAGAAAAATTTGAATTACCTTTCGAGGGCAAATTGTCCCCCAATAATCGTTGGGTAATCATGGCAGAGTTGATACCTTGGGATGATTTTGAGGAAGAATATGCTAAACTTTTTTCAGCAGAAAAAGGTGCGCCAGCCAAACTATTTAGAATGGCATTAGGGACATTAATTATTAAGGAAAAATTAGGAACAAGTGATAGAGAAACTATAGAACAGATTAGAGAAAATCCCTATCTACAATACTTTATAGGTTTAAATTGTTATCAACAAGAGCCACCACTGGAATCTTCAATGCTAGTTCATTTTAGGAAAAGAATTGATAGAGAATTGATAAACAAAATCAATAAAAAAATAGTAAAAAGAGAAATAGACAAGAGTGATAAAGAAGTAAAAAAAAAGGATTGTCTCCAAGAAAAAGGAGAAAAAATAAAAAATAAAGGTAAACTAATTTTAGATGCGACTTGTGCGCCAGCAGACATCAAATACCCAACGGATTTAGGCATATTAAATCAAGCCAGAATTGAGACAGAAAGAATAATAGATAATCTTTATAAACCATTAAGAGTAAAATTGAGAAAAAAGCCGAGAACTTCTAGAAAAATTGCTAGAAAGGAATACTTAAAGTAACTAAAAGCGAAAGGTGCCGGCTCATTCTCTTCTC
>NZ_AADV02000299.1 GCF_000167195.1 Crocosphaera watsonii WH 8501 | reverse complement strand
GGCAATCGCATTAAAATCTGAGATGCGTGATCCAGTAAAGATTTTAGAATTTCAGTACAAATGAACGGCGATCGCGAAACCTCTTATGCAGTCAGCTTTTCAAAAATTAAATGCGATTGCCCTGCCCCCCCAAACTGTTTTGATGCGCGAGCGTCAACTCCTAAAAGAGAGAAAACAATCCGATTTTATGCTAATAACCCAGATTCCGCACTTCAAAAAGTAGCATTAAATACTACAAGCCTGGGGTTAATAATTAAGTATAATTACTTAAGCTCTTGAAGACAAAAAAGTGGGATAATTGCTTAAGTTGTTTCCTCTGTAAAAAAAGAGCGAAAAATGTCTTATTTAGAAGAAATACAAGTTAAAAATTTAGACCATTTAGGGATAGTAGCTGGTTTAATTGATGAAATAGGAATAGTCAAAATAATTAATAATAAATTAGGAATAGATGTTAGAGAAAAAATCTCAGCAGGTACAGTAGTTAAGTCTATTTTAATCAATGGACTAGGATTTGTTTCAAGACCTCTATATTTATTCAGTCAGTTTTTTCAAGATAAAGCCATTGAGAAATTGTTAGGAGAAAGAATTAAACCTGATTACCTTAATGATGATAAAATTGGGAGAGTAATGGATGAATTATATAAATATGGACTAAATGATATTTTTATTGAAGTAGTTTTAGAAGTAATTAAAAAATTTAAAATAGACCTTAAATGCTCCCATTTAGATTCCACATCATTTCATTTAGATGGAGAATATAAAAGGGAAGAAGATAAAGAGAAACAGGAAGAAGAAAAAATTATTAAAGAAAGACCAATTTTTATTAAGAAAGGATATTCTCGGGATCATAGACCAGACTTAAAACAATGTGTCTTGGATTTAATAACAAGCCAAGATGGAGATATTCCATTATTTGTGAGAGTAGGAGATGGAAATGAATCTGATAAAGCTGTATTTGGAAAAGTTTTAGTAGAATTCAAAAAGCAAATAAAGTTTGATAGTATCATGGTTTGTGATAGTGCTTTATATGGTCAAGAAAATCTCCAACTAATCCAACATTTAAAATGGATAACGAGAGTTCCAATGACCATAAAAAAAGCAAAAGAATTAGTGCAAAATATAGAGGTGGAAGAAGTAAAAGATGAAGATAAAGAAAAAAGAAGTGACCTAAATTTAGAAAGTTATACCTGGAAAGAAGAAATTGTTACTTATGGTGGAATCAAGCAAACTTGGTTAATAGTCTTGAGTGAAAAAAGACAGAAAAGTGATTTGGAAAAACTAGAAAAACAACTTTCCCAAGAAGAGAAGAAATCCCAAAAATTTCTTAAAGAAATACAATCTGAAGAATTTGAACATCCTCAAGCTGCTCGATATAAATTAAAAGCTATTAATAAAAAATTGAGATTGTTGGAAATAAAAGAAGTTGAACTGATTGAAACTTACTCGAAAAAAAGGAAAAGATTTATAAAATGATTAGTCTGATCATCAAAAAAGATGAAGAGATAAGTAGAAAGACTAAAGAAGCAGGAAAATTTATTTTAGCAACTAACTTAGTAGAGGAAAATAAATTAGAAGCTAGTGAAATTCTGATAACTTATAAAAACCAGCAATCTACGGAAAGAGGATTTCGATTTTTGAAAGATCCCTTATTTTTTACTGATAGTTTCTTCGTTGAAAAACCAGAAAGAATAGAAACAATGTTATTTTTAATGTCTTTGTGTTTGTTGATTTATAACTTGGGGCAAAGAGAATTAAGAAATTGTTGAAAAAGAGTCAAAAAAGGAATAAATAATCAAGTAGGAAAAGTAACATTGCGTCCGACTTTGAGGTGGATATTTCAATGTTTTCAAGGTATTCATTATGTGATTTTAAACGGAGTTAAACAAATTGTCAATTTAACAGAAGAAAGGCGTTTTATATTGAGTTTATTACCTGCATCTTGTCAAAGATATTATCTATAAATTGAATTGGATAAAGCAAAAATAATAAAAGAATAAGAGTCTAATGATATCAAACGAGAAGAGGAAACTCTCCTTCGTTTGTGCTGAGTCTTGCTAAGTTTTCAATGAGTATAAATCTTCTTAATTTGATTATTTTTCCTAAAAATTTAATGAAAAGAGAAATATTCTTGCCCAGGTATGATTTTCGGACTTTTTAAAACTATTTATTTTTTTATACTACATTTTGAAGTGCGGAATCTGGGTTTAAGGAAGAAATTATTAGGGGATGAACACCCTGATGTCGCTACCAGTTTCAATAATTTAGCAGGACTTTATTACTCCCAAGGAAGATACACAGAAGCAGAAACCTTATACAAGGATGCTTTAGCTTTAATCAAGAAATTGTTAGGGGATGAACACCCTGATGTCGCTACCAGTTTCAATAATTTAGCAGGACTTTATCGTTCCCAAGGAAGATACACAGAAGCAGAACCCTTATACAAAGATGCTTTAGCTTTAAGGAAGAAATTGTTAGGAGATGAACACCCTGATGTAGCAACGAGTT
>NZ_AADV02000300.1 GCF_000167195.1 Crocosphaera watsonii WH 8501 | reverse complement strand
AGTGCGCAAACAAACCGCCGTTATCACGCGAGTCTTCTCTTCCTCCTATATGGGAGATTCTGTGTGGTCAAACAGCACTCNTGTTTGGGAATTATCAGGGTTCAACTGTATAGCAAACTTTGTCGGATAGCTCGCCTGTATACCTTACTTGAATTGTTTGGAAAAGAGCCGGTTTCAAACTAGAATTAATTTCACCAAATGACCATAATCAAAATATTCATCTTAGATTAGAAGATAAATATAACACGGTTGACTATGAGTACAAAATGAGATCAACAAGTCTGGAATCCCCAGCTTTAGAACCAATACAGTACTCCCACATATCAAAAAATTTTAGTTGGAATAGGAGAAGAACATAGCAGTCAAAAAGGTTTTTGAAACTGCCTTAAACCTAGCAAAAGCTCAAGGTAGTCAGTTAATGATTGTAACGGTTATCCAAGAAAATTTGACAAGAACGCTAGACTTACCCATTTGCTCAGAAATATCGGGATATGGCTCGATCTGTACCCAGGAAATGGTGGAATTAGAAGAAAAATTAATCCAAGAAAATTTAGTAGAACTACAAGCTTGGCTGAAACGATTAACGGAACAAGCTGTTAATCAGGGGGTTAAAGCAACCTCAGACTATACTTATGGACAACCCCGAGAAAAAATCTGTGCTATGGCTAAGGAATGGGGTGCTGATTTAATTATTGTTGGTCGTCGGGGTCGTAGTGGGTTATCAGAACTATTATTAGGTAGTGTCAGTAACCATGTGGTTCATCATGCACCCTGTTCTATTTTGGTGGTACAGTGAACAGTGAACAGTGAGCAATAACTGGTAACTGGTAACTATTGGTTAGAATGGAACATAGGAGTTAGAGCAGAGTCATTGAAATTCTAAGATCAACTCCTAGAAAACCTTAATGTGATTAAACTCGTAAAATTAATGACTAAACCTGATGGTCAGTAAGATTAAGCTATGATTATAAATTATGCTTGATCATCAGACCGAACTGCCTGTTATTTAATTCTTCTATTGCTAGACAGTCAAAATCTAACCTAAGACACAATGACCACAGATAAAATCCGACTACGTAACGAATTTATTAATACACAAGTAATCACCCGTGAGGGGGGTAAAAAGCTAGGGGTTGTTAAAGAAATTTTAGTGGATATCGATCAACGAGAAGTTGTAGCTTTGGGACTGCGGGACAATATGCTTTCTTTGTCTGGTATGCCCCAGTATATTTACATTACCAGTATTCGGCAAATCGGTGATGTTATTTTAGTGGACAATGAAGATGCGATCGAAACCGTTGACATTGATCTTTACTCTCCTGTGATTAACTCAGAAGTTATCACAGAAGCAGGAGAGCCCCTAGGCCGTGTTAGGGACTTTCAGTTTGACCTAGAAACCGGTCAAGTCTCTTCCATCATCATTGCTTCTCTAGGTTATCCACAAATTCCGGATCAAGTCCTCAGTACCTATGAGATATCTATGGAGGAGGTAGTTAGTAGTGGTCCCAACCGTTTAATTGTTTTTGAAGGGGCCGAAGAACGCTTAACCCAGTTAACGGTAGGTGTGTTAGAAAGATTAGGAATCGGCACTGCACCTTGGGAAAAAGAAGACGAAGACTATCTCTATTCTCCTCCAACCGCTAAACCTGAAAATCAGTTGGGGACTGGTATTCCCATCAAAACCCCTATACAAGCTAAACAACAGGTGGTAGAAGAACGTTGGGACGAAGATACCTGGGAACAACCTATTACCCCACCTCCTCCTAGACGACGTGAGGAGTCCATTCGTTACGAAGAATACGAGGATGACTACGAAGAGGATAACTGGGGAGAAACCCGACGGGAAGAACCTGTTTCTTATGAACCTCCCGTTCGAGAAAAAGAATACGAATATGATGAGGTTCAAGGGGATATTTGGGATGACGATGTTGAACCGGAACCCTATAACCCCCGTCCTGTAAATATTCCTCAAAAACAAAAGCAACCGGAATATTATGAGGAAGAAGCTTAAAACTTGTTAATGTAAAAGGTGGGAATACCCACCTTTTTTTAGGTGTTCCTGTATTTTTTACAGTGATAATTGTAGTATAGTAACATCTTATACCAAAAAATCCGAATTTTACCCTAAAAGTGTGAGAATCCTTCTCAATAAAAAACGTAAGAATGGGGGTTGACAAAACATACTACTTTTTTATATCATTATGGAGAAAGTAACGGTAGGATGAGGTTAATTGTAAATTAAAATACCTGGTAATTTGGGTTAAGATAAAGATGTCTCTACTGTTAGCCATGAATACTAAAATTATTGCCAAATTAAGGAATAACCTCCCTTTAACTGGAAAATAAGGATTTTTGTTAACTATTCTCTCTATATTAGAAATTATCCTATGAATAAAGCGGCTAAAGTCAGTGACTCATTATATGAAACTGACTATTTTTTATGGTTATAAAACAACGATCGCCGTGAAGGTACCAGCTCATGTTCCCCCG
>NZ_AADV02000301.1 GCF_000167195.1 Crocosphaera watsonii WH 8501 | reverse complement strand
ACTAACTAGCCTGGACCGAACACACAGTCATGTGGGAGATAAGACCCAGAGTGTCCTCAAAGAATTGTAAGTTTAACTCAACCGCATATTCGTCCAATAGTGAGGGGAAAAGCAGGAAAACCAATAGAGTTTGGAGCTAAACTCTCAGTAAGCTGTGTAGATAACTATGTGTTTCTAGACAAAATAAGTTGGGAAAACTTCAATGAATCTTGTCATTTAAAAGAACAAGTAGAAAAGTATAAAGAAACGTTTGGCTATTATCCCGAATCCGTCCATGTAGATAAAATTTATCGAACTAGGGAAAACAGAAATTGGTGTAAGGAAAGAGGGATAAGAATCAGTGGTCCGAAGTTAGGAAGACCTCCGAAAAATGTCAGTGAAGAAGAAAAGAAACAAGCCCACTCCGATGAATGCTTCCGTAATGCTATTGAGGGAAAGTTTGGACAAGCTAAACGAAGATTTAGCCTAAATCTCGTGATGACAAAACTCCCTGAAAACTCCATTACATCTATTGCTATTACATTTTTAGTTGTCAATCTTTCTAAACTTCTGAGGCAGTTTTTGTCGCTTTTTTTGTCCTTATTTACTAATAATAGAACAGGGGAACTCATCAAACCGCCTTTCATTAATTTTGATTATAATTTAAACAATTTTTATGTACTAAAACTTATTGATTTGTCAGAAAATTCTTGGTCAAAAGTGGCATAAATTTTGGAGAAACTTTTTCAGCAAACCCTAATTAGAGAAAAATGGTCAGAGACTCATATCCTAGTTAGGGGTGATAGTGCCTATGCCCGTGAAGAAATCTTCTATTTTTGTGAAAATCAGCCTTTAGTTGATTATGTTATAGCTATGGGAACAAATGGCGTTCTTAAGTTACGAGCGGATGATGTAATTGAAAAAGCCAAACATGAATATGAAAAAAAACTAGCTCCAATAACTGAATTAATGGATAGTTTATTTCAGAAAAAAGAAGATTTAGAAGAAGTTAAAAAATTAGTACCAATTTCTACTTGGTATCGCTCTATTCGTTATAAAACAGAAAAGTCATGGAGTTGTCAAAGAAGAGTAGTGACAAAAGTTTGTTATGGAAGTGATGGCTTAAAAATGCGCCATGTGGTGACATCTTTGCCCGCTTCAAAAATTCCACCCTCAAAACTTTATACAAAAAAATACTGTCCGAGAGGCGAGATGGAAAATCGGATTAAAGAACAACAATTAGACTTGTTAGCTGATAGAACTTCAACTCAAACATTTCAAAGTAATCAACTAAGATTATGGATACATTCCTGGGCTTATGTTCTCATAAATGCTTTTCGTCAACACTGTTTAAAAAAAACTTCATTGGCTAAAGCAACTGTGGGAAGAATACGTCTAAATCTTCTTAAGTTGGGAGCCAGAATAAAGATTAGTTGTAGAAGAATTATTATCGCTATAGCTAGTGCTTGTCCTTATCAAGATATTTTATCTATTGCTAACAAAAGAATTAAAACTATTCCTAATACTGGATAAGTAGAATAAGTTGTTTTTTAAAAAAGATATCTATCATAAGTTGTTGACTGACTGATACTTTCATTTAGTCTTATTTATCGTGGAGAAAATCAAAAGTTAATATAATTATTCCCTCTTAAACTCAATTTTTGGATAATCAAAGTCAATTTTTTTATTCATCTATATTCAAAATTTCTATTAGTCCTAAAAATTATCATTTTTCATCTCTGGATTGGGCTTTCAAATTAATTTGTGAGAAATCCGGGTACGGTGGGGGGCCTCTTTCTGACAAAAAATATTACTTTGTTCAAAATACTCGTCCGGGTCATACTTTTTATGAGCAAGGTGTGGTTGATGGGGAGAAACAACGCAAATTTATTGATGCTGGTGATTCTCGTCCCATTGGTGTGATTATTTACTATCTCCTCAGTGAAGATGCGAAGGATGTTAGTTTAAGCATTTTGGATGGACAAGGTAACAAGATTCAAACTTTCAGTAAAGAGGAAATTCCTACCGAACGATTCCCTAGTTTTGATGCTCGTGGGTATGAACAAGATTTGTAACTGCTCACCGCAACAAAAAAGTCTTATTGAAAAGCACTACAAACAACATCAGTTGAGTCAACAAAAATATAAGCCCTGTGATTTAGCGTAAAATTTAAGCTAATTTATTACGGCTATTTTAATGACTAACATTCCCAGAATCAAGTCTTTTAAAAACCTCAAATAAAAACAACAATATGAGAAAAAAAAAGAATAGTAAGATAGTTTTTTGTTAGCGGAGATTATCAGCTAACCTTTTGTATTTTTGTGCAGAGAGATAGGGCGATCAAGAAAAATCTATCCCCCATCGGCTCCGGAGCCTTTTACATCTCTAATCCTGGGGGACTCCGACCAGCTAATGAAAATAATTCGCATAATTGGACAATGGCATTTTGCCCCTGTAATCTCATGGTCTCTAAAAAACTGAACATTTGGGTGACTAACTCTGTCA
>NZ_AADV02000302.1 GCF_000167195.1 Crocosphaera watsonii WH 8501 | reverse complement strand
GGACAGTATAGTTTCTGCATAATCGATCAATATAGAATTGGTTTATTGGTTCTGATGAAGGGTGTTAGAAAAAGTTGAAATTATCGATTATCACTAATTACTTTTATTATGGTTAATATTCCTACAAACCGTCCCCCCACGACCCCTGGTGAAATGTTGCGAGAAGAATTTTTAGAACCAATGGGTTTAACTCAAAAACAACTTGCCAATGATATTGGTGTTAGTTATCAAAGAGTGAATGAACTTATTAATAATAAGAGAGGTATTACTCCCAGTACCGCCTTAAGATTGGGGAAATACTTTGGTACATCTCCTGATTTTTGGCTTAATTTACAACGAGCTAATGACCTTTATGCTGTGCTGAAAAAAGAACAAAATGAAATTGACAAAATTAAACCTTTCTCTTTATTCACAGAAAGATAACATAATATGTATAACCCTAAAATATTGTGTATTGGTGAAATTCTCTTTGACTGCCTCGCCGATCAATTGGGTAAAGAATTAAACGAAGTAACATCATGGATAGCTTATCCAGGGGGTGCGCCAGCTAATGTCGCTTGTGGTTTAATTAAACTGGGAATTTCTGCTGCTTTTATTGGTTGTGTTGGAAAGGATAAACCAGGAGATGAATTAGTTAAAATTCTAGACAAAATAGGTGTTAATTCAACAGGAATACAACGTCATACTAATGCCCCCACTCGACAAGTTTATGTGACCCGTTCTCTAACAGGAGAACGTCAATTTGCTGGTTTTGGTCAGATTAAAACTGAGGATTTCGCTGATACTCGATTAAATTCTCAACAGTTAACATCATCCTTATTCACTCAGGCTAAATATTTAGTAATGGGAACCTTAGAACTGGCCTATACTCAAAGTCAGCAAGCTATTTTTAAAGCCATTCAACTAGCTAAAAAATATCAGTTACATATTTTGATAGATGTCAATTGGCGACCCGTATTTTGGCAAAATATAGAAACAGCTAAACCCTTAATCATACAAGTTTTACAAGCTGCGGACTTTATTAAATGCTCTGAAGAAGAAGCCCATTGGTTATTTAAGACCGAAGATCCCCAAGAAATAGCTCAACAGTTCCCTAAAATTAAAGGTATTTTAGTCACATTAGGAGAAAAAGGCTGTCATTATTATCTAGGAAAAAATCAAGGAATAGTAGCAGGATTTTCGGTTAAAGTAATGGATACTACAGGAGCAGGAGATAGTTTTGTAGCAGGATTTTTATCTCAATGTTGTTATTATGAAGAGGAAATATTAAATAATGCAGCAAGAGCAAAACAGACAATTATTTATAGTAATGCCGTCGGAGCATTAACCACCACAAAACCAGGAGCGATCGCAGCCCAACCGAGTAAAGAAGAAGTGGAAATATGGCTAAAAAATCATTAATAATTAAAAGAGGTTACTTTTAGTTTAAAATGAAAATAAATAAGTAATCCAACAGTTAACAAGGTGAAATATGGCTAAGACGGTTGCTCAAGTAATGACCCAAGATCCCATCACCGTTACCCCACAGACTCCTCTATCAGAAGCAGTAAAGATCATAGCAGAAAAAAGGATTAGTGGTTTACCGGTTGTAGATGAGAAAGGGAAACTCTTAGGAGTAATTTCAGAAACCGACTTAATGTGGCAAGAAACGGGAGTGGAACCGCCCCCCTATATAATGATTCTAGATAGCGTCATTTATCTGCAAAATCCTGCCCGTCACGATAAAGAAATTCATAAAGCATTAGGGCAAACTGTAGGGGAAGTGATGAGCGATAAACCCATTAGCATAAAAGCCACACAATCTTTAAATTGGACTTTGGATAAAAAACAATTGTTAGCGTAAATTTTACGCTAAACATATCTCCAGAGCTAAAATAGAGAATTAAGGTGATTTTAAAAACTCTCTTTCCATCTTTTTAGGGGATTTTAAATATTAAATAGCTTCATTCAGTTTCGGTTCCAATATAGATATCTAAGTAGCTTTCAGTTAGAGATTGAATGACTCGTTCTAATTCATCAATGAGATTTCTTCTAGTGAGTTTTTCTACAGCATCAATATGAGCAGAAATTCCGGCTCGTCCTAAATATTTATATTTGGTTTTTTTCTCATTATTAGTGGCCATAGGAAAAATTGATTCAGCAGCCTGTAGTTTATAATACCAGTAGATTGTTCCCTTTCGATTAACCTGATAACGAATAATATGACAATTAGCTGGTGCTACTTCCCCTTCCCGTTCAATTTTCTTTATTTTCTGTTTAAGAGAGCGAATTAGACTCTTAATTTGTTTGGCTCTCAGGTGGACATCTTGACTGGTCTTAAGTTCGGAATGTGATGACATTAGCCTTGACTGTAACAAACAACCTCTTTTGATGTTAGCGTATATATTCCGCTAATTTATAAGGTAATAAATTTTAAAAATGA
>NZ_AADV02000303.1 GCF_000167195.1 Crocosphaera watsonii WH 8501 | reverse complement strand
CACGCCGCGAAACAGCTCCCAGGTTTTTAAACCTCCTTTCCCCCTTTTACACCGCTTTAACCTTTTAAATCGGGTTTAGGACCGGGAAAACTTACTAATTTAATTAAAGGGTTAGAATACCTAGGAACTTATGACCCGTAAATTCTAGGTATCCGAAATTCCCTACTATCACAATTTGCTAATAACACCAAGTTTACCCATATTCATGAGAAAGAAAGCAGCTACCATATCAGGGATTGTCGAGGTAAAGTAACAGCCTGTATTAACAGCCATCACAGATTTAACGGAGATGATTTTGATGGGAAAGTCTTGATTTTGGATGAAGTTGTTTCAGTCTTAAAACAGCTACTATTTAGCAAGACTGTTAAGCATCGAGAGCAAGCAATAGAGTTAATTAAAGAAGCTATTATCAGGTCATCCCGTGTAGCAATTCTCGATGGTAACTTAGCAGATCTCTATATCGAATTTATCAAAGCAGTTGACCCCACAAAAACCATAGAAATTGTTAAAAATACCCACAAAGGGAAGAAACCTAACTTAGTTTTATTAGAGGGAACCATCAAGAAAACAAAACTAAGAAAACGAGATCACTCCCCTTGGTTGTATGACCTAATAACCGTCCGTGATATGGTTGGGGCTATTGCTAGTGACTCCCAAATTTTGTTAGAATCCTTAGACAATCTTCTCAGTCAATTAGGGTTTACAACCTTTAGGGTTGATGGGAAAACCATTAACTCTCCAGAAGTCCAAGAATTTTTAGCTAATCCTAATAAGTACCTAGAAGATAATCAGATAGATAGGTTCCTATTTTCCCCCAGTTGTGAGTCGGGGCTTGATATCAATATAACCAACTACTTTACCCATTTCTTTGGTTTATTTTTTGGACAATTAGACGCTGATTCCATTACTCAGATAATCGCTAGGATTAGGGATACTGAAGTGACCCGTTATTTATGGATTAATCCCTTTACCAAAGTAGATGATAATAAGTCAATCAAGTCACCCTTCTTAGAAAAATTACAGTATCATTTTCAACAACGCCTAACCCGTGATTTGCATCTAGCAATGGCTGGAGAAGATAACAAAGAGGAATTTATCAGTGAAATACTAACAAAAGTCAAAGAAGATTTAAGCAGTCCTGAGAGTAAGTTAGCTAACCGATTAGAAGCGATGCTCAATTACGAGAAAGCTAACCTGAGAAAGTGTGTCTATTGGTTATTATCACAGCAAGGATATGATATCAGTAACCGTTACCAACCCGAAATCACGTCTAAGTTGCTCAGTACAAATAAACAGGTATCTAAGGAGAAAATAGAAACCAAGTATCAAAACTCAAAAGATATCTTCTCTGCTGAGGATAAATACGTAGGTAAGCCTTGGATGATGTTAAATCAAGATGCTAGTTGGCCAGAAAGATGTGCATTAATGAAAGCTAAGTTAATCCAACTCTTACCTAATATTCAAGACTCTAGTTTTTGGAGTCCTGAGTTAATCTATCTCATCAAATATAAGTATCCTAATCTGATTACCCAACTGGAAAATAGGATTTATCTGGAGAAATTTGACCAGGAGAATTCACCAGCCTTAGTAAAGGTTAAAAAGTTTTATCACAATCTATTAACTAAGGTGAGAAATAGTAAGCTTTGCCCCTGGAAAATACAGCCCCGTTACCTATTCCTAAAGGGATTATATGATCTAAGGTTACTGTACTTCATTGAAGTAGCCGGGGAATTTACCGCCGATAGTGAAGTGGTTAGAGAGTTGATCAAGCGGGCCAACCTTAAGAAAATCTGGCAAGGACTAGGAAAACGTCCAGGGAAAGACCCGATCAAGTTTGTGCGGTGGGTTCTCAATCAGATCGGATATGATTTGAGCGATCACCGTCTTAGTGATGAAAAACGAACACGGACATATAAGGTTGTTCCCATGAAGATCAACGTCTCTGAAGTGGTAGAAGACCATAAACACGACAATTATGTTTATGGGGTTATTAACAAACTAACTGAAGTAATCTCCGCCAGAATCGAACGAGACTACAACCCAGAACAATTAGAAACCCTGAGATGGGATGACAATAACCCAATACAACAGCCACCTTCTAGTACAGAATCCGGGCTAAAAAGTAACGCTCAAACTGACGAGTTCAAAAACGCCTCAAACCCAGGCCAACCAACGAGAATTAATGATCCAGATGTGCCAATAACTGTTATAGAAGATCCACCACATCTGGATCATGAAAATATAGTACAATTCTCACCAAATCCAAATCTAGATCCACATCCAAATCTAGATCCAAATCCAAATTCAGATCCACCTGTCAACTGTCCATCGGATATCAATATTTGGGAGATTGAATCGGTTGGTGAGGTTCCCCTTGAGGCCATATCCT
>NZ_AADV02000304.1 GCF_000167195.1 Crocosphaera watsonii WH 8501 | reverse complement strand
AAAAGAAGAGAAGAGATATAATCTCTTTATGGGTTCGCGCGCCCAAACGTTTGTTACCACAGGGGTTTTCTTGGGAGAGGGAGAATCTTAAATGTGTGAAATTTTGATCCAAAACAAAAATTGATTCCCGGTTTAAGGGCTATAGGCCGAATTCCCATTATCCCCTTTAAAGTGAACGGGGTTCCAGGCCTATAAAAAGCAAGGATTTGGGCCAATTTGGGGGTGGAGATGTAAAGAGGAGGTAAAGAAAAAGANTGTCCTNATTTGAAAGTATCCTGGAAGAAGAATTGTTCTATGGTGGATCAGCNAACTGGGTATAGTCTGAGTGAAAAAAGCAGAAAAGTGATTTGAAAAACTGGAAAANCACTTTCCCAGGAAGAGAAGAAATCCCAAATTTTTCTAAAAGAAATTCATTCTGNAGAATTTGAACATCCTCAAGCTGCTCGATATAATTNAAAGCTATTATAAAAAATTGAGATTGTNGGAATAAAAGAAGTTGAACTGATGAAACTTACTCGAAAAAAAGGAAAAGATTTATAAAATGATTAGTCTGATCATCAAAAAAGATGAAGAGATAAGTAGAAAGNCTAAGANNGCAGGAAAATTTATTTTAGCAACTAACTTAGTAGAGGAAAATAAATTAGAAGCTAGTGAAATTCTGATAACTTATAAAAACCAGCAATCTACGGAAAGAGGATTTCGATTTTTGAAAGATCCCTTATTTTTTACTGATAGTTTCTTCGTTGAAAAACCAGAAAGAATAGAAACAATGTTATTTTTAATGTCTTTGTGTTTGTTGATTTATAACTTGGGGCAAAGAGAATTAAGAAATTGTTTAAAAAGAGTCAAAAAAGGAATAAATAATCAAGTAGGGAAAGTAACATTGCGTCCGACTTTGAGGTGGATATTTCAATGTTTTCAAGGTATTCATTATGTGATTTTAAACGGAGTTAAACAAATTGTCAATTTAACAGAAGAAAGGCGTTTTATATTGAGTTTATTACCTGCATCTTGTCAAAGATATTATCTATAAATTGAATTGGATAAAGCAAAAATAATAAAAGAATAAGAGTCTAATGATATCAAATGAGAAGAGGAAAATCTCCTTCGTTTGTGCTGAGTCTTGCTAAGTTTTCAATGAGTATAAATCTTCTTAATTTGATTATTTTTCCTAAAAATTTAATGAAAAGAGAAATATTCTTGCCCAGGTATGATTTTCGGACTTTTTAAAACTATGTATTTTTTTATACTACATTTTGAAGTGCGGAATCTGGGTTGTAAGAAATCACCTGTGGTGACATCAAAAAGATAGGCTGAACCACTGTTCAATCCCTGATCATCGTCGCCAAAACCACCTATTAAGGCAGTATTATCTGATAATGACACAGGAAATCCAAATTGATCACCAGCAGCACCATCAGGGGCAGTTAATTTATGGAGCAAATTACCTGTGGTGACATCAAAAAGATAAGCCGAACCACTATCAGTTCCCTTATCGTCATCAAAGTGACTACCCACTAAAGCGTTATTGCCTGATAATGACACAGAAAATCCAAATAGATCGCCAGCAGCACCATTAGGTAATTGCTCACCGCAATAAAGAATCTGTCTTGACAACATAAAGGTAAAATCGGGGATTTTTATGTATAGTGGGGGTTATGACCACAAATGCTACCATTGATTCAAAGCTAGTTAGAGCTATCGCCGATGAACAGTTGGCGAAGAATGTCTTCATGATTGAGTGACTAGTCAAGGCACAACAACAGTTATCTCTTCAACAAAGACTGATTGACCAGCAACAACAACAAATCTCTACACAACAGCAAGAAATTGAAAAATTGAAAGAAGAGAGAGATAAGCTAAAAAACCGTAACTCAAAAAACAGTTCAGTCCCCCCATCATCAGACCCACTAAAAAAGCCTTCTGACAAAAAGAAACGCAAAAAAGGATTTAAACGCGGACCAAAATATGACCACCCAGGGAAGACCCGTAATGGTTTTGGTCAGCCCGATAAGATAGTCCCTTTAGAACTAGAAAACTGTCCTGTTTGTGGGGGTTCAGTGGAACGAGATGAAGTAGTTCCCGAAAAAGTCCAGCAAGTGGCTGAAGTAGTAGACCAACCCATAGAAATCAGGGAATATCGTCGCGGATTCTATAAATGTCCTAGTTGTGGATGGTCAGATTACAGTCCTGTTCCATTGGGAGTTAAAGAAGGATTCCGTTATGGGGCGCGATTAAGTAGCATCGTGGGCTGGCTTGGCTATGGGGGTAATCTTACATGGCGTAAACAGGAACATTTTATAGAGTATGTCTTTGGCATTCCCATTTCTCAAGGGAGCCTTGCCAAAATGCACAAATGGTTTCAAGAAAGTTTAGAACCCTTGAC
>NZ_AADV02000305.1 GCF_000167195.1 Crocosphaera watsonii WH 8501 | reverse complement strand
ACGGGTTAATTCTTAGACTTCTGAGATGAACTCTATGGATGATTGAAAGTGTCAAAGCTTATAAAAGTTATCTTCGGTGGAGAAGCTTTCCGTTGTTATAAATCTATGGATTTAAAGTGCGTCCTATTAATCATTATAAGGGAGACAGAGTTAAGGCACATATTTCTTATGTATGTTGCCTTATTACGTTGAATGGCATTTAAAACAAAAATTAGCCCCTTTATTATTTGAAGATGAAGAAATTGATAATAACTATCAGGATGTCATAAAAGCTCGTCGTAGTAATTCTGCTGTTGCTAAAGATAGAAAAAAACGCACCGAAGATAACTTACCAGTTCACAGCTTTCGTACTTTACTAGAAGATTTGGGAACAATTTGCTTGAACACAGTTGAGTGTTCTTTAGAGAGTGGAAAATACGTTTTTGACAAGATAACTCGACCTACTGAAGTGCAACAAAAGGCATTAGATTTATTAAGCATTTCTTCTGTTTGTACCCATTAATAACCCCTAGCTAATTCGGTGTATCCCTCATGCAGCATACGTTATCGGGTTTTGTCAAAGGGGAAGTTCAGATAAACGACAACTGAAGGATTATCAGACAGGAAAACAGCCACAACCTCCAGATATTCCTATTTCCATTAAATTACAAGCAGCCATCGATGCCGTCACCAGAGATAAACCCACCATGACCCTATTTATAGGGAGACTGCAACATTTAGGCATCGATGTAAAACCCATCATCACAGCCACTGGTAGAAAAAGAATAAGTTACCATATCGAGGGGGCTAAACCTTTCAGGGGGAGTAAACTGCATAACGGCAGCTTCCCTAAATTAATTAGTCAGCGAGGAGTTAACTGTGACCCTCAACGGGATAGAAAAGCGATGGAATATGCCGTTAACCATCAACAAGTTACCCTTCCCCCAGAACAATTAATTAACTGGTCAGAGATTAATTTAAGTCTTTATTTACCCAAAGAATTAGATACTGAACCATTAGGAAAAGAGAAGCAGAATAAAAACAAATTTTCTTTAAACTATGATACTAAAAGTTTGCTAACTAATCAACCTATTAGGACATTAATTAATGACAAATCAACAGAAGATTTAACCCATGAAGAAAATGAAGTCAGAAAAGAACCATTACTTAAAATCCATCAGATCCAGGAATCATCAGATAACAAAGAAGAAGCTTTAATCAATTAGTCTAAAGTAAATACTGTTAATACATCATTAGAGACATTAGACAAAGAAAACACCTTAATTAATCAGTCTAAGTTAAACACTCTTAATACATCATCAGAGACATTAGACAAAGAAAAAGCCTTAATGAATCCCCTACCCTTGACCCCTGAATTTTCTCCTGATGTTATACAAAAGCAACAAGAATACACTCTAAGCATAGCACCTATTGCTTATCGATGGTTAAAAGCCAATCAAACCGTTAGATATTCAGCCAAAGATAACTTAATAGAATATAGTCAAGGAAGATTAACCATTAGAAATGGAGAAGGTAACTATAAAATGATTGCCCAATCTGTTGGGGTTTATGAACACAAAAACCAACAATGGGAGTGTATTAACTTACCTCAAAACAGTCCTGGGTTAACCCAAAAAGATGTAGAAAGATTTACGGGTTCTGAGATGAAAGACGCACTTAGAGAACTTGAACAGAAAAATAATCAATCATCACAGAGAAGAAAAGGGAGACGAGGACGTTAATAAATATCCAATTATTCATCTTTTAGGATTATGGGGATCAACCAACCAGAGACATGACACCATATACAGTGCTATAATAGTGTCATGTCTCAATCATCTTTACTATCAGTAGTCATCGATACCAATGTTGTCTTTGAGGGCTTAACCAAAAAAGGTGGTTCTGCGGGATTAATTATTGATGGTTGGTTAGCAGAGTTATTTGATGTATACATTTCTAATGCTCTAGCTATAGAATACGTTGATGTTTTATCTCGTAAGCTGTCTCCTGCCCGATGGTTAGATATTAAACCCATTGTAGGGACTTTGCTCCAAAAGGCACAATTTACTCCCATCTATTTTTCTTGGCGACCCACTTCTCCCGATGCTGGAGATGATTTAGTTGTTGATTGTGGCATGAATGCGAATGCCATAGTCGTTACTTCCAATGTTCGAGATTTTCGTCAAGCACAACAATCATTGGGGTTACAGGTGATGACTCCCCCTGAATTTATTGTTAAATTAGTCAACCAATAGGAAAAAAATATGAGTCGATTAACCTTGAGATTACCAGAAACACTACATCAACAGCTTTCTAATTTAGCAGAAGACGAAGGCGTATCCCTGAATCAATACATTGTTTATGCCTTAACTCGTCAAGTAGCTTCTAACTATACAATGGTTGTA
>NZ_AADV02000306.1 GCF_000167195.1 Crocosphaera watsonii WH 8501 | reverse complement strand
GGTCCGCCGAACATTTCGGCGCAAGCATGAAAATCCGCCCCGTTGGACCCCCAAAGTGGAAAAGTAACTTACAACTTTTTAACCATAGTAACTCTTGAGGTTTGTGAATAACGTCCGAGGGTCTATGAACATGAACTGCTTCGGCGATTTCTCTAACTCGCGTTCCGATAGCTAACCACACTACATCTCTAGGTTTCTGTTTCAAAACTTCGTTATCCGGCTTATCTGAACTACCTCTTCATTGGATCTTCACTACGTAACCAAACGGAAGCGTGTAAGTCCACCATTGCCTGTTCATAGGCTTTAACTGCGTCGTTAATATTGGCAAAATAACTACCGCCTCCTTTTTGAGCTTTGGGGTTTTCTGCGGTTAAATAATAACAGCCTAATACCATGTCCTGAGACGGTGCTACAATTGGTCTACCGGTGGCAGGAGAAAGAATATTATGACAAGCTAACATCAATAGTCTTGCTTCTGCTTGGGACTCCAAAGACAAAGGAACGTGAACCGCCATTTGATCTCCGTCGAAGTCAGCGTTAAATGCTGGACATACCAGGGGATGCAACTGAATAGCACGACCTTCTACTAAAATAGGTTCAAAAGCTTGAATACCTAAACGGTGTAGAGTTGGGGCGCGGTTGAGTAAGACAGGGTGTCCACTAATCACCTCTTCTAGCACATTCCAAACACTGGGATCACCCTTAACAATCAGCTTTTTGGCTGCCTTAATATTATTGACCAACCCTAAGCGAATGAGACGGTGAATAACAAAAGGTTGGAATAACTCGATGGCCATTTCACGGGGTAGGCCACATTGATAAATCTTTAAATTTGGCCCCACCACAATCACAGAACGACCAGAATAGTCCACCCGTTTTCCTAAGAGGTTTTGACGGAAACGCCCTTGTTTCCCTTCAATAATATCCGATAAGGACTTCAACGGACGATTATTAGCCCCGACAACTGTACGGCCTCGTCTTCCGTTATCAATTAAAGCATCCACCGCTTCTTGTAACATCCGTTTTTCGTTACGGACAATGATTTCTGGGGCGAGAATCTCCTGTAAACGCGCTAAACGGTTATTACGGTTAATTACTCGTCGATAGAGATCGTTGAGGTCTGAGGTGGCAAAACGACCGCCATCTAACTGTACCATAGGGCGTAAATCTGGGGGAATGACGGGGATAACATCTAATACCATCCATTCTGCCAGTGATCCCGTAGCGATAAAGTTATCAATCACCCGTAAACGTTTAATCAGTTTTGCCCGTTTCTGTCCCTTACTTTGGGAGATGTCTTCCCGTAGTGTTTCGGCGATCTCCTCTAGGTTCATTTCTTGCAGTAACCGTTGAATGGCTTCTGCACCGATACCTACTTCTATGCCATATAAGTCTGAATCTTCGGCATAAATTTGATCTTCTACTTCAATCCACTGATCTTCTGTTAAGAGTTGCTTATAAATTAAATTACTGGCATTTCCTGGATCTAGCACCACATAGGCATTAAAGTAAACTATTTGTTCTACATCCCGTAGAGCCATATCCAACAAAATACTCATGTAACTGGGAATACCTTTGAGGTACCAAACATGAGTTACGGGGGCTGCTAGTTTAATATAGCCCATACGATGACGACGGACACGGGATTCCGTGACTTCTACCCCACAGCGTTCGCAGACAATACCTCGGTGACGAACCCGTTTATATTTACCACACCAACATTCCCAATCTTTCGACGGACCAAAAATTCTTTCACAAAATAGTCCGTCCATCTCGGGTTTTAAGGTTCTATAGTTGATGGTTTCGGGTTTGGTGACTTCCCCAACCACGACCCCATTGGGAAGGGTTCTCTCTCCCCTTTGACGAACCCGTTCGGGGGATGCTAATCCAATTTTTACGTAGTCGAATCTGGGTATCTTCTGGTGGTTTCATGCCTTGATGGTTCCTCAACAGTAAGGAAAAAATGATTAAATTTTCAACTTTTTATGGCCGAAAATGCTTAATTTATATCCAGGTTTTTACCTTTAAAGATTTTTGTCCAAATTACAGCACCTTCTGAACCACCTTTAAATTTTAGTCCCAACGAATCTTTCCATAACACCTTTTTTGGGTCTCGTAAAATCCAGGATCAGTGATCTGAATCACCCCTTGAAAGCTTTCTAGGGTGAAACTATTTCTAACTTACAATTTTTTTTTTCAAGGTTTTTCTTGTGAAAGAATTTAAACTTTTTTTTTTAAATTACTTTATGAAAGGCGGGTACCGGTAAAAAAATTTTAATTTGCATTTGGCCCTGTTTGCAATCTAAAAAAGTGGAAATTTCCGGATTCTCCCATTGTAATTGGAGTTCCCCTCAAGATCTCCGCGGAATTGTCCGGGTTTT
>NZ_AADV02000307.1 GCF_000167195.1 Crocosphaera watsonii WH 8501 | reverse complement strand
CCAAAGTTTCCCTTCTTTCAGGACAATAGTAGGAGTCATAGAGCCTAACATCCGTTTTTCTGGGGATATACTGTTATTTTGTCCCCCGATAAGTTGATAAGCATTGGAGACTCCTAGTTTAGCTGTAAAATCATCCATCTGATTGTTTAATAAAATGCCAGTTCCTGGGACAGTTAAACCACTACCATAGCTAAAGTTTAAAGTATAAGTATTAGCGACGGCGTTCCCATAACGATCCATAATAGAGTAATGAGTAGTTTCTGTACTTTCATTGGATTGAAATACGGGTTTTGGAAGAATATTTTGACTGGGAATTACTTTTTCTAAATCAATCTTTTCACCTATTTGATCAGCATATTTTTTCGATATTAAACGCTTAATGGGAACGTCAACAAAATCGGTATCTCCCATGAACTTAAACCTATCAGCGTAGGCAAATTTCATGGTTTCAACCATTAAATGAAGTGTCGATGAAGTGTTATGTCCTAGAGATTGAATGGGAAATTTCTCTAAGATATTCAGCATCTGTACAAGATGAACACCCCCTGAACTTGGGGGAGGCATAGAATAAACTTTATATCCTCGATATTTTCCCTCTATTGGTTCTCGAATAATCGGTTTATATTTGGCTAAATCTTCCTTTGTAATTAGTCCATTATTAGCTTCCATATCCCTGACTATTTTATCAGCAATTTCCCCTTGATGAAATGCTTTAATTCCTTGATTAGCGATTAATTTAAGACTATTGGCTAAGTCTGGTTGTTTAAAATTTTCTCCGATTTGATAAGGGCTACCATCCGCTTTATAAAAAATAGCTAAACTAGCAGGTGATTTCTGTAAATTTCTTTTAGCAAATACCAAAGAATTATATAAATCTTCATCAACAATCATCCCATCTTCTGCTAATTTAATAGCAGGTTGTAAGGCTCTTTCCAGGGAAATTGTCCCGTATTTTTCTAGAGCCATTGCTAACCCGGCAACGGTACCTGGAACTCCCACTGCTTGATGACTAAATTTTATTTTTTGTTGATCAACTTCGCCATTTTCGTCAAGAAACATATCAGAATTGGCTGCTAAGGGAGCTTTTTCTCGATAGTCCAAGGCAACGGTTTTTTGTTGATCAGCTAAATGAATTAACATAAAGCCTCCGCCCCCTAAATTACCGGCACGGGGTAAAGTAACGGCTAATGTAAAGCCAATTGTTACTGCTGCATCAATGGCATTTCCTCCTTCTTTTAAGACTTCTAAACCGGACTGAGTCGCTAAATCTTCTTGAGAGGCAACCATCCCATTTTTGCTAATTACAGGGTGAAAAATAGCTCGATAATCGTAAATAGGAGTATCTTGAGCGGTTACTTTAATTGGGGTAATATTAAGGCAGAAAATAAAAATTAATAGTTTAGCAATTTTGGTCATGGTAATTTTGTTGATATATTAAATAAATTTCAGACAGAGTAGTTTGAGCATACTTCGACAAGCTCAGGGGCTATCCTGAGATTGTGCTGGAGAATGTATGAAAATACACAAAAAATCTGTGATGGGTTACGGCGCAAATCAAAACTTATAATTGGACTTTGGATAAAAAACAATTGTTAGCGTAAATTTTACGCTAAACATATCTCCAGAGCTAAAATAGAGAATTAAGGTGATTTTAAAAACTCTCTTTCCATCTTTTTAGGGGATTTTAAATATTAAATAGCTTCATTCAGTTTCGGTTCCAATATAGATATCTAAGTAGCTTTCAGTTAGAGATTGAATGACTCGTTCTAATTCATCAATGAGATTTCTTCTAGTGAGTTTTTCTACAGCATCAATATGAGCAGAACTTCCGGCTCGTCCTAAATATTTATATTTGGTTTTTTTCTCATTATTAGTGGCCATAGGAAAAATTGATTCAGCAGCCTGTAGTTTATAATACCAGTAGATTGTTCCCTTTCCATTAACCTGATAACGAATAATATGACAATTAGCTGGTGCTACTTCCCCTTCCCGTTCAATTTTCTTTATTTTCTGTTTAAGAGAGCGAATTAGACTCTTAATTTGTTTGGCTCTCAGGTGGACATCTTGACTGGTCTTAAGTTCGGAATGTGATGACATTAGCCTTAACTGTAACAAACAACCTCTTTTGATGTTAGCGTATATATTCAGCTAATTTATAAGGTAATAAATTTTAAAAATGACCAAAAATGAAACGGCTACGTCTGTCGAGGAATTCCTGGTGTGGAGGTCTAACCTCTTCCAAGGACTAAAAGCTAGAAAAGAAACTATTATAGAATTACTCGATGCCCTCTCCAGTAACCAAACAAGCTCACTCAGTCGTTGAATTGTCTCTCAATCCTTTATTTAGGGTTTGCTGA
>NZ_AADV02000308.1 GCF_000167195.1 Crocosphaera watsonii WH 8501 | reverse complement strand
GGATGGCCCAACAAGAAATGTCGGGCACATTTAGAAGAGGATTTAGAGTCCCTTAAAACCATTCGTTTTCAACGGAATCGAGAATTTGCTGCCGAATGTACAGCAAGTTTTAGCAACCGCCCGTATCCATTATCGTCATTATCATGCTCGAAATTTAACCCTTGAAGACTTAGGCTCCAAAAGAACAGAAGTCGAGAACTCACTGCAAAAGATTTTTAAAGCAACTCCCAAAAAAGGATGGCCTTATGATGCACAAAGATTGATTAACCGTCTCAAACGTCATTGGGAAGAGTGGTTCACCTTTCTAACTTATCCTGAAGTCAAACCAGATAATAATGATGCTGAGAGAGCTTTACGTCCCATTGTCATTCACCGCAAAGTAAGTGGGGGAGCAAGAAGCGACTGGGGTGCAGAGTTAGTCACCCAAATGTTCAGTTTTTTAGAGACCATGAGATTACAGGGGCAAAATGCCATTGTCCAATTATGCGAATTATTTTCATTAGCTGGTCGGAGTCCCCCAGGATTAGAGATGTAAAAGGCTCCGGAGCCGATGGGGGATAGATTTTTCTTGATCCCCCTATCTCTCTGCACAAAAATACACAGGGTTAGCGGATAATCTCCGCTAACAAAAAACTATCTTACTATTTTTTTTCTCATATTGTTGTTTTTATTTGAGGTTTTTAAAAGACTTGATTCTGGGAATGTTAGTCATTAAAATAGCCGTAATAAATTAGCTTAAATTTTACGCTAAATCACAGGGCTTATATTTTTGTTGACTCAACTGATGTTGTTTGTAGTGCTTTTCAATAAGACTTTTTTGTTGCGGTGAGCAGTTACGTTGCTTGTGGTAGTTGTTAGACTGTTTCTTGCCTTTACGGAAACGTTTTGATAATGGTCTTTGTGCCTTTTTAAGACGCTTTTCTGATTTCCTTAAATAGCGTGCATTGTCAACAGTATTTCCCTGAGCATCAGTATAAAACTCTTTTAAGCCCAGATCAATTCCTGTTACTTGTCCCGTTGGTTCATGGTTTTGTTGACGTTCTACATCAATGAGAAACTGGCAATAAGAACCATCACAACGTCTCACAACTCTTACCCGCCTAATCTGTTGTTCTGAATAATAAACTAACGTTCTCTGACTACACCATAAATCAAATTCTCCTGCTTTAAACCCATCAGTGAACTTGATTTTGCGTCTGTCATCGGATAGCTTGTACCCCGTTAGTTTATACTCAACAGAACGACTATATTTTTTAAACTTAGGAAACCCTTTCTTCCCTGATATCTTGGCACGACAATTCTGGTAGAACCTGTTAATTGATTGCCATGCCCTATCAGCAGCGGATTGACGGGCTTGAGAGTTTAATAAAGTTACCCAAGGTGTGTCTTTATTTTTAGCTAATGTAGAGCAAAGTTTTTGGAGGTCATTACGGGTTATGCCCTTATTATCCGTCCAATAACGAACGCAGGTATTACGCACAAACTGCGATGTCCTAATGGCTTCATCTAGTTTATGGTATTGCTGTGGTGTTCCGTTTTTAAGTTTAGCTTCTACAACTAGCATTTATTAACCTTCGACCTCGGATAAATTGATTATAACATAGTTTACCCAAAAACGCTAGAATTAAAATCGTTGCTTTGCGTTAATTTATTGGTCGGATTTCATCCCCCGCTAATTTTGGTGAGTATTTAGGGTTTGCTGAAAAAGTTTCTCCAAAATTTATGCCACTTTTGACCAAGAATTTTCTGACAAATCAATAAGTTTTAGTACATAAAAATTGTTTAAAGTATAATCAAAATTAATGAAAGGCGGTTTAATGAGTTCCCCTGTTCTATTATTAGTAAATAAGGACAAAAAAAGCGACAAAAACTGCCTCAGAAGTTTAGAAAGATTGACAACTAAAAATGTAATAGCAATAGATGTAATGGAGGTTTCAGGGAGTTTTGTCATCACGAGATTTAGGCTAAATCTTCGTTTAGCTTGTCCAAACTTTCCCTCAATAGCATTACGGAAGCATTCATCGGAGTGGGCTTGTTTCTTCTCTTCTTCACTGACATTTTTCGGAGGTCTTCCTAACTTCGGACCACTGATTCTTATCCCTCTTTCCTTACACCAATTTCTGTTTTCCCTAGTTCGATAAATTTTATCTACATGGACGGATTCGGGATAATAGCCAAACGTTTCTTTATACTTTTCTACTTGTTCTTTTAAATGACAAGATTCATTGAAGTTTTCCCAACTTATTTTGTCTAGAAACACATAGTTATCTACACAGCTTACTGAGAGTTTAGCTCCAAACTTCT
>NZ_AADV02000309.1 GCF_000167195.1 Crocosphaera watsonii WH 8501 | reverse complement strand
ATGGCTGGTACCTGCGATGGCCAACAGAAATGTCTGGCACATTTAGAACGAGAGTTAGAGTCCCTTAAAACCAGTCGTTTTCAAGCGAATCGAGAATTTGCTGCCGATGTACAGCAAGTTTTAGCAACCGCCCGTATCCATTATCGTCATTATCATGCTCGAAATTTAACCCTTGAAGACTTAGGCTCCAAAAGAACAGAAGTCGAGAACTCACTGCAAAAGATTTTTAAAGCAACTCCCAAAAAAGGATGGCCTTATGATGCACAAAGATTGATTAACCGTCTCAAACGTCATTGGGAAGAGTGGTTCACCTTTCTAACTTATCCTGAAGTCAAACCAGATAATAATGATGCTGAGAGAGCTTTACGTCCCATTGTCATTCACCGCAAAGTAAGTGGGGGAGCAAGAAGCGACTGGGGTGCAGAGTTAGTCACCCAAATGTTCAGTTTTTTAGAGACCATGAGATTACAGGGGCAAAATGCCATTGTCCAATTATGCGAATTATTTTCATTAGCTGGTCGGAGTCCCCCAGGATTAGAGATGTAAAAGGCTCCGGAGCCGATGGGGGATAGATTTTTCTTGATCGCCCTATCTCTCTGCACAAAAATACAAAGGGTTAGCGGATAATCTCCGCTAACAAAAAACTATCTTACTATTCTTTTTTTTCTCATATTGTTGTTTTTATTTGAGGTTTTTAAAAGACTTGATTCTGGGAATGTTAGTCATTAAAATAGCCGTAATAAATTAGCTTAAATTTTACGCTAAATCACAGGGCTTATATTTTTGTTGACTCAACTGATGTTGTTTGTAGTGCTTTTCAATAAGACTTTTTTGTTGCGGTGAGCAGTTACCAAGGACAAACCCCAATTGGAGATATGCAAGAATTGTTAACACGCCTTGATCCTAAGCTAGTAGAACGTTTTCAAGAAAAAGGAGTGCGTTATATCTACAATCTACACGGAGGTAAAGGATTTAGTGTCGGATGGCAAAAGGCATTTTTAACAGAAGATAAACAACAAGTTACAGATTGGTTGGATGAGCAAGGAGCAGATTATAAGTGGAACTCGGATAATAGTTTATCGATTAAATTGTTAGCTCCAGGGCTGCGCAATCATTCAAGTACCAATGAATTAGTGTGGGGTAATCAAGCAGTTAATTGGCACGTAGATACCTTCCCTGCACAGATGAAGAAAATGATACGCCGTGTCTATCGTTCTGAAGAAAACTATCCCAAACACGCTATGTTTGGAGACGGTAGTCCTATTGATGAAACCGATATCCAACACATTTTAAAAGTCCAAGCAGACATGGAAGTAACCTTTGATTGGCAACAAGGAGACGTACTGTGGTGTGATAATCAACGGATGGCTCATGGACGCAGGCCGTTCCAAGGTTCCCGTAAAATTCTAGTTGCGTTAGCTTAATATTATTAAAAATTAACAGGTTGGTTTAACATATGATCTCTCAAGAAAAATTACTCAATTTACCAAATCATAATACTGTAGTATCTCAAGTTGGAGATATACGACAACGTTTTTCTCAACTTGCTAAAGAGCATGGTGAAAATCCCGCTTTAGGGGGAATAAATCGCCCGTGGTTAAACTATCAACAGCTTAATAAACTGATCCAAGATCGCGGAAATACCCTCCTAGATGCAGGAATTGGAAGGGGCAATATTGTGATTATTTCCTTGAATAATGGTCTAGAAGCTCTGAGCGCAATTCTGTCCGTTGCTTCTGTAGCGATCGCCCTCCCAGTTAATCCTCAAGAACCAGTGAAAACCCTAGTGCAGCTTAGCAAAAATAATCCACCAGTCACTTATGATCTTTAAAGCCCTTAAATTTCCAAACGAACGGCTTAGCAAAATGTTGATTAAAGTAATCAATAAAATTGAGAATTTTTTGGGATAGTTCTTCAGTTGAACGGACAGTAATTCTTTTGAGTAAACGCCTGACTAAGATCGAAAACCAACACTCAATTTGATTAAGCCACGATGTATGTTTGGGAATATAAACAAAGCGAATTCGATGAGATTCATCTGATAAAAAATCTGCTCTGCTGTCCATAGATTGCAAAATCCCCTCCTTTCCTTTTCTCCCCAAATCAATAGTAATTCCACAGCTTTCTGCTACTAATTTGACTAAGCTTTCCGATTTATGAGTGTTGAGTTGATCTACAATAAAAATCCATTCTGCTTTTTCATCAATCTTAATCGTTCTCTGGATATGTTCAGAAAAATCTTTTCTGGGGGATCCTCAGGTCGACCGCAGGCAGCAAG
>NZ_AADV02000310.1 GCF_000167195.1 Crocosphaera watsonii WH 8501 | reverse complement strand
CTGGCGCACAAGTCGCATCTAAAATTAGTTTACCTTTATTTTTTATTTTTTCTCCTTTTTATTGGAGACAATCCTTTTTTTTTACTTCTTTATCACTCTTGTCTATTTCTCTTTTTACTATTTTTTTATTGATTTTGTTTATCAATTCTCCATCAATTCTTTTCCTAAAATGAACTAGCATTGAAGATTCCAGTGGTGGCTCTTGTTGATAACAATTTAAACCTATAAAGTATTCTAGATAGGGATTTTCTCTAATCTGTTCTATAGTTTCTCTATCACTTGTTCCTAATTTTTCCTTAATAATTAATGTCCCTAATGCCATTCTAAATAGTTTGGCTGGCGCACCTTTTTCTGCTGAAAAAAGTTTAGCATATTCTTCCTCAAAATCATCCCAAGGTATCAACTCTGCCATGATTACCCAACGATTATTGGGGGACAATTTGCCCTCGAAAGGTAATTCAAATTTTTCTGGGGGCGGTAAAGGTTGCTCCTCTTTTCGATACATTTGTTCTTGACCAACAACTGGGAGGTGTTTCTACCAATTATAGCGGTTTGTAGCCGACAAAGCTGATCTTTTTTGCGATCGCGAATATGGGTGTAACCTTTTAAAGAATAGGGTTTTGCTTTTATTCAGCAAACCCTAATTAATCCTATTATTTTGCAACAACCTCCCCTAAGTGAGTTAGCTATTGGGGGATGGGAAAAAAAGGAAAACCCTATTAAGCAAATTCCCCTTAATAGTTTGATTCACTATCAAATTCAGTTACCTCAAGGGGGTTATTTACTGTTATTAGAAAAGTTTAGTAACAGTGCGGACGTATATTGTTTATGTCCGTCTTCTGTTAGTCCATCGTTTGAGTTTGATACAGGGGAGGTTATTCTACCTCAGAAAACAAAGCATTATTCTAAAGATCATTTTACTGTTGAAGGTTCAATCGGTATTGAAGAGGTTTTAGCCGTTATTAGTCCCGTTAAACCTAAGTTAGACTGGTTACCAAAATTACAAGATAAACCCTTGTCTTTGACGGAGAAGCATTTACAAAGTTTGATAACAATGGTGAATATGCAATAAGAAACACAGGTTTTCTGGACAAGATACCAAATTGTTTAACCGTCTCACTCCCCCCACCCTTAACACTATTCTATAGCAATCAGTAATGGTTCATGAGATTCTCGAGATCCCCCCTTTATTTCCCCCTTTAGTTCCCCCTTTAGTTCCCCCCTTAATAAGGGGGGTTAGGGGGGATAAGTTTCAATATTAATTCTCACAACTGATAAATGATTGCTATATAATCAATGAGGAAAACTGATAACTGTTCACTGTTCACTGTTCACTGTTCACTGATTAAAAACATCCCTATGAACGAACAACAATTTAATCAATACACCCAACTTATAGGTTTATTCCTCTACTGTAACAATGAGGAAGAAAGGGAAAAAATATTACAAGATAATGCTGCAATCATTGATGAGCAGTTTATCACATTTCTGGAAAAATATGCTAGATTCTTGGCTGAAAAAGGACAACGGGATAAGGCCAATAAAGTGACTCAATTATTCCAATTCTTATATGAAGAGTTAATCCTTACTCCCTGCGTTTACTTAATTGATACCCTTCTCAGTTGTTCCAACCAAGAGGAGTTGATGGAAACCCTACAACCCAGATTCCGCACTTCAAAATGTAGTATAAAAAATACATAGTTTTAAAAAGTCCGAAAATCATACCTGGGCAAGAATATTTCTCTTTTCATTAAATTTTTAGGAAAAATAATCAAATTAAGAAGATTTATACTCATTGAAAACTTAGCAAGACTCAGCACAAACGAAGGAGAGTTTCCTCTTCTCATTTGATATCATTAGACTCTTATTCTTTTATTATTTTTGCTTTATCCAATTCAATTTATAGATAATATCTTTGACAAGATGCAGGTAATAAACTCAATATAAAACGCCTTTCTTCTGTTAAATTGACAATTTGTTTAACTCCGTTTAAAATCACATAATGAATACCTTGAAAACATTGAAATATCCACCTCAAAGTCGGACGCAATGTTACTTTTCCTACTTGATTATTTATTCCTTTTTTGACTCTTTTTAAACAGTTTCTTAATTCTCTTTGCCCCAAGTTATAAATCAACAAACACAAAGACATTAAAAATAACATTGTTTCTATTCTTTCTGGTTTTTCAACGAAGAAACTATCAGTAAAAAATAAGGGATCTTTCAAAAATCGAAATCCTCTTTCCGTAGATTGCTGGTTTTTATAAGTTATCA
>NZ_AADV02000311.1 GCF_000167195.1 Crocosphaera watsonii WH 8501 | reverse complement strand
AAGACTAATTCAGCTGGGGTTTCCCTGAAAATCTGGGTAAAGACAGGAAAAATGTCTAGAGCCTTTCAAAAAGTTTATGACACACCCAGTCAATGTGGGAGATAAGAACCAGAGTGTTCTTCAAAGATTGTAAAGTTTACTTCAACCGCATATCGTCCATAGTGAGGGGGAAAAGCAGGAAAACCAATAGAGTTTGGAGCTAAACTTTCAGTAAGCTGTGTAGATAACTATGTGTTTCTAGACAAAATAAGTTGGGAAAACTTCAATGAATCTTGTCATTTTAAAGAACAAGTAGAAAAGTATAAAGAAACGTTTGGCTATTATCCCGAATCCGTCCATGTAGATAAAATTTATCGAACTAGGGAAAACAGAAATTGGTGTAAGGAAAGAGGGATAAGAATCAGTGGTCCGAAGTTAGGAAGACCTCCGAAAAATGTCAGTGAAGAAGAAAAGAAACAAGCCCACTCCGATGAATGCTTCCGTAATGCTATTGAGGGAAAGTTTGGACAAGCTAAACGAAGATTTAGCCTAAATCTCGTGATGACAAAACTCCCTGAAACCTCCATTACATCTATTGCTATTACATTTTTAGTTGTCAATTTTTCTAAACTTCTGAGGCAGTTTTTGTCGCTTTTTTTGTCCTTATTTACTAATAATAGAACAGGGGGAACTCATCAAACCGCCTTTCATTAATTTTGATTATACTTTAAACAATTTTTATGTACTAAAACTTATTGATTTGTCAGAAAATTCTTGGTCAAAAGTGGCATAAATTTTGGAGAAACTTTTTCAGCAAACCCTACTTAGTGTATCTTGTACAAGCAGATAATACCGTAAAAGCCCAAGTTGTCGAAGTGGGAGAAATTCTCCCAAATCAACGTATGGAAATTGTTCAAGGACTAAAAAGTGGCGATCGCTTAGTTTTAAAAGGGGCAGCCTATCTCAAAGATGGAGATCCCATTAATTATTAGTTATTAGTCCCCGAAACCCCTTATAGAAACTATCGATGTAAGTAAACATAACCGGAACCACAACCAAGGTTAATAAAGTGGAGGTAATTAAACCACCAATAACAGCAATGGCCATGGGACTTCTGACTGCACCATCTGCTCCCAAGGCCAGAGCAATGGGAGACATTCCGGCGATTGTTGATAAAGTCGTCATCAGAATCGGTCGTAAACGGGACACTCCAGCCTCGACCAAAGCCTTAAATATGGGTTTACCCTCTTTCATATAAGCTAGGGTAAAATCCACTAGGAGAATGGCATTTTTAGTGACTAATCCCATTAATAAAACAATCCCAATTAAAGCAAATAATCCCAATTCGTTTTGAGTTAATAATAACCCTAACAATGCCCCTCCGACGGATAAAGGTAAGGAGAGCATAATAGCAATAGGATAGAGAAAATTGTTATAACCCAGATTCCGCACTTTAAAAAGTAGCATTAAATACTACAAGCCTGGGGTTAACAATTAAGTATAATTGCTTAAGCTCTTGAAGACAAAAAAGTGGGATAATTGCTTAAGTTGTTTCCTCTGTAAAAAAAGAGCGAAAAATGTCTTATTTAGAAGAAATACAAGTTAAAAATTTAGACCATTTAGGGATAGTAGCTGGTTTAATTGATGAAATAGGAATAGTCAAAATAATTAATAATAAATTAGGAATAGATGTTAGAGAAAAAATCTCAGCAGGTACAGTAGTTAAGTCTATTTTAATCAATGGACTAGGATTTGTTTCAAGACCTCTATATTTATTCAGTCAGTTTTTTCAAGATAAAGCCATTGAGAAATTGTTAGGAGAAAGAATTAAACCTGATTACCTTAATGATGATAAAATTGGGAGAGTAATGGATGAATTATATAAATATGGACTAAATGATATTTTTATTGAAGTAGTTTTAGAAGTAATTAAAAAATTTGAAATAGACCTTAAATACTCCCATTTAGATTCCACATCATTTCATTTAGATGGAGAATATAAAAGGGAAGAAGATAAAGAGAAACAGGAAGAAGAAAAAATTATTAAAGAAAGACCAATTTTTATTAAGAAAGGATATTCTCGGGATCATAGACCAGACTTAAAACAATGTGTCTTGGATTTAATAACAAGCCAAGATGGAGATATTCCATTATTTGTGAGAGTAGGAGATGGAAATGAATCTGATAAAGCTGTATTTGGAAAAGTTTTAGTAGAATTCAAAAAGCAAATAAAGTTTGATAGTATCATGGTTTGTGATAGTGCTT
>NZ_AADV02000312.1 GCF_000167195.1 Crocosphaera watsonii WH 8501 | reverse complement strand
TACTGATACACCCATCCAAATATTATCAGACCATTCTAACTCAGGAGCTAATTCTACAAGTCTTTGATCCCGTTTAGTTAAAATTTGGTATATGTGCCAAGGCGTTTCCTTCATTACTGCAAAAACCTCTTGCAGATAACTGATGGGAACATCTTCATGAAAAAGATCACTCATTGAATTAACAAAAATTCGGCTAGGAGTACGCCAACGTCTGGGTTGATCAAGTCTTTCTCGATGAAGCGTTAATTTAAAGCCTTCTGGAAAACTCTTCGTAAAACGCTGAGTTAATGCCTCTGCATAACAATAAGTACAACCTGGACTGACTTTAGTGCATCCAGTTGAAGGATTCCATTCAGATAAATCAGAAGAATTACAAGATGAACTTTTTAAAATACCCACACCATGTGATTATATAAAAAGTGAAATCGAAAAGGGAAGCATCACTAACGATGATTTTTATCTAGATATCATTGGTTTAATTCCTGAGAATTCAGAAGACTATCAACAGTATAAGTGTCTTGAGGAGATTAGTAACAATATTACTATAATTAGAGTCGAAACATATCAGGAACTTGAAGAAGCTATAAAGACACAAAATCCAGATAATAGTTGGACAAAATCAAAACAATCACCAGAAAAAACAGAAGATCCAGAGGACAAAGAACCCGACGGAGGGACCACAATAAATAAATTTTATATAATAATACCAATTGTTTTAGTCAGTGGACTAGGAATAACTGCACTATTACGGCCTGTGCGCAATTTTATTGGAAATACTTTAATTAATGTGGGAAATGCACTGGTTAAAACAGGGGAAAGTTTAAAAAAAGACAAGGAAAATGAAGATAATCAGATAGATAAATCACAATAAGTGCGATCGCCTATCTTGTAGTGCGATCGCTTATCTTGTAGGTTGGGTTGAGAGACGAAACCCAACATAAGCTATTCTTGTTTTTGACATTTATTTGTTGGGTTGCATTTTGTTTAACCCAACCTACAAAGCAGGGCTATTTCATTCTAATTTTTGACTTTTTGTGTATTAACGAGAATCGGTCATCTTAGAGGTTTAAATTTAAATTAGCTAATTCCTGAAACCCAGTAAACTCGTTACCTAACTCCAGAATGAAATGACCCTGCCTACAAAGCGATAACATATTTATGGGATAAGATAGAGAAATTTGGATCAATTATGCAATTTTAGTGGGATGAAAACAAAGCAAAACAGAACTTATCAAAACATAGTGTTTCTTTTGAAGAAGCAAAAACGATTTTGATGATCCCTTATATGTTGACTTCTACGATCCTGATCACTCAGACAATGAAGAACGTTATCTTATGGTAGGACAATCTAACCGACGACGTATACTGATTTTATCTTATACTGAAAGAGGGAATAGAATTCGCCTTATTAGTGCTAGAGAAGTCACACCAAACGAGAGAAAAACTTATGAACAAGGATAACCCTAATGTCAATGATGACTTAAGAGAAGAGTATGATATCACCAGTTTAAAAGTCAGAAAATTTCGTCGAAATAGAAAAAGTTTTGCCGGCAATATCGTCCGTTTAGATCAAGACGTAGCTGAAATGTTTCCTAATGCAGAAGCAGTCAACGAAGCATTACGCTTTTTAATGAGGGTAACACAACAAAATCAATCTCCTAAAATATAGCGCGATCGGTGATAGGTAATATATTTGCTTAATTAGTTATGGTCAAAGTAACAAACAGGAGAGCAAAATTTATGAACAAAATTTCAATCTAGGTTGGGTTGAGAGACGAAAACCAATCTAACTCCTTAATTAACTGAATATTCCGTAAATTGTCGTTTAAAAGGAGGATGAAAACCAATAACAATATCTGATTTAGGAACACCATTTTTCACTAATTCTTCCCCTATTTCTATTTCCGTTCCATTATGTTGAATCCATATTTTATTATTTTTAATATCTAAATGTAAAATACAACCATAAATCCAATTGTCATTTTTCCAACCCACATTAACAATTTGATAATGATGTCTAATGGGATCAAAAATCAATTCTGTTTCAACATCCTTATCTTGGCTAAACTGAGCATATTCTTGCAATATATTTTGTATAATAAAGCTATACTTTTCTAACTTATCCATTGTTGATAACCTCCTCAGTTGGTTTATAAATAATCAGTTTTAATTTATAATCAATCATTATTTTTTGAACAATTCTTTTC
>NZ_AADV02000313.1 GCF_000167195.1 Crocosphaera watsonii WH 8501 | reverse complement strand
AGATGAAAGAGGTCGCGCATATAACGTCGTGGTGGGGCACAAGAATTACCATCGTGACAGGGAATACCGAGGCTATTGAGATGGATATGTCAGTACTCATCCCCGTTATGACCCCATAGGTGTTGTTCCAAAGTGGTCCATGGAGGTATGCGCGGACTAAAGACTGCTTTGTAAATGTTATCCCTCCTAACGAGGCGATATGTCTTTACGACTAAGTGTAACGACCTGCAATTATCCGAGGCTGGGACAGCAATCATAGCCCCTCTGAGCCAGAATTATTTGCAACTGGGGTTCAACGTTGAAAAGGATTTTTACTTCCGATTAGGGCTTACTCATCTCCCTGTAAAGACCCTGAAAGATTTTCGTAGACTAAAAAAACAGGATAGGTCATGGGTTCTAATCAAGAATGCCGATACCCCCCTAAAAATGTAAAAAAAGGGGGGGGTTCGTCATCGCTGAGATTACTACGTAATCAGGGTTGCGCGGATTTTAGACCTTTTACTTGCCCTTAATAGGGGAAAATGGAATAACCCCCAAGAGAGTTTTATCAAAACGTGGGACAATCTTTTGTGAGGTATTGAAAGGAATGGCAAACCAAGAGCAACTAAGAACACTTAAAAAAGAGGGCGTAGAGGTTTGGAATCTATGGCGGAAAGTTCATCCTGATGAGAACATTGAGCTCGAAGGAGCCGACCTCGACACAGCTTACTTCAGTAATGCCTATCTCAACTATGCTTATCTCAATTATGGCTATCTCAGAGGAGCCAACCTTACAAGAGCCGACCTCACTGGAGCTAAACTCGTTGGAGCTAACCTCACTGGAGCTAACCTCATTGGAGTTCAAGCGTTATAGACTAACTTTGATGGGGCTACTTTGACTGGAGCTTGTATACAAGATTGGAATATCAACAGTGAGACTAACCTAGAAAATGTAATCTGTGACTACGTCTACTTAAGACAAGACCAACAGGAACGTAGACCTGGTATTTTTGGATGGCATTGATTGGAAAGCTTTTCTTCTCTCTCTCAAAGAGTTACAGAATGAATACGGACAAGAAAATGTTGATTTTCAAGGAATAGAAAAGAGACCAGGTGGAACCTTTGTTGTTCGCATTGATGTCCCCCCCCTGAAGTCAACAAAGCAGAGATAGAAAGTAAAGCAAAACATTCCTACGAGACTCAACTCAAAATAATAGAAGTTGAGCATCGTGCGGAGCTTAGGAGCTTAGAGGCTCATTATTAAGATAAGATAATAAAACTCCATGAAAAAAAGGGTCTGACATGATGGAGATTGCTAAACTTTTAGCAAGTAGACCCTATTACATAAGCGAAAAACAAAGAGGTTTAAACCATGATATTAACACAACTTGTCGAAACCGCTAACAAACAACTCGACGAACTAGTTAAGTCTCAAAATGGTACAGTTTCTCTCGGTCAACTCTGGAAAATCTGTTCTGATAATCAGATCGCTACAGTTATGGTTTCTACCCTCGTCGGTTTAGTTGTAATCCCCGTTGGCTTAGTAGTTGCTTGCTCTGGTCTATACCGTATGAGAACTCCCGATGATGTTCGCCGCTATATGATAAACCCAAACCTTGGTTCCGCTGGTCAGGTCTGTCATGCTGAAACAGGTAATGTTTATCTCCGTGGTAACAACCGTAAACCCAATGCAAACCGTACTCTCCGTAATGGTACTGACATTGAATTTATAGGTTATGATTCTAATTATGCTCATGTAAGAGTCTCCTCCACTGGTCAAAGTGGTTACATCACCCTCCGTTACACTTGTGGTTTTGATGTCCCATAATAACTAACCCCTTAGCTTTAGCTATAAAGACTGTGACATGTACGCTTTTAAGCGAGAAATGAAACGAATAACAGGCAGCAACTATTTAGTTAAAACCTCCTGTGACATGGAAGTTGCAATGGCCTATGCCGAAGAAGTAGCCTCTGAGTACAATGAAATTAGACAGTATGGGGCAACTGATAGCGAAATTCTTTTTGAAATCGATAATTTTGTAAAACGTTACTCGGAGATAGCATTGTCTATAGCTTTGACGGAACGGTGGGACAAAAGTTAATTTACGATGGTATTAGCGGCAACTCTGCTATTGATACTCGATTAATCAGTCCTAGTGGTGAAAATGTGTTCGACTTTTACACTAAAACGTGGGACAATCTTGATGTTAGTGA
>NZ_AADV02000314.1 GCF_000167195.1 Crocosphaera watsonii WH 8501 | reverse complement strand
TCGCTGAGCGCCTACCTCGCCTCCGCCACGTNTTCCCCCCCCATTTGCAAATGATTATCATTATCGTTCATTCTCAATAAGCTCTCTGGTTGCCGACAATTGTTTAGGGTCGGGTAACAGAGAAAAACCGCTCTGGACTTACTTTTCAACCTACTTGTCACCCCGTGAGGTCGGTAGGTCTGGAAAAGCTAAAGTATCTGTACCCGAGGTGGGAACACCATAATACCCTTGCGCATAGCCTAGAAGATTACCTGTACCTCCAGCTACATCGGTAGCTTGTTGTAAAGCCAAGTTGAGGTCAATAGCCGCTCCAGGGTCAGGTAATCCATTAAGGCCCACCGAGGGGAATGTCAAGTCTCCGCCGCTCAAGTTATCGAGCCAAGCGATATCTGGAAGATCCTCAGGTGGTACTTGGTCACCTCCAGTATGAGTTACCCCTAACCGAAAGAATTGTTGAGAACCGCTTAAGGAAATGGGACTGTCCAAAGCAGCATAAGCAAAACCCTCAATATAAGCAAGGTCGGGATTGGGATTTCCAGGGTTGTCAGGATCTCCAGGCTTGATGGTGAGGCTCGTGATAAGCGCACTTTCAGGAGATACAACCGATCCACTCTCATTTATAGGATCTCCGCTGCTATTAACTCGCCAAAGTCCCACTTGATGTTCGGCTTCTAAAAAAGCGAAAGGCGTTGGAGTTTGTGGATCTTGGGCTGGTATTGTGAAATAATCGTTGGGATTACCTTGTGCTGGTGTAAACTCATTATCTGGGGTCGCAAAAACACCAACAGCACTTATTTGTAGATTTTCCGCTCCAGGATCTGGATCAACTGAAAATTGATAACCGAATGTAACAAAACCCCCATTAGCTTCTGCAATATCAAATAATGGCTTATTAGATTCACCTGGTGGCCGAGGAGCAACACCTGGACCACCTGGATTACCTGGGTCTTCTTCATAGAAGTATGAAACAGTAAACCCGTTGGCACTAATGGCACTACTCAAGGAGAAAATAATACCCAAAGATAGGGTTTTTAACCATTTTTGTTGACAAATAACCATACAATTACTTGATTAAGAAATAACTCTACTAAGCCAATACTATCAATGGTTTTTTGATTCAATTCTTTGCCAAAAATTAAGAAGCTAAACTGTATTTCTAGCGTAAAAAATGGTCGTATTTTGATAAATTAATTTACTTTTTTTTTAGGCAAAAAGAAAACTTTTTAACATACAAAAGTAAAGATTAATAATCATATTTCTTTCTTGATATTACTGTTAGCTTTATTTACAAATTAGTTAGATATAGTAAAGTTGATCAATCTTCGTTAAATATCTGCTACAAATATTTAGGGTTTGCTGAATAAAAGCAAAACCCTATTCTTTAAAAGGTTACACCCATATTCGCGATCGCAAAAAAGATCAGCTTTGTCGGCTACAAACCGCTATAATTGGTAGAAACACCTCCCAGTTGTTGGTCAAGAACAAATGTATCGAAAAGAGGAGCAACCTTTACCGCCCCCAGAAAAATTTGAATTACCTTTCGAGGGCAAATTGTCCCCCAATAATCGTTGGGTAATCATGGCAGAGTTGATATCTTGGGATGATTTTGAGGAAGAATATGCTAAACTTTTTTCAGCAGAAAAAGGTGCGCCAGCCAAACTATTTAGAATGGCATTAGGGACATTAATTATTAAGGAAAAATTAGGAACAAGTGATAGAGAAACTATAGAACAGATTAGAGAAAATCCCTATCTACAATACTTTATAGGTTTAAATTGTTATCAACAAGAGCCACCACTGGAATCTTCAATGCTAGTTCATTTTAGGAAAAGAATTGATGGAGAATTGATAAACAAAATCAATAAAAAAATAGTAAAAAGAGAAATAGACAAGAATGATAAAGAAGTAAAAAAAAAGGATTGTCTCCAAGAAAAAGGAGAAAAAATAAAAAATAAAGGTAAACTAATTTTAGATGCGACTTGTGCGCCAGCAGACATCAAATACCCAACGGATTTAGGCATATTAAATCAAGCCAGAATTGAGACAGAAAGAATAATAGATAATCTTTATCAACCATTAAGAGTAAAATTGAGAAAAAAGCCGAGAACTTCTAGAATAATTGCTAGAAAGGAATACTTAAAAGTAGCTAAAAAACGAAAAGTATCTTATCAAGAAAGAAGAAAA
>NZ_AADV02000315.1 GCF_000167195.1 Crocosphaera watsonii WH 8501 | reverse complement strand
CTTCAAAGTTGGGTTCTATTTTATGATAACGACTCGTTTTTTGGTCGAGAATAGTCTCAGGACAATATTCCAATCTATTAATTGTACTTTTTCCAGCTAACCATCCCTTTTTATCTTCAAGTTCATTAAGCTTTTCTAAAGCGATCTTAAGGGCAGGATCGTGACGTAATTTATCATGGTCATTGACATCTTCATAGCCTAAAATAATTCCATAAAGCCTTTGTGCTAATAACTCATGAACGGAATGATCTACATAAGATTGATGACGATGATCTTGAAAACAGTTACCAAACTTCTCGGTAATTCCCAGTTTTTTATCCAACTCAGCTATCCAGACAATCCCCGCATCTGAAGTGATTAGTCCCCCATCAAAATTAGCGATTATTTCTTTTCCTTTCTGTTTACTAAAGTTGATTACTTGACGAGGAGTTCGGGGATAACTCGGACTCATTAAATCAGTTTAAGGTAAATTGCTTTAATAATTAAATTATAGCATATTTTATTCTAACAATCTAGTACTATTAGAGATTTTATTAATAATTTTTTTGGAAAAATGAGTGATTGATTTATCTTTTCATCTTTGTCTAATTCGGGTTGATTTTAACTTAAAATCTGACAACAGACTGTTGGTTGGGGAAATCTGCGATCGCTCTGTTCAAACCCACTTCCTGTAAGGCTTCTGTGTTTGGCGATCGCAGATTTTGTGAGAAATTCGGGTCTAGTATCAGTGTTTATGATTTCTTTCGTACTTGTAATTGGGTTGGAGAAACCAGCAATATAAAGGATTTCGATGCCGTTGAATTAATCGAAAATTCTCAGTCCTTATTAGCCTAAAATCTCAAAGATTTTTTAGGAAAATCCAACTGGAAAGGACACCAGGAACCCCAGACTTTTTCTGAGCAAGTTCAACTTTCACCTGAGTCTTTACTCAGTCTTTCCGTTAACACCTTTTTCCGAGGAATTCGCTGGAAAAAGCCGCCCGAAATTGCTCCCATGCCTAAAAAGTCTTCGTTTACACCTCCAAACGATAATACTTCTTCTGACTTAGATTTAAACAACTTATCTGATTTATTCTAAAACAAAGATCATGCAGAAAGATTTTGAAACCTTATTCTATGAAGCTGACGATCACTATCTTGAATCTTCAGACTTACAATCCTTAAGACAAGGGGCCGTAACCCTTAAAGAACGCCTAAAAATTTATCAAAGTTTACGGGATAAAGAAATACCTATATTTCAGACTATTGCTAATAGTTTGGTTGAGGCTTTTCCTGATGAAAATATGCAGTGTCTGGAACAAGCATTACAACACTGGATGTCAGTGATGCGATATGGCGCAATGGCCATGTTATTAAATAATCCCGATTATTTCAGACTTGGACTTTGGACAAAAAAAATTTATTAGCGTATATTTTACGCTAAACTAAAACCCCAAAATATCGGCTCTGTATCAGTCAATAAAATTGGCTGACAAATAGGGCTAATCTATAGATTCTGAGGGAAACTAAGGAGCTTTTAAGTTTTCAGTTGATTTTTTGCTCCCTTTCTTGATAACATCATGACGAGTTCGTGGGGCTTTTTTGTAACCTTTAATACGTCCGGAAGAAAAACCTCGACGTTTGGGAAATTTGGCGAAAGTCCCCAAGGTCGTAATTATTCTTGAAAAGTCTCTTTGAACTAGACTAGGGGTGATTTTGATGGATTTATTAGTCTTCAAATACTGTTCCCAATCACGGGGTAAAACCACAGCTAATTTTCTGGCAGCCCACAAATTTACATAAGAAAGAAGTGTTAGTTTAAACCAATTTTCTTCATGATGTACATCGGGAGTTAAATAAGATGTCATCAATAATCTTTGTTTACCAAATCGAAAAAGATGTTCCATGTCATAACGTTGTCGATAACACTGATAACAATCAACTAAACTTAACTCATCGCGCCGAGAACCAATAACAATAAGCCACATAGGTTTCCAAATACTATTTCTTTCTTGATCTCTGACAACAATCTGGAGTAAAGTAAAGGGGTGATTGTTCATTTTATAGTTTTTAGTTCCTCTCATTAACATCTGTTTTCATCCCGAAATAGTCACTGTTAATTGACGACCTTTTTTCGTTGTAAAGGGAACATGATGAACTTCATCAGGTTCAGTCCAAGTTTGGTC
>NZ_AADV02000316.1 GCF_000167195.1 Crocosphaera watsonii WH 8501 | reverse complement strand
CCCTACAGACGATTCACAATCGGCTATTGTCGGCCGTAAAGATTTGTGTTCAAGTCTGGCCGATGCTTAAAATTCCTTGATCAGACCATTAAGCTTTCCCCGTACCGGTTGTTCTTCGGCGGCACTCAGTTGTTTTCTCTCCTCTAACCATCGCGATCGCCACTGACGCACTTGTACTCGGTCTAATTCTAATCTTCGACTAATCGAACTATTGCTCTCTCCTGATGCTGCGGCTAAGATTAGCTTGGCTCGTCTAACAAGGCGATAGGGGTTTGTTGTCCCTCTCACTATTTGTTGGAGTACTGTTTTCTGTAGGTTGGAGAGGTTAATTGGCAATGCTTTTATCATGGACATCAACTTCGAGATTCTTCCGTTAGTTTCATTGAAACACATTGTCGTGGCTAGTTACGAAAGTTTCTGTAAAAATCTGGTGGATTACTTTCGCCAAGCTGCATTAGTCTAGTTCAAAGAGACTTTTCAAGAATAATTACGACCTTGGGGACTTTCGCCAAATTTCCCAAACGTCGAGGTTTTTCTTCCGGACGTATTAAAGGTTACAAAAAAGCCCCACGAACTCGTCATGATGTTATCAAGAAAGGGAGCAAAAAATCAACTGAAAACTTAAAAGCTCCTTAGTTTTCCTCAGAATCTATAGATTAGCCCTATTTGTCAGCCAATTTTATTGACTGATACAGAGCCGATATTTTGGGATTTTAGTTTAGCGTAAAATATACGCTAACAAACTTTTTTTTGTCCAAAGTCCAATTCAGTAAGCAAGGAAGTAATTGAAAAACTCTATAAAGTTTATGAAGAAGAAAATGAAAAATTATTTGAGTTAATCAATAGAAGGGTAGATGCTTGGAAATTTCCTGAAAGTGATAAACTAAGTTAAGCATGGCAAAATCTTATCCTCTAAACACAATTACTAAATACAATCATGAAAGCATTAATTCTTTCCGGTGGAAAAGGAACCAGACTCAGACCCCTTACCCATACAGGTGCAAAACAATTAGTACCTGTTGCCAATAAACCTATTTTATGGTATGGAATCGAGTCAATTGTCAAGGCAGGAATTACCGAAATTGGTATTATTATTAGTCCCGAAACAGGGGAGGAAATACGGAGAAAAACTGGCTCAGGCGAACAGTTTGGAGCCAATATTACATATATATTACAAGACGAACCTTTAGGGTTAGCCCATGCGGTAAAAATAGGACGACCCTTTTTAGGAGATTCTCCCTTTATTATGTATTTGGGAGATAACTTAATTCAAGATGATATTAATGTCTTTTTAGATAAGTTTAAAAATCAGCACTTGGACGAATTAATTTTGTTACGTTCTGTTTCTAATCCTACAGCTTTTGGTGTAGCTGTGGTAGACGAAAAGGACGAGTATTAAAGTTAGTTGAAAAGCCCAAAAACCCACCATCAAATTTGGCATTAGTTGGGGTTTACTTCTTCTCTCCTGCTGTTCATCAAGCTATTGATAATATTCAACCATCACCTAGAGGAGAATTAGAAATTACCGATGCCATTCAAGAACTAATTAATAGCGATAAAATCGTTGAATCAGTACAACTACAAGGTTGGTGGTTAGATACAGGGAAAAAGGACGATTTATTAGAGGCAAATCGTATTATCTTAGATACCAATTTAACCATAGATAAAGCAGGAAATATTGATGATAAGAGTAAAATAAGTGGTCGGGTAAATATAAAAGGGAACACAACAATTATTAATAGTACCATTCGCGGTCCTGTTATTATTGGGGAAAATTGCCACATTGAAAATTGTTTTATTGGTCCTTATACCAGTATTGGTGATAAATGCACTTTAGTTGATGCAGACATTGAACACAGTGTTTTATTAGAAAGCGCACAAATTTTAGAAATTGATCAAAGAATTGTTGATAGTTTGATTGGAGAAAGGGCTAAATCAGAAATGGCACCTCAACGACCAAAAGCTTTAAGATTTATGGTAGGAGATGATTCTCATGTTGAATTAGTTTAATTGATTTGATAGCGATCGCTACAAGATTAGCGATCGCTGCTCACCTTTTCTGAGAGTTTATTGCGGAAAATAATACTCGTGATGATAAGTCATAAAAGTTGTTTAAATTCGTCAATACTTAATCCAGCATCAC
>NZ_AADV02000317.1 GCF_000167195.1 Crocosphaera watsonii WH 8501 | reverse complement strand
CCATCCTGGGATTATGGGATTTAATCTTGTGATTAATGCTTTTTGTGGGGCTTTCTTGTTGGCCTTGATGGACTCTTTGATTGCCTCATGGTGAGCTAGTATTTTTTTCTTGCTTGGCTTGATTAGTGTTTTGAATCCAGTTAGTTGTGCATTTTTTCCACCTGTTTTACTAGAGTGGTGTTTACCCTTGGGGTATGACCTAATATTGAATCCAAGGAAATCGAAGCCTGGTTCAATGGTTTTACCATTATGGACAATACTTTTTAGAGTGTGTCTTATGGAAGTCTTCTCTGGTTTTAGTTCCAATCCGACTTTTTCTAACCATTGTGCAACTAGATTTTTACATTGTAGAATAACATCGTAATCTGTATGAAGAATTACGAAATCATCGGCGTAGCGGATGATTTTGGGTTTATATCCCTGTTTAAGACTGCCATCTTCTCTCCGTTTTGTACGGGGGAAGTGATTTTCTATGTCTATTATCATTCCGTGTAGTGCAATGTTAGCCAATAACGGACTTATTACACCACCTTGAGGTGTACCTGAATCTGTTTCCTCAAAAATGCCCTTGTCCATTACACCGCATTCCAACCATTGTTTAATGATTCTTTTGATGTTGTGTGGACAATCTACTTTGGACAGTAGGTAATCATGGTTAATCTTGTCGAAGCATTTGGCGATATCTGCATCTAGAACATATTTTGCATTCGTTTTTATTGCTAAAAATATTCTACTGATAGCGTCTTGCGTCTTGTGCGCTTCTGCCTGGACGGAAGCCATAAGATGTACCCTCAAATTGGGCTTCCCAGTATGGTTCTAAGGCTGATTTAACCAAGGCTTGCATTGCTCTATCTTTCATGGTGGGTATCCCCAGTCCACGTTTTTCATCTCTTCCAGGTTTAGGTATCCAAACCCGTCTGAGTGCCTTGGCTTTGTAACCTTTTAACCTTAGTTCGTTAACTAACTTTAATCTTTGGTTAGGTCGTAATGACTTTTTCCCATCAACTCCAGCAGTTTTCTTACCTTGGTTGTCTTGGGTCACTTTGCGAATGGCTAAGAGCTTTGCGTAATGTGACTTTAACAGTAACTTCTGAAGCTTTTTAGCTTTGACTTTATTACCTGATTTAACAGCTTGAAATATTCTTTTTTGAAGCTTAAACACTTTCCTCTGGACTTTTGCCCAGTTTATGGTGTTCCATTCTGGCGTAGTCTTGGTTATACTCGCATTCGACATTTAACTACCTCTAATAGAGACTATTTCTTCTAATTAACCAGCAATACGTCAGCTTATCCATATTCATTACAAATAGGCATTAGCAACTTAATTGCTTCTCACATCCATGACCCTTGCGCTTAAGTTTGTCACTACTTACATCATCGACCTGATGGTAAGAGCAGTCATGGACTTAATTCGTTCCGTTGGTTTGGGTGTATTGGTTTTAGGTTTCATCTCTCCCCCAGGTTACTTTTAGGAATCGTTGTGGATGTTACGAAGAAAACTCCACTTTTCACCTTGTTCTTTTGAACGCAGCCTGTCAAACAGATTTGGCTACTTGGAGGTCTTGAGGGTTCAGGACGATGATTCAGCGTAATGCTTAACCGTGACCAATTGACTGGAGGAACGACTTGCCATGCTGTTTCATGACGGGTTCCCCTTTTAACCCTGCTTCTATCCTGAGTTTACTAAGTCCAAAACGGAGGGTTAAGTTGTCACTCTTAGGATTGCTCCCTTGATTCCGAGTGTGGCTCCTTTAGCCAACAAACCAACAGTTATCTAGTTTTCTAGGTTCTAGACTAGCTACACACCTGTATTTAGTACAGGCTTTCTAGCTAAACGAATCGCACCTTCGGTTCCTACTAATGGAACTGCTGCTAAAGCAATTGAAAAAAGTGGTGGCGGTTTAGTGATTCCTCCAGAAGATTCCCAAGCCCTAGCCTCGGCCATAGAACACTTATATCGGAATCCTCAACTGGTTAAATCTCTGGGAAAAAGAGGTCGAGAGTATGCTAAAAAAGTGTATAATTTTGAGTTTATTTTGGATAGATACGAAGAGTTATTATTGTCCATGAAAAAGCCTTAAAAAGGTACCGGCTCGAACTTATC
>NZ_AADV02000318.1 GCF_000167195.1 Crocosphaera watsonii WH 8501 | reverse complement strand
GGTGTGAATGGCCCAGAATCCCATTGCCAAGCCCAAGGGGGGACGGAGAAGGGGCGGCCAATTAACCGCCGTTAGCGGCTTTTCCGGAGAAAAATTTTCCAGAGGTGGGGAGGGGGCGAAACCAGTAACTGATTCGAAGGGTACCTTGGTTCACGTTCGGGGGGCGGAGGAAAAGTGAAAGGACGATTCCTTTACCGCCGATTAGTGGGGATTCAGGGGATCCAGTGACGGCCCCACCAAACCATTGGTAGTGGAGATTCGGGTTATACCAGTGGGGTACCAACAGCTCGCGGTGTTAGGGTTTCGGTTTTCCTTCCAGCAGCTCCTGCTGATAATTTTGACGATCTGTTGCAGGTAGTTGGCGGCAATTTGCGCACTGTTGGAGTTACGCCCGTCGAGGATCAACTGCAAAGGCGCGGTCTGGAAGGTATCCAGTTTGCGCGAGAAGTCAGCCGGGAAACGCACCAGTAGTAACGCCTTTTGTGTGTCGATGGTTGGGCGGATCTCCTGTGGGCTTTTCAGCAGCAGCACATGAGTAAAGGCGCTGGCGCGGGCAAAACGTTGGGTCAGCTCCACCGAATGCTCGCCGTTATCTTCATCGTAGATGGCGATGGTGGCGTTAGTCACTTCCAGCGTGGCGGCGAACGGGAACAGGATCACCTGAATTAGCACGGGTAAAATCAGAATCGCGCGGGTTTGCGGTTCGCGCAGCAACGACTGCAACTCTTTGCGGATTAACGTCCATAAGCGATGAAACATGCTCTTCTCCCTAATCCAGCCGACGTTTGGTTTTCAGCCACGTCAGGCCGATAAACATCACCGCCGAAGCGATCAAAAACAGCACGTTTACCACCAGCACCACTGGAATATTCCCGGCGAGGAACAGGCTTTGCAGGGTGCTGACGAAATAACGAGCGGGAATAATGTACGTCACCGCGCGGATCACCGCGGGCATACTGTCGATCTGAAAAATAAAGCCGGAAAGCATAATCGACGGCAGAAAAGCGGCGTTCAGGGCGACCTGAGCGGCATTGAACTGGTTGCGGGTAATCGTGGAAATCAGCAGCCCCATCCCCAGGGTACTGAGTAAAAACAGGCTGGAGATAAAAAACAGAATCAGCAGCGACCCGCGATACGGCACGCCGAGAATAAACACTGACACCAGCATACACAGCAACATCGCCAGCATCCCGAGAAAGTAATAAGGGATCAGCTTACACAGCAGCAGTTCCGTGCGGGTAATCTCCGTAGAGAGCAGAGCCTCCATGGTGCCGCGTTCCCATTCTCGCGCCACCACCAGCGAGGTGAGAATCGCGCCGATGACCGTCATGATAATGGTCACCGCACCGGGGATAATGAAGTGCTGGCTAATCGCCGCCGGGTTAAACCAGTAGCGGGTTTGTACATCAATAAGCGGTTCAAAAGTCTGCCCGTTGTCCTCCGCTCGCTGCATTTGCCAGATCTGCCAGATCCCTTCGACATACCCCTGTACAAAGTTAGCGGTATTCGGCTCACTGCCGTCGGTGATCACCTGAATCGGTGCGGTGGCGTTGGCGCGCTCCATCTGTTCCGCAAAATCCACCGGAATAACCACCAGACCGCGAATTTTCCCCGCCTGCATTTTGGCGATCAGTTCCTGACGGTTATCGCTGATGGTGGCGTCGATGTAGGGCGAACCGGTCATGGTGTGGGTGAAATCCAGCGCCGCTTCGCTACGCTGTTCCAGTAAAATCCCGACCCGCAGCTTGCTGGAGTCGAGGTTAATGCCGTAACCAAAAATAAACAGCAGTAGCAGCGGGATCACTACCGCAATCAGCCAGCTACTCGGATCGCGAACGATCTGCCGCGTCTCTTTAACGCACAGCGCCCGTACGCGACGCCAGGACAGGATCGGGTTACTCATTGCTATGCTCCTTATCCCAGTCGTGGATCAACTGAATAAAGGCTTGCTCCATGGTGGGATCGGGTTGCTCATCGTTAGCCGACTGTGCTTTCAAATCGTCCGGCGTGCCGCTGGCGATTAATTTCCCGCGGTACACCAGGCCGATGCGGTCGCAATATTCCGCTTCATCCATAAA
>NZ_AADV02000319.1 GCF_000167195.1 Crocosphaera watsonii WH 8501 | reverse complement strand
TAATCACTAAACTTCGACAATAACCCGTTTTTTCTCCTCTAGTTTCCCATTTCTAAGTCATTTCTGCCATGTTGTCGGAAATTTTAAAGTCTTTTTTAAGGCTTTTCTCTTCCTTTTGCCATCACCTGTTAAAAGGAAAGGGTAGTAAATCCATGATGTTTCATAAGAGTCCAATCCTTGTTTTGAGAATTTTACCTAAAATTAAGAATATGTTAAAGTCAGACTTAATAGGTAAATAGGGTAAATTGGAGATATCTTGAAGTTTGAAAATTAAGAGTCGGATTGAGAGCATTAAGAAAAACATGAGACAACTTTGAACATTAAAAACCTAAAATTTCTTCAATGGGAATGTCTTTTTCTAAAGCACAAGAACCAGCTACATCAAAGAAAATGCCAGGTTCTTTATATCTACATCCAAAATATGACGAGCTAATAAAAGACCAAGATACAGCTTTTCTATAATAATTTGATAACTCTCTAACTCTTGATCTAGATGTGCCGTTAACGGTTAAATTTTTTATAGCTTCACCATCATTTTTCCAGTCAACAATATGTTCTACATTTCCAAACCATTTTCTAAACTCACCACCTTTTGAGTAAAGATTCCAACGGAGTTTATTAAAATGTTCATTAGGTAAGTTAATAGAATTAATAGAAGTCTCATGCCACAAACGAACAAAACGCTCATTATCGCCTGTTTGCATACCTGTTTTTATATCAGCATATATATCTAGGCTTTTATAATCTGCAAACTTGTTTATAATATTATCACTCACCCAATAAGCGATCGCACTCCCTGGAATCTTTTTAAAATCACTTGCAGAAGCACGATAAAACCAACCACAATTAGGGTTTTTGATCGCTTCTAATGCTTTTGGTGCTTGATTATCTGCACCATAAAACTTTTGTAAATCAATAAAAGCATCTTGATAATTTGGTAAAAATTGTTGATATAAAGTAAAGGCACAAATAGGCACATAAGCAGACTCAAAAAAAGCATGATATTCTGGTCTAACTAAAGAAGTAATGGTAGTTTCATTTAAAATGCGTGTGCGTAACTTTTCATAAGAACTTAAAAACATCCAAGTAAAAGGAGTCATTAAACCTATAAAACCACCTTTAGGAATAAGATTCATAATTCGCTCAGTAAATACAGAAAATAAATCTGATTTACTATTAGGATAATTCTTCTTAACCCAAGCAGATAACCTCCCATTCATCCCTTTACTACCCATATAAGGAGGATTTGCAACAACAATGTGATACTTAGGGCTTAAAAAATCAGCCTGTTTTAACACATCCATCACCTTCTCATGAGTCTTATATAACAATAACTGACCTTCTATATTTCGCTCCTTTAATAACCCTATTATCTCTTTTACATCCGTCACAGTCGGACGAATTAAAGCCCCAAAATTATCAGCTTCCTTAAACTCGTGTAACGTCTCTAATAAAGGTGCAGTAAATAAATCTCGCCCGACAAAATCCAGATATGGCTGTAACTCATCCTTAGAAAATTCTACCTTTTTCAACACACAAATATTAGGTTGAATGGGTTTCCGAAAAAAACGTTTTTGCTTTTCTCTCGCCTTCATAGTTAAGGCAAACGCTGCCAAAATTCCTGCCCTTTCATCAATTTCAATCCCATAAAGATTATGAGTTAAAATCTTTGTCGGAATCTCATTAGCTGCATAACCTTCCTCTTCATAAATAGCATAAAGTAACTCAAAAGCATAAACTAAAATATGTCCCGAACCACAAGCAGGATCACAGATTTTTAATTCTTCAGGAGAATTTATTTTTAAGTAGTCTTTTTCTTCATCTTCTGGCTTAATATAATAATCCATCACCTCAACTAAACGAGACTGAGGATAATTTAACATCCATAAACGCCCCAAAGAATTCTCTACTAAATAACGAACAATCCAATGAGGTGTAAATAATTGAGTTGCAGCCGGAATATTCTCTGGTGTAATCTTTTTATTCTTTTTAAGAGCAGCAAAAACCTCATCTTTTTTCTCAGAAATATAAAACTGATATACCACCCAATACCTCTACACTCTG
>NZ_AADV02000320.1 GCF_000167195.1 Crocosphaera watsonii WH 8501 | reverse complement strand
TTAACTCCCAATGGAACAGGACTGTAATCTGACCATCCACAACTAGGACATTTATAGAATCCGCGACGATATTCCCTGATTTCTATGGGTTGGTCTACTACTTCAGCCACTTGCTGGACTTTTTCAGGAACTACTTCATCTCGTTCCACTGAACCCCCACAAACAGGACAGTTTTCTAGTTCTAAAGTGACTATCTTATCGGGCTGACCAAAACCATTACGGGTCTTCCCTGGGTGGTCATATTTTGGTCCGCGTTTAAATCCTTTTTTGCGTTTCTTTTTGTCAGAAGGCTTTTTTAGTTGGTCTGATGATGGGGGGACTGAACTGTTTTTTGAGTTACGGTTTTTTAGCTTATCTCTCTCTTCTTTCAATTTTTCAATTTCTTGCTGTTGTGTAGAGATTTGTTGTTGTTGCTGGTCAATCAGTCTTTGTTGAAGAGATAACTGTTGTTGTGCCTTGACTAGCCACTCAATCATGAAGACATTGTTCGCCAACTGTTCATCGGCGATAGCTCTAACTAGCTTTGAATCAATGGTAGCATTTGTGGTCATAACCCCCACTATACATAAAAATCCCCGATTTTACCTTTATGTTGTCAAGACAGATTCTTTATTGCGGTGAGCAATTACAACTTGGATTACATGAAAAACGAACTGGGATAGTGTGTTTAGGATTACAATCAGTCAATAGTGGATGTAAAAAATGGGAGGAAAGATACCCAATAGTTGCCCAATCATTGAAAGAAATAGCCGAAGCTCACGCACAACAAAACCCCACATTTAATAACCCCATTGCCTATACAAGATTAACGGCGGCTGAAGCCATTAAACAATTAAGAAATCTAGGATATAATGGAGAGGAGGTTCCTGCTGCTTCGACAATGGCAGATATTTTAAATCGTTTGGGCTATCGATTAAGAAAAGTGGTAAAAGCTAAACCTAAAAAAAAATCTCGGAGACGGACGCTATCTTAGAGAATATAGAGAAAAAAGATAGAAAAAAAGACCCTTCTGTGAAACGTTTAAGTATGGATTGTAAAGCAACTGTGGAAATAGGAGAATATTCACGTGGCGGACAAACCAGAGGTTATAATCAAGCTCAAGATCATGATATGGGAACTAAAGAAAAATACGTTCCTTGTGGGATTGTAGATGAAGATACAGGGCAACTTTATGTAACTTTTGGAAGTTCTTATAAAACGAGTGATTTCATGGCAGATAACTTGGAGCAATGGTGGACAAGTCTGAGTATAACTGAAAAGCAGCAACTAGAGAACATCCAAATTAAAGTTGATAATGGACCAGAAAATAGTGGAATAAGAAGGCAATTTTTGAAGAGAATGGTAGAGTTTGCCGACCAAACTAAGAAATCTATTCAATTACTATATTTTCCTCCTTATCACAGTAAATATAATTCCATAGAAAGATGTTGGGGAATTTTAGAGAGGCATTGGAACGGAACACTTCTGAGAAATGCTCAAACGATGTTAGCTTGGGTAAAAACTATGACATGGAAAGGCTTAAATCCGATAGTTAAGTTAAGTAAAAAAGTTTATCAAAAAGGCATTTCTTTAACGAAAAAAGAGATGAAGGAAATTGAGAAACGTTTAGAACGTAATCCTCACTTACCTAAATGGGATATTTTGATTAGACCCAGTTAGTCTAAAAAGTTAATAAGAGTGTAAAATTAAGTGAATTTCCTTTTTAAAAATAGTCAAAGCTAATTTAAAAGTTAGCGTATTTCTTTCTTTTAGATAGGGAGGTTTTTGTTCGCGGAAAGTATCCGCGAACAACTTTTTATTTTTCCCTTTTCGCTTATTTGAGATGTTCTACAAACAGATTCTGAGAATGGATGGGAACTTTTTCTTGGAAATCACCTTAGCTTCTTTGAGGTTAGCCCCCATCAAATTAGCCCGACTCAAATCAACCCCTTTCATGTTTGCCCCTTGAAAATCGGTCCTAGCTAAGTTGGCAGCTTGGAGGTTAGTGTAGTAGCTCTTTTTTTCACTGACGCATATTTGCCCCCCTGAAACAAGCACCAGTAAGAGTTGCCC
>NZ_AADV02000321.1 GCF_000167195.1 Crocosphaera watsonii WH 8501 | reverse complement strand
CACAAACAAAGGAGGATTTCATTTTTGCTAGAGNNCCCGGGGGNGGGTTTCGGCGTCATTACTAATAAAAGTTGGAANTNNNGGGGGCCTTTAAAAAAAATCAGGGCACCGAAAAGAGGCTTGGTTTTTTTCCATTTGGAATTTTTCAGGTTTTAAAATTATCAGCCCGGGGAATATTGAATTTTTTCAGGGTTTTAGCGCGGGTTTTATTTTGGGGGAGGTAACCAAAATTAAGGGCTAATTCTGGTTTTTTTTAAAGGATTGGTTGCTTGTTTTTTTTTAAAGGCAAACTTTTTGCAAATCATCAAGGAAAATTTTTGCTTGTCTACTTAAAATCCAGAAGTGACCGAAGACATAGTAATTTTTGGATAGGACTTTATGGCTCTCTTTGGATTCACGCTTGGGAATTTTGCTCTGATTTTATTTCAATTATGATGAGCAATAATCCCCAGAAACTCAACAATTATAAAAAAGGGTTACAAGCCATGTCCATAATAGATAAGACGGCTTAATTCCCCTATTTTATCTTAACATAAAATAACCAGTGGAAGATGATTTATTTTAGATGTAACTATCCAAAATAAACCAATTTTTATTATTTAATAAAAACTAATATTGCCCAAGGGGTTGATTTTGAGCATCAACCCTGTGGGGGGGAGGACGGTGTAACCCTCCTCCCCCCCACACACACGGCAAGAATGATTATCATTATTGTTTATTCTCAATAAACCCTCTAGTTTTTGACAATTTATAGAGTGATCGCCACGGCTGAAACCCTCTTTCAATCAGGGTTTTAACGGGCTTGTCACCCCGTGAGGTTTTAGACCCATGATTTTTCGATAAAAAAAATCCCCCTCATAAGCAAGGAAGACTTCAAATACAGGTTTAAAATTAAATTCTATTTCTTCTTAGTTTTAGCTAACTTACGTTTGAAACCTGCTCCAAAAGCTATAGCAGTTCCTGTCCCCAGGATAGTTAAAGGTTCTGGAACTGCGCTTATTTCTTTTTGAGTAAAAGTAAAATTCGTTAGCTCTGCATGAGCATTTGCTGTATAAGTTGAATCTCCAAACCCAATAAAATTCCTACTGTCTCTAACAGTCTCTGTATTAAAATCTCTAATAAAGGTATCATTAATATATAAACTAGCAACACCTGTTGAAAATGAACCTTCTAAACGATAATCATTAAAAACAGATGTATCTACTCTATTCTGAAATGCTGAACGACCAAAAGCAAGATGAAAACGCCTGTTAGCATCATATAAATAAACAACGAAACTAAATGTACTAACAGTAGATGAAACTACTTCTTGGTTTAAATATCTAGCGGTGAAAGATAAGGTAAAATGTTTGTCAGGATCAATAACATTATTCATCCGAAACGTTTTAACAAATGAACCTCTTCCAATACTGTTTTGAATAAGTTTTGTTCCATCCACAGAAAAAGCAGTACCAGACCTATTACTCTCTCTTATCCATCCTTGTTGATTGGGTAACCTATCAAAATCTAGGGAAATAGTAGCAGCTTTTACTTCTGAAAATATAGAAAAGCTTAAGCCTATAGTTAAAAGACTACCTAATAAATAGTTTCTCATAATTAGGGTTTGCTGAAAAAGTTTCTCCAAAATTTATGCCACTTTTGACCAAGAATTTTCTGACAAATCAATAAGTTTTAGTACATGAAAATTGTTTAAAGTATAATCAAAATTAATGAAAGGCGGTTTGATGAGTTTCCCTGTTCTATTATTAGTAAATAAGGACAAAAAAAGCGACAAAAACTGCCTCAGAAGTTTACAAAGATTGACAACTAAAAATGTAATAGCAATAGATGTAATGGAGGTTTCAGGGAGTTTTGTCATCACGAGATTTAGGCTAAATCTTCGTTTAGCTTGTCCAAACTTTCCCTCAATAGCATTACGGAAGCATTCATCGGAGTGGGCTTGTTTCTTTTCTTCTTCACTGACATTTTTCGGAGGTCTTCCTAACTTCGGACCACTGATTCTTATCCCTCTTTCCTTACACCAATTTCTGTTTTCCCTAGTTCGATCA
>NZ_AADV02000322.1 GCF_000167195.1 Crocosphaera watsonii WH 8501 | reverse complement strand
GTAGAGAGTTCAAGGAACAAAGAGAGGCGGATAGGAATATGTGGGTCCCTTACGTAGCCGGCAGGAATTAATCCATAAAATACAAATTTGACGAGGGAAAGGGAGGGAGGCGGTACTAAAAAACTGGAACGCGGCTTTTAACCAATAGTTATATCAAGCAAGCGGGCAGGGATTGAGCCAATGGAAATATTCGGTTTGACCCTGAAGTATTCAGGTTGATTCGGCACCACGGAGACGGGAGCGCTTTAGCAGGGAGGGTAAAAATCGATAGCGGGGGAGGAAGTAGGCGTGGAGATAATCACTTACCGCGGCGCGTGGGTGAGCATTTTCAAATAAAGGGCGTTAAATTTCATTGACGATGTTCTTGGTTATCGCAGCCAACCCAGCAATACGTGAGGTTCTTCCGGGCAGGCGGTTCTCTTCCGCTTTGTGATGACGTAACCACCAGAGTCGTGCCGCGCTCAGTCCAGGCAGGGTGTTTCCAGCTCAAAGCGGGAGAATATTTTTTGGCAATCGGCCCTTAAAGGGCGTACCGCGTAATCCTGTTTAGCCTCTGGACCGTAGCTGGACATATGCTCGGCGGAGTAATTCAGCCCGCCAATAAAGGCTATACGCGCGTCGATCACCACAATTTTGCGATGCATCCGGCGAAACACATTGGTGCGCATACCAAAAAGGCGAGGGCGGGGATCGTAGTAGCGGAACACTACGCCAGCTGCCGTCAGTTCATTGACAAACTCATCGCTGAGATCCGGCGAACCGTAGCCATCCAGCAAGACTTCCGCTTTAACCCCGCGTTGCGCTGCTGCCAGTAGTGCCGCATGCAGTTGTTTGCCGACGTCATCCTCAAACCAGATAAACGTTTCAAGAATGATGCGTTCTTGTGCCTCGCCAATCGCCTTAAACACCGCGGGATAATATTGCTCGCCGTTTTCCAGCAACTGGATCTTATTGCCTTCGCGCCAGCTACATTTCATAAATGAATCTCCGCACTTAAAGGGGCATGATCAGAAAGGTGTCGCCATGTCCGCAGCGGCAACGCGGTTGGCGCGCTGGCGCTGGCATTTTTGACGTAGATCCTGTCCAGTCGTAGTAGAGGAAATTGCACCGGAAACGTGCGCGCCGGGCGTCCGTGGGCGCGGGTAAAAATCTCATCCAGTCCGGCCTGCACTTTTAACGGATGATTAGCTTTTTGCCGCCAGTCATTGAAATCACCCGCCACCAATACCGGTTCGCCGTCCGGTAGCTCATTCACCCATTCGGCGAGCATCGCAAGCTGCGCCTGACGGTGCGCCTCACGCAGGCCCAGATGTACGCACATCACATGAATCGCTTTTCCGGTCATCGGCGGCACAATGCGGCAGTAGAGCACGCCGCGCTTTTCCGCACCATCGACCGAAACATCGCGATTCTCATAATGTTCAATGGGATAACGCGACAGTACGGCGTTGCCGTGATGCCCTTCCGGGTATACGGCATTGCGACCGTAGGCAAAATCGCTCCACATAGTGTCGGCGAGAAACTCGTAGTGCGAGGTATCGGGCCAGTTTTCCACATGCAGCGGATGAACTTCGTGCGCGCCCATCACTTCCTGCAGGCAAACAATATCGGCGCTGACGGTACGCACGGCGTCGCGAAGTTCCGGCAAAATGAAGCGTCGGTTAAACGCGGTAAAGCCTTTGTGAATATTGATGGTGAGCACCTTGAACGAAAATTGTTGTGTTTGATCGGGCATAATTTTCCTGTCTTTGCCTCTTATCTCATTGAAATAGTGTAGTCGGCGTCACAAAAAGGTGCGGTCTTACGGAATTTTCCGTAAAGTTCGGTACTCTGAGTAAGTAGAGATAAATTCTTCAGGAGAGAAGCCATGAAGTGGCAACAACGTGTTCGTGTCGCAACGGGTCTAAGTTGCTGGCAGATTATGTTGCATTTACTGGTAGTGGCGCTGCTGGTGGTGGGCTGGATGAGTAAGACTCTGTTCACGTCGGCGTGGGATCCTCCTGAGTGGGCGTGCAGGCACCAACTCTGTGTTCTAAGCGTAGT
>NZ_AADV02000323.1 GCF_000167195.1 Crocosphaera watsonii WH 8501 | reverse complement strand
GCACATATCAACAAAGCATTTCCCAAAAGAAGTTCTTAAGGGCAAGGCATTTCCCCCTTGGTTTGAAANGGTTGAGCATGTCCCCAATAGTCCGAAATTCTTGGAATCCTCTAAGGCTCCATCGCTGAACTACATTAGAGCACGAAGTTAGCAACTAATCAATGAGACCCACAGAAATATATAAAGGAGCATAACATATTCCGTGATAATAACTATTTAAAAATGCCCCTTCTTGATTACCATGTACATGGTCAATCCGTGACATCCATATCTAATATCATACTTAAGGGAGGTTTTTTATAAGACTCTAAAAAAAATTCGACAAAAGATTTTTCAATGGCTTCAAAGTTGGTTTCTATTTTATGATAACGACTCGTTTTTTGGTCGAGAATAGTCTCAGGACAATATTCCAATCTATTAATTGTACTTTTTCCAGCTAACCATCCCTTTTTATCTTCAAGTTCATTAAGCTTTTCTAAAGCGATCTTAAGGGCAGGATCGTGACGTAATTTATCATGGTCATTGACATCTTCATAGCCTAAAATAATTCCATAAAGCCTTTGTGCTAATAACTCATGAACGGAATGATCTACATAAGATTGATGACGATGATCTTGAAAACAGTTACCAAACTTCTCGGTAATTCCCAGTTTTTTATCCAACTCAGCTATCCAGACAATCCCCGCATCTGAAGTGATTAGTCCCCCATCAAAATTAGCGATTATTTCTTTTCCTTTCTGTTTACTAAAGTTGATTACTTGACTAGGGGTTCGGGGATGACTGGGACTCATTAAATCAGTTTAAGGTAAATTGCTTTAATGATTAAATTATAGCATATTTTATTCTAACAATCTAGTACTATTAGAGATTTTATTAATAATTTTTTTGAAAAAATGAGTGATTGATTTATCTTTTCATCTTTGTCTAATTCGGGTTGATTTTAACTTAAAATCTGACAACAGACTATTGGTTGGGGAAATCTGCGATCGCTCTGTTCAAACCCACTTCCTGTAAGGCTTCTGTGTTTGGCGATCGCAGATTTTGTGAGAAATTCGGGTTTAGTGGGGTCAGTTATTGCCACCGAAGATGCAGTTATTCCTGCTGCTGTGGGGGTAGATATTGGTTGCGGGATGGCTGCTATTAAAACCCCTTATCAAGCTGCTCAATTAGAAGGAAAATTAAAGCAAATTCGCTCAGAAATTGAGGCCACTATTCCTGTGGGTTTTGAGCAGAATAAAGAAGCCGATAAAATGGTTACAAATTGGCAAAATTGGCGCAACTTTAAGGACTTACATAAAGGAGTTCAAAAGTTAGAAGGTAAAGCCTTAAAGCAAATGGGATCATTAGGGGGAGGTAATCATTTCATTGAGGTTTGTTTAGACACAGAAAACCAAATTTGGTTAATGTTACATTCTGGTTCTCGTCATATTGGGAATAAGTTGGCACAATGTCATATTGGTACAGCCAAAAAGCTCACGGGGTGACAAGCCCGTTAAAACCCTGATTGAAAGAGGGTTTCAGCCGTGGTGATCGCTCTATAAATTGTCAAAAACTAGAGGGCTTATTGAGAATAAACAATAATGATAATCATTCTTGCCGTGTGTGTGGGGGGGAGGAGGGTTACACCGTCCTCCCCCCCACAGAGTTGATGCTCAAAATCAACCCCTTGGGCAATATTAGTTTTTATTAAATAATAAAAATTGGTTTATTTTGGATAGTTACATCTAAAATAAATCATCTCCCACTGGTTATTTTATGTTAAGATAAAATAGGGGAATTAAGCCGTCTTATCTATTATGGACATGGCTTGTAACCCTTTTTTATAATTGTTGAGTTTCTGGGGATTATTGCTCATCATAATTGAAATAAAATCAGAGCAAAATTCCCAAGCGTGAATCCAAAGAGAGCCATAAAGTCCTATCCAAAAATTACTATGTCTTCGGTCATGTCTTGATTTTTCAGTTAGACGAGCAATATATTTTCCTTGATTGGTTTGTCGAAATGTTTTGCCTTTTAAAGAAGTAGCAGTGTAAGA